>JBHJGM010000003.1:0-562946 GCA_050331815.1 Opitutales bacterium | reverse complement strand
GATCGACCACAACAACGAGGAGACCGTGCAGGAGGTATTGGATCGCGGGTATTGGGCGGCGTTCTCGATCTATCCCAGCACCAAGATGGGCACTGCGCGGATGGTCGAGATCGTGCGTCGGTACGGGGCCGGCCGGATCATCGTCGATTCGGCCTGCGACTGGGGGATCTCGGAGCCGCTCGGGGTCGCCAAGACCGCGCGGCTGGCCCTCGAGCGTGGCATTCCGGCGGAGGACGTGCGCCTGATCTGCTACCAGAACGCGCTCGCCGCGTATGGCCAGAGCGGTCAGATGCGCGCGGACGACTGGCTGGAGCCGCCGGCGATCGACCAGCGGACGGTCTACGAGGGCAATTCCATCCTGCGCGGGGGGCGCGAGCCCAAGATCGAGCCGCGGGAAGCGAGGCGCAGCCTTGACGACCTGATCGTCGAGTGACCGCCCGCGCTCAGCGCCCGAAGACGTGATCGAGCACCAGGTCCTTGAAGGCAGCCGCCGCGACCGGCCCGGCCGGCATCAGCTCCGGCTCGCTCGAGATCACCACCGGTCCCTCCCCGGGGTCGTCGGGCAGGCGCCCGTGCGCGCCCTTGACCAGCTGGGTGTCGCGAAGCGAGATCACGTCGAGCAGCGTCCGGAAGCCCAGCCGGCGCTTGGCGAGCCGCCAGCCGATCGCCAGCGGCGGGAAGCGGATCGCCGGGTCGACGAACAGCTCGACCGGGTCGAAGCCGGGCTTGCGATGGATGTCGACGGTGCGGGCAAAGTCCGGGGCGCGGTCGTCGTCCTGCCAGTAGTAGTAGCTGAACCTGCGGTCGCGGGCAGCGATCGCGACCAGCTCGCCCGATCGCGGATGGTCGAGCCCGATGGCCCGCTTGCCCTCGTCGTCGAGGACCCGCTCGACCCCGTCCAAGCCCTCCACCAGGGCCTTGACCTCGGCGACGCTCTGGCCGTGCTGCAGATAGACGTGGGCGATCTGGTGGTCGGCCAGGGCAAAGGCCTCGCAGCCACCTAGGTCGAGGGTTTCCGTGCCAAGCTCCTCCTTGATGGAAAGCCAGTTTTGCTGGCGAAACCGTCGGTTCAAATGCACCGGTTTGGAGACCGGCGTGATGCCGTACTCAGAGAGAATGGCGACGACCACTCCGCGCGTTTCCAGGGCGGCGACGAGCTCGTTAACGAGGCCGTCGATCGCTTTGAGATCCTGGCGTATGGCCGGGTGTTCCGGCCCGAGGCGTTGCAGGTTGTAGTCGAGGTGGGGCAGATAAATCAGCGACAGATCCGGGCTGCGCTTCTGTTCGATCCAGCGGGCGCTGGCCGCGATCCACTCCGAGGAGGGCAGTCCTGAAGCCGGGCCCCAAAAATACCGAAACGGAAAATTGCCGAGGTCGTCCTTGATATTATCACGCAGGTGCATCGGCTGCGTGTGAATGTCGAAAACTTTCTTGCCATCGGAGAGGTAGAGCGGACGCGGGGTGATGCTGTAGTTGACCGACGCATACATGTTGTACCACCAGAAGAGCTGCGCGCAGGAAAAGTCCGGACGCCGCTGACGCAGTTTTTCCCAGAGCTTGGGTGCTTCGACCAGGCGGTTACTTTGCTTCCAGAAGCGGTGTTCGGCGTAGGCACGATCGTACCAGCCGTTGGCCACAACGCCGTGCACACGCGGCAATTCGCCGGTCAAGTAAGTCGATTGCGCGGTGCAAGTGACCGCCGGAAGTACCGGCTCAATCGCGCGGGCACCGCGTTTGCGCGCAAAGTCGCGTATGTACGGCGTGTGTTCCATTAACCGCTGCGTCAGCCCAACGACGTTGAGGATGGCGGTGCGGCGGCGTGCGTTCATGCGTGTGGAAAAAGTGAAGGGTGCAACCTCAGGTCGCGGCAAACTTGCGCTGAAGTAGAAACGCCAGAAGGAAAAGCGTGGGCACCGCGAATGTCCAGAAGCGCTCCTCGGGACGGTCCAGCAACAGGAAGATGGGTATGGCGTCAAAGAGGATGATGCCGGCCAGAAGGCGTGATACAATCGCACCTACGCTCGTCCGGCTGTTTTTGCGCGTGAGCCACACGCAGTAGCCTGTCCATCCCACGAAGATGACACACATGTGCATGCCTGGAAAATAGCCAAACCCTGGCGTGATAGGTAGGGAAACAAGCACGAGGGAGATGCCGGTCGCCGCAGCGGACCCCAGCAGCAGCGGTCGTGTATACCAGGGGCGCGGCTCGGATTTGGCTTCGCCGCGCGCAAGCAGCGACAAGGCGGCGATGTAGCATCCGAGATTCAGCGCCCAGACAACAGCCTGCAGCGGCACCGTCTGCGCAGGCCCGACCGCCGCGGAGCTGACGCTCAGGTAAAGAAATGCCCGCGCACTGCCCATGAGCAGGATGCCAGTGACGGCGTACTGCTTGTGCCCCGCGTCGTAGGCCACGATGGTTGTCAGCAGCACACCGAGAAAAAACGGGTTCGCCCTGCCGAACAGCAGCACCACCGCGCCGATTGTCAGGCTTGTGTAGCCCAGCACCCACACCGTCCGCGCGCCGAGACGACCGCTGGGGATGGCGCGTTCGGGGCGGTGGCGTCGGTCCCATTCGGCGTCGAAGGCGTCGTTGAGTATCGTGCCGCCGAAATACAGCAGCGTGGCCCCCGTACAGAGTTGCAGCAGCGTCCAGTCGGCGACCACACCACCGCCCAGCAACCACGCCGCCAACACGTTGCTCCAGACCGTCGGCGCATTGGGCAGGCGCAGCAGCTCAAGAAAGGCCCGGAACTTTGAGCGCATCTTCTGGAGGGAGCCGGGTGCCCGTGCCTGAGGCTATTTGACGGGTACCAGCGCCGCTTCGATCTCGGCGCGCCGAGGCTCCAGAAACTCAGGCAGCATCAGCCCAGTGCCGAGTTTGTCCGGCGCTTCGTCCACCGTAAAACCCGGCCCCAGCGTAGCGATTTCGCAGAGAACCCCGGCGGGTTCCGGAAAGTAAATCGAGTGAAAGTACTGGCGGTCGCGCATCGGAGTGACCCAATGACCAGCCGCGGCAATCTTTTGCTGGACCGCTTCCTGGGTGGCGTCGTCAGCGATGGCGACCGCGATGTGGTGGACCGTTCCAAAGCCCTGGCGACCGCTAGGCGCTTTCGGGTCTTGAAGCACATCCAGCGAACCGCGTGCACCCTCGACTCCCAGTGAAAGGCGCGTGCGGTTGCCTTCCTCGGAGATGCGTATGGCGCCCATGGTATCCGCCAAAAAATCGATGGTCGGCTGGGCTTCACGGGTCAGCAAGGTGGGTGTGGCGAGCCCGCGCAGTGCGTTGGCTTCCGAAACTTCGGCGGTGGCGTTGATAGGCGTGTCGGTGGGGTTCGTGTAGCCAAGGATTTCCAGGGGCAGTCCCTCAGGGTCCTTAAAGGCGAGTCCGTCGGAGCCGAAGCGGTTCTGTATTGGGGTCACGGATACGCCGCGCTTTGTCAGGTGGGCCTGCCAGAATTCAAGCGAACCCGCTGGAGCCTCAAAAGCGATGGCGCTGATCTGGCCCGCGCCAACTTCGCCACGGACGATGCCGGCCCAGGGGAAAAAAGTCAGTACGCTTCCGGGTGAGGCTGCGCCATCGGCAAAGTAAAAGTGATAGACGCTTGGGTCGTCGAAATTGACGGTTTTCTTGATGAAACGCAGACCGAGGACGTCGCGGTAAAAGTCGAGGTTTTGTTGCGCGTCCGCAGCGATGGCGGTCATGTGGTGCAAGCCTAGAATACTCATACAGCAGCGTTGTTTGATACTAAAACAGTTCGGTTGTGTCCATCCACTTGCGGGAGGTTTCGGCGTCGCCGGGCATACGAGGCATTTGGAAACGCTCGCGAGTGCGCGTGTAGTAGTCGGGGCTCTGCATACGGCCAACGACTGGGTATTTTTCGACATCCACCAGAAAGGTCTCCGGGTCGAGGACACCCTCCTGCAGATGAGCGAAGACCGCCACGCCGATAACGATGCGGTTGCCACCCACCAGCACCGTCTGGTGCTCGGTGCATTCAAGCGAGGCGAGGGCGCCCTGGATGCGCGGTGGCTTGACGACTTCGGAGGGCTCGGTGTGCAGACCGGCCACCTCAAGTTCGCTGACCTCTGGCGGAAAGTCCCCGGCCGTCACGTTCATGGCTTTGGCCTGCGCCTCGCTGACGAGGTTGACCACAAATTCGCCGGTCGCGGCAATGTTCGCGGCGGTATCCTTAGCCTGGTCGGGCGTGCGGTTGCCCGGGGCGAAGACCACCGTGGGCGGATTCGCCCCCATGCAATTGAAGAAGCTGTAGGGGGCGGCATTGAGGAGGCCTTCGGCGCTTTGGGTTGTGACCCAGGCGATAGGCCGCGGCACGATCAAGCCCGCCATCAACCGGTACGCCGCGCCGGGCGAAAGTGTGCGCAAGTCCTGTTGCATTCGCGTGTGCTAGGCATACTTGCGCGCAAACGCAAAGCCCGCTTTGAGCGAACTTCGTACGTGCGACCTGGAAATCAGGGTGCCGCCTCCGCGCGTGACTCGTTTGCGCGCTCGGGAGGCAGATCGAAAGAGACTTCGGGGCGGGTCACAAACGGGTCGGCTATGCCCATCGCTCGCAGCAGTTGCGCCAGCGCCACATTGTGGCTGAAGAGGGCCTCCACTTCGTTGGTACGGGCTTCGGTCAGGTCGACCCGCGCTTCCAGCAGATCGAGCTGGGTCGCGCTGCCAGCGGCAAAGCGCGCTTCGGCCAGGCGCAGGGCCTCGGCGGCCTCCTCCACCACCTGGCGTGAGGCGATGACCAACTCTTCTGCCTGTTGCCAGTCCGAAAAGGCGCGGCGCACTTCCACCTCGATGGTCAGGCGTTCCTCGTCGGTGTCTAGGCGTGCCTGGTTCAGCGACGAACGGGCCTCGAGGATGCGCCCCTCGCGGGCCCAGCCCGCCCAGAGCGACCAGGTCAGGTTTGCCCCCACACGCCAGCCCCGCAGGGTGTCCGTCAGCGAGGTGCCAAAGCTGGACTGTTCGACTCCGTAGCCGGCAAACACATCGAGATCGGGCAGGTAGGTGGCCTCCTGCGATTTGAGCGCTTCGGTGCGCGAGGCTTCGACCGCGGCCAGAAAGTCAAGCTCGACGCGGTGGGTGCGGGCGGTCGAGAGCACCTCTTGTAGCGCGTATTCACGTGGCTGATACGCCATCTCTCCCACCACGGACAGCGGCTGGTCAAGGCGTTCCAGCCCGTTGGCCTGGGTGCGCAGGCCGAGCGCCTCACGCAGTTCCACAAGGGCCACGCGCAAATCGTTACGAACCCGGATCAATTCGGGGCGCTGGTTGGCCACGGCCACCCGCGCGCGCAGCAGGTCAAAGCGCGGCGCGCTGCCCACGTCGAAGCGCTTTTGCACGTCGTTGAGCTGCTCCTCCAAGAGCTCAAGCGCTTCCTCCTCCACGCCGATACGCGCCTGGGCCAGTTGGACCTCGTAAAAGCTTTCGCGCACCCGCAGCAGCTCATCGTGCACCACGCTACGCCATTCCAGCAGCGCGGCTTCACGCAGGCGTTTTTCGGCGCGCAGGTTGGCGGTAATGCGCCCTCCCGAGTACAGCGTCTGCCGAACCTCCACATCGATGATCCAGCTCTGTGAACTGGCGAGATTGCCGGGACCGAACTCGTTGAGACGGTTCTCAGAAACGCGTCCGTACGAACCGAGCACGAGCACCTCTGGCAGTGCCTCCGCGCGCGCCTGGATAAAGATGCCGTGCTGGGCCTCGATCTGTTCGCGGGCCCGCGCAATCGCGAAGTTGTGCTGCAGCGCGTAGCGCAGCGCGTCGTTCAGGTCGAAAGCCAGCGCTCCATCGCGGCTGTAGTCAAATGGGTCAAATGTTGCCGGCTGCGCGTGGGATGACAGCGCTGAGGCCAGCACAAGTGTCAGCAGCAGTTGCCTCATGCGGGTTCTCCCACAGGGGTGGGCGATGCTTCAGGGGGTTTTCGGGAAGGCTCAGAAACCGCGGCATCCTGGGAAGCCGCCTCGGCTTCAATCTCCTCCGGATTGGGTTCCTGGGCGAAAAGCATGTAGACAGCGGGCACGATGATGAGCGTGAAGATGGTGCCGATGGCCATCCCGCCCACGAGCACCAGCCCGATGGAGTTGCGGGCCTCGGCACCGGCGCCAGTGACCAAGACCAGCGGGAAGTGCCCGGCAATAGTGGCCACACTGGTCATCAAAATTGGGCGCAGGCGAATCAGCGCCGCCTTCTCCACGGCCTTGCGCTTGGAGAGCCCGGCCAGTTGCTGCGAATTCGCAAACTCCACAACCAGGATGCCGTTTTTGGCGATCAACCCGACGAGCGTGACCATCCCCACCTGCGAATAAATGTTGAGCGTGGTCGTCCAGCCGTCGGTGAAGAACGGCACCATCGGGTTGGGATTTTTCAGGAAGATGAAAATGAGCGCCCCAAAGAGTGCCAGCGGCACGGATCCCAACAAGATAATCAGTGGGTCGCGGAAGCTGTTGAACTGCGCCGCGAGCACCAGAAAAATCAGCGTGAGGGCCAGCATGAAGGTTGGCAGGAAGTTCGAACCCTCCACGCGCAGCTGCCGTGACTCGCCGGTGTAGCCGACCTGGTAGCCGTCGGGCAGAATCTTCGCAGCTTCTTCTTCCAGGAAGCTCAGCGCGTCGTCGAGCGGGCGGGTGGGCACCCCACTGATCTTGACGGAGTTCAGCTGCTGAAAGCGGTTGAGGGTACGCGGGACGACCTTTTTCTCTAGGGTGGCAAAGGTGGAGAGCGGGACCAACTCCCCGCCGGGTCCGGTCACGTAAACATCCCCAAGTTGCTCCGGATTGAGACGTTCACTGCGCTTGATCTGTGGGATTACCTTGTAGCTGCGCCCCTCAATATTGAAGCGGTTCACAAAGTCGTCCGAGTAAAACACGCTGAGGTCGCGACCGATTTGCGACATATCCAAGTCGAGAACACCCGCCAGTTCGCGGTCGATCACCACCTCGTATTCGGACTTGTCGATTTTCAGATCCAGCGGAGGCGGAAAGGCGAACAGCCCGCTTTCAATCGCTTTGAGCTGCAGCTGTTGGGCGACCTCCAGCAGTTGCTCATGCTCAACCGTCGAGGCGATGACGAACTCCACCGGAAAATTGCCGCCTCCAGGTAAGGTGGGCGGCTTGAGCAGGAAAAAGTTCACCCCGGGAATCGCCCCCATGCTCGCGGTGGCCTCCGGAAAAATCTCGAAGACGTTGCGCTCGCGGTCGGCCCAGGGCTTAAGCACCATCCCGCCGAAGCCGTCCGTGGCGCTGGTGATCTGAAAGGTAAACTCCGTTTCGTCGAAGCTGGTGAAGACGTCGTTGATGGCTTCGGCGTAGATGGAGGTCTGATCGACGGAGTTTTCCGCTGAAGCCTCCAGGATGCCAAAGATGACCCCCTGGTCCTCTTCCGGGGCGAGTTCGCGCTTGGACACCAGGAACATGGGTATGGTCAGCAGCCCGAGCGCGATCCAGACCACGTAAACGCCCAAGCGATGGTCCAGACTGAAGCGCAGTATCCCGGTGTATACCGAGCGCAGCTTTTCGAAAACGCGCGCGATGAAGCCCGCGAAACCACTCTCGCCCAAGCCGGGCTTCAGCACCTTCGAACTCATCATCGGCGACAACGTTAAGGCCACCACGCTGGAGACCACCACCGCCCCCGCCAGGGTAAAGGCAAACTCGCGGAAGTAGGAACCGGTCAAGCCGCCCTGCAGACCGATGGGCGCGTACACGGCCACCAGCGTAATGGTGGTGGCAATGACCGGCCCAATCAGTTCACGCGTGCCTTTCAACGCCGCTTCCATGGGGGAGAGCCCCTCGGATATGCGCCGGGCGATGTTTTCAACGATGATGATCGCGTCGTCCACTACCAGGCCCACCGCCAGAACGATGGCCAGAATCGTAAGCAGGTTGAGCGAGAACCCAAACGTCTGCATGAGGAAAACCCCACCGATCAAGGAAAGCGGAATCGCGGTAATCGGGATCAGGACGGTCCGCACCGAGCCCATGAACAGGAAGATGACCACGATAACGATCGCGAGCGTCTCGATCAGCGTGATGACGACCTCGCGCAGCGCACCGTTGATGTATTCGGTGGCGTCGTAGTTGACCCGCGACTGCAGCCCTTCCGGCAGCTCCTTGTTGATCCGGTCCAACTCCTCGCGCACGAGCTTGAGCACGTCGATGGCGTTGGCGGTCGGCTGCGGGAAAATCCCCATGAACACCGCGGTTTCGCCCAGCGAACTCACCTCCGTGCCGTAGTCTTCGGCCCCCAGCTGCACATCGGCAATCTCACCTAGACGGATTAAGGTGTCGTCGGTGGAGCGGACGACCAGTTGCCGGAATTCCTCGGGCGTCTTCAGGTCGGTATTCGCGCTCAGGTCAACCGAGACCAGGCTCCCTTTGGTCTGCCCAACCGCGGCGAGAAAGTTATTGTCGGCCAGTGCCTGGTTGACCTCCGAAGGGCTGATGTTGAGCGAGGCCATTTTTTCCGGGTCGAGCCAGATTCGCATCGCGAAGGTGCGCGCGCCGAGAATCTGCGCCTGTTGCACACCCTCGATGGAAGACAGCCGAGGCTGCACCAGCCGCACCAGATAGTCGGTGATCTCGTTTTGCCCCAGGCGGTCGGACACGAAACTGAGGTATGCCGTGGCGCGTTCGCTGTCTGCCGACACGACATCGATGACCGGTACCTCCGCCTCCGGGGGCAGATCGTTGCGCACCTGATCGACCTTGGAGGAAATATCCGCCAGCGCTTCAATCGGGTCGTAATTGAGCTCGAGGCGCGCGGTAATTTCAGAGACACCCTTCAGGCTGCGCGACTCAATATAATCGATGCCTTCGGCGGCGGCGATGGCGCGCTCGATGGGTGTGGTGACGAAGCCGCGCACCAGTTCCGCACTGGCCCCCACATACGCCGTGGTGATGGTCACCGATGAATTGTCATTGCGCGGGTACTGCCGGACCGTCAGCGACGTGGTGGCTTGTAAACCGGCCAATACGATAACGATGTTGACCACCAGCGCCAGCACCGGTCGGCGGATGAAGAGGTCGGTCAGTTTCATCGCTGCAAATTAACGTAGGCGGTGCCGTAAAATCGTCAGGCAAGGGGCGGGCTAGCTGACACGCTTCAGCTGTTGTCCACCTCGGGGTCGATCCCAAACTCAGGCTCAACCGACTTGTTGACCGCCACGGGCGCGTTGTTCTGTAGGCGAAAGACGCCGGTGGAAACAATCGTGGTGCCTTCCTCAAGCCCGGAAAGCACTTCCACAAAGTCGCCGCGCTGCTCGCCCAGGCGCACAATTTCCTGGCGCACGGTCTTTCGTCCTTCGGATTCTTGCACGATAAAAACGGTATCGCCATAGGTGGCGGAAAGGACCGCGGTCTGCGGTATCCGCAAGACCTGTCGGGCCTCTGGCAAGGTCACGGCCACGTTAACAAACATGCCAGGGCGCAAGATTTCTTTAGGGTTCTGCAGCGTGGCTTGCACCAGCACGTTGCGTGTCACCGCATTTACCTGCGGATTGATCGCGGTGATCTCGCCGACCGTGTCGTGTTCGCGGCCCAGAGCGCTGTTGGAAACGCTCACCTGCATCCCTTCGCTCAAAAGCGCGAGCCGATGCTGAGGAACCGAGAAGTTCACAAAAATGGGGTCCAGGGACTGCAACGAAACCACCTCGGCGCCCTGTTCAAGAATCTGACCCACATCGACCAGACGCACGCCCAACCGGCCCGCAAATGGGGCGCGTATCTCCAGCTTGGCCACCTCTTCGCGCTGATTCTCGACCTCGGCCACCGCCACATCGTACTCGGCCTTGGCCTGGTCAAATTCCGACTGGGCGATGGTGTCATCGCGCAGCAGCTTTTCCGAACGCTCAAATTCAATGCGGGCCAATTCCGCGGTGGCTTCCAGCGAGCGCAGCCGTGCGATCTGGGCCTTGGCATCCTGGCGCAGCAGTAGGTCGCCCGCCTCCACCGACTGGCCTGGCTTGAAGACCAACTCGGTGATTTTGCCATCGCGTTCGGCTTCCACCGTAACGCCATTGACCGCCTCAAGCGTGCCGACCACGCGGATGCGCTGCACCCAGGCATCGCGCGTGACAACTGCCTCCGTAATGCTCGTGGGCGGGGGCTGCATCGACTCTGCAGCGGCCTCCAGCGAGCTGAACTGCCACGCCTTCACGCCCACAATTGCGCCGGCAATCAAGCCGACGATCAACAGGGCACCCAAAATTTGAAGTAAACGTTTGATAGAATCGATACAAGGCCACTCGAGCCCGCCCTGCAAGTTCACTTCGGCGTTTTAGCGTTTTAAACGCTTCGCCGCGTTTCAAACGCACTTGTGTCCTCATCGAACCGCGCGAAATGTCGGCTGGCCAAGCCCTGCGGCGGCGGACAGGCTCGGCAGATGCAACTCCGATGGCTGCTGTTCGTCCTGCTGATGGGAACCTGCACGCTGTGTGCCGCGTCGGGAATCACGCGTGAGGACTGGGGTGAAGTCGACGGCCAGCCGGTGTACCTGTACACGCTCCAGGCCAACAACGGCTTTACCGTCAAGGTGACGAACTACGGCTGCATCATCACGGAGATTTTGGTCCCTGATGCTTCGGGCGACGGGGTCGACGTTGTTCTGGGTCACGACAATCTGGAAGATTATCTCGATGGGCATCCATATTTTGGCTGCGTTATCGGGCGCTACGCCAACCGTATTGCCGGGGGCAGTTTTGAACTCGATGGCGAGCGCTTCCAATTGACCCGCAACAATGGCGAAAACCACCTGCACGGCGGTCGGCAAGGCTTCCACAAAAAGGTCTGGGCGTCGCAGGTTCTGACCAACCAGGAAGGTATCGATTACCTCACGCTCTCGACCTTCAGTGCCGATGGGGAAGAAGGGTATCCGGGCAACCTCACCGCGACCATCGAGATGGTGCTTCAGACGAATACCACGGACGATGTGAGCAATCTCTGGGTTTTCTATGGAGCGACGTGCGACCGGACAACCACCGTTAATCTGACCCACCACAACTACTTTAACTTGAATGGCGCGGACAGCGGTCAGCCGATCCTCAATCACCGTATTCAGCTGCCGGCGGAAAATTTTCTGCCTGTCGACGAGGGCTTGATCCCCACCGGCGTCGCATCTGTCGAGGGCACGCCTTTTGACTTTCGCAGCACGACCCGCCTGGGCGATGCGCTCGAGCAGGTGCACCCCCAATTCGAAATTGCAGGCGGCATCGATCACAATTTCGTCTTGTCGCAAGATAAGCTGAACGACGCCGGGATTTATTACTCGCCCCTGACTCAAATTGCGATGGCGCTGGCGACGACCGAACCGGGGCTGCAGATGTACGGCGGGCACGGCTTGCGGGGCCGTCATATCGGCAAGGGCGGGGTGGCTTACGAGAAATACGGCGGGCTCGTTCTCGAAACCCAGAAGTTTCCAGACTCTCCGAATCAAAACTTCGACGGCATGGGTGCTTCCCCTGTTTTGGAGCGCGGAGAAGACTACGGGCACATCACGGTGTTCGCATTCGGGCGGGTTCCCTCCCTGGAAGCCTTCAAGGAATTGCTGGACCGATAGATTTCGGCCCGCCAAATGCTCTCATGCGGGCATGAGACGACGTGTTTTTCTGTCCGTACTGTGGACCACCGCCGGGCTGCTGGGGCTGCCGCTCGTTTGCCAGGCCGAATCGCTGCTGCTGGTCAAGGGTGGCACCATCCTGACTATGGAGCCCGGCGAAATCCTGCCCTTCGAGGGCTGGTTCACCGTCGATGCCGATGGGCGCATCGATGAAATTGGTGAGGGCGCGCCCCCCGCAGACATCGAAGCAAGCGACACTGTCGATGCCACCGGGAAAATCATCCTGCCGGGTTTCATCTCAGCGCACAGCCATCTGTGGTCCGCGCCCTTTCGCGGTATCGCCAGCGAGGACAACCTCTACGCCTGGATCGCCGCCGCGCATACGCCCTTCGGCGATTACTTCAAGGGTGATGACTTCCACGTGCTGACCATGTACGGCGCCCTCGACTTTACCAGTCACGGCATCACTACCGCCTACAACTGGGTAGCCAATTACGGCTGGGACTACGACGAGTGGATGGGTCACTTCACCGGGTCGCTGGCCTGTGAGCAGCGCATCATTTTTGGCTGGGCCGTCGACATCGAGCAGAGCGAGGCTGTCAACCGCGAGCGCCTTGCTGCCTTTATCGACGAAGCTGAAGGACTCAAAAAGGATCATCCAAACCTCCTGGATATCTCCCTCAGCGCGCTGGGCATGCTGCGGGGCGACACCGAGTTTCCCTGGATGGAAGGCCGGCTGATGGAGGAGTTTGGCATCGACGCGCAGACGCATTACCTCGAGGCCCCCGAGATCAAGCACGTGCAGCATCAGCAGTTCAAAATCCTGGAAGACTCCGGGATGCTCTGCGACCAGTTGCACTTCGCCCACTTCATCCACACCACCGAAGACATTCTCCACAAGACGGTCGAAGCTGGTACGCGTATGTGCTGGAACCCGCTCTCTAACGGGCGTCTGGGCTCCGGGCTGGCCGATATCCCCAAGTACCGGCGCGCAGGGATGCGCATCGGCATGGGGCTGGACGGCCAGGCCAGCGGCGACCACTCCGACCCCTTCGAAAACATGCGCATGGGCCTGTACGCCACCCGCATGAAGTACGAATCCGCAGCCATTATGACGCCTTACCAGGTGCTGGCGCTGCACACGATCGACAGTGCGGAGATGCTCAATGTCGACGCGCACGTTGGTAGTCTCGAGCCCGGCAAATTCGCTGACTTCCTCATCATGAATCCTCTCGAACCCGACGCCGGTCCGATTATCGACGTTTACGCCACGGTCGTCATGGTGCTCTCCACGCGCAACTTGGAGCGTGTCTACATCGGCGGGGAAAAGGTGTACGCCAACGGCATCTTCACCAATCACGACTGGCCAGCCATCCGGGATGATTCACACGCCCGCGTCGAGCGCATGATTCGGGAAATCGAAGCCGACGGCGGAGAGGTGCCCGTACCCAGCTACCTAAACCATTTTTATCAGCCTTAGCGCTTCGCTAAGAAACCGATTGGACTCCACTGCCGGTATTGGATGCCGCGGCTGAATCTGTCGCAGCGGCTGGCTTGCCGGCTTCGCTCCAGCGCGTGAGCAACAGGAGATTCAAAACGACCGCAACGAGCCCCCCGGTTGCCACCGGCGAACTTAGCACCGACCCAAGCCAGCCTGGCAGTTGGTCGACAAAGGCATCCTGGGTGGGAATCGAAAAGGCTGCGCCGAGGCTCAAGGCGAGCACCAGCACCTCGCGGCTGCCGAGGGCTGTTGATAAAATCATCCGCAGTCCCGCGCAGGAGACCAGCCCGAAGAGCATCAGCATCACCGCGCCCAAAACCGGTTTGGGAATGAGCCCAAAGACATAACCTGTTTGCGGCAGCAGTGCGCAGACGAGCAAAATGCCCGCGACGTAGTAGCCGACTTTGCGGGCCCCCACGCCGGTCATCTGGATGACGCCGTTGTTTTGCGAAAAGGTGGCCGTGGGAAATGTGTTGATGATCGCCGCCATGGTGCTGGCCAGCGCGTCGGAAAAAATTCCGCCCCGTAGACGTTTCCAAAACTCGGGGCCCTCCGTGCGCAGGCCCGAGAGGTTGGCTGTGGCCGTCAGATCGCCGATAGCTTCCAGTGACGAGACCAAGTACACAATAATAAAGGGCAGTAGCAACTCCCAGTCGAAGGCAAGTCCGTAGGGGGCGATTTGTGGCAGCATTACCCACTGCTCCGGCACCGGCGAGGCACCCCAGTCGATCACCCCTAGGCCTGTGGCCAGAAAGTAGCCAATTGCGATGGCCAGCAGGGGACCGCTCGTGCGCAGAATTGGATTGCGCACGAGTTGAGCCAGAACGAGCACCAAGAGCACGGTGCCGCCCAGTAGGGCATTGGTCATCCAGGTGAAGTTGCCCCCAAGGTCCGCCGCGAGGTAGTAGCCCGCCACCGCCGGAATCAAACTCAGGCCGATGATCAGCACCACAATCCCCGCGACTAGCGGCGAAATCACCCGGCTTAAAAAAGGCAGAAAAAAGGCCAACACCCATTGGGTCGGCACGGCTACCAGCGCCATCCCACAGGCCAGCGCAATCCCGCCCTTTTGCCCGGCCAGCACAATCAGCGTCACGTAGGCAAAGCTGGTCCCGTTCACCGAGAGCAATCCCGAGCCGATCGGCCCGAAACGCCGCGCCTGAATGAATGTGCCAACCGACGCCGAAACCAGCGCCATGCTCAACAGGTAACCTTGCGCACCTTCGGGCACCTCGACCGCCGAGCAGAAAATCAGCGCCGGCGTGATGCAGCCCACAAACATCGCCGCAACCTGCAAAAACCCCGCCACGAACGCCTGGACCGGATGCATGCGCGCATCGTGAGGGTAAAGGAGCGTGGTGGTTTTGGGGTCGGCCATTCTCACTGTATGGAAGCAGGTGAAAGGCCAACTCCCCCTAACCATTGCTTGACCTGGGAACTGGCCCGGATTCCGCTTGCGTAGCAACTGTTCCACATGCCTCCTGCCGACCCAATCCCGCCGGGCATCGACTGGCCCGCCCTCATCGCGCGCTTCCTGGAAGTCATCGAATGCGACATTGCGCCGCTGACCCGCGAGGGCGTCGCCGAAGGTAACAAGGTGTTTGGCGCCGCCATCCTCAGAAAGAGCGACCTTTCCGTCGTCACCGCCGGCACAAACCAAGAGCAGGAGAGCGCCTTATGGCACGGTGAGATGCAGACCATCCGCCAGTTTCACGCCATCCCCTTCGCGCAACGGCCCAAGCCCACCGACTGCTACTTTCTCACCACGCACGAATGTTGCCCCATGTGCCTCTCGGGCGTGACCTGGGCAGGCTTCGATAACTTCTTTTACTTCTTCGAGCAGGAGGATTTGGGCGAGGCCTTTTCCATTCCGCACGATGCCCGGATCCTGAAGGAGGTTTTCAAATTGCCGCCCAGTGGCTATGCGCACGCAAACGAGTACTGGCGCTGCTGGGCCTTGCGCAAATGCGTGGCCGAGCTGGGCAGCCCGGCCGACCTCACCGCCGCCGTTGACCGACTGGACAAGCTCTACGCGGAACTCTCGGCCAGCTACATCGCCCAGCGCGACAATCTCCATGTGCCGCTCAATTAATCAGTCATGAACCGCCGCCAACTCCTCCAAACCTCGACCGCGGGTGCCCTCGTTTTCGGCCTCGGGCACCTGCGTTTTGCCTCCGCTGAGACACCCCGGCCGGCTATTAACAGCCAGCATCCGACGCTACAGGTCATCACGCTTGAGGAACAGCCTTGGTATGAAGCGGCGGACCGCGCCGTGGCGCGCGAAATCGCCAGCCCGCGCAACTCCAAGGCACAAGCCATGAGTATCGCCGACATCAAGATCCCCGCCGGCGTCGAGGTCGTGCCGCACCACCACGTTATGGAAGAGGTGTACCACATCGTAGCCGGGGAGGGCGTCATGATGGTCGAGGACCAAACGAGACTCGTGCGCGCGGGCCAGAGTGTCGTGCTTGCCCCTCATCAATGGCACAACATCAAGAACCATACCGACCGCGAGCTGCGCCTGCTCGTTACCTGCGCACCCGCCTGGTCTCCCGAGCACCTCATCTTCGACCGCGACCAAATGCCCGGCTGAAATGGGCTTGGCGCGCTTACGGCTCCCAGTTGCGTATCAGGTAGAGGGTGACGGTGGCCGCGGACTTTGCCGCGATCGGTCCGTAGATTTTGTAATCGTCGTTGGGCGTGGGCTGGGCCTGGTTGCTGCCCGAGCGGATGATTAGATACGGCACTTTGAAATGCTCGCAGATCTGCGCAAAACCAGCGGACTCCATCTCCATCAGGTCAACATCGGCTCCGCGCAGTTTCTCGATGCGCCTGGCGTTGACTCCGAACAAGTCCCCGGAGGTCACCGTGCCTTGCTGCAGTGATACGGTGCGCTCCTGCCCGTCGACGACCACCGTGTGCGGCTCGTATTCGGCCAGCAGGGAGGCGGCTCGCTGCATTTCCGCTAGGGCCGGGTGGCTGGTGTAGGGTTCGTTGGCTTTGACGCCCGAGGGATCGTGATAGTGCCAGGCAATATCCGCTTCGGTCATGCTACCGTAATCATGAAAAAAGACCGCTTCGGCCAGGATTACGTCTCCGGTGGACAGCCGCGGATTAATGCGCGCAGCCGTGCCGGTCATGAAAGCCATGTCGGGGTCAAACTCGCGCAGAAAAAGCGTCGTGACCATGCCCGTGTAAGTTTTGCCAACGCCGGTGAGCGCCACGATGACCTCGATGTCGTTGATGCTGCCCTTGTGGTAAGCCACACCGCTCAGCTCACTGGACGCAGCGCCCTCCAGTGCCTCCACGATCATGGTGATCTCCTGTGGCACCGCCCCCAAGACTAGGATGCGCTCCAGCCTGTCATCATCGGCGCTCAGTGCGCAGCCGACGCACAATAACCAGGCAAACGAGGTGAATCGTCCAAAGGCTTGCATCATGGAAGCCTAGGAGCACCTCCCGTGCCTTCGTGGCCCTTAAAGCGCTTCCTGGATTTTTAGCAGGATTCGATTGGATTGGGCTTCATCGCCAAAAATTCCAAAGCGCACGCTGATGCGCGTCATCTTGTCTGTCTCAGCCTTCATGGACACCCGTATCTTGTCATCCTGGCTGTTGCGTGCCGTCACTACTGCCACGGTGCCGTCCGCTTCCGTGGATATGATCAGCAGCTCCAAAGCCTCGAGCGCTTCACGGGTGGCGCTCCTGACTTGCTCCAGCGACGCATCGAGAACGGCCTCGTTGTCGCCCCGCACATAGGCCACCGTTCCCGCAGCCACGCCGCCGGCGGCCACCGCCAGACAGCCGGCGAGGCTCAGGCTCATCGTTGCCAGCATCCACGCACTAACGGCTCTTCGCGCACGATTTTGATTCATGTATTGAAGTGTAAACAGTGTGAATGAACGTCGGCAAGGCTGGGGTTTTAGCCGCGAATTCAGAAACGCGCTCCCTATGCAGGCTACTGAAGGCGAGAGACTTACAGAGGAAGGAAACGGCTCGGAGACAGACTTGCCCAATCAACGTTTGACCCGAGCAGTCTCCCATGTTGTGCTCATGCTTTCGCAGTCAGCTGAGATTTCGGCACCGTTATGACTGCCCTTGACGCACCCCGGCAGCTTCCGAGTACAATCGCTTTTTACCGACCCACAGAAGACGGCGTGGCTGATACAGTCAGCGCGCTTTCAACTACGCAGTGGCTTCCACCCCTGCCTGTTTGCTTGGAACGCGCCTCGGATAGCTCGGCAGTCGATGCCTTTCTCACGGACATGCCTGGCATCGAACCCTGCCAGGTGTCTTCGCACTTTCTGATATAACCCGCTTGCAACCATTTGCCATGAAATCAAAACCGCTGCCACAAGAACTCTCGCAGGATTACGGCGACAATCCCATCGCCATTCGCAAAACCGATAAATACAAGACCGAGTATGTGCACGGTTTCGTCGACAAATGGGACGAACTGATCGACTGGGAGGCACGTGCCAAAACCGAAGGGCGCTTCTTTATTGATGAGTTGAAGAAGCGCGGTGCCAAGCGCGTGCTCGATGTGGCCTGCGGTACGGGTTTTCACTCGGTCCGGCTTATGGAAGAGGGCTTCGAGGTCGTGAGCGCCGACGGTTCGCCGCACATGCTCGCCAAAGCGTTTCGCAACGGCTGCGACCATGGACACATTTTGCGCACCGTGCAGGCAGACTGGCGTTGGCTCAATCGCGATGTCCACACCAAGTTCGATGCGGTGATCTGCCTGGGTAATTCCTACACCCACCTCTTTAACGAGCGCGACCGCCGTAAGGCCCTGGCCGAGTTTTACGCCGCCCTCCGCCATGACGGCATCCTGATCCTCGACCAGCGCAACTACGATTCGATCCTCGATGACGGTTTCAGCTCGAAGCACACCTATTACTACTGCGGTGAAAACGTGCGGGCGGAACCCGAGCACGTCGACGAGGGCCTTGCGCGTTTTAAGTACGAGTTTCCTGACGGTTCCATCTACAACCTCAACATGTATCCCCTGCGCCGGGATTACGTGGTCAAGCTGATGCGTGAGGTGGGCTTCCAAACCATCAATACCTACGGTGACTTTCAGGAAACCTACAAACACGACGAGCCGGACTTTTTTGTGCACATTGCCGAGAAGCGCTACCCGGACGAGGTTCCCGAAGACGAAAAGCGTCGCCTGCAGACCGAAGAGCTCTCCACCACCCGCTAACGCAAAATTACTTACCGATACATGAGCAACTCAAGCGACGTCGTCGAGCAAGCCCGCGAGTATTACGATAGCGGTGATGCCGACAACTTTTATTTCCACGTCTGGGGCGGCGAAGACATTCACATCGGTCTTTACGAATCCGAGACGGAGCCGGTGGCCCAGGCTTCCCGCCGCACGGTCAACTACATGGCCGAAAAGCTGGCGCGCTGGCCCGCCGGCACCCGGGTGCTCGATATCGGTGCGGGCTACGGCGGCTCCGCGCGCTTCCTCGCCCGCGAAAAAGGTTACCACCTCACCTGTCTGAACCTCAGCGTGGTGCAAAACGAACGCAATCGCGCCTTCAATACCGAGCAGGGCTTGGCAGATCAGGTCGAGGTGGTCGACGGCAGCTTTGAGGACCTGCCCTTCGATAACGCCGCCTATGACATCGTCTGGTCGCAGGATTCGCTCCTGCACAGTGGTCAGCGCGAGACCGTTTTTGGCGAGGTCAACCGCGTCTTGAAGCCCGGGGGTGAGTTCATCTTCACCGACCCCATGCAGCGCGAAAACGTCGACCCTCAAATCCTTGAACCAGTTCTGGCGCGTATTCACCTGGCCTCCATGGGCAGCATCGATACCTACCAGGCATACGCAAAAGACCTGGGGTGGGAGACGCGGGAAATCGAAGATCTTTCGCACCAGCTGCCCAGGCACTACAGTCGCGTCAAAGCCGTCCTCACCGAGCGCGAGCAGGAGCTGTCCAAATTCTGCAGCGATGACTACCGCACCCGCATGAAACAGGGGCTGAATCATTGGATTAAAGCTGGTCAGGCCGATGCCCTTGCCTGGGCGATTTTGCACTTTCGCAAACCGTAGATGAGCGACACGTCCCAGCCAAAGTTGCCTAAAAAGGCCTACGGGGCGCACAGTAACATCGGGCAGTCCATCGGGATGGACGTGCACCCGGTCGTCTTTCTCGTGTCCGCCGGCATTATCCTGCTGCTGGTCATTGTGTGCCTGGCCGCGCTGGACTCCGCGAAATCATTTTTCTCCGAGGTACAGTCCACCATCGCGAGTTCGACTGGTTGGTTTTTCATTCTGGCCGTTAACGTGTTCCTCATCTTCGTCGTCTGCCTGATCTTCAGCCCGGCGGCGAAATTGCGGCTGGGCCAGCCCGACGAAAAACCCGAGTTCGGCTACCTCAGCTGGCTTGCCATGCTCTTCAGCGCAGGCATGGGTATCGGCCTGCTGTTTTTCAGTGTCGCCGAGCCGATTTACCATTTTACCAGCCCGCCCCATGCGCGCGTGCTTCCCGAGACTCAGGAGGCCGCCCGGCGCGCGATGCACCTCAGCTATTTTCACTGGGGCTTCCATGCTTGGGGCATTTATGCGCTAGTCGGGCTGTCGCTGGCGTACTTTTCCTTCAACAAGGGGCTGCCCCTGACGATCCGCTCGGCCTTCGTGCCGCTGCTGGGTGACCGCGTCAAAGGCACCCTCGGCGACGTCATCGACATCCTGGCGGTCGTGGCAACCCTGTTTGGCGTGGCGACGTCTCTGGGTATCGGTGTCCAGCAGGTCAACGCCGGGTTGCACCACCTCTTCGAATTGCCGCAGGAACCGGCCACACAGGTCATCCTCATTGCGGCGATCACCGCCATGGCAACCCTCTCCGTGGTGCTTGGCCTCGACAAGGGCATCCGCCGCCTGAGCGAGTGCAATCTCGCAATGGGTTTGCTGCTGCTAATCTTCGTCCTGGTTGCGGGCCCGACGCTCTTCGTGCTCAATGGCTGGGTCCAAAACATGGGCGGGTATCTGCAAAACTTTCTGGCCCTGAGTACCTGGACCGAGGCCTACCAAAACACCGAATGGCAAAATGGCTGGACCGTTTTTTACTGGGCCTGGTGGATCGCCTGGTCGCCTTTTGTCGGCATGTTCATCGCCCGCGTCTCACGAGGACGCACCATTCGGGAGTTCCTCATCGGCGTGCTGCTGGTGCCTACCGTACTGACGTTTCTGTGGCTCTCGGTTTTCGGCAATGCCGCTTTGCACAACGAGCTGCTGGGCGAGGGTACCCTGGTCGAGGCCGTGCGGGATAACATGCCCGTGGCGCTTTTCCAAATGCTTGAGCCGTATCCACTCGGGGCGCTGGCTTCGGGCCTCGCTATCCTTGTCATTATCACGTTTTTTGTCACAAGTTCAGACTCTGGCTCATTGGTCATCGATATCATTACAGCCGGCGGCAACACCGACCCGCCGGTCGCTCAGCGTATCTTTTGGGCAGTCTTGGAAGGCGTCGTCGCCGCCGTGCTACTGCTGGGCGGTGGGCTCGGCGCGCTGCAAACGGCCAGCATCACAACGGGCCTGCCGTTTGCCTGTGTGCTGCTTTTGATGTGCATCAGTCTCTACAAAGCCCTTCGCAGCGCCCAAAAAGCGAATCCCGGCAAACCACTCAGCGACTCCATGCCGCCTGCTCAGAATTCTTTTCAGGACCCAGCGCCTTCGCCTCCAAAAGAGGATGCGGTCGTGGAAGCCAAGCAGATGTGAGCTGATCGGCTTCCGCCAGGAATCGGCTCTGGGCTCAGCCAAGAATAACTCTGCTAAGTAATTGGTGGCTCAATCCAGAAAGCTGACTAACTCCAGCGCGCTCTCTAGTTCATCGAGGATCAGCGTATCATCCAGCTGCAGCGTCACCGTGCGAGATTCCCCGCGTTGCAAGTGGAAAAACAGGTCCGAGAACCGGACGCCCGGCAGCGCTTGCGGCGTGGCAACCCAAAGCGCCGGCGCTTCACGAGCTGTAACGGTGAGCGCTACTGTTTGGCCCTCGCTCGCCGTCAGCGACCACTCCAGCTTCGGCCGGGACAGCCGCAGTTGTCTTGGTCGAACAAACGTAACTAACCGGCGAGCGGCAGGCTGCTTTGCGTCATAGGGCTGAAAGCTGAGCCAAGCCAGTACGTTTTCAGGTTGCCAGTGCTGGCCGAGCCGTGCGGCCACATCGACCGTTTCCTGCGTCACGACCTTGCTGTCGCTTGAAGTGGTGAGCGCGGTGGTCTGCCGGTCAAGCTCGGTTCCTGCGCCATCAGTCAGCAGCAGTTGCAGAGAGCCTTCAATCGGCTGCGCGCCGTCGTATATCACCGAAATGTCCAACGTGCCTGCTTCCGCGTCTTCAACCGCGGTCACCAGTAGCAGCGCAAAGTACTGGCGGGCGATGTGGTGGCTGGCTTTCCAGTTGCCGTGCACGTCGAGCGAGGCCCAGGTGGAGGCGGCCCAGCGGTCGTTAAGCTGCCAATAGGTCGCCCCGGCGGTGCGCGGGTATTGGCTGCGCCAGTACTCAATGCCGATCCGCAGCCCCTCGCCCTGCATGATCTGGCTCAGACGGCAAAAGCGCGCAAAGTCGCTCGTGCCATCCGTGCCGAACCACTGCTCGGTAAACTTCGCCACCTGCGCGTTCCTGGGCTGGCTGCGCTGGCGAAAAGCCAGCCATGGCGCATTGATTGTGAGCGTCTCGCCGTCCGGAGCATAGTGGGCCAGCGTGTCGTGGTCCGGCATCGATTGAAAACCAAACTCACTGAGGAAACGGTGGCCGTACTTGCGGTACTTTTCGAAAGGCGCGTCGGAAAACCAGATCTCCCACAGGTGGTAATCGCCGCTGCGGTCGGAGAGTGGCTGGCGCCGTTCTTCCTCGGCCGCATGCGGGCTGCCCGGGATGTAAGCGGTGTCCGGATCGGCAAGCGCCAGCGCACTCGGGATGACGCGCTCAAACAGTTCCAGATAGCTCGCCCAAGCCATCTTACCGGCTTTCTCCCGACCATCTGGCCGGAGGGTGTTGGTCTGCCAGGCCTCGGCGGTAAAGCCCTGTTCGAGCTCGTTGTTGCCGCACCAGCAGGCCAGGCATGCATGGTGGCGCAAGCGCCGGGCCTGGTCCACGCATTCCTGCCAGATACCCTGCAGCTGATGCTGGTCCCAGGTGGGGTAGGCACCGCAGCCAAAGGCCATGTCCTGCCAGACCAGCAACCCCAGTTCATCACAGATGTCGTAAAAGATTTCATGCGCGAAGAAGCCGCCGCCCCACACCCGCAGCAGGTTCATGTTTGCCTCCGCCGCACTGGTCAGGTCGCGGCGGTAACGCCGTTCCAGGTCCTGAGAGGACGGATGCGCATCCATCGGAATCCAGTTCGAGCCCTTGGCAAAAAAAGCCCGCCCGTTTACGGCGAAGCAAAACGAGCGCCCCCACGCATCCTTTTCGCGCCGTAGCTCAATCCGCCGCAGGCCAATGCGCTTATCCACGCGTTCAATCGTTTCGCCTTCCGGCGTGCACAGGATCAGGGTCAGCTCATACAGCGGCTGCGCCCCCATGCCATTGGGCCACCAAAGCCGCGGCTTGGTCAGGGTGGGTCGCCATTCCCATCCGCCGAAGAAAGCAGTATCCTCTGCACAGATGAGTTCACCGTCGAAGGTCAGTTGGGCCTGCACGCGCAGATCAGCGCCGGTGGTTGGATGCAGTTCAACCACAAGTTCGACCTGGCTGTTGTCGTGATGAATTTGCCGGCAGCGCCAGTCGCCGATGCGCGCGCCGCTCCAGGCCTCTAGGCGCACCGGAAGCCAGATGCCAGCCGATGGGCACTGCGGACCCCAGTCCCAGCCAAACTGGCAGGCCTGCTTGCGCACATAACCTCGGCCGGTCGGCCCCCACGGTTCGACGCCCGTGGTAACCGCAGCCTCGTTCCAGGCTGGTAGGGGGCGCTGGGCGTGCCCGGCGGCCATGACCTCGGAGGCCGGCGTCAGAATCACTTCCAGGCTGTTTTCGCCTGCGCGCAGCGCCGCTTTGGTGCAAAAGGACCACCGCCGAAACATGTTATCGGCTTTCCCCAGCAAGTGGCCGTTCAGGCGAATTTTCGCAAAGGTATCCAGGCCTTCGAAGATGAGCTCACAGTGATCCTCGGCCAGGGTGGCGGCATCGATTTCAAAAGTCCGCCGATAACACCAGGTCGTCGAGCCCACCCATCGTTGATCACGCTCAAGGTAGCCATGATGCGCATCGGGCAAGGCCCCCGCTTCCAAAAGCGCGTCATGCACGCTACCTGGCACGGGAGCAGGATAGGTTTCGCTGGTGTCGGCCTTTTCCAGGGTCCAGGTTCCGTCAAGCTCGAGAGTTTTCATCGTAACAACGTCAGCTGAAGTCACTTTCAACGCCAGCTTCCCGATAGCGCGCACCTCGCGCCCCCAACGCGAGCCAAAAGCTCAACGGCAACTTGTCAGGCTTGCCTTGGGGCAGCCCTCAACGACTACAAGCCCGAAAGCTGCCGCCAGCAGGCCCAGGCGAAAAATGCCAATGTGAGCACCAGCAGCGCATTGGTTCGCAGGCTGTTGCGCCAGTGGCCCACCAGTGAGTGGCGGTTGTTTAGATACAGCAGCGTCGCCGCGAGGTAAGGAATGAAAAACGCGCCCGTCACGGCATAGGCAATCACCACCGCCTGCGGCCGCTCCACCCAAAGTGTCACCAGTGGAGCCAGGGCCAGGAATAACAGAAAACCCCGATAAGTGCGCGACTGCGTCGACACCGCCTCCAGGGCTTCGCTGGGCGTTTGCCGCCACGAGGCCAGAATGTCCGCAAACAGGTACGGCACACCCTGCCATACGCCCACCATCGATGAAAAAACTGCGGCCCAAAATCCAAACAGAAAGGCCCACTTGCCAACCGGTCCGAGCGCGGCCTCAAGCGTGCCAGCAAGTTCCAGTGCAGGATTGCTTCCGCCGATCAACGGGTTCTCCAGACGCGAGGCAATGATCGCCAGCCCGATGCCAAAAAGCGCGGTGGCCGCGTAAGCCGCCGTCAGGTCAAGCCAGACACGCCGCTGCACTCCCGGGCCGCTCCAATTTTTTTCGCGGAGCCAGTACCCGTAACTCAGCAGCGTAACGCTCCCGCCCACGCCACCGATCAATGCGAGCACGGTTGCCGAATCCTTCGCTGGCAACCTGGGTATGAACAACCCGGAAAGCGTATCCAGCACCGGCGGCTTCAGCAGCAGCGCGCAGACAATCACCACCAGAAACATGATCGCAATGAACGCCTTCATCACCTGCTCGAACAGCCGGTACGAACCGAGCCACACAAGTATGAGCGCAGCCAGCGCGTGCACAGTGCCCCAAAAGGCCAGCGGTAGTCCCGGGAAAAACGCCGTGCCCGCCAGCGCGCAGCTGTTGGTCAACGCTGCGCCCACCGTGAACGACCACAGCACCAGAAAAGCGAGGAAGAAGCCGTTGGCCCAGCGAGGCAGGTGCCTTGCCCAGCCTTCGATCAAGGTCGTTCCCGTGGCCAGTTGCCAGCGCGCCAGCCCTTCGCTCAGCGACCACTTCATGATCGCACCCAGGGCAATCGCCCAAAGGATCGTTGTGCCAAAGGCCGCGCCCGCCCGCGCCGCTGGAATCAAATCGCCTGCACCCACACCGGTCGCTGCCACAATCAACCCGGGGCCCATCAGCGCCCCTATCGATATGCGAAAACGCGCCAGCGCAGCCATCCGCCAAACCTGCCAGAGCAACCAACCGGAGCGATCCTTTTCTCGGCCGCCGTCTATTGGCTATGGAGTTCCATCCCAGCACGTAGCGCCGCCTCATTCGCAGATACTCAAAACTATCTGCGCTCAAGAGTCAGAAGAAGCCCGCTAGGTCAGCCATTAAAATTCCTTGATCAGAAATAGGCGCAGCTCCGCGTCCGAGGCGGCGTCTGAGAGTCCGAAGAGCGGTCCCGCCTGGCCTTTCCAACCCGAGCCGAGATTGAATTTTACCAGCGGCCCCAGCTGATGCTCCTGCTCCTCAAACGAGCCGATGTCATCGGTCGTGTTCAGATCACCAAAATACTCGACGCCCACGCGCAGCGCGTCCGTCACCTTGCGCGACACCTGCGCGCGCAAATCGATGATAAACCCGTCATCGGAGTTCTCCCCAAACTCGTGGCCGGTCTTCAAAATCCCCCGTAGTTGCCAGTTGTCGTCCAGGTCGATTTTATTCGTCCAGCCGATGCGGAACCGACTGGCCGAGTCGTCACCATCACCGAGCTCGCCTTCAAAACGCAGCGCGCTGTCAAAGCCTGCCTCCTCATCCTCGAGGAACTGCCAGAGCACCTCCAGGCGCACGAATTGAAAGTCGAAGTCCTCTCCCTCGGGCTTGTCCTGCTCGAAAATAATCCGCCCGCGCAGGCTCTCCGTAAAGCCGTACTGGTAGTGAATCCGGTGCGAAAAGTCATCGGTTTCGGCATCAAACGCCGCCCGATACTCCACCGCGTGCCGCCCCTTGACCACATCGGGACTGTACACCGAGCTCGTGCTCTGGCCCTGCACGGCCACCGCCGCCATCAACCCACCAAAAACGCCTGCTAAAAATCGCATACACATCCTTTTGCCCTAGCGGATTCCCAACCGATGCGCAAGGGCCGCTAACTCCGGTAGCGCAACGACCTGCCCGGCGGTAAAGCGCCAGCGTCCAGGGCCTCTGTTAACAAGCAGACGCGCCGTGTGCGCCAAGGGCTCTCCCCAATCGCTATTGTTGTTAAGAACCCTCTAAAAATCAGGATCCGGACGCCTCAACCACGGTGACGTTTGTGGATAGACGACGGCGCGCACGCAAATGAGCGCTCTCTCGGGATGCACGTCCGAGCTGGCGCCGCAACGTGGATAGCTTTTTCGTCGGAAAGCCCAGATGGCAGACCGGCTCTCCCTGGAGGTGGCGGGAGTCGAACCCGCGTCCCCGGCGGTTTCACACAGTGCATCTAGATGCTTAGTCGCTTGTTAAATTTCGCTTGAGGCGGGCCGAACGACACGCCTGCCTTTTGCTAGCGAGCGGTAAAAGTACGGCGGCCCCCCGCTCACGCAAAGCCGCTATGCCTGCTAACCATCGTTTCTTCCCCTAGCAGGTGTCAGGGTCGAAACGTCACTGCACTAAATTAGGCAGCGAGGGCCATATCATTATTGGCACTTATAGATGTGAAGGATTGATACGGAGCCAACCTTCATCTCCGGCATGCAGCCCCGTCCTACGCCCCCGGGTCGAATCCAAACACCCCCTGCGGCTTTGAAGCGGACAGACCTGTATTGCCTGTGTGGTCCTTTCAAAGAATTGGATACTTTGCCACGTACCGAGCCGCATTTCAAGCCAGTTGTCGCGGCAGCCGCCTCGGCAAAGTGCTTGTGTATACAGATAAATTTTTACAAATCCATGGGAATGCGCTCCTTACGCGCAGGCTCTCAGAGCGAGTAACTACTTCCTAAGCCGTTCGCCAGTCCCAGGCGCTCGGACGTTGCTTGGCTATTCAACCAGCTACTAAGGTTCTCTTATGAGTAAGACGCTTGCAGTCGACCTGCACAAAATGGCGAAATTCGTCAACGGGTCGCTACCCATCCTCACCGTGCTCTGCTTCTTGGCCGGCACGTACCTCTCGTTCTACTTCCACTTCTTCACGGTGGCCTTCCTCTTCATGACGTTGGTCAACGTGTTTTACCTGCGCGTCCAGGACGAGCACGTCATCTTGCGCAACTTCGGCATCCTCGGCCAGGCCCGCTACCTTCTGGAAAGCGTCGGGCCCGAAATGCGCCAGTACCTCTTCGCCAACGACGTCGAGGAGCGCCCCTTCAACCGCGAGCAGCGCGCCGAGGTTTACACCAAGGCCAAGGGAGTCGACTCCGCCGGTTCCTTCGGCTCGCAGATGAATTTTGACACCACCGAGGTCAAGGTGCGCCACTCCTTTTTCCCGGTGCCCAAATCCGACCTGAGGCCCTTCGCCGTTACCTACGGTGAGGCGCGCGGTCTCGACCAGGCCTACACCCTCAAGCACCCGCTCATGATCAGCGCCATGAGTTACGGTGCGCTTGGGGAAAACGCGGTCCGCTCGCTGGCGCGTGGGGCGAAGATGGCCGGCATCCCCATGAACACCGGCGAGGGAGGTTATCCTAAGTACCACCTCATGGAGGGCTGCGATCTGACTTTTCAAATCGGTACGGCTAAGTTCGGCGTCCGCACGGAGGACGGCCACCTCGACGATACCAAGCTGGCCAACCTCGCCGCCAAAGATCCGATCAAGATGATCGAGATCAAGTTTTCCCAAGGGGCCAAACCCGGCAAAGGCGGACTCCTGCCCAAGGAAAAAATCACTCCGGAAATCGCCGAGCTGCGTGGCGTGCCCATCGGCAAGGACGTCGTCTCCCCGCCCGCGCACCCCGAGTGCAGGGACGCCGCCAGCACCGTTGAGTTCATCCGCCGCGTGCAGGAAGTAAGCGGCCTGCCCACTGGTTTCAAACTCTGCCTGGGCGACATCCGTGAGTTTTCCGTCATCGTTGACGAGATGAAACGCCAGGCGGTCTACCCCGATTTCATCACCGTCGATGGCGCCGAAGGCGGCACGGGTGCCGCCCCCAAAGCGTTCATGGACCGCGTTGGCACGCCCCTGTACCCAGCCCTGCAGAGCATCCACCAATGCCTCGTCGAGGCCGGTATCCGTGACAAAATGAAGCTCAATGCCTCAGGGAAACTCATCAACCCCGGCAATCAGATGCTCGCCTTTGCCCTCGGCGCGGACGCCATCTACACCGCCCGCGGCTTTATGCTCGCGCTGGGTTGCATCCAGGCACTGCAGTGTGGGCGTAACACCTGCCCCATTGGGATCACCACACACGATCCGGCCCTCCAGCGCGGGCTCGTCATCGAATCCCGCGCCGAGCGCGTGCACAACTTTGTCCACAACACCGAGCACGACCTCGAGGAGCTGCTCACCGCCACCGGCAAACGCTGCCTGCACGACCTCACCATCGAAAATCTCTTCATCCCTGATCAAACCAGCCTCGCGCACCCCATCTACCACCAGGCCGTGCGAACCAACGGCTCCACCTCCTCTGGCGAACCCGCCACCATCCCCGCCGGCGTCAACTGAGACCGCTGCACCATCGAAAGGAAACTTCCTACCATGAAGCCAACCATCATTACTTCCTGGATACTGCAGGTCCTCGTTGCCATCATTCTGGCTCAATCGCTGTTCTTCAAGTTCAGCGGGGCGATGGAATCCAAGCTGCTCTTTCGTCAATTGGGTATGGAGCCCGAAGGCCGTATCCTGATCGGCATCCTCGAGCTCATCGCCGTCCTCATGCTCCTCTTTCCAAACACTGCGGTCTACGGCGCGTTGCTGGCCTGGGGCGTCTTGACCGGCGCGGTCATTGGCCATGTGACCGAGTTGGGTTTCGCGGGTGAAAACCTCACTCTTGGCCTGATGGCGATCGCCGCCTGGATCTGCTCCGGAGTGATTCTTTACCTGCGCCGCCGCTCCCTGCCGATTGTCCGCTGCATGTTCGACAAGGTCGACGCCCCAGGTACCTCCGCCTGAGCGCTCCAGGCTTTCGTCAAAGACGCTTTCTCACGCTCCCGCCTCGCCGCTGCGGGTGCACGTATCCAAAATTTTAGCACACGAACTGATTGTCATGAACGCATCTGAACTTTTCATCAAAGCTCTCGAAAACGAGGGCGTTACCCACATCTTCGGTGTTCCGGGTGAGGAAAACCTCGACTTCCTCGAAGCCCTGCGAAACTCCGAAAAAATCCAGCTTGTGCTCACACGCCACGAGCAGGGGGCTGCCTTCATGGCGGCGACTTACGGGCGCCTGACCGGTAAGATGGGCGTCTGCCTGTCAACCCTTGGTCCGGGCGCTACTAACTTCGTGACCGGCGCTGCCTACGCCCAGCTCGGCGCCTTGCCCCTGCTCATGATCAGCGGCCAAAAGCCCATCAAAAAGAGCAAGCAGGGCCGCTTCCAAATCGTGGACGTCGTCGACTTGATGCGGCCCCTCACCAAGTTCTCCCGCCAGATTGTCAATGGCAACAACATCCCCAGCTTGGTTCGCGAGGCCTTCCGCCGCGGTACCGAGGAGCGTCCGGGTGCTGTCTATCTGGAGCTGCCCGAGGACATCGCCCGCGAGGACGCTGACGACCAGATTTACGCTCCCAGCCGCATGCACATCCCCGAGGCCGGCATGAAATACATCCAGGAGTCCGTGGCGCTCATCAAGCAGGCCAAGCGGCCCATCCTGCTGATCGGCGCCGGGGCCAACCGCAAGCGAATCGGCCAGGCCCTCGACGCGTTTCTCGAAAAAACCGGTATCTACTTTGTGAATACGCAGCTGGGCAAAGGCGTTGTCGATGAGCGCCATCCTCGCTTCCTCGGCACCGCGGCCCTTTCCGACAAGGACTACATGCACTGCGCCATCGACCGCGCTGATTTGATCATCAACGTCGGGCACGATGTCGTCGAAAAGCCGCCCTTCATCATGGAGCCCGGCGGCCGCACCGTCATCCACATCAACTTCTTCTCCGCCGAGGTCGACCGCGTTTACTTCCCCCAGGTCGAGCTCGTCGGCGACATCGCCCGCTCCATCGAAAAGATGACCACCCTGGTCACCAAGAGCGACAACTGGGACTTCGATTACTACGCCCGCGCCAAGGCCGACGTCGACAAACACATTGCCGAGCGGGCCGACGACGACCGCTTCCCGGTCATCCCGCAGCGATTCGTGGCGGACGTACGTGCGGCCATGCCGTCCGACGGTATCATCGCGCTGGACAACGGCATCTACAAGGTCTGGTTCGCCCGCAACTACCAGGCCCATGAGTCCAACACCGTCCTGCTCGACAACGCGCTCGCCACCATGGGCGCGGGCCTGCCCAGCGCCATGGCCGCCAAGTTCTTCTTCCCCGAGAAGAAGGTCCTGGCCATCTGCGGCGACGGCGGCTTCATGATGAATTCGCAGGAGATGGAAACCGCCGTGCGCTTGAGCCTGGACCTGGTCGTCCTCGTCCTTCGCGACGACGCCTACGGCATGATCAAATGGAAGCAGGCCGGCATGGGCTTTCCCAACTGGGGCCTCGACTTCGGCAATCCCGACTTCGTCAAATACGCCGAGTCCTACGGTGCCAAAGGCGTGCGTGTCGAATCCACCGACAGCTTTAAAACCATCCTCTCGGACGCTCTGGATGCCAAGGGTGTCACCCTGATCGACCTGCGTGTGGACTACAGCGAAAACGAAAAAGTCCTCCTCGAAGAACTCGATTCCAAAACCTGCCTCCTCTAATTCATGAACTGAGACGGCGTTGTTCGCATCTTTGACTAAACACACCGAAGATTTTGTGTAATTCGAACTGGGTAGTTCTGCCTCAAACGGCTGACGTCTCATTCCTGGATTCTAAGTCCAAATTTACTTACTTCCCATGCTTGTTGTAAAAACCGCCTACGACCAGGCCGAGATTGCGCGCTATCCCTTTGCAGACGAGGCAGCCGCCGACCGCATGCTCGCCACTGCGGCCCGGCTCGCCAAAAAGCCGCTGCCCGCTGCCCAACGAATCGCTATTCTCGAAAAGGCCGTCGAACTCGGTCGCCCTCGCTTGGAGCAATACGCCCTCGACATCGCCCGCGAGGGCGGCAAGCCGCTGGTCGATGCGCGAGTCGAGGTGAGCCGAGGTCTCGACGGCATCGTTAACGCCATCGAAACGCTCCGCACCGAGAGTGGGCGCGAAATCCCCATGAATCTGGATGCGCGTTCATCCGGGCGTCTCGCTTTCACCACGCGTGAACCCATCGGCCCCGTCGTCGCGGTCAGCGCTTTCAACCATCCGTTCAATCTCATCATTCACCAGGTCGTCCCGGCGGTGGCGGTCGGCTGTCCCGTCATCGTTAAGCCCGCCGGCGCCACGCCTATTTCCTGCCACAACGTGGTTAATCTCCTGCGCGAAGCCGGCCTCCCCGAAGAGTGGTGCCAACTCGCCATCGTGGAGACCAGCACCGCCACCAAACTCGTGACCGATCCGCGCGTGGCCTTCTTCAGTTTCATCGGGTCCAGCCGGGTGGGGTGGATGCTCCGCTCAAAGCTTGCACCCGGCACCCGCTGTGCGCTCGAGCATGGTGGCGTGGCCCCGGTCATCGTGGCACCCGACGCCGACCTCGACGCCGCCATCCCCTCGCTCGTCAAAGGCGGCTACTACCACGCCGGCCAAGTCTGTGTTTCCGTCCAGCGCATTTATGTGCACGCCGACATCTTCGAAACGTTCCAGACGCGCTTCACCGAAGCCGTATCCAAGCTGAAGGTCGGTGACCCGACCTCCGCCGAGACCGAGGTGGGCCCGCTCATCCAGCCCAGTGAAGTCGAGCGCGTCGACAACTGGGTCCAGGAAGCTATCAGCCAGGGCGCCGAATGCGCCACCGGTGGCAAGGCCCTTTCCGAAACCACCTACGCGCCGACCGTCTTGGTCAACCCGCCCGACGATGCCACTATTTCCCGCAACGAAGTCTTCGGCCCGGTCTGCAACCTCTACGCGTATTCAGATCTTCAGGACGCCCTCGACCGCGCCAATGCCCTCGACGTGGCGTTCCAATCCGCCGTCTTCACCCGCAACATCGACACGGCGCTCGCGGCCGCCAGGGGCCTGGAGGCCGCCGCCGTCATGGTCAACGATCACACCGCCTTCCGCGTCGACTGGATGCCCTTCGCTGGCCAGCGCACCAGTGGCCACGGTACGGGCGGCATTCCCTACACCATGCACGACATGACCCAGGAAAAGCTCATCGTCTTCAAATCACCCGCCCTGGAAACCTAATTTCCCCAAATAATTCGTCAGTTTTATAACTTATAACCCTCTGGAAGGTCCATACGGTATCGTATATTTTATCTGCCCAAATCAACTGGCTACCTTCACCTCTCTGGACCTCAATTTTGTCTCTTCACGTAGAGCGGTCTGCCCGCTTTACCTGGCCCCTCCAAAACTTCCCTGAAGAACCTGTTCGCTTGCATTCCAGACATTCCTAATCGCTCAACGAAACTGCCAGCCCGTCATTGCGAGCGAGGGAACCGATGTCGCCATCTACAATTTAGCCTGCGACCTTCGCCTTTAACAACCGCGCAGAGAATTACCTCCTTAAGCACAAAGTTGCTCTACGCGCCACCTAGTCCAACAGCTTACTTTAAGCTTTTTGCGGCAATTGAAGTTTTTCTATCCAGCACAAACCTCCGGACTTTCTGCGTAACACCCTTCACTTTATCTTCGAAATAGCGTGGCCACACACCCAACACAGCGCCCGCGCTGCCCCTGGTGCGGTGAAGACCCGCTCTACATCGCCTATCATGACAAGGAGTGGGGCGTCCCGCTCCACGACGAACACCGCCTCTTCGAAATGCTCATCCTCGAAGGCGCCCAGGCGGGCTTGTCCTGGCTCACCATCCTGAAAAAGCGCGAGGGTTACCGCGAGGCCTTCAGCGGCTTCGACCCCGAAAAAGTCGCTCGCTACGACGCCGACGTCATCGAGGAACTTGTTCACGACGCCTCCATCGTCCGCAACCGCCAAAAAATCACCGCCGCCGTCCAGAACGCGCGCGCCGTTCTCGACCTCCAAAAATCCGTGGGCTCGCTCGAGGCCTACCTCTGGCGCTGGGTCGACGGCCAACCCATCGTCAATAATTTCCACTCTCTAGACGAGGTGCCCGCTGAAACACCCCTCTCAAAACAGATTAGCAAGGATCTGAAAAAGCGGGGCTTCAGTTTCGTGGGTCCCACCATTGTGTATGCCTTCATGCAGGCGGTGGGAATAGTCGACGACCATCTGGTCTCTTGTTGGAAACGCGCCGATTAATTTCGCAGAGAAACGCGCGCCGCTTGCACCAGTCCTAAAATCAATTACTTTGTATGCAGCAACGCTGACTCCACCCGGCCGCCCCGGCCACAACCCGCCAGATATTTATCATGCTCAAGACCTTGCGCCTCTTCGCCCTGGCCGCTGTCATCTGCGCCTCCGCACCCATCGCCTCTGCTGAGTTGTCCGTCCTCGAGAATCCGATGACCGCAGAGCGTCTCTTCAACATCATCAAGGAGCGCGCGGACGAACCCGAGCAGCGCGGCAATACTCTCCTGTTCGACGTGGCCGGCATTCCCTTTATTTGCATCGTCGACGAGCAGTCCGACCGCATGCGCCTGATGGCTCCGGTCACCAAATACTCCGATGTCACGCCGCAGCAGCGCGACCGCATGCTTGAGGCCAACTTTTCCACCGCGCTGGACGCCCGCTACTGCGTCAATGCCGATATTGTCTACGCGGCATACCTGCACCCGCTGTCGCCCCTGCAGGAGGCCCAGGTCCTCGACGCTGTGATGCAGGTGGCTACGCTCAAGGAAGAATTTGGTAAGAGCTATGCCAGCAGCCGGATGGCTTTTGGCGGCAGTGGTGAACCCCCCGAGCCCGACCCCTCTCTCTAAGTTTCTTCTTAGAAACTTTCACTTGTTTTACTCAGCCCATCGGATGCGTTCGGGACAGATCGCGTAGTTCAATTTCAGCCGCCCGCGCCGTCATACGACGCGATGATGTACGGATGAGCTGGATCGAACTGCGTTAGCGGCACTGGGTTTTGCACACGACCTTTGGGCCGGCGGTTCACGCCCAGGGTGTGGGTCAAGTCATCGCCGATATCCGCCCGGCACTCCTGCAAGAGCGCTTCCAGCTCCGCGACGATTTGTGGATTTGCCGCATACACGTTGTTGGTTTCGCCGATATCCTCGCGCAGATTGTACAACGCGCGCACCGCTTCTGCTTCCTCGAAACCGCGCTGGTGCACCATCAGCTTCCAGTCCTCTTTGCGCACCCCGCACAGCTCGTGCTTCCAGTAGTAGTAGAAGGTTTCGCGCGGTCCCGTAGCACGCTGCCCGCGAAACACCTCGGTAAAGTCCAGCCCGTCGATAGTCTTCTGGGGGCTCGGCGCATTGGCCAAGGCGGTGAAGGTCGGCAGAAAGTCGATGGCGCTCATGAGGGTTTCGCAAACAGTGCCCGCAGGAACCTGCCCCGGCCAGCGGACAATGCAGGGCAGGCGGATGCCGCCTTCATGTAGCTGCCCTTTGTGGCCCTTGAGCGGGTCGTTGCTGCCGCCCTCGCCACGGGCTCGCGAACCATTGTCGGAGGTGAAGACGATCAGCGTGTTTTCGGTCAGGCCCTGGGCTTGCAACTCGGCCAACAGCGCGCCCATGGCCCAGTCGATGCACTCGACCGCGCCGCCGTACGCACCGTTGCTACTGGCTTCGAGAAAACGCTGCGAAACGAGGAGCGGCAGGTGCACGTGCATGTGCGCCAGATAAAGGAAAAAGGGCCGGTCTCGCTCCGCGCGGATAAAACGCACGCACTCCTCCACGTAGCGCTCGGTCAGCCCGGTCTGGTCAGGCTGCTCCTGAATCACGCCATCGTCGCGCATCAGCGGCAGCGGCGTGGTGCGGTCTGGATTGACTTTCTGAATGCCCATGTCGTTGGAGTAGGGCAGCCCGTAATAGCTGTCGAAGCCGTGACGGGTGGGCAAAAACTCGGGCTGGTCCCCGCAATGCCATTTGCCGACCAGCTTCGTGGCATAGCCCGCGCGCTTGAGCAGGGTGGCGATGGTTTCCTCCTCCGGATTCAGGCCGGTCGCATCGCCTGGGAAAAGCACTGGCACGCCGTCGAACTCGCCACAGTCGATTCGCGGCGGATAGCAGCCGGTCAGCATGGCGCAGCGCGAGGGCGAACAGACCGAAGAGGCCATGTAAAAATCCGTGAAGCGCATCCCTTCCGCTGCGAGCCGGTCCAGATGGGGCGTCCGGTTGCGGGTGGAGCCGTAGCAGCCGAGGTCGCCGTAGCCGAGGTCGTCGCAGTTGATAAGCAGGAGGTTGGGCTGGTCGGTTGGGGAACGCATGGCGGGGAGCTCAATTGGTTACGAAGTACGCCTCAATGGCGTGCTTGGCCGGGTCGGTACTTTTCATGGACGCGGCGGTAGCCTTTGGTAAGCACGGCCAATTCGCCGTCCTGGACAAAGCCTTCCGGGCGCCCCTCCAGTATCTCGACCAGCCGTTTGCGCCAGACAGTCACTTCCTCGGGCGGTAGATCGGCATCGGCCAGATTCCGGGTTTCGCTGGGGTCATCTTCGAGGTTAAAAAAGTACTCGCGGCCCTTGCCGGGTTCCCAGATGTACTTGCGCTTGCCGTCGGTGAGGTACTGCATGCCGCCCGGACCATCGCCGCCGATGACCGCGTTTTCGCCATGGACATAGGGACGCCAGTCGCCTTCCCCGCGCAGGCGCCGCACGAGGCTGCCCCCTTCGACTGTATCGGGAATGTCGATACCCGCGGCGTCCAGGAGCGTGGGCATCACATCCATCAGCTCGACGGGCTCCTCGCGGGATTGGCCCTGCGCAACTCCCAGCGATTGGGGCAGGTTTAGAATGAACGGAATACGCGCGGAGGCTTCGAGCCCGCGGGTTTTGCGCAGCCACTGATGGTCGCCCAGCATCTCGCCATGGTCGCTGCAAAAAAGGATGACGGTGTCCTCGGGGATGGCCCGCAGGAGGCGGCCGATCTGCTCATCGATGTGGTTGATCAGCCCGTAATAGCCCGCGCGAAACTGCTGCAACTCAGCCGGGCGCGCCTTGAACTGCCAAGCGTCCGGCGACATGCCGGCCTCATACGCGGCTTGTCGGTTGGACCATTCGGCCTCGACGAGGGGCGGCAATTCCGCATCGATGTAGCGGTCCCAGAAGACCTGCGGGGGAATGCAGGGCTGGTGCGGGAAGTAGTAGCTGACGTTCAGGAAAAAGGGCCGAGTCGGGTCGCGCCGACGCAAAAACCGCAGAGCGCAATCGGTGGTCCAGTTGGTCGGGTGCAGGTGCTCGGGGTGAGGCCAGGGGCGCGCTATCCAAGTATTGGCGCTGGAGGCATAGGAGAGAAAACCCCGATCGCCGCCCAGGCCATTTTCCGCGAGGAAGGCATCGTAGTCGCTGTTGCCCTGCCGTACGACGTTGTCGGCCCAATCCGCGCTCATGAAGCCGTAAAGGGCGCGCTCGGGAAAAGTGTGAATCTTCCCACAAAGGTGCGTGTGATAACCCTGGCGGGCGAAAACTTCCGGCAGCGTGGGCGAGGGCAGGGCCGCGCCAGGATGGTTGCAATAGACGCCGTGCGTGTTTGCGCAGGTACCGGTCAGGAGGGTGCGCCGCGCGGGTATGCACTGCGGGTGTGCCGTGTAAGCGTACGGAAAATAGCTACCGGTCCGCGCCAGGTGGTCGAGGTGCGGCGTCTGCAACACCGGGTTGCCCGCAAAGCCGAGGCAGTCCGCACGGTGCTGGTCGGTGATGAGTAGTAGAACGTTGGGTGGGGTCTCGTTCATGGGTTGTCAACGCACTTACTTTAACAGGCAAAACACAAATTGACTATACTAATTCAACATATTTGCTCATTTTATTAATTGTCAGCAAGTATGGGCAAAACTTGCGGATCAATCCGTCAACTCACCGGGCTGCAGTCCCGTGGGCAGCATGGCGGGGCGCTCGCAGGTGCTTTGCATGGATTGAAAGGTCTGTGTTTCGCCCGAGTGCAGACAGGCCGTCATGACCTCCAGCACATGCTGGGCGAGCGCGCCACTGACGCGCTGCGAACGCTCCAGGCGGAGGGCGCGGGCCATGTCGGCCAGGCCGATGGAACGCTGACCGCCGTGCGGGTGCTCGATCGGCAGAGTCTCGGGCTCTGGCTCGCCCGGGCGTTTCAAAATGAGTTCGCCCGCGAAGGTATTCGGGTCGGGCAGGGTGAGGGTGCCCTCGGTCCCGGCGATTTGCAGCATGGGAAAATCCAGCCCGCGCCGGTGGTCGAAGCTGAAGGTGATGTTGGCCAGCACGTCGCTGGCAAAGTCCAAGGTGCCACAGATGAGAGTCGGCGTTTCGACAGTGATTTGGGTACCGTGCCTGGGCTGGCTGGTGATGGTGCGTTCCTCGAAGCTGGCTCGGGCAAAAGCCGCAACCGAACGCACCGGCCCGAGCAGGTTGACCAGCGCGGTCAGGTAGTAAGGGCCCATGTCGAGCAGGGGGCCGCCGCCGGGCTTGTAGTAAAATTCGGGGCTGGGGTGCCAGGTTTCGTGGCCGCCACACTGCATGTTGGCGGTGGCGGTGAGCGGTCGGCCAATGACGCCCGCGTCGATCACCTTGCGAGCAGTTTGAAGAGTGCCGGATAAAAACGTGTCGGGGGCGCAACCCACGCGCAGGCTCTTGGATGCCGCCAGTTCGAGCACGGCCTGACCATCGGTGGTGTTCAGCGCAAAGGGTTTTTCACAGTAGGCATGCTTGCCGGCGTTGAGCGCGCGGGTGTTGATCTCGGCATGGACAGCGGGGATGGTCAGGTTCAGCACAATCTCCACTTCGGGGTCGTCGATGAGTGCATCGACCTCGAGCACGCGCGGTGCTGGAAAAGCCTCAGCCTGCTTTTGGGCAGCCTCGTGATTGAGGTCGGCGACGGCGACGACTTCGAGCTCAGGGTAAGCGGCGCAGCCCTTGAAGTACTGGGTGCTGATGTTGCCGCAACCAATGATGCCAATTTTAACGGGTTCCATGAGAGCGAGGGGGGGCGGACGTTTGAATGAAAGCCACCATCCGCGCACAGCGCGCGCGACCCGTGCAAGCCCAAAGAAAACGCCCCGGGCGGTTTCGACCGAGGCGTTTTGGAAAGAAGGTAGAATAGTTGCCAGGTTAGAGCAGGTCTTTGACGAGTTCGCGTTCTTCGGCGAGTTCCTTGACCGAGGCGTCGATTTTCTCGCGCGAGAAATCGTTGACCGGTAGGCCTTCGACGACTTCCCAGCTTTTGCCATCGGCGGTGCGGATGGGCATGGAGACCATCAGGCCTTTTTCGGTGCCGTACTGCCCGTCGGAGCAAACGGCTACGCTCGTGAAATCACCTTCCGAAGTGGGCGTGGTCAGCGAGACCACGGTGTCGATGGCCGCGTTGGCCGCCGAGGCCGCCGAGGAGGCGCCGCGCGCCTCGATGATGGCCGCCCCGCGCTTGGCCACGGTGGGAATGAAAGTTTCCTTCAGCCAGTTTTCATCGCCGATGACCTCGTTGGCAGGCTTGCCGTCGATGGTGGCGTTGTAGAAATCCGGATACTGCGTGGTGGAGTGGTTGCCCCAGATGCACAGGCGCTTGACCACGGAATTGTGCACACCGGCCTTTTCGGCGAGTTGGCTCTTGGCGCGGTTTTCGTCCAGGCGCGTCATGGCGAAAAAGCGGTCGTTGGGTACGCCGTCGGCGTTGTTCATCGCGATCAGGCAGTTGGTGTTGCAGGGGTTGCCAACCACGAGCACACGCACGTCTGGCGCGGCGTTTTTGGCGATGGCCTGACCCTGGCTGGTGAAGATTTTGCCGTTGATGCTGAGCAGGTCGCTGCGCTCCATGCCTTTTTTGCGCGGGACCGAGCCGACCAGCAGGGCCCAGTTCACGTTCTTGAAGCCGGTGTTCAGATCGGCGGTCTGCACGACATCGGCGAGCAGCGGAAAGGCGCAGTCGTCGAGCTCCATGACCACGCCTTTGAGCGCGGGCAGGGCGGGCTCAATTTCGATCAGGTTCAGTGCGACCGGCTGGTCTGGACCGAAGAGGGCGCCGGAGGCGATGCGGAAGCACAGGGCGTAGCCGATGTTGCCAGCGGCTCCGGTGACGGCGACTCGAATGGGTTCTTTCATAGCTGTGAAATGGATGGATTTGTGGAAGTGAAGAGCGAAAGTTTTACGTAAGCGTTTCTGTTGGCAATCCCAAAAGAAATTAACGCGGCTTATCGGCGATTCAGAGCATCTGCGTTTGCATGAACTCGATGACTTCGTCGTCCGGACCCAGGACGAAGGACAGCTTGCCGGTGTGCGGCGTGCCGGAGAGCGTGTCCTCAATGTTGAAGTCGGTGGGCGCGACGCGCTCTTTGGCTCCGGCGGCCAAGGCGGCGGCGTGGGCGGACTCGATGTTGTCGGTGCGCAGGGCGATGTGGGCGTAGCGGGCTTCGGCGGGATCTTCCGGGTTGCCGTTGGAGAAGACCTCCAGGTAATTGCCATCGCCGGCATCAAGCATCACGGCCTTGGTCGCGCCGTCCTTACCCATGCTCCAGGCGACTTTTTTGGTGAAGCCCAGTCCCTCGCAGTAAAATTTCAGCGTGCGTTCAAAATCGGTGGCACGCAGCGCGGTGTGGTGCAGACCGGTGGTGTGGCGGGGGAACGGGGATTCGGGCATCACGCCAACCTTGGCCCGCGGCCCCAACACGTCCAGCCTTTTGCTGAGCACGGCACCTTGGGTGCTTACATCAACGATCGAGGCCAGATTATCGGCCAGCGAGGACGCGCGCAATCCTCGTAAAAGGCGTAGGTGGGGCCTTGTTCAAGACGTTGTACTTCGCCTAGCTAAACAAGCTGAGCTGGCTGGAAGGTTCCTTGAGGGTTTCCGGATCGGTTTTTGAGCTGCGCGGACTTTTGGCTTTGGCGGGCTCGGCGGAGGGGCGACCTGAGGCATCTTCGAGGTGCTCGAGGATGTCGCGGGCTCGTTTGATGACTGTATCGGGCAAACCGGCCAGGCGCGCCACCTGGATGCCGTAGGAGCGGTCGGCCCCGCCCGGCACCACCTGCCGCACAAAGATGATCTCGTCGTTCCACTCCTTGACCGCGACGCAGTAGTTGCGCACGCGAGGCAAGGACATTTCAAGTTTGGTCAATTCGTGATAGTGCGTGGCAAAAAGCGTCTTGGGGCCGGCGGGGGCGGCACCTTCTGCGTCGGGTCCGTTGTGCAGGTGTTCGACGACGGCCCAGGCGATGGAGAGGCCGTCGTAGGTGCTGGTGCCGCGGCCGACTTCGTCAAGGATGACGAGGCTTTGGTCGGTGGCGTTGTTGAGGATGTTGGCGGTCTCGTTCATCTCGACCATGAAGGTCGACTTGCCCCGGGCGAGTTCATCGCTGGCACCCACGCGTGAAAAGATGCGGTCGACCAGGCCCAGACGGCACTCGCGGGCGGGCACCCAGCAGCCGATCTGCGCCAGCAACACGATGAGTGCGACCTGGCGGATGTAGGTCGATTTGCCGGCCATGTTGGGCCCGGTGATCAGGGCGATCTGCTCCTCGCCGCTGGAGAGGCAGGTGTCGTTGGGAATGAAGGCCTGCGAGCCGCTGCCATCACCTCCGGCGCGCAGCACCTGCTCCACCACGGGGTGCCGGCCCTGCACGATTTCGAGGGAATCGTCTTCGGTGATTTCCGGCTGGGCGTAATCCCATTGGCGGGCGAGCTGGGCCCAGCCAGCGCAGGCGTCGATCTCGGCAAGGGCGTCGGCGCTCAAGCGCAGGGCATCGGCTTCCTGCAGCACGCGTTCGATCAACTGGCCAAAGAGCGCCTCCTCACGCGTGAGGGCCTTCTCGTCCGCATTCAGAATCAGCTTTTCGCGGGCCTTGAGCACGTCGGTGGTGAAGCGCTCGGCGTTGGTCATGGTCTGGCGGCGGGTGTAGTGCAGGGGCACCAGCGGGAGGTTGGTCTTGGTGACCTCGATGAAGTAGCCGAAGGCGCCGTTGTACTTCACCTTGAGGTTCTTGATGCCGGTGTTTTCCTGCTCCTCGGTTTCGTACTCGGCGATCCATTCCTGGTTTTCGCGCGTGGCCGAGCGCAACGCGTCAAGTTCCGCGTCAAAGCCGCCGCGAATGACGCCTCCGTCGTTGAGATTGCCAGGCAGCTCGTCAGCCAGGGCCGAATCGAGAAATTCGCGCAGTGTCGTAAAATCGTGGATACGCCTGCGAATTGCACGCACGCCACTTTCCGGGTACGCCTCCAGCACATCGAGGATGGTCGGCAGAGCCTGCAGGGTTTCGCGCAGGCCGCCCAGCTCGCGGGGATTGCGGATGCGGTTTTGCAGGCGACCGAGCATGCGTGGAACGTCCCGAATGCGCTTGAGCGCATGGGTCAGCTTGCCGGTCAGTCCAGGTTCCTCAAGAAATTCGCGCACGGCTTGCTGGCGGCGGCGAATCTCGGCGGCATCGCGGGTGGGACTGGCCAACCAGCGCTCGACCTGCCGGGCCCCGGCGGCAGTAACCGTTTGATCGATGGCGGCCAGGAGCGAACCCTCCCGCGTCCCCTGCGCCGAGCGAAAGATCTCGAGGTTGACCGCCGTGGCCGGGTCGAGCAGGAGGCTGCCAGTTACGGTGTATTCGCTGATGGAGCGTATGTTGCGCGGGTGCTCGCAAAGGTTTTCGCTCGCATAATGCAGCAGGGCCCCCGCCGGACCCAGGGCAGGGTGCAGGTTACCCAGACCGAAGCCCTCCAGGTTGTGCACGCGCAGGGTCTCACGCACTTCACGCGCCCCGGCAGCGGTATCGAAATGAAAATCGTCGAGCTCGGTCACGGGCCGCTTGCCGATGCTGTAAAGTAACTCGCGCAGCCACTCCGGCTGCCCGTTGGTTTCGGAGGGTGGTGCGTTCCACTGAGCCGCGCGTGTATCAGGCAGTAGCACTTCCTGAGCATCGAGCGCGTTGAGCAGCGGCAAGAGTGTTTCTCCGCGCTCGGTCGTGGCGATCCGAAACTCGCCGGTGCTCAATTCCAGCCAGGCCGCGTGCAGGCCCTTGCCGTTGTAATCGAGCGCCAGCAGGTAGTGGTTATGCCGTGCATCGAGTTGGGCGTCCTCCAACTGCGTGCCGGGCGTGAGGATGCGCGTGAGCTCACGCTCGACGAGTTTGCCGGTTTGCGGCGTTTCCATCTGATCGACGAAGGCGACCTTGCAGCCGGCGCTGAGCAGGCGGGGCAGGTAGGTGTTGCGCGCGTGGTACGGAATGCCCGCCATCGGCATTCCCTGGCGCTGTGTCAGGGTGATGCCCAGAACCCGTGCACCGCGTTCGGCATCCTCGAAAAACAATTCGTAAAAATCGCCCAGCCGAAACAACAGTAAGGTATCGTCGTCGAGTTTTTCGCGAAAACGCCGCCACTGCCGCAGCATGGGCGTGTCTTTGTTCACTTGCTTGGGGCGCTCGGTCTTTTTGGCCATCCAGCAGACAAGTCTCCAAAGACGTGCGGCGGCGGCAAGCCTTGTCACGGATTCATTCTGGCGCTTGCATCGCGAGCGTGTCTGTTCAGCTTTTTCATCGTTTGGCAGGCGACCCTGCCCAGGCGCCTCTGGTCATCCTGCACGGGTTGCTGGGTTCTTCGCGCAACTGGACGACGACCGCCCGTGATCTGGCCGAGCACTTTGCCGTCTACAGTCTGGACCTGCGCAATCACGGGCAATCCCCGCATACCGACTCCATGGCCTTTTCAGACCTGGCCGCCGACCTCGAAGCGTGGCTGGACGCCCAGGCGCTGGAAACAGTCGCGTTGCTGGGGCACAGTCTGGGCGGCAAGACCGCCATGCGCTTCGCCTGCGATCATCCGGAGCGCGTCTCGCGGTTGATCGTGGCCGACATCGCGCCCAGGAATTACGCGCCGCACTTTGCCCAGGAGTTTGCCGCCATCAACGCGTTGGACCTGGCGGCCTTGACCCGGCGCAAGGACGCCGAAGAAGCCCTCGAAGCCGCAGGCATCGATGAGTGGGAGATGCGCGCTTTTCTTTTGACCAACCTCGGCGGCAACGCCAACGAAGGTTTTCGCTGGCAGGTCAACCTGCGGGCTTTGACCGAGGCTATTGTGACCATGGCCCAGTCCCCCCTGCGTACAGATGAACGCTTTGAGCAGCCGACGCTTTTCATTCGCGGCGCGGACTCGAACTTCGTTCAGGATGCGGATCGCTCAGCGATTGAGGCGCACTTTCCCCAAAATTCGCTGGCGACCATCCCCAAAGCTGCCCACAACGTGCACGTGCAGAACCGTCCGGCCTTTGTCGAAGCCGTGCGAAGCTTTTTAGACGAAGCCTAGCGCATTCGGTTACTTCTGGATGTTTTCGGGCAAGATTTCCGAACCCTGGAAGCGAGCACTTAAAATCCAGCGACCGGTCGGCGTGGTGGAGCCGCCGCTGTGAAAGAACTTTAGGGTGTTGTAATAGATGAAGTACTGCTCGCCGACCTGCTCCGCCGTGGCGACTTGGAACTCGTCCCATTTATATGGCTGCACGGTGATGGTGTCGCGGATGGTGCCCCGCTCGTAATTGCCCTCCCACTTTTCCTTGGACTGGAAGGGCGAGTTGATGATCAGCCGTTCGTGGCCGCGGGCGGATTCGTAGTCGGGATTGGCCAGGGTCTGCGCGGCGATTTGCAGCAGCTTCTCCTCGGTTGAAGCTGCCTTAGGCATGACCACCGAGGACAGTGCCTGCTGGCTCATTGCCTGGTAGGCTTTCAATCCGTCCTGCAGCTGGCGTCGCTGCGCTGCTCGATCAGGGGCATCCTGGCGTCCGGACCCTTCGTCCAGTGCCTGCGCCAGATCCACGGAGTCCAGACCATCCTGCAGCAGCGTGCGGTACTCGGCAGCGGCACCTTCGCCGGTCAGGCGCGTGACGACCTGATTGGGATTGCTCAAATCGGTTTCCTTCAGCCACTCGGCGATGCGGATGCGGTCCACCACCTTGCCGTCCATCATGTCGTAGGCGTTGCGCAGCTGCTCCTCGACACGCTGCTTGCCGGTGACGCCCACCCAGCTCATCGCGCTGTTGCGATCCTGCGAGGAGAGCCGGCCCGCGGCATACATCTCCTCAACGTAGGCCAAATCGGCGGCGATCGTTTTTTCGAGCAGATCGCGGCGATAGGCACCCCAGGCGCGCGCGGTTTCCGGTTCCAAATCCAGGCTGAAGGGCGGCAGCTTTTTTCGGTCGAAACGATCCCACATCTTGGCGGTGAGCTGCTTGCCCTCGGCTTGCGCCGCCGCGGTGCGCTGCTGGTCCAGAGCCCGCTGGGCCTGGCCCACGCGACCTTCCAGCGCGCGCAGGTTCATCTGAATTTTGCGCCCCCACAGGCGGTCGTCTTTAAAGGGGGTGGCGCGCGCCTGCAACGCGGCGATGCGCTGAGCCCAGGCGGTGGCGATTTTGGGGTCGGCGAGGTTTTCTGCCGTGAGGCCCTTGGCTTCGGCAAAAGCTGCCTGTATGGCCTGATTGACTGCCTGCGGCGTGTCGTTCGGGGGTGGGGCGGGTACGCCGGCAGAGGTTCCGCCCGAAGCGGCGTCGCCGGTGGTGCCTGTGCCGCTCTGCCAGTCCTTGGCGATGGCGATCAGCTTTGCCTGGAGCGTGTTCCAGCGTTGGGCTGCAGCGGCGTACTGAGGCAAGTTCGCCGAGGTCGTGGATTCCAGGGCAGTGCGGGCCTCGTTCAGCTTGGCGGACAAGGCATTGTAAGCAGGAACATCGCCCCGCTTGAGGTATCGCAGATTATTCTCCATCTGGTCGAGCAGTTTGATCGCTCTAACCAGTTGACCATCAGGGGCTTCGGAAGCTTGCGCTTGGAACGAAGCACTGATGGCGAGGCACGTCAGGCAAAGCACCGTGAAAACTCGGTGCACGGGCACATATTTTGAGAACAGCATCCCGGCAGCTTAGGAAATCCCTGCTCAAGGACAAGCGCGGTATTTTAGGTGAAACCGGTGAAAAACGTCTATCGGGTGTGTTACCCAAGAACATACAAAACATCGACGTGGGCACCGGCTGCCCGCGTTACGGTCAGTAATTTAACAGAACGTGCTCGTTGTGATGAAAAAGAACATCAAAGACTCCAAACCTTCCGCACCCCGCTCGCAAAGCGGTTTCGCCCTCATCGTGGCGATGACGCTGATGGGCTTTCTGGTCCTGTTGCTGGTGGGGATTTCTACCCTGGTGCGCACGGAGACCCAGGCGGCCACCTCTGAAAACTTTCAGAACCTCGCCCGTCAGTATGCCCGCATGGGTCTGAACATCGCCATCGGCGAGCTCCAGCGCACGGCGGGCCTGGACACACGAGTGACCGCGACTGCAGACATTTTGACAGTTGACGGCGTCACGGTGGAAAATCCGCACTGGACGGGCGTTTGGCCAGTGGATCCACAAGTAAGTGGTGCTGGCTTCATCGATTACGAGGTTCGTCCTTGGGAAGCAGCTTATGATCCGCATCCAGTCTTTGGTAAAGGTGGCTCCAACCCAAAGGGAAAAGCCCACTGGCTAGTCAGCGGCAACGAGAACAAGGACGTCCGTCTGGACACTGATTATATCACACCTCTTGACTCGCTGCTTCCCGAAGAATCGGTAATCCTTTTCAATCACCCGTCGAAGCGATTTGCGGACACTTTAGATGCAAGAGACCGCATTCGCGCGCCGCTGCAGGATATCGTTCTAGATAATCCGCGGAGCAGCGATGTGATCCTTGGCCGTTACGCTTGGGCCGTCATTGATGAACAGGTAAAGGCCCGTGTCAGCATTGCCGACCCGGTCGAGCTTGCTGAGTTGGAGGGCAAGACGGTCAATCCGGCTGACCGTCGCAATCAAAAAACGCTTCAGAGCCCGGGTTTGGAGTTCGTCACTTCCGTGATCGACGATTCGAGAACCTATTCAGATCTCTTTGGGGTGGACCTCGATCCGCGTTTGCTCGAGGGGTTGCTCATTCCCGACCAAATTACCTTGCTGGCTCCTGACAGTCCTGCCGCGTTGGCCACGCTTCAGGCAGAGCTGCTACGCTCAAGCCACGGGCTGACCACCGTAGGTTCTGGTTTGTTGGTGGACGTGAGAAACGGAGGACTGAAGAAGGACCTTTCCCTGGCCTTCGAAATGACCGACGACGAATTCGAGGCAGACACGTTCTTTTCTCCTTCGCAGGCGGATCCGGATGGCCTCTACACCGACGACGGCAAGCGCGATCTCCCCAGATTGAACGGGCTGCGTTATGCGGGCGGCTCAGAACCCTGGCGCGAAAGCGCATTTCACAAGCCTATCTATGAGGTAGAAGCCGAGTTCTCGCGTGACTCCAACAAAGATAGTCCCGAGAGTCCCAAATTCTATGGACCGACCTGGCAGCTAATGCGTGATTTTTATCGGCTCTACAAGCCCAACGAGAGCAATTACAACATTCCTGGCATCCAGGATCCGCTAGGGTCAGATCCTACTGTTCGTGCACGTGGTTTTTGGGTGCGTTCTGCGGACTCTCGGGATCGTGCTCAGGCGTCTTCCAACTTTGACTCATCGCTTTATCGCTTCAACCGCCACAATTACCGAGTCAGTTACTATCACGCGGGCAGAAATAACCCCGGAGGTAGCGAATCTACTAGCAAGTGGCGTTTGCAGACCCACCCCACCGTTGCACCGATTCTGCCGGTGATGACGAATCTTGCCTACCGGGTGGGCATGGCACATTCGGAGGAAGATCCTTCTCAGGACACGGATCTAAACCCGCCGCCACCCCCCAGCAACAACCTGCCGATCCGGCTCCTGATGACGGTCGAGCCTTTCATCACTCTCTGGAATCCCTACAACGTCTCCCTCGAGTTTGACGCTCTGAAGCTTACATTAAGACCAGCCTCCGGATTGGAAACTGTGGTTGAGGTCCCTCTGCACAGTTGGGACGCCAACCGCTTTTACAAATTCGAAGAAGAGGTACGGTACCGCAAGGTTGAAGCAAATCCGGATGGTTCTTCAACTATCGGTCCTGAAAAGGTGTACCGACTGGTGAATGCTAACCCGAATCTGCGTCGCGGCATTAAACCCTCCATAGGCAAGATCAGCGTCGAAGTGCCTAGTCCTGGGGGAGGTACTGTAACCAAAGAGGTCTTTGGCTACGAGTTCGAGGCTGGCTACAGCCCAACCCCACAGGAGATCCAAGCACTTGCCAATGCCAACCCCAGCGATGTAGGTCAACCTCTTGAGGCGATTTGGATTGAGCTGATCGGTGATGGCAATGATCCGCTCCTGGCCGCCGACCGCGAAGAAGATGGCATCTTCTGGACTGTTGGCGCTGCGACGCCAATGAACACGATCTATGGTGAAGCAGAACAAGAATTCATAGTCGTATCCCAAGCCGCGGCCGACACACTTGGCAGCCTTAGTGATAGCATCGGAGCACCGACTCCGATCGTGCTGGAACCAGGAGAAATCCGTGTCTTCGGGCCGGCAAATTCCACCCTTACGGAAAACGGTCAGATTTCCGGAAGCGGCAGCAATGCGGAACGTGCGTTCCTTTTATCTGAGGCATACCAGCCAGATGGTGGGGCTTACTTTGAACACCTTCGTTCACGTTTGGACAATTCCACAAGCAACAAGAACACGCTGCAAACTCGTGTGAACCGGTTCCGCGACTGGCTTGCCAACAATTTGGATAACTCCATCCAGCTTGAAATGCCAAATAACTTCGCCGCTGGCGAACAGGCTAAAACTGTCTTCGATGGAGGTTATTCCCGTCTGCTTGAGGTGGATCGCGGTGATGTGATTCGTGTAACGATGGGCGCCTGGGGCATGAAAGGCTCCCAGCACGCGGTCGATGAGCAATCTACTCACAAGCAATTTTATCCCCATATTGACTGGGGTAGCGATGGGCCTTTTGGCGATGGACGTCACGTAGGCAATGACGGTCGTTCTTTCAACACCTGGTTGGGTGAGTTCAATCGGTCCGGTCCCTGGAATAATTGGGGCACCAACAACAACACCTTCCACCAGTCGGATATTCGTGTTGGCTTCGGTGTTAAGTGGAATCACCGCACGCCAGAGGCTTATGGAAATCCGGATGGCAATCCCGACAATTCAATTCCGGATTTGGCGATTGTTCATCAAAACCTCCAAGCCGATGCTGACTTGCCGAATATCTTCGAAGAAACACCGCCGAAGTATGCGATGATTAACGTGTTCACACATCTGCGTACACCGGAAGATGAGTATCAGGTGCGTCCGATCGCCGTAAACAACGTCAGGTATGTCGCTGACGTGGACTCAGACGGGCAAATCGGCTTCGGAGGTACCGATGCCAACAACATGGTCACCTATGCCGAGAAAGCTCCTGGTCTGACCAACGAGGAACCGGTTCAAACCAACGGCGGTCAAGGCTTTTGGGGTGAGTCGGTCACCGCAAACGGCCAAAATTACATCACACTCTTCGATCTGCCGCTTTCACCAATGACGTCGATTGCAGACTTTCAGCACGCCCACATCGAGTGGACCTTCAATGCGCCCACGTACGTAGTCGGCACCTCGGAAGCGCTCCCGGATGTACGCCGTGGCTCCTACGGCGATAACATCGAAACGAGCGGCCGTGACGTTGCTACCGAAGATGTTTCGTATCTGTCGAATCAGGCCCTCTTCGACTCTTACTACTTCTCGACGCTGGCACCGCGTGTAGAAGACGGCGACAACATGGATTTGGAGGAAGTCATCGATGCTTTTGTCGATGGCGAGGGATCTTACAGGTTGCCGAACGGACGCATGCGCTTCGTTTCCAATGGCGACGATCCCGCAGAAATCAAAGATACCTTGAAAGATATCGTTGGCGCCTACGACGAGGACTTTCCAACGCGTTACGAAGCGGCAGCTGCCTACATGATGGTCGACGGTGCTTTTAACGTGAATTCGACCTCGGTCGAGGCATGGACGGCGATTCTCTCCGGACTCGCCGGCGTCGACGTCGACCTCGTCGGGGGCGGCCTGTCAACGGGCAACACAAACCCACAATTCTTCCGCCTGCGCTCACCGACGGAGGGACTCGCAAACAGTGCAACCGACTCTTCACGCTGGAATGGCTTCCGCTCCCTGACGCCGGATCAGGTTCGCAATTTGGCTGAGCGCATTGTTGACGAGGTCAAGAAGCGCGGGCCCTTCATCTCGATGTCCGATTTCGTCAACCGTCGTCTAGTGGACCGGGGCGACCCTGATGCTGAAACCGGCCTGAAAGGCGCGCTGCAGGCGGCTTTGGACGCCGAGTTCGAAGGCAGCACCGATCAAGACATCAATCGTGGCATCTTCGACGACGAGATTGATACTTCTCGGGTCACGAGCTACCCAACCAGCGGCGGTGTCAATGGGTTTCCAGATGTTGCCCACTGGATTGGTACCACTGGCACTGAGGGGCCCATCTTTGGAGGCGCTACCGGTTTTATTACCCAGGCTGACCTCTTGCAGGCGTTGGCTCCCATCCTGACGGTTCGCTCGGATACTTTCCGGGTAAGAGCTTACGGTGAAGTGGTCAACCCGTTGACTGGCGATGTTGAAGCTCAAGCCTGGTGCGAAGCGATTGTGCAGCGCATGCCGCGTTACGTGATTCATGACAAGGGCGAAGGCGAAGGTGACAAGCCCTGGAAGACACTGAATGCGGTGATTTCCAGTGATAGATTAACCGAGCCTTCCAACATTGTTCTGGGCCGACGGTTTGAAGTTCTTTCTTTCCGCTGGCTTGACGCCACAGAGGTTTAAGCTGGCCCCTCGGATCCTTCTTGGCCTAGCTATTATCGCATGAGTCTAGTTTCAAAACTCACAGCCTGCTTGCTTGGGCTTGCAGCGATCACGTCGCTGCAAGCCCAGGAAGAGTTCGACTCCTACATCTTCACCATGATGTGCTGGAATGGTACGGAGCGTTTTTTCTACACATCTGTCGCCCCGATTAGCCTGCTTGAGGCGCGCCCTGAACTGGCGGACCAGTTGAGAGTACAGCCTGGCAGAAACGCGACCACGATTCAGCTGAATAAGTCCGTGCGTGGCTCGAACTCGGTGCGCTCCCGCCCGCAGCGGTACGTCGGTCCGCAAGTAATCGAATTTTTCGAAAGAGCTCCGAAAACGGTGATCTCGGAAGGTCCAGAAGGTGAAATGATTGTCACCACTGAGCCTTCTCCGATTGCCCGTGTCACACTGCCGAAAGACGCTGACCGCTTTTTGCTGCTGTTTTCAGAACGTGATGAACCGACGGAAGACGGGCTCGAGTACGCGGTAACCGTCTTTAACGACACCAAAGAAACTTTTCCGATCGGCAGCTATCGCATCATTAATCTTGCTCCCATCGAGATCGGCATGCGCTTCGGCTCCTTTGGTTCCGTTCGTCTGAAGCCTGGGCGCGTTCAGGTCTTTAAGCCAGACATGGAGGAGCGCGGCTCGGTTAACATACAGATGTTCAAGCTTGGTCCAGAGGATGACCGGCGTCCGGATTACAGTGCCCGCTGGTTTCACGAGCCAAATGTGCGGGTGATGCTTCTGTTGCGTATTGATCGCCGGGGTCACATCAGCCGGGTCATGATCGGGCAGGACGAAGACGACCTAGAGCGGCCGCCCGAGTAGCCGCGACTCTCTTCATGCACGGAATAGGGCGCTCGTAGAGATGGCATTTGCCAGATTGGTGCTCAGGGGGGGACTCGAACCCCCACACCTCGCGGCACATGAACCTGAATCATGCGTGTCTGCCAATTCCACCACCTGAGCTTGTGTGGCCATCTTACCTCTTGATTGAGGCAGCGCAGTTTCCCTTGCGGGAAAACGATTAATAAATCGTTGCGTGGCAGGCTGAGTCAAGCGTGTTGTCGGTTCCATTACCGGGGTGCAAGAGGCTCCCGCCTGAGTGTGAATCCGTGCCTATTGAAGGTAGTCCCGGATGTCGGGCAAACGTCGTTTGCGCTGGCCGTTGGGCTGACGTTCCAGCCAGGGATCTTCGCGCCCTTCCAGACTGTAGGGCATTGCATCCTCAGCCTTTGAACTGGGGTGCGCCGAAGAAGATGTTTCACAGCTGTCGCTCTCGCCATCTTCGTCGTCGTCGTTGAAAGACTGGGTGTCGGCGTCTGAGTCGTCCGCCGGGTCGAAAACGAGCGAAAGGCGACGCGTTTCTGGCTCCAGCAAGCGGGCCGGATTGTCCACACGACCTTTGCGCGCGAGTTCCAAAACACACGGCAGGGCCTGCTTTTTCAGGCGCTGTTTGAAATCGCCGAGGAAGCGCGGGGGCAGATCTTCGCGCCGGCTCAAAATCAGCGCATCCGAAAAGTGGATACAGGCATTAAACCATGGCTGCAGCTTGGGATGTTGCTGAAAAAGCCCACAGTGCACGATGCTGATCACACGCGTCATGCCCAGGCTGTTTGCCTTGAGCCAGTCCCGGCAGGCTTCAACGAGGTCGACTGGATCGCTGCGCCCATCGCCGAAGACAAAAATTGTCTGTGTCTGCTCGGGCAGCGACGGAGCCAGCATCTGTGGCGGTTGATGGCCCTCGCTCGGTGTCAGCACATAGCTCAGAAGTTGTGCGCTCATTTCAGCCAGCGGACCGGGTTCCTGGGCTTCCTGATCGGAAAGCAGCACGCACGTGTGTTGCGTGTCCAGCGAGGCCCCTTCGATACTATCGGCAAGCAGAACCCGGCGCTCGCTACCCGAAGCCCCGAGAAACAGGTAGGTGCTTGGCTCGTCGGAGGTCCGCATTTCGGCCGAAGCGTTCAGGTTTGGAAGCTCGCCGTTTGCGCGTGGTGACGCATCCAGTGGTCGGCGAGAACAAGTGCGGACATCGCCTCAACGATGGGTACGGCGCGGGGGACCACACAGGGGTCGTGGCGTCCGCGGCCCATTAATTCCGTATCTTCGCCCGATTGATCCACCGTTAACTGTTTTTGGAGGATCGTAGCGGTCGCTTTGAAGGCGACGCGGAAGTAGAGCTCTTCGCCGTTGGAAATACCGCCTTGAACGCCGCCGGAGCGATTCGTAGCGGTGCGCACCATCCCTTCGCGATTTTCAAAAACGTCGTTGTGCTCGGAGCCCCGCATCGCGCTACCGGCAAAACCACTGCCCACCTCAAAGCCTTTAGTTGCCGGCAGAGAGAGCATCGCTTTAGCCAGGTCGGCTTCTAGGCGGTCGAAAACGGGCTCACCCAGCCCTACAGGCAAACCGCGCACCCGGCACTGAATGACCCCACCGACCGAATCACCCTCCGAGCGCACGGCTTTGATGCGCTCCACCATCAGTTGCGCCGTGGTGGCATCCGGACAACGTACCGGCGAGGCCTCGACCTGTTCCAGGGTAGGGAACGCCTCCAGCAGCGGCATCGTGATGTCATGAATGCGTTCAATGTAGGCACGGATTTCGACACCGCCAGCCTCCAGCAACTTACGGGCGATGGCGCCCGCGGCGACGCGTCCAATCGTCTCCCGTGCACTCGAGCGACCGCCGCCCTCATGGTTACGTATGCCGAACTTCGTCTGGTAGGTATAGTCCGCATGGGAGGGGCGGAACTTCTCGCGCATTTCAGAATAGGCCTGAGGGCGCGCGTCCTGGTTGCGCACCAGCAAGGCGATGGGCGTGCCCAGGGTTTGCCCCTCGAAAACGCCGGAAAGGATCTCGACCGTGTCGGCTTCCTTGCGCGGCGTGGTGATCTCGCTTTGGCCGGGTCGGCGGCGATCCAGCTCAAACTGGATTTCCTCGGCGGTGATGGGCAGGCGCGGCGGGCAACCGTCGATAACCACGCCGACACCGCCTCCGTGGCTTTCGCCAAAAGTAGTGATGGTAAAGAGTTTGCCGAAGCTGTTAGGCATGCGCAAAGGCTAATAGGTGCGCGAGTGGCAGTTGATGGCAAGCCTCTCTATCGAATTTAGCAGAGCCATCTGGGCTGTTTAGCCTCGTCCTGAACGGGCAGCTTCCCTCAGTTTCATGGATTGTTATGACGCAACTACCCCCAATCACTACGGCGTTGCCCTCGGTCGAGTCCCCGGGCCTGCTCGGGCGCGGCGTCCCGCAGGACAATTTTCGTGCACGCTTCGACGAAGAGCATCAGCTGATCAAGGCCTTGGGCCGGCAGGTGGACGCGGTCTACGCGGGGGATTCACTGACCGCAAGCTGCCCGTTTCAAACGCTGCTGGCCGATTTGTTTCCGATCGGGTTGAACCGCGGCGTAGGCGGCGACAGCGCACATTGGTTCCCGAAACGGCTGTTGGCCGATGTGACGCAACTGCAGCCGCGCCTGATCAGTTTCATGATCGGCACCAATGACATCGCCCACCGCTTTGGTCATGAGGATGATACCAAGATTTTAGCGGATTATACCGCGAACATGACCGTGATCCTGGACGCCTTCAGCGCGTGTGGTGCGACCTGCCTGATCGGGACGATTCCGCCCAGCGTACCCATGTTTCTGGAGCAACCTTTTAACGATTCGCAGGTGCGGATGCAGGCGCGTAAAGCAGCGCTGATTCCTCAAATGAATGCCGCCGTTTGCAAGCTGGTGGAGGAACGCTCGATGCAACTGGTGGATTACCATGCAGCCATGCTTACGCCAGAAGGCATTCCGGACACGACGCTGTACAGTGATCATTGTCACTTCAACGCGGCGGGTAAGTTGCGCATGGCTCAGGCCCTGCGACAGGTTGCGGAAGACCGGGTTATCGAGCAGCGCTAGTTGCGTCCATCGCCCTTGCTGCCTGAGGGTTTTAAGGAGTTCTTGAGATTGAGCGCTCGCTTGCATGCGTTGTCCGCCTTGGGCTGCGGTAGGGTCAGCTCACACCCATATGCTTTCGATTGTTCAGACAGAGCCTAGCTCGGAGTGGTCACGCAGGCGCAGGGTCTGGTGCACGGCCCGGTCGATTTGCAGCAACTCTGTGGGGGAGCGGTGCGCAATGATGTCTCGCAGGCGGTCGACGAAATCCGGCGGCTCGTAATTGGCGGTTTCCAGCAGGTATAGCAGCAGGGCGTCGCGATGAATCTGGTAAGCACGCCGCCGCTCACGTCCACGCGGGGCTCGGGAATTGTAGGTGTGCCCGAGAATTTTTTGGTTATCAAAACAGTTGCGCACAAACTGGTCGGTGCGACCAATGATGCGGGCAACTTCGGCGGGACGAAACCATTCTTGGGCAGGCGGCAGCAGGTGTTCGAAGTGTGCGAAGTGCGTGTCCGGAACGCGGGTTCTCATGAGGTGGGGGAGCTGAGGTTGGGCCTGTGCAAACGTTGGTTTGCGTGGCAACGAGTGGGGCGTGATTGAATGATTTTGAGGATAACATTTTTTTGACAAACGTCAAACCGTGATATGTTGATTTTTGATTCAACGAGCCGTCCTTGGCTGCGTTGGCTACCGTGGCTGCGTTGCCTGCCGAAGCAGGGAAGCGGTTGGTGGAGAAAGAGGGTTGAATCATCTGGGAATTCAGTCGAGTGTGCAGGTTGAGGCCAGGTCCCATGCAACGTCGAACCGGCGAACCCCGCCAGGCCCGGAAGGGAGCAACGGTAGTCAGGATTCGCGTGTGCCGTGGGGTGCCTGGCTTCTTTTTGTACCTGTAGGTCAGGCGGTTACCGCAGTCGGCTTGCCAAGGTTGCCGGAGCGTGGCAGTGCTGTAGGTTTTGAAGATAAAGACATGGCGCAAGAAGGAGGCTATCAGGTAATCGCGCGGCGCTGGCGCCCGAGGCAGTTTGACGAGGTGGTCGGGCAGGACCACATCGTGCGTACGCTCAAGAACGCCATTGCCCAAAATCGGATTGCGCACGCCTACCTTCTTGTAGGTCCGCGCGGCACAGGCAAAACCAGCACCGCCCGCATTTTTGCCAAAGCGCTGAACGCCGAAGGTGGCCCGAGTGTCAGCCCATCCGATGATTCGGAGACAAGTCAGGCGATCATGAACGGCTCGTGCATGGACGTGATCGAGATCGACGGTGCATCGAACAATTCCGTCGATCAAATTCGCGACCTGCGCGAGGACTGCCAGTACACGCCGGCGCAGTGCACCTTTAAGGTCTACATCATCGACGAGGTGCACATGCTCTCGGGGGCTGCTTTCAACGCGTTGCTGAAAACGCTGGAGGAGCCGCCCGCGCATGTGAAGTTCATCTTTGCCACGACCGAAGCACAAAAGGTGCTGCCCACCATCGTTTCGCGGTGCCAGCGCTTCGAGTTTCGTCCGATCAGCAATGCGCAGATCGCCGAACGTCTGTCGTTGATCGCCAAAGCGGAGGCCCTGACCATCGACGATGGGGCGCTGCAAGGGATCGCGCGGCTGGCCAATGGCGGCATGCGTGACGCTCAAAGCATTCTCGATCAGATGATTTCCTTTTGTGGGGATACTATCACCGAACAAAGTTTTTTGGAGGTGTACGGGCTGGCGTCGGCGCAGCAGGTTGGCGAGTTGACCCAGGCCATGGCGGCGGCGGATTACGCGGGCGTGCTGGCTTTGGTCGAAACCCTGGCCGGGGAGGGCCGCGACCTCAACCGCCTGTTGGCCGACGTGCAGGATCGCATTCGTGCGGCGTTGCTGGATGCCACGCAGAATAACGGTCTGACCACGGTTCTAGACAGCGAACTGACCACTGAGGCGTTGCTGCGGATGCTGGAAACGCTTCAGCAGGGCGAGCCTCGCGTGCGCACAGGGTTGTCGGAGCGGGTGAATTTCGAGGTGCTGCTGCTCAAAGCGGTCGAACAAAGCCGCGTGCGTCCCATTGATGCCGTGCTGCAGAAACTCTCCAGCTCGGAGTCCGCCTCGCAGACTCCGGCTGCGAAAAAAAAAACGGCCTGAAACCTGAGCCCGAGGAGAGGCTCCCGACCGCGCCGGCGGCGAATGAAAAAGCCCCGGTTTCGGCTCCGGTATTGCAGGAGCCCGCAGTTGCTTCTACGCCAGCGGCACCCGCGGACGAAGACGAGCGCCCGCCAGACCTCGCTTCGGCGGAGGAATTTGCCTACAGCGATGCGCAGCCCACGGACGAAGTCGATTTGGAGGAATTGGCCCCGATGAAGGGTACGCCCAAAAACAAGCTGCGTATCGAAAAGGTGGATACCGCTGATCTGGGTGCGGCGCTAGAAAAGCTGGCGCCCTCGACGAAGCAGCTGCTTGCGGAAAAATTTCGGGCGGAATACCTCGGACTGCGCGACGCAAAGGCGGACGAGATTTTTTAAGGGGTACACGTGCCGCCGAACCTTGCTTGCCTCTCAGCGAGCGTAGTCGTTTGAAAGCGGTTCAGCTGCCGAAGTGCGCGAAACGCGCCAAGACGGGGGCGTGGTCGGGCACAGCCTTTTCGTTGCGATCGCCGGGGTCTTCCGTGACCGAGGGCAGGTCGGCGTCGGCAAAATCAACCCGGCTGCGGGCTTCGGGCAGTACTCGTTTGCCATCGTCCTGCCGAGGCAGGCATTCCTCGGAGACCAGAATCTGGTCGAGCAACTCGCCCCGACCCCGAAAGACCCGTGAGAAGCGTTCCTCTTCGGGGATGACTGGGGCTAGGTTGAACAGGCGCTGCGGGTCGCCCTTGTCCTTGGGGTTGAAGCCGCGAGTGCCGATCTCGCTGCCGGGCGGTCCGTTCAGCAGGAGGGAGGTCTGGGCCTCGGGAACATCGTTGAGATCGCCCAAAACGATGACCGCGCGAGCGGGCGACTGCTCCAGAATTTCGTTGACCCAGAGGCGAACGGTCACCGCCTCGGCGGCCCGCCGGTGCAAGGCGACGCCTGCGGCCTGGGCGCGTTCGTCCTCATCGCGCGGGTTGAAGCGTGAATCCTGCCCAGGGAAGGGCGGATAGCTGAGCAGCTTGGACTTCAAGTGCGTGGTGATGCATTCGATCGGGCCGGTGCCGGGGTCAACCTGTATGCGCAGCGCTCCGCGGCCCATGCGCGTGAGCGGCTCGCCGAGGCCGTCGAGCGTCAGGTTCAAAACGTTGAGGGACGGACCGGACGGGAAGTCCGCGCGGTCCTCTGATTCCAGAATCGGGTGCTTGGAGAGAAAGGCCACGCGGATGCCGCGGCCGTCCGGCAAGCTGGACAACTGCGCATGTGGCCAGGCGTTTTGGAGTTTTTGCTGCAGCGCGGTCAGGGCCTCGGGCTTGAGGATTTCTTGAAGGGCGATGACATCCGGGTCGTCGGCTAGAATGGTCTGAGCGAGCAGGTCGAGCTTTTGGGTGAAGATCTGCTGTGATTCAGCCGAGGCATCATCGCCTGGCTTGGTGAAGTTTTCGACATTCCAGGTGACGATGGAGAACATGGCGTAGGCTTATTGTGTGTGCGTGTACAACGGCTTATAGCGTTCTTTGAGATAGCGAATCAGGGAGGTGTGGGCAAGCGGCTTGCCTGTGACAATCTCGGCACATTCTCGCAGGTCGTACTGTTTCCCATGACGGTGAATGTTCTCCTGCAGCCAGGTCAGTAGCGGTGTGTACTCACCCTGAGTGAAACCCTCCTCGAGGCCGACGACCTGCTCCAGCGCGGCGTACCAAAGCTGCGCGGCGAGCAGATTGCCCAGCGTGTAGCTGGGAAAATAACCGAAGGCGGCGTAGGACCAGTGCACGTCCTGCAGGCAGCCCTCGCGGTCACTGGGCGGTACGAGCCCGAGGATGTAGGTTTGCGAGAGCTCGTTCCAGACTTGGGGCAGTTGATCGACCTCGAGTTCGCCGGAGAACAAGCGTTTCTCAATTTCGAAGCGCAGAATGATGTGGAGGTTGTAAGTGACTTCGTCGGCATCGACGCGGATGGGGGTCAGGCCCACGGCATTGATGGACTTGTACAGATCCTCCGAGGTGACATCTTTGAGTTGCGTGGCGAAGGCAGTGCGCAGGCGTGGCTCCCAGAGTTTCCAAAAAGGGCGTCCGCGGCAGACCTGATTCTCCCAGAGCCGGCTCTGGCTCTCGTGAACCGCCATGCCGGAGGCTTCGCAGAGGGGCGTGCCGAGGTGCTCGAGGGGCAGGCCCTGTTCGTAAAGCCCGTGGCCGGTTTCGTGAATCGAGCTGAAAATGGCGTCGAGCGGGTTATCCGGATCGAAACGGGTGGTCATGCGCAGATCGCTGGGACTGCCGCCGCAAAACGGGTGCACCGAGCGGTCGAGACGACCGCGCTGGAAATCGAAGCCGAGGGCCTGCATAACCTCGCGCAAAAAGGTCTCCTGGGCGTCCACCGGGAAGCCTCGGAAGATGCTGGGTGCGTTGGCGGCGGGCTTGGCGGCATCGACAATTTCCGTTGCGAGTGGGACCAACTCCTCGGCCAGCGCGGCGAAGGTGCGCTCCACAAAGGCGGTGTCGAGCCCCGGGTCGTAGCGGTCCAGCCAGAAATCGTAAGCACGCGCGCGCTCGACGCCGCAGTAAGCGGCGACCTCGATCGATTGCTCAATTAAACTGCGCAGGTGGGGCGCAAAGGTGGCGAAGTCGTCGTTTTCCCGCGCGGTGCGCCAGGCGTGAAAGGCCTTGCTCTGGCTTTCGGCGCGCCGTCGCACGAATTCAGCGGGGAGCTTGGTGGCGAAGTCGTACTCGCGCCGGACAAAGTGCAGGAGGGTGCGGGTTTCGCGGTCGTGTGAGTCGGGCTCGCCAGCCTCCTGCTCGGCCTCGGCGAGCGCCTGGCCCAGCTCCTCGCTGGTGGCCGCGCGATGGACCACGCCAGCCATAGCGGCGTTTTGCCGGGCGCGGAAATCGGCGCTGGCGGGTGGCAGGTTGACCTGTTCGTCCCAACTGAGCAGACCTTCTATGGTGCTCAGGCTGTGGAGATCGCGCAGTTTTTCAACGAGGCGTTCACGGGCGGAAAGGGTCGACGTCATTGCGTAGAGAGAAAGCCCGGGGCCCGGTAAAACGCAACCGATTCCCTCGCTGAAGGGCCTGCTTTGACCTTGCTTCGCGCCAACCGCGTTTCATGCTTTGGGCCTTATGACGACGTGGAAGCGCCTGCCCGGGCTCACCTTGATTCTCACGAGCGTAACGCTGCTGGTTGGGTGCGAGTCCACCCCCAAAGCAGCCAAGGCCGACCCGCTGCTGCCTGGCAGCGCCATCTTCATCCATCCGGATGGGACCAACCTGCAGATGTGGGACGCGTTGCGGATTCTTACGGTTGGGCCGGATGGCATGACCGCGTGGGATCAGCTGCCGGAGTTGGGTGCCTACCGTGGTCACATGAAAGACGCGCTAGCCTCGACTTCGCATGGCGGCGCAACGGTGCACGCCTACGGCAAGAAAGTACCGGCGGATTCCTATGGGCTGCACGGCACCGAGCCGCTGGTCGCGGCCTCCGGATTCGATGGCAGCATCATGATGGAAGCCAAGGCGCGGGGGAAATCGGTTGGACTGGTGAACTCCGGCCATGTGGGCGAGCCGGGAACCGGCGTTTTTCTGGCGCGAAGCCCGAAGCGTGGTGACGTGAACGCGATTGCGCTGCAGGTGTTGCGCAGCGGTGCGGAGGTGCTCCTCTTTGGCGGTGAGAAGTGGATGCTGCCTAAAGGCGTCACCGGTTTTCATGGCGAAGAAGGCGTGCGTGAGGACGGGGTGAACCTGATTTTTGAAGCCAAAGAGGCGGGCTACACCGTGGTTTACAATCGCGCGCAGTTGCTGTCCATCGACCCGGCAACCACCGATAAGCTGCTGGGGGTGTTTGCTGCGGGCAGTACCTACAACGACAAATCCGAGGAGATTTTGCGTGAGCGCGGCCTGCCGCTTTACCAAGAGGGGTCGCCGAGCGTGGCCGAGATGCTGAAAGTAGCTCTGGCGATCCTCAAGCGCAACAATGAAGGCTTCCTGCTGGTTCTCGAAGAGGAGGGTACCGACAATTTTGGCAACAACAACAACTCCACCGGGACCTTCGAGGCACTCAAGCGGGCCGATGCCGCCATTGGCGTGGCCGCGGATTTCGTTCGCAAACACCCCAACACACTGCTGGTCACCGCCGCCGACAGCGACGCTGGCTCGATGGGCCTGCTCAGCCCTCCGGCGGCTTACGGCAATTTCCCTCCGGGTGAGCCCTTGCCTGAGACGACCCAGAACGGTGCCCCTCTGGATGGCATCGACGGTACGGGCACGCCGCCGTTTGAATCGGCTCCGGATCAGTTTGGTGAGCGCATCACCTTTGGCATCGCCTGGTCGGGCTTCGCGGATTTCAACGGCGGGATTGTCTCGCGCGCCATGGGCCTGCACAGCGACCAACTCGGCAACGTGGTCGACAACACGGATATCTACAAACTGATGTACCTCGCCCTCTTCGGCGAAACAATCGACTGAACCGGCGCTCCGTTAGATTCGTTCGATGCCGCGCGAGCCCTTCAGCGTTTACAATACGTGGGGCTATCACGATACGCTGGGCGATCAGGTCGACCTGAGTGAGCGGATCGCCCTGAACGCCTTGAAGGCGCTCCGGCGCTGGCAGGACGATTTTGGCCTGAGCTACCGGTACTTCGTGCTGGACTACGGCTGGTTCAATCCGCGTAAGGGCTTTCAGTTTGACGCGCAGCGCTGGCCGAAGGGGCCGGAGCGCCTGCTGGAGCGCCTACGCGCGGCGGGGATGCTCCCGGGGTTGTGGTATTCAACAAACGGATACAAGTTGCAGGTCTCGCGCTGGAAGAAAAGCCTCTGCGCCTCCGGGTCGCATTACAGCCTGGTCGAAGGTCCTTTTGGTGCGGAGTTTGAGCAGTCGTTATTGCAGGCTGCGGACCAGTGGGGCGTGCGCTACTTCAAGTTCGATTTCGCCGCCTTCGCCCAGCGTCCCGCCGACTCCATACACACGCAGGAGGAGCACGCGTGGCTGAGCCGCCTGCGCTTTTCGGAGATGCTGGCCAGGCTGCGGGAACGCTTTCCGGACGTGCGGACGGTGGGCCATGGGGGCTTCGGGGAGATCGCGGATCCTCACTCACCAGGCGAGCCGTTGTGGCCTCAGGCCGACCCGGCGCTTTTGGCGGATTTCGATCATTATTTCTCGAAAGATCCGCACATTCTGGACCGGCCTCAACTGGAGCTCAGTCGGGCCCGCGATTTGGACCAGGATTGGGGGGTCTGGCGACGGCATCAGGAGGGCTTTCCCCTGTCGCGCATTGACGATCATGGGGTCATGGTTGGGCCGACCAACACGTGTTTTTACATCGGGCGGCGTGGGTTTCAGCGCTCTCACCTGGCCCAGCTTGCGCGCGGGGCCCGGCGGGACCTGTTCCATGGGAATCCTGCGCTGCTGACCGACGAGGACGTATCCAACATCCGCAGACACCGCGCCTGGTTCTTCAACGCCTGGCGCAAGGAGCTGCCCACGCGTTTCGTCGGCCCTGGGGAACCCGGCCTGACGCCGTGGCACGGCTATCTGACTGGTGGCGGGCACGACGGGCTGCTCTACCTGGTGAACCCGCACTGGCAGTATGCAACCGTGTCTCTGGAGCTACCCGGCTTGCGCGAGGCGACAGTGCTCTTCACGGACCAGGTGCAGGGCCCGGCGGTCAGCATGCAGTGCGGGCGGCTGCACGTCGAACTCGGGCCCGAGAGCATGGTCCTGCTGGGACTGGGGCAAAGCGCGCATCGGCTGCCGGAACTCCAGCGGCGTGGGGAAGTGCCTGCGCCGTCGCGCCTGCGCCTGCTTACGGCTTCCTTTGAAGAGGAGGCGGCCACCCTCACCGCGCGTCTGCCCAAGTCGTTGGAGAAAAACGAGCGGCTGGTGGTGGCGGCCCGCCTGGTCGACCGGGAGTCGCGCCTGCCCGTGCGTATCGGAAAACAGACCACACGCGAACGGCGGCGCATGCGTTCGGAGGTTCAGGACGGTTTGTGTGTCTGCGTTTACCGCAAGGGCCGACGTCTGGAGCACGAGGCGCAGGAGCCGGCGGTGCCGTTGTTTTGTGGGGCTTCGTGGGTAGTGAGGCAGTTTCAGTGTCGGGGCCCCGTGGAGATACGCATTGTCAACGAAGCGGCTCCGCAGGCGGCGGTGGAAGCAACCGCCTACGCGCTGACGGTCGAATAAGTGTTCGGGAGTTCAGATCAACCTGTCGGCGTAGAGGCGATGCAGCGCCTGGGTGCCTTCGTCACCGAAGCCCTTGTCATAGAGTTTCTGATACAACTCGCGCGCCTTGGCGAGGCCGGGCAGTTGCAGGCCCATGGCTTGGGCGGATTCCAAAGCGATGTTCAGGTCCTTGAGAAAATGCTTCACGTAAAAGCCCGGGGCGAAGTCACCCTTGAGGATGCGAGGGGCCAGGTTGGACAGCGACCAACTGGCGGCCGCTCCACCGGAGATAGACTGCAGGACGGTGTCGGGGTCCAGTCCGCTGGCTTTGGCGTAAACGAGAGCCTCGCAGATGGCCATCATGCTTGAGGCGATGACGATCTGGTTGGCCATCTTGGTGTGTTGTCCGCTGCCCGCCAGGCCGTGATACACGATGTTTTGACCCATGAGCTCGAGCAGCGGCCGCACCGCGTGGAAAGCTGCTTCGTCACCGCCGACCATGATCGACAGCCGGGCCTCGCGCGCACCGATGTCGCCCCCGGAAACGGGTGCATCCAGAGCGCTGCAGCCCTTGTCCCTGGCGACGTCGGCGATCTGCTGGGCCAGGTCCGGACGGGAGGTTGTCATGTCGACCAGGATGGTTCCGCTCGATGCGGTGCTGAGGATGCCGGTCTCGCCGAGGTAGACGGAGGCCACATCGTCCGGAAAACCCACGATGGAAAAGACAACCCTGGCCCCGCTGGCCGCCACAGCGGGCGTTTCGGCCCAGCGCGCACCGGCGTCGAGCAGGGGCTGGGCTTTGGCGCGGGTGCGTGTGAAAACGGTCAACCGGCAACCGGCCTGCCTGAGGTGTCCGGCCATGGAAGATCCCATGACACCGGTGCCGATAAAAGCGATGGGCAGGCCGTCGGGAGAAAGCGGGGGCATCGTCATGGCCGTGATTGAGTACCGCCGAGCGGTTCCGGGGCCAGTATAAAAATCTCGCGCTGAGGCCCTGTCTGGCGTCGGTAATAGTTGTTTCGTCCCAACCAGGTACGTATCCGTATTTTTAATACATTACAACAGCTCGGCTCCGGCTGATACCTCTTTCGCAAACCGTGGGTCGTCGAAGGTTTCTGAGAAACCCTTGGCTTGTTGCAACCAAGGACGCCTCAGGCGGTCTTACTCAGGACATTGACCCAGCAGCGCGTGTTTACCAAACTTGCACCATGACCCGCTTTGTCCTGATCCCCTCTTTGTTGCTCCCGGTTTTGGCCGGTGGGATGGCTTCTGCCTGGGGCAAACTGGTCTTCGAGCAGACCGTAGCCGAGCCCGAGGTGACGCTGGCTGACACCTTTGCGGAAGCTCAGTTTCGCTTTACCAATACTTATGACTTTCCGGTGACGGTCACTGAAATCCGCACCAGTTGCGGCTGCACCACGGCGGATTTTGACTTTAGTGAAGTATATGCGCCTGGCGCGTCTGGCCTTATCCCCTTGCGCTTCGAGTTTGGCGCGCGCACGGGCAACCAGGTCAAAACCGCCATGGTGAGGAGTGACGCGCCCGAGGCGGGCCCGATTCAGTTACAGCTGAGGGTCGAGATTCCGGCCCTCGTCCGGGTTGAGCCTAGATCGCTTTTGTGGCTGCGCAGCAACAGCGGCGATTCCATGGAGGCGAAGTCCGCGACGATTTCGATCCATCCGGAGGCGGATTTGCGGGTCACTTCCGTTCGTTCATACAACCCGAATTTTGCCGCTGAACTGGTCGCCCCGGCGACCCCGGAAGTCGGCGGCACGCAGACCCTGGTCAGCACAGAAGATACGCTACCCTGGACGCTGAAAGTTACGCCGACCACGGAAATCCGGCGCGGAGCGGGTAAAATCGAAGTCACCGCCGCCGACGCCGAGGGGAAGCCCCACCGTGTCACTCTCTACGCGATTGTGCGGTAAATTCTTGTGAGCCCGCGCCTGAAACGCTTCTGGGCCTGGGTGGTCGCCTTGGTGGGGGTGCCGCTGATTCCTGCGGCGCTCAATGGCTGGTTGCATCGGGAAGCAGTGTCTTGGAACCCGCCTGCCGCGGATGCGGTGACGGCAGCCAACCCGCTCAAGCCAGGAGAGGTTACGATGGAAACCGTCCATACCTGGGATGGTTCTATTTTATGGGTCGATGCGCGGAGCGAGGAGGCGTTTACCGAAGGCCACGTGCCGGGAGCGGTTCGCCTGACCGATACTGAATGGGATGATCTGTTTGGTGATTTTTTGGCGGTCTGGGAGCTCGATGCGCGCATCGTCGTCTATTGCAGCGAGCGCTGCGACCGGTCCGAGCCGGTGCGTCTGCGGCTGATGGAAGACTTGCAAATTGAACAGGTATATCTCTTGCGCGGTGGCTATCCGGCCTGGGAGGCGGCCCGCCCATGAGACGCCGAATCGGGTGGAGTAGCGTGGGGCTGCTGGCGACAACGTTCGTGTACGCCGGCGTGCTGAAGTGGCTCGATCCGGCGACGTTCACCGAGCAAATCCATGCCTACCGGCTGACGCCGTACGCGCTAAGCTACTTCGCAGCGCTTTACCTGCCGCCTTTCGAAATTTTGAGCGCTCTGGGGCTTTTGTGGCGCAAGAGCCGTGGCCCGGCGCTACTGCTTTTGGGCGCGCTGCTGGTGGTGTTCACCCTGGCGATCGCATTGGCCTGGTGGCGCGGGCTGGACATCGACTGCGGATGCTTCGGCGGGTCGGTCGAAACCGGACAGTACCTGACGGCGATCCTGCGTGATCTGGCGTTGATCGCGCTGGTGGGCATGGCCTGGTGGGGCTTCCGCACGGAGCCAGCGCCTTCGCCGCGCTTGACCGCCGAGGCCCAACCGCTCTGACTAGCCGGGCATGACCTATTGCCTCGCGATTGAGCTGTACGAAGGAATTGTTTTTGCCGGGGATACCCGCTCAAACGCTGGGGTCGACTACGTCAGCTCATACCGCAAGTTGCACACCTTCGAGACCAACGACGACCGCTCGCTAATTTTGCTCTCGGCTGGCAGTCTGGCCACCACCCAGGAGGTCTGCCACCGCGTGCGCCGCGATTTGCGGGCGGCCGCCGAGGGTGATAGGACCCAGCCCAATCTTAACGGCTTCAAGCAGATGTTTGAGGTGGCGGCGTACTTCGGGCGGGTCAGTCAGGACGTGCAGAAAAGCCATCAGGAGGCGATGTCCGCCAGCGGTGTCTCCGGCGACGCGACTTTTATCCTGGGCGGACAGATCCGCGGCGAGCGCCAGCGCGTGTTTTTGATTTATCCGCAGGGCAACTTCATCGAGGACTCCGAGGATACGCCCTACTTCCAGATCGGCGAAAACAAGTACGGTAAGCCCATCCTCGACCGCCTGGTCCGGCCGGATTTGTCTCTGGCTGACGCCGCCAAGCTTGCCCTGATCTCTCTGGAGGCGACCATGCGTTCCAACGTGACGGTGGGTCCTCCGCTGGATGTGGCGATTTACAAGCGCGATTCGATCGCTGCGATGGAGGTGCTACGCATCGAAGAAAACGACCCGTACATTCTCATGATGCGCGAGCGCTACCAGGAATTGATCGCTGAGGCTTTTCGCCAATTGCCGGCCTTTCCGGGCATCGACACCATGCCCGCCTGACAGCAGAAGCTTCCGGGGCGGGTCAGTCGAACGCGCGGCGGCTCCGGTCAGTCCGTGTTCTCGGTTTGCAGGGCGAGCTGGAGTTGGACGTATTCGCTGTCCGGGCTCTCTGTCAGCGGGGTGTTACGAGTGAAGGTCCATTGCTGGAAACCCGGCTCCAGATCGACGGTGCTGAGCGTGTAGTAGGTGGAGGCATCCACCCAGTCACCTTCGGTCAGTAATTCGCGGCACTCGAGATTCACGGTTAGGCCATCCACGATGCGCACGCGGTCGATGACAAAGGCCATATGAGTCTGCGTGGGCTGCGCGTCGACCTTGAGCACCACGTTGTCGCCCGCACCGATGCCGCCGGCAAATTTCTCCAGAAGGGTCTGGCCACCTTGCGGTCGGGTGGTGGGATCGCTGGAGGGGTCGAAGCCCTCGCGGTCGACGAAGAGTTCAAAGCCCGCCATGGCCAGGGTGCTGTTGCTCGAGGCGTCGTCGAAGGCGCTTTGTGCAGGCCCGAGCCCGCCGTTGATGGTTTGCGGGTTGAAGTTGATGCTCGTACCGGAGAAATCGTTGCTGAGGGCAAACTTGTCGACCTGCGTGCCGTCTTCGCGGTAGGCGATGTCGAGGGTGTGGTCGCCGCTGGTCAGCGCGTAGATGACCAGATCGTTGCCATTGTCGGCATCGTGAACGATGCGCCAGGTCCAACTCGCGCCGGCGCCGATACTGTTGTAGCGGACCCAGTTGCCGTTGTTCATGCGGACCCAGATGGAGTCGTCGCTGGAGGAGGGTGTGATGGCTCGCAGCCAGATCATGTAGTCGCCGGGCGTTTCAATCTTAAAGGGATAGCTGACAATCCCATCGGCGCTGGCCGGTGGTGTGCTCAGTGAGTTGTTGCCGGGCGTGACCTCGATGTACGCACCGCTGGAGGCGGCGGCATCCGCGTTGGTCTGCCAGAGGGTGGGGCTGGCGAAGAAGCCGTTCTCGGCCTCGAAGGCGACCTGTCCACCGGACTCGATGAAGCCGGGCAGGCCGGAGCCGACCTCGCCGAGCACGGCAACCTGCGAGACTTCGCTGGCGATGGCACCGTCGTCATCCGTAACGGTCAGGGTGACTGGATTACTTTGCGAGCCGTCGTAGACCACGTAGGCGATGGGCGAAGTGGGATCGGTGGTGCTGACAAACTGCGCGCCGGGTGCATCCCAGAAGTAGCTGGCCAGAGTGCCGTCAATATCGGTGGAGGCCGAACCATCGAGCGTGATGACGGTATAGAAGCCGTCGCCGTAGGGGATGGTGCCTGGCGTGACGCTGGTAATCGCGCTGGGCGGCAGATTGATTTCGCCGCTGTTTTCGGGACGTCCATCGAGCTGCAACAGGTAAGCGATCAAGGCGTCGTAATCGGCCTGCGAAAGCGAGGACACGCGGGTATGTGGATTGGTGGCGGCGAGGTTGTTGGCGTTGGAGACGAAGATTTCGTCGATGTTGATGTTGCTGTGATTGAGCCGCAGCTGATTGTTGCCGGCGACGAGGTTCACGTTTTCGAGAATGACGTACATCCAGCGCGGGGGATTGTCCTGGTCGTTGGTGCGGCCCCAGCCCGGCAGCGTGATGTTGCCCAGCGATGAACCGTTGAGCTGGATGGAGGCGGTGCGTCCGAAAGTGCCGCCGTAGCGGATGACGATGCGACCGGGTCCGCCGGTGCCCCCATCGATGTTGTTAAAGGTGAGGGTGCCGTTGCGCATGTTCACGTATCCGCCTTCGCGCGGGAAAATGCGCTGCTGGTGAAAGCTGTTGTAAATCGGATTGGTGCGGGTCTGGGAGCCGCCGGCCAGCGTGGCGTTCTCGGCCTGGTAGGTTGTGCCGCCGGTGGCCCGGGTGCTGCCGCTGGTGGCGAAGACCTCGTGCAGGTCTGCCGCCGTGCCATCGTGCAGGTACGGCGCAGAAGCCCAGAGGCCGAGCAGGGTTGGCGTGTCGATCCCGTTCAGGGGGCCGCCCAGACGATTGCCCGAACCGGTCTTGATCGTGCCGACGTTGTTCAAGGTGGCGGTGCCGAGGGTGCTGTCGGTGAAGTTGGCACCCGAGTGGCAGTCCGCGCAGCTGTTGGAATTGAAGACAAGTTTTCCGGCCAGCGCTTCGGGCGTCATGGTGCCATCGGCGTTGCGGTAGGGGCTGCGCGGGTAGCTGGCCTGTTGCAGCGAAACCAGGTATGCGGCCATGGCGTCGAGCTCGGCGCTCAGGCCCGCCTTGGGCGTTCCGAGGGTGTTTTGAGTTTGGTTGAACTGCGCATCGGTGAGGAAGCCGGTACCGCCAAAGAAGCCGCGGATGTCGTTCTCGAAGTCCTGCAGCTCGTCGAAGTTAGCCGACCAGTGAACGTTGCCGTGCGCGGTGGCTTCGCGTCCGCGCAGGTCGGTGGTGTTGCGCATGCCTTCGCCGCGGTTGGTGAAGTCCCAGGTGCGACCGTCGTGGCCGCCGTCCACGTGACAGGTGGCGCAGGAGATGTAGCCCTGCGAGCCCATACGCAGATCCTCGGCGTTGTAGAAGACCTGCTTGCCGATGAGCACCTGATTGGAAAGAAGCTCGGTGACGACGGTTTCGACCGCGCGGGAGGGCACGTTGATGTCCGCGGCGCTCAGCAGCGCGCCGATATCAAAGATGGTCATGGAGCGGCTCATGAAGGCCTTGGCCGCCAGCTTGCCGGAGACTGGGTCGTAGCACAGCCCTTGCGGGGCGATGCCGGGCTTTGTCGGGTAATTCGGGATGGCCCCTTCGGGCGGGCTGGCCGGATCGGTTGCCAGACGGGTGACGGTGGCCAGGCCCGGGTTGCCAGAATTCTTGAGCGTGTCGTACACGGCGATGGCGTTGTTGCCTTCCAATGCCACGAAGCCGTAATCGCCCATGGGCGAAAATTCGACCGCCGTGGGTGAGGCGCTGTTGTCGACGTCGCGGCGGGTCAGGATGTCTTCGCTGTCGTCGGTCAGGTTCAGCTCGATGACGACGGCGCGCACGGTGTTAACCTCGTTCGGTTCGTTGCCGTCGGCAAAGAGCCCGCGCTGCACGTTGTACTTATTACCGGTGATCCAGGCCTTGGTGCCGTCTGGAGAAATGGTGATGCCGGCCAGGTAGCTGGGTACGCCACGTCCGCCAAACTCGCTGTCGCCGATAGCCTCCTCGTCGTTGTTGCCGGTTTCCAGATCGATGATGCCCGGGTCCATCAGCAGATCGATGGTCTGGTCCAGGCTAAAGCTGGACAGATCGATTTTCCAGACCGTGCCGTGCTCACCTTCAGAAATGAAACGGGTTACATACGCGGTGTTGCCGTCGCCCTTGACCGCAATGGCACGGGCGGTGATGTCGAGATCGATGGTACCGGTCTGGTTGCGGAACGCAGCATCGAAGCGGAGCAGTTTGCCGCTGCCATGTAGGCTGACGTAGAGCGTCATGCCGTCGGGACTGGGTGCAATGCCGTAGGGGGCCGAGCCGTAGGGCAGGCTCACGGTGTTGGTCAGCGCGCCCGTCTCCGCGTTGAGAATGTCGAGCTGGTCGCCGTCAAAGCAGGTAACCCAGAGATTACCGAAAGCGTCCAGCGCAAGGGTGCGGGGATCCAGGCCCACCGCGGTCTCGTAGACAACCTGCTCGCTGCTGATGTCGACCGCCGTGACGGAGTTGTTGTCCGGGTTGACCGTGATGAAGTAGTTGTTCAACGGGTCGCAGAGGATGGGCGTGGTGCGGGTGTGATTTTGCGCGGTGAACGGATTGACCACGCCGATGGGCAGGCGCGCGGTGGAGAGCCGGTTGCTGGCGTCGCGCACCTGCACCGTTGCGCTGAAGCGGCCCACCTCGTTGTAGGTGTGCGAGGTGGTCGGGCTGCTCTGCCAGGGCGTGGGGGCCCCGTCGCCGAATTCGAAGCGATACTCCAGAGCCTCACTCTCGGGGTCAGTAGCGGCCACGGAGAAGTTGACGCTGTCGCCGGGATTGACCACCGAGGCGTCTGCGGTGAAGGCGTTGATGACGGGTGACTGATTGCCGCCCACCGCGCTGCCGGTCGAGAAGCTGAAGACGTAGCGCTCCATGGCGTTGCCGGCGGCGTCCTCGATGCCCTCCAGAATGACTTCGTAGGTGGTGTTATCCTGAAGAGGCGACCGGGGCACGATGGTGAGGAAATCGTTCATCGAGAAATTCAGCGTGCAGTCGAGCGGGTTGCCGCCGAGTGGTCGCACGATGACGGTCGAATCGTTGATGGTGGTTGACTCGAGGGTTTCGTGGATGAGCACGGTGATGGCTGGACCCATGGGATTGCTCAGGGGGTAGCCGCCGGTCGGGTAATTCGTCTGGCCGTCCTGGGGGATGTGATACGCCGGGAAGGGCGGGCGCGTGTCGGGCTCGGACTGGTGCGCCCAGATGGCCAGGCCCTGCTGACTCGCGCCGCCGCCGTTGAGCCAGAGGTTACCCAGAATAAGTGAGGAGTTTGAGCCGTTGAGGTTGTACTCGGTGGGGTTGCGGCGAACGTCGCCCGAGGGGAAATCGATGCCGTCGTTGTTGCCGCGCTGCGCGTCGAGCTGGAGCACGATTTCACCAGTGCGCATGTCGACCTTGAAGGGGCCGAAAAAGCAGAACTCGTCCTGAAAATGCTGATAGAAGCCGGCGCTGTAGGGGGTGCGAATCTCCTGGGAAATCTTCAGGTCGGTGGGATCGCTGAAGTCGACCAGCATCAGCCCGTGGTCGTTGCCGCGTTTGCCAAAGACAACGTAGTGACCCCAAACCTCCGGCCAATAGCTGCCGATGTTGCCATCGTTGAGCACATCCAGAAGTACGGGGTTGGAGGGGTCGGAAATATCGTAGGTGGCAATGCCGGTGCGGCTCTGGTCCGAGGCCATGATCAGCAGGTTGCCGATGATGAAGGGGTGGGAGACCACGCCGGTCAGCCCGAGGTGATCCCAGGAAGCCACCTGCTGGCCGTTGATGAGGAGGTCGGCGTTGCCGGAAACCGTGCCGTAGGACCACCAAGCGCGCGCAAAGTACGGCGAAAAGAGCGCCCCTCGGCTGCCGAGGATGTGCGTGTGGCCGATGACCTCATCAACCGGGTCGTTGTTGGCGAAGCCCAACTCGTTGCGGAAGGCGTCGCTCCAGTTGTCGCCGCGCCAGACGTGCCAATTGTTGCCCACCTCGTTGTACCAGAAACGCTGTCGCCAGCCGCCGGACATGGCCACGGGGCCCGTTTTCATCGAGCCGTGGGCCTGGAAGCCCGCCGAGCCGTCACCCAGTTCCCCCGAATCTCCGGCTACGATGCGCGTGCCGTTCATATTGCGGTCGTTGGGCTGCGCGCCCGCGTTGGAGCCGTTGCCTAGCTGGGAAAGATCGAAGATGCGGATGTTGAAGTCCGAACCACTCAGGCTGCCCGGAACCTCGGGCGTCGACATGACATAGCCGTTGTGATAAAAAAGTACGGCGGTGCGACCTTGCATACGGCGCACGGGCCCGGCGATGTACTCACCCTCCATCCATTGGCGGCCGGATGGATGCATCTGGGGAAACCCTCCGGGAAAGGTGTTCTGGTTGATAACGGCGTTGGGCATGGCCCGGGCCGTCGTACACATGTCGAAGCCGAGTATCAGCGCGAGGCTCAGGAGGCCGGCACGACGGGTGTAGGCCGAGAAGGTCCGCAACGCTGAAGCGCCACGGCTGCAAGCAACGGTGGGAAGGGTCATAGACGAGACGTAGAAATTAAAGACAAGCGGAAATGAGGTATGCGCCTGCTGTCGAATCCGGATAATATATAATACATATCTAGCCCTAGAAGCAACCGAATTCACCCTTGTAAGCGGTGCTGCAAACGCACTTTTGCGACCGCTGGAGACACTCCCCAGATATCTCGCAAGTTACCTCTTTGGAACCGTTTGCGCGATTTTTATACCAAAACCTATCAATCACCTGCCTGGCTGCTTGCTGCGTGCAGGGAACCGCCTGGGTTGGTGCCAAATTCGCGTGCGAGTGAGCCTGCAGAACTTAGCGCTTCGCTGATATAGGTTACGCCGGATTTGCAGACGAAGAAAGCGCGCGGCGCAGTGCAGGTTGAGCGTTGCCGTACAAGCAGGGGCTGGTCGCGCACAGAAAGACACGCAATGCCTAAGCGAGCGCCGCTTACTCGGGGAGGTTAGCAGCGGGGCTGTAGCCCGCGATACGCCACGCCATGACCACCGCAAGCACCACCCAGAGCGCGTCAAAAATGAGGTCCTTGCCGGCGCTCTCGGCGTAGTACTCGAAAAAGACTTCGTAGAACTCCGGCTCGAAAATGGAGAGCGTGACCGATTCCCCGTATTCGGCTTCGAGAAATTCTTCGGTGAGGTATTTGAATGCATACACCTTGCCGAAAAAGATGCCGAGGACCGCGCAGACCACGCCCACAATTTGCTGCGGTAGCTGCGCGGCCCGCGATGCCATGCGCACGGCGAGTCCGGTGGCCGCACCCACGCCAAGGGCCGCGTAGCCGATTTCCGCATTCAGGTGTTTGGCGATCTGACCCCAGGCAATGCCGCAGGCCAAGGCGGTGACCAGGCCCGCAATCAATCCAAGTATCAAAGGCATGGAAGAGGACTAGCTGAAGGTGAAGGAAGCAAAGACGCTCGTAGTGTCCGGAAGGCTCAAGTTGCGGTCAAGAACCAATGCACCCAATGCTAGAATGTCACTGGCTGATGTTTGATCTTGGGCTACTGCCGCATAACAAAGCAGCGGATCCGCGATTGGGATGCGTCACCATCCTCAGTCTACCGGAGCCTCATTCCTCGCTGCTGATGATTTCCGAGGATTCGGAATCCGGATCGGTGTAGGAGCCTTGGAATTTTTCGCCTTCGCTGACAGGTTCGGGCTCCGTCGCCTCTTCGGGAATACGCGCGATGGTCTCGAGAAGGATGGGCACGCAGTGAGCGGCGACGCGGGCGGTGCTCCCCTGCATGTCTTTGAAGCTGAAGGGGCGCACCCCGACCGCCGGGTTGGAAATGGCGTTGATGACGGCCCAGCGCATGCCGAGCTGCCGCGCGTAGGTGGTGCAGGTGCCGACGTTTTCTGAAACATGGTCCGCGCCCAGGATGCGCATGGCGCGGATTTCGGCGGCGGTTTCGAAGCGCCCCGGGTTGTGCTGGATGTGGACGCCGCTGGTGTAGAGGTTGCCGCTGTAGCTGCCGTGAGCTTTTTGAGCCTCATCGATCAACAGCGTGCGCAGCGAAGGGCTGAAAGGGGTAGCGAAGTTGGGAAAGATGCCCGGACGCTCGATGTCGGTGTAGTCGAGAATGCTTTGCGGACGCTGGCTCTCCATGACCATAAAGTCGTCGGCGATGATGATGTCGTCGTAATCGTAATCGGTACGGATGCCGCCGGAGGTCGCCCCGCCCAGCACGTGCGTCACGCCTTTTTTATGCAGCGAATACCAGGTGCGCACGTGGACGTTGCCGTCGTTGTTGTCCTGCGCGAGGGTCTCGTATCCATAAAACCTTACGTAGTAAAAGGGCACTCCCTTGTAGCGGAGCTTGTACAGCTTTGGCCCGGGTCCGAAAGGCGTTTCCACCTGCTCAAAGCCGTCGGTTTCGACGAGGCCTTCGCCGAATTTATCGGGCGCGCCAAAGGAGGAACCGCCAACCACTGCGATGAAGATCTTTTCATCGGCCTGGAGGGAGGGCAGGCAGGCGCTCAGGGCAAAGCCCGCCAGGAGCCAGAAGAGGGAACACGTGCGTCGAACCATGTGGACCAAGAACCACAATCCATGCCAGTCACGCGCCGCCCCAAATTCCGCTGACGGTCAGTGCCAGCGGCTCGAGGGTGCCATCGGCGCGGAAGCAGACCGGTGCCAGCGAGCAATCCCGAAACTTACGCGAGCGGGTCTGGCTCATGTCATTGCCAATGAAGTACCAGCGGCCCTGCCAATTAAAAAACGAACCATGGCGGTCGTGCAGGTGCGGGTCGTGTGTGTAGCGCAGTTCGGGGTCGGTCGCGGACTCGGTGATGAACGCTCCGTAAGACTGGTAGGGGCCGTGCAGGCTTTCGGAGATCGCGTAGAAAGCGCCCCAGGACAGGTAGTAGAGGCCGTTGCGCTTGCATAAAAACGGCTTGTCGTCGGTTTTGCCTAGGCCGTAGGGGCCCACGGGGTCGAGAATCTCAAGTTTGCGGGGCGGCGCATCGAAGGAGATTCCGTCGGCGTTGAGACGCACCAAGAAAAACTCCCACACGCCCACCACGAGGTAGCGCGTGCCGTTGTCCTCGATAAAGACGCCCGGATCGTAGGGGCGCGTTTGGGCGTCGGCACCGGGCAGATCGCTGAAGGTGATCAGCGGTTTGCCCAAGGGGTCTGTCCAGGGGCCAACGGGGCTTTCACCCACGAGGACGCCCGTGGCCTGGTTCTTATCTGAGAAATAAAAGTAGCTGCGCGTTTCGGTGTGCGCGACGTCGGCGGCCCAACAGGTGTTGTATCCAGCACCCAGATACGTTCCGCCCGGACGAATTGTGCAGGCGTGTTCCCAGTGCGTCAGGTCCCGCGACTTGAGCACCCACCAATCCTCCATGATAAAGGCGGTGTTGTCCGGTGATTTGTCGCGGGTCAGGTAAAGGTAGGCGGTGTCGCCGACGGGCCGCAGGTGCGGGTCGCACAGGCCAGAGCCCGGGAACATGGGGTTGCGCCGTGAGATCAGAGTGTCGGGCATGCGCGGTATCCAGCCAGCCAACGGCGGCCCGGGCAAGCGCGCAGGCGTTGCCTCACTTCACTTTGACGTAGGTTTCTCCGTAGAATTCGATGACACCTTGCCGGCGGATGGCAATCCAGCCGCCTTCCCAAGTGCGTACGCCCAGCGCTTCCCGGCTGTGGCCGAAGGTGCCTGTACCCGCAACAAGCAGCCGCCAGTCATAACCCTTTTCATTGTCGGCCAAGACCATCTGGTAGAGTTGCACTTCTCCGGACAGGCTCAGTTCAATGGCACGCGCGGCGGTCGGGTGCTGGGTTTCGTAGCGTCCGGCGTGCGCGCGCAGATAATCCTTAATTGAGGCTTCCATGGTGACGGGACGAAACTCGAACGCTTCGCCTGCCCCGCCATCCAGGAAAAAAGTATACGCCACGCTCAGGGAAACGGAGACCACCGCCAGCAACACCATGACCACCAGGGATGCGTGTCGTGGAGTTCTGCGGACCAGGCCGCGTCCGTCGGCTACTGCCTTGGCTTCAATCTCCGCAATCTCTTCCTCTTGTTCGACGACCCGCTGCTGGTCGACCAGCCCACCCAGACCCGACTCCATGACGGTAACCACCTCGGCAGGCGACACCCGCACGTTCTGCTGGTTCAGGTTGTCCAGCGACTTGAGGTAGAGACTGCCCGAAACATTCTGCACCGCATAGTCACGTGTGCCGTTGCACAGGCGCACCTCCGGCTCGGGTCCGCGCGCCGGAGGTTGCAACCGGGTGAACCGTTCGAGCAGGGCCTTGACCTCATCCTTCCAAGCCTCGCCAAGCTCAAGTTCGTGCGAACCTACCTCAACCGCACCCGCGTCTCTGGTCAGGTTGATGAGTTGAAGTTGTCCCATGGTTAATTCTGCGAGTCGGGCTGGAGCGACGTCGGTTTTCCGCAGGCAAATACGCCCACAGACAATTTCTTTCTCTCAAGCTAATGGTTTATCGGTCTGCCGCCGGGGTAGCATGAGCTTTGGCGTGACAAATGAACGATGCGGCTGCGTTAGCTGAATGGCCGCCTACCCAAGTCTCCTGCCCGGAAAGGCCCCGCCTTTCAGCAGAGCCGGTACTGCCGATCAGAAATCAGATGTTCCCGAGTCGAGGATGTAAATCGGTACGTTGCGAAAGCCCAACTGGAAGCGGCCCGTAGTGAGGTCGCCATCGTCAAGGATGAAGTCGAGCTTGGTGAGCTGTTCGTTACTGGCGGTGATGGGCGTATAGGTTTCCTGGTGGAGGTCCGAAATCACAATCACGCCGGGGTAGGTCGTGCCGTTGTGGACCCCGTTGGCCTCCCAGACAAAGTGCCCGCCCAGCGGCGTTTCCTCGGTCCAATTGTAGGCGTCGAGCAGATTGGACATGCCGGTGGGGAAGTCATCGGTGGCGGCCATGCTCGGCGGCCAACCCTCGTTTTCAGAGGCGTAGGATTTGAAAACGCTGACATGCATGCGCAGGCGATTTGCGGTGAGGGTGTTTTCCTCGCCTTGCTTGAGCGACTTGTAAACCGGCAGCGTCATGGAGGTCATCGCCGCGATGATCAGCAGGACGAATCCCATCTCGAACGTGGAAAACCCGGCCCGCCGTCGAGACGGACCGAAATCTTTGGCTGCGCGTGTCGCTCGAAACTTCACCAGGTGACCACTTCGACTTATGTATATCGACCGCCCAGACTGGTTTCTTGATGCGGAGCATGACCTAGAAGGCAGCATGGGTCCGCAGAAGTCATCTTACTTCGCCGACCTACATGCGGGAATTCACCTGAAGTCTGCATCGCCGCAGTGCTTTACCGGGTCTGAGTTGCTAAATGTTCGCCGTCAAATGCGTGAGCGGGGAATCCGGGAGTTGAGGGGTTTCCGAGAGTACTTCGCTGAGCAGCTTTAGCTGGATGGGCTTTGAGATGAAGCCGTTCATGCCGGCTTCGCGGCAGGTGTCCTGGTCTTCCTTCATGGCATTGGCGGTCAGGGCGATGATCCAGGGCTGGCGGCCCTCTGGAAAGTCCGACCGGATGCGCCGCGTCGTTTCTGGCCCGTCGAGGATCGGCATCTGCATGTCCATGAAGACGAGGTCGTAGATTTCGTGCTCCATCATTTCTAGGGCGATTTGACCGTTGCCGGCGACGTCGCCCTCGTAGCCCATGGAGCCGAGTATTTTCTGCAGGACCTTCTGATTCACCACGTTGTCCTCGACAATTAGAATGCGTAGCGGGTGCGAGTCGCCGAGGGTTTTGTCCAGGAAGACGCGCGAACCGCTTTTGCGCGGATAAGGTGTGCCCATCTTCAGAATATCTTCCAGGCGGCTGAAGAGCGCATAGGGTGTGCAGGGGTTTGCGAGCACGGATTGAATTAGACCCGGCGCGAAATCGCTGGTGGAGTGGGGGGTCGCTGCCAGGAGGAGGATCGGAACCGACTCGCCGCTGTTGCGTTCGCGAATCTGCTTGGCCAGCACGTCGCCGCTGAGCATCGGCAAGTCCAGGCGGATCAAGATGGCATCGAAGCGCACCTTGTCCTCCACGAGACAGAGGGCTTCGTAGGCGGTATCGACCGCCTCGCAATCTGCGCCCCATTTGCTGACCAGACGCTGGAACAGGTTGCGCGTGAGCTCGTGAGGCTCGACGATCAGGAAGCGCTTGCCACGGAAAAAGTAGCGCCCCTGGTGGTAGCGTTCCGAACTCGCGCTGGAGGTCGACAACTCAATCGTGAAACTAAACGTCGAGCCCAGCGCCACGCTGCTTTCGACCGTCAGGCTGCCGTTCATGGCTTCGACAATGCGGCGGCAAATTGTAAGACCCAGACCGGTGCCACCGTACTTGCGGGTCGTCGATCCGTCGGCCTGGGTGAAGGGCTCAAAGATGACCTGTTGCTTCTCTTTGGGGATGCCCACGCCGTTATCGACGATTTGAATCTGGATGCGGCTCGTTCCCAGTTTCGGTGCAGGCTCGCCGCGGATTCGCAGGATAACTTCGCCTTCGGGAGAAATCTTGATCGCGTTGGTCAGCAGATTGGTCACGACCTGCTGCAAGCGCGTTTCGTCGCCGCTGACCATGTCCGGCAGTTCGCCCTGCAGATCATAGCAGAGGTGGACGCGGTTGTTCAGGGCGCGGATGTTCAGCGGCACGAGGGGGCGGGTCAGGCCCTCAATCAGTTCGAAGGGTGCCGTTTCCAGCTCAAGGCGGTCGGCCTCGATTTTGCTGAAGTCCAGAATATCGTTGATGAGCCCGAGCAAGGCGCCGCCGCTTTGCTGAATGGTCTCGAAACTGTCCTTGAGGTGGCTCTCGAGCCGATCCTCCAGCATGAGGTCCGAGGTGCTGATAATTGCGTTCAGAGGGGTGCGCATCTCGTGACTCATCGTTGCGAGAAAGACAGACTTGGCCTTGTTCGCGGCCTCGGCCTTTTCGGTCGCCTTGGCCAATTCGGACGTGCGCTCCTCGACCTTGATCTCCAGGCCACGGCGGGCGTCTTTAAGGGAGTTGTCCTTGGATTCGATCTCGCCCATCATGCGGTTGAATCCGCTGATCAGGATACCGATGTCATCGCCATAACCATCATCGTGGATGCGGTGGTGGTACTCCCGACTGTTTTCAATGTCGTCGATGGCTTCGCGCAGCCGGTGAATGCGACCGGTGATGAGGCGCTGTAGATAAGTCGAGCCGCCCCAGGCCAGAAAGGTCATGCCCAGGGCCAGGCCGCTGGTTAGCAGGGAGGCCATGAAAATCGCCTCGTAGAAGTTGGCCAGCGTACGCTCGATGTGCAGCTCACCGAGGAGTTCCTCGTCTGCGTAAAGGGCGCTGCGCACTCTGATAACCGAGTTTTCCGGATCGACCAAACCGAGCCGCTGCACGATCAGATCCTCGCCTGAGTACCTCCCTTGATAGCGGGCAAAGGTTTCGCCCTCGGCGTCATCAAGAAGAGCGTGCGTGATCTCGCGATCCTGGCTGAGCGTCTGCAGCACCTCGCTGGCGGCGGTTTGGTCCAAAAAGGCCAGCGGCGCCTTCAGGTTGTCCCCGATGATGGCCGCCGTCGCATCCAGACTGCGTTCAAGGTCGGCCAGGCGGGCTCGGTAATCCAGATACACCTTGAGACACGAAAATAACGACAACGAGAGAAAGCTCAGAAAAGTGATGATCAGGCTGAGCTTGGCCCGGGTCGACAGGGCATAAAACCAGCGTCTCATTGCGGGGAAGGGCGTCAAAGACTGGAAGCGTTCGAGGCGTTTCAGTGGCGGTGGCCGAAGCCATGGTCGGGGGTGGCCGCGGCATACATCAGTCCGGGTTCATCCCAGCGCATGGAGGTGGGCTCGTAGACAATGGCCAGCTGCAAGAGCTTGGCGCTGAACTCGAGCTCGTCGTCCTTGGCGGCCAAGTTGATGCGGTAGCGCAGCTTGCTGTTGGAGGTCAGGAATTGGATCACGCCACCGGCCTGGTTGAAACGCTCAGGGTCGCCGATGGTCAGTACGGCCTTGCCGTTGAGCGCGGACAGCGCGCCTTCGAGCTGCTCGTCGGGCGTTTCGCACAGGTAGACGATGTGAAGCTTATCCTGCAACGACTCAGCGGTGAATGGCACGATCTCAATGGGGTGCCCGCGCACCGTTTTGCCCTCCAGGGTCGACTCGAAGATCTCGAAGTCGGACGCGGACATGTCCACGGCAATCCGCAGTGGCTGGTCCTTGGAGGGCAGCGTGTTTTTCGGCCAGGTGACGAACTTGCAGAAGTTGTAAATGAAACCCGCCCGTAAGCGCACCGCGCGCTCATTCTCGGCGTTCGCCCACAGCGTGCCAGGAACACACAACAGCGCAAGCAAGGCTCCCCAAATCAGGGAAAGCCTCCACCAGGCATGGCTGTGAGCGCGCTTCATCGTGAGTAAGCTCCCTTCGACTAAAATTCAAAGGTGGCCTGCACGTAGACCTCGCGAGGCACTTCGACCGGGATAGCTGTATTGACCATGAAGGTCTCCTGCTGGCTGGCATCAAGGAGGTTGCGCCCAACCACCGATATCTCAACGGAATCACTGGGCCGCCAGGCGGCTCTCAGGTCCGCTTGCAGGTAACTGTCGATGGCCACGCCAGGCGCGTTTTCCAGCTGATCGTAATAGCGCAGCACGCTGGAAAGCTCCAACTGCTTCACCGGCTGCCAGGTTGTCAGCAAGGAGAACTGTTGTTCAGGTGATTTGGTTTCCTGCGCCTCAAAAGAGGCTCTGGCCAGCGGGTCGCCATCGAAGTCGCTCTTCCACAATGAATAGGCCCCGCGGAAGCTCAGTTCCTCGAAGGGCACGTAGTCGGTTCCGATCTCAAAGCCGTAGGTGTCCGCGTCGCCAACATCCGTAGAAGTGCGCACACCCATGATGGTGGTCGGGCCGATCAGGTCCTGGTAGGTGCTGAAAAAGGCGGCAGCGTCGAAGGAGACTTTCTTTTTGAGCCGTACGCGTCCGCCCACTTCATAAGACGTCACCGACTCTTCCTGTACGTTGACGTCGCTCATCAAAGGGATGGGTGGGAAGCCCGCAGCAAAGCCCCGCAAAGCGCGGTCCGCCCGGGTTGGTACGCGCACCGCGTGCGCCACGGAGGCCCAGTAGGTCTGATTCTGCGTGGGCGTGAACAGGAGCTTCGCATCGGGCTGGTAAACCGGTCCCACAAAGGAGTGGTATTCGAACTTGAAGCCACCGATAGCGAAGAGCTTGTCCGGAATCACCGTGAAGCGGTCCTGAACAAAAACGTTGAACGTGTGTCGCGAATCCTCCGTTGGCTCGACCGAGATCAACAAGTTGCCTCGGGTGTCGTCCCAGTCCAGCCGGTAGCCTGCACCGAAGGTCAACTCGTGACGATTACCCAGCGACATGGACTGCTGGTACTGCAGGTCGTAGCGGTATTCAGTCACACGCAGGTCGCTGAAGGCGTCCGCATCGTTAAAGGTGAAGTAGGTACGAATTTCGCGCTGGCGGTCGGCCGAGGGCTCATGAATCCAGGTACCGGCCACGTGAAAAGCTTCCACGTTGTGGATGACATCGGTTTGTAGGACTGTGAACAGATCGTCGACTTCCTGCTGATAGCCACCGACCTCTAAAACGAAGCTGCGCCCGTTTTGCAGTTCCCAGTCGATGCGTGCACCGCCCTGCCAGGATTGATAGCTTCCAAAGTCTGGTCCGGCGGGGTTTTCAAATTCGTCGTAGTCGCTGTATTTGGCCCAGATACGGTAGTAGGCCTCATGATTTTCGAGCTTGCCGCCGTAGCGCGCGGCAAGGGTGCGTTCTTCCGTGCCGATGCGTGTTTTCAGCAACGCCCCCTGCGTTTCTTTCGTGGGTTTGCTGATAACGTTGATGACGCCATTGACCGCGTTGGCTCCCCAGACCGCGCCGCCCGGACCACGCACGACCTCGATCGCCTGGATGTTGTCGAGCAGGATGTCCAGCTCGCCCCAGAAGGTCCCGGCGAAGGTGGAATTAAAGAGCACGCGTCCATCGATCAGCGTCAGCAGGCTGTTGTTAAAGACGTTGTTGAAGCCGCGTACGGAGACGGCCCAACGGTAGCTGTCGAGGCTGGCCACGTTCACGCCGGGCACCACCCGCAGCGCATCGGCAATGTGCGTGGCACCGGTGGCGGCGATGTCATCGGCATCCAGCACATAGGATGCGGACGGCACGGTGAAGAGCGGCTCGGCCTTTTTCGACGCCGTGTAGATTTCAACCTCCAGCAGTTCCTCCAGCGAGAAGTCCGTGAAATCCTCCGTGTCGTCCTGGGCGGCCAGGGCCGGCCCGATCAGCATCGCAGCAGCGAGGGCTCCAAGCCTCGAGAGGCCGGGAGCTTTGTACGCACAAGCAGCATAAGTCATTGATTTTTCCCCCAGAGTACGGAGGCACCGTCTGACCGCGCGCGTTACCCTCAGTCGTTGCCGCGCGGCCCTGGTACCACCTTATATCAAGTACAATGTAGTCCATGATGTACTTCGTTGTGGGAGCTAAAGATTTAAGGCCCAGCCACGAAACTTGTGCGGTCCAGATGCCTGAAATATGCGATTGCACGCATGCGTCTGTGAGTGACCCCGCATGCCGACCAAAAATCAAATCCTGAAACTCCATTTGGTCGGGCCTTGAAGAGATGCCAGAAAGTCTTCGTGCGAATTGAATTACAGAATTTGTGTTAGCTTTCGATAAAGGTGATATCGGGTACTTATCAATACCCCGTGATATGGATGTGAAATCAATTAAAAACTTCGAGGCCTACAGCGCTGGCACTTGGTGGTACGCCGAAGCGGTAAGCCTGTTCGAGCGTTCGCACTAACAGTCAGCAAGGAGGGAGGTAGGTGGTCGCGTCTGCTCTTAGCGTAGCGCGAAGTCTCTGTGCTTTTTCTGACTGCTTGGGCTGTTCGCGGGTCTGCGCCTGACCTGGATTGCAACTTGACCCAAACGCGTGAAAAGGCTTTCCTTTTCGTTTGGTCAGTTGGCGCCGCTGAGTTCGGCAGGTGTTTGGTTGGCCGCTAAGCCCGGCTAGCTCAATTGGTAGAGCAGTTGACTCTTAATCAATTGGTTCAGGGTTCGAGTCCCTGGCCGGGTACTGAGCAAGTCAATTGCTCTCCTTGTTTGTGAAACCGTTCATTGTAGTCAGAGCGGGTTCTGAAATGTCCGGAAAGCAGTGTATCTTAGCGCTTTACGACCAGTCGAAGGCGATGGTCATGTGGGCGCTTAGGGGATCCTGCAATGCCTGGTAGGCCTTGGTCGCGTCCTGTGGCTTGAGGGTATCCGTGATCATACCCTTCATAATAAGGTGCTCGGTGCTGGCGAGGCGCAGGGTGGTTTCGAGGTCGGAGCGCTGGCAATCGCGCGGGAAACGTATGGTGGTTTCGTGACCAAAAAAAAGCTGATACGGCACCTCAAAGCTGGCCGGGTAACTGCCCTGAACGATGAAGACCGGGCCTTTTTCAGGGGTGTCCATCCAGGGTAACTCACGCAAGCAGGCGGCGGCCTTGGGGATGACGGCGGCGGCACCGGTGGCATCGACCACGCAGTCGGCACCGCGGCCAAAGTACTCGTTCACCGCGTCTGCCGGTTCACCGGCGACCACCTTTGCAGGAATACCTACGGCGGTCAGGGCGTCGACGCGTTTGGGATTTTGGTCGAGACCGAGCACATGATTGCCGCAGGCGTGGTGCAGGCGCGCGCTGAATTGGCCGATGGCCCCCAAGCCAATGACGACCACCGTGTGGTGCGGCTGAAGCTCGGCCAGGCGGACCCCGCGGTAGGCGATGGCGGCCAGGCGGCAGAGCACAGCATCTTTCAAGTCGAGGCCCTCTGGGACCACCTGCACGGCGTTTTCCGCGATGACCATGTGCGAGCAATGGCCGCCCCATACGCGATGGGCACCCTTGACACGTTGCGTGCCGTTGCCGCGTACCCGCGTGCCGGGCTTTAGAGTGGTTTCCGGCCCGGCTTGGATCACTTCGCCGCAGGCGGCATAACCAGGGATCAATGGGAATTTGTCACCGATGTTTGCCTGTAGTCCCGCGAGGCAGCGCAACTCCGTGCCCGGACTGATGCAGGTGTAGCGGTTGGCCACGAGGAGCTCACCGGGGCCCGGTTCGGGGATTTCAACCGCGCCGAAACCGACCTGCTGAGGTTTTTCGAAGAGTACTGCCTGGGCCTGCATATTGCGGAATATGAAGGGCCCGCGACCGCTCCTAAGCAAGCGGAGAGTCCATAGTTGGTGCTCCTGCAGCGGATACCCTCTGATAAATAAGGTGAACTTTCGGGCTGACCCTGAGGTCATCTATGATAAGAGACTGAGCGTGCCGGATTTGCGGAGGAGGCGAGTCCGGCTTGGGGGAATCAATCATCATATACCATTCATGAAATTGAGGCAGATTCTATTCATAGCGGGCGTGCTTGGGGCAGCCGCCTTGCCGGTACAACGCAGTCACGCCGAAAGCCCGGTTCAGCCGGTGGTCTCGCTGCATGCGAGCCTGATCGATGCCATGAAGGCAGGGGGCACGCAGTCGTACGCGGACCGGTTCACAACGCTCTCGCCCGTGGTCGGCGAGGCGCATCACTTCGAGTTGATCGCGCGGGTTGTGTTGGGCGCGCACTGGAGCGGTTTGGAGGAAACGCAGCGCGGACAGTTCGTGCAAAAGCTGAGGGAGCTGGCGGTCTCGAACTACGCCAAGGAATTTGACGCTTATAAGGGCGAGGCCTTTTCCGACGTGCAGACGCGCGAGCTGAAGCGGGGCCAACAATTGGTGCGGGCTAAACTGGAACGCCCGAGTAAAGCGGCCGTGCGCTTTGAATACGTGGTGGCTCAAAACGGCGGTGAGTGGGGCATCATCAACGTGATCGTCGATGGCGTGAGCGACCTGGCCGTGAAGCGCGCGGAGTATCAGCAGGTGCTCGATGGCGAGGGATTTGAGGCTCTGATGACGCGGATGGAAGCGCAGATCATCGAGCGTGGCGGGCGGGGCGTTTGAGCTAAAAACCGGCGGTGCCACACGCACAGCATTGACGCGAGCAGGTAAACACCGTTTGCCTTGCCGCTTCGCCCATGAATCGTGCTCGTCGAAACCCCTGCATCCACCGGTGGTGCAGCTACTGGATTTGCGTGTTGCTGGTCGTGCCTCTGTTGCACCTGGGCTGCGCCTCGCAGCCGGGGACAACCAGCACCACGGACCCGCTTGAGCCGCTGAATCGTGAGCTGTATGCGCTCAACGAATGGGTCGACATCCTGGTGCTGCGTCCGGCGACCGGGCTGTACCGCACATTAATCCCGCGCTTTATCCGGCAGCGGATCACGAATTTTTCGCGTAACTTGCAGGAGCCGATCATCTCGCTCAATCAGCTGCTGCAGGGCAAAGGGATGGAGGCGTGGAACGACTTTACCCGGTTTTTTGTGAATTCGACGTTCGGGATTGGCGGGCTCTTCGACGTGGCTTCCAAGCTGGATTACCCTGAGCACGAAGAGGATTTTGGGCAGACGTTCGCGGTCTGGGGCGTACCCTCCGGGCCGTACATCTTTCTGCCCATTTTTGGTCCGGCGACGCTGCGTCAGGTGCCGGACCGGGCTGCCGATGGCACCTCGCGCAACTTGATCATCAACGCGCTGACGGACTTTTTCACGGCCACCAACATCATCTTTCTGGTCAACGAGCGTAACGAGGCCGAACGGGGCTTGCAGCGAGTGCGCGAAGCGGTCGACCCGTATTTATTTTTGCGCGAATCGTACCTGCAGCGCCGCGAGTTCCTGATTCACGACGGCAACCTGCCGGACGAAGCCTTCGACGACTTGTCCATCGACATCCCGATGGATGAGGCACCCCTGCCGGAGGCGACGGAAGAAACACCTGAACCAGCTCCGGATGATGCGAGCTCGACGGCTCCAGACGCAGCCCCTTTTGAAGGGGGTGGCGGAGCCAGTTTTCCCGCTGAGCCGACGACACGCAGCAGCGCTCTGGCGGAAGAATTTTTGGAAGTGTCGGCTGGCGACAAGCCCTGGCCGCTCGGTCGGACGATTCCGCTTCGATAGGTAGCCTTGGCTGGGCAGTGTTCAAAAAAGAACGCCGCCCGTAAAGTTGGACGGCGCTCGTAGGTGCAAGCAGGAAAAGGTGACTGACCTCACTTAACCGGCGTGCCCGACTCGACCTGTTCGGATTTTTCCGGAGTGTCGGTCGGTGCGCCTGCGGAGCCGCAACCGCCGGTGGGCTGGTGCGCGGCGACGCCGCCGGAAGTCCGGGCCGCCTGGTTGCTGCCGGCCATGGCGATGGTGGCGGCTGTCTCTGAGTCCAAAGTGGTGTTGTAAACCGGCTTGGGGTCGGGTGCCATCGGACCATCGGTCTTGGGGCCTTTGAGCGCGACCTTGATGGCGGTCAGCGGACGACGGAAGGTATCTTCAATGGCCGAGCCCTCGTAGCCGCAATGCACCATGCAGTTTTCGCACTTGGGATTGCGACCGGTGCCGTACTTGCTCCAGTCGGTCTCGTCCATGAGTTCCCGGAAGGACTGGGCGTAGCCCTCGGCGACCAACAGGTAGCAGGGGCGCTGCCAGCCAAAGATGTTGTAGGTCGGGTTGCTCCAGGCGGTGCAGGAGTAGGGCTGGTTGCCAGCGAGGAAGTCCAGGAACATGCTCGACTGGTTGAAGATCCAGCGGCGCTTGCGGTTTTTGCCGCGCTTAAAGATGTCGCGGAAAAGCTGCTTGGTTTCGCGGCGCGAGAGGAACACATCCTGGCGCGGGGCTCGCTCGTAGGAGAAGCCGGGTGAAATCGTGATGCCCTCGACCCCAAGTTCCATGGCGAAGTCGAAGAACTCGGCGACCTCTTCCGGGTCCTCGCCGTTAAAGAGGGTGCAGTTGACCGTAACACGGAAGCCGCGCGAGACAGCGATTTTGATCGCTTCGACGGCGACTTCGAAGACACCTTCGCGGCAGACGGAAGCATCGTGGCGCTCCTTCAGGCCATCGAGGTGAACCGAGAAAGTGAGGTAAGGCGAGGGCTTGTAGTCGTCGATGCGTTTCTTCAAGAGCATCGCGTTGGTGCACAGATAAACGAAACGCTTGCGCTTGATCAGCCCCTGGACAATCTGCGGCATCTCTTTGTGGATAAGCGGCTCGCCACCGGGAATGGAGACCATCGGTGCACCGCACTCGTCGGAGGCACGCAAGGCGTCTTCGACGCTGAGGCGGCGCTTGAGGATCTGCTCCGGGTAGTCGATTTTGCCACAGCCGGCGCAGGCCAGATTACATTGAAAGAGCGGCTCCAGCATGAGGACCAGCGGGTAGCGCTTTTCGCCCTTGAGGCGCTTTTTAAGCAGGTAGGTGCCTACGCGGATTTGTTGACGAATGGGTACGGCCATAGGGTCGGTCTGGTTGTTTGCTTGCTATGAAAATCGGTGTGGTGGCCAGCAGTTTAGTGCGTGCGCGGCGACGGCGTGTTGGACTCGATGGGCTGAGTCAGGTTCCGCGGAAGCGGGAAGTAGACGTTTTCCTCCACACTGGGTACCTGCACCACAGAGGATATGCCGAAGGCGCGCAATGCTTCAATGACCTCATCAATTAAAGACCTTGGCGTGGAGGCACCTGCGGTCAACCCTATCCGGATACGATCGCGAAACCACTCTCGGCGCAATTCGCGCGGATGCTCGACCAGGTAGGCGTCCAGCCCGTTGCTTGCGCCTACCTCGCGCAGTCGGTTCGAGTTGGATGAGTTGTGTGCACCGACGACGACCAAGACCTCCACGTCCTCAGCGATGGCGTCGACGGCATTTTGCCGGTTTTGGGAGGCGTAGCAGATATCCTCCCGCAGGGGCCCGGAGATGTTGGGAAAGCGTGCCCTGAGCGCTTCGATGATGGAAGCGGTCTCGCGGAGGGAGAGGGTCGTCTGGGTGACGTAGCCGAGGGTGTCGGGGTTGCGCACGCGCAGACGGGCGACATCGGCGTTGCTTTCGACCAGGTGGATATGACCCCCGCCGGTGCGGTCAAAACTGCCGAGAATGCCCTGTACCTCGACATGGTTGGCGTGGCCGATGAGGACGACTTCACGGGCTTCTGCGGCATGGCGGGCCACTTCGCGATGGACTTTGAGCACGAGTGGACAGATGGCATCGATGACCCGCAGGCCACGGCGGGCGGCTTCGTCGTAGCGGCTGCGGGGCACGCCGTGCGCGCTGAAGACCAACACGGACCCACGCGGAATCGTGTCCATGTGCTCGGTGAAGATGACGCCGCGCGCACGCAGGTCTTCAAGCACACGGGGATTGTGTACGATCTCGTGCAGGACGTAGACCGGGGGGCCATACAGGTCCAGGGCACGCTCGACAATGTCGATTGCACGCACCACGCCGGCGCAAAAGCCCAGTGGCTGGGCAATGATTAGTTGCTGGGACATCGCAAAGAGTCGAGAAGCCGTCGCAAGCGTCTGTGGTGTTTTGGGCAAGGGTGCGGGCGCGTTCAAGGCTAAAAGGGCTGGTGGCAGTCGTTCGGGTCTTGGACTTCTGCGGCAAAGCGCTTTTGTTTTTGACCCTCCCCGGCTGGATGCCTAGGCCATAAGGAAGTTGGGCAAGCGCTTCATGCGCCGTGCCTTTGGGGATTTTGAAGATGTTGACGAAAGTCGATCGCTCGTCGCAGGAAGCTGTACCGTCGAAGCACGTATCCGAAGTTGAATACACGGATGACGCGGCGTTTCAGGCAGCGATGTTGAAGGGGGTCTCGCGAACCTTTGCCATCACCATACCCGAGCTGCCGGGCGCGTTGCGGGACGCCGTGGGCAACGGCTATCTGCTGTGCCGCATCCTCGACACCATCGAGGACGAGCCTGCGCTGAACGCCTTCGAAAAACGGGCACTGTTGGAGCGCTTCCATCGGGTGGTGGCTGGGCAGGAGCCGGCGGCCCCATTTGGAGCGGCGCTGGGCCCGGGCCTCTCGACGCACACAATCGCGGCCGAGCACACGCTGATTGCAGAAATTGAGCGCGTGATCGCCATCACGCACGCGCTGGAAACCACACAGCGCACGGCCCTGGAACGCTGCGTACGGGTCATGGCCTCCGGGATGGCGGGCTTTCAGGAGGCGGCCGAGCGCAACGAAGACGGCGTGCCCACCCTGGAGGCGATGAACCGCTACTGTTACTTTGTGGCAGGTGTTGTGGGCGAAATGCTGACGGACCTGTTCTGCGCGTGGGACGCCGAGGCGGCCGCGCGGGGCGCAAAGCTGCGCGAGCTGGCGCCTTCGTTTGGTCAGGGCCTGCAGATGACCAACATTCTGAAAGACGTCTGGGAAGACCGCGACCGTTCGGCCTGTTGGATGCCGCGCGAAGTTTTTGGCCTGGCCGAGGGCGAACGCTTTCACTCGCTGCGGGAGACGGATCTGCCACGGCTGGAAAAGGGGCTGGAGGTGCTGCTGGGGCACGCGCACGGACATCTGCGCAACGCGCTGGAGTACACGCTCACGATTCCACGCAGCCAGCCGGGCATCCGGCGGTTTTGCCTACGCGCCCTGGGCATGGCCCTGCTGACGTTGCGACGCATCCACGCGAACCCGAGCTTCAGCGACGGCGCGCAGGTCAAGATTTCGCGGCGTACGGTCAAGGCGACCATCGGCTTTACCAACCTGGCGGCCAAAAGCGACGCGGCGCTGCGGCTGGCTTTCTGGAGTTGTGGGCGGGGGCTGCCACGCACGATGCCCGGCAAGCTGAACACCGCTGCCTTCGACCCGGCTGAGGTCTAGGCGTTTACCCGGCGAATCCAGCAGGTCGTGAAGGCAGGGGTCGTTTGCGGGCTCGTTCAGGAGGGGCGCGCTTTTTATGGAAAGGATTTCTCCAGCCAGCCCAGGCCGTTTATCCATTTGGATGAGGAAGCCATCTGGCTGTCGGTGGCAGGCATCGGGCCGGAGCGCGCCACCGAAGCGGCGCAGCGTCTGGTCGGCGAAGGTGTGGCGTGTTTGGTCAGTTGGGGTACCTGTGCCGGGCTGGTCGAAGGTCTGAAGTCTGGCACGCTGATGCTGCCGCAGGCGGTTGTCAGCAGCGATGGCTCGCACTTTGAGACGCTGCGTCTAGAGCGATTCTCCAGGTTGAGCTCTGCGCGCCGTGAACCCTTAGCCGAAGCCAAGCACGTGCTCGAGACAACCCAGGCCAAGCGGACGCTGGCGGAGCGCACTGGCGCTGTGGCGGCGGACATGGAAAGCGGAGCAGTCGCGCGAGTGGCGCGGGAGGCCGGGCTGCCGTTTTTGGTGGTGCGGGCAGTGATCGATCCGGTCGAGCAGGCACTGCCCAAAGCGGTGCTGCGCCTGACCGATGCGTTTGGCCGGGTGCAGTGGCAGCGGCTGCCGGGCGTGGCGTTGACGCATGCGCCCACACTGTGGCGACTGGGCCGGCAATCGAAAGCGGCCATGGGCACCTTGCAGGCCCAGAGCCTCAAGGTGCGGCAGGCGCTGGCGAAAGCGGCGTCGCCTTGAGCAGGTAGGGATCACCCACACTGCCGAAATAGTAGGCACCGTTCCAATAAGCGGCCACGCTGATGCCAGAGATCGTAGACCCGTCATCACCCGCAATTTTTGTTGCCTGAAAGCTCTGCGGGTCAATGCGGTATGCCTCCCAGCCAGAATCGTTTTGCTGATTTTTCCGATGACCTGCCAACGCAAGGAGATCGGTGTGTGCAGCCGCTAGGATCGAACCGTTATCGCCAACGAAGAGATTATCAAATCTTAGTTTGTATAGATAGGTAGTAACTTTAGTGGATAAATTCTTTTTCTCGGCTATGTAAAAAGCCGAGATCTTGCCAGTAAGCGTGTGCGCCACGTATAGCCGGTCCCGCTCGGGGCTCAAGGCGATGCCGTTTGTGAAGCCGTTGCTATGAAAGCGCCTAAAACCATCTGCATCGTACCAAAGAATTTCGCCCCTTGTGACCCCCAAAAACATCCGCAAGCGTTGTGAAAGCTTTGTTTGGTCAGGATTGTTGGTGACATAAAATGACTCCGCATCGTAGGCAGCAATGTCATTGGGAAACTCCAGAAAGATGGAATCGATGGTTTCTACATGCGAGGCTTTGGGAGGTTTTAAGGACGCGTAGAGATCGAAAATTTCGATGGTCGGTCGGGAACGCTGGCGATGGTTGACCACGAATAACCTTGAGCGCTGGTCATCCAACTGGACGCTGTCGATGCCATGGGGATGAAAATCATCGGGAGCATCGGTTTGTATCACTTCCGGTCGATCCGAACCGGTTCGCAGTAATGCCAGCGTTTGCCCCCGACCACCTTCTTGGAGACCGCCGCAGCTTAAAATAAGCGCGCCACTCAACGGATCGACCGCGATATCTTCACTGGGCGCGGGTAACTCAATCAGCGAAGTGCGCACATCCGCCTGCGAGGAGAGCGTGTTTGTACTGCTGAGGAAGCCCAGGCGATTCAGCCGATAAGCAACCAGTAAACTGCACCCGGCAATTAGAAACAGCGTTATGCGCAAGGCCCATTGCCAGCGCTTTCGGCGGCGTTTGCAGCGGGCGGCGGGCATGCGAGGACGGGAGGGTGGTTGACGCGTGGGCGCGGGCGTGCTGTGTAGCGGGCGGATGCAGCGAGTGGACGCAGGCTTTCGTGCTTGGACCGATTTTGTGCAGCGGCGCGGCTGGTGGATTATCGCGCTGGTGATACTCTTGAGTCTCGGCTCGTTCTTTTACGTGCGTGGGCACCTGGGCATCAATGCCAATACCGCGGAGTTGTTCGACCCGGAGCTGCCTTTTCGCCAGGAGCGCGAGCGCCTGAACGCAGCCTTTCCGCAATTCGACGACGTGCTGCTGGTAGTCGTGGAATCTCCGGTGCCCGAGCACGCCTTTCTCGTGGCGGAACGCCTGCAGGCGTCCATGCAAGCCGAGCCTGCGCTCTTCGAATCGGTTTACTGGCCGGCGGGTGACGCGTTTTTCCGGCGCAACGGATTGCTCTTTCGCGACGTGGCGGAACTTGCCGACCTGGGCAATCGCCTGGCAGAAACGCAGCCCTTTCTGGCGGCATTGCAGCGTGATCCGTCGTTGCGTGGCCTGTTCGGACGTCTGACCGAATTTTTGGAGAATGCGAACGCCGACCAGCGAGCGGCGTTGGAGCCTTTTTTCGAAGCGCTGAACACGGTTGTGCAGGCCGACCGCGCGGACCCGGCGGCAGTGCTCTCCTGGCAGTCGCTGATGGATCGCGAGGACGCTGCTTCGGACGATCGGGCGCGGGAGTTGTTGCTGGTGCGTCCAGTGTTGGATTACACGCGCGTGCGGCCGGCCCGGCAACCGATCGAGCGGGTACGTGCGCTGGCGGCAACCATCGAAGCCGATGGCGTCTTTGCTGCAGACGTCCGGCTGACCGGCGAGCTGGCGCTGAAGCACGAGGAGATCGAAGCCGCCACCACCGGGGCCATCCAGGCGGGTATCCTATCGTTTATCCTGGTTTCGTTAGTGCTGACGTGGAGCCTGCGCTCGTTTGGGCTGATTGTTTCGGTCCTGGTTACGCTGATCTGCGGCTTGCTGCTGACGGCGGCATTCGCGGCCTTGGCGGTGGGCAGCCTGAACATGATCTCCATCGCCTTTGCCGTGCTCTACATCGGCCTCGGGGTGGACTACGCGATTCACCTGTGCCTGCATTTTCGCGAGGAGTTGGTGCGCGGACGCACGCGCCCGGCGGCCCTGACCGAGGCACTGCGCGACGTCGGGCCTTCGCTGCTACTGTGCACCCTCTCAACCATGATCGGCTTCTTCGCCTTTGTGCCGACCGGGTTTGCGGGCGTGGCGGAGCTGGGCCTGATCGCCGGGGTGGGCATGCTACTGAGTTTTGTGGTTTCGCTGACGCTTCTACCCTCGCTGCTGCGAAAATGGCCGGTGCGCCCAAAGCTCCTGTCTGAACTGACGCACCGCCACGACCGGCACCGCTTGGTGCAGTTGCCGCAGAACAAGCCGGCGCCGTTTCGCTGGGCGGCGTTGCTGCTGGGGCTGGTCGCGCTGGCGCTGCTGCCGATGTTGCAGTTTGATTACGACCCGCTGAATCTGCGCGACCCCCAAAGCGAATCGGTGGTGAGTATTCGCGAACTGATCGAGGAGGAGGTGGCTTCGCCGTACACCGTGGAGTTTTTGTTCGAGCAACGCGATGCCGCCGCCCAGGTGCACGCGCGTTTGAAAGCCGATCCCGACGTGGCCCAGGTCGTCTGGCTGGAAGACTTTGTACCGCCTGACCAGGACGCGCGGCTGGCTCAGGTCGGTGAGATGAATCTGCTTCTGGGCGGGCTCTTTTGGGACGTGTCGGAGCCCCTGCCGGCCCCCACTACCGAGGCGCGTGAAGCCGCGCTGCGTACGTTTTTGGATACCTTGAAAAACGCCGGAAGCGAATCTGTAGTTGAAAAACGGCTACGCTCGACGCTTGAGTCTTTCCTGGCGGAATTGCCGGAGGCTGCCGAGGCGCGCGCCGCCGCCCTACAGACCCTGGAGGCGGATCTGCTGCAGACCTTCACGCTGGCGCTGGACAACCTGGCGGTGTCCCTGGAGGCCGAAGGTATCGAAGTCGAATCCCTACCCGCATCCGTGCGTGAGCGCTGGGTCAACACGGACGGCCTGTTCCGCGTGCAGGCCTATCCGGAGGCGGCTTTGGACAGTCCGCAGAAACGGCAGGCCTTCGTTCGCCAGTTGCAGGTAGACTTTCCCCGGGCGACCGGGGATTTGATCACCACGGTGGAATCGGGCGCGGTGGTTTTGGAGGCCTTCCGCATGGCCTTGCTGCTGGCGGTGGGTGCCATCGCGCTGTTGCTTGTGAGCTATCTGCGCTCGCTGCGTGAGACAATACTGATCCTCACGCCACTGCTTCTGGCGGGCCTGCTGACGGCCGCCACTCTGTCCGTGCTGGAGGTGCCTTTCAACTTTGCCAACGTGATCGCGCTGCCCTTGCTGCTGGGATTTGGGGTGGATAACGGCATTCACGTAATCCAACGCGTGCGTCGGCGCGGCGAGGGCGATCTGCTGACCAGTTGCACGGCGCGGGCCGTTTTTTTTAGTTCGCTGACGACCCTGTTCAGCTTCGGGAATCTGGCGTTCTCGCCGCACCGGGGCACGGCCACGTTGGGATGGGTGCTTACGCTCGGGGTGGTCTTCACCTTGCTCGCCACACTGGTCATCCTGCCGGCCTTTTTAAGCCGCCGCGAAGACCGGCAGGCAAACACTGGCTAGAGTTTACGCCGCTTCAATCCGCAGCCTCGGATGGCCGCGTCGATGACTGCGACGGGGCCTCTAGGGCGCGCAAGCCGTCGAGCACCTCTTCGCGAAAGGCGTCCAGATAACCGGCTGTGAAGGCCTCTAGAGTCACTGCGGGCGGTTCCAGCAACGGCTTCAAATCGACGGCCAGCGTGACCGCCTCGTGGGCGTCCGTGCTATGCGATTGAGCCAGTGTTGCGTTCGCCTGGCGGCGTCCGCGGATCGCGCGGTCGTAGCGTTTGCCGCCTGCGATCTGCGAGTCGAAAACCCCGTTGAGTGCGTTGGCCAGGTGGGGACGCTCGGAGACGTCGAGTTCGATGCGAGCGCTCCGAGGAAGCCAGTCCAGATCGCGCCAGCCCTCGCAGCCATAGATTTGAGCCGGCAGGTGCCGGGGCGCATCGCGGCGCAGGGCTTCCAGGCAATGTTGAAGCACGGCGAGGTGCGTCGGGTGCCGATCGAAGGGATTGTGCAGGTAGAGGGTCTCCGGGCGCATCTGTTCAAGAATCCAGCCCAGTTCGTTGACGACGGTCTCATTGAGGCCGGCTTTGACCTGTGAACTTGGCCAGGCCAGTTGGGCGACGGCGGCGTACTGTCCAAGCTGGGCAGCGGCACGTTGCTCGCGGGCGCGGGCTTCGCGGAGGGCAGCGTCGGAGAAGTTGGCGTAGGGCCCTGCGCGTGCGCTGCCCACACCGTCGGTCAGCACGACGCCGGAAAAACTTTGGTCCTCGCGGTTGAAGCAGGCGGCGATGCCATGGTAGGCTATAAACTCGATGTCGTCTGCGTGTGTCGCGATGCAAAGATGTGTGGTGCGCCGCAGTGCGCGTTCGTACTTTTCCCCGTTTGGAATGTAGAGGTCGGCCTGAGGCTGCTGAAACGGTGGCGAAGGCATGGAGCAAGACGTGGTGTGAATGCGCGTGCGAACACATATGGCCGCGACGGGTGCAGGCAAGGCAATTTGACGGGCGCATCCTTCCTTGCGGCCGGGAACGAGCGGAGCATAGATTGTCTTTTTGAGCACGGAGCAGACGCAGACAAAAGCACGGGGCAGTTGGTTGCGGCGGCTGTTGAGGCGTATCCGGCGTGTGTCGTCGGGCCCGCCGCAGTTGGCCGGACGCTTTTGGCGGCTGCTGAATTACGCGCTCGAGCTGGTCTTGTGGTCACGGATTTTCGCGGCGCGCAAACGCCGTTCGCGCAGTCTTTTCGATGAGCGCCAGCTAACGCGCAAGGGCGTGGTGACGCGGCCCCCGCAACTCACGCTGCAAGGACCCGGCGACTTACCAGAGCGTTTTACCACGGGCTTCCCGCGAATCTACGCCATGCTGCTGGCTAACCTTCAACCGCCGAACGGTCCCCTGACGCGGTTTCGGCACGCTCAACCCGGCCCGGCCTTTCATGGGGTGTACCTTTGGGATTCGGCGTTCATTGCGCTGGTGTGGCGATATTGGGACCCGCAGGTTGCGAGGGAGGTCATCGAGTCGGTCATTGACCTACGCTACGAGGACCGCCTGCAGCACGTTGTGTCAGAGTTTACTTCCTCGCCCTACACCCAGCCGCCTCTGATCGCCTGGTCGGCGCGCAAGCTGGCCGAAGCCATCGAAGGGCCGGCCCGGTTGGATTTTGTCCGGGCATTTTATCCGGCGCTGGTCGCTTATCAGGGGTGGCTTCAACGCCACAGGCGACTCGAGAACGGGCTGTACGGCTGGATTCATTGCTACGAGTCAGGCGTGGAGAACGCGCCACGTTTTTCCAACCGCGATGAAGCCGAGCTTTACGACACGCAGGGTTGGGCCGCGCCGGATTTCTGTGCCTATGTTGTCCTGCAGCTCGAAGCGCTGGCCTGGATGGCCACGCAACTGGGTGAGTCGGCGCAGTCGCGGAAATTTACGGGGGAAGCTGAGACACTTGCTGCGCAAACGCGCGCCTTTTTGTGGCACGCGCAGGACGGTCTGTTCTACGACCGTCACGTTCAGAGCAAAAAATGGCGGCGCGTTGACACCATCGCGTCATTGTTACCGATGGCGGCGGGCATCTCCGATGCAAATCAGGCGCATCGCCTGCGCGACCGAGCGATGGATCCCGACCAATACGGGACCTGGATGCCGCTGCCTTCGGTGAGCGCGAGCTCGCCTCACTTTGAAAAAGACATGTGGCGCGGACCGGTCTGGTTGAACACAGCGTACCTGGTGGTGGAAGGCCTGGAGCGCGGCGGCTATGACGACGATGCGGCGCAACTGGGCTATCGTTTGAGCCGGGGTGTGATCGAGGTGCTCCACGCCGAAGGGGATGTTTTTGAGTTTTACGATCCGCAGCAACCCTCGATTGCGGAGCTGAGCCGCAAGCGCGGCAATCTTTGGAAGGCGCTGACCCTGGGGACTCAACCGCAACGCGGTTTCGTGGGCTGGAGTGGGTTGGCCACGACGCTCTTCGTTGAGCAGGTCCTGGGTTTGAAGCGCGTGGATGGCGCGCTGGTTTTGAAGCCACGTTTTCCGCAAGAAGCGATTGGCTGGTCGGGCTCGTTGCATCTGCCCGTGCACGCGTTTACTGTGACGTTTGAAGTCCATGGCGGGTGCCGTGTCGGGGTGCGGGTGCCAGAGCTGGAGCTGCAAGCCGAGGTTGCGCCGGGAGAACGAATTGTTATGGACGCGCGAGCGTTGACCAACTGAGGTAATGGCATGCTCTTTTGCGACGTAACTTTTGCCTACACACCCACCAGCGGAGGCATTCGCACTTACATCGATCAGAAGCGCAAGTTTCTGCTTGAGCAGACCGGTCACGAGCATCTGCTGATCGTTCCGGGCGAGGAAGACCATGAGGCAACCGAGGGCCGCCTGCGTACGCACTACGTTCACGGCCTGCAAATCCCGGGTTGCGAGCCGTATCGGTTTTTCCACTACCCACCGGCAATCCGAACAATCCTGGACAAGACCCAACCCGACATCATTGAGCTGGGCAGCTTTTTCACCGCGCCCTGGCCTGTCTTCGATTACTGCCGGGACGCCACGAAGGTCGGCAAGCACTGCACCGTGGGCGGCTATTTTCACACGGATCTGGCCGAAGCTTACTTCGCCACTCCGATTCGTGACGCGCTGCAGGGAGTGCTGACCGAACGCAGTGAGATGTTCAGCCACTTCGTCGAGGCGCTGGCCGGATTTATCTCCGGTGGGGTCGAGGTTGGCTTCAAGCAGGTTTTCCAGCACTGCGATCATTTGCTGGCCGCGAGCGAAGTGCAGGCCGCACGCATGCGTGAGTATGGCGTGCAAACCGTGGAAGTGGTGCCCCTTGGCGTGGACCCGGAGCTTTTTCACCCCCGCCGGCGCGAGGAAACGTTGCGGACGAATCTGAACATCGACCCGCAAGCAGTGCTGCTGCTTTTTGCCGGACGCATCGATCTGGAAAAGCGGGTCGACGTATTGGTCGAGGCCCTGGAGCAGCTCGATACTGATTACCATCTGGTCCTTGTCGGCGAGGGGCCGCTGAAGGCAGAGTTGGAAGCACACGCCCTGTGTGGACAGCGCCTGCACCTGCTGCCTTTCGAGAGCGACATAGAAGCGTTTGCCCAACTGCTGGCTTCCGCTGATATCTACGTGACCGCCGGGCCTAGTGAGACGTTTGGGCTTTCGGTGATTGAAGCGCAGGCGAGCGGGTTGCCGGTCGTCGGGGTGGAGGCCGGGGCGTTGGTCGAGCGGGTAAACGAGTCGATCGGTCGACTGGCCGAAGCCGGTAACGCCGCGTCGTTTGCCGCGTGCGTGCGCGATGTGGCCACGCAGCGGAAGGCAATGGCGCAGCGGTCGCGGGCCCATGTAATCGATAGAGGGCTGGACTGGAACGGGACTTTTCGCCGGTTACTGGAAGTCTACGGGGCGTCTGAGCCGCCGGCTTCATAACGCGCCATCCACTGGCGTGACCAGGCCGCAAAGGTGCCGTCCGAGATGCGCCGGCGGGCCTCGTCGAGCAGGCTTACGTAAAAATGCACGTTGTGCAGCGAGAGCAGCGTCGAACCGAGCATCTCGCCAGCCATCATCAGGTGGCGCAGGTATGCGCGGCTGAAGTTGCGGCAGGTATAGTTGTCCAAGCCTTCGACCAGGGGAGACGCATCGTCCTGAAAGCGCGCGTTCTTGAGGTTGATCGGTCCGTCGGGCGTGATCGCGGTGGCGTGCCGCGCGAGCCGGGTCGGCAGCACGCAGTCGAACATGTCGACGCCTTGAGCGATCATGCGCAGCATTTGCGGCGGGGTGCCCACGCCCATCACGTAGCGCGGGCAGTTCTGGGGCAGGTATGGAATGGCTGCGCCCACCTGCTGAAGCATCTCCTGCTCGGGCTCACCGACGCTGACCCCACCGATGGCGTAACCCGGGAAGCCGATTTCAACGAGGGCTTCGGCGCACTCGCGCCGGAGGTCCTCGTAAACCGAACCCTGCACAATGCCGAAGACATGATGACCCGCCTGCAGAAAGCCGCGCTCTCTGGCTGCGTCGAGGCATTGGCTGGCCCAGTCGATGGTGCGCTCGTTGGCTTTGGCGGCGGGTGCGCGCTCGCAGGGCCACGGGGGACATTCGTCCAGAACCATCGCGATGTCACTGCCGAGTTTGATTTGGATGTCGATGCACTCGCGGGGTCCCAGAAAGAAACGACTGCCGTCCAGATGGCTTTGAAAATGGATGCCCTCCGGCGTGATCCGGCGCAGCTTGGCCAGCGAAAATACCTGGAAGCCCCCGCTGTCGGTCAGGATCGGCCTGGGCCAGGCCATGAACCGGTGCAGCCCCCCGAGCCTGGCGACGCGCTCGGGCCCAGGCCGCAGATTCAGGTGGTAGGTGTTGCCGAGGAGGATCTGGGCCCCGCACTCGAGCACATGCTGGGGCGTCAGCGCCTTGACCGTGCCCTGGGTACCCACCGGCATGAAGACCGGCGTGCGCACCTCGCCATAGACGCAGCGCAGGTGTCCGACCCGCGCGTCGGTAGCGCTGTCGCGGTGTTCAACCTGAAAATGCGGGGCGTCCTGGCTCATGAAAGTCTGTAAGCACATGCGGGGTCCGTGCCCCTGGCAAAACACAAAATAGCGGGTTTTCGTGCATCTTGACCGGCAGGAGAAATTCTGAGACCTTCTTGCGACTCTAATTGCAAAGCAGGCCCATGTTGCTGGTTATCGATAACTTCGACTCATTCACGTACAACCTCGTACAGTATTTCGCGTTGCTGGGCGTGGAGCAACGCGTGTATCGAAACGACGCCATAACGCCCGCAGAAGCCCTGGCCTTGCAGCCAGAGCGGGTCATGATTTCGCCGGGCCCGTGCTCTCCAGGCGAGGCGGGCAACAGCCTGAAAATTATCGAAGCCTTTGCGGGCAGGGTGCCGCTGCTGGGTGTGTGCCTGGGCCATCAGTGCATCGGCCAGCACTACGGCGGCAAGGTCGTACGTGCGAACCGATTGATGCACGGCAAGACCTCACCGGTGAGCCACCGCAACACTGACCTGTTTGCGGGACTGCAAAGCCCCTTTGCAGCCACGCGCTACCATTCGCTGCTGGTTGAGCGCGAGAGCCTCCCAGAGTGCCTGCAGATCACCGCCGAAACCGAAACAGGGGAAATCATGGGCCTGCGCCACCGCGAACTGCCCGTCTACGGCGTTCAGTTTCATCCGGAATCCTACGCCACCGACGACGGCATCCGCCTGCTTGAAAACTTCCTCAAGCTGTAATTGTTCTTCGAATACACGCGCCACCGGCCAACCTCCTGATCTTCTGCCATGCACTGCCCCCGCTGCGGCCATGCCGACACGAAGGTCGTCGACACGCGCCTGACGAAAAACAATCTGAGCGTGCGGCGCCGTCGGCACTGCCAGAATCCGGAATGCGGCTACCGCTTCACCACGCTGGAAGAGATTTTGCGTGAGGATCTGTGGGTCATCAAACGCGACGGACGACGGGTGCCCTTCGACCGGGAAAAGTTGATGATCGGAATTCGCAAGGCCACCGAAAAGCGCCCCATCGAGGCCGAGCAAATCGAGATGATTTTGGGTGATTTGTACGCAGAGATTGAGCGCGAGTACGACACGGAAGTGCCCAGCCTCGCCATTGGGGAAATGATCATGAAACGCCTCAAAAAGGTTGATCAGATCGCCTACGTACGTTTTGCTTCCGTGTATAAGGATTTCCATGACATCGAGGAGCTGGCAGAGGAAATCGACTCGCTAAAAACCCGCCCACGCTGATGACCGAGCTATCGGGACTGCAAAAGCTGCAGACGCTAAACCGCCTATTGTCCGAGTTGGCGGGTAGCGATCCGACGGTCGCCTCCGACCTGGACGCGGTGCTGCGCTTCCTGGGCCGCCAGAGCGAGTTTAGCAACCGTCTCGACGGGGAGTGGGTTGCGCAGAAGCTGCTCGACTTTCATGCCGCCGACTGGACCTTGAGCGGGCTGCGCGCCATCGATTTTTCCGACGGCTGGGTGGATCCGCTTTTCTTCCGGGCGCGGCTCATCGAGGCGGTTCAAGCGCTGCAGGGTTACGGCCAGATTGTGATTGTGCTCAGCGGTCTGCGGCGCGGGCTGTGTCCCGACGGTTGCCGCTGGTCCCGCGCTCGTGAGCGTCAGCACCAGGCGCTGTTGGAGTTGGCCCCGGAAATCGTTCTGCGCGAAAACTTTTGCGGTGCCCCGGCGCACCTGGTGTTTCTGTAGGCCCATGGCTGACAAAACACTCTTTTCGAAAATCATCGACGGAGATATCCCGGGCGACTTTGTCCATCAGGACGAACACTGCGTTGTACTGAAAGACATCAATCCGCAGGCTCCCGTGCACCTGCTGGTCATCCCCAAAAAGCCGATTGCCCGGGTGGAGCAGGCAACACGCGAGGATCAGGCTGTGCTGGGACACCTGTTGCTGACGGCTGGGGAAATCGCGCGTCAGGAAGGCTTCGCGGAAGGTTTCCGGGTGGTGATCAACAACGGACCGGAAGCCGGTGAAACCGTCCCTCACCTGCACGTGCATGTGCTCGCCGGTCGCCCGCTTACCTGGCCCCCAGGCTGAGCTTACAGCAGCGCCTCAAAACGCCCGTCCGGCAGCTTGGCGACAAGCGTTTTGATCTCCAGCAGCATCAGCACTGCGGCGACCGTTGAAGGCGGTAACCGGCAGCCCTCGGCCAGTGCGTCGGGTGAGAGGGTCGCCCCGCCCGAGAGTGCTTCCATGACCGCGCGCTCGTCGGCGGAAAGATCGTCGGGCAGTTCCTTGGGAGCGCTCAGGGGCAGATCGGTCTGTTGGCCCGCGCCTTCGAGTTCGTCCAACAGGTCATTCACCGAGCCAACCAGGATGGCCCCTTCGCGAATCAGGGCATGGCAGCCTTCGCTGGAGGGCTGATCGATGCGTCCGGGGATCGCGTAGACGTCGCGGTTTTGGTCGGCGGCGGCGCGCGCGGTGATGAGGCTGCCGCCACGGATGCCGGTTTCCACCACCAGCACCGCCCGCGCCATCCCGGAGATCAACCGGTTGCGCATGGGGAAGGTGTTGCGGTCCGCCGCGCGCCCGAGGGTGAACTCGCTGAAGAGGACGCCCGTTTCCGCAACGCGCCGATACAGGTCCAGGTGTTCGGGCGGATAGATGACGTCGATGCCGCTGCCCAAGACGGCCGCGGTCATCCCGCCGGCTTGAAGGGCACCTTCGTGAGCAGCGGCATCGACTCCCCGGGCAAGCCCACTGACGATACAGTAGCCGCGCGCGGCCAGGTGGGCGGCAAACTCGTGAGCCACCCCCAACCCGTAACGCGAAGCCGCACGCGTGCCGACGAAGGCGACCGTTTTTTCAGTAGGCAGGGCCGGCCCCTGGCGATACAGACCCAGCGGCGGATCGTAAATCCGGCGCAAAAGCGGTGGGTAGCCGGTCTCCTCCTCGAGCACAAACTCCACAGCGTTAGCCTGCATGCGCTCCTCAAGGGCGTGCGGATCGATGCGGTTGGACCAGTCCTGCAGGGCTTTCAACGTCGCGGGCCCTACGCCATCCACATGGCGAAGACGCGCGACATCCCCCGCCAGAACCGCGCGGGGATCCTGCTCAAAGGCGGCAAGCAGTTTTCGCGCGGTGACGGGGCCCACGCCAGGCAGCGCGCACAGTGCCAGGGTGGCCTGACGCTCGGTCAGGTCGTGAGCATTGAGCCGCGAACTCATCGGCGCAACTCCCGCAAAGGCGTGTGCAGCTGCTCCAGCACTTCAGTCGTTCGTACGGCGTTTTCACCTCTGGCCCGAGCCAGAGCCTGGGCGGCTTTCCCGAGCCAGTGCGCACCGATGCAGGCGGCATCGAACGCTTTTTCCGGCCCCAACCGGACGAGCAAAGCCCCGATGATGCCGGCCAGCAGATCGCCGCTGCCTCCTCGGGCCTGTACGGGGCCTCCGGCCAGCACGTTCGCTACCAACTCGCCGTTGGAAACGCGCGTCACCTGGCCTTTGAGCAGGCAGGTAACCAGACGTGCACCGCCACAGGCAATGGCAAACGCGCGAAGCATGACATCGGTTACTGTCTCCGGCGTCTGCGAGCCGGTCAGGCGGTTATACTCGCCGAGGTGCGGCGTCAGGATCAGCGGCTCCTTTGGGTCGGTTTCGATGCAATTAAGAATCTCTGGCTGCAGGGCATCAGCGTCGAGCACCGTGGGAAGGGTGTACTCGCTGAGGACTCGTCCCAGCAGTTCCGCGGTCTCGTCCGAAGTGCCCAAGCCCGAGCCCGCGACCAGTCCGTGCGCCTTACCGATACGCTGCTCGATAAAAAACCAGCTTTCCTTCGAGAGGTGTCCGTCGGGCGTTTCCGGACAGGGCACCCACATGGCTTCCGGGCAAGCGGCGGCAAAGGCGGGCTGAATCGATTCGGGGACAAAGGCCGTGACCAGACCCGCTCCGGCTTGCAGCGCCGCGCGGACGTTCATCAGCGCTGCCCCGGGCATCTGGCGCGACCCGCCGATAACCATGAGATGGCCGTAATCGCGTTTGTCGGTAGAGGCAGCGCGTGGCTTTCCCAGGTTGGCCAGGCAACGGTCGGCCACGACCAGAGGCCGCGCAGTATCCCACTCAAGCGCGGGCGCTTCGTCAAAAAAGCCGAGATCAAGGTAACGGATGCGCGCAGCCTTGGCAGTGACCCGCGGAGTGAAGAGGACCGACTTTGCGATGCCCGTGGCGTAGGTGAAATCGGGCTGAAAGCAGGGCGTCCCCTCGGTAAGCTCGGCATGTGTGCCACTGGGCAGGTCCACGGCAACGCGTACGGTGACAGTGGGAGCGGCGTTGACAGCCGCAAGCAGCGCATCGACCGGGGCACGCACGGGCGGCTTAAAGTTCATGCCAAGAACGCCATCCAGGCACAGGTCGAACGCCCCGCCAACTTCCCTGGCTAATTGTGCCAGAATTTTGGATACATCGCTCTCACTGGCGCTTTCTTGCAGGTAGTGCAGGTGCGTGGCCTCGCCAAAGTCCTGAAGCAGTTCAGCCAATACGAGTTGGGCGAGGGGGCGTAGATGGGCTTCGCCAAAGGCAAAGATGATGGCGATTTTTCCGCGTGGGCGTGTGCGCAAAAGCGTAGTTGCGGCGATCAGCGCATCACCTGTGTTGTGCCCCTTGCCGGCGAGGATCAGGATGCGCGGGTCACGCGGCAGCGGCTGTATTTCGTTAAAATCATGCAAGATGGCCGCACCCAGAGACGCTCCGGCTTTTCGCAAGGCCTGCTCTTCGGCGGCCGGATCTTTCGCAAAAAGCTGGCGCTCCCAGGCCGCGGCTTCCTCAGGCGACAGGACCGGCTGCAGCCAGGACCTTTGAATCAGCTGCGGTTGCTCGCTCACGGCGTGGCGTTGCCGGTGGCGGCTTCCGCGTCTTCGGGCCAGCGGTTGAGCGTCCAACCGTGAGCGTCGTACTCGACCAAAATCTCCCGCCCATCGGTCAGCAGGAGCGTCACCTCCCCGCCCGCGCGCTGAAAAATGAGCCCACTGTAATCCTCGCCCACAGCGGGCTTGAAGCGTGATTGCTCTTTGGGCGAAAGCTGGTTGTAGGCCTGCTGAAAGGTCATCGAATCGCCAGGCCAGGCGGCGTCTTGCAGCAGTAGCTCCACGTTGAGAAAAACCTGCGAACGCTGGCGCTTGCGTTGCATTTTCTTCATGAGACGATCGTAGGTGGCCTGGTCGATGCGCTTGTAAAAAAAGATGCTGAACTCGGGGTCGTCGTGCGGATCAACTTCGAAGGGATAGCGGCGGTAAAATACCAGCCGATCCTCGCCAAAGGCCGTCACCCGCCAGGGCAAAGCGCCGACGTCGCCCGGGTACTCGGGTGTAAGCTCCGGGTCCTTGGCCAGAGGTGTGCTTCCGTCGTCAGCGGCAATCAGCAGGTCGGTCCAGTCATCCATGTCCTCGTTGAAATAATGCAGCCCGTCCTCGGTGGCGTGCATCACTTCGAGGTAGTCTTCGCCGAAGCTAGTAGCCTGCCAGTGCCCGAGAATATCCCGCCGCAGATCGCGCAGGGTGGAGGCTTCGATATCGACCCAGGTCTGGGATTCGTCGCCCGTTAGCAGCAGATAATCGCCGTAGTGAACAATCTCGACCGTCGGCCCCACCGCGGCTTGCAAAGGACCGCTCGTGGCGAAGCGCCCCTCGCCGCCTGGCTTGAGTTTGCCGTAGACCTGTTCGTTCCAGTCCTTGACCACCCCGGCTTCATCCAGGGTGACGATGAAGCCCATTTCTGTAATGTAGGTGCCGACCGCGTCCTCCAGGCTGCTGAGGTTGCGCGCTTCCTCGCGCTGCGGGCAGCCGCTAAGCAGCAGGCCCGCCACCAAAAAGCTACCGATCTGAAATGTGCCTTTGGTCATCCGTCAGTCTGTCCGCACAATAACAGCCACGGCGTGGCCGACAAGTGCGGTGTGCGAGAGGCTGACCAGCACCTCCGAGCCGCCGACCTCCGCCAGCAGTTCGCGCCCGCCCTCGCCCAGTCGGACGTAGGGCTCGCCGCGCTCACCTTTGACGATGTCGATGTCCTTCCAGCCCAGGCGGTCTCCGATGCCCGTGGTGAAGCATTTTGAGACGGCCTCCTTGGCGGCGAAGCGCGCGGCCAGGTGGGGGTAGGGGTTTTTGCGCGCCAGGCAGTAGGCCTGTTCACCCTCGGTGTAGATGCGGTTGAGAAAGCGGTCCTTGAATTTCGTATGCGAGTTTTGGATACGCTCAACCTCAATGATGTCGGTGCCGATGCCGATTACGCGCCCGCCTTTGGTCAGGGTGATGCTCATCGAATGACCCCGTTGATGCGCGCCTTCATTTCGCGCACGGCTTCGTTGATGCCCGTGAAAACGCAGCGGCTTAAGATGCTGTGGCCGATGTTGAGCTCGTGCAGCCAGGGGATCTCGCGCACGGTGGCAGCGTTGACGTAGTTGATGCCGTGGCCGGCGTTCACCGTGAGGCCCAGGTCGTGGGCGCGGACCGCGCCCTCGCGCAGACGGTTGAGCTGTTTTTTGCGCTGCGCCGGGTCGTGAAAGGCATTCGAGAATTCGCCAGTGTGCAGTTCTACGTAGTTCGCGCCCAGCAAGGCGGAGGCCTCAATCTGCGCGGGCTCGGCGTTGATGAAGAGGCTGACCTCGCTGCCGGCCTCATGCATGGCGGCAATCACGGCGGCGATCCGGTCTTTTTGAGAAACCACGTCCAGGCCGCCTTCAGTGGTTACCTCGGTGCGATTTTCCGGCACCACGCAAACCGTGTCCGGCTGTATCTCGCGGGCAAAGGCGATCATCGCGTCGGTGGCGGCCATCTCGAGGTTCAGACGCGTGGCGATGCAATCGCGCAGGCGGCGCACATCGCTCTCCTGGATGTGGCGGCGGTCCTCGCGCAGGTGCACGGTGATGCCGTCGGCACCGGCACGTTCGGCTTCCTGGGCAAAGCTGACGGGGTCGGGCTCAACGATGCCGCCGCAATCGCCGGCGTCCGCCCGATAGCGGGCCTGGCGAAGCGTGGCGCAGTGGTCCACATTGACCCCCAGCAAAATCGGGCGCTCACTCATTGGGCGAAACCTATGCGTCAGCCACCAGAATGTGTCAAAGGCGATTGTGCGGCTGCGGCAAGCAACGGTTGCTCCGGGCATTTGCCGGCCTCACGCTCGTAGAACTTTCGCAGAAAGGCCGCGCGGTGCTCTGAGCAGGGGCCTAACTGGCGCAGACCCGCCAGATGCGTGGGCGCGGGGTAGGCCTTGTTGCGGGCAAAGCCGTAGCCGGGGTGCGCCTTGTCCAGGTGCGTCATGTGGCGGTCCCTGGTTACCTTGGCCACGATCGAAGCCAGGGCGATGGCCAGGCTTTTGGAATCGCCTTGGGTGTAGGCCTCGTGCCGCCAGGGCAGCTTCCGCAGGGGCAGTCCATCGATGTGAAGTCGATATGGACATTCAGCTGGTTGCTGCTGGAAAAGCGGGAGGTCTTCAGCACCGGCGAGTGGGCACGCGTCCAGGGCTTCGATGGCCCGGCGCATGGCGATGACGGTGGCCCCGACGATGTTGTGTTGGCCGATTTCCGTGCAGCTGGCCCAGCCCACGGTGAAGGCGATCTGTTTTTCCCCGGCCAGCCTTTCAAGCGTACCGAAAAGGGCTTCGCGTTGCTGAAGCGAGAGGACTTTCGAGTCGTTAGCTTCGGCGACCGTTTCGCGAAACGCCGGCAACGCGTACGTCGTACGCGCGATACGCACAGCGGCGGCGGTGACGGGTCCGGCCCACGCACCGCGCCCGACCTCATCCACGCCGACGATCCCTGGTGCATCGCCCAGCACGCTTCGATCAAAGCGAGCCAGACGCAGTCCGGGGCGCACCTTGCGAGCCATCTCAGTCGCTGTTGAGCGGCGTGGGCGCGTGTCCGAGGACCTCGGCGGCGGTTTTGAAGTGCAGCTTGGCGTAATCACCAAGGGCTGCTTCGCCAAACTTCTCAACAATCGCACGGCCCTGCTGCTTGACCGCTGCGCTGGCCCCTTTGAGCAGCTTATCGCCGAAGCGCTCCTCCAGCTTCTTCATCTGCCGGAGGTATTCCGCCCGGGCCACGATGGAGGCGGCCGCAACCACCGGATCGCTTTCGGCCTTTGTGCGCATGCGCAGGTCGAAGTCGCCCACGTCACGCAGCTGGCGCTGCACAAGCGGTTGCTTGGAAAACTGGTCGAGTAGCCCCCAGGGCACGGCGCGTTCCTTGAGTGCCTCGGTCACGGACTTGGCGTGCATCCAGGCCAGCAGCTTGTTCAGGTTGCTGCCAAACTTGTAGTAGAGCTCGTTGTAGCGCCGCATGCCGGCCCAGGTGGAGCGGATGATCACGCCCTTGGTTTTGCGAATCTCTTTCTCCAGCCGGTAGATGGCGGCGTCGCTGGTGATGCGCTTGCTGTCGGTTACGCCTTTCTCCATCCAGTGGCGGACCATCTCGCCGTCGGCGATGACGCAGGCCGAAATCAGCGGTCCGAAAAAGTCGCCCTTGCCGCTCTCATCGAGTCCGGCGTGCGGCTCGAACCACTCCGGATTATGGACCTCGTCGTAACCCAGGCGTGGCTCGTGGGTGATCTCGGCCTCGATGACGTAGGTCACAAAGTCCTCAGTTTTCTTGCCCTGAATGACCACTTTCCCGCTCTCGTAAGCGGTCACGTTGACGCCATCGCCTTTGTACGAAAAGCGCGCGTACTCGACTTCGTGCGGCAGCCAGAGGCGATGTTCGCACCACCCGCGCAGTTTCTCGAGTGCGTCGTCGTCGAGCGTGAGGGTGTAGGTAGTCTTTTTCTTGCGCTCCCCATCCAGCGCGTCGGCTTGCTTGCGTTTCCCCGGCATCTTTTTTTCTGGACCCAAGCAGGCCAGAGTCTGCCTCACGGTGCAACGGTGAAAGCAGCCATCGACACGCCAGGTTTTGCGTTTTGGCGACGCTCGCGTTCTCCTAATCCTTTGGAATCTTTGACCGACAGATTGTCCGAGTTTCGCGCGTCGCTGGCCACCTGGTACGCGGATCAGCACCGGCATTTGCCTTGGCGCACCCGGCCTTCGTTGTACCGCACGGTGGTTTCGGAGTTCATGTGTCAGCAGACCCAAATCGCCACGGTGCTGCCGTACTTCGAGCGCTGGATGCAGCGCTTTCCAGACTTTCAAGCCCTGGCCGATGCTCCCTCGGAAGGCGTACTGAAGCTGTGGGAAGGCCTGGGCTACTACTCCAGAGCGCGTAACCTGCAGCGTCTGGCCCAGGCCTATGTGACCGCCGATACACCGCCGAAGACGGTCGAGCAGTGGTTGAAGTATCCGGGCGTGGGGCCCTACACGGCGGCGGCGATTGCCAGCATCCACTTCGATCAGCCGCAGGCGGTTGTCGATGGGAATGTGGTGCGCGTGCTGGCGCGTCTGACCGCGGATGGGACGCACTTTCGCGGCGGTGGGCAAGCCGTAATGCATTTCAAAGCGTTGGCGGGAGCGGTGCTCGACGTCGATCAGCCAGGCACGCACAACCAGGCCCTGATGGAACTCGGCGCGCTGGTCTGCTTGAAGCACAAGCCGCTGTGCACCGTCTGCCCGGTGGTCAAAATGTGTGCGGGCGCACAATCTGGAGAACCCGAACGGTTTCCACGCATCGAACGCGCCAAGACCGAACGCATCACCGTCGACCGTCTCTTTTTGCGGCGACCCGAGGACGGGGCCATCCTGTTTGAGCGTGCCCGCAGTAACAGCCAGCGTCTGGCCGAAATTTACCAGCTGCCGGACGCCCGCGCCGTTTTCCCAGAGGGCCTCCCGGCCCGTTCGCAGTTGCTGGCCACAAAGCAACGCGGTATTTCAAACCAGCGTATCACCGAGCGCTTCTTCACCATACCGGAAGGGTCTGCCGATTGCTCACCGCCGGCAGACTGCGCATTTCTAACGCCTGAAGAAATCGCCAAGGCCACGCTTTCTGGTCCCCACCGCAAGTGGCTGCCCAAATTGCTCGAAGCCTGCCTCGGTCGCGCAACGGTTTCCCATGACGGAAGCTGAAAAACAATCCGTGCGTGCCGCCATTCTGGAGCAGGTACGTTCACGCGGCAGGGGCAAAACCTCCTGTCCATCCGAGGTGGCGCGCCAACTCGATGCCGATGACTGGCGCGCGTGGATGCAGCCGGTGCGTGAGGTGGCGGCGGAACTGCATACCTCTGGCGAGGTTGTCGTGACGCAGAAGGGCGAGACCGTCGACCCGGTGCAGGCGAAAGGACCCATCCGACTGGGCCTGCCTGAAAAGGCTTAGTCGCTCGCAGTCAGGAAACCGAAACTGCTGGAAGCACCTCACGCGCGTAGCCCCAGCGTTCAAACACTTCCGGCATGGTTTCAACCACTCGACGCTGGTCGGCTGCCTCCAGATGGTGGGGGTTGCGCTGATAATCCTTGAGCGTATCCAGATAGGCCTGGAAGTGCGTTTGCGATTGCCCAAAGCCGTCCAGCTCCAGTTTTTCAAAAATCGTGCGCAACACGTTGATCGGATCGGTGCGCAGATCGTCGTAGGCGCATTCGACCCACTGATTTTCTGGGAGCGAGGTGTGATCGGCATGCAGGCGCTTCATCATCTCCCGGTAGATGTTAAGGATCTGTCCGTCCATGTCGTCGATCTTCGCGCGTTGCAGAGACAGCTCCGGGAGCAGCTTGGTATAATAGCCGCGCATCGAACGAAAAACCTCAAAGGGGTGCCGGTGCAGATGAATAAAGCGAGCCTTGGGCAGCAGTCGGTGGAGTTGCGCCACCCGAGCCGTGTAAACGGGGTTTTTCAGAATTACCGGCTGGCCCCGGCGGGTGCGCTGCACCTTTTCCAGGAAGGAAAGAAACGTCCGCTCCCAGCGCCGTTGCAACTGTGCGTCGACCCCGTCGAAAAACAGATGTGTACGGATGATCTGATCAAAATGCTTGGGGAAGTACAGCGCATGCATGAACGACTGCTCGCTGAGGCTGCCCAGGGCGATTTCATCTTCTTGCGGCGAGGTCGGCGTGACGGGGATATTGTCGATTACGCGGCTGGTGGGCAGGGCTTTTTCCAGCAGCGGTCGGATCAGTCGCCCCAGCAATAGAAAGTCTGCGGGCAGGCCGGTGGCCACCGGGCTCACGTACGCGAACTGCGGAGAGGTGCCGAGAATGTTGTACAGATGAGTGGTGCCGCTGCGCCAATGCCCAAGGATGATAATAGGCGGCGGAAAGTCGCGCTCCCAAAGATTCGTGGCCTCCGTCCAAATGTATTCCGCCGCCGAGAAGGGGGCGCGCGCCGTGGCCGAACCGAGGGCCGCCGCCACGGTCTTCCAGCCAGCACCATCGGGCCGCCCATACGCGCGCAAAATGCGCAGCAGTGCGGGCAGCGAAGCGCCCAGCAGCGGGTGTGAGAGTGTGTTGCCAGATTTTGGGGAATCGACCTTCAACTGTGCGAGTATCGGAGCCGGCGATACGCGGTGCAAGTCGGCAGGCGGCAGATTCCGCTTGTGCCTGCGAGCGCGCAGGAAAAAGGTCAGGCATCATGACAGGGGAGGGTATCACCTTGGTTACCGGCGGCGCGGGCTTCATCGGTCGCCACGTGTTGCAAGCGCTGCGCGACCGAGGAGCCCCGGTACGTGTCATCGATACGCGCGAAGTCCCCCAAAATTTCCCCGCGGGAGTGGACTACCACCAGGGATCCATTCTTCAGGAAGCGGCCTTGCGAGCCGTTTTCACCGGCGTGACGCAGGTCGTTCACATCGCCGGCGTGGCCGATCTGTGGCTGCCGACTCCCCAACGCTTCGATGCGATCAACCACGTTGGGACATGCAAAGTCTTGCAAGCGGCCAAGCAGGTTGGGGTCAGAAAATTTGTCCACACCTCCTCGGAAACCATTCTGCGCGACCGCCGTGACCGCTCGATTGAGTTGATCACGCCCAACGGCGATCTGCCTCCGCTGGAAGGTATGCCAGGCCCGTACACCCGTTCAAAATGGCAAGCGGAACAGCGGGTGCGTGAGGCGGCGCAAGCCGGGTTCCCGGCCATAATCGTCTACCCAACGATGCCCCTCGGTCCCGGCGATGATGCGCTGACGCCGCCCACGCGCATGTTGCGGGATTTCCTGGTCAAGCCTCCGCCGGCTATTCTGGACTGCGCGCTCAACGCAGTTGATGTGCGCGACGTGGCCGAGGCCATGGTACATGCGCTCGAGCTGGGTGAAACCGGCGAACGCTTTATTCTGGGCGGCGAAAATCTGCGGCTGCGTGTCCTGCTGGCTTACCTGCACCTGGCTGGCGGGAAGCCCCCGCCCAAGCGAATGATCCCGTACGCGATTGGCTGGCTGTCCGCCTTGGTGATGGAGAAGCTGCTCGCCCCTTTGACCAAAAAGCCGCCGGCGGCCTCCCTCGAAGGCATTCGTCTGGCTCGCCTCAACCTGTGGAGCGACAACGCGCCCGCATGCGAAAAGCTTGATTGGAGTCCGCGCCCCGTGGACGTGTCCGTCAGCGACGCTGCTCAGTGGCTGCGCGAGGCCGGGCACCTCGACAATTGCAAATGATCAGTAGCGGGCGCCCGAGTAGATCGCATTTTCTGCCCACAGATCGTCTTTGCCAAACTCCGGGCAACAGGAACCCATGCCTTCGATGCAATCGTTGCAGAGCATGCGCCCGCCAAACTTACCAGCCCCGATAACCCCGCAGTGTTCGCATTCGCTGTGCGCATCCTCCCGTCCGTAGTCGCTCTCGGAAACGACAAACAGACCCCTCTCTTCGTGAATAATGTCGATTGGCTTCATGCTCGTCCGAGCTCAAAAGCCCATGGGTTATTCCATGGGTCCGGACGGCGTGAAGGTCCTCTTCAGGTGAGGAATCAGCAGTGCCTGGGCCTGCTTCACCGCCGCGCAGAGCGCTTCAACGCGCATAGCCAGCGGTTGGGCCGAGGGTGACTCCAGCGTGTAGCCGTGGTGGGTATAGTGACGATGCAGGTAGAGTTGCTCAGGGCAATCGGAGCGCTCCTGCGGTTCATCCTCCGGCTCGATCAGGCCATCGAGTGCCGCACGCCCCTCGATGATCGCCGAGGGGTCGACGCCACAGATGGGCTCCACCGCCTGAAGCATCGGGCGTCCCAGCGAAGGCGCCTCAGGCTGCCGATTGACCTGATAGATGTAGAAGCCGCGGCTCTCCCAGTCCTCGTGCAGGGCCAGGCACAGGTCATAGGTTTCCTCATGCTGGGCAAGCCAGGCGCAGTGCAGCCGCGTTTCGCTGGCTTTCGGCGCGTCGTAGTCGCGGTTGAGGTCGATGCCCATGGCGTTCGTGCGCGTGCCTGCCGCAAGGCCGAGTGGATTGAGCAGCGGGAACATCGTCCAACTGACTTCAGCAGAAAGGCTGTCTGCCTCCAGCATTTTTAGTAGTGCGAGCGGTCCGGCTGGCTCATCCCCGTGTATCCCCGTGGAGACGTAGCAATGCCCGAGCGCCTTTGCTGATTTGCGCGTCAGCACGTACAGCGGAAACGCGCCTGCCTGCCCGTAGGTTTCCAACTGCCACTGCGAACGCGCGGCCAAGGCTTCCACGCGCGCTAACGTGGCGGGTACGTCGAGGCGTTCACCGGTGTAAGCCATGGCGGTAGCCTCCGCCGGATCGCATGCTTGGCAAGCGTGCATTGGAGGTTTGCGCGGGTCGAGGTGCTGCTGTAGCGGTGTGGTTTTGGCTGATATCAAATGGGTACCGAAACCTCCAACGTCCGCGTGCGCTTTGCGCCCAGCCCGACCGGTTCTTTTCACATCGGCATCGCGCGCACCGCTTTGTTCAACTGGCTCTACGCCCGCCACACCGGCGGCACCTTTGTGCTGCGCATCGAGGATACCGACAAGGCGCGCAACACCGAAGAAGCGCTCGAAGTCCTGCTGGATGGTTTACGATGGCTTGGTTTGAATTGGGACGAGGGCCCCGAAGTCGGCGGGGACCATGGGCCGTATTTTCAAAACCAGCGCGGTGAGATTTACGAGGCGTACCTTGCGAAGCTGAAGTCCAGCGGGCGTGCTTACGAACAGGACGGTGCCACCTGGTTTCGCATCGAGGGCGAACGCCGCACCGTTTACGATGAACGCCGCCAGAAGGAGGTTGAGAAAGTCGATGCGCCGCCAACCGTCATCGAGGACCGCGTGCGGGGACGCGTTGAGAAGGTGCAGGACGAGGACTTTGTGATCGTTCGTTCGAACGGAGATCCGTCGTTCCATTTCGTCAATGTGGTCGATGACCTCACGATGGGCATCACGCACGTCCTGCGCGGTGAAGATCACCTATCGAACACACCCAAGCACATCGAGCTGTTCAATGCCTTTGGCGCCAAGCCGCCGGTCTTCGCGCACATCCCGCTGATCCTTAAGGGCGAGGGCTCAGGTAAAATGAGCAAGCGCGACAAGGGCGCCCTGATCGAAGAATACCAGCAGCGGCACTACCTGCCTGCGGCGGTGCGCAACTACCTTGTCTTGCTGGGCTGGAACCCCAAAGACGACCGCGAGGTCATGCCCATCGAGGAGATTATCGAGCGCTTCGATTTTGCGGGCATCAACAAGGGCAACGCGCGCTTCGACGAGAAAAAGCTGACGTTTATCAACACCGAATACCTGCGAGCGCTGCCGCTTGAGAGCTTTGCCTGGATGGCGCGTCCACTGTTGAATCAGGCCGGGCTGATCGCCGAGGACGCCGACGAGGATTACGTGCAAGCCGTGCTTTCGCTGGCGCAGCCCAAGGCGCGTTCCCTGGAGGATTTACCCGAGTACGTGCGTTACTGCTTTGCCGACGAATTCACGACCGACGCGAAGGCCCTGGCCAAGCTCCAGAAAAAAGGCGACCCGCAGGCCCGCATCCGCGAGTTAGCCCCCGCCCTGGAGGCCCTGGATCCAGCTGCCTGGACCGTGGAAAAGCTTGAAAGCGCATTTAACATGGTGGCCGAGCAGCACGCGGCCAAGCCCTTCGACTACTACCCGGCCACACGCCTGGCGGCCACCGGCCAAAGCAGCGGCCCCGAACTCCTGCCCCTTCTAACCGTCCTGGGCCAGGATCGCGTCGTCGCACGCCTACGGCGCTTCGCCGGGGGCTGAGCTTAAGCCGCCTGCAAGACCGAACGGAGGAACGTGAGGTCCTCGTCGCTGAGGCTGCGGTCCGTCGCCGAGAGGTTGCAGGCCACCTGCGCCTCATTGCGAAAGCCGGGGATGGTGCAGGCCACGCGGGGATGATTCAGCACGTAGCGCTGCGCGACGGCGGAAAGGTCCTCGATGCTTGCACCGAAGCGCGCCTTGATCTCCGCCATTTTGGGTTTCATCTGCCGCAAAAACTCGCTCTGGAAACGCTTGTTGTTCTTGCGGTGGTCGCCGTCTTCAAAGCTGGGTGGATTCTCCGGGTCGAACTTGTCCAGGAGGATGCCCTGCGCCAGTGGACTGAAGGCGACAAAGGTGCAGCCATGGGTCTGCATCAGCTTGTCCACCACCGAGTCAATGCGGATGAATCCATCCATCATGGCATTGGCCCAGCTTTGCAGCACATCGGGCTTCACCACGGGCACCGCGCGCTCAAAGTGCGCCTCTGAATAAGCGCTTTGTCCCTTCAGGCGGACTTTACCCTCCTGCACCAGCTGATTCATGGTCGCAGCGGCCTCATCGAGCCACTCGCCGTTATCACCAAAATTGCCGTGGTGAAAATAGTACAGATCGATATAATCGCGCTCTAGGTTCTTCAGAGATTGTTCGCACTGGTGGCGAATGTGCAGCGGGTCGTAGGGGTGCTTGGCTGTCCCGGGGGCATGCCCGAGCTTGGTTGCGATGACGAAGTCCGTCGATTGCAGGCCCAGGCGTTTGAGCACGCGTGCCAGCATCCGCTCTGCCTTGCCATTGCCGTACACGTCGGCGTTGTCAAAGTGGTTTACCCCGGCGTCGATGGCGCGCTTGATCGCGGCGGTCACGGCATCTTCGTCCACGTTGGCCCAGCCGTTAGGCTTGCCGTTTTGCCAATTCAGGCCGCCCATGGTCCAACAGCCCAGAGAGACTTCAGAAACTTCCACGTCGCTTGTGCCGAGTTTTCGATACATCATGCCGCCACGAGACTCGCTGCGCACCTGCGCGACAAGCCTTTTCATCGCCGCTGGAGCTTGCCCTTAACGGGTGCCCATTCTTTGCTTAAGTATGCGTTGCGCACCATTGCTGATTTGCCTGTTGGCTGGAAGCGCCTGCCTGGTGCACGCCACAGACGAGTTGCCCTTGGAGGCGGGACTTGTCGGCTGGCGTTTTCTGGGCAAGGCACAAACCGAGCTGAGCCTGCCAGAAACCTGGCAGCTGCAGGACGATGGCCGTTTAACCTGCACGGGCGAGCCCACAGGCTTTCTGGTCAGCCCGCGCGAGTACGAAAACTTTGTTCTGGAGCTGCAGTGGCGCTGGCCTGAGGGCACCACTGCGGGCAACAGCGGCGTCCTTGTCTCAACCATTCCCGCGATGGAGGGCTTCGAGATTTGGCCCAACTCAATCGAAATACAGCTCGCATTCGGCAACGCGGGTGAAATCTACACGCTTGGGCGCCGGACCAGCTTTCGCACTGAAGGCAAGGTCTGGAAGCCGATGGGCATTCCGGTTGTGCACGTGGATACGCATGCGTCAGCAGGTACGTCCTTTGAAAAACCCGCCGGGCAGTGGAATGCGCTGAAGCTCATTTTCGTCGAGGGCGTGTTGTCGGTTCATATCAACGGCGTTGAGGTCAACCGCCTGATGGATGTGCGCCCAAGCCGCGGCAAGGTCGCCCTGCAAAGCGAGGGCGGGGCCATCGAGTTTCGCGAAATCAGGCTGCGCGCCGCAGCGTCCCAAACGGACAACTCCGCATCGGATTGATGTCAGGGTCGTGCGCCTGATACCCGACATGCGTCGGGGATTTCGCAGTACGAAAATTGGTCTTCACCAGTTGACGTGGCGAAATTCGCGGTCAAATAATTCCGGAATGTTGATTCTTAAAACAGGCAAAACTATGAAAATCCGTACTCTGAATCGTTTACTTTCATTCACCATTTCAATGGGACTGCTGGGTGTTTCTTCTAGCTTGGCGGCAGCTGCCAAGGCCAGCGCGGACCACGTTTCCTTCTTGCCGGAAGGTCCGGCCATCACCTTGGAAGACGTGCATAAGGCTCAGAAAGGCTGGGGTGATGCTGTGGTTGCCATTGGTGCCGCCGGCGATAAAGCACCCGAACTGGCCGAAGAAATCGCCCGCGCGGCTTACGCCTTCGACCTGGGCCCGATTCAATTCAAGCCGACTCTCGCCGCTGAAACGCCTTTCCGCCCGGACCTCGAAGGTACACTTTCTTACTTTGTTTCGGGCAATGCCGAATACGCGGAGGACAAGGGTTTCGCACTAAAGCCATGGACCAAGGTGCGTTTCGACAACCACGTTATTCGCATGCAGGGCAATATTGCGATTGCGATGGGCCACTACTTCTTCACGGACACTGGCGGTACCGAGACCAAGGTGGAGTACACCAAGGGCTACGTGAAGGTGCCCGATGGCCGCGTCCTAATCTTCCTGCAGGATTCCTCGCTGCCCTACAGCCCGTAGTGGCCTCGGCTCAAAGCGTGCCTGCCTCTAATTTACACGGACGTCCCAGCATGGGGACGTCCGTTTTTCTGTGCACTTGTGTGAAGCCGAAATCGAAGGTGGGGCGGGTAATTGATGCGTTCGGCATCATCCCGTTGACGGCTAGGCTGGAAAAGCCGACTTAAGCCATGAGAACCACCTTAACGCTGGATGACGACGTCGCCGCTGCGCTCAAGCAGGGTTAGGCCAAACGTGGCGAGCCGTTCAAGGTCATGGTCAATGACCTTTTGCGCAAAGGGCTGACCGCCGAGCACCAACCAAGCAACAGCAAGAAACCCGGCCCCTACGCCAAACCTGTGGATTTGGGCCGCGAACTGCATGACCTGGATAACGTCTGGGAGCTAGTCGAAAAGCTTGAAGGGCCTCAATACAAGTGAGGCTTTTGGATGTGAATCTGCTGTTATATATGCAGCGAACAGTATTCTAAGTTTTCATCGCCCTGCAGTCGATTGGCTTGAGGGGCAACTTGCAGGAGATGAAATGTTGGCCTTCCCCTGGCAGACAATCATGGGGTTATTGCGCATAATCACCTTGCGTGAAACTACGCCAACGCAGATGACCCCCCTCACAGGCTTGGCATCAAATCGCAGCATGGCTCAGCGCCCCGAACGTATGGATTTCAAGTCCTACAACACGCCACAGAGAAATTTTACAGAGCGTAATCGAAGACTCCTACGCCAGCGGCAACCTGCTCATGGATGCGCACTTGGCTGCGCTGGCTCTTGAGCATGGACTGATTCTGTGCTCCAGCGACCGGGACTTCGCGCGTTTCCCTCAACTGCGCTGGGAAAACACGATTCAGGATGCGCAGCCTTCCGCCTAGCGTTGGCCCTTGGTCACGATATCGGCCTGTAACTCGTTAAGGAAATCGTCGAAGGCCTTGGTACCCTCCCAGTCCTTGTGCAGACGTGAGCGCACCGAGACCTGGCCCGCCTCTTTTTCCTTCGCGCCGATCACCAGCATGTGCGGCACCTTGTCAGTTTCCGCGCGGCGAATTTTCGCGCCCAGCTTGTCACTGGCGGCGTCCACGCTAGCCCGAACCTTGCGCGCTTTAAGCTGCTCCAACAAATTGTTGGCATGGGGCGTTAACTCATCGTTGAGTGGCAGCAGGCGTACTTGCTCAGGGGCCAGCCAAGTCGGGAAGTTGCCCGCGAAGTGCTCGATCAACACACCCACGAAACGCTCCATTGAGCCGAAAGGCGCACGGTGGATCATGACCGGGCGGTGCGGTTTGTTGTCTGCCCCGATGTAGTTCAGGTCGAAGCGCTCCGGCAGGTTGTAATCGACCTGGACCGTGCCCAGTTGCCATTCGCGCCCAATGACGTCCTTGACCACAAAGTCGATCTTGGGACCGTAAAAGGCCGCCTCGCCCGGCTCCTCGGAATACTCGACTCCAAGGGTTTTGACGGCTTCACGAAGGGCGGCCTCCGCCTTGTCCCAGGCGGCTGGATTCCCCACATACTTTGACGAATCCGGATCGCGCAGCGAAAGTCTTACGCGGAAGTCCGTCATCTCCAAGGTATTGAAGACAGTCTTTACCAGGTCCAGGCAGCCCTGTATTTCTGTAGCCAACTGTTCCTCGGTGCAGAAGATATGGGCGTCGTCCTGGGTGAAGCCGCGCACCCGGGTCATGCCGTTGAGCTCGCCCGACTGCTCCCAGCGGTACACCGTCCCGAACTCAGCCAGGCGCACCGGCAGGTCACGGTAGGAATGCGGCTCGGAGTCGTAAATCTTGATGTGCATCGGGCAGTTCATCGGCCTGAGCAGGAAGCCGTCGGCCTCACCGTCTTCCAGTCGGTGAATCATTTCCGCGCACGAGCAGCCTTCTTCGGCCATGGCGTTGAGCGAATCCCACTCGCCCAGAGGTGGAAACTGCGACTCCTTATAATAAGGGAAGTGGCCCGAAGTCCGGTACAGGCCCAGACGCCCGATGTGCGGCGTGAATACCTGTTCGTAGCCCTGCTTGCGCAACTCCTCCAAAATGAAATCCTGCAGTTCCTGACGGATTACCGCCCCGGCGGGTTTCCACAGGACCAGACCCTGCCCCAGGGCCTCATCGATGGTGAAAAGGCTCAGTTCACGGCCTAGTTTGCGATGGTCGCGTTTTTTGGCTTCTTCGAGCTGCTCGAGATAGTTCGCCAATTCGTCCTTACTGGGAAAGGCGGTGCCGTAGATACGCTGCAACTGCTTGTTGCTGGCGTTGCCCCGGTGGTAGGCGCCGGCGACGTTGAGCAGTTTAAAGGCTTTGATGCGTTTGGTGTAATCGACATGAGTGCCGGCGCACAGGTCGATGAAGTCGCCGTTCTGGTAAAACGAAATGGCCTCGCCTTCGGGGATGTCTTCGAGCCGTCCCAGCTTGTAGCGCGCTTGACCAATCGACTGAATACGCTCAACCGCCTCGTTGCGCGACAGCTCAAATCGCTCGAACCGCTGATTCTCTTTGATAACCTTTTTCATCTCGGCCTCGATGGCTTCGAGGTCTTCGGCGGTCAGCGCTTTGTCCAGGTCGAAATCGTAGTAAAAGCCGGTGTCGGTGGGCGGCCCGATGTCGAGCTGTGCCTGCGGGTACAGGCGCAGCACCGCGGTGGCCAACACGTGCGAGCACGAGTGGCGCAGTTCCTCCAGTGGGCTCATTTGGGCTTTCATCGCTGTAGGTCTCTTTGGTTGCAGGAAAACCAGCAACTATATGCCCCATTACAGCACCTGAAAACAAAAAACCCGGCCCAGCTTTTCAGGCTTAGTGAAGTTGCTGTCTCATTACTTACCATCAGGCGATCCCTTATGGATGTGATACAGCATTTCCTGATTGTGGCACGTAGTCCATAATTTGCTTCCGGCATACCTGCATTTTGCCTTTACTGGCGCACGATGAAAATCCTCGCCTCCCTTTGTCTGACTCCCCTGCTGGCGGCTTCGACGTTATCCGCGCAGGTTGCTTCCTCTCCCTTTAACGAAGATTTCTCCGGCTCCGGGACCAATTTCAATCCCGCTTTCTGGGGTCCTCAGGTGACCTTGCGCGGCAGCGGGGGCGTCCTGAGCATGGCCAACAGCAACCTGAATTGGGATGCCGCTGCGCCGGCGGGCAGTTCCGCCAACTCACAGGCGCTGCCTTCCGTCTGCTTTGTGCCGTTCAATGTGGGTTTCCGCGTAGAAGCCACCGTGAGCATCCCGAACATGAACGTGTTTGAAAACATCAGTGCCGGCGGTGATGTGGCCATCGGCATCGGGGTGTTCAGCGGTCGTGAGTTGCTGGCCGACCCCAGCTTCAACCCGGCCAATCCAGGCGCGAACGTGAGCAGCCTGCAGAACAACATCGGGATTGAGGCCCTGGTCTTCAATCCCAACGGCGGCGGAACGGCGACCAACTCCATCCGCGTGCAGTCCGACGCCAGTACGGCAGGTGCCGACCCCGAACGGGAAAATGGCGAAGGGCTCGACGAACCCGGTGATATCGCTTTTGCCGGAACCAGCGCGACCATCAGTATCCGCATCGAGTGGGATCCGCTGAGCGAGGTGATGAGCACCTCCATCACTGGCGGCGGTAACGAAGGCTCGGTCATTCGCTTTTTGAACCTGCCCGAAGGCTGGGGCGACGGCACGCTTGGCGATTTTGGCAACAGCGCCGAAACCGATTTGTTTGGTATCAACATCGCGGCGTTTGCTTCCGACGAGGTTAATGATGGCGAGATCGTCATGACTGGTTTCACCGCAGAAACAACCACCGAAGGTGGTTTCTTCGTCCATGTTCCGGAGCCGTCGACATATGCGGCTATTGTGGGCCTGTTGGCGCTGGGATGCGCGCGCATGCGGAGCCGCCACTAGACAGTTACCCAACCCGTTGATCGATCTGCTCAGTCAGCCAGGCGCGCGTTGGCAAAGCGGCTGGCTCAGCCTTTGGCTGATGCGGATCGGGGCTCTAGGTTAGCTTGGCCAGCTCGTCAAAGTGCTGGTCACCGTGCAGTAATTCGATGCCGTGCACCCGCGCGCAGGCAAAGATGGCGTGGTCGGTCGGCGGTACGGTCAGCCCTTTGACACGGGCTTTGGCGGCATATTCACAGGCACAGTCCCAAACTGCTTCCTGCATCTGCAGCGAGAGGACCGCCGCCTCAAGAATCCGCAGTCGCTTGGGCTCCGAATTTCCGCGAACGCCATTCCAGAGTTCAAAGCGGATTACGCCGTTCCAAGCAGCGCGCGAATCACGGATCAATGCTTCGAACTGGTCGCTTTTTTCGAGGCTGCCGGCCTCTCGAAGGAACTCTGCCTAGCAGGACGTATCAATCAAAACGGGAGTCATTGAGATCGGCATCTCTCAGCTGGGAAAGTTCATCGGGTGTCATAATTTCCTTAAAGCTGCCTCTGAGTTGAATTGCGGCGGCAACCCGCTGCTTCTGATTGTAGGCGTCCACGGCCGCAATGATCGCCTCGCGCTTGGTATTGGCCTTGGTGTGCGCCATCAGCTCGTTGAGCGCCGCCTCAGGAATATCCACGGTGGTCTTCATGCTTCCAGATTCGTCTTTTTTGGATTCCTTATCAAGCTGTTTGCGGAATCCGTCTTTGAACGATTATTGGTTCGTCGTTCGAAAGTAAGCAGTTTAGCAAGGGGACATGAGGTTCTCACCAAGGTGGTTTCAGATTTATCTTTCGATAAGTATACTGATGCTTGTCGCTATTGAAGGCTGCGAAAACTATGATTATGTCGATATTAATTGTGGAGCGGAAAAATAGATATTCACTTGGTATGGCTTTGAGTACAAAAAACAAGAAATAAGTTCTTATGAGCAATCAAAGAAGCCGAAACTGTTTGCAATGACTCCTGTAGATGAAGCTGTAATTACGGGTATCGGGCCGCCTGCGTAGAAAGTTTGGCGAAACCACGATTATGGAATCCAAAGTGTTTCTGGTAATTATGTCTAGCATGAGCTCACCCATGCCATAAGTCTATGTGATAGCTTTTTCCCATACACATCGGGGACTGCGCGTGCAGCCACCAAGAAAGAGGTGCTGAATCTCTGAGCTAATGACCGGTTGGAAGAGGCAAGTGATTATGCAATACAGTTCAAACTGTATCCAAGCAGACTTTGTGCGCTCAACCCCTAGACCTGCTCCAGAGCGTAGCCGTCCTTGCGGTCAACGACCTTCCAGCCCTGCTCATTAAGGGTCTCGCGCAAGCGGTCGGCTTCGGCGAAATCCTTTGCCTGCTTCGCTTGCCAGCGCTGTTCGGCCAGTTCAACGACCGCCTCAGGTGCTTCCGATTTGGCTGCTTCAGGGGTGCTGAACAGCTCCAATCCAAGCGCATAAAGGATGCCGCCAAAGGCTTCCACCTGTCCTTTGACAGCCAGCGAATGAAAGTCTGTGTCGTCACCCAGGTGCTTGAGTGCCGTGAAAATCTCGCCGAGGGCCGCGGGTACGTTGAGATCTTCAGCAAGGGCGTTCCAGGCCCCTTCAAAAACGCCAGTGGTGGCCTGGCGGGTGGGGCGGATGAGGGCCCGAAAATCTTCTTTCGAGAGCTTGCAGGCATCCAGCAGCGGCAGCACCGCCCTTTCCATCTTGGCCAGGGCGCTGGCCGCGGCCTGGAGACCGTTTTTTGTCAGATTGAGCTGCTGTCGATAATGCCCGGCGAGCAAGCCGTAGCGCAGCACCATCGGCGAAAAGCCCATTTCGGTGACGTCGGCGAGCGTCCAGAAATTGCCCAGGCTTTTGGACATTTTATGCCCTTCAACGACGAGAAAAGCAGCGTGAAACCAGTGCCGCACGAAGGGCTGCCCGGTAGCCGCCTCGCTCTGGGCGATCTCGTTTTCGTGATGGGGAAAGCAGAGATCGACGCCCCCGCCATGCAAGTCGAAGGTTTCGCCCAGGTAATGCATGCTCATGGCCGAACATTCCAGGTGCCAACCAGGGCGACCTTCGCCCCAGGGGCTGGGCCAGAAGTTGTCCCCATCCTCGGGCTTGCGTGCCTTCCACAGGGCAAAGTCGCTTATGTGGTCGCGCGCGTATTCATCGGCAGTATTGCGCTGGCCCGAACTGGTGGTCGCCTGCGTCTGCAGCTGTTCCAGGTCGAAGTGGGAGAGTTTGCCGTAGTCGGCCTTGGACTTGATGCGGAAGTAAACCGAACGGTCTTCCGTCACGTAGGCATGGCCGTTTTCGATCAGCTTTTCCACCAGCGTGATCATCTCGCCGATATGGTCGGTCGCCTTGGGCTCTTCGTGCGGTGACAGCAGATTCAGAGCGGCGCAGTCGGCGTGGAATGTCTCCGTCCACTTGCGGGTGAACGCGCCCAGCGGCTGCCCAACTTCCTGGCTCTGGCGGATGGTCTTGTCGTCAACGTCGGTAATGTTGCGGATCTTGCGCACGTTGTATCCGGCCACCTCCAGCACGCGCCGCAGCACGTCGCAATTGACGAAGGTGCGGAAGTTTCCGATGTGTGCCGGGCCGTACACGGTGGGCCCACACACGTAAAAACCCAGGGGTTTACCCGCCTGCGGTGCCAGCGGGCGTATCGAGCGCGTGAGCGTGTCGTAGAGCTTGACCTCCATGATAGCGCTGAACCTTTCACCGCCCGTGTGCAGAATCAAGTTATCTTCTGACCGAAGAAAGTAAGCACATCGTTTGGATCGCCAGCGTGCACTTCGCGCATGCCGTACTCCCGGTCAATAGGGGCGCTCATCTGGTACGCTTCTTTAGGGTCCGCGACCGGAAGCAGGGGCTGAATTGCTGGACGAGAAAGAAGTTAATCCGCTTATGCGTCGAGTTTTACAATTCGAAGACAGGCACTCAAGGCACAGTACCTGATTCACTTTCGCTTTGGCTTTTGGATGCAGGCACCTAGCGTTTGCGCGATGGAGGAACCTTTTCGGCTGAATCTGGCGCGGCGCTCGCGTCGCGTGCGTAGAACCTCGGCGATTCGCGATTTGGTGCGCGAGACGGAACTGCGCCCGGCAGATCTGATTCAGCCACTTTTTGTCATCGACGGCGATGGCGCGCCTGAGCCAATCGACTCCATGCCTGGCCAAAGCCGCTGGACCATCAACGCCCTGATCGACGCGTGCGGCCAGCTTTGGGAATTAGGCATCCGGTCCGTAGCGCTTTTCCCCAAACTTGATACATCGCTGAAATCACCTTCGGGCGAGGAAGCCCTCAATTCGGAGACTCTGGTGCTGCGGGCAGTGCGCGCGGTTAAGCAGGCCTTGCCGCAGTTGGTTGTGATTACGGATGTCGCGTTGGACCCCTACACTACACATGGACACGACGGGCTGCTTACGACCGATGGCACCGACGTCGATAATGATGCCACGGTCGGCGTGCTCTGCCGGATGGCGCAGCTGCAGGCGGAGGCGGGTGTCGATTTCGTGGCTCCGTCGGACATGATGGACGGACGCGTCGGCGCGATTCGCGAGCTGCTCGACGAAGCCGGACACGAGGCGGTGGGTATTCTGGCCTATTCGGCGAAGTTTGCCTCTGCGTTCTACGGCCCCTTTCGGGACGCCGTGGGCAGCGCCCAATCCGCGGGTACCCATCTGCTGAGCAAGGAAACCTACCAGATGGATCCCGCCAATCGCCGCGCGGCGCTGGTCGACGCGTTGCTTGACGAAGCGGAGGCCGCCGACCTGTTGATGGTCAAGCCGGCGGGACCCTATTTAGATATCCTGCGGGATTTGCGCGAGGTCAGCCAATTACCACTGGCAGCTTATCAGGTGTCCGGTGAGTACGCGCAGCTGCATGCGGCGGCGGAACGCGGCTGGCTGGACCTGCAACGCTGCCGCGACGAGAGCCTGCTCGCCATCAAACGCGCCGGGGCAGACGTGATTTTGACCTATTTCGCCAAGGCCTTTGCCACCGATCTGAAACAGGGCTGAGGCGCTATTCGCCGAGGCGGTTTTCGTTAGGCGTAACGTTGCCGGACAGCGTCGGTAAAATGTTCGGATCTTCCGACTGCACGAAGGACTCCAGGACCTCCTCGTCGTTAAAGTCCACGTGCAGATTGCCGCGCACCAGCAACTCGAACTGGTCGCCGCGTACCTCAAAAAAGTGGATGGCATCTTCCCAGTTATTGCCGACGAGGTTTAATCGCCGGAAGAAGTTCTCGGCCACATCGATGACGCCTTCCTCGCCGGGTTCCAAGCGTAGGGCGCCCGCTTGCAACCGCACGAAGCGGTTCCCGCGAATGAAGATATCGCGCAGGTCTTCGCCTTCGCCAAAGATGCCGTAGTCACCGATGTCGACAAAGCTGTTGCCCTCAATGGCGAGGTTGCGGACGACCCCGTTGAGCTCCAGTCCTCGGTATGGCGTGCGGCTGATCTGGTTGCCCGACAACGTGACGTCGGTCAGCGGCTCGTTGGCGGTACCCGTCAGGTGAAGCGCCCCCATGGTGTCACCGATGTCCCAGCCCGCGCCATCGATTTGATTTGCACGGATCAGGATATCCGATGTGGCGGCGGCAGCGCGGTTGCCATCGGTGCCCACCCAGATGCCGCTGCCGCCTGCCTTGCCGATCTGGTTGCCGGTGAGGCTGACGTTGCGCCCGCCGTTCACGGCGATGCCGCGTCCCGTTTCTCCGGCATCGATGGTGTTCGCTGTGATTAAGATGTCATGGCAGGGGCCGTCCCCGGCGTCCTGGGAGAAAATTTCTATAGCGTGGCCCTGGCTCTGGATGCGATTGCTCGAAATGAGCCCCGCGTGGCTACCCGTGGTGATGCGGATGGCAGGCCCATCAATCTCCATGAAGCGGCAATGGGTGATCGCGAAGTCCTTCGAGGCGCGTACTTCAATGGCGAAAGAAACCTCGCGAAAAGTGCACCGATCGATGCGGGCACCCTCCGCGGACTTAAGAAGCACCCGCGGAATCGGCGTCGACGCGGAGGCTGAGGCTTGCGCCGCGCCTTTGAAGCTTAGATCGCTGATGGAGGCCTCGCTGGTCAGTTGCAACTGAGCCTTCGAGGCGTCGAGCGCGACCAGTCGGGTTGCGTTACCTTGCCCGCGCACCGTCACTCCCTCCAGCTTGATGACGCCGGCAAAGCCAAACGCCCCCGAAGGCAGTTCGACGGCCAGGCCATCGCGGGCGGCTGCAATGAACGCTGCATTGAGCGCTTCTGTATTGTCGGTCTGCCCGTCGGCAACCAGCTCGAACGCGCTGAGGTCCAGTACAGGATCGTTACCGTACGCGCTGGCTGCCGCACTGCATGCGAGCAAAATTCCGACGGCCAGCAGCCGCGTGCGCATCGAAGGTTTCAAGGCAACTCTTGGGAAGCGCGCCGACTATTTACGCTTGCGGCGCGAGGGGGCGGGTGCGTCTTCGGACGCTTCGTCACTGTCCTCGCCTTCGGCGGACTCGTCTTCTTCTTCTTCATCCTCTTCCTCGTCCCACTTCATCGTCTCGTCTTCTTCGATGGTTTCGTCATCGTCGAAGTCGGGAAGGTCGTCCTCGCTGGATTCGCTCTTTTTCTTGGCGGGCACATCCTCTTCCTCGTCATCGTCGAGTGAGAAGCCTTCGGGAACGTACTCAAGGATCTGGCAGATCTCGTTGAAAACGTGGGTGGCGCGGCCTTCGAGAAAGTCGTTGTTCTGCTCCTCGCGCAGTTCTTCCTCCAACTCCTCAACCGTGAATTTTTGCTCAAAATCCAGCGCGTCGTTCAGTAGCTTGACCCGCAGGCGGGTGATGTGGTCGAGCAGGTCTGCGTAAGGTCCTTTCTCCTCGTCGAGGATGTCGGGCAGGCCAAAAAGCTGTTCGTCGGACTCGGTGATGAGCTCGCGCGTGCGCACCAGCCGGATGCTCGAATCATCGACTTTCTTGTCGATCGCGAACTTGAAAAAAGCCGATTCGAGCACCTCGGAATCGAAGCCAAATTCGCGCAGGGGATCGATCAAATCGAGGACGTGTTGCATCTGGCGCGGGTCGATAATGCTGAGTCCGTCAATGTCCCAGCGTACGGGGTCACTGGTTTCCTGGACCCACCAATTCATGTCGTCGCCAAAGCGGGCGATGCACCAGGTCAGTTTGGGCGAGGTCTTGGCCATAAGGATGCGTTGAAAGCAGGTATGAGCTAGGGTGTGCGGCGCTCGTGCTCCGGGGTAACCCTCGCCGGGGAGCTATTCACGCACTTGCCTGCCAAGTCAAAGGGTTTTTGGGGAGTTTTTTTTGAGGCATTTTTCCTGCTCGCTTTAGCCACTGCCTTTGCTGTTGAACCAGCTACATGGGACTTTTTTACGAGAAGCTGCTACGGCCCATCCTCTTTCGGATGGAGCCCGAGCGTGCTCACGAACGCGCCCTGGGCGGGCTCAAACTCCTGAAGCGCCTGGGTCCGCTGACCCGTCTCCAGGAGCAGGCCAATCTGATCCAGGGCGACCGACCGATCGAGTGCTTTGGGCTGCAGTTTCCAAACGTAGTGGGCCTGGCGGCCGGCTGGGACAAAAATGGCGAAATCTGGCCGGTGGCCAGTGCGCTGGGTTTTGGGCATGTCGAAATCGGGACGGTCACCCACCAGGCCCAGCCGGGCAATCCGCGCCCACGGCTCTTTCGCTACGCACGCGACGAAGCGCTGATCAACCGCATGGGCTTTAATAACAACGGCGCCGAGACCCTGGCCAAAACGTTGTCGCGTCAGCCGGCCAAGGGGCGTCGCCGGATTCCGCTGGGGATCAACATCGGCAAATCCAAGGCGGTCTCACTGGAGCAGGCGGCGGAGGATTACTGCGCGAGCTTTACGCTCCTGGCCGATCACGCCGACTACGTTACGATTAACGTCTCCAGTCCAAACACGCCGAATCTGCGCCGACTCCAGGCTCCGGGCCAACTCGACAACCTGCTGGGCGCTATCGGCAAGGCACGCAGCGAGCATGCCAGCAAGCAGGGGACGCCCCCGGTTCCGATGCTCGTTAAAGTGTCGCCCGATGAGTCCTACCGGCAGATCAACGCCATCATCGAAGCCGTGCAGAAACACGCGCTTTCGGGGATTATTGCCACGAACACCACCCTTGCGCGCCCCGGTCGTTTTAGCGAGGTCGAGGAGGCCGGCGGGCTCAGTGGCCAGCCGCTGCACCTGCGCGCGGTTCAGGTGGTCAACTACATTTACAAACACACCGAGGGCACGCTGCCAATTATTGGCTCGGGCGGTATCACCAACCTCGAAGCCGCCGGTCGCTTCATCGACGCGGGCGCCAGCCTGGTCCAAGTTTATACGGGCATGATCTATCGTGGCCCGTTTTTCGCGCGCGAGGTGGCCCGGTCGTTGATCTGGCATCAGCGCGCCTGGCTCTGAGCAGAGTCTGGCGACAGCGGCTAGCCCGCCTCAAAATACTGGTCGAGCTCGTCGGCGTCAAAGGTGGTGGGCTCCTCGCCGCTGGTTGGCGGCACATCCCGGCGATCCCAGGCCCGATTCAACGCCTGTTCCAGATCGAAGTCCGCCAGTGCCTTTCGCAGCGCTGCATCCTCGGTCACGGCTACAATACGCGGGTGTGCCAATAATTCGCGAAAACGCCCATCGCGCGCGAACTCGCGCACCTGGGGATCGTCGACCGCCTGCTGGAGGGACTCGACTTCGAGCAGCGTCTGGGTGGAGGCATCCTGCAATAGCCAGTAGGCGGCTTCCGGATCGCTGGCCACTCTGGAGCCTTTGGCCACGACGCGGTGCACGGCCTCCGGCATCGGATCAAGGCTTTCCAGCAGGCTGGCTCCGGGAAGGTTGTCGAGGGCTTCGGCGGCGTTGAGGGCTTCGGTCACGTAGCGCGGATTTTCGACGGCGGCCTCCTCGTTGCCACTTTCGACGGAAATCTCGCGGGCCGTCGCCATCGCCTGGGCGAGCGTGCCCGAGAGCCGCACGAGCGAGCCCAGCAAAACAATCCAAAGTAGCCCCAAGAGTAGGCCAAGCACGCCCCCGCCAACACCCCAGGCCGCTTTCATGGCGATGCCTTCTTTTTTGCGGGTGCGCTCCAGGAAGATCATCACCAGCAGCATCAGGATAATAAAGGTGGCGATGCCGGCCGCCGCGCCACCGGCCAAATCCAGCAGCGGGCGCGGGTAGGGCGAGTTTGCCTTCAAATACGCGCCCACCACCGGGCCGCCAAACCAGGCGACTCCGTAGGCAATAATAAAGGCAAGCAGGCTGCCGAACTTCCGCGTAAGCCCGGCGGACCAGCCATCCCAGAGCTGGTAGATCAGAATCGCCAGCGCGGTGGCGCCAAGAATCAGTTGCCAGGTATCCGGGCTCAGCGCGGCGAGGATCGGTTCTGGGAGCATCCACATTTTGAGTTGGGGAGGAGGCGGCGGGGACCCAATGCTTTTACATTTGCCCCACCGGTGAGTAAAGGCCACGTTTAGAGGCTTTTAGATGAGCGAAACGCAAGCATCCGCGCAGAACCAGACCGATGTTCTCGCCGTGCGTCAGCAAAAGCTGGAGCAGCTCCGGCAGGCAGGACGCGATCCCTTTCAGGCCAACTGGAGCGCCACGCATTCTTCGGCGCAGGCCCTCGCGGCGTTCCCCGAACAGGACCAGGCCGCAGACGCCACCGGCCCCGAGGTTTCGGTGGCCGGGCGCATCGTTACCTTCCGCCTAATGGGCAAGGCCTGCTTTGTAAAATTGCTGGACCGCGCGGGGCAGATTCAACTTTACGTGACCCGCGACGCCCTGCCCGAGGGCGAGTACAACACCTGGTTCAAAAAACTCGATCTGGGCGATTTCATCGGTGCGCGCGGCACGCTGTTCAAAACCAAAACCGGCGAGATCACCGTCCGGGTGAGTGAGTACGCGCTCGTCTCGAAATCGCTGCGCCCGCTGCCCGAAAAGTGGCACGGCTTGGCCGACCCGGACCAGATCTACCGCCAGCGCTATCTGGACCTGATCGTCAATCGCGAGTCGCGCACCCGCTTCTTGCAGCGCAGCGCCATCGTGCGCGAAGTCCGTGAATTTCTCTGGGACCGCGACTTTGTCGAGGTCGAGACACCTTGTCTGCAAACGGTGCCTGGCGGGGCTGCCGCGCGTCCTTTCACCACTCATTTCAACGCGCTGAACTTCGATTTCCGGCTGCGCGTGGCGCTCGAGCTTTACCTCAAGCGCATGCTCGTCGGCGGCTTCGATCGCGTCTTCGAGATCGGGCGGATTTTTCGCAACGAGGGCTTGTCCCGGCGTCACAATCCCGAATTCACCATGCTCGAAGTCTATCAGGCCTACACCGATTTTCGAGGTATGATGGAGCTCGTGCACGCCCTCGTGCAGCGGTTGTGCGTCAACGTGCTCGGCACCACTCAAGTGGCACGCCCGGATTCGGACGAGGTGATTGAGTTGGGCGGTGCCTGGCGGGAAGCGCCCTACAAGGAATTGATTCTGGAAAACACGGGCGACCCGGACTGGTTCAGCCGCTCCAAGGAGGAAAAATTGCAGGCCTGCGCCAAGATGGGCATCGAGGTGAATCCCGCGCTCGAGGACTTCGAGGTGACCAACAACGTTTTTGAAAAGCGTATCGAGCCCAACCTCATCCAGCCCACTTTCGTCACGCACATTCCCAGAGAGCTCTGCCCCCTGGCCAAGCTGAACGCGGATGATCCGCAGGTACTTGATGTCTTTGAGCTTTGCATCAACGGGCAGGAGATCGCTCCGGCCTATTCCGAGCAGAACGACCCCGTGGCGCAGCGCCAAATGTTCGAACAACAGGCCGGTGAGGAGGTCCAGCGGATCGACTACGAATTTTTAACGGCGATGGAGCATGGCATGCCGCCGGCCGGGGGCATGGGCATCGGGATTGATCGGCTGGTCATCTTTCTGACTTCGGCACCCAACATCCGCGACACGATCCTCTTCCCCTCGCTCAAGCCCAGCGCGGATGCTTAGGCACTCTCGGTAACTTCTCGTATGCCCTGGCCGCTTTACCTGGCGCTGAAGCAACTCTTTCCGAGTGGACGGAAGGTTTCTTTCTTTGCGCTGGTTTCGCTCGGTGGCGTGGCGGTAGGGGTTGGTCTGCTGGTGGTTGTCCTGGGGTTGATGAACGGCTTTCAGCGTGAGATTCGCAGCCAGATGGTCGACCGTTACGGGCATATCGAGATCATCGGCGACGGAATCCTGCAAGACCCTGAATCCATCGCCGCGTATGCCCGCGAACTTGAAAACGTGGAGGCAGCCAGCCCGTTCATTCAGGGGCCGGTCATGGTGCAGCACCAGGTGGCCGGGCGTACCTACCCCTATTTCCCGGTAGTGCGTAGCGTGGATGTCAACGCGCCCACGCAGGTCCTGCCTGTCGACGAGTTTCTGCCTGAAGGCATCTCGCTCGGCGATCTCGATGACGAGCGGGTCCTGGTGGGGCGGGGGTTGGCGCGCAAACTCCGTTTGCAGGAAGGGCGCATCCTCGAGATCTACTCGCCGGAACTGCTCAATGAGGGCGAGGAAATCCTGCTGCCGGTCGAGTTGGAAGTGGTCGGCATCTTTGAAACCGGCTGGTCGGAGGTGGATGAAAACACCCTGCTGGTAACGCTGCGCACCATGCGGGACCTGTACGGCTTCGGCGACCGGCGTGCGCATTCGGTCGCGCTGCGCCTGAGCGATCCCAACGACGCCCCCGCCGTGGCCAGGGAATTGAACGCGTGGCTGCCCGACTTTGAACAGGCTTACACCTGGCTGGAACTCAACCAGAGCAAGCTCTTCATCCTCGCCCTGGAGAAAACGTTTATCTCGCTGATCACGGCGGTCATTCTGTTTGTGGCCGTGTTCAACATCACCGTCTTCATGATCACCACGGTGATCCGCAAAACGCGCGAGATCGGCTTGCTCGGCGCGCTGGGTGGCCGGCGGGTGAGCGTGGCGGGTATCTTTGTGATGCAGGGACTTTTTTTGGGCTTGGCCGGGTCCGCGCTGGGGCTGGTGGGCGGATTGATCCTGTTGCGCTTTCGCAACTCGGTCACGCAGCTGATCTCCGTGATCGGCGGCAACGAGAACCTCATCTACGACTTTTACCAGTTCATCGAACTGCCCGTGTTCAACGACCCGGTAGAGCTGGGAATGTCGGTGGCGATCGGGGTGGGCGCGGCGGTCCTGGGCAGCGCCCTGGCCGCCATCAAGGCGGCGCGTCTGCGCCCGGCGGAGGCCCTGCGCTATGAGTGAGTCCCCACCGCTTTTGGAGGCGCGTGCGCTGGGTAAATCCTTCGAAGGCCCGAGCGGGCGCATCGAGGTGCTGGCGTCGGTGAATCTTTCGGTCGTTGCAGGTGAGAGCGTGTCCATTCGGGGCGAATCCGGCGCGGGCAAAACCACGTTGCTGAATTTGCTGGCCGGACTGGAGCGGCCCAGTAGCGGTTCGGTTTACTGGCAGGGCGAGGCGATCGAGCGCCGTTCTGCCGCCTGGCTGGCGCGTCAACGTTGCCGGCAAATAGGGCTGGTCTTTCAGTCCTATTACCTGATGCCTGAACTCAACGCCGAGGAAAACGTCTTGCTGCCGGCCCGGATGTTCGGCGCGCTCACCGAAGAGCGGCGTGAGCGAGCCCGCGAATTGCTGCGCCAGGTCGGGCTGGGCGAGCGTCTGCGCCAGCGGCCCGCCAAGCTTTCCGGCGGCGAACGGCAGCGCGTGGCCATCGCGCGTGCTTTGATCAATCGCCCGGCCCTGCTCCTGGCCGATGAGCCGACCGGGAACCTCGACGAGCACACCGCCGAAGGCGTCATGCAGACCTTTCTGCGTCTCGTGGCCGATGAAAGGGTCAGCCTGATCCTAGTCACGCACAACCCGGCCTTCGCCGCTCAGACAGCCCGCCAACTGGTGCTGCGCGAGGGTGGGCTCGATGTGGCTGCTTCGTTTCGCTTGCCGGCACCAGCGGCCGACGTTAGCCAGACTCAATGAGCGGGGAGGCGAAATTGCGATGTGGCGTGGCAGGAGTGGGCTACCTCGGCCAGCATCATGCGCGCATCTACTCCGAGTTGGAATCCTGCGAGTTGGCCGGCATCTTCGAGATCGATGACGCGCGGGCGGCGGAAATTTGCGAAGCCCGCGGCTGCGCGCGGTTTGAGTCCCTGGAGGCCCTGGGGGCGGCCTGCGACGCGGTCAGCGTTGTCGTGCCGACCGACCGCCACCACGAGGTTGCGCTACCCTTGTTGCAGGCGGGCTGCCACCTGCTGATCGAGAAACCGCTGTGCGCCTCGCTGGCCGAGGCGGAGGGGATCCTGGAGGCCGCCCGCGCCCAGGATCGACTGGTGCAGGTCGGCCACATCGAGCATTACAACCCGGTCATGGGTTTCATGGAAAACACCGTTGAGGATCCGCGCTTCATCACCGCCGATCGCCTCGCCCCGTTCAATCCGCGCGGTACGGAAGTGGGTGTTGTCCTGGATTTGATGATACACGACATCGGCGTCGTCCTGCAGCTGGTCAAGGCGCCGGTCGAGCGCGTGGAAGCCATCGGCGTCAACGTGCTCTCGCAGAGCGAGGACATCGCCAACGCCCGCATTACCTTTGCCAACGGCGCGGTCGCTAACCTGAACACCAGCCGGGTCAGCCTGAAAAAAGTGCGCGAGATTCGCGTCTTTCAGCCCCACACCTACCTCTCGCTCGACTTCATGAATCAGAAGGGCCACCTCGTGCGCCAGGACGCCGGCAACCTCAAGATGGAGGACATCCCCATCGACAAGGGCGAGCCCCTGAAAATCGAGATCGCATCCTTCATCGAAAGCGTATCGCGCCACTCCCAGCCGAAGGTGTCCGGCGCGCTGGGCCGTTCCGCGCTCGAGCTTGCCATCCGCATCACCGAGCAGATTCAAGAGGGGCTGAAAAAGGCGCGGGCCGCCCAGAGCTGACACCGTATGGCCGCTTTGCCGCCGGTTCCCTCCGCTCTGGAAGCGCCGCACGCAGGCCGCGTCGATCTGCTGGTCATCGCAGGCGAACACTCCGGCGACCAGCACGCCGCCCGCATGGTGCGCGAAGCCCTCCAGGCCGCGCCGGGACTCAAGGTCTGCGCGGTGGGTGGCCCCGAGTTGAAAGGTGCCGGTGCGCAGTTGCTCTTCGATCTGACCGATGCGTCCGTCGTCGGCCTCATCGAGGTCCTCAAGCACTACAGCTACTTTAAGAGCCTCTTCGAGCGCCTGTTGTCATGGATTGCTGAATACAAGCCGCGGGCGGTCTGCTTCGTGGATTACCCGGGCTTCAACCTGCGCCTGGCCAAGGCCCTCAATGACCGCGCCCTGGCCCAAAAGGCGGGCGGCCCGGTGCGGCTCTTGTACTACATCAGCCCGCAAATCTGGGCCTGGAAGCAGAAGCGGCGCTTCACCATGGCGCGCGATCTCAACGCCCTGGCGGTGATCTTTCCCTTTGAGGTGAACTGCTACGCGGACACCGACCTGGACGTCGCTTACGTGGGCCACCCTTTTGCCGAGGCGGATTTCGTCAACCCGGTCCGGTATTCAGAAAGCGGAGACATTCTGCTGTTTCCCGGGAGCCGTCCTCAGGCGGTGGGGCGCATTTTTCCACGCATGCTGGGCGGCTTCGAAAGCCTCCTGCGAGACGACAGCGCGCCGCGGGCAACAGTGTTGTACCCCGGCGAGCGTATCCGCCAACTCATGCAGTCCATCCTCGCCGAGGCGGACCCGGCGGTGAAGGCGACCGTGACCTTGCGCCCGCGCGAGGAAGGCTCCAGCGGCTCGGCGGTTCTGACTAGTTCGGGTACCATCTCGCTCTGCTGCGCGCTGGCCGGCATACCCGGTGGCATTGTCTACCGGGCCCACCCGTTGACGTACCGGTTCGGGCGGCTGGTCGCCAAGGTTGAGTACCTCGGCATGGCTAACCTGTTGCTCAACCGGACCGTCTACCCCGAGTACATTCAGAAGGCCGCGCGCGCGCCGGTCCTCGGTGCTTTGTTGCGTGATTTTTTGAGCGACACCACCGCGCCCGGGCGGTTTGGAGCAGTTGCCAAAGAGCTGCAGCATTTGCTAGGCGAGGCGCGCACGCTGAACGCCTCGCAGTGGCTGCTGCGTCAGTTGGAGACTGCCTGAGGGGTTTTCTGGTCGGTGGCTTGGGGCGTCCCCTTCGCGGTGGGTTTGGCGCGGCCGGTAAGTTCGTGCCAGACGCGGGTCGCGCGCTCGTGCAGGGCTTTCCGACAGGCCTCAACCTCGGCTTCTCGGCTTTTGAGGTTCTCGTTCGCCACGGCAGAAAGGTCGTCCAGATTGTAAAGATAGACGTTGGGCAGCTTGCCGCAGTCGGGCTCAAAGTCGCGCGGGAGCGCCAGGTCGATCAGAAACAGCGGCACCGTGCGGCGCTGGCGCATGGCCCCGCGCACCGCTTTGCGTGTCAAAATCGAGCCGGGTGCCGCGGTCGAGCCGATCACCACATCGAAAAGCTGGATGGAGCGCTCGAACGTCTCGAAATCCATCGCCGTGGCGTCGAGCCGGCTGGCCAGGGCCAGTGCGTTTTCAGCGGTGCGGCTCGTGACGGTGACCGTGCGCGCGCCCCGGCTGACCAGCGCCTGGGCGGTTTTTTCTCCGGCCTCCCCCGAGCCCGCCAGCAGGATGCGCACACTGCTCAAGTCGCCGCAGATACGCTCGGCCAGTTCAGCGGCAATGTTACCGATACTGATCTGCCCGCGGCCGACACCGGTGTGCGTGCGCGCCCACTTCGCTGCTTGAAAGGACTTTTGGAAGACGCGGTTGAGCACCGGCCCCACTGAACGTGTCTGTTGCGCCCGGGCGTAGGCGGCCTTCATTTGACCGAGAATTTCGGTCTCGCCGATCATCTGCGAGTCCAGCCCCGAAGCCACTTCAAAGGCGTGGGTCACGCCATCTTCATCGACTTGCTGGTAGGCGTGGTTCCAGAAAAAGGTGGGGTCGATGCCGTGCAAATCGGTGATGACCGTAGCCACTTCCTTGGGCAGGTTGGGGCGGTCGCCGTAGAGGTATAGCTCCACGCGGTTGCAGGTGTTCAGCAGCATCCATTCGTCGAGCCCCTCCATCGAGTGGAGGTTCTCGGCCAGGCGATCAGCCAGATCTTCCGGCACGGCCAGTTGCTCGCGTACGTGCAACGGAGCCGTGCGGTGGGAACTGCCAACCAGGTACAACTGCTTAATCGCTTCTTTCATCCACGGGGTACGGCACGCCCGGCTGGGTCTGAACTTCGCGCTCAAGGCGGGCGTCCTGGGTCGAAATCGTCAGGGGCTTGAGCGTGATTAAGGCCGCGACAAAAGCCAGCAGGCAGGCCCAGGCAAAGGGTACGCCAAACAGCCGCTGGCTCTGGCGCAGGTACAGCAGAACCGCGTAGGCCCCCCACACCGCCAGGGCGATGGTGAGCTTGGCTTTGCCCAGGGTTGAAGATTCGCTGAGCAGGTTCAGTGCGCCGACGGCCACGCCAATCGAAAACAGGGCCACCCCAAAGAAGATCAGGCGACTGTTGACCTCCTCCAGCTTGCGGATCGCGGGCAGGCGTGAAAAGAGCTTGCCGACGCGACGGCGCTGCAGGGCAAAATCCTGCACCAGGTACATCAGCGAGGTCAGCGCCAGCACCGCGAAAATGCCGTACGAAAAAATCGCCAGCACCGCGTGAAAGGCCACCCAGGGATTTTCCTGCTCACCGATGGGCACGGAGGGTGCCCGGCTGTCAAAAAGGAACGAGCCCAGGCCCAGCAGCCCGGCCAGTCCAGTGGTGAGCACGTTGGCAAAGCGTAGGCGAAAGGACGGATGAAAGATAAAACTGACCAGTATCGCCGACCAAGAGACCACTTGCAAAATCTCGAAAAACGTCTGTACGGGAATCGCTTGCTCGGCGATGCCTCGGGCGTACAGCCCCAGGCTTTGAAAACTGAAACCCCCGATGAGCAGAGCAACGAACAACCCGCGGACTCCGGGCACCTTTCGCTGCAGATCCACCGCGACCAGTATGAAGGCCAGCAGGTACAAAATACCTCCCAGCAGCATCAGGGTCTGATCGCTCAACTGGAACATGGCAGCGCTGGTTTCAGGGTACGCTGACCGTCGCTTCGGCGACAGCATCTCGAGCTTGGGCCGTGGCTGTCTGGGTCAGCCAGGCTTCGACCTTGTTTTTCAAAAAGTGAATCCAAGCCGGATGCTCGTTCAGGCAGGGAATCTGAGCGAAGTCCTCGCCACCGGCCTCGATGAATGTCTCTTTACCCTCCATCGAGATTTCTTCCAGCGTCTCCAGGCAGTCGGAGACAAAAGCCGGGCAGATAACCCGTAAGCGCTTGATGCCTTCCTCGCCGAAGCGTTCCAGGGTCTTGTCGGTGTAGGGCGTGAGCCAGGGATCGCGGCCCAGGCGCGACTGGAAAGACAGAAAGTACTTGTCCTCGGGAATGCCGGCGCGCTCGACGAACTTTTTGACCGTGGTCACGCACTGGTGGCGGTAGCAGGTGGCGTGTGCCGGGTGGGCAACCTCGCAACAGTCCGGACATTTCAAGCAGTGCGCGTGCGAGGGATCGCTCTTGCGCAAGTGACGCTCGGGGATGCCGTGAAACGAAAAGAGCAGCTGGTCGTACGGTTCGCTCAGGTACGGCTCGGCTGATTCGACCAGGGCCGCGATGTAGTCAGGGTCGTCGTAAAAGGGCTGCAACAGCGTGGTGCGCATTTTGGGCGCTTGCGCGGCGAGTTCCTCCATCAGGCGTACCACCACCGTTTCGTAGCTCGACATGGCGTAATGCGGGTACAACGGGACGATGAACAACTCCTCGGTGCCGGCTGCTTTCAAGCGCTTGACGGCATCCGGGATGGACGGGCTGCCGTAACGCATGGCCAGTTCGACCGGGACTTCCAAGTGCGTCTGCAATGCGCGCTGCACGGCCTCGCTAATCAGAATCAGCGGCGACCCTTCCTCGCGCCAGACCCGTGAATACGCCTCGGCGGATTGCTTCGGGCGGAAGGGCAGGATCAACCCGTTGACCACCATCCAGCGGATCGGGAAGGGCGCATCCAGCACGCGCCCATCCATCAAAAACTCACGCAAATAGCGCCGCACATCGGGCACCGCGGTGGAGTCCGGCGAACCCAGATTCAGTAAGATAACCGCTTTAGCTGGCATGCGCTAATCAGTTCTCAGCGGGCGGCGTTGTCAATTCGGGGTCGGCTTCCAGGGGAGCGCCCATACGCTCGTGGATTTTCTCGGCGGCGCTGCGGGCAGTCTGAATGGTTTTCTCCAGGGAGATGCCCCCCACGTAGTTTCCGGCGAAAAAGAGGGTCGGGAAGGCCGATTTAGCGTTGGTGATGGCCTGCAGCACCTTGGTGTAGCCCACGTTGTATTGCGGAATCGCCTGCGGCCAGACGCTGATTTTCTCGAAGGTCGGCTCGGCGCTGACGCCCACAATCTCTTTGAGTTCCTTCAACACCGTGGCGCGCAGCCCGCTGTCGGACTGCATTGCAAGGCTGGGTTGACGGCAGCCGCCCACGTAGGAGGTCAGTGTGACGTGCTCCTTGGGCGCCCGGCCCATGAAGATGCTCGACGAAAACAACGTGCCCAGGATTTCACGCCGCTCGCAGGACGGCACCAGAAAACCGAAACCATCCAGCGAGTGCTTGACCGCCTGCTTGGCAAAGCCAAAGACCACGCAGGCCACCGGCGGGTAGTGGATGTTGATGACCGGCTCCAGGATACGGTGCAGCGGATCCGGCAGCGGCAGGTTTTCAAAGCTCCAGGCAGGCGAGGTCAGCAGCAGCGCGTCAAAACGCCCCTGATCGGCCATGCCGAAGCGGTCCCAGCCCGCGGCCCACTGCGAGCCCGTCCACTCCAAGGAGGTCAGCGCCGAGCTGATGTGCAGGCTGTTGCCCAGCAATTCGGACAGGTGCGTGATGAGCATCTCCAGCCCGAGGCGAAACGAGTAACTGCCTTTCTTGTAGCCGCTGCGGCTTTGGTGCGCCTGGTCTTCGCGGCGCTTCTGCATGGCCCCTTTGATCAGACCACCGTAATCGCGTTCGAGCGCCCAGACTTTGGGAAAGGCATGCTGGACGGACAATTCTTCGGGATCGCCCGCGTAGACACCCGCGACCATCGGGTCGAGCGCGTACCGCAGAAACTCGCGACCGACGCGCCGGCGAGCGAAATCGGCTACGGACTCATCTTCGCTGCCACGCCGCGAAGGGGTGATGTACTCCGCAGCCAGGCGCACTTTGCCCGGCAGGCTAAACAGCGATGAGCCGATGGCCGAGGCCGGCCCTTCCGGGACGGCGACCAGCTTCCCGTACTTTAGAATGTAGCGCTTATTCGCGGATGGGCGGGTGCCAATCACCTCTTCCCCAAGTCCGATCGAATCAAACCACTCCAGGGTCGAGGGCTCGGAAACCTGCAGGGTGTTCGGTCCGGCTTCCGCCACGTAACCTTCGCTCTCGGTCGACTGAATCGCACCGCCGGCGCGGGTGCCCGCCTCGAGGACGGCCACCTGGTTGCCGGCCTGGCGCAGGGTGTGACCGGCGGTCAAGCCCGCCAGTCCACCTCCGATGATGAGGACGCGTCCCATGCTAAATTGTCTTGGAGAAGCGCGGTGACGCCGAAGCCGTCTCGTTCAAATAACCGTCGAAAATCATCGCGATGTTGCGAATGAGCAGACGCCCGGAGGGCAGCACCCGGATGCGTTCGGCGCTGACCTCAACCAGCCCGTCGGCTTCGAGTGGGCGCAGGCGCTTCAGCTCTTTGTGAAAGTGGGATGTAAAATTCACGTCATAAGCTTCTTCGACCATTTTCAGATCAAGCTCAAGGGAACACATCAACTGTAGGATGACCTGCCGGCGCAACCGATCCTCCGCGCCGAGCAGGCAGCCGCGTTCTATCGGCCAGCGATCGTTCTCCAGGTTGGCCCGGTAATCGCGCAAATCCTTGTGATTCTGGCGGTAGGTAGCCTCTGTTTGTGAGATCGCGGAGAGGCCAAAGGCGCAGATCTCCGCACCTGCGCGGGTGCTGTAGCCTTGAAAATTGCGCTGGAGCGTGCCGTTCTGCTGGGCCACCACCAGCTCATCCTCGGGCCGCGCAAAGTGATCCATGCCGATGGGCACGAAGCCGCGTTCGGTGAGCGTCTGATAAATTGTGCGCAGCATCCTGAGTTTGGCCTCCGCATCCGGCAGCCCCACGCGCTCGAGCAGTTTCTGCGCGGGTTTCATCCAGGGTACATGGGCGTAGCTGAAAATGGCCAGCCGGTCGGGCTCAAGGGCGCAAACGCTCTCCAGCGTCTGCGTGAAGCCTTCCGGTGTCTGGTGCGGTAGCCCGTAGATAAGGTCGATGTTGACCGACTCAAAGCCATGAGTGCGCAGCCACTGCATGGCCTGTTGGTTGAGTTCAGGCGACTGCAGGCGGTTGACCGCCTTCTGCACCTCCCCGTGCACGTCCTGCACGCCAAACGAAGCGCGCTTGAAGCCCACCTCTGCAAACGCGGCCACCTGCGCTTCCTCCAGGCGGCGCGGGTCGAGTTCGACCCCGGCTTCGAGGTTCGGATCGAAGCGAAAGCGCTGCCGCAGACAGTCGCCCAGACGTGTAATCTGCGCGGGCGTCAAAAAATTGGGTGTGCCGCCACCGAAGTGCAACTGGACGACCGGCCGCTCCGGTTGCAGGGTTTGCGCCGCCAGAGCGATTTCCCGTTCCAGCAAGCCCAGGTAGCCGTCGGCTTGTTCGCGATTGCGCGTGATGATCGTGTTGCAACCACAAAACCAGCAGAGGCTCTCGCAAAAAGGCAGGTGCACGTACAGCGACAGCGGCCCCGCGCCCGAAGCAACCGCCTCCAGCAGTGCGGCGCGCTCGACCGCCTCACTGAATTGCGTGGCCGGCGGATAGGAGGTGTAACGCGGCCCCGGTCGGTTGTACTTGCGGACCAGCTCCAGATCGATCGCCGGGGGCGTTGTCAGTTCCATCAGGCGAAGTTGCGAACGGTTTCTACGAGAGACTCGACGCACTCGATCTTGCCGGAAGGCAGGATGCCGTGGCCCAGATTGACGATGTGACCGGGGCGCCCGCGCATCGACTCCAGCAGGGCTTGGGCTTCTGCCCGAACGCGCGCCGGGGACGTCTGCATGAGGACCGGGTCGAGGTTGCCCTGAACCGCGCATTCGGCGGACAACTGCGCGGCGGCGTGAGGCAGTTCCACCGTCCAGTCGATCCCGTACACCTGAGCTCCCGAGGCGGGCAGGGCCCCGAGGTTACCGCCCTGGCCCTTGGCAAACAGAATCACTGGCACGGTGGGCGGCACCGCCGCGATGACCCGCTGAATCCAGCGCAGCGACAGGTCTCCGTAGGCACCGGCGGGGCAAAGCCCGGCGAAGCTGTCGAAAATCTGCAGGGCGTCCGCACCGGCCTCGGCCTGGAGCTTAAGGTAACGGCCACAGGCTTCCGCCAGAACGTCCATCACTCGCGCGAAAACTTCCGGCTCATTGTAGGCGAAGGCGCGGGTGTCGTTGCCCTTGGCATCGCTGCCGCCCTCAAGGATATAGACCGCCAGCGTCCAGGGCGCGCCGCAAAAGCCCAGCAGGGCCGTCTCCGGCAATTGAGCGCGCAAACGGGTCAGCGTCTCCGAGGTGTAGGTGAGCTTCTGCTCAAGACCATCGGCATGCAGGCGGGCGATCTTTTCCGGCGCGTCGAGAAAGCGCTCCATTGCGATCCCGCCCTGCTCACGAAAGCGGTAGGGGGCTCCCAGCGCTTCAGGAATCACCAGGATGTCGCTGAACAAAATGGCCGCGTCCAGGGCGAAGCGCCGGAGCGGTTGCAGGGTTACATCGCAGGCGAGTTCAGGCGTGCGCACCATCTCGAGAAAGGAATGCTGCTGCTTGAGGGCACGGTACTCGGGCAGGTAACGCCCGGCCTGCCGCATGATCCACACCGGCGGGCGTTCCAACGCTTCGCAGCGACACGCCTTTATAAAACGCTCGCGCGAGGTAAGCACCTCCACAACCTCCATTGACTCACAACCCTATGCATTCTCAGGCAGTTCGGCAAGCCAGTCTCTCGGGCGCAGGTAGTGCTCGGTCAGCGCGGCCTCGGGCGAGCCTGGCTCGGGCGTGTAACCGTACCGCCAGCCGGTTGCCGGGGGCAGCGACATCAGGATGCTTTCGATGCGACCGCCACTTTGCAGCCCAAAGAGCGTCCCGCGGTCATAGACCAGGTTGAACTCAACGTAGCGCCCCCGGCGGTAGAGCTGAAAGGCGCGCTCGCGCTGCGCGAAGGGCGCGCGGTGCCGTCGTTGAACGATGGCGGCATAGGCCTCACCAAAGGTGTCGCCGACCAGTCGGGCAAAATCCAGACTCCGCGCGAACCCGGGCTCGTTGAAATCGTCGAAAAACAGTCCACCGACACCCCGTGTCTCCTGCCGGTGCGGCAGGTAAAAATAGCGGTCACAGTTTTCCTTGAAGCGCGCGTAAACGTCCGGGCCGAGCGGCTGACAGATGGCCCGGGCCGCCGTATGCCAGGCACGGATATCGTCGTCGAACGGGTAAAACGGCGTGAGGTCGAAGCCCCCGCCAAACCACCACTGCGGTGCCTCGTCAGGTTTCTCCGCCAGAAAAAAGCGCACATTCGCGTGGGCCGTAGGTGCATAGGGATTTTCAGGGTGCATCACCACCGAAACGCCCAGCGCACGAAAGCTTGCGCCCACCAGCGAAGGGCGGGCTGCAGTGGCCGAGGGTGGCATCGAGGCCCCGCGTACATCCGAAAAGTTCACCCCGGCTTTCTCAAAGACGGCGCCTGCCTCCAGCACGCGTGTGCGACCTTCACCGGAAAGGCCCTTGGCCGCGTCCGGGGACCGGGTCCAGTCGTCGGCCAGGAAGCTTCTGGAGGTCGACGCGCCGGAAGCGCCTGCCTCGATGGCTTCGAATTGCGCACACAGGCGATCCTGCAGCAATAGAAACTCTGCTTTGACGCGGGCGGGGTCGGGTGCTTCGTTCGGCACGCTCGCAGTCATGGGGCAGCCTGCCGTAGAATCAAGGCCAGCTCGCTCTTTGTGCGAAATCCCCAATGCTCCCGGCACGTCACAGTCCCTTCAAATCGGCCCTGCTGGTCTTTTACCTGCGTCGCCTGTTCCGCCGGCACTTTCGACGCATCTGGGTTTCCGCCGAGCCGGGCGTCGAAACGTTTTTGGACAACGCGGAGAGCTATCCGCTGGTCTTTTTCAGCAATCACCAGACCTGGTGGGATGGCTTTCTAGAGCTGCCCATCATCGAGCAATTCGGCATCCGCTCTTACCTGATGATGGAGGAAAAAAACCTCGTGAAGCGAAAGTTCTTCACCAACGCGGGAGTCTTCGGCGTCGATCTGGAATCCAAATCCGAGCGCGCCCGGGGCCTCCTCTACGCCACACGACTGCTCAAGGAAACCCCGTCGGGCGAACGAAGGGCCCTCTTTCTGTACCCGCAGGGACGCCTCGTAAGCGATTTTGAGCCCTGGCCCGCCTTTTTAGGCGGCACGGAGATCTTGCTCAAGCGCAGCCCTGCTCAAGCTGCCGTACCAGTGTATAAGCGCATCCTCTTTGGCGATCACACGCTCCCGGAAGCATCGCTCCACATCGGCCAGCCGGTCTCCCGCGATGCCAAGCCGACCACGGCCACCTTTGAAGAAGCCCTGAAGACCACCGGCAAACAACATGCGGCGTTTCTCGCAGACCCCGAATGGCGCGGGCGCAGCCGCCTCTGGCGCTAACAGATCGGATTGCGCGATAAGTTCTGATGCAAGCCGGCTCCGAATCGCAACCCCTGCAACTGGTCCTGGCCTCGCAGTCGCCACGGCGCAGTCATCTGTTGCGTACGCTGGGTCTGGAATTCGAAGTCGTGCCCGCCCACATCGATGAAAACGAGGGGACCGACGCCGCGCCCGGTCCCCTCGTGTTGGAGAACGCGCGTCGCAAGGCCGAAGCTGTCGCGCCATCCTTTCCCGGAGCGCTGGTGCTGGGTTCGGATACAGTAGTGTCGCTGGAGGGACAGCTTTTGCACAAGCCCGCGAATCTCGAGGAAGCCCGGCAGATGCTTATGCGCCTGTCCGGCTGCACCCACACGGTCTTTACCGGGGTTCACCTGCTTTTGGAAAGTGAGGATCGCTCCGACAGCAGCCTCGCCACCAGCGAGGTGGTATTCAAAGTGCTCGATGAAGCCACCATTCAGACCTATTTTTCACGGGTCGACCCGCTCGACAAGGCCGGCGCCTACGGAATCCAGGAAGGACGCGAATTGATTATCGATCATTACAACGGCTCGCTCGCCAACATCATGGGCCTGCCCGTCGAACACTTGAAGGAACGTTTGCAGTCGCTGGGCCTTTGGCACAGGCTCAAATTTTCAACGCAGGATTGATGCCGCCTCCACGCCAAAGCCGCCGCACCCGTCGACGCCCGGTCCGCCCGCGCACCGGCGCACCGGTCAAGTGGGATCTGCTGCAACGCGGTGCCTTTCCGGCGCGTCTGCAACGCCGAGCGCTGGTCATCGCTGTCCTGTGCACCCTCGTGGTCAACGCCGGGGCCGGATGGGGCGCCTACGAGACGTTCACCAACGCCATTCAGGAATCCGGTGACGACCTCAGCCTGCGCCTGCGTCCGAGCAGCTCCCTGCAGCTGGGCCTGAAGCTGGCGCAGACGCCTCCGCCGAACAAAACCGAGGAAGAAGAGGAGGAGGAACTTGTCCCTGTGCCCGAGCCGCCGCGCCCCGAATACGTCGAGGCCAACCCGGACGCCAATCAGGATTTTCCCGACGAGGAAACCAACCAGGAGTCTTTTCAAAATCAGGTAGCGGCCCAGCCCGACCCGGATTTTCTCGCCGAAGACGATTTCCCCTCCGTCGAGGATGGCGAGATTGAAACCTCGCAGAGCATCGTGGTGGGCACGCTCGAAGATCCATCCCAGTACGTGCCCCAGGGTCAGCCGGTCGAGCCGCAGCCGGATTCCCAACCGACCGAAGCCGCCCAGGAAACTGCGCAGCCCGCGCCGGCACCGCCGCCGACCCCCGAATTGATTCAGGTCGAGGAGCTCGACCCCGACGGGACCGGTGCCACGGAAAAAGAGCCCACCGAAAACGAGGAGCTCCCCGACGACTCGCTCCCGGAGATGGTCGAATTATTTCTGCCCGAGGTGCCACCGGTTGAGGACCCCTCCGATCAGCCGGTGGAACAGCCGCAACAACAGCAGCCCCAGGAGCAACGCCCGCCCAGCGAGCAGACTCCGCAGCAAGGCCTGCCCGACCCCAAGCCCCGTCCACGCCTGAGCGCGCCCGAGTTACCGACCAGCCTCACCCGCAAAACCGACAGCGTCGCCGCTCGCCTGGGACAGATCGCCGTCAGCTCCCGCCTCTCGCGGTACGGGATTTACTACCAGCAATTTTACGAGGCCATCTACCGCCGCTGGTTGATCAAACTGGAGAATTACCCTTTCACGCCTTCCGATCTGGGCACGAAAGTCACCGTAACCGGCGAGCTTGACCGCGACGGTCGGGTGCACAACCTGCGCATCACTGATGCCACCGGAACCCGCCAGTTTGCCCTCATCTGTGAGGACGCCATTTTCGAAAACTCGCCCTATGGCCCGTGGAGTGACGACATGATCAGAGTCCTCAGCGAGCGGGAGTTTTTCTCCATCACGTTTCATCTGCGCTAATGGCCGCAAACGACGCCATAGCTTCGGACCTGCCGTTGTTCGAAGGGGTTTCGGTATTGGCGCAGCACCCCTGCGGTTTGCGCGCTCTGTATAAGCCCCCCGGCGTGCTCAGCCATCCCAACCCGCCGGAGGAGGCCGAAGACCTGCCGGAGGCCATTCGCAAGGTGCGCGCCAAACAGGGCACCGCGCCCGATCCAGAAGAGCAGCGTCCAGCCCTCCTGACCAAGCCCTACAAATTTGACGACGAGTGTTTTGAGTGGACGGAAAACGGTCGGCCGCGCCGCGTCTATCTGCTCAATCGTCTCGATTCTCCCACCACCGGCCTGGTGCTGGTTTCGCTCAACGACGCTATCGCCGAACCAGTGCGCGAGCTCTTTGCCTCGCATCGGGCTAAAAAAACCTACCTGGCCATCGTCAAGGGCCGCCCGCCCTCGATGCCTCCCTTGTGGATCGACCTGCTCGAACGCAGCCGCGACGCCGAAGGAAATCTGCGCGTGCGTTATGGTGCGGCCAATAGCGGCGGCGGCAAAAATGCGGTGGCGGCGCGGACCCGCTACCATTACCTACGCCAGGATCTCAACCGCCTGGGTGTGTCGCTCGTGCAACTCATGCCGGTGACCGGTCGGACGCACCAGTTGCGCGTGCAGTGCGCCAAGCGTAAGGCCCCCATTGTCGGCGACCAGACCTACGGCGATTTTCGCTTCAACCGTCGCATTGCCCGCGGCATTTACGCCAAGCGCATGTTTCTGCACGCCGCCGCGCTCGAACTGAAATTCAACCACGAGGGCGAGACCGTCGAGTTCAAGGCCGAGTGCCCGATGCCGGAGGATTTTTCCCTGCTCCTGGATTCCCATCCAGATTTGTGGATCAAGGCGGATGCGCCCGGTGCCGCCGAAGCCTCTCGCAGCGGCAGCCGCAGCTCTGGACGCTCGCGTTCGCGCTCCCGCCGCCTCTAGTTTTCTTGCCGATGAAGCTTTCTTCCTTACGACGCCGGCAACCTGCTGGAATCCTCTGCCTGCTGGTCGCGCTGTTATTCATGCTGGGCGGCTGCAGCAACATGCGCGAGGAGGCCAAAAAGAATCGCCCCTCGACCGTCGAGGTCTGGAAATTTATCGAACAGGAAAGCGCCCAGGCTGGCCTGGATCCGTATTTCGTCTTTGCGATCGCCCAGGCCGAGAGCAGCCTCGACCCCTCGGCGGAATCCGCTAACGGCTTTGCCCGGGGACTCATGCAGATGAGCGAGGGCGCTTGGCAGACCGTTTCCGACAAGGACTGGGATCACGCCTGGCAATGGCAGGAAAACGTCCGCATGGGCATTGCCTACCTCGTCCATCTGCGGGGGCTCCTGGAAAAAGCGCGCGCCTTTTCCTATCCGGCTCTGGCGGCTTCCTACCGTTTCGGGCCCGGCGCGGTTAAACGCCAGAATTACTCCGTCAGTAGCTTTCTGCCCAGGGTGAAAAACCGCGTCTACCGTCAGCTGCTTTCAGGTAACCTGCGCCCCGTGCCGGCACCTACCTGAACCGCCCCCTTTTCAGCCCTGGGCCTCGGCCAAATCGCGCGCCGCTTCGCGAATGACCTCGTGTGTCGAGCCCCAGTCGATGCAGGGATCGGTGATTGAGACGCCGCGCTGCAACGCCGCCTTGGGCTGCGGAAACTGCTGACTGCCCGCCTGCAAATTACTCTCGAGCATGGCGCCAATAACCGCTCGATCGCCCGCGCACGCCTGGCTGACCACATTGCGAAAGACCTCCAGGCTGCGCTCCGGGGTCTTCTGGCTATTGTCATGGGCGCAGTCGATCATGACCGCCGGAATCAGACCCGCCGCCTCCAGTTTTTTGGCGGCATCATGTACGTGCGCGGCCTCGTAGTTGGGGCCATCGCGCCCACCGCGCAGTACCAGGTGGCAATTCGGATTGCCCCGGGTAGTCAGAGCCGAGGCGCGCCCCTTGGCGTCGATCCCCAGAAAACGCTGCTGGCTGCCCGCAGCGCGAATCGCGTTGATCGCCGTCTGAATCAAGCCATCGGTGCCGTTCTTGAAGCCCAGGGGCATCGATAGCCCGGACGCCATCTGCCGGTGCGTCTGCGACTCGGTGGTGCGCGCGCCGATAGCCGACCAGCAGATCAAATCGGCAATGTACTGCGGAGTGATCGGATCGAGCAGTTCCGTGGCCGTGGGCAGACCGCGCTCGAGTACTTCGAGCAGAAATTCGCGCGCCACCTTGAGTCCGGCGGGAATATCGTAAGTGCCGTCCAGGTGCGGGTCCATGATCAGGCCCTTCCACCCGACGGTGGTGCGCGGTTTTTCAAAATAAACGCGCATGACCAGCAGCATCTGCTTGCGGACTTCCCCGGCCAGTTGGGCCAACCGATCAGCGTACTCGCGCCCGGCGTCCAAGTCGTGAATTGAGCAGGGGCCCACGATGACGAGCAGGCGATCGTCGTCGCCAAAGCTGATGCGGTGGATGGCCTCGCGGCTTTGGGTGACGAATTGTGCCTGCGATTCGGTTTTCGGGATCGCGCGAATGAGTTCCTCGGGCGAGGCCAGCGTGCGTGTCTCGGTGATGTTGACATCCGAGGTGGGCGCGGGGGCGGTGAGATCGGTCGGGTGTTTCATGGATGCGACCCACGAGCCTGTCCGAATGGCCGTACCTTTCAACGCTTTTTACCGTCCGCAGGAGGTTGCGCCGAGAGGGCAGAGGATGCTTTTCTAGACAGATGACCTTGCGTGGAATCCATGGGCAACCGTCAGCGCTTCTGCGGGTGACCGGCGAGGATGCCTTCGATTATTTGCAGTCGCAGTTCTCCAACGATTTGCGGTCGCCGCTGGATAAGGCCTGCACCTACGGGCTCTGGCTCGATCGCAAGGGGCGTGTGCAGGCCGATTCCTTTGTCCTGCAGCTGGATGAGGAAACGTTTTTGCTCGTGTCCTATCAATGCGAGGCCCCAGTGCTGGTTGCACACCTGGAGGCACGCATCATCGCTGACGATGTGGAGATCGAGGCCCTGTCGGGCGAACTCCTGAGCGTGACCGGCGACATCGAAGCTGACTTTTCAAAAGGCTGGCCTGGCGAGTTTCCACCGCCAAAGGCATTCGTTGAGGATGTGCAGTTGGGTTACCTTTTTCGCGGACGCGGCTTGCCGGGGCTGCGGCTGGACTGCCTCAAAGTCGATGGTGCCTTCATCGCGCCGAAGGAAGTGAATTTGGTCGACCCGCTCGAGTTTGAGGCGCTGCGTATCGAGGCGGGGATTGCCGCAGTCCCGACCGATTGCGGTTTGGAGGGAGACCTGCCTCAGGAAGCCGCTCTGGAAAAAGAAGCCGTGGCATTCGACAAGGGGTGTTACCTCGGGCAGGAGGTCATGGCCCGATTGCATGCGATGGGGCAGGTGCGCCGCGGGCTGTTTCGCATCGGCTCCAGCGGCCCGACCCTGGCCACCGGGCAGTCGCTGTTTCGTGAAGATCGCGCTGTGGGGGAAGTGCGCAGCGTCCATCCCACCCCACGGGAAGGTGGGGTGCACGCGCTGGCCCTGCTCAAGCTCGCGCACGTTTCCCCCGGCACCGAACTGGCACTGCAGGCGGGAGGAACGCCCGAGATTCGGGTGCTTTAATAGGAAAGTTATGGCGAGCGAGAACGATCCCGATAGTGCGAGCTTGATCGCGGCCTTCCAACGCCTGGGAGCACCCCCTGAGCAGGCGCGCGTCATGGCCCGGCAACTGCGCAAACGCGCCGACCAACTCGCCGCCGAACGGGGCTTGGACAGGGTTCAGGCGCTGGACTAGCTTTTGAAATTGACGCAAAGCGGGCGGCAGGGGGAAGTCCACCCCGAAGCCAATATCCATGCGCCTTCGCGTAATCCGCCCAAATGAGTTTTTTTTCGCGTTAAGCGCCTTTGGGGTTGACCTGTCTTATTTTAGATACAGTAAATCGCGTGCGTTGAACCGAATCGGTTTCGCACAATTAATCAGATATCTATGAATAAAGCAGAGCTTATCGAGGAAGTACAAAAATCCCTGGGCAAGGAAACGTCGAAGGCCGCCGCCGAGCGCGCGGTTGACGCCGTGATCGAAGGGATCAAGAAGGGCATCAAGAGCAAGGATAAATCCGTTCAGCTGATCGGCTTCGGCACCTTCGAGGTGACCAAGCGCGCTGCCCGTATGGGCGTCAATCCGAAGACCGGCGAGAAGATCAAAATCGCCGCTTCGAAAACGGTGAAGTTCAAGCCGGGCGCCCAACTCAAGGCCCTTGCCTGATACACGGGGAATTCGACTGCTTCCCATTTTGACAAGGCCCGCGGTGCACTGCCGCGGGCCTTTTCTTTTGTCGGCTTGCCCCGCGCCCCTACCCTCTGCCATGCAACTGCGATGCATCCCACCGTCCTCGACGCGCAAACCCTCTTTGCCGAACGCTTTGCCTGGTCGGCCAGCCACCTCTCCTTCGCTCCGGGTCGGGTCGAGTTCATCGGCAACCACACCGACTACAACGGCGGTCTGGTGCTGGGGGCCAGTCTGGACATGGGCGTGGCTGTCGCCGCTGGGGCCGGTGAGTCCGGACGCGCGCGCATCGCTACGCTGGGCAACGGCGAGGCGGTCGAGGTCGACCTGGCCCGCCTGGCTCCATTGACCGGGACAGGCTCCTGGGCCAATTACCCGCTGGGCGTCATCGACGAGGTGGCGAAGCTGGGCCAAGTGGCACCTTCGGGAATCAGCCTGGCCATTGCCAGCAACCTGCCCCCTGGTGCGGGCTTGAGCAGCAGCGCAGCGCTGGAACTGGCCACGGCGTATGCCCTGAGCGGATTACTTGAATTTGAACTGCCGCGCGAGGAGATGGCCCGTCTGGGCCGCCGCGCCGAAAACAACTTCGTGGGCGTTCCCTGCGGAATTCTGGACCAGGGCGTTTCCGCTTTTGGTGAGACCAACGCACTTGTGCGCATCGATTGCCGCGCGGAGACGTTCTCCACGGTGCCCCTGCCTGAAGGCACCGCCTTCCACATTTTCAATACCGGTCTCAAGCACGCCTTGGTGGACTCTTTTTACGCCGACCGCCACGGAGAATGCATGCGGGCGCGCGACGCGATTCAGGCAGTGTATCCGGAAGTTGAATACCTTTCCCTGGCCACCGATCCGCAGCGCGCTGCCGCGAAACTGGAAGCTGTACTGGACAAACGCGCGCATCATATTATCACGGAAAACGCGCGGGTTAAACAGGTCTGTGAGGCACTGGAGCAAGGCGATTTGGAGCAGGCGGGCGCGTGTCTGTACGCCTCGCACGAAAGCAGCCGCGACAATTTCGAAAACTCCGTGGCCGAGTTGGATTTTCTGGTCGAGCAACTCCGGCAACAGCCTGAGGTCATTGGGGCACGCCTGACCGGTGGCGGGTTCGGCGGGGCGGTTTTGGCTTTCACCAAGGATACTTACGGCGAAGCGCAGGCAGCGATAATTAAGCAAGCCTACCGCACGGCGTTTTCCGAAGACCTCACCTGGATTCCCTCCAGCACGGGCCCCGGTGCGCATCAGGTAACAGGTTGAACGCTTTTTGCCAGCGTGTGTGCGCACCTGTTATTGGCAGCTGGTAATTATTTGCCAAAAAACCCGAGGCCGCTTTCGCAGGCCTAATGCAACTGCGGTGCGAGGTCAGCAAATTTGATAGCCGGGGACGATCTGCGGCAAAACTTTAGTGCCTCCTGACTTTGGCACATCCGGTGCTCAATTAGGAGTCACTACGGCGCGTGAGAGTGCGCCATCATAGTGGGTTACAAAATCTCGGTAATTATAGCGAGAGTTCAAAAGAGCCCGGCGTTTAGGGGTTTCCGCCGGGTTCTTTTGTTTCGCAAAAATCCGGTGCCAAGCTAAGTCCTTGGCCGAGGTGTCACGGTCGACAAGCCGCCGTCCACGCTCATGACCTGACCGGTCACCCAGGTCGCATCCTGTGACAACAACCATGCGGCCAGTGAGGCGACCTCATGGGCCTCGCCCACGCGTCCAAGCGGGTGCATGGTTTCGGAGGCCTTGCGGGCCGCATCGGATTTGAGCAGCGGCTCGGCCAGAGGTGTTTCGGTCATGCCCGGGGCCACCGCGTTGATCCGCACTCCGCGCAATGCCAACGATGCGGCCGCGCTGCGCACCATGCCTTCGACCCCTGCCTTGGCGGCGGCGATGGCCTCATGATTGGCCAGACCGGTGCGCGCGGCCACGGTGCTGAAAAACACAGCGGCGCCTTTGGCCTTTTGCAGCGCGGGCGTGACGGCTTTGAGCGCCTTGAAAGCGGTGACCAGGTTCAGCTGCATTGTTTGCTCGAATTCCTCGACTTTCAGCCCCGCGAGTGGCTTGAGAAGAATCGAGCCGATGGCATGCGCGTAGCCGTCCAATGGAGCCACTTCCGTAGCCGCTTCCACCACGCCCTGTACGGCGTCCAAATCATGGGCGTCCGTTGAAAAGACCTGAGCTTCGGGATGCTCCGTGGCGAACGCTTCGAGCTTTTTGCTGTCGCGTGCAAAGCCGGAGACCTTGTGTCCCGATTCGAGCAAGCGCTTCGCAAGCGCGCTGCCGATGCCCCCGGTGATGCCACCAATAAGAATATGCTGACTGCTATCTGCCATGCTGATAGCTTACTTCATGGGTCCACTACCGCAAATGAACGCCCAAATCCCGGAGAGCTGCGACACTAACTCCGGATAAATCAGGCACTCTGCATGGCGGGTGCCGTCGCGGCATCGCCCGTGCGCACCATCGCTTCGAGAACGCGCACCGCCTGCTCCGGACCATTGGATTCCTGGACCTGCTGCGACAGCGAACTGGCGCGCAAGCGCAACTGCGCATCCCCCGCCACCGAGGCGATCAACGCCGGTAACTCAGTGGTCCAGCGCTTGCGAGCCAACTTCCGACCCACGCCCAGGCGTTCCATTTCGCGGGCCCAAAAGGGCTGGTCGGCAATGTGCGGGACGAGAATCTGTGGCTTGCCTGCCCACAACGCAGAGGCGGTTGTGCCCGCCCCGCCGTGGTGCACGACCACCGAGGCATGTTCGAACAGGCGGTTATGCGAGCACTTTCCGACGACATGAACTTCGGGCCGCTCCGCCACCTCTTCAAAGCCCGCCCAGCCGCTTTGTAAGATTAGTTTGGCGCCCTTGGGCCAGCGGCGCAAAAAGGCCGCGAGCTGCTGCTCGGGCCGGCTGACCGCCATGCTTCCAAACGTGATGACCGGCACTGCTTCGCCTTTGGTAAAGGCCTCCACCGCTTCCAGTGCGGCTTCGTTGCCGGGAGGCTGCCAGCGCAAGTAACCGGTAAAAACGAACCGTTCGTCGCCCAAAATGTCTTTCGAGGCGAAAAGAGACTCCGGCATGGTCACCAGCACGCGGTCGCCCGGCGCGGTTATCCAGCCCTTTTGAGCCGGCAGTCCGCGCGCCTTCATGGCGGGCAGCAGTGCCTGGTTGAGTGCCTTGTCGAGGATGCGCTCGGCGGTGCTCCAAGCGCTGCGGTTCCAACGGCGCCGTAGCGGGCCCGCCAGCCAGCTCAACGGCGGCACGTTGGGCGGGGCGCTTTCGCTGGAGGGCACGACGTTGTGGCAAAAGCAGAGCGCCGCGAAGGGCTTCCCGTGCCGGTGCGCGAGCGCTTTCAAATTTGGCAGCAGGTAGCTGCCCACCACGATGTCAAAGTCCGCGATCAGGGGCTCAAACGCATCGAGGAAGTCCCCGAAAAAAGGCTCAAATTGCGCGTAAATCGTTTCCAGCTGCTTGAGCGGATTTTTGATTTCGTTGAGCGCGTGAGAGGCCTTGCGAAACTCGGCCAGCCCCCAATCCGTGGGCGGCATCGGCGCGAAGTTCACTCCAGCTGCTTCAATGTCCTGCTGAAACGCAGGCATGGTGGCCAGAACAGCTTCGTGCCCCAGTTCCTCGAGCGCGCGAGCCAGTGCGATGACCGGGTAGACGTCACCGGTGGAGCCGTAGGTCGTAAGGAGCGCGCGCATGCTTCAAGCAGTCTCGCCGCTGGGCCCGGGGAGTCAATCCACCCGTGAATTGCCCGCTTGCGCTCCGAACTACAGCGCTTAGCGTCACGCGCCGTGAGTTTTCAAGCCAAACCCTGGACCCTCCTCGTCATGGCAGCCGGCATGGGCAGTCGCTACGGCGGGCTGAAGCAGATGGAGGGCTTTGGACCTTCAGGCGAGCCGATCCTGGAATTCAGCCTCTTCGACGCGCACCGGGCCGGCTTCGAGCGTTTTGTCCTGATCATTCGCCGGGAACTCGAGACTGCTTTTCGCGAACATGTCTTGAGCCGACTGCCCGCGCATCTCGAGGTCCAACTCGCATATCAGGAGATGGACACCGCCGTCCCAACTGGCTTCCCGGTACCGTCCGAACGTACGAAGCCCTGGGGAACCGGGCACGCGGTCCTTTCCGCGCGCGAACACATCGACGGTCCATTCGCGGTCATCAACGCGGACGATTTTTACGGCGCGGACAGCTACCGGCAGCTCGCCGACTTTTTCAGGAGCGAACCTGCGGAAACTACGCATGCTCTGGTCGCATACAGGCTCGAGCGGACGCTTTCAGCCAACGGAGGCGTCGCTCGCGGGGTTGTTCAGAGCGATAGGGAAGGCTGGTTGACTTCCGTGGTCGAGCACACTGACATTCACGAGGAAACCGACGGGGTCATTCGCGGGCTCCCTCAGCACCAGAAGGAGCAGGTAACACTCGAAGCGGACGCTCCGGCCTCGATGAACCTGTGGGGTTTCCAGCCGGGATTTTTCGATTCCCTAAAGGGCGCCTTCGATGACTTTCTCCAGAACTTGCAGGACCCGCTGAAGGAAGAATTCTATCTGCCAGCAGCGGTGGATGCCGCCGTGGGTCAGGGAGCGGCCCGCGTTAAGGTGGCGCGCACCCCGAGCGACTGGTTTGGGGTTACCTATCCGCAAGATCGCGACAGCGTGCAGGAAGCCATCGAAGCAAAAGTAAGGGCGGGGGAGTACCCTACGCCTCTTTGGCGTTGAGGGTACTGAGTAGTTGGCGGCATTCGTCCGCCGGGTCGTCGTGCTGCTGCTCAATGGCCAGTTCCAGAGCGCGTTCCAGCCACGGACGCGCGGACTCCGGCTCGCCGGCGTCAATCAGTGCCTGACCGAGCATGATTCGAGGCAGCATCCAGTCGTCGCGGGAGTTGGCCGCAATCTCGAAATGCTCGCGGGCACCTGTCAGATCACCTTCCTGATACAGTGCTTGCCCGAGGCTGAACCGAAACAACGGGTTTTTCGGCTGCTGGGCGACTTTCTCGCGGAAAAGCTGGGCACGCGATGTGGACATCACTCCAGGTAGATCGCAATGGCGGTGACATTGTCGGGTCCGCCCCGCTCGTTGGAGTTGTTGACAATGGTGCGCACAAAGGCCTCGGGGTCGGATTCGTCGGCCATCAGCACTCGAATTTCTTCGAACTCGTGCGTTTTGGTGACCCCGTCCGAGAAAAGCAACAGACGGTCGTCGGGCTGCACGGAAACAGTTTCCACATCCACTTGCAAAGTGCCTTCCTGGCCGATGCAACGCGTGAGGGTGTGCGTATAGTATTCGGGGATGTAAGGATCGTCTTCTGGGCCCATCCGATCAAGCATCTCCTGAGCCATCGTGTGATCCCGCGTCAGCTTGCTCAATTCGCCTCCGCGCAACAGCAGCACACCGGTGTCACCGATGTGGCCAATACGCAGCGTATCGTCGAGAAAGTGCACCGCTGTCAGCGTCGTACCGATGCCCAGTTCCGAATTGATGGTCTGCCCGCGTTTGACCACGCGCTCGTTGATGAACTGGAACATAGCACGAAAATCCGGAAAACTTTCCCAGGCATGTTCCTGTTGAAAATCCTTGAGGCTCTCCGTTGCCAGTTCCGAGGCGACAGCCCCTTCAGGCAATCCGCCCAGCCCGTCGGCCACGGCATACAGCCGCGCTGCATCGTCCAGCAGGAGCGAATCCTCGTTTTGGCGGCGGACCAAACCGCGGTCGGTGAGACCAAATGCGTGTAAGCGCAGCAATGAGGATTCAGACATTGAGTAAGGCGGCGTGGGCCGGAAATAGCGAATACATCGGGGGCACAGATACCGTCAGCACCCGTTTAGCGAATGATAAATCGTCCTGAGTGCCCGGGCAATAAGACGTTACTGGCAAATAGCATACCCGAATCACTTGCAGGAGCAACGTTTTTGCTCATTTGCGGGCGGGGACCCGCTCGCTGCGGTTGCCCCGATCGAAGCGCACGGGCGCCGGTCCGGGCAGCACCTCCAAAAAGGCCCGTCCGTAGGGTCGCTGCACGAGCCGGGAGTCCAGAATCACGACACGGCCCTCATCGGTGCTAGAGCGGATCAAGCGGCCGATCCCTTGGCGAAACTGCAGGATCGCGTCCGGCAAGGTCATCTCTTGGAAAGGGTTACGGCCCTCGCCCCGGAGTTTTTCCGAACGCGCCTGCGCCACCGGGTGGGAGGGGTTCTCAAAAGGCAGCCGCGTCACAATCACTTGGGAAAGGGCTACCCCGGGCACATCCACGCCGGTCCAAAAGGTTTCCGTGCCCAGCAAGACGGCATTTCCCGCCTGTCGGAATGTCGCCAGAAGTTGATCTCGCCCCAAATCCCGGCCTTGAGCCAGCAGGGGCCGGTCGCCAAGGTCGAACTCACTGCCCAGCAGACGTTCGACCCGTCCCAGGTCCGCGTAGCTGGTGAACAACACTAGGGTGCCGCCCTCAGTGCGCTGGGCAAACCAGGCGATCATCTCCGCCAGGTAACCGGCGTCCAGGCGACTGTCCGACTGACCGGGCTGCGGCGCATCGGTGGCGAGGTAGACCTTGGTCTGTGTCTCATAATCGAAGGGGCTGGCGACCTGCTCACCGTCGATGTGTTCGGCACCGTTGCGACGGCGAAACTGCTTCATGTCGTCACCGCAGCTGAGCGTAGCGCTGGTCAGGACCACGCTGGTCTCGCGCTGGAACAGGTAACGTCGCAGGTAAGGCCCCACATCCAGAGGTGCCGAGCGCAGCTTGATGATGCTTTGTTTCCGCCCGGCGCGCTCAGCCCAATAAACTGTATCCTCCTGGCCCAGGCTGAGGCATTCTAAAAGCCCCGCCCGAAAGCCGGCCAGACGTTGCCGCAGGTCGTTGAGTTCATCGCGTTGATTGGGCTCATCGAGCCGTGTCAGGCACGCTCCGAGGCATTGCAGCAAAGCGTCCATCGGTTTGAGGAAGGTGGGCTCGGCCCAGTCGGGATCTTCCAGGCGGACAATCTCACGCCGCCGCAAAATTTGCCCCTGCACCTGATCGAAAAAGCGCTCCGAAGCCGCTGCCAGGGTCTCAACGGCCTGTCGATCCTGAGGTCGGCCGATCTTCGCCAGCAGCCCGCGGCCTTTCTTGCGCTTGGGGTTGTGCAATTGTCGCAAGAGCCGGTTCAGGCCAAAATCCGAAAGCTCGTGTCCGAAATACTCCGTGGCCACTTCGGCGATGCGGTGCGCCTCGTCCAAAACCGCGAAGTCGTTGGCCAGGAGCACGCCGGGCGTTTTCTGAGGCGGGGTCATCCCGGCGGCCAGCAGTGCAAACAGCAGGCTGTGGTTGAGAATGATGACGTGGGCCAGGTCACGCTGCTTGAGGGCCTTGCGGTAAAAGCATTCGTCATCAGCGCAATTCTTGCGGTTGCAGACGCTGGAGTCCGCGTTGACCCATTCCCAGACTTCGCGTGAGGGCGGGGGCGACAGCTCTTCGACGAGACCTTCCGTGGTTTGCGTGGCCCATTCGGCTATGCGCGCCAACTCGTTTTCCTGCTCGGTCGGAAACAACTCGGCTTTGGCCGCCAAAGCTCGGGCCAGGCGTGTGGTGCAGCAGTAGTTGGCCCGGCCGACCAGCTTGGCCACGCGAAAATTTGCCTTGTCGGCCAATTGCGGCGTCTGCCGAAACAGCGCGCGGCACAACTCAAGGTCCTTGGCGCGAACCTGCTCCTGCAGGGCTTTGGTGTGCGTTGAAACCAGCAGGGGTCGTTCGTCGCTGAGCGCGCGCAGCAGCCCTGGCACCAGGTACGCCAGGCTTTTGCCGACGCCGGTGCCGGCTTCGAACAACAATGGCGCATTTTGCTCAAAGGCTTCGGCCACCCGCACAGCCATGCGCGCCTGCTGCGGTCGATGCTCCAGGCCGAGCGCCCGCTGCAAAAAGCCGCCGTCCTGAAAAACAGCCTCGGTCTGGCGGGCCAGCAAATCCGGAGGCATTGCTCCATCGAGCGCTTCACGCAAATGGATCATCGCCGCTGTTTTCCCCAAATAGGCCCCACAGCCTGCAGTGTTTTCGGGACCCCCAGTGAAGCAAGCCGGAACTCACGATTGCCCGGTGACGTGGGTCTTGGCAGATACATGCGAAACTCCTTGATCTCGCCCGAACTCCCGTGGTGATAAGTTGACGTACTGATAGAGAATACCTTTACATTAAGAAGGATAGTCCCCACGGGTCGGCTCCGTACGGCCCAACGTCCGAGTCTGATGGGAAACGAAAGTCGCACACGCGAAGATCTGTTGCAGGAGCTTGAACGGCTGCGCCGTCAGGTTGCGCGTCTGGAGGATCGTGAATCTCGCCGCGCCGAGGCAGAAAAAGCCCTGCGCTCCAGCCAGGAAAGCTTCCAGCGCGTTCTGGAAAAAACGCCGGTGGGCATCTGCATCACCGACTCCAACGGCTACTTCGAGTACACGAATCCGGCCTACCGCGCCTTTTACGGCTACGAAGCCGAGGAGTTGCTGGGCAATCACTTCACCATGATGGTGCGCGAAGACCATTACGAGATCCTCACGAAGCTGCACGACGACTTTATCGAAGGCGGTACCGAGATGCGCGGGGAATGGGAAGTGCGCACCCGCTCGGGCGAATACAAGACGATCCTCGCCGATGCGGCCCTGATTGAAGAACCTGACGGCGATCGCAAGAAAGTGACCTTCGTGATGGACATCACCGACCGCATCCACGCGGAGCGCCTGCGCAAGGAGCTGGAACGCATCGCCCGGCACGACCTAAAGACACCGCTGACGGCCATTCTGACTCTGCCCGACCTCCTGATCGAAAGCCCTCGCTTGAACGACCAGGAGCGCGAGATGGCGAGCGTCATGCGCAACTCTGCGCTCAAGATGCTCGATCTGATCAACATCTCGCTGGAGACCTACAAGATGGAGGAAGGCTCCTACATCCTGCAGCGCGATCGGATCGACTTCCTGGACATCTTCCGCGAGGTCCTCAGCGAGTTGCAGCACCTGGTGGAGAACGATGAACTGCAACTGGTCTTCACGCTTGATGGCCAAGAAGTTGAACTGCCAAAGGCGAGCCTGTTGGTCGACGTGGACCCGCTGCTGTGCCATTCGCTCGTTGGCAACCTGATCAAAAACGCCATCGAGGCGTCGCCCACCGGTGGTAAGATCGAGGTCAGCCTCCAAAGTGGCGAACCGTTTGTGTTTGAAGTGAGTAACGATGGCGTTGTGCCCGAGGAAATTCGTGACCGCTTTTTCGAAAAATTTGTGACCAGCGGCGGGGGCAACCGCACGGGCTTGGGTACCTACAGCGCGCAACTCATCGCCAAGACCCATGGCGGCTCAATTGACATGGCTACCGCCGAGAGCCAGGGCACAACGCTAAAGGTCACCTTGCCCGGAGCGAAAACCGAGTCCTAGAACCTACGCCTCGATCCAGACGAGCGTACCGGATTCCACCCGTTTGAACAGGTCGATGACGTCGCCGTCGCTCAGCAGCAGACAGCCATGGCTGTTGGGCTGTCCGAGTCTGCTAAACTGATTGGTCCCGTGGATGTAAATATAGCGCGAAAATGTGTCGCGGCCCGGGCCTCGATTATAGCCCTCCTGCAGGCCCTCCAGCCAGAGGATGCGCGAGGTAATCAGGTTGTCGGCAATTTGGCCTGGGGTCAGTTTGGGCCAGGTATGGCCCTGGCTCACGCGCCCCTTGAACACCGTGCCCGGGGCCGCGTCCGCGCCGATTTTCTGGGCGATGCGGTGCAGACCCAGAGGTGTCCCCAGCGAATTTTCGATGCAGGATGGCGGGCGGCGGCTCGAGGAGATGGTGAACGTTTGCTCGCTGTGTCCATCGAGCAACAGCTCCATGCGCTGGGCCGATAAATCCACCCAAAGCACAGCCGGAGTCAGGGCCACCGAAAGCGCTTCACAACGCTCACACAGGCGGCTATAGTGCTCGGCTACATTTTCCACAATGGCTTACAAGATAGCAATCGTCGGCGCGACCGGAGCGGTCGGTCAAGAATTGATCGCGCTGCTGCATCAGCGTCGCTTTCCCTTAAGCGAGTTGGTACTACTGGCTTCGGCACGTTCGGCGGGCAAGACCCTGTCCTATGAAGGGCAGTCCTGGACGGTGGCCGAAGCGACCCCGGAAGCGTTTGATGGCATCGACGTGGCTTTCTTTTCGGCCGGCGGCAGCATCTCAAAAAATTTGGCCCCCGAAGCTGCCAAACGTGGCTGCATCGTCGTGGACAATACCTCGGCCTTTCGCATGGATCCGCAGGTGCCGCTCGTGGTGCCTGAGATCAATCCCGAGGCACTGGCCGCGCACAACGGCATCATCGCCAATCCGAATTGCTCAACCGCCGTGGCTCTCATGGCGCTCTACCCGCTGCACCGCGCGTTTGGGCTGAAGCGCTTTTTTGCCGCCACTTACCAGGCGGTTTCCGGCAGCGGTGCTGAGGGCATGCGCGAGTTGGAAACCCAGGTGAAGGCCTGGGCCGGTGGCGCCACGGAACTGCCCGGCGCGCATTACCCGCACACAATCGCCTTCAACCTGCTCCCCCACGTGGATACGTTTCAGGACGACGGTTACACCCGCGAGGAGCACAAGATGGTCTACGAATCGCGCAAAATTCTGGACCATCCAAGTTTGAAAGTGTCCTGCACCTGCGTGCGGGTACCGGTGCTGCGGGCGCATTCCATTGCCATCAACGCCGAATTCAATGAGCCCGTCTCGGTGGAGGCCGCGCGGGCTGCCGTGGCGGCTTTCAACGGGGCCGAACTCGTCGATGAGCCCGCGGCCAATCGCTATCCGATGCCCATCGATTTTTCCGGCAAAGAAAACTGCGGGGTGGGGCGCATCCGCAAGGACAGTGCCTTCGACAATGGATTGTCCCTGTGGGTCAGCGGTGACCAGTTGTGGAAGGGCGCGGCGCTCAACGCTATCCAGATCGCCGAGGAGATGGATCGCCGCTCCCTCATCCGTGCGACCGTAAGCAACTGAAGTGGATCGCAGCCTTTTGCAAAGAAACAGGCCATAGCGCACCGGGGGCGTTATGGCCTGTTTGGCAACCTGGCTGGTGCCTGCTGGGCGTCATGGATGCCTACCCGCTGGTGGCGAAGCCGTGTTGGTTATAAGCTGTTGTGTGATTGGTCCTTGAAAGAAAAAGCGAGGTGCAATCAATAAAGCTGTCACCCGACTTTGACAACCGGAATCTGCAACCCGTGACCGTCTCGGCGTGCCAACTCACTCAGTTTCAAGCAAATCTCGAAGTGGACAGGGCGATTAGGCGAGTGGGTTTCTGCACAGTTGCCAGCGCGCTTCGTTTTCAGTTGGAACAGACAGTGTCCCACAAGTCGAAGTAACGTTATCAGACTCACTGTCTTCCTTCATGAAAGCGACGTCTTGGCTTACCCTGCTCCTCGTTGTCAGCGTCGGGCTGAATCTGTGGTTGTTCTTCGGAAGTTCACCCTCGCCCTCGCCAACACCTCCGCCTCCGGCGGCGGCGGAACTGGCCCTGTCTCGCGCGCACCCGCACATTCCGGAAATGAAGGCCCGCGACCCGTTTCCCCCGCTGGAGACTACGACCGACGCCACAGCCAAAATGGAGGCCCTCGCGGAGTGTGATGCGCGACGTGCCGCGCTCGAAGCCAAACTGAGCCAGTTGCAGCAAGCCCATCAACAAGTCTCGGAGGAACTGGCGGAATTGCGTGAGCCACTGACCAAGAAGATGCTTAGTTCGGTGCTGCTCACGCCCTTGAAAAAGGACGAAATCCTGGTCACCGTGGGATTTGAGAATGCTGAAGGTCGTCGCTTGTACACGTTCATCGATCACGAGATTACCGAGTTTGCCAAAGGGAGCTCAAATGTGACCCTGCGCTCGCGCGTCATCGCCGTCGAAAAGGGTGCCGGGGAAGGCCTTGGGCTGGAGACGCTCCACACCGGCGGACGCAATGTTTTTCAGCACGGAGAGATTTGGAATCGCGCGGCCTTCGACGACTTCAATTCGAACCTGAGTAGCCTTAACGGCGTCGAGCTAATGAGCGCACCGAGCGTGATGACCCGACCGGGACAGAACGCCTCCGTGTATCTGGGCACCGAAGCTATGCGGATCTTTAGCGTGCACTACTCCCCAGAGCTCCTGCCCGACGGTTCAGGCGTGAACCTCGAGGTGCGGCTCGGCTTCGACGATCCCCGGCCTGAGCCTGCCATCGAAGCGCCACTACCCGCTGCTTCTCAGGAGTAGGGCGACCGATAACACGGTCATGGCCTGATCAGGCGGCGGGGCGAGTTGGGTTGCCTCCGGATATGGTAAAAAAGTAAACCGGCCTCCCCATTTTGGGAAGGCCGGTCTAGAACGCACTTTTCCGGGGCTTGCCGTCCCCGGAGACTACTATCGCCTAAGAAGAGATGCCCTGGCGACGGCGGCGCAGCACCGTCAGGCCGATCACGATGATGCCCACCGCACCGTAGACGCCAGGCTCCGGCACCGAGGTGCTTTTGTAGCTCAGCAGGGCCACCGCGCCCGAGCCGTCGAAGAGCACGTCGAGGGTGTCGATCGGTGCTTCGGGCAGCGCAAGTACCTGGTAGTTGCCATCTGCGCCGCCCGGGATCGCCGTGTTAAAGATTTCGACGCCGCCAGCCGAACCAATGGCGCGCGAGTCGCTTTCCTCGTTGTCGAGAATGCCGAGTTCGTCAAACGAGACCAATTGGTCAAAAACGAAGCGCAGCACGCCGCCGCCAGCCAGATCATCCGGATCAGAGCTGTCGTTGTCCTCGCTGATGATGAGGACGTTGCCGAGGTCGACCAAAACCTGGGCGCTCGGGGTGAGCAGGTCGCCGTCGTTGCCGGTCGGGTTGTTGGTGTCGAAGACCATCGGCAGCAGCTGGCCGGGGTCAAAGTTGCCGCCGTTGTAGGCACCGGTGGGAATGAAGCTGATCGAAACCAGGCCGACCGAACTGAAGTCCAGGTTGGTCTGTCCGGCGGAAAGCAGGCCGTTGTCGTCGGACTCAAAGTCGACGTTCGCAGCATCAAACACGGTACCGCCGGCGAAAGCGAAGGTGGGGGCGAGGGTGGCCAGAATGAAGCTGGCGGCGGAGGTGATGTTCATTAGTGTGGGGATTTTAAAACGTAGGGATGATGAATCGGGAAATAAGGTCGGACAAAATACGTTACAATTTCCTGAATCCTAGGGGGAGCGCCCCCCAGCATCGGGTGGGGAAACACCTGATGCGTCTGCTCGGATTTCGCGAAAAGGCCTGGGGGATGTCTCCAGTCAGTGTTATTCTGGGACTCACTTGTGCCTGCTTTGGCCTGTATCCGGAGTCGGCAGCGGCGCGGTATCCAACCTCGGCGGAGTTTCAGAAACCGCTTGAAATCATTGCGTTCGGCTCTTGTAACGACCAGGACGACCCACAACCGTTTTGGCCGGTCGTCGAAGCGGCGGGGCCGGATTTGTGGATTTGGCTAGGCGACAATATTTACGCGGACACGCGGGACCTGACGCTTTTTCGCAAGAAATATGCTCTGCAATCGGCAGTGCCGGAGTATGCCCGATTCCGAGAAAACGTTCCCATTATCGGCACCTGGGATGACCACGACTTTGGCGAGAACGACGCTGGCAGCGAGTATCCGCACCGCGAAGCCGCCCAGGCGCTGGCACTGGATTTCCTCGACGAGCCGCCGGATTCGCCTCGGCGCACACAAGCGGGTCTGTATGCGTCATATCGCTTTGGACCGGAGGGGCAGCAGGTGCAGGTCATCCTGCTGGACACGCGTTACCACATGACCACCCCGGCCAAAGACTCGACGCTGTTGGGCGAGGCGCAGTGGGCCTGGCTGGAAGCTCGACTCAACGAGGTGCCCGCTGAGATTACGATCCTGGGCTCCAGCATCCAGGTGGTCTCCGATGAGCACCCCTGGGAAAGCTGGGCGCGGCATCCGCACGAGCGGGCCCGGCTGGTAAAGACCCTGGCCAAAAGCGGGCGCGAGGGCGTGTTTTTCATCAGCGGCGACCGGCACATTCACGAACTTTCCTGCTGGCGCAAGGCGGGCCTGGGCTACCCGTTGTACGACCTGACCTCCAGTGGTCTGACGCACGCCTGGGAAAGTTTTGAGGGCGAGGCCAATCGCTGGCGTCTGGCCGGTCCGTCGAATCAGACTGGCTTTGGACTCATCCGCATCGACTGGGAAAAGTCCCCGATTGTGATTACGCTGGAGGTTCGAAAGACCGATGGTAGCCTGAAGTTTTCGCATAGTTTCGAGCGGCCACGCTTAAGCGCGGGCAATTAAGCCTTGCGTCGAGGGCGTGTGCTTCGATAACTCCCGTCGTTTTTGGGCGGTTAGCTCAGTTGGCTAGAGCGGCTGGTTTACACCCAGTAGGTCACAGGTTCGAGCCCTGTACCGCCCACCATTGGGTCCTTACTGATGCGACATACGATTTCAGCGCTGGTAGAAAACAAGTTTGGCGTGCTGGCCCGGGTGGCCGGGATGTTCAGCGGGCGCGGCTTCAACATCGACACGCTTAACGTCGGCCCGACGCAGGACCCGAACTACTCGCGCATCACCGCCACGCTGCACGGCGACGACGCCACGGTGGACCTGGCCCTGCGCCAGCTCGACAAGCTGGTCAACGTTATTGAAGTGAAGCACTTTAGCAGCTCGCAGGGATTTGTGGCGCGCGAGTTGGTTATGGTAAAAATGCCGGTCGACCCGAAGACCCGTGGCGAGATCATCCAAATCGCCGACATTTTCCGGGGCAAGATCGTCGATGTTTCGCCCACCTCAATCATCATCGAGTGCACTGGTAACGAGAACAAAATTCGCGCCTTTCTTGAGATGATTCAGGCTTACGGCATCACCGAAATGGCCCGCAGCGGCAACCTGGGTCTGGAACGACGCGCACGCCAGGAAGAGACGCGCAACGTGGCCGAATAGTTTTCGCTTTTATTAATCTCCGCTAACTCAAGATACTTTCATGCCTGCCAAGATCTATTCCGATAAAGACGCCGACCTGCGCGTGTTCAAAGGCAAGACGCTGGCCGTGCTGGGCTACGGCTCGCAGGGCCACGCGCATGCGCTCAATCTCAAAGAGAGCGGCTGCGATGTGATTATCGGCCTGTACAAGGGCTCGAAATCAATCCCGGTTGCCAAAAAGCACGGCTTTGAGGTCGTGATGGTCGACGAGGCCGTGCGGCGTGCCGACGTGATCATGGTGGGCGTGCCGGATATGCGTCAGGCCGACCTCTACAAGGAACAGATTGAGCCGAACCTGGAAAAGGGTAAGACGCTGCTTTTTTCTCATGGCTTGGCCATTCACTACGGGCTGATCGAGCCGCCCAAGGGTGTCGACGTGATCATGGTCGCGCCGAAGGGACCGGGGCAGATCGTCCGCCAGCAGTACCAGGAGGGCAAGGGTGTGCCCGCGCTGATCGCGGTGCTGGAAGGCTCCTCGCGCAACGCCAAGAAAATCGCTCTGGCCTGGGCCAAGGGCGTGGGCGGCACGCGGGCCGGCGTGATTCAGACCACTTTTCGCGAGGAAACCGAGACCGACCTCTTTGGCGAACAAGCCGTCCTTTGCGGCGGTGCCAGCGCACTGGTCATGGCCGGCTTTGAGACGCTCGTCGAGGCGGGTTACCAGCCGGAAATGGCCTACTTCGAGTGCCTGCACGAGTTGAAGCTGATCGTCGATTTGATGTACGAGTCGGGCGTCTCGGGCATGCGTTTCACGGTTTCGGAAACCGCCAAGTACGGGGACATCACCCGGGGGCCACGCGTCGTCAACGCACAGACCAAAAAGTCGATGCAGAAGATTCTTGGCGAAATCCAGTCGGGTAAATTTACCCGCGAGTGGGTCAAGGAATACAAGGACGGCCTACCGAATTACAACCAGCTCCTCAAGGACGGGGAAACGCACCTGATTGAAAAAACCGGCTCGCGCCTGCGCGGGCTGATGCCCTGGATTCGCAAGCGCAACCTTAAGGGCGCGCAGGCCTCCTTCAGCGGCTAGGGTACACGTTTTACTAACGCCTGCATGGCTGACGTTCCCAGCCGGATTGTTCTGGCGACCCGCGGCAGCGACCTGGCTTTGCGCCAGGCCGAGATGACGCGCGCGGCGTTGCAGGGAGCCTATCCGGATCTCGAAGTCGAGCTGGAAATTGTGCGCACCTGCGGCGACCGGCAAACGCAGTGGTCGCTGGAGCAGCAGGGCGGCACAGGCCTATTCACCCAGGAGGTGGAGCGCGTGGTGCGCGAGGGCCACGCCGACGTAGCCGTGCACAGTGCCAAGGATCTGCCCACGCAGATTGAGGACGGTGTGGTGGTGCCGGCCTATCTGCCGCGCGAGAGCGTAAACGATGTGCTGATCGTCCGCGAAGGTATCCAGATTCCCGATACGATAGCCACCGGTTCGCCCCGCCGGCGGGCCCAGGCCAAGCGGCTCTTCCCGAAAGCTGTCTGGAAGGAGATTCGCGGCAACGTCGACACCCGCTTGAACAAGGTTGCCCGAGGGGATGCCCAGGCCACCCTGCTGGCTGCCGCCGGTCTGAAACGTCTGGGCATTTTGAAGTGGGAGGGCGTGACATTTCGCCCGTTGGAGGTGCGGCAGATGGTGCCCGCGCCGGCGCAGGGTGCCATCGCCTTGCAGACGCGTCCCGAGCACGCGCACGTGGTTGAGGCGATCGGTTGCGCGCCAACGCAGCACGCCGTTACCGTGGAGCGGGCTTTGTTGCGCGCCCTGGGCGGGGGCTGCCATACTGCCTACGCCGCCCACTGGGCCAACGGCCGCCTCTGGACCTTTCACGAGGCCGCAGGCCACGGCGTCTTTGAGTGTACCGACGCCCCCGGCCAAGCGCTCGATGCGCGGATTGAGGCCATTGCCAAAACGCTCCAAAACGCATAGTCTCTCCGCTTGGCACAAACACAGACAGGCAGTGGCGCGGAGGCGGGTACGGTGTACCTCGTGGGTGCGGGACCCGGCGACGCCGGGCTGATCACCGTACGGGGCAAGCAGCTGATCGAAAGCTGCGATGTGCTCGTATACGACTTTCTGGCCTCGCCGCAGATTTCCCAATGGGCGGGTCCCGGCTGCGAACTCGTTTACGTAGGTAAGCGCCCGAACCGCCACACCATCGCGCAGGATGCCATTGCGGATATTCTCATCGAAGGTGCCCAAGCGGGAAAAGCGGTCGTGCGTCTGAAGGGAGGGGACCCGTACATTTTTGGTCGCGGTGGCGAGGAAGCCCAGCGTCTGCACGCGGCCAAAATTCCCTTTGAGGTGGTGCCCGGGGTGACGGCCGCGCTTGCCGCCGGTGCCTATGCCGGTATTCCCGTGACGCACCGCGCGCACAGTTCCGCCGTCACGTTTCTGACCGGCCATGAGGACCCGAACCGCCAGGAACTGCGGCTGGACTTTCGCAAGCACGCTGCTGCCGGAGGTACGTTCTGCATCTACATGGGGGTAGGGCAAAGCGAGCGCATCTGCCGCGAATTGAAGGAAGGCGGTCTCCCCGGTGCAACGCCTGCCTGTGCCGTCGAATGGGCCAGCCTGCCGAATCAGCGGGTGGTTGAGGCGACCCTCGAATCGCTGCCGCAGGCGATCCAGGAGGCCGCAGTGCATTCGCCGGCGGTGCTCTTCGTGGGGGAGGTTTGCCGCCTGCGCGCGCAGATGGATTGGTTTGTGCCACAGGCGCCGCTGCGGGGGAAACGCATCGTGGTGACCCGGGCGCGTTCGCAAGCTGGACGTCTCAGCGGCAAGCTCAGCTCGCTGGGCGCAGAGGTGTTGGAATTGCCCCTGATCGAGACCCGTCCCATGCATGAGCCTGCCGACGTTGCACAGGTCCTGCGCGAAATCGGCACCTACCGCTATCTCATCTTCACCAGCCGCAACGGAGTGGCCCACTTTTTCGAGCTGTTTCTGAAAAGTCTGAAGGATCTGCGCTTGCTGGGGCCCAAGCGGATCGCCTGCGTCGGCACGGGTACCGCCGAGGCATTGCGCAAATTTCATCTGGAGGCCGACCTGATGCCCGATGCCTCCACCAGCGCGGCTCTGGCGGATGCGCTGCTAGAAGAGGGCGATATCGAAAACGAAAAGGTGCTCTTGATCACCGGTAACCTGAACAAGGACGCCTTGGCCAAAAAGCTGGAAGGTAAGGGCCGGGCTCTGGTCGATTCGCTGCAGGTCTATGAGACGCGGTTGGCCGACCTTGCACACAGTGGCGTGGCCACGGACTTCAGGCAAAACGGTGCAGACGCCATTACCTTCACCAGCGCCTCGACGGTGAAGTCCTTTGCCCGGCAGGCCCAGCACCTTCAACTGGCTGAGGGTGCGCGTGTGCCGAAAGCTTTTTCGATCGGCCCGCAGACTTCGGCGGCGATGAAAGAGGCCGGTTTGCCTTGCACGGGCGAAGCCTCCGCGCACACGCTCGAGGGGATGACCGAACTCCTCCTCGCCCAACTCGGCGCGTAGCCCCCAACTGGCATGTACCTGCCCGTCCAGATCAAGATTTGCGGAATCACTAACTCGAGTGACCTGGCGCTCGCGCTCGAGCTGGGGGCGGACTTCATCGGGTTGAATCTCTACGCGCAGTCACCCCGGCGCGTTTCCATCGATGATGCCAGGCGGCTCTTGCGGGAGATTCCCGAAGGCAAGCGCGTGCTGGTCGATGTTTCGACCCCCACGGATCTGTTGCAGGACTACACGAGCTCGCTGCTGTTTGATTATTTTCAGATTCACTTCGACCCGGAGGTTTCACTGGCGACGGTTTCGGCCTGGGCGGGTCTGGTGGGCCAGGAGCGGCTTTGGCTGGCGCCGCGCATAAAGCCCGAAGAGGCGTTTCCGGAACTGGCGCTGGAGTTTGCCGACACCATCCTTCTCGACGGCTACCACGGCACCAAGTACGGGGGCACCGGACAGACAGGCGACTGGAAGCAGTTTGCGCAGTTGCAGGAGCGTTACCCGACCAAGACGTGGGTGCTGGCCGGGGGATTGAATCCGGACAATGTGAAAGCGGCGGTCTCGCAGTCGTACGCGCAGGTGGTCGATGTGTGCAGCGGGGTCGAAGCCGCGCCGGGGTTGAAAGACGAAGCCAAGCTGAAAGCCTTTTTCGCTGAAGTGCAGTAAGTAAGGGCTCTGCTCGCAATGGGTGTGGACAGCACGGACAGGTCTGCGCTAGGGCAGCGTGCATGAAAGATCCCTACCGCTCGCCCCAAATCGAAGACGGCAAGCACAACCTCATTTTGCAGAACCGCGCGGGCAATCGCTGCACGCTGCTTGTCTACCCGGATCGCAGCGAGTTGGAGTTTGTCTACAAACCCAACGCCTTTCGCCGGAAGGAATTTCGCGCGCGCAACTTTTCCAACCGTGACAACCAGACGACGCTCTTTCGCTCATTCGTATTGCCGGATCTGAAGGCGGACGATGCGGCCTTTCATTTTGATTACGATCCGTTTCTGACCGGCATCGAGCTGGCCCACGCCAACGCGGCGCGCAACCAGTTGCGGTTGTTGAACCTTGCCGAGGAGAACGTTTTCGCCCTCTGCGCACGGGGTCCGTTGCTGCTGGCCATCAAGCCGCACACGGCCTTTGAGGCACGGGACGGACTCCTGCTGGAACGTTTTGAGGACCGGGGCGAAGCGATCGTCAGCTTCATCGCCTTTCCGGGCTACGAGCTGAATCGATACCGGGTGCTCAATGACGGGACCCACATCCTGCAGGTACTCGAAAATGAGCCTGTGTACATCGGCGGGGAGGAAAACCTGGCCCAGGTCGAGCGAGTCCTGCGCTTGTTGGTCGGGAAGGATTTCGATACCGTTGCCGAAGCCAACGCAGCAGCCTTGCAAACCCAGCTGCGAACCGGCCAGGCGGAGCTGACCCAAAATGACTTCCAGCGCGTGTTCGATCTGAACCGTCGCATCGCCTGGTCGGGGCTGGATGCGGGCGGGGCCTGCTTTGGCGCGCTCAACCGCATTTACTATCTGATCTGGGTGCGCGATGGCTCGATGACAACCGCTCACATGGCGCTCGCGGGCAATCCGGAATTCGCGCGCATCTGGGTTCCGTTTCTGTGGGCCAATCCCTCCTGGACGCAGCCCGACGACAGTCCGGCCTTTCCGGAGTTTGGTCAGATGCTGGGCACGCGCTGGAGCAAGTCCGAGGACGACGGGCTGTTTTATGCGGTCTGGTCGCTCTTCACATACCTGCGGGTCGTCGGCGAGGATCGTATCCTGTCCGACGAGGTGCTGGATCTGATGGAACACGTCATCGACCGGCACCTCGACAAATGCTGGAACGCGGACCTCCAGCTGATGACAAGCGACACGCTGGGAGAGGAGTCGCTGCAGGGCAGCCCGTATTTCAGTTTCGATATCGTCAATGGCTCGCTGCAGCGCGCCCACTCCAACACCGCGTACGCAGGCAAGATCTTCGAGCGCGTGGCCAGCTATTACCATCAGTCCAACACATACAACGTGCTCCTAATGGCGGCGGTCCTGCTTGAGTTGGGTGGGCGGGAGAATTCTCCAGCAGAGCGCTATCTGGCGCGTGCCCGTGCACTGCAGCAGAGCGTTCAGGAAAAGCTCATCGACCCGGAGGGGCTGCCGTATCCGATGCACGTATTTTATACGGACGGCACGGATGAGCGACTGCCGCTGGACCCGGACACCTCGGACATGTGGGAGTACGCCTGGGCACTTTCCCAGGGACCCTTTCATCTGCTGCCCGAAGACCAGATTACGGCGGGGCTGGAGGTGATTCGACGTTGGCCCCTGCGTCAGGCCCGCAGTTATGGGCTTTCGCCCTGGAACGTGCTGACGCGCTACCTGCACGAGACAAAGGTTTTCAGCGCAGCGGAGGCGCAGGCGCATTTGCAGGACGAGGTGACTGAAGCGCTGACACCGACGCAGAAGTATCCGCTTCTGGGTGCGCTACACGAGGACTACCGCAACCCGGACGGCTGGCGGGCGCTGCCGTTCACCGCGGGGAGTTTCATCGTTTCGCAGACGGCACGTTTGTTGGCACCCTTAGCGCAAGGGCTGGCGGTGCGCGAGGGCGGCGACACCCGCGCGTTGCGAGATTTCCGCTACCGCCTCAGCCGCCTGGACGTTTCAACTCTTGGCGATGGCGACGAAGTCGCAAGCTGGACACTCAACGGCTTGGAGATCTTGCACACCCTGCAGCTGCCCGAGCAGCGCCTGCGTCCGGGTTTGAATCGCATCGTTGTGACACGCGGCACGCAGGTTTCGACACGTGCCCGCCTCCGCCGCAGCGACGCCGAATTGCTCACTGTGGACACTGCTTCGGAAAAGCCCGTTTGGCACTTTCGGTCGGCGGCACCGATGCGCCTCGAATTTGAAGGCGTCTCCAAGGACTGGCAGCCGGCTTTGCTCGACGCGGAGAACGCGACTGTAGCCTACACGCTGGAGCCACTCGAACGCATTGGAGGCGTGCGCCTGCACATCGAGCAGCCGGGGGAGTACCGCTTACGGGCTTGAACTTGTCTGCAGCTGCTGGCCGGTCCCTTGCCGATAGCCCCCGGCGTACGCCTCGAAGACCTTGCGAATTTCGTCACGAATGCGTCGGAAGGCCTCCGTTTCGGTTTCGCCGGGGCGGGCGGCCTTGGGCGGGTCTTCGAAGCCCCAGTGATAGCGGGTGATGCTTCCCGGAAAGACCGGGCAGGATTCGTTCGCGTTGTCGCAAACGGTGATCACCGTCGTGATGCCTGCGTCCAGAAATTCATTGAGGTGCTTTGAGGTGTGATCCGAGATGTCCAGCCCGAGTTCCTTGAGCGCCTCGATGGCCTTTGGGTGTACGTAACCGGCGGGATTGGAACCAGCGCTATGGACCTCCATCAGGTCGCCGGCGGCCGTGCGCAGGATGCCCTCGGCCATGTGGGAGCGGCAGGAGTTGCCCGTACAGAGAATGAGAACTTTTTCCTTGGACATGTGGAGACAATTGGGAGTTTCAGGATGTGCGCATCTCTTTGTTTCGGAAGACCGGGCGAGGGGCGAGTAAAACCAGCCGACCAGCGGCGGTGTCCCCGCGAAGGCGCCGGGCGACATTTTCCACGGTGGCAGCGCAGATTTCATCCCAGGGGATGGCAATCGTGGTCAGCGAAAGTTGAGCGGCCACGGGGGCGTCGTCAAAGCCCACCACGGGCAGCGCAGAGCGCCCCAGGCGGTCGAAGTACCGGTGCAGGCCTTCGGCCAGGCGATCGTTTGCACAAAAAACCCCATCGGCTTTAAGGCGGCGCAAGCGGTCCGCTGGGGACGCTCCGGTCAGCTCCCAGCGGTTGGAGTAAACCACATGCGCCTCGGGAAAGACCTGCTGAAAGCCTTCGATGCGCGCCTGATTGCGGGTGTCGCGTCGAGGCCCCGCGAGGATGGCCGGGCTTTTGAGATCAAAATGCGTGCGCAAAATTTCACCCGCGGCCACGCCGCCGGAGAAATCGTCCACCGCAATGCTGTCGCAAAAGCTGGCCGCCAGGCCGGGCACCGGGCGGTCGTTGAGAAGCGTCCAGTAGCGGAGGCTGTCACTTGGAGAAACTCCAGAAGGGGTTTCCCAGACAATCGGGTAGGCGTCGTCTGGCACCGTGCCTCGGGTGTCGAAGTCCAGCTCGTAATCGATGGCGGCCTGCTCGAGGGCCCGGCGCAGGCGAGCCAGCAAAAATGCGCCAAAACTGTTGGCCCGCTGGGCTCGAGCGTTGAAACGCAGGTGGGCCCGACGAACCGGATGGCGTTTGCCCGCTACGTAGGTGCCTGAGCCCTGTCGGCGCTCCAGCAGGCCCTCCTCGCGCAGTTCAGCGATCAACTGGTGTGCTGTCGCATAGCTGACCTGGAAGCGCCGCGCCACCGCCCGGGCCGAGAAAAAGGCGTCTCCGGGCTGCGCAAAGCTGGAACGCGCGCGTGCGGCCAGCTCGGCCTTCACTTGCAATACGCGCTGGGTACGTCCTCGGGGCATGACAGCTTTATAACATATCAGTTTACTGAATAACCAGTCTATTTTGAATTGATGCCCACTTTGAATCCAGACAGGCTTCAAACCATGCCCCAGCTTGCCCAAAAGCGCCTGATTGTCATTGGCGGGACCACCGGTCTTGGGCTTTCGGCGGCCCGGCATTTTGTCAGGGAGGGGGCCAATGTCGTAGTTACCGGCCGTTCCGAGGAAAACGTTCACAAGGCACGAGAAGCCCTGGGTGAGGACGGCTGGGCGCTGGTCAGCGATGCGAGCGATCCGGCTTCGGCGGAGAAGGCAATTGCGCAGTGCCGGGAGCGTTTTGGCGGTTTCGAGGGGCTATACCACGTGGCCGGGGGCAGCGGACGCCGCATGGGCGACGGGCCGTTGCACGCCGTGACCGACGAGGGCGTGGAAGCCACCCTGCGGCTCAATCTGCACACGCTTATTTTCTCCAACCGCGCGGCCGTTCGAGCCTTTGAGGCGATGGGCCAGGGGGGTGCCATCTTGAACATGGGTTCGGTGCTGGGCTACGCGCCATCGCCTGATTTTTTCAGCACACACGTTTACGCGGCAGCGAAGGCAGCCATCATCGGCTTCACAAAATCGATCGCCGCCTACTACGCCAACCGGGACATCCGTGTAAATGTCATCGCGCCCGGGCTCGTGGAAACGCCCATGGCTCAGCGCGCGGCCACCGATGCCAAAATCCTCGACTTCATCGCAAAGAAGCAACCGCTTGATGGCGGTCGTATCGGGCGTCCCGAGGATCTCGATGCCGCCGCCGCGCTGCTGCTGAGCGAGGCCGGAAAAATGATCACCGGGCAGGTGTTGGCGGTCGATGGCGGTTGGAACGTCAGCGAGGGGAGGGTGCGGGCGTGAGTGTACACTACGGCATCGATCTCGGGGGTACGCGCGTCAAGGTGCTCGCCGTGGACGCCATTGGCGAAATTTTGCAGGAATCTTCCGCGCCAACCCACGTCGCACAGGGAGCGAGCGGTCTCTCTGCAAGCGTGCGGGAGGCCCTCGCACCGCTGGAAGCGCAATTTGAGTGCGTCGAATCCGTGGGCATCTGTGCGCCTGGACTGGCGGACCCCAGCGGGGCCTGTATCGCCTGGATGCCCGGACGGCTGCAAGGCCTCGAACAGCTCAACTGGGCCGTTGCGCTGGAGCGACCCGAAGGGGTTCCTGTGCTCAACGACGCGCAGGCGGCTTTGCTGGGTGAGGTCTGGCAGGGAGCCGCCCGTGGCTGTCGCGATGTGCTGCTGCTCACGCTGGGCACGGGTGTCGGCGGCGCGATTCTTGCCAACGGTGAAATTCTTCGGGGTAAGCTGGGGCGCGCGGGACACGTGGGGCACTTGAGCATTCGTCCGGAAGGCGCGCTGGGCATCACGGGGTTGCCCGGCACGCTGGAGCAAACGCTTTCTGAGAGCGCCTTCGCCGGCCGATTTCCAGAGGGGGTTGAAGATGTTCAGGGGCTGCTGCACACCCTCGATAGCAACGCCGCCGCGCGGGCGCTCTGGGAGCAATCCATCCAGGAGTTTGGACGTGGGCTGGCGGGCTTGATCAACGTGCTCGACCCGGATCGCATTGTCCTGGGTGGCGGTGTTTCGAATGCGGGTGAGGCCCTGCTGGCTCCGTTGCGCGCGGCTCTGGACACCTACGAGTGGCGTCCCGGCGGTGCCTGTGTCGACCTCGCGCTGGCCGAACTCGGCGAGCGGGCCGGGGCCTTTGGCGCCGCCCGGGAAGGCATGCTGCGGCTGCGTCACCAACCAACTCAACTCCCTTCATGAGCCAAACTTTGAAAACTCCTTCCACCACCTATTTCGATTGCAGCGAGACGTTATTGGCGCGCGCCCGCGCGCAAGAAGCGGCCATTCAGTCCGTCGCCGATCGCTTTGCTAAAACCATTTTGGCTGGGCGCATGGTGCATGTCTTCGGGTCCGGGCACAGCCGGATGATGGTCGAGGAAATGTGGCCGCGCTACGGCTCTTTTCCGGGCTTCAATCCGATCGTCGAGCTGTCATTGTCGTTTCACAACCTCGTCGTGGGTGCCAACGGCCAGCGGCAGGCCATGTTCATCGAGAACGTGCCTGGCCTGGCCGCTCGAATCCTGCGTAACTTTGACCTGAAGCCCGAGGACAGCGCATTGGTGATCTCCTCGAGCGGGACAAACATAGTGCCGGTCGAAATGGCCGAGGCGTTTCAGGCGCAAGAGGTTTACACGGTCGGGCTGGTCAGCCAGCGCCATTCCGAGGCCAGCGGCAGCAAGCGCGCCGACGGCAGGAAGCTCCCGGATTTTTGCGATTTGACGCTGGATACCGGCGCGCCCGCGGGCGACGCCATGGTGCGTATCGAAAATCTGGAGACACCGGTAGCTCCAGGCTCCACCTTGGGTGGCTGCCTGGTGATCAACGCGCTGAAAGCCGAAATCGCCCAGCGCCTGACCGAGGCCGGGGCGCCTCCGAAAGTCATCACCGCCGGCGCGCTCGTCGGCGGCGAACGCGCCACCGAACTTTTTGAAGCCGCTTACGACGAACACGGACGTCGCCTGGCGAAGCTGTACGCCAACCTCGGCGCGGAGTCCTGAAGACCATGCTGAACGTTTTTAACCACGCGGCGATCCCGACCTATGCCCGATGCGAGGTGCTCGTGCTGGGCGCAGGTTCGGCGGGCTGCTGCGCGGCTATCGCGGCGTCGCAGAGCGGGGCGGGGGAGGTCATCCTGGTCGAGCGCCAAGGCTTTGCGGGTGGCACAAGTACCGGCGTTTTGGATACGTTTTACGGTTTTTTCACGCCTGGTGATCAACCGCGCAAGGTCGTCGGCGGTCTGCCCGACCGCATCGTCGATGCCCTGGACGCCGCGGGCTCGATGTTTTTACGCCCCAATACCTACGGCGCGGGCACCGGGGTCACTTACAATCCCGAACGGCTTAAATACGTCTGGGATGAAGCTCTGGCCGAGGCCGGGGTGCGCGTGTGCCTGCATGCCACGCTCGTGGATGTCGATACCGATGCGCCGGGTGCGCCTCGAAGTGTGATTGTGCACGCGCGCGGACGCTTCCTGCGCATCGTAGCCAAGCGGTTTATCGACGCGACGGGCGATGCCGAATTTTGCGCCCTGGCGGGCCTGCCGTTTGAAAAGGCTGGTGAGCAGGGACCCGCTCAGACCTTGACTACGACCTTCCGCATGGCGGGCGTCGATCTGGAACGGTTTGAAGCCAACGGAGGCAAACGCGGCCTGCAGTCGGCGATGCAAGCCGCGGTCGAAAAAGGCACACACCCGCTTCCCCGCAAGCATGGCAGCTTTCATGCGATGCCCATGCGCGGTTGCGTGGCCACGGTCGCCGTGCGCGTGGCCGATATCGACGCGGACGACTTCGAGCAACTAACCCGTGCCGAGCAGGAGGGACGCCGCCAGGTCTTTATCTACGAAAACTTCATGCGTGATTGCGTGCCCGGCTACGAACACAGCCGCATCGCCGGGCTTTCTCACCAGATCGGCATCCGCGAAACCCGTCGCGTTCACGGCGAGTACCGGCTGACCCGCGAGGACTGCCTCAGCGTGACCCGCTTCGTCGATCGTGTGCTGCTTTGCGGTGCACCGATCGAGGACCATCGACCCGCACGCGACGGCGAGGCAGAGACCCACTGGGCTTACGTGCCGGACGGCCAGGCCTACGATGTGCCCTACCGGACGCTGGTCCCTCGGGGCAGCGATGTGGTCTGGGTCGTCGGGCGCTGCTTTAGTGCGACGCACGACGCGCACGCCTCCTGTCGTTCGATGGGCCAGACGATGTCCATGGGGCAGGCCGCGGGGCTCGCGGCAACGCGCACCCTAAAGGACAACTGTGGCGCCCGCGCGCTGTGCATTTCCCAACTACAGGACGACCTGCGCGCGCTCGGTGCCGTGTTGGAAACTCCGGATTCCGTATCAACCGTCGCCGCAGACGCGTGGAAAGCAAACCGCCACCTTGTATGAAAGATCAACCCCTCCGTACCACTGTCATCGGCAGTTATCCCTTTCCCGGCTGGCTGGAGTTTGCTTCGAACCATCTCGACCAGTTTGGCCCAGATGACCTAAGCGAAACACAGGAAGACGCGGTCGTGGCCGCAGTTCGCGACCAGGTGGCTGCGGGTTTGGACGTCATCACCGATGGCGAGGTCTCACGACTGGATTTCAACCTCTCGTTTTACGGTTATCTGCGCGGCATCGACTTGGAGTCCGCCCCGCCGCGCCGCTTCGGTCCGCCCGCGCATGATCAGCGCGGCAAACACGCATTGACCGACACGCTCACGGCGCCCAAGGGCCTCGGCGTCGTCGAGGAATACGAACGCCTGGTCAAGGTCGTGGATTCGCTGGGCCTGGCCAAAAGGCCGGCGTTGAAAGCTTCGATTCCCGGGCCATACACGCTCAGTGGTCGACTGCTGCCCAATGAGCAATATCCAGATCGCTGGGCGATCACCGAGGCGTTGCTGCCGATTGTCAGCCAGGAGCTCGAAGACCTGGTCGCGGCAGGCTGCCAGGAGATCTGCGTCGATGAGCCAAGCATGAGCTGTTACGCGTGGAAGGGCGAGTGCGAGCGCTTCGTCGATATCTTCAACCGCACCGTCAAACCGATTGTGGGTAAGGTGCGGATCGATATGCACATGTGCTTTGGTAATTACAAAGGACGTTCGGTCGGAAAACGCGTCCCCGAGGTGATGTTCCCTGAGTTCCTGAAACTGACCGTCGACGAGATGCATATTGAGATGGCGATCTTGAACTTCACCGCGCTGCCGGTGATTCAGCAGGTCGTCGATGCGGGCATCGACGCGGCGGTGGGCATCGTCGATGTCAAAAGTTACTACATTGAATCGCCTGAGGATATCGCGGCGCGTGTTCGCGAGGCGTTGAAGTACGCGCCCGCAGATAAGCTGGCCTTTGCCCCGGACTGCGGCCTGAGCCAAACCGCGCGCTGGGCCTCCCGCAAGAAACTCGCGAACATGGTCGAGGGCGTGAACCGCGTGCGTCAGGAGATGGGGCTGTGAAGCAGCCCTTGCGCAGCGGCGACGCCTTCCTCGACGACGTCTGCAAGGCCCGCCTGGAGTCACCCGAGCAGCTCCATGTCTGGTGGCTTGGCCAGAGCGGATTCCTTTGCTGCACGGGCGATAAGGCGGTACTGTTCGACCCTTACCTCTCGGATTCTTTGACCCGTAAGTACGCGGGCACCGACAAGGCGCACACCCGCATGACCGGCTTGGTCATTGAGCCGGGGCGGCTCGATTTCATCGATGTCGTCACCTCGACGCATAACCACACCGACCACCTCGACGCCGAGACGCTCAACCCCCTGCGTGAAGCCAATGCAGACTTGAACCTGCTAATCCCCGAGGCCAACCGCGGTTTCGTTGCCGAACGCCTCGAATGCGATCCGGGCTGGCCGGTGGGGCTCGATATCGACGTGAAGTCTGAGGTCGCGGGCGTCACCTTCACCGGTATACCGGCGGCTCACGACACCATTGAGCGCGACGAAAAGGGGCGCAGCCGCTTTTTGGGCTATGTCGCGCAGTGGAACGGGTTCAGCGTGTATCATTCCGGTGATACGCGTCCCATCGACGGGCTGGCTGATCGCTTGAAACCGTTCGCGCTCGACGTCGCCCTGTTGCCGGTCAACGGCGCGCTGGAGGAACGCCGCGTCTCGGGCAATCTTTGGGGGCAGGAAGCCGCCGCCCTGGCACACAACGCCGGCGCGCGCCAGGTCGTGCCCTGTCATTACGACATGTTTACGTTCAACACGGAAACGCCGCGCGCCTTCGAAGAGGCCTGCCAGCGGCGTCAACAGCCGTTCACCGTTCTGCAAAACGGCGAGCGCCTCAGCCTGCCAGCCGATTCATGAGCTTCGTGCGTACAGTGCTAGGCGACCTTGCGCCCGAGGCCCTCGACTGGTGTGGCGCGCATGAGCACATTGTGATTGCGCCCTCGTACGCCACCGAAAAATTTCCGGAGTTTCTGCTCGATGACGTGGAAAAAATCGTGGCCGAGCTGTGCGCGTTTCACGATGCGGGCGGGCGAGCCATGGTCGACTCCATGCCCTGCGCGGCCGGTCGGGATGTACGTAAGCTGGCGGAAGTATCGCGGCGGTCGAAGATCCACATCGTCGCGCCGACCGGGGCCCATCTGGCCAAATACTACCCGCCGCGGCACTGGTCTGAAGTGCTGGAGGTGAACGAACTCGTGGATCTCTTCGTTGCGGACATTGAAGATGGCATCGACGCCTTAGATTACTCCGGGCCGGTTGTCCGCCGCACCACCCACCGTGCGGGTGTGATCAAGGTAGCCGGCGGGCAGGATCGGCTCTCCTCCCGCGAGCAGAAAATCTTTATCGCGGCAGCTCAGGCGCAGGCTCGCACAGGCTGCCCGATTTTGACGCACACCGAGCAGGGCACCGCTGCTGAAGCCCAGCTCGACAGCCTCGAAGCCAATGGAGCCGATCTCGCGCACGTGGTCCTTTCTCACCTGGATCGCAATCCCGATGCCGACCTGCACCGCCGCCTGATGCAGCGCGGCGCGACGCTCGAATACGACAGCGCTTTCCGCTGGAAGGGTGCGGACAACCCGACCCAAGACTTGCTGCGGCAACTCATGCGCGAGTTTCCAAACCAGATTGTTCTAGGCATGGACGCCGCGCGCAGCCGCTACTGGCGCTCATATGGCGGCACCCCCGGCCTGGACTTTTTGCCCCGCGTATTTGCCCCGCAACTACGGCAGGCTGGGCTGACCGACGCCCATCTGCACGCGCTTTTCGTGGCCAATCCGGCACGCGTTTACACTTTCCAAAAACCGTTATCTCCATCAGCTACCCAACATGAGCAAACCCTGGAAAATTGCCGGACTGAGTTTTGAACACATGCATCAGGGGGATCTCCTGCGCATGGTCAAGGAGCACCCGAATGCCGAGATCGTTGGCATCTGCGACGCTAACGCGGAGCGCATGCAGGGCACGGCCGAAAAACTCGGCATCCCTCAGGATCGCATCTTTACCGACGTTGACACCTGCCTGAAAACCGCCGAGCCGGACATGGTCATGCTCTGCCCCGCAACGGCTGGACATGCCGAGTGGACGGAACTGGTCGCCCCCTACGGCGTGCATGTGTTTGTGGAAAAACCCTTCGCAGCCAGCCTGGCCGAAGCCGACCGGATGATCGCCGCCGTCGAAAAGACCGGCAAGCAGCTAGTCATCAACTGGCCGCTGCGCTGGTACCCGCCGCACGTAACGACCAAGCGCCTGATCGACGAGGGCGTGATCGGCGAATTACAGCAGGTCCACTACTACGATGGCAACCGTGGTCCGGCCCGCCACGGGGCGGACAAGGTTGAACTTGAGCCGGGTCCCAAGAACGAGCTCTGGTGGTATCAGAAGGCCAAGGGAGGCGGTTCGCTGCTGGATTATCTGGGCTACGGCGTCACCCTGGGCACGTGGTTTCATGGCGGACGCACGCCGATTGAGATCACCACCATGGTCGACCAGCCGAAGGGTCTGGAAGTCGATGAGCATTCCGTGACGGTGGCGCGCTACGCAACCGGTCTCTCCAAGTACGAGACGCGCTGGGGCACTTTTTCCGATCCGTGGACGCATCAACCACAGCCCAAGTGCGGCTTCGTGGTCGTCGGCTCCAAGGGCACCATCAGCAGCTACGACTACGAGAAGACCATCCGCCTGCAGACCGCCGATAATCCCGAAGGCACTCAGGTGCCCGTCGACACGCTGGAGGCGCCTTACCACAACCCCATTCACTACGTGCTGCACTGCCTGGAAACCGGCGAGCCGATCGAGGGGCCGCTCTCACCCGAGATCGCGCGCATCGGTCAACAGATTGTCGACCTTGCCTACCGAAGCGCCGCCGAGAAGAAAACTCTGCCCTTTGCCTGAACGATGTCTCCAAAAATTGAATACATCTCCTGCATGAGCGCGAACTACATCGCGCGTCAGCTCGATTACAACATGACCGAAGGCTGGGGCCAGGGGCAGACCTCACTGGAAGCCTGGTTCGGACCCGAACCCACCTTCGCCCATCGCTTCGACGAGCTCTGCGCTGAAATCGCCAAACTCGGTTTCAACGCTATCGACCTCTACACCGGCCACCTCAATCCGCTGACCGCCTCGGAGGCCATGCTTACGGCGGCCCAGGCGGTCCTCACGCGTCATGGGCTCACGGTCATCAGCTTCGCCGGGGGTCTGGGAAATACCGCCGAGGAGGTCAGCCGTTCGGCCGAAGTTGCCACCAAATTCGGTGCGACCCTCTGGGGCGGCAGCGCGGGCTTTTTGAAAGCGGATCGGGCCCGCTTTACCGCGATCCTGCGCGAGCACGGTCTGAAATTCGGCGTCGAGAATCATCCAAAGGAGAAAACCTCACAGGACCTACTTGCCGTCATGGGCGAGGGTGACGAAGACGTCATCGGTGCGGCGATCGACACCGGCTGGTTTGCGACCAACGGCTTTTCGAATCCCCAGGCCATTCGCGACGTGAGCGCCCGCGTCTTCTATGTTCACCTGAAGGACATCCTCAAGCCCGACGCCTCCAACCCGGGCAAGACGCTTCAGAGCATCGGTCATGAAACCTGCGCACTGGGCGAGGGCGTCGTCGGCATTGAAGACTGTCTCAGCGCCCTCGGCGAAATCGGCTACGAGGGTTCCCTCAGCATCGAGCACGAGCCCGAATTTCATAATCCCAACGATGACTTGCGCACGAGCCTTGAGCGGGTCCGCCAGTGGCTTTCCTGACCGACCAGGCTGTTTTTTACGTTAACTGACACACACTTGCTGCCCCATGAGCCAAGAAGATCAATCCACCAAAGATCCCTCGCGCGCCCAGGCTGAAGCCTTGAAGGCGATGGATGCGCCTCTCCTGCAGTACGAGCCCAGAAAGCCCAAAAGCTACCGGCCTAAAATCGGGCTCATCGGCTGCGGTGGCATCACCAAGCAGCATCTGACCGCCTACAAAAAGGAAGGCTACGAGGTGGTCGCCCTGTGCGATTTGCGCGAAGAAGCCGCCCAGGAACGCCAAAAGGAGTACTATCCTGAGGCGAAGATTTACACAAACCCGGCCCAACTGCTGGAGCGCGACGACATCGAGGTGGTCGACATCGCGCTGCACCCCAAACCTCGGGCCGCTGTGGTGCGTCAGGCTCTGGAAGCCGGCAAGCATGTGCTCAGCCAGAAGCCCTTCGTTCTCGATCTCGACCTGGGCCAGGAACTGATCGACCTGGCTGAGGCCAAAGGACGGCGCTTGGCCGTGAACCAGAACGGTCGCTGGGCTCCGTATGTGAGCTATGCGCGTGAGTTGATTCAGGCCGGTCACCTGGGCGATGTCTACTGCGCCAACGTGGCGATTCACTGGAACCATACCTGGTGCGCGGGGACCGAGTTTGAAAAGATACACCACCTGATTTTGTACGATTTCGGCATTCACTGGTTTGACATGCTCGTTCAGTTCTTCGGCGATGCCGCGCCGACTCAGGTTTTCGCCTCGACCGCCCAGGTGCCAGGGCAGGTGATGAAGCCGCCCATGTTGGCCAACGCCTCGGTCGTGTACCCCAACGGCGGGGCAACGCTCACCTTCAACGGACACTGCGAATCGGGTCCGGGTTCGGAGGTCATCACCATCGCCGGAACCAAGGGGATTTTGTACCATGAGGGTGGCGTCTGCGGCAACGGGCGCAACCGGCTGATGGTCGGTGACCGCGAAGCCAGCATCCCCGAACTCTCGGGCACCTGGATGCCCGACGGCTTTCGCGGCACCATGGGCGAGCTGCTTTGCGCCATCGAGGAAGACCGCGAACCGATGAACAGCGCACGCAACAACCTGCAAAGCCTGGCAGTTTGTTTCGCAGCGATGGGTAGCGCTGACGCGGGTCGACCGCTGCAGCCTGGAGAAGTCCGCCAGTTCTCCCTGGAAGGGTAGCGCCTAGAATAGCTCGCGGTGCCCGGGTACGCCGCGGGTTTGCAGAGGCATGAGATCAAGCGCGCCAACAATTAGACGGAAGGTGCAGGCCCCGGCAGGAAATCCTTGCGCAGGTCCCAGTGGCACTCCGGGCCAAAGAACTGCATGCCGGGGAGAAACACCTGATGGGTGGCCGGCGTTCCGTTCAGGTAATTGCCGTCGCACTCTCGCAAAAGCGCGGTGCTCAGGCGTTCGACCAGCGCACGTTCCTCAAGCACCCGGTCCTTGGTTTCAGTATAATCGCTGGGCAGGTGGTACAGCTGGTAGCGATTCTGGCCCGGGAGCGAGAGAAACCGCAGCTTCCAGCCGTCCTGCGTTGAGAGCCCCGGCCCGAGTCCCGAGGCGTAGACCACGTAATCGTGCTTGGTCTGAGCATCCTGCTGGCCCAGCAACTCCGGCAGGAAGCTGAGCCCGTCGCCCGTCGGACAGGCGATGCCGAGTAATTCGGCGAAGGTGGCCACGCAGTCGTAGTTGGCGATCATCAAATCGGAAGCACTGCCCGCCGCGATGCGGCCCGGCCAGCGTGCCAGAAATGGCAGCCGCACGCCGCCCTCCCAGCTGTCGCGCTTGCGCCCGGACATGCCATCGTTGCCATTAAACACATCGCCGCTGGTCTCAGAGGTGAAGCGTGTGGACACATTGTCGTGACGCTCGCCGGTGCGCACGTTGATCGACGGGTCGGCCCGACTCTCCTCCACGTAGTAAACCTCGTGCCCGTTGTCGGCGCTGAAGATGACCAGTGTATCCTCGGCCAGGCCCAGGCGATCCAGGGTGTCCAGCAGCACGCCGACGGTGCGATCCAGCCGCAGCACCATCGAGGCGTATTCCTTTTCAAATTCGGTCAGGCCCTCGACCGCGCGCACAGCGGGGTCGATCTCGGTGACTGCGATCGGTCCGTGCGGCAGTTGGCTCGGGTGAAAGAGGAAGAAAGGCTGGTCGCAGTGACTTTCGAGAAAGGCCACCATCTGCGCGTCAAAGAGGTCCTGTGAGTAGACCGCGCAGCCGCGCCGGTCCCAGCGCTTTTCGGCGTTTGTGGGTGTCTCGGTGTCCGGCGTTTTTCCAAAATCCGCGCGGGTGTTTCCGGCGATGTCCACGTGCTGGCCGTTCTCGAACAGGTAGGGCGGGAAAAAGCCGTGGCACTGCGCGTGATCGTAGTAACCGCAATGCAGATCCCAACCGTGCCGTCGAATGTCGGCGTCGCAGGTGGAGAAGCCCCATTCGAGCTTGCCGATCTGTGCGGTGGTGTAGCCCGCCTGCTGGGCGACCTGGGCCAAAAAGACCGTGTCCGCGCTGCTTTGAAAGCTGGTGCTGCAGATGACTTCGCTCAACTCGGACAGGCCCACTTTGCCCGCGGTGTAGGCGTCGTACATACCGCCAGTCGTGAACGTCCACTGCCCGCGGTGACAGTCGTGGATTCCGGTGAGCAGGCTGGCTCGCGATGGGGCGCAAAAGGCACAGCCGTACGCGCGTTCAAAACGCATCCCTTCCCGGGCGAGGCGGTCGATGTTCGGCGTCTGAAACCACTTCTGCCCGTAGCAACTGAGCATGCCACGCCCGAGATCGTCCCCGTAAATGTAGATGATGTTGGGTTTCCTGCCTGAAAAACGTGCGCTTGATTTGGCCATGAGGCTAAGGCGTCGATAGGGCTGGCGGTGGTCAAACGTTTTGATACGGCTCCGTGGCAATTCACCAGGGTGTTCAAACGTACGTTTAGTGATCTGACAATTTGAACTCAGACTGAAAGATTCTACGGAACATCAGCGAGACGCCTACAGTCCCAAGCACCTACGTTTTCTCTTGTCCATGCGTACCTTTCGAAGTTTGCCTTACGCTGGCGCGCTCGTTGCTTCCGCGGTCATCGCGCCGTGTCTTGTTCAGGCAGCAATACTGCCGGAGGCGCGCCCTTATTTCGAGCAGCACTGTTTTGAGTGCCACAGTTCCACGGAGCAAAAAGGCAGTTTCGATTTCGAGGGCTTGCTCGGCATGGAGTCTGTGCACGATGCGCCCAAAGACTGGCAAGACGTGGCCGATGTGATTTTTTACCAGGAAATGCCCCCAGCGGAAAAGCCGCAGTTCACCGAAGCCGAGCGCGAAATCCTGGTGCGTTGGATCGAAGAGGAGCTGGAGCGCGAGGACACCCGCGCCTTCGACCTGGGGCCGAGCATCCCCCGGCGGCTGAACCGCGATGAGTTCGCCAATACCCTCTACGACCTGACGGGCGTCGAGCTCGACATCGCCTCGCTCATTCCCGGGGAGAACATCATCAACTTCGGTTTCGACACGATCGCCGACGACCTCGATTTCACCGCCTCGCACCTGGAAAACTACCTGCTCGTGGCGGATCTGGCGGTTGAAAAGATGTTCAGCAGCGATCCGGAGGTGGTTACACCGCAAATTATCGAGGCCCGGGCGCGGTACTTTTCGGTGCAGCCAAGCGCGGTCAACCCGCCTGAGGTTGCTATCAAAAAGAACATCCATCGCTTCGCCAGTCATGCCTTTCGGCGTTACCTCTCCGACGGCGAACTGCAAATCTACACGACCCTTGCGCGCCTAGAGCTCGAAAACGGCGCGAGTTACCTGCAAGCCCTGCAAAGCTGCGTGAAGGCGGTGCTACTCTCGCCGCAGTTTCTTTACCGCGTGGAGGACATTCAGATCGGCAGCCCTGCCGAGCCCATCACGCAGCTGGAGCTGGCCTCGCGCCTTTCATTTTTTCTGTGGTCGTCGATGCCCGACGATGAACTTCTCAAACTCGCCGCGGAAGGCACCCTGAACGAACCGGAAACGCTGCGCGGCCAGCTTCAGCGCATGCTCACCGACGAGAAAGCCGCCCGCCTCTCCGAGCGCTTCGTCAACCAGTGGCTCTTCTTCGAATTGGAGGAGCACATCCCCGACCCGAATCAGTTCCCGATGTACGACGACGCGGTTCATGAAAGCGCGCAGACTGAACTGAATGTGTTTTTCCGCGAGCTTTTCAAAAACGGACATAGCGTGCGCGACTTGATCGACGCCAACTACGTGTACGTGAACGAGCCGCTGGCGGACTTTTACGGAATCGAAGGCGTGGCTGGGGAGACCTTTCAGAAAGTGACGGTGGACGACTTTCGCCGTGGCGGGATGCTCGGCATGTCGGCCATTTTGGTGCGTACCTCGATGGCGACCCGCACCAGCCCCACCAAGCGTGGCAAGTGGGTGCTCGACGCGCTTTTTGGCAATCCGCCACCGCCGCCGCCCGACGTCGAGCCCATCGACGAGGCCACCCAAACCAATGCCCAGGGCCGCATCCTGACCTTTCGCGAAAAGCTGGAGCTGCATTCCCAGGAGGGCAGCGCCTGCATCAGCTGCCACGTCAAAATGGACCCTTACGGCTTCGCTATGGAGAATTTTGACGCCGTTGGTCGCTGGCGCGACATGGACGGCCCCTATCCCGTCGAAGCGCGGGCGGAGCTGCCCAGTGGTCGCGAGATCAACGGCCTGGAACAGCTGAAGGCCCACCTGAAGGAGCGCGAACAGGATATCATTCGCAACTTTGCCGAGAAGCTAATGATTTACGCTCTCGGGCGGGGGCTCACCGCCGATGAGTACCTGGAAGTGCGGACGATAGTTTCCGGAATTGAGGATCGCAATTTCCCCGCCAACGAGCTACTTTTGCAACTGGTCTCCAGTTACACTTTCCAACACAAGCGGGGTCCGTCGCAGGCAGGTCTCGCCCAAATCGCCAATCCTTAGACCACCCAACGACGATGGGAACCGTGCCGACGCTCTCTCGCCGCACCATGCTCCGGGGCATGGGTGCCGCTCTTGCCCTTCCTTATCTGGAGGCGATGACTCCCCCCGCGCGCGCGGCAGCCTCACTGGCGGCGCAGGGTCAGGCAGGCAGTCCACCCTTGCGCCTTTGTATCATCGAGACGCCCGCTGGCATGTTGCCCGAGTACTGGTTTCCGGAAAAGGAAGGGGCTTTCGAAGGAGCGCTGCCGAATTTGCTCAAGCCCTTTGAGTTCGCCCGTGACGATCTCACGCTGCTGGGCGGCCTGACCAACGAGGAAAACGAAGTCGACGGTGAGTTTAACGGAGCCCATGAGGTCCCGACAGACTATTGGCTGACCGCCGCGCCAAAGCTTTTCAAAGACAAGCGCAAGCAGAAGACGGCCAGTGTGTCCATCGACCAGAAAATCGCGCAAAAGGTAGGCGATGCGACCGTGCTGCCAAGTCTCCTGCTGGCCAACTCGCGCAGGGACGGTGCCAAGTTTTCCTGGGCCGATGAACGCACCAGCGTCCCGTATTCAAGCAACCCGCGCATCGTCTTTGATCGCATGTTTCGCGGCACGCAGCCGAAGCTGCCGGTCTGGGCAAGCGGCAAAGGCTACAACCCCGCTGCGCCCGCCCAGCAGAGCCACTACAATCCCGACAAGAGCGTGCTGGACGCCGTCTTGGCTCAGGCCAAGGGGCTCAAGCGCCGCCTCGGCATCGCCGACCAGGCCCAGCTGGACGAGTACATGGAGAGTGTGCGCTCGGTCGAAAAGCGGATCGCAAAGCTCGACGTCAAGCGCAACCAGGCCCCGGGGAGCCTCGACGAATCGGTGCGCAAGGCTCGCGAAGACGGGTTGCTCGTCCCGGAGCTGCCGGGGGCCGAGGGTTACCGTGTCGCCTTCGACGACCCAGAAGACTTTGGCGAGCACATCCGCCTGAACGCGCAACTGATGGCGCTGGCCTTTCAGACCGACACCACCCGCGTCGGCGTGATGGCCGGTTCGGGAGAAAGTTACCCGGGAGTTGTTTCGGTGGGTCATGAGGTGCACTATCACACCCTGGCGCACAACGGCGGCACCTCGCCCAAACGCATCAAGGACCCGATCGCCCGTGAGGCCCTGCGCGAGATTCTGTACTTCCACGGGCAGATTTTCGCTGAGTTCATCCACCAGTTGAAGTCCATCGACGAGGGCGGCAGTTCGCTGCTGGACAACAGCCTCATCTTCTACGGCTCCGAACTGGGCTACGGAAACCACGACACCAAGGAGATGCCGGTGGCTCTCTTCGGCAAAGCCAAGGGCGCGCTCAAGGGCGGGCAGTACATGCGCTATGAGGACATGACCCCATTGGCCAACATGTACGTGGAGTTTCTCAACCTCTTCGGTATCGAGGCAGACGAATTCGGGGCCAGCAAGGAGCACCGTTTCGGCAAGAAGGACGGTCGCCTGCCGGGCCTACTCGGCTAACCCACCACACGTTTCTTTGCCATGGCCAATCTCAACACGTTCGTCCTGACCGGCTTCAAGATGCTCGGTCTGCAATCGACCGACGGCAAGAACTGGCGGGACATCGAGATCGAGGGCAGCTTCAAGTCAATGGCCCTGATGGACTCGGCGTCCAGTCCGGACGGTGTCGTGCTCATCGTGGGGCCCAATCCGGAGTGGGCCAAGGACCGTCGACGCATCCTTTACGCGTCCGGCTCACTGCGAAATTTTGAGGCCAAGGGCTTCGACCACAAGGTGCAAGCGCTCAGCCGAAACGGGCGGATGCTCGACAGCGGCAAGCGCAAAAAACAAGACGGGTTACACCGCCTGGAAGCCGTCGCCTACGGCAACAACCGCTTTGTTGCCACCGGTGGGCAGGCCGCGCATGGACGAAAAGTTTATACCACCTCAAAGAACGGCCGCGTCTGGTCGGACATGTACTACTGGCACAGCTGGGAATTTGGGCAGGTGCGCACGCTGATCCACGGCGGCGACCGCTTCCTCGGCCTGGGCGATTTCAAGCGCATTTCCACAACCCGCGACGGCGAGAACTGGGAGTTCAACCGCGAGGCGGATCGCCCGGCCTGGCTCTCGGCGGCGTACGGCAACGAGCGTTTCGTAGCCGGTGGCCTGCACGGGCTGCACGGGGTCTCGCGCGATGGCTTGAACTGGACCGACCTCGAGGAGGGCGAAATCGGCCAGCACCTTAACTCGATGAACTTTGCCAACGGTACTTTCGTTGGTCTGGGCACGCAGGTGGTGGCATTTTCGCCGGACGGCCAATCCTGGCGCATTGAAAAAATACAGCCGCGCCTGCGCGCGGCCGCGTACGGCAACGGCGTGTTCATCGGTTACGATGTCGCCGCCAACAAGCTCTACCGCTCGACCGATGCTTTGAAGTGGGAGGAGGTTGAACTCAAGCTCGACAATCCCCGCTTCACCAGCATCCGCTTTATCTAATTGGCCGGACGCCGGCACATCTGCCTGCTCCCCCTTCGTTTGTCTTGTTATGCTCTCGCTGCTTCGTTGGTGCCATCTGTTCGTTGCTACTTTCGCAATTAATTTAGTACAGGCGCGTACCTGGACGGATGTTTCGGGGCGCACCCTGGAGGCGGACTACCTTTCCCACACCGAGGCCGCGGTGGAGGTACGACGGACGGGCGATGGCCTGACCTTTCAGATCCCGCTGGAGAACCTCAGCCAGGCCGACCGCGACTGGCTCGCCACGCAACACACAGTTACCTCAGAAGCGACTGACAAGGGAATTTACATCGCCGTGGGCAACGGCCTGCACCGGATGTCTTCCAACGATGGACGTGTCTGGACCAACCACGTCTTCAAGGGCGAACCCAAACACGACCAAAATGATCTGAAGGCCATCGCTGTGGGCAACGGTGCCTGCGTCACGGTCGGTGGTTTTTCACGCTCGAACATTCTCACCACCACCGATGGCGTCGAGTGGCACATCAGCACATTCAACATTGGCGTGCTCAGCGGCGTGATTTTTGTGGATGGGTACTTTCACGTTTTTGGAGAGGGTGGGCGTGTTGCCCGCTCACAAGATGGCTTTGACTGGACAGAAGCCGGCAAGGGCGACTGGAGCCAGGCCCGCAATTTTGACATGCGCGCGCATCTGAAAGCCGAAGCAGCCTCGCTGGGCCTGGAGAAAAACATCAAGTCCAACATCCGGCGCTGGCGTTTTGCCAACGGCACGTTTGTCGGTGCCGGGGACAATTGTATCATTGTTTCCACTACGGATTTTAAGGACTGGCGAGTTGCCGAACGGATCGAACCGCGTTCGCGCCTCTCCATCGAGAGCGACGGCCAGGGCTTTGTTGTAAGGGGCAGGACAACCATCCACCATTCAACGGATGGCGTCACCTGGACCGACGTAACGCCCCAAGTGAGCGAGAAAACCGAGTTTCGCAGCCTCGTTTACGATGGCGCGCGCTACCTTATCAATGAGCGCCAGGGCAACGGCTGGGAGTCTGCCAAAGGCACCGAATGGACCTCCGTTGCGGGTGCCCGCTTCCCCAAGACGCTCGCGGCGCTGCGTCCGGATCTGCTGTATTCATTCGAGACTTATTGGAAGCCGACGCAGGACATGCAAGTCTCGACCGATGGTGGCAAAAATTGGGAGAGCGTGGAGTTGCCGGCACCGGCGGGCGTCACGAACATCATCCACGCCGCGCGGTTCCCTCAGTTTTGAGCGCTTGGCGGCACGCTGGCAAGAAGTCGGCCCGTTCGGCTTGGTTTTGCTTGGCCCGGCTTTTTCGAGGCTTCAGGTTGGGTTTTCCTACAGAACCCCCGTACGTCATGACCACCACCTTTGCTCAACCCTCCCTCGTGCCCGCGCAATTCGAGTACGCGCCATTGGATACGCTTACTCTGAAGCTCCCGGCTGAAATCAGCACCGCCGCGAAATCCTTGAGTGTCTTCGACGCCGCCGGGCGTACCTACTTTGAGGCCAGCCTCAGCGACGATTCCGAGGTCGCCTTCCGCGTATCCGGGGCGCTCGGCACGCACACTTGTTTGCTCCTGGACGCCACCCAGAGCGTGGTGGGCCTGACGACCTTTCGCACGAACTGTCAGACGCGGATCGACGACGAGGGCGGCCGCTTCAGCCGGCTCTTCGACATGCTCTTTGACACGATGATGCTGGACTGGTTTGGGGGTGGCGACAAGGTCCTGCGGATCAACGGAAAAGTCTACCGCTACTACGTCAGCTGGATTCGCGACCACGTGCACGCGCTCAAGGGCATGAAGTACTTCGATGACCAAGTGAAGACCGGTATCGAACTCTACGCCGATTCCCAGCGCGAGGACGGCATGATCTGGGACAAGTGCAAGAAGATGCTTCACTCGGATCTGCAAAATTATCGCGATTACGAATTTGCCGAAGGCGATTTTATCCGGCCCATCCCTGGTAATCCCCAGCGGCGCTGGCAGCGCATCCCCGTGGAAAATGACGTGGAGTATCTCTTCCTCGAAGGGCTTTACTATGCCTGGAAAGCCTGCGGCGATACCCAGTGGATGAGCGGCCTTTTGGACAACGCCATCAAAGCCGTTCGCTACGCCACCACGGACCGCTACCGCTGGTCGGAAAAATTTCAACTGCTCAAGCGCGGCTTTACCATCGACACCTGGGACTTCCAGCATGTTGACGACGTCAAGCGCACCGGCACCACCATCATGCGCGTCTCGCCGGACAAGACGGTCTTTGGCGTCATGCACGGCGACAACACCGGGATGGCGGTCGGTTGCTACTACCTGTCCGAAATGCTCGAAGCCGCCGGACGTACCGATGAGGCGCGCACTTACCGCGAGCTCGGCGACACCCTCTACCAGCGTCTGATCGACTTGGCCTGGAACGGCGACTTCTTCACGCACCACATCAGTGAAGACCCCTCCTTCAAGCGCGATATCGGCCAGACCGATGAATCCAAGCAGGTCACGCAGTCCAACGCCTATGCGCTCAACCGTCGTCTGCCGCACGCGCACTGCGCCAAAATCCTCCGGACCTACCAGCAACTGCGCCACGAGATGCCCCCCTCCTCCGCCGGCGAATTTTACTCCTGCTGGCCTCCGTTCGAAAAGGGCTTCGGACAGCACAAACCCGGTGATTATATGAATGGTGGGGTGACGACCATCTGCGCCGGCGAACTCGCCCACGGGGCCTTCGAGCATGGTTTCGAAGTCTACGGGGCCGATGTGCTGACACGCATCACGGACTGGTGTGAAAAACTGGGCGGATACCTGCACTGCTGCCTGAAAGGGGTGATGCCGGAGCCGCCGGCGCGCGCGTTCACCACGGTGGACCTGCGCCCGGTAGCCAACGCGGACTTCCATGGTGACGGGGCCGAGGGTGTGCCCGGCTGGATCGGTGGCGGCAACAACGACATGTCCGGCCTTCCCACCGGCCCGCAAACCTTCGCCGACGTCGCGTTCGATATCATCGACCCGTCCGCCAACGGACGCTGCGCAGCGCTCATCCTTGGGCATCAGGAACGCTTTCAGCCCAAGGCCACGATTCCGGTGGGGGCCAAGGCGCACTCGCTGTATCTGTTGCACGCGCACTCCGGCAGCCCGCCCAACGGTTTTGTCGGCACGCTGCGCCTGGTCTACGCCGATGGCAGCGAATCCATTCAGTACATCCACGACAACGCGCAAAGCCGCTCTTGGTTCATGCCGGCCCCCAACGACCCCTACAGCGGCGGCAACCAAAAGCGCGGCCCGGTGAACCTGCGTCTGGGTTGGCAGGGCCCCAATCGGCAGTTTGAGAACGTCGGCCTGCATGTCTTCGGCATGAACAACCCCAAGCCCGACGCCGTCATCGAGTCCGTTCACCTGGAAGTGGCGCAAGCTGATGTAAACTGGATGCTGGGCGCGCTTACCCTGTGCGATGCGCCCGTTTATTTTGTGCCCTCGCAGGTTTCCTACGGGATTCCTGATATCTGGGGAGCTGGTGCCTTGATGTACGCGCTCATCGAAGGGCTGGCCGGGATCGTCGATACCGGGGTCGCCTTCGACCAGATACGTCTGGCGCCTCGCTGGAGTGCCGCCGGTGTCAATCGGGCCAAGGCCGCCGCCGTGATGCACGCTTCCGGTGGTTACGTCAGTTACAGCTATGCCTGGGATTCCGGAATAAAGGCGCTCGAACTCGATTTCGCCTCCAACGCCGAACGTACCGACCTGCGCCTGCTCCTGCCCGAGGGCGTGGAAAGCGGCTCAGCTACTGTCAACGGTGAAGCGTGCGAAGCCGCCTTTGAGCGCGTCGAGAACTCCACCTATGCCATGCTTCCCCTGGAAGGCGTGAAAGCTTGGGCGATCCGTTTCACGGCTGACTAACTTCCGTCAATTCTTGCCTAATGTCTCAGGGCTGTCGCCATTGATAGAAGGCATTCGGCAGCCCGTTGCCGTTGTCGCTGGCGGTCAAGTCGCCCGAGTTGTCACCCATGAAGGTACCGAGGTTGTCCCACAAAGCTCCAGGCTGTGAGGGGTCCGTTGTGCGCCTGAGTTCGTAGCTTTCACCCACGAAACTGAAGCTCTGGCCGAGTTGGACCTCGGTGGCGCTGGCCATGATCGAGACTTCGCTGCGTGGAGCTTCGTAAAAAGCGCTGTAGGTGGTGGCGTTTTCGTTGAGCGTCCGCGCGGTGTCATCAACGGCGTCCAACCCTGTCGGGACCGACTGAAAGAGCACATCCGGATTGGAAAAATGAAGGATGCGCGTACCGCCAGCGTCCTGCGTGTTGCCGACAGAGGCCATCACCGTCAGGTACACATTCAGATCCGACCCGGTGAACTGGTGGGCGAAGGCATAAGGCGTCCAAGACGAAGGCGTGCTTGAATAGCTGGAGCGGATATGACGGCAGCCCTGGTTGTGCCCGACCTCATGCACGAAGGTCAGCGTGGAGTTTTGCGCGCGCACCACGTTGTAGGCACGGTCACGCTGCAAGGCACTCAAAAGCACGCTGGCCCGTCCGCCCGAGACGCTGCTTTCCAGCCACATCGAGGCGAAGTCCGCCTGATAGAGCGCTTTCAACACCGCAAGCCGGTCGGCGTTGCCGTCGTCCGGATCAATGATCTCGTTCAGCGCGCGGTTGAACGTTTCTCCGGCGGGGTAGACGTAATCAATTTGACCCAGCCAGGCCAGGCGCAGGTCCAGCTGGATATTGCTGTTGTCGTAGGCGATGTTGGCATTGGCCACGGCGGTCAGGATCTTCGCTTCGATGGCCCCATTGTCATTTGGGTTGAAGACGGAACCACCCAGAATCACTCGCGCCTGATCGTTGTAGCCGATGACGATGTCGATGGGGCTGTCCCCCGTCACATCCGCGAGCGAGGTTGCCGCAAAATTATCGGGACCACTCAATGCAGCCTGTACAAAGTCGGCATCTGTCATTTCGCACCCGGGCTGATGCTCGTTGAGAATGCGAAACAGCTCCAAAGGTCCATCCCGGCGCGAACGCAGTTCGTAGCTGCCCTCGGGCATCCCTTCAACCGAGCCATACAGCGCGCCTTTCCAGCGGGTCAGGACCACACTGGAATTGGGCGCGCCGGCAACTTGGCCCACCCACTGCCATGCGCTGCCGTCGGCAGTCAGGTGCCTGCCCACAGTGAGTTCAAGCCGGGCGGACCGGCCGGAAGTACAGTTGAAAGCAATGGGCGGTGGGGCCTTCCCCACATCGGCAAGCAAAGCCAGAGGCAGTCGGATCGTATCAACCAGGACAAACTCACTCTCCTTTGCCGACTCGCAGCCATGCGCGTGGCACGTGTGTGCGTGTGCGTGCGCATCCGGTGTTGGCGCCTGTGCTACGGGCAAGCTGTCGCCGGACGCTGTCTCAGGGGCTTGAAGTGCATCGGCAACTGGTAAAGGGGCGGGTGGTGGGTCCGATGGCCTCCAAGACAGGACACCAGCCACCAACAAAGCCGAGCCCAAGGCCAGGCACACGAACAGTCTTCGTCGGCTTCGCTGCCGCATGGTCGAAGGGCTTTCGTGCAAACAAGGTTGGGTACGGTGCTCGTACACGATTCAGGGCATACAGATTTCGCACACGGCAAGCAAGTACGCGTACGCATCCTACTTTGCGCTAGGGCCAACTATTTGTGTTTCTGCGGGTGGTGGATTTGGTTATCGCACCTTGGCCATGCTGCGGACCCTCGGTCGTGTTTAGCCCGTTCCTCGTAGCAAGCGCAGAAATTCCTGCACTTGCGCGTAGGTATGCTGGAATATGACAATGATGGCCCAAACCGCGGCGATTGACAGAAGTACCGTGACCACCGAGATGAGCAGCTTCATGAAACGCCCAAGCTTCGGGTGCCACCAAATTAATGGCAAAGCCAGCGGACCGAAGGAAAACAGCATCACCAGGACGAAGGAAAATTCGTAGTACCAACGGACTTCGGCTGGCTCGATGACCGGTGGAACGGCTTCCGGCTGTGGACTCGCCGTCACTGGAGGTTCAGTTTCCAAAACGTGTACGCGGGTTACGCCCGAGGTGCTGCGCGCATTTCGTGTGCGCCATGGGCCTTGACAGAATCGCTTTCTGCCGAGGCCTGCGCAAGCTTCAGTGCCTGGGCTGACTGTCTTTCAAAGCGCGGTGATCAGGCCTCGGGGCTCACATTTGCCACTGGCCTGGCTTCGGTGTTACCGGCCAGTTTCTGAATCATGTAGTAAAGCACAGGCACAAAAATCAGCGACAGCACCGTGGCGACAATCATCCCGCCAAAAACGGTGGTTCCCAGCACCTGCCGGGCGGCGGCCCCGGCACCACTTGCGATTACGAGCGGGAACGTGCCCAGCACAAAGGAGAACGCCGTCATCAACACCGCGCGGAAGCGCAGCCGCAGCGATTCCAAAGCCGCATCGAAGGCGCTGAGGCCACGCGACTCCTGCAGTTCCTTGGCAAATTCCACCAGCAGGATCGAGGTCTTGGTGGCCAGGCCGATGAGCAGGACGATTCCAATCTGCGTGTAAAGGTTGTTGTCGATGCCGCGCACGAGCAGAGCGGCCACTGCCCCGAAAAGGGCGGTCGGCACCGACAACACAACCGCCATCGGCAGCAGCCAGCTTTCATACTGCGCGGCCAGAAACAGATATACAAACAGGATACAAAATAAGTAGATCACGATGGACGAGCCGCCGGCCTGCGTTTCCTGAAAGGAGAGCTCGGTCCATTCAAAACCCATCGAAGCCGGCAGATAGTTGTCTGCCATCGACTCCAGCAGCGAGAGCGCATCGCCACTGCTGAAACCAGGGGCCGGTGAGCCGCGCAGTACAATCGCCTCGTAGCCGTTGTGCCGAGTGACCGACAACGGAATGGAAGCTTCGGTGGGTTGCATGACTGCACTCAGCGCGACGTTTTCGCCGCCGATGCCCGGAACCTGCTGGCGCAGCACATCATCCAAGCGCGCGCGGTAATCGGCATCAGCCTGGAGCTTCACCTGATTGAGTCGACCCAGCGTCAGATAATCGTTCACGTACAGCCCGGCAAAAGAAACCGCCAGCGAGGAGTAGACCGCGTCGAGGGTCAGGCCTTTGCTCAGGACCTGCTCGCGATCGATGCCGAGGGCGACGGCGGGCTCACTGGAAGTGAACGTGTAGTAAACCTGACCGATCGCGCTTTGCGCCGTACCATCCCTCACAAAGGTGTCCGCCATGGTTTGCAGCGACTCGAGACCGGTGCCGCCGCGGTCCTGCAAGGCCATGGCAAAGCCACCAGCCACCCCGATGCCCGGCAACGAGGGCGGCTGCAGCGCGAAGCCCAGGCTCGTCGGATCCGCGTAGAGCAGGGCATTAAGCTTCTTGATAATGGCGGCGCTCGAAAGCTCGGGATCGCCGCGCGCATCCCAGGGCGTGAAGGTGATGAAGAAGATGCCGTTGTTGGTCGCCGTCGCGCTGTCGAGGATCGAGTAGCCCGCGATCGAAGTCACGTTTTCGACCCCGGGAACTTGCGCGATCTGCCGCTGCAACTTGTCCATGGTCGCGCTGGTGCGCTCCAGTGAGGCACCGCTGGGCAGGCGCAGGGTGACCAGCGAATAGCCCTCGTCCTCCTGAGGCACGAAGGAACTGGGCAACCGACCGAAGCCCAACACGGCCAGCCCCACGATCACGCCATAGGCTGCGACGGGCAGAATCAGCCGCCGCAGACTGAAACGCACCATGCGTCCATAGCCGGCCTCGCTTCGTTGAATCGAAGTGTTAAAAAAGCGGAAGAAGCGGTTGGGCTGCGCGTTGCTGCTGGCCTTGAGCACCACGCCGGCCAGCGCCGGCGACAGCGTCAGCGCGTTGATTGAGCTGAGCACGGTGGCCACGCTGATCGTCACGGCGAACTGCACGAAGAGCCTGCCGGTAATTCCGCCGAGAAACGCCGTGGGCACAAAAACCGCCAGCAGGACCAGCGTGGTCGCGATGACCGCACCGGAAATCTCCTGCATCGACTCCTCAGCCGCCTGTTTTGGGCTGAGCTTCTTTTCCTCGATTTTGCGGATGACGTTTTCGACCACCACGATCGCGTCGTCCACCACGATGCCGATGACCAGCACCAGCCCGAACAGCGAAATCTGGTTGATGGTGAAACCCAGCAGATTCATCACGGCAAAGGTGCCGATCAGCGAGACCGGGATGGTCACCGTCGGGATGATCGTGGCGCGAAAATTCTGCAGAAAAACAAACACCGTCAGAACGACCAGCACGACGGTGATGAAGAGGGTGGTGATTACCTCGCTGATGGAAGAGGTCACCACGCGCGTGTTGTCGAAAGGGATGGAGTACTCCAGGTCGTTCGAAAAGCGTTCGCTGAGCCGATCCATGGTCGCTTTGACGTTGGCGGCGACCTCCAGCTGGTTTGCCGCCGGGGTCTGGTAAACGGCCATGGTGGCCGCCGGCAGGCCGTTAAGCTTCGAGCGCAGCCTGTAATCCTGCGAGCCCACTTCCACCCGCGCGACATCGCGCAGCCGCACCACAGAGCCATCGCTGGCACGTTTCAGGACGATGGCCGCGAAGGCTTCCGGGTCGGCCAATTGGCCCCGGGCCAGCAGCGTCTGCACCTGGCCGGCGTCCGAGGGTGGGGCCCCCACCGAGCCCACCGCCACCTGTTGATTTTGCGAGCGCAGCGCTGCCGACACGTCGTTGAGCGTCAGGCCGGTTTCCTGCAGGCGAAACGGATCGATCCAGATCCGCAGGGCATTCTCGAAGGTGAAGGTGAAGACGGACCCGACGCCATCCACGCGCGCTACTTCGTCCTTAATCTGCGAGAAGAGGTAATTCGATAGAAAGGCCTCATCGAAGGTTCCATCGGGCGAGGTCAGTGCGACCAGCACCACGATGTCCGTGGACTTCTTCTCGACGGTCACCCCCAGTCGCGTCACTTCGGCGGGCAGGCGCGGCTCGACCGCCGAGACCTTGTTTTGCACCTGCACCGCTGCGTCATCGAGGTTGGTGCCGACCTCGAAGACAACATTGATCGACATCGCCCCGTCGTTGGAGCAGGTCGTGGTGTAGTACAGCAGGTTGTCGACGCCGTTCAGCTGCGGCTCGATAACGGCGGCCACTGTGTCGGAGACCGTCTTGGCATCGGCCCCGGGATACGCGGCCGAGACGGAAATCGAGGGTGGGGCGATTTCCGGATAGCGCGCAATTGGCAGGATGACCATCGACAGCACGCCGATGATGACCGTGAAGATCGAGATGACCGAAGCGAAGATCGGCCGGTAGATGAAAAAGCGGCTGAACATGCTGCTAGCTGTCCGCCTGGGCTGGCATTACCTGCACCGGTGCGCCCGGGCGGGCCGAGACCAGACCCTGCGTGATGTAGCGCTCACCCGGCTCCAGCCCGGAGGTGATGATCACCCGGCCTTCGGCGCGCGGACCCAGCTCAACCGTTCGTTTTTCGACGAGGTTGTCCGCGCCCACCAGCAGAAGGTAGTACCCGGTGATGTCGCGCTGGAGCGCGTCTTCGGCAACGACAAGCACGTCGGGGTTTTCCCTGGGCAGGCGAATACGCGCGAAAAGGCCGGGGATGAGCGACCCTTCCGGATTTTCGAAGCGTGCTCGCACGCGCAGCGTACCGGTCTCCTCGTTGACCCGGTTGTCGACAAACACCAGCCGCCCAGGCAGCGGATACTGGGCCCCGTCGGCGGTCAGCAGAAAGACGTTCACGACTCGATTCGCCTCGTCGCCGGTCGAAATCTCACTCAGGTAAGGCAGCAGAATGCGCTCGCTCACACTGAAGGCGGCTTCGACGAACCCATCATCGACCAAGGCTGTCAACGCGCCGGAGTCCGGGCCCACCAGATTGCCCACGTCGATGCTGGGGCGTCCGATACGCCCGCTGAAGGGTGCGCGAATCTCGGTGTAAGAAAGGTTCAGTTCCGCTTGTGCGAGCCCGGCCTTGGCGGCGTCGACGTCGGCCTTGGCCGCCAGGTAAGCCGCTTCGGCGGCCACGTAATTTTTCCCCGAGATGGCGTCATTTTCCTTCAATTGTTTTGCGCGATCAAAGCTGGCGTTGACGTTAAAAAAACTGGCCTGCGCCTGAGCCAGAGCGGCCTGGGCCGACTGTACCTGCGCCTGAAAGCTATCCTTCTCGATCTCAAAAAGCAGGTCACCGGTGCTGACGCGGGTACCGGCTTCAAAGTGCTGCTTTTCCAGGTTGCCGGACACACGCGCGCGCAGGCTGGCAGTCTGATTGGCTTGGAGCGTGCCGGTGAATTCCCTGAAGGTCGTTAGGTCGCGAACCTCGGCTTCGGCAACGTTCACGGGTGGGGGCGGTGGCGGGGCAAAAGCGTTGCGTGGGCCACACCCGCTGAGGCTGAACCCCAGCAGCACCAGCACGGACAGCCCGCTGATTCTGACAAAAAGAGGGAAGCGCTTCATCGAGAGTTAGAAAGTTGGGCGGTCGCCGCGGCGGGTTCATCGGCTTCGGGCTCGGGTGCTTCAAAAGACCCGCCCAGGGCCAGATAGAGGTTCACCCGTTCGGCGAGTCGCCCCTGACGAATCGCCAGAAACGCGCCCTGCACTTGAGCCACCGTGCGCTGGCGAATCAGAAAATCTAAAATATCCGCTTCACCGGCTTCGTATTGAGAGCGGATAATATTGAAGGCTTCCTGGATATTCGCGCTGGACTGGGCCAGGGCTTTCTCCCGCTCGGCAAAGAGGTACTCGTTGTCGATGCTCGTCTCGGCATCCTGAAAGGCGGTGAGCGCCGCTGCACGATAGCCCTCAAAGGCTACCCGCTGGTCGGCCCGGGCGATCTCCTCGCCCGCCTTTAGGAATCCGCCGTCGAAAAGCGGACCCAGGAGGTTCGCCCCAAAGTTCCCGGCCAGGTTGTACGGGTTCAAAAGAGAGCCCAGCGACTCGCTGCTGCCGCCGCCCGAGGCGGTCAATGATAGCGAAGGCAGGCGCGCGGCGCGCGCGGCGTTAGTCGCGTTGAAGGCCGAAGCCACGCGGCGCTCAGCCGCGATGAGGTCCGGACGTCGCTCCAGCATTTGCGAGGGTAAGCCCGCTGGCACCGGGCCCGACAGCTGGGGCAGGTCGGCGGCGACTTCCACATCCGAACTTGGATACCGGCCCAGCAAAACTTCGAGGCTGCGCAGCGCGTCGTTGTAAGCGCCTTCGGCTTCGAGCAGTTCGCTCGCGGCGGTGTCCCGCTCACTCTGCGCAAAAAGCAGGTCGCCGCGGTCGACCTCGCCGGCCTCCACGCGTGCTCGCACAACCCGTACCGTTTCGTCGTTAGACTCAAGGATAGCCTCGGAAAGCTCCTTTTGCAGCCGCAACCCAATGGCCAAAAAGTACGCTTTCGATACCTGCGCCGCCAGCGACTCACGTGCGAAAAAGAAATCCTCCTCGGTCGCCAGCGCCTCCAGCACGGCCGCTTCCTGTTGCGAGCGGTGCTTGCCCCAGATGTCGATCTCCCAGCTCACTTCCAGCGAAGCCCCGAAAGTGTTCGTGTTCGCCCCGCGTGACGCGCTGGTCACGGTCTGCGTGTTGCCCAGTCCGGCTGCAAGCTGCGGCTTAAGCACGGCCCCGGCCTGACGCGCCACCGCTTGGGAGCGATCGACGTTTGCCGCCGCCACGGCCAACGAAGGATTGTTCTGGAGGGCTTCTTCGACCAACGCAATCAGCGCCGGGCTGTTAAAATCATCGAGCCAGCCACTGTCCACCTGACCGGCCAGCGTGTAACCGACTCCGTCCGAGTCCTCGGGTGGCACGCGCTTTTCGGCGGCGGCGAATCCACTGTCGGGCACCGGCACGGCGGCGCGAGGCTCGGGGGCAGGCCCCGACTGAACCTGGCAACCGCCCAGCCAGGCTGCACCGAGCGCCACCACGTAGCAGGACCCTTTCCGACAGCCAAACATGTCCCTACAGGCAAGCGCCGCTGTTGACTTCAAGCAAGCCCCTAAAATCGCCGGTCAGTTCTCTTGCGGCGGGGGCAACGACTGCGCGTGCGTGCGGGAGGCGTGCAGACCCACCAGGCGCGCCACAATCACCGCCAGAAACACCTGACCGACCAGCGCCTCCAACGCGGCCAGCATACGCGTCACCCCTGACACCGGTGTGATGTCGCCGTACCCGAGTGTGGTTAGCGTCACGATGCTAAAATACAATGTTTCGCTGGCCAGGCTGCCGTCAAAATTCCGCTCGCTTTCGGGCACATGGAATGAGCTGGGGTCCAGCGCGGCGCAGACCAGGTACAGCAGGCTCCAAAGCACTGCCATTAACCAGTAGACCGTCAGCGCGGCACTGAGGGTGTGCGCCGTCACCGTGTGCTTTGAAAACAGGTGCAGCGTGACTTCGTACAGGGCGATCAGCAGCACACAGCACAACAGCAGGTGATTGGCGATGCGCAGTCCGCCGTTACCGGTGATCACGTAGGTGATCGACAGCAGCAAGGCAAGCGACCCGAGGGCGATGCCCGCGTACAAAAGCGCGTTGCGCCCGACGCTGAGCAGCACCGCGTTGATCACAATCACGAACAGAAGCAGCTGGATTAGCAGCCAGCCGTTGCGCGTGGCCCCCAGCCACTGATCAATCAGCGGCGTCCCCACGAAAAACAGAATCAGCGTGATCAGCATCCAGGTGAAACGCTGCTCGGTGCGCGAGGGCGGAGGCGGCATGGCTTCGCAAATTTGAGTAGGGCCGTCGGGCGTTTCTGCTGCTTTGCCGGATCACGGTACCCACTAAGGGCTGGGCGGCGGGGTCTGTATCTCTTTGCGCGACTCTTCCTGAATCTGGCCGTCGTACTCCACACGGCGGGTGACGGGAAAACCCTTGAGCGTATTCAGATCGTCGGCGTGCTCTTCGTAAACGAGGCGGCTCTGCGCGTAGGCCACCAGCAACTGGGCCACCGACTGCAGCGCGTCCAGGCTGGTGCGCTCGTAGCCGTGCGAGCTGTCCACCCCGAAGGCCAGCAACGCCGTGCGGATGTCATTGCCGGCCGCCACGGCGGAGGCGCTATCGCAACGGTAATAGCGGAAAATGTCGCGCACGCACGGAATCTGGTGGGCCTCGCAAAGGTTGAGCAAGTGATGCGTCAAGTGGTAGTCGAACGGGCCGGTCGAATCCGCCATCGCCACGGTCACGCCATACTCGCGTGACTGCTGCCCCGGCGCGCAGGTGCCGTTGTCGACGGTGATCATCTCGGCGATGTCGTTGTACAGCACCGAGGACGCCCCCGAGCCGACCTCCTCCGAAATGGTGAAGAGCAGGTGCAGGTCGGCCGGGATGTGGACACGTTGGTCGACAATCGCCTTGGCCGCCGTAAGGACCGCGGCCACACCCGCCTTGTCGTCGAGGTGGCGCGCATTGATGAAGCCGTTGGGGACTAGTTCCGCTCCTGCATCGATGCCGACGAAATCGCCCACGTGCAATCCGAGGTTCACGAGGTCATCGCGCTGCTCGCAGGCTTCGTCGACGCGAATCTCGAGGTTGTCCCAGCTGACCGGCTGTGTGTCGACTTCGGTGTCGTAGACGTGCCCGCTGGCCTTCAGCGGCAAAATCGTGCCGCGATAGACATTGTGGTCGGTAAACACCGAAACACGGCTGCCCTCGGCGAAGCGCGCGGACCAGGTACCCACCGGCACGACCGACAGCCGCCCGTTGGCCTTCAGACTTTTGACCATGGCCCCGAGGGTGTCCAGATGGGCCACGACGGCACGATCCTGACTTTGGTCGGCCCCGCGCAGGTTGGCCCGGATGGCACCCCGACGGGTCATCTCGTAGCTGATGCCCAGTTCATCGAGCAGGCCGCAGACCTCGCGCACAATCGGGTCGGTGTAGCCGGTCGGGCTGTGAATGGACAGCAGCTTGAGCAGCACCTTGCTCAGGTAGTCGGTATCAATCATGGGGTTTATCGCCTCGAGGGGACACTGACGCAGCCTCAATCGTCTGGGGAAACAGAAAATCGATCAGCTTTTGTGCGGTTGGCTGCGGTTCGTGGTTGGCCAGGCCCGGGCGCTCATTGATTTCGATGATGACGTATTCAGGCTCCTTGACGCTGGGCACGATAAAGTCGAGGCCGGCCACCGGTATGGCTAGGGCTTCCGCCGCTTCCACCGCCGCCTTGGCCAGCGCCGGGTGCAGCTTGGCCGTCACGTCGTGAATGGTGCCTCCGGTGTGCAGATTGGCGGTCTTGCGCACGGCCAGACGCTTGCCTTCGGGCAGCACCGTTTCGAAGTCCGCCCCGCTGGCCCGGATGCAGCGCTCGGTCTCTGTATCCATCGGAATGCTGCTTTCACCGCGGGTGGCACTGCTGCGGCGACGGCTGAGGCTTTCGATCAAATCGCGTACAGTGTGCTGGCCAGTCCCGACCACCTCGGCCGGTTTGCGCACCGCCGCGGCGACGACCTCTTTGTTGATCACAATGATCCTCAGGTCCTGCCCGCCGACAAATTGCTCGATCAGAATCGTCTCGTCGGACTCCCGCAACAGGTCGACCGCTTCCGAGACCTGCTCCGGTGTGCGCAGATCGACAAACACGCCCTGGCCCTGCTCGCCGCGCGCGGGCTTCACCACCACGCTGCGGTGCCTTTCCAGAAAGGACAGGTACGCCTCCGCGTCGCCGACGACCATCTGGGCCGGCGTTTTCAAGCCTGCCTTTTCAAGAATTTTGCGTGTCAGTTCCTTGTCGTCGCAGCGCTGCAGCGCGATGGCCGTGGTCAGCTCGGTCAGGGATTCGCGGCAGGTCACCGAGCGCCCGCCCAGGCGCAAGTTGAAGAAGCCGCGCGGCGGATCGAGCGGATCAACCGCAATCCCGCGGCGCAACGCCTCCTTGATGATGATGGCCGCATACGGATTGTAGCCCGAGTCCACCGCATCGCCCAGGAAGAGTTGCTCGTTGATCGGGTTGCGGCATTTGACCGCAAAGACACTCACCTTTTCAAAGCCCAGCTTGTCGTACAGACGGATTGCCGAGGCATTGTCATGCAACACAGACAGGTCCAGGTAGCTGCGACCGTTGTCGCGGTACTGCTCGATGAGCGCGCGCACCAGACATTCGCCAATGCCTGGCAGCTCGGCCTGCGGATCGACGGCCAGGGCCCACAGGCTGGACCCGTTCATGATGTCATCGAAACAGACCTTGTGGTCCACGCCCATGGCCACGCCGAGCAGTTCCTCGCTGTCCTCGCGTCGGGCGATCAGGTATGAAAAGGTGCCGTCGTTGCGGTGCTGCCAGACGTAATCCACATCGACGGGCACCATCTTGTGCGCGTCGTAGATGCGATTGATCTCATCGAGTTGCTCCTTGTGCTTGAGGGGCTCGATAACGAACCCGCAGGGCGCGCGATTGCTTTCCAGATACCCGTCGAGCTGAATCCGATAAGTATTCGAGGGGTCCAAAAAAAGCTTTTGCGGTGCCTGGTTCAACACCAGGTGCGGGTCGTTCAGGTAAAAGGCGATGTCGCGCTGGCCCTCGGCTTCCTTCAAAACCGCTTCGGCCACCGCCTCCGGGCTCGGGTAGGTGTGGGCGAAAATTAGACGCCCCCAGCCACACTGCAGGCAAATGCCTTGCTCGGTTTTCGACTCAGTCATGATCTTCAGGAACCGCGCTCAGATGCCGTGGGTTTGCAGCCATAATTCCAGCAGGGCCAACTGCCACAGCTTCGACCCGCGTAGCGGCGTGATGTGCTTTTCAGGATCGTTTAGGAGTTTTTTGACATAGTCTTTTTTGTAGAGCCCGCGCTGCTTGGCCGTGTTGTTGGTGACGGCCTCCTTGGCCATTTTCAAAAAGTCCCCACGCAGGTATTTCAGGGCTGGTACCGGAAAGTAGCCCTTGGGACGGTCAATCACGTCATGCGGGATCACCCGGCGCGCGGCTTCCTTCAGGTTGTATTTGCCATCGCCCTGAATTTTCAGTTCCGGCGGGACCTGCGCCGCAAATTCCACCAGCTCGTGATCAAGAAACGGCACGCGTGCCTCCAGGCTGGCAGCCATGGTGTTGTTGTCGACGCGTTTGACGGGATCGTCCACGAGCATAATGAGACTATCGACCCGCAGCGCCTTGTCGATGGCGCGTTCGGCACCCGGCTCTGTGAAGTGCCCCTGCACGAAGGCGCGGGCGTAATCCTCGCCCAGGTAGTCCGCCTGCACGGTTTTCTGGTACTCTGCAAAGTCGCGGTCAAAAAAGTGCGTGCTGTAATCGGCCAGGGGATCGGTGCTGCTCAGCAGCGGCGGGTACCAGTGATAACCGCCAAAAATCTCGTCCGCGCCTTGGCCGCTTTGTACCACCTTCACGTAGCGCGCGACCTCCTTCGAGAGCAGATAAAAGCCCACGTTGTCGTGACTGACCATCGGCTCGGACATGTGCCCGATGCATTCTTGCACCGCGCTCAGGGTGCCGCTCGAATCGATGGGCAGCTTGTGGTGGCGCGTGGAGAAATGCTCGGCAATGATGTCTGAGTACTGGAACTCATCGCCGGCTTCCTCGCCGACGGTCTCAAAACCGATTGAAAAAGTCTCCAGTCCGCCGCTGCCTTGTTCGCAGAGCAGCCCGACAATTAAGCTTGAATCCAGCCCGCCCGAGAGCAGGACGCCCACCGGGACATCCGCCACCAGGCGTCGCTTCACCGCCCGGCGCAGCACTTCCAGCGTCGCCTCGACCCAATCGTCCTGGCTGTAGCCCTGCAGCGCGGCGGGCGTGCCGAACTCCAACGTCCAGTAGCGCTGCTGGGCGAAGGAGCCATCGGGCTCGACCACCGCCACATGCGCCGGAGGCAGCTTGCGCACGCCGTTGATAATGGTGTGCGGCGGCACCACCACCGCGTGAAAACTCAGGTAATAGTTTAGCGCGACCGGGTCGATGGAGGTATCCACGTCCCCGGCCTTCAGCAGCGCCGGCAGCGAGGAGGCAAAGGCGAAGCGCTCGCGGGTCTGGCTATAGTACAGCGGCTTGATACCCAGTCGGTCGCGCGCCAGCACCAGTCGCCCGGAATCCCGCTCGCTGATCGCAAAGGCAAACATCCCATTGAGCCGCTCGACGCATTCCCAGCCCCAGGCATGGTACGCCTTCAAAATGACCTCGGTGTCCCCGCTGCTGAAAAAGCGATAGCCCATCCGCTCGAGCTGCGTGCGCAGGTCGAGGTAGTTATAAATCGCCCCGTTGTAAACGATGCTCAGGCCCAGCTCCGAATCGACCATCGGCTGCTGTGAGGCTTCGCTCAGGTCGATAATTTTCAGCCGCCGGTGCCCCAGGCAGACGCTCCCGCGCTTGACCGCGCCGGTGCCGTCGGGTCCACGCGCCAGCATACAATCGGCCATCCGCTCGACCCGAGACAGGCTCGCCTCGTTGGTGCCAATGGCCAGTTCTCCACAAATCCCACACATCTTTGATAAGTTTTCCTAAAGACGTAGACAATCAGGCGTCACCGCCCGGAAGCAACGCCTTATCAATCTTTGCGACCATCGTGTAGTTTGGGTCCACCACGTTACCCACGCGCATTTGGCCGCACAGTCCCAGAAACATGTAAACCTCCAGCAGATCGAGGCCCAGATCTGCGGCCAGCCAGACGGCCAAATCGTGCCAGGCGATCCGCGCGGCATCTTCCAGCGGGCGGGCGCTGCCAATGCTCATCAGGCACTTGGTCGTTTCGATGCGTGGGACCGGCGGCGCCTCGCCCTTGCGCACCTCGATACTCAGGGTGATTTCCGCCGGCATTTCAGCGGCCACTCCCGAGGGTTCGCCATCGCCCTGGCAGGCGTGCGCATCGCCAATGAAACATCGCCCGCCCTCGACAAACACCGGCAAGATCAGCGTCGCCCCGGGCCCGGTTTCCACGCAGTCCATGTTCCCGCCCCAGTTGCCTGGCGTCAGGCTGGAGACCGCTTCCAACTCCGGCGCTACGCCCAGGGTGCCGACGAACGGTGCGTACGGGCACGCGAGTTTTTCCCCAAACCATACACGCCCAGCCTTTAAAGGCAGCACCCGCGTGCGCTCGGGCAGGGGAGGGTGCAAGAGCGCCGTGGTCGCGGTGCGCGTCAACGCCCCGAAGTCCTTCACCAGTGCGGTTACGGCGTAGTCGCGGGTCGGTTCGATCGCGTGGATGGTCACCGCCAGCGCGTCACCTTTGTGAGCACCCTCCACCTCGAACGGACCGGTCAGCGGATTGACATATGGGTAGCCGGGCGTGTGCGCCGCAGGCAGATCGTCATCGCTTTCCAGGGCGTCGTGAAAGGCGTCTATGGTCCGCACTTTGAAGCGCTCGCCCGGCTGCACGGTGGCAATCGGCGGGTGCGCGTGCGAGAGCGTGTAGCAATACCGGTCCTCCGGCTGATGGAAAGTCCGCATGGCTAGCTTAGAAAAAGTCGTTCGCGAGGATCCAGATGGAGTCGGCCACCCCGGCCAGGCTTTCACCGGCCACAAGACCCGCCGCCACGATCACCAGGTACTTGGCTTTCCAGTCGGCGCGAATCGCCCGTACGCCCTCACCGATCAACGCCCCCAGAAACAGGCCGATCGAAATCGCCGGCGGGATGATGAAGGCAAAGCCAATGCTGCTGGCGCTGGGCACAAACTTGCGGCGCGCCTCGGGGAGGCTGCGCTCGAGCACCGCCAGCCCAACCCCGGCCAGGCCTGCCAGGATACAGGCCCAGAGAATCCCGGGCGGCATCGCTTCGAGCCCATCCTTCATCAGCTCCGCGACTGCCTTCCAGGCCATCACGGCGGGCATCGCCCAGTCCGGGTCGGCTTCCATCGCGGGCAGATCCCTCGCGATCACCAGGTAGACAGCCGTCCCAAAGAGCGAACCGGAAAGAATCCCAAACAACTGCGCGACTGCCTGATGGCGCAAGGTCGCCCGGATCAACAGCCCGGTCTTTAAATCATGCAGCAGATCCGAGCACTGTCCCGCCGCGCCCCCGGTCACGTTGGCCGCCATCAGGTTCACCGTCGCGTTGCCGGGGGAGGCCAGCCCGAAGGTCACCTGGGTGATTTTCCCCAGCGCCCCGATCGGCGCGATCCCCGTCTCGCCGGAAACACGTGCAGCCACAATGGCCAGCAGAAACGTCAGGGCAAACGCGCCCACCGCCAAATCGAAATCGATGTCAAAAATGCCCATCTGCGCGCCCACGGCCAGGACCAGCGACAGGACGACACCCAGCCGGAACCAGGTCTTGGGAATGGAATTGGAGTGGGTGGGCACGTTCGCATCGTCGGCCTCGGGATCATCCTGGCGTCCCTGCGCAAGACGCGCGTAGGCCATCCGTCCCACCGAGATCGCAAAGGACGTCAGTGCCGATGCCGCCATCAGGACCACCCCCGGCCACAACAGCCAGTCCAGCAGCGGCCCATACCAAAAGGCGTCCGTGGAGGCTTCCCCCGGAAGCGCCCAACCCTGCTCCAGCAAAAACCACGGCAACACACACCAGGCTAGAATCGTTCCGCCCAACAGCGACACGCCAACCCGTGTGCCCACAATCATCCCGAAGCCGATGTACAGCAGCGAGGGGTCGATCATTAGCCCCAGGTTTTTCCATGAGACGGTCGGGATGCCCTTGGCTACAAGGTTGGCCGGAGCCGCCAGCCCCAGCGAGGTCGGCAGGGAGAGCGAGGGGATTTTGTACACCCATTCCACAAACAACTTCAGCAACCCCGAGGCCAGACCACCGTACAGCAGCAGTTGCAAACGGTAGGTGGCTTCCTTGCCCGTCGCGTAGATTTCACGGATGGTTTCCGCAGTAGCCACGCCGTTAGGGAAGGGCAGACGCTCGCGCAGCAACATCTGCCGGCGCACCCCCAGGGCGACAACCACCCCGGTAAAGCTCACCGCAAAAACCCATACGCTCAGCACCGGCCAGGAGAGCACGCGGCCTTCCAGCAAGGTCAGCGCGGGGATCGGTGCGACCAGGCCCGCCGAAATGATCGAAGCCGCCGAAGAGGCCGCCGTCTGATTGATGTTGTTCTCCAGCAGACCGATCGGCTTACCAATTTTGAAACGCGCCAGGCTGTTCCAGAAAGCGTAGCTCAGCAGCGCCGCCACGATCGACATATTGAAGGAGAAGCCGATCTTTAAGCCGCTGTAGACGTTGCACGGCACCAGAAATGCACCCAGGACAAAGCCCGTTATGATTGCACGATAGGTCAGTTCTCTGGGACTTTCCTCGGACAAGTCCGTGAGTATCGCCGCCGCCTCGCGAAAAAATCAAGCGCCCAGTTGGCTGCCTTACCAGCTTCCGTAACGGCCTGGCTACCTACAGAATTCCCGTATCAGGAAAAAGCACCGGTGCGCTTCGATCTGCTTGAAGTGGGCCAACTCTCATACCCTTGTAACCTCGACCAGCCCGTTTCATCAAAGATGTCACCACGTCCAGGAGGGTGCACCCGGTGGAACTGGCGGCAGAGGCGCATTACGAGCTTGTCACGATTCACACCTTTGTTGACGGTAACGGGCGCACGGCTCGCCTCCTGATGAACTTAATCCTGATGCAAAACGGCTACCCGCCCGCGCTCATTCGCAAGCGGGATCGTCTGCGCTACATAAAGTCGCTGGAACAGGCTCAGCTTGGCGGCAGTAAGGAGGATTACTTCAAGATCATCGCCGAGGCGGTGAGCCGCTCATTCGATGTTTACCTCAAGGCCCTGTCTCAGGAAGACGAAGCTCCAATCGCGCAAAAGAAAGAACTCCTCCGCATTGGCCAGCTCGGAAAGCTCACGGGCGATAGCAACGCCACCCTGCGCTACTGGACGAAAGAAAGCCTGCTCGAAGTCGCCGAAACCACCGAAGCAGGCTACCAACTCTATGACCCTGCCGTGGCCGAACGCGTTAAAGAAATCAGACGCCTCCAGGGCGAACGCTTTTCGCTGAAGGAGATCAAGGCGAAGATTTCTGAATAATCTTCCAGATCATTTCCGCTTCGGTGGCGAAGAACCAGTTCGAGCCCTGCCACCGGGCGACGAAGGGCTTCTTGCGGTAGGTTCAGTAACTCAGTCGGAACTCCATGTCACTCTGAATCCACCAGAGTGAGGCGGCGATCATAGGTCTAATTAGGAGTGGGCGGAACGTTAAGGTCTGGCACGGCGCGTTAGCGACGTTGTCCAGCACCACATTGTTGTGCTTATTCCTTTTCGGTCAAATTTTTAGGTGGATATACTTCGGCCCAAAACTTAATATTTGATGCAATTTTCCCTGCAAAGTGTTCGTATCCTGAAAAGGTCAAAATGTGTAAGTGGCTCGCTGTGTAGGCAGCAGGCATTTGTCCTTTCTTCCAATATTCTTTCGAGATGTAGAACGATGTTTCGTTTGTCATCTTCGGTTCGACTAGTCGCTTCCCTTCTTTGTCGTAATCAACGCACCAAAGGCAATTGTCAGGCACAACCAAAACAGGAAATATAACTGAAAAAGAATCACTAAAACCCAAACGCTCCCTTTCATAAACTGAATCGTCAACTAGGTCGTGAGCTGACGAAATCGCCTGAGCCCACTTATCGTATACTTCCTTGTCGTTGGCAAACAGCTTGTCGTTCTTCTTGCCTATCTGGTTACTGGATTTTCCGACTGGTTGAGCCATCGGATAGAGTGGAGAACCTGTAGATGTCCTCAATATTCTGGATTCATCAAAAACATTAGTCATGCCCATCGGACCACTATCAGGCTCGTAAGCATGCATCACGTCATGGAAACTTTCTTTCTCTGTTCTTGGAACGCGCTGTATGACTAACGGAAATTCGGTCAATAGCGATTTACATTCAATGGCAAGCTTTATGGATCGGTTTTCATTTCTCCTGACGCTTCTAATATCAAATTGCCGTGGTCTATCTGTTACGGGGTCAGAATAGGTTCCACCGTGTTCAGCCACAAATCCCAGAGAGGTAGTCAGGGAGAACACCTTCATCTCAAGAGAGAAGTCCGACTTACTATCGAGCCACGAAGCTATGTCATCTTTATCGATCATTCTCAGTTTATTTGCACAACGTCGAGCAGTGGCGTGCCTATGGCGTTGCCACCTGCGCCTTGTTCACGTTTGTTTGTTTTCTGAGTCTATGAATTCTTGCGACATCTTAACAATCACCATCGGGCCAGTGTCAGGAACCTTCATCCAGTTTTCTTCAGAGATTTCGTTGAATACCAAATTATGCAAAGCGAAGAGAACACAGTTTAGGATTCCGTTTTCCTTTCTTAATCCGACCTCACCAAGATAAATCCAATTTTTAGCAATCCAATCGTATGAACAGAGAAGAGACAACTTCACCGAAGAAACTAGATATGGCTGATAGCGTTCTGATAGGTATCCCAAGAGATTCTTTTCCTTTTCCGCTTTGTCCATCGGGTCCACTGCTAGGATTAGAACAAACTGCATGTCTTCTAGCCAAGACTGGCTCGTTATGCGGGGGCGAAGCTCTTCAGGAGTGGAATTCATTTTCTTCTATGAAATGTCGAAGTGTGGCGCGGCGTTAGCCGTTGCCGCCACTGTCTTGTTGGGAAGCCTTATCAGGTGAGTGCATTCTTAACCGAGACTACATAAGAAAATGGATTGTCTCGGAGTTCCTCTTTCTTATCTTGGTTATACAAGATTCCCATGCCAATGAGGGAAATGCAAGCACCAACGAGTAATGCACTCGGAACAGCTAGGCACTATCAAATGTCTTTTGGTAATATCTTAATCTTGTACTTTGTTGGCAGGTAGTATTCTCCAAAACACCCCCGCCTCCTCCTCTGACTTCAGATTCAGGTAGTGCTTGCGGATGACGGCTTCTGAGTTGCCTGCCTGGAGGGCGGCGTCGCCGACAGAGCGGGTCTTCGCGACCAGCATCGGGGATACCATAAGGGGTCAAGCTTCGGCAAAAACTCTACGCTACCGCTCATTGCGCCGAGCACTGCGGCAGCCAGACCCCTTTTGGTGGTTCCTCATGGCTGGGTAGGGAAACACACCCACAAATAGAACCACAAAATTTAGACTTTTCGGGGCATTTGCTGTTTTCTGCTGGCACGCTCAACGGCGCATATCCAGATGCGCAAGACGCTGATGATGAACCGGATAGTCCGGATCAGGCACCCACAGGCACCGATGGTCAAATGGTGGAGGTGGCGGGAGTCGAACGGGCCTTTGCCGTTCACCGCGTTTCTTGACCCTGCCCAAGCCGGATACCCTGAAACGACAATCACCCCTTAGCTTGACGCCACGGCGCCCGAACGCTTTGTGTTTGTCGTTTGCGGAGATGCGCTGCTAGTCTAAGCAATCAAACTCGCCGCAAGGGTCGATAGCTCAATCGGTAGAGCAGTGGCCTTTTAAGCCATTGGTTCTGGGTTCGAGTCCCAGTCGGCCTACCATTCTTTGGTTTCTACCGCTCGGGTCTAAAAAATCCGTTCCAGCAACGTATTTCGATGAAACCCTCTCGAAAATGTGGGGTTAAATCTGTCGAACGAACGTTTATAACAGCTTATCCACTACGAAATTGCCTTTGGCGGGAACCTGAGCCATCCTCAGCTTTCTTCAAAGGCTGACCCCTTGATACCTATGCTAGCTAAATCCGAGCAGGCCCTCGCCGACAAGGCGCTGGTCGACCGTTATCAGGCCGGTGACGATGCTGCATTCGAGCAGATCGTCACGCGTTATTGGGACCGAATTTTCAGCCGCGCCTATCAGCTCCTCCAAAACCGCGAGGATGCTGAGGAAGTCACACAAGACACGTTCCTGCGCGCGCAAAAGGGACTCGAGAATTTCCGGGGTGACTCCTCTTTCTCGACTTGGCTCTACCAAATCGCCACAAACCTCTCGCACAACCGCTACTGGTATTGGTGGCGCCGCAAGCGCGGGTCGTCCTTCTCCATCGACCAGAATCTTGTCGAAGACGGCGAGATGACCCTGGGCGATGTGCTCCCCTCTGATGGCGAGCATCCGGGAGACGCCTACCTGACCCAGGAATTCGTCGAGCAGGTCGATTCCTGCATGGACTTTTTAAGTGAAAAACACCGCGAAATCCTGATTCTTCGCAACGTGAAAAACCTCAGCTACGACGAAATCGCGGTGAAACTGGAATTGAGTGTGGGTACGGTAAAAAGCCGCATCGCCCGCGCCCGCGAGAGCCTTCGGGAGAAGCTGGGAAGTGATTTCCGTTAATGACGCAAGAGGCCTTTGAGAATCTTGTAAATCTGTATCTCGACGGCGAGATCGAGTCTGATGATTGTTGCCGCCTGATGGAGGAGGTTGAGCGCAACCCCCAACGGCGCAAGCAGTTCGACGATTTTTGCCGCCTTCATTCCGCAGTTCAACTCGCCCTCTTTTCACGCAACCTTTCCGAGCCGCGCCAACCCGCCGAAGCTAACAACAGCAGGCTGGCTGCCGTAAAAATTGATCAGTTGCAACGCTCCCGGGCTATCATGTCGGTGGTCGAAACTTCGCGCAGTCGCCAGCGCCGCCGCCGTCGGATGGTCCGCTTCAATCAGCTCGCCGGTATGGCTGCCTGCGTTGCGTTGCTGGTCGGCGTGATCGTGGCCGGATCCTGGAAAAGGTTACCTGCGGAAGCGCAAAGCTTTTTAGGCACGAAAAACGAATCCGACCTAGTAGCCCGCTACCAGGATGGCTCCACCGCTCAGGGCCAGGTAGCTGGTTTTGAAGGCGCGCCCGAAGTCATCTTCGGCCAGCAACCAACCGAACCTGCCGTTCAGTTCCGGGTTCAGGCGTACCAAGTGCCGGCCAACCGTTTTGCCATCCTTGCGGGCGGCGAGTGGATGCTGGTCGGCGGCACACTGCAGGCCCCCGCCGACAGTTTCGAGTTCAACTCGGTCGACGGTAACGCAAGCTACACTCCTAATGATGGCCTCAATGTGCTGCAAGCGCTGCAACCTCTGCAGAGCGCTTCGGATAGCTTCCAGTTGACCGGGGGTGCGACGCCATCTGGCTTGCGTCAGATGCCCGTCCCGATGGCTGGCGGCGCAACTTTCTTCATCGATTTGTCCCGCTTCGGACAGCCCAGCGAGTGAACCGGGCCAGATGTCTTAAGGGCTGCTTTTTGTGTACGGCCGCCCGCGCATCGATGGTTTGTAGAAATATTATTTAGGAAAGCGCTTGTTTGATCAGTGCCTCCGTCGAGGCGTCGTCCCCCAAGTGCTTCGCGGCGGCGCGAATGGATTTGTCCGCCTCCGGCAGCTTGTAGCCGAGGGCCACCAGCGCCGCCACGGCGTCCGCCACCGGCGAACCTCCAACCAGTGTCCGACTTTCCGCAGCGACTTGCCCTCCGAGCGCCGGACTCCCCGGTTGCAGGCGATCACGCAGTTCGACAACCAGGCGCTCGGCGGTCTTTTTGCCAACGCCCTTGCACTGCGAAAGCAAGCCTACGTCTCCCGCCGCGATAGCCGCTTCCAACGTCTCGACTGAGAGCCGACTGAGGATGCTCAGGGCGATTCGCGGCCCGATGCCGGAAACCTTCTCGACGAGAATGTGGAAGAAGTCGCGGTCGCGCCGCCGGTCAAATCCGTAGAGCGTTTGGCTGTCCTCGCGGTAGACCGGTTGGATGAACAGCTTGAGCGCCGCCCCGGCAGTAGGGAGCCGTTCCGCCGTTGTCAGCGGCACGTGTATCAGGTATCCAATACCGCCCACCTGCAGAATCAGCTGCAGCGGACCGGTCTCTACCAGGGTGCCTTCGAGCGTGGCGATCATCCGTCCAGTCCGAGCACTTCGCGCATGGAATACAAGCCCGGTGACTGGCTCACTGCCCACTGTGCAGCGTGCAGCGCCCCCTGCGCGAAAATCTGCCGATCGTAGGCGCGGTGCGTCAGCTCCAGGCGCTCGCCCGTTCCCGTGAAAAACACCGAGTGCTCGCCGACGATTTCACCCCCCCGCAGCGCATGCACCCCTAACTCGTTTTCCGGACGCGCGCCGGTGATCCCCGCACGCCCGTGCCGGACCGCCGAGGCCTCCCAGCCGCGAGCCTGCAGAATCGTTTGGATGAGGTTTTCCGCGGTACCCGAGGGTGCGTCCACCTTGTGCTGGTGGTGCATCTCGAACAGTTCGGGGTGGTAGCGCTCTGGCAAAATCGAGGCCGCGCGCTCGACCAGAAACAACAGCAGGTTGACGCCTACCGAGTAGTTGCCGGCCCACACCACCGGGACTTTCGCCGTGCACTCGAGGATGCGGGCGCGTTCGGCTTCATCATGTCCGGTGGTCCCGATGACAAGCGCCTTGCTGTGTTGGGCGCAGAGCTCCGCAAGGGATGGAGTGACGGTGTGATGTGAAAAGTCCACCGCCACGGCGCAGTCGGCGATGTGTTGAGCCGGCATATCGCCCTGGTCCAGAGCCGCCTTGATTTCAAGCGCAGCGGTCGACTCCGCGGCCCGGGCAATCGCCTGGCCCATGCGCCCCCTCGCACCGTTTAACAAAACCTGGATGGCCATGTTCAATCAGCTTGCCGAAGCTCCGGCCGTTTCCAGCAAGCCCGCCGTCTCGAGTGCGGCGTCCAACTCGGCGGCGAGCGTCGGCTCCAGCGCGGCCAGCGGCGAACGCACCTCCGCCGAGCGCAGGTGGCCTGCCCGCCAGAGCGCGTGCTTGATCGGCACGGGGTTGGGTGCCAGCGAGAGCAGCTTGCGAAAGAGCGCGAAGTAGCGGTCGTTGATCTGCCGCGCATCCGCGTAATCATTGTTCATGGCCAGCCGAACCATTTGCACCCAGTCGCGCACAACAAGGTTTGAGCCGACGCTGATCACACCCTGGGCGCCCAGGCTCATGAAGGGTAGGGTGAGGGGGTCGTCCCCGCTCAAAATCAGATAATCCAGCCCGAGGGTGGCACGCAAAAGGGCCACCCGGTCGCAGTTGCCGCCAGCTTCTTTAATCCCGAGCACGTGCGGATACGCCTCGTACAGGCGCGCACATGTCTCCACCGCAATCTCGATGCCGCAGCGCCCCGGGATTGAGTACAAAATGATGGGCTTTTCAGTGGCCTCGGCCACGGCGGCAAAGTGCCGAAACAGTCCTTCCTGCGAAGGTTTGTTGTAGTAGGGGGCCACTTGCAAAATCGCGTCGGCGCCGGCCTGGTCCGCCTGACGCGTCAGGTCCACGGTCTCGCTCGTGGCGTTGGAGCCGGTGCCCGCGATGACCGGCACGCGGCCGTTGACCGCCTGGACGACCGTGCGGATCACCTCCCCGTCCTCGGCGTGTGAGAGGGTGGGCGATTCCCCGGTGGTTCCCACCGGCACCAAACCGCTGATGCCCTCGACTACCTGGCGCTCCACCAGCGCCTCCAGGTCGGCGTAACAGACCTGGCCACCCTCCATGGGCGTCACCAGCGCGGTGTGCACGCCGGCAAATTTGTGTGTTCCCTCCTGCATGGGCAAAGCGTGCCCGCCTGAAGGTATTTGGTCAAGTTCCTCAGGAGCGACGCCGCGCGTCCGACTGTATAGGACAGAGGGAAGCCTGATGCTGCCCTGTCCGCGCCATGCCTGCATGTCCTCCCATCGGTGAAACCCTCGACCTGTTCGAGAGCCTTCTGCGCCTTGCCGTCGAAAATGACGCGAGTGACGTGCATATCAAAACTGGCAAGCCAGCCTTTCTGCGCCTGCGCGGCCACCTGGAGTCCGTCGATATGACGCCGCTGCCGCCGGAGCAGATTCTGCAATTTATCGAGCACACCGTGCCAGCCGAGTTCTACGACCGCTGGAAGGACACTCACCAGATCGACTACAGCTACCAGACCGAGAAAGGGGAGGGGCAGCGCTTTCGCGTGAACGCCTTCATCCAGCGCGGCACCCCTTCGATGGTTTTTCGCTATGTGAAGGACATGCCGCCCACCTTCGAAGAGCTCCACCACGAGAGCGGGATTCTCGAGGATCTGTGCGATATGGCCAACGGCATCATCCTGCTGTGCGGCCCCACCGGCTCGGGTAAGAGCTCCACGATGGCGGCCATGCTCGAGCACATCAACCGCACGCTCGACAAGCACATCGTCACGCTCGAAGACCCAATCGAATTCAATTTCACGGACAACCGGTCCATCATCAATCAGCGCGAGATCGGCCTGGATGCGCCGTCCTTCCACGAGGGCTTGCGCGCAGTACTGCGCCAGGACCCCGACATCATCCTCGTTGGGGAAATGCGCGATGCGGAAACCTTTGAGACCGCCCTGCACGCAGCCGAAACCGGCCACCTCGTGTTTGGCACGCTGCACGCCGCCAGTGCGCAACAGGCCGTTCAGCGCCTCTTCGAGTTTTTCCCCGGCGACATGCAACACAACATGTGCCGCCAGATCGCAACCACCTTGCGCGCGACCATTACCCAGAAGCTGCTCCCGGCCTCTCACGGCGACTACCGCGTGCCCTGCTGCGAGGTCTTTGTGGTGGACGCCCTGGCCGCCAGCCTGATTGCCGAAGCAGCCTTTGAAAAAATCCCCTCAGCCCTGGAAGCCGGTGCCGAAAACGGCTCGCGCACCTTCAATCAAGACCTGCTGCGCCTGATTCAGAATGAGACCATCACCCCGGAAATCGGCCTCAAGCATTCGCCCAATCCCAAGGCCCTGGAGATGAACCTCAACGGCATCTTCCTCTCTTCCGGTGGCATCGTAAATTAGAGAAGTCTTGTCAGAAAGTCCGCAAAGGACGCGTCTCGGCCCGTCCGAATCCAGGCGTCCGAAAAGAGTGTCCTCCGCGGTCATGCGGGTCACCTGAACACACAGAGCGACGTGTAGTTTCGGAAAACCGGCTTGCCCTCCAATAGTCCTCCCGCGGTCACGCGGGTTACGCGGGGTGGCCAAAAATAAATTGTCCTGCAGGAGTCACCAGGCCACGGTTGGCGGGTGAAGAAGGGACTATTATTTTCCGGCCAGGGCGCCCAATCTGTCGGGATGGCGCGCTCGCTCTATGACTCGAACGCCGCCGCCCGCGCGCTTTTTGACCAGGCCAACGCGGTGCTGGGCTTCGATCTGAAGCGCCTCTGTTTTGTGGGCCCGAACGAGGAATTGACGCAGACGCGCGTCTGCCAGCCGGCCTTGTTCGTGCATGGGCTGGCCGTCCGGGCGATTCTGGAAGAAAAAGGCCTGCTGGGCGAGGTGACGGTGGCGCTGGGCTTGAGTTTGGGCGAACTCACCGCGCTGACGGCGGCGGGCGCGTTCGACTTTGAAACCGGCCTGCAGGTCGTCGCTAAGCGCGGCGCGTTGATGCAGGAAGCCTGCGAAGCTTCCGAGGGCAGCATGGCGAGCCTGATCGGCGGGACGCGACAAAAGGCCGAAGAACTCGCCCAAGCCTGTGATATCGACGTGGCCAATCTGAACTGCCCGGGCCAAATCGTGGTCTCCGGCAGCCAGTTGGGCATCACAGAAGCGGTGGCGAAGGCGCGGGATTTCGGCTTTAAGCTGGCGAAGGAACTAAACGTGGCTGGCGCCTACCACAGCCGCCTGATGGAGCCTGCCCGCGTGGGCTTTGAGGCGTTCCTGGGCGAGACGACCATCCATACCCCGCAGCTAACGGTCTTCTCGAACACTACCGGCCAGCCGGTGCACACCCCTGACGAAATCCGCACAGCACTCGTCCGGCAAGTGGTCTCACCGGTGCTCTGGGAGGATTGCTTCACGAACGCGGTCGCCACCGGCGCCAGCGAATTTTACGAATGCGGCCCCGGCGCGGTCCTCACCGGCCTAGCCCGCCGCATCCAAACCGACGCACCAGCCAAGGTCATCCCCCTGGCCGAAGCCGAGGATTTTGGGAAGGTCTAGGGGTAAGGCCCAAATTTACAGCGGTTTGTGCCTGCCAATGCCATCGCGGCGATTCATGCCACGGTGGATACGGTTGCTACCGTTGTTCAAGAACAGCTACCGAAAGTCGAAGCAGCAACACATGCTGATCGACCGCCGAGTCATCAACAGCTGACGGCTACACAGCCCGCTCCCTGTATTCTGCACGAAGCACAAGGAACCAAGTACTGAACACTCAGTTTTCTGCCCCCCTTCACGGTAGACAGCGGGCGGTCGAAGTGTATCGTGTACAGAGACTCGCGGGGCCTCCGATTGGGGTGGCTCCGCCTTTTTGATTGACCCGCCCGCCCATGCGCAGCCTCGAGACCATCCGCAATTTCTGCATCATCGCCCACGTCGACCACGGCAAGACGACCCTCTCCGATCGCCTGCTGGAGTCCACGCGCACGGTCGAGCGCCGCAACATGAAGGACCAGCTGCTCGACTCGATGGACCTCGAGCGCGAGCGCGGCATTACCATCAAGAGTCACCCGGTCTCCATGCTCTACCAGGCCGAGGACGGCATAGAATACCTCTTCAACCTCATCGACACGCCCGGCCACGTCGACTTTTCCTACGAGGTTTCCCGCAGCCTGGCTGCCTGCGAGGGCGCGCTCCTCTTGATCGATGCGGCTCAAGGCGTCGAGGCTCAGACTGTAGCCAACGCCCACCTAGCCATTGAGCAGGGCCTGGAAATCATCCCGGTCATCAACAAGATCGACCTGCCCAGCGCGCATCCCGAAATCTGCGAGCGCCAACTGGAAGACATCCTGGCCATCCCGGCCGAGGAAGCCATTCACGCCAGCGGTAAGGCCGGCATCGGCGTCGCCGAAATCCTTGAGGCCATCGTCACGCGCCTGAAGTCCCCGCGCGGTGCTAGCCACGTCCACACCCGCGCGCTGATTTTCGACTGCGTCTTCGATAGCTACAAGGGCGTGATTTGCTTTGTGCGCGTGTACTCGGGCTCGCTCAAAGCCAACACCGACGCGCTCATGATGGGCACCGGCAAAAAGGCGCAACTGAAGGAGGTCGGGCGCTTCTCCCCGGCCATGGTCAAGGAGGACTCCCTGCAGCCGGGCCAAGTCGGTTATGTAGTCACTAATATCAAGGAGGTGGCCGAGGTCAAAATCGGCGACACCATTACGCTCCACGCCGAGCCGGCGACCGAGATGCTGCCCGGCTACCGCGAGGTGCGCCCGATGGTGTTCTCCGGTATTTATCCTCTGGATACGTCCGACTACGAAAAGCTGAAGGCCAACCTCGCGCGCCTGCAGCTAAACGATGCCGCGCTCGTCTTCCAGGCCGAGAGCTCGGCGGCCCTGGGCTTTGGCTACCGCTGCGGTTTCCTTGGGCTGCTGCACATGGAAATCGTCCAGGAGCGCCTCCGCCGCGAGTACGAGCTCGACATCATTTCCACCTACCCGAGCGTTGTTTACAAGGTCACCACCACCGATGGCACCGTTCATGAGGTCGACAACCCCGTTCACCTGCCAGACCCCTCTGAGATCGAGGAAATTCGCGAGCCCACCATCAAGGCGACCATCCACATCCCGACCGACGCCATCGGCGACATGCTGGCCCTTGTCACCGAAAAACGGGGCACCTGCGACCATACCGAGACCCTCGACGACACCCGCATCATGCTCGTGTGCACGCTGCCGCTCAACGAGATCCTCGTCGATTTTAACGATCGCCTTAAAAGCATCACCCACGGATACGGCTCCATGGATTACGAGCTGTCCGAATACGTGCCGTCCAAGCTCGTCAAGTTGGAGATCCTGGTCAACGGCGAGCCCGTCGACGCTTTTGCCAGCATCGTGCACACCGCCAAGGCCGAGTACAAGGGCAGGGCGCTTTGCGAGAAATTGAAGGACATCCTCCCGCGCCAGCTTTTCAAGGTCGCGATTCAGGCCTCCGTGGGCAGCAAGGTCGTCGCGCGTGAAACCCTCTCGGCCCTGCGCAAGGACGTGACCGCAAAGTGTTACGGCGGGGACATCACCCGCAAACGCAAGCTGCTCGAAAAGCAGAAGGAGGGCAAAAAGCGCATGAAGCAGATCGGCTCCGTCGAAATTCCGCAGGACGCCTTCATCAAGATCCTCAAAACCTCCGCCTAGTTCTTCAAATAAGGCACTATTCCAATGGCGTTTCCGTTTAAGAACTCCGGCGATAAAAAACTGCGCAAGGAAGCCCGCCATCTGGCCGGGCTCGCCAACAAGGTCCTGCATTACCGCCGCGATGTGCTCGACCCCGATCGCGTCACCGACATCCGCAACGCAACGGACCACCTGCTCGAACTCGCCGATCAAAAACCCATCGACGTCGACGAGCTACGCTCGGCCCGGCAGCGGCTCGAACGCCTGCTGGAGCGTAGCGGCGGCAAGATTTATCCGGTCACCTTTTTCTCCGAAAACGTCGAAATCCTGCTCGTGGCGGCGATCCTCGCCATCGGCATCCGTTCTTTCTTCATTCAGCCGTTCAAGATCCCGACCAACTCGATGTGGCCGACCTACGCGGGCATGACCGCCGAGGTTTACAACGAGGAGAACCCGCGCCCAGGTCTGCCCATGCACATCGCCGAGGTGGTCTTCCGAGGGGCGGGCGGCTACACGGTCGAGGCACCCGCCAGCGGCGAGCTGCTCATCCCGACCGTCCGCGAGGGCAATGGCCTGCGGCTGCACTTCATGCCCGAGGGCGGGCGCAAATACTTCGTCTGGCCCTCGCAGTTTCGGCGTTACGAGTTCGAGGTCGGTGGCGTAAAAACCAGCGTGCGCCTGCCGCTCGAATTTCCGCTCGACGGCGTTTTCATGGAATCGCTGCTGGAAGGCTGGGTGGCCGATCTGCCGCGCTGGCAGTGGCGGCTGAGCCCGTATTTCTTACGTAAGCTGTACATGGATTCGCTCCAGAGCGTGGCCAGCGAAGTCCCCGGCGGTGACCTCGAGTCCCAGCTGAAAGCCGCGCAGGAACGAGGCATCCTCCCGCGCAGCTTCAACGAGCAAATGGAACTGGCCAAAAACCGCGGCCTGCTCGCGCGCGAAGAACGCCTGACCGTGCAAACGAGCACCGGGCCCAGCGTGCTCACGGTTTACTGGCTGCGCGTCTTCACCCGCGAGGGCGAGCTTGTGCGACTCGAAGAGGGCGCGCCGATCCTCGATTTCGACATCCTCACCGGCGACATGCTTTTCGTCGACCGCTTCAGCTATCACTTCACCCGACCGGCGGTGGGCGACCCCTTTGTCTTCGAGACGCGCGACATCGAGGGGCTGGTCGTCAACGGCGTGCCCGACGACAAGTACTACATCAAGCGGCTCGTCGGCCAGGGCGGCGACAGCCTCGAAGTCCAGGAGCCGGTCCTGCTGCGCAACGGCCAGCCGATCACGGGCTCGCCGGTCTTCGAGCGCGAGTTTGTCCGCACCGACGACTACCGCGGCTACATGCAGGCCGGCTGGCTGAGCGAGGGCCTCGTCGAGTCCATCCCCGAAGACTTCTTTTACGCCATGGGCGACAACTCCCCGGAAAGCTCCGACAGCCGCCTCTGGGGCCTGCACGTAGCCGAGGAACCCATCTACCGCCGCAAAAAACGTCAGGGTAACCCGATCAACTTTGTGCCCAAGGAGGCCGTCGTGGGCCAGGCGCTGTTCATCTTTTATCCGTTCTCCAGCCGCTGGGGCCCCGCCGAGTAGGGTTGGCTCGCGCCATCCGACTCGGCGGCCACAACCGGCGCGCCGCAGAGCCCACTCATAAAGATGAGAGAGCAGTACAGCGTCTGCCGCAGTTGACTGAACGGATTCATAGGGAAGCGCCTGTGGGACGGCGCACTCTCGTGTGACTATCCAGCCACCAAAGGTCAAGGGCCGCAACGGATTCTGTCGTTGAGCAATCGCCGCTATGTACTATTCGCCCAATAAATATTATGTCTAATCTAGACCAGGTCCGCTTTGCACTCTTGAGTCGCGCCGTAGCCTTTTCGGGCAATGAAGCGCTCCCTAGTCCGAGCCTCTGCACCCCGACCCTCGCTCAGCCCCCGCTGATTCGCGCTTGTCGATGGCGGCTGGCCGGCGGCATCCTTGAACGATGCCCGCCTCCCAGCCACCCAACCTGATTTTTCTGTTCTCGGACCAGCATCGCGGCGACTGGATGCGTTGCGCCGGGCATCCCTTTGCGCACACGCCAAACCTCGACCAGTTAGCGGGCGCAGGCACGCGTTTCACGCAGGCTTACTGCAACTACCCGCTGTGCGGCCCCTCGCGCATGTCGGTCATGACCGGACGCCACCCGTACCGCAACGACATCACGATCAACGAGCATTGCCTGCCTTCGGATATCCCGACGATGGCGCATGCGCTGGCGTGCGCCGGCTACGAGACGATTCTGGCCGGGCGCATGCATTTTTCGGGTCCGGATCAGCGCCACGGCTTCCAAAAGCGTTACGTAGGAGACCTCAATGCCTGCATGGCGGGCGGTCCGAACGCCATGGGCCCACCTCCGATGCGCCGGGCCGCCGGCAATGCAGCCGGTGCCGCCTGCCATCTCGGCACGGGGGATTGCCCAGGGCTGCACTTCGACGAGGCTGTCACCCGCGCTTGCGAGCACATCCTGGCCCGGCCCCGCCCGCAGCCGCTGTTCCTGACGGCGGGCTTCTTCTTGCCGCACCATCCGTTTTTTGTCCCCGAGGCTTACTTTCAGGCGGCACTGGAGCGCATACCCGCTGACGACACGCCGCTGCCACCCCTCGATCGCGAAAGCGCGCATCCGTTCGAGCAATTCCAGCATCCCTTTGTCACCGCCCCTGACCTGACGCCTGAAAAGCGCCGCCAAATCCGCGCGCTGTACGCGGCCATGATCACCTGGTTGGACGAACGCCTGGGCCGCGTGATCGATCTCGCCAAGCAGCTCCCGGGTGAAACCCTCATCCTGTACTCCAGCGATCACGGCGAATTCGCCTGCGACTACGATCGTATCGGCAAAGTCTCCTTCCTAGAGCCCTCCCTGCAGGTGCCCCTGATCCTGGCGCGCTTCCAAGACGGAGAACCGTTTGGTCCGCAATCGACCACATGCGACAACCCCGTGTCCCTCCTCGACGTTGCGCCGACTTTTATCGAAGCCGCTACAGCGGAGCCCCCGTCTATTCTGGATGGTGACAGCCTGCTGCCTCTGTTGGAAAAACCGGAGTCCGCCAACACACCCAACTGGACAGAGCGTCCAGTCTTCGCCGAACTGGCCATAACGGTTGGCAAACTCGACTACCCTGCCTCGCGTTTGTTGCGCCGCGGTGACTTCAAGCTGCACTACCACCACACGCTGCCGCTACGCCTGTTCAACGTTCGCGAAGATCCGCACGAGCAGCACGACTTGGCCGGCGACCCGAAGTATGCCGCTTTGCGCGATGCGATGCTTGCCCAGTTGCTGGATGGCTGGAACCCGGACCTCGTCAAGGCGCGGGCGCGCGCTCGCAGCGTCGATTCCGCCTACCTGGCCGAATGGGGACGCCAGGGCCAGGGACCCGAGGGCGAGGTGTTCGATCCCTCGAGGGATCCCACCCTGCCCTTATAAGCCTGCGTAATGTTAGGCTGGCTATTCACGCAAACTGTTAATCAGTCCGCGCTAAGTTAAAAGCGTTTGAAAAAACGTGTACCTGCTTCAGAGGGCAGAATGCACGGTCGAACTCCTCCGCAGCTGCGGCGTCTGTCTGCGCTGCGGGATAAAGAGTATGGGGAGTTTGGGAAATGACGCTACACGACTGGTTTACGAGTGGCTGCACAGCCACGGCAATTTTACTGACAACGGCGCTTTTTCAGCCGCTTCAAGCGGACGAAGCTGCGACCAACGCCGAAATCGCGGCAGCCTTGAAAGCAATTTCCAGCCGTCTCGACGCCGTCGAAAATCGCCTTGAGCGGCCTACCGAGACCTCGGCGACCGAAGCCGCCCTGCGCTCCGAAGTGGCCGAGCTGCGCGCGCAACTGGCCGCTCTGAGCCAGACCGTGGAGGCCCAGACCGCCACGCTCGACCGCGTGTGCGAAGTCACCTACATCGAAGGCGGCTCCAAGGGCGTGCCGTACCTGCCCGACCAGAAACCGAAGGAACAGCGCCTGGAATTCGTCACCTCAAAGTACCGTCTTTGCCTGTACGGTTACATCAAGCTGGATGGCTCGTATGACACCCAGATGGTCAAGAACGGCAACCTCGCCTTTTTTGTGCTGCCCGACACCGGTGGCGCCGACGACGAGTTCAACCTGACCGCTAACCAGACTCGCATGGGCCTGAAAGTCGACACTCCGGCGCGCGGCGGCGACGTCCACGGTCGACTGGAAGTGGACTTTTACGGCGGCGGGGGCGAAAACAAGCCCAACCCGCGCCTGCGCCTGGCCTTCGCCGAGTACAAGCGCAAGAACTGGTCGCTGCTGGCCGGTCAGGACTGGGATACGCTCATCACGATTTTCCCCCGCAGCGTCAATTTTTCATACTTTGGCTTCCAGGGCCGTCTGGGCTACCGCCGCCCGCAACTGCGCTACACTCGCAAAAGCGAGCTGGGCGAGGGCCTTTTCACCTCGAAATTCGCCATCGGGCGCACTGTCGGCGGCGACATCGACGGCTTCGGCACCGACGACGGCGCGGATGCCGGCTTCCCTCACTTGCAGTGGAATTTCATTTACGAGCGGCCCGTCTTCAATCTGGAAAACACGAAAGCCAAGGTCAGCGTCTCGGGCCACTACGGCCAGGAAGAGGTCGACCGCTCCCTGGCCTCCGGGGAGTTGAACTTCAACACCTGGTCGGTCGTGGGAAGTTTCTTCGTTCCTTTCACGGAAAAGCTGGCCCTGCAGGGCTCGGTCTGGACCGGCACCAACCTGGATGACTTTTACGCGGGCATCGGCCAGGGCATCAACGGCACGCTGGGCACGGAGATCGCCGCCTGGGGTGGCTGGGCCCAGCTACTCTACGCGCCGGCACCAGACTGGAAGCTATCCTTCGGTGGCGGCATCGACGATCCGGACGACGACGACCTCAACATCGACGACCGCACTTTCAATTACCTGGGGGTGGCCAACGTCTTCTGGACGGGCCTGGACCCGCTCGAGCTGGCCTTTGAGTACAGTTACCTCGAAACCGGCTACAAGGGACAAGATGACGCGGTCAGCCACCGCCTACAGGGAGCCGTCATTTTCAAATTTTAGTGCATTTTAGTTCGGTTGCCTCGTTGTAGCGTTGGCGTGCCTGCGTCCCTTGTACCTGGGTGTGCCAACGCTTTTTCGTTGCCCCGGTAGGTAACAGCGGGAAGCGTGCGGGCCTTTCGCCCCTCCGGCCCATATGACTCCCCAGCAGTTTCGCCAGCAGCACTCCGACTTTTTTTACCTCGACGCCGAGGCTCCCGGGGAAATCGCCCAATACCTCGAATCACGTGCGCAACTCGAGCCGGGCGAAACCCTGCAGCGCTGCAGCCGCGCCGGAGACGGCAATATGAACTGCGTGGTGCGAGTCCAAACGACACAGCGCACGCGCATCCTGAAGCAGGCCCGGCCTTGGGTCGAAAAATACCCGCACATCGCTGCGCCCTGGGACCGCATCCTGCGCGAGGCAAAATTCCTTCATTTGGCTGCGCGCGATCCCGAGCTCGCTGCAGGACTGCCCGCACTGGAGTTCCTGGACCCACCCAATCGCCTGGCCATTTTTGAAGACCTCGGTACCGAGCCGACCCTCACCGGCCTCTACGACCTGGAGCCCCTGGGTGGTGACGAAGCCGCCGCGCTGGGCACCTGGCTCCGACGCCTGCACACGCTCGACGTGCAAGGTGAATCCTTTCCCAACTCGGACATGCGCGCGCTCAACCACGAGCACATTTTTGAGTTTCCGCTGCGTGCGGACAACGAACTCGACCTGGAGGCGATCACCCCTGGTCTGGAAGCCGCCGCGCGCGAAATCCAGGCAGACGCCGCGTTGTGCGCGGAAATCCGCCGCCTGGGACGTGAAGTCTACCTGGCCGACTCGGGAACGAGCCTCTTGCACGGCGATTTCTTTCCGGGCAGCTGGTTGCGCTCCGGGGGCCGCATTTACATCATCGACCCGGAGTTCGGCTTCATCGGGCGACCGGAATTCGACATCGGGGTCGCCCTCGCCCATTTCACGCTGGCGCGGCAACCCGACTCGGTGATGAAAGGTTTCATCAGCGGCTACGGTGCGGATAATGACGCCGAACTCGCTCTCCAGTTGGCGGGCATCGAAATGATCCGCCGCCTCATCGGCGTGGCCCAGCTGCCGCTAAAAGCCGATATGCCGCAAAAACGGGCCTGGCTGGCTCAAGCGCGCCAGTGGATTCTCAATCCCGCAGCGGGCGCGTAACCGCCCTACTCGACCGCGAATCCCGAGGGAGTGACCCCGGCCCGCAGCAGCGCTTGCTGAAAATAGCTCTGCTCCAGCTTCAGGTTGGCTGTGATGTTGAGCACCTCGTCGACTTCAGTATCGGTCAGGCGTCCGTCGACCAGCGCAACTTTGAAGAGAATGTCCAGAAACTGGACGCGCTCGGCCTCGGTGGTCAGCTCATAAAAAAGCCGGCAGACGCGGATGATGTCGAACTTCGCCACCTCGTCGTCCAGGGCGATATCCGTGGCACGGTCCGCATCTTTTTCGGTCAGGCGCCAGCGTTCGCGCAGAAAGTGGCTGACAACGGTTTTTTCTTCTTCGTCGATGCGGTCGTCCGCCTTGACCACCCGGGCCATCAGGATACCGCCGAGCACAAACTTGTGCTGATCGTTTTGCGTGAACGGCGGCGTGGTGTTCGCCTCGACGTAGGCATCGTACTTGTCCCGCAGGTAGTCCTCTAACTCACAGCCTTCGCTCTGGGTCAGCCGGTGCGTTTCCGCGCGGCGTTCCAAGGGACCATCAATGAGGGTTGAGAAATTGACCTTCTCGCCGTTGCCAGATGCCAGAGCCGCTTCCACGGTGCGCACCAGCTCTTTTTCGGATTCGGTCACAACCCCGTCGGCGCTGACGATGCGGTCCAGCGCATAGCCGATGAAATCCGTGGCACCTTCGACCTGCATCGCATCCTTGAGCTCGTTGACGTAGGCCGCACGCGCTTTGGCGTGTACGGGCGTGTCCAGCAACGCCTTGAGCTCCTGCCAGCGCTCGGTGGGCAGATCCGGCAGCTGAAACAGCAGATCTTCGAAGCACTCGCGCTCCTCGGGTTGAATGGTCCCGTCGGCCCAGGCGGCCGCCACGATCACTTTTGCCAAAGCCGTCGCGAGATGGCTGTCTTTCATCGTCTCGATCATTTCACTGCGTTTTGCGGTAGGGTGCTGCAAAGACTAGGGCACAGATGCGCATTTTGCCAGCAGCATTCCTAGAAAGGTGGCTTCTAGGGCGAACCCCGGCGCTGCGCTCGGGGATGCGCCTGTGTGTGCGCTTTTTTCAGGTGTGAGAGGCTGACGTGTGTGTATACCTGGGTCGTTGAAAGGCGCTGATGCCCAAGCAATTCCTGCACCACCCTCACCTCCGCGCCAGCGTTGAGCAGGTGCGTGGCAAAGGAGTGCCGCAATTTGTGTGGGGTGAGGTCTGCGGGCAGCCCGGCCTCGCTCAGATAACGCTTCATGCGGAGTTGAATCGTGCGAGGGCTCATCGCCTGTTTCGGCCGCGCGCAGATGACCGGCTCCTCGGGTTTTGGCGGTTCTTTGAAGGTGCTCAAATAGTCATTCAGGCGTTGCAGGGCCGTTTCGCCGATCGGGCAGATGCGCTCGCGCCCGCCTTTGCCACGTACCCGCACAGTCCCCCGCTGGCGGTCGATGGACTCAAAACGCAGGCCGATCAGCTCGCTGATGCGAAGACCCGCGCCGTAAAACAACTCGAAGATAAGGCAATCGCGTCGGGCCTCGCGCTCGGTCAGCTTTCCCTGGGCAAATGCTTGCAGCGGAGCTTCCAGAAACGAAGTCACCTGCGCTTCGGTAAGGTAGCGCGGCAGGCGTTTGTCCAGCTTCGGCGCGGTCAGTCCGATGGCCGGATTCACCGCGAGTTGGCCGCGTTCGCGCAGAAAGGCAAAAAAGCTACGCAGCCCGGATGCGTGCATGTTAACGGTTCGTGCAGCCTTCGAGCGGCTCAGGTGTATGATGTAGGTGCGCAGCTCGCGTGGCTGGATCGCCGCCAGCGTATCCCCAGAGCGCGTCTGGCGGGCGCGCCAGCCAAGCAGTCCCCGCACGGCCTCCAGGTAGTTGCGCACGGTGGCAGACGCCATCTGGCGCTCCTTGGCTAAATACAGCTCAAAAGCATGCAAGGCGGACACTGCTTCCGCAGTCATCTCCGCCGGCTCCCCTTGCGCTGCCTTCATCGCCCCCACGACGCCTGTACACTGCGTGGATTTCCCCGACGCGTAAAGCCGGGATGCGCCGCAGCAGGTCGATTACGACGCGTCCGCCTGGCTTTTGCGGATTGAAATCGAAGGGGGGGCGCGCTAAGCACTCGGACTTGGAGGGAATGGAGCAAGAACGTCCGATCTTGGTGACCGGGGCCGCGGGCTTTATCGGCGCACGCACCTGCGAACTGCTGCTGGAAGCGGGCTGGCGTGTGCACGGGCTCGATAATTTGAACGGTTACTACGACCCGCGACTGAAGCAGCTACGTCTGGAAGACCTGCAGGGACGTCCGGGCTTCACCTTTCAGACGCTCGATATCGAGGATGCCGAGGCGGTGGACACGGTGTTTGCCACGCAGCCCTACGCTGCCGTGGTCAATCTGGCCGCTCGGGCTGGGGTCCGCGCCAGTATCGAAGACCCTCACGCCTACGTCGGCACAAATGTCACCGGCTGCCTGAACCTGCTCGAATCCATGCAGCGTCATGGGGTGACCAAAATGGTGCTCGCCTCGACCAGTTCCCTCTATGCCGGACAGCCCATGCCCTTCCGCGAGGATCAACCGGTGGATCAGCCGATCTCGCCCTACGCCGCGACCAAGAAGGCGGCTGAGGCCCTCGCCTACAGCTACCATCACCTGTACGGCCTCGATGTCACCGTGACGCGCTTTTTCACAGTTTTTGGCCCGCGAGGACGTCCCGACATGGCGGTTTTCCGCTTCATTCGCGGCATCGATGCTGGCGAGCCCATCGAGGTTTACGGCGACGGCACCCAACTGCGCGATTTCACCTACATTGACGACATCGCCGCCGGCGTGGTGGCCGCCTTAAAACCCGTGGGCTACGAGGTGGTGAACCTGGGTCGCGGCGATCGCTCGCTCAGCGTGAACGACCTCATCCACTGTCTGGAGGAAGCTCTGGGCAAGCCTGCGCAGGTCCGCTACCTGCCCACGCACGAGGCGGATATGCCGGCCACCCTAGCCGATGCGCGCAAGGCCAAGGTTCTGTTGGGATGGGAGCCGCGCTGGGATCCCGTCGATGGTTTTCGTGAGAGCGCGCACTGGTATCTCGCCAACAAAGACCGTTTGGTCCGTAACTCGAACACGGCCACGTCAGTCGCGCAGGTCACTTCACCGACTGAATAAAATCTCACCTGCCTAGCTCAGGCGGTTCAGAACGGCTTTCCAGGGGGCCGACTCGATGGATTTGAACAGCACCTGCAGGCCCACGGTCAGCCCATCCGGCAAGGTCGCGGGGACGGACAGCGCCGGGAGCCCACAGAGGCTGCCCGTCGCCCCGAGGTCCAGCAGCCGCATGCGGAAGGCCACGTCGTTTTCCTCTGGCAATGGCGAGGGTCCGGGCGCCGTGGGAATGAGCAGCACGTCGTGCGTTTCAAAGTAGGTTGCGACGAGCCCCTGTACAGCTTCGCGGCGCTTTTCAGCCGCCTCGAGTTGTTTGGAAGTCCAGCGCCGCCCACGGTCAATACGCTCCCAGACCACCGGGTCGTAATCGGCCTTGCGCCGATCCAGCCAGGGTTCATGCACCTTGCAAGCGTCATGGCTCTGAATGGTGGAAAATGTGCCGTTGAGTTCCTTGAGTTGCTGGGTCAACTCGTCGGAGGCATCCTCGGTGACGGACGTGTCCAGGAGTTTGGCAGCCAGGGCATCCAAGGCGGACCGCACTTCCGGGGCGAGTTCCCCAGTCAACTCCGGCAGGTAGGCTCCGCGCAGTTGCACGTCCTGCGCGGCCCGCGCACCCTCGGCTTCAGGCAGCAAGACATCGAGCGCCTGGAGCATGTCCGCAGCCTGCCGGGTGAACCAGCCACAGGTGTCAAAGAGCGGCGACAGCGGGAAGCAGCCCTCTTTGGAAAGGGGGTGATTCGGGGTGAGGCGTACGCCGTAAATTCCGCAAAAGCCCGCCGGCACGCGCACAGATCCGCCGGTGTCAGTCCCGAAGGCCAGCGGCATCAGCCCGGCCCCGACCACGTAGGCCGAACCACTGCTGGAGCCTCCGCTGAGGCGTCCGCCTTCAGGGCGCGTCGGGTGCGGCACGCGGCCAAAGTGCAGGTTTTCGCCACTGAGCCCGTAAGCGAACTCGTTTAGGTGGGTTTTTCCGGCGTGAACCAGCCCGGAGGCTTCCATGAGGCGCTGCACCGCCGAACCCGCCGAAGTATCCGGACGCTCCTTGGTGAGAAAACGCGAACCGGCCTTGGTGGGGAGCCCGGGCCAGTCGAAAAGATCCTTCACGGCGGTGGGCAGTCCCTTCAATGCACTCTCCGTCCGCAGGACCTTTTCCAGGGCCTCAGACAGGGCAGCCGCGTCCGGCGTGTGTGCGAACACCGCGTAGCCGACATCGCGTGGCAACGCTTCAATGCGTTCCAGCAGGCCGCTCGCCAGCTTTTCGGGAGCGGCCAGGGCGGCTTCCTGCCACTGCGCAAAGGATTCCGGGATGGTGGTCATTGGCTCGCGGAGATAGCCTCCGGGGCGGATTGAGGCGAGCCTGCATTTGGTGACTTCTGATAAAGACCGGCGGTCAGTTGCATCTGCATCGAAACATTCCCATTTCTAAAGGCAGGCATGCGCCACAATAGCCGCTGGCTTGGAACATGCTCGCTTCAAGGACCGTCGCAACCACTGACGTTACGAGAAACCTGTGAGCTTAGAGACGACTGCAGACACCCGCGTCACCCCAGGTGAGTTCCGATTCTGGGTCAACGGCCAGGCGCATCTGGTACGCGACCGCTCGCCTCAAACGACCCTACTCGAATACCTGCGGGCCGAGGGCCTGACCGGCACCAAGCAGGGCTGCGCTGAGGGTGACTGCGGGGCCTGTACGGTCGCCGTCATCGAGCAGGACGCCCAGGGCCAGCCGACTTTTCGTTCGGTTAACAGCTGCATCGGGCTGTTGCCCATGTTTGCGGGCAAGCAGGTCGTCACGGTTGAAGGCCTGGCCGAATCCGAAGCCAAGCTGCACCCGGTCCAGGAGGCAATGGTCCGGCACTACGGCAGCCAGTGCGGGTTTTGCACGCCGGGCTTCATCGTTTCGATGCTGGAAGGTTATTACCGCGCGGACATGCAGACGCGACCGCAACTGGCCGACCAGCTCTGTGGCAATCTCTGTCGGTGCACCGGCTATCGCCCTATTCGCGACGCCGCCTGCGAGGTGTTTTGGAAGGACAAGCCCACACTCGAGGCCGACGAGACGCCCCCCGCGCGTCTATTGCGCAAGGCGGCGGAAAACGCCACCGCACTGGAAGATCCCTCCGCGCTCAACCTGGTCCACGAGACCGAGTTTTTCTTTACCCCACAGAGCCTCGAGGAGCTCTTTGAACTTTGGGGCCGCTATCCGGAGGCGCGCCTGATCGCCGGTGCGACGGAAATCGGAGTGGAAGTCGCCAAATTCAACCGCAAGAGCCCGCAGTTGATCGCCACCAGCCGGATTCGGGAGCTGCGCGCGGTCACCCGCGAAGCTGACTACTGGCGACTGGGCGGGGCGGCCACCATGGTTGAAATCGAGGAAGCGATGGAGGGCGATCTCCCGGCCCTCGACAAACTTTGGAAAGTGTTCGCCTCCCGGCAAATCCGCAACAACGCCACGCTGGGCGGCAACCTGGCCACGGCCTCCCCCATCGGCGACAGTGCGCCCCTGCTGCTTGTCTTGGGTGCTTCGGTTGAGCTCGCCTGCGCGCGTGGCGAGCGGATTGTCGAACTGGCGGATTTTTTTACCGGTTACCGCAAAACCGTGCTCAAGCCCGGTGAGCTGATCCGCGCGGTGCGCATCCCGCGCTCGTCCTTACCCGCTGGCAGCGAACGGCGAATCGACTTTCTAAAGGTCTCCAAACGCCGCGAGATGGACATCAGCGCGGTGGCTGGCGGCTTTTACCTGGAGATGGATACCGATGAAGTCGTGCGGGAGTTGCGCATCGGCTACGGCGGCGTGGCCCCGACGCCCGTTCGTGCGTTGAAGACGGAGGCCATTCTCAAGGGGCGCAAACTGACCGACACCCTCAGGGCCGAAGCCTGTGACACCCTGGCCACCGAGTTCAGCCCGATTACGGACGGGCGCGCCACCGCCGACTACCGGGCGCAGCTCATCGTGAGCCTGTTTGAGAAGTTTTTAGACGATGCCGCCAGCGAGGCGCAGGACGAGGCCCTCGATTTTCGGACCGACCGGCGCTGGGAGAGCGATGACCTTTCTCGCGACCTGGCCCATGAAAGCGGCGACGGACACGTCAGCGGTCGAGCCCGTTACGTCGATGATATGGGCACCGGGCGTAACATGCTCGAGCTTTGGCCCGTACTGTCCGGGCACGCCCGGGCGAAAATTTTGAAGAAGGACGACGCCGCAGCGCGGGCAGTGCCCGGGGTGGTCGATGTGCTCTGGGCCGATGCGGTTCCAGGCTTCAACGACGTCGGGCCCTCGCGCCCGGACGAGCCCCTGCTGGCCGTGGACGAGGTCTTTTACGAAGGCCAGATTGTGGCCGTGGTCGTGGGTGAATCGCTACAGGCCTGCCGTGACGGGGCGCAGAAGATCGCAGTCACCTACGAACCCTTGGACGCGATTTTGAGCGTGCCAGCGGCGATCGAGGCAGACTCCTTCCATTACGAGCCCAACTACATGACGCGCGGTGACGTGGAAACCGCCCTGGTCAAGAGCCCGCAAACGCTCGAAGGCACCTTTGATTTTGGCGGGCAGGAGCATTTTTATCTGGAGACCCAGGCGGCCTGGGCCGAGGTCGACACCGAGGGCGATGTATTTGTCTGCACCTCGACCCAGCACCCCAGCGAGATTCAGCACATGGTCGCGCAAGTTCTGGGCATCCCCAAGAATCGCGTGGTGGCGCAATCGCCCCGCATGGGCGGCGGCTTTGGTGGCAAGGAAACCCAGGGCAACCACTGGGCGGCCCTGGCGGCCATCGCCTCCCAGCGGCACGGCCGCCCTGCCCGGGTCATGCTCGATCGCGATGCGGACATCCGCACCACCGGCAAGCGGCACGGCTTCCACGCGCGCTTCAAAGTGGGCTTCGACACGGACGGCATACTACAGGCGCTGCAGGCGGATCTTTTCTCCGACGGCGGCTGGTCGCTGGACTTGTCCATGCCGGTGACCGACCGGGCGATGTTTCACATCGACAACGCCTACTACATCCCCGCCCTGCGGGTTTCCGGGCGCTCGGCCAAGACCAACCTGCCCTCCAACACAGCCTTTCGCGGCTTTGGCGGGCCGCAGGGTATGCTGGTGATCGAAGAAATCATGGACCGGATCGCCCGCCGCACCGGGCTTGCGCCCGAGGTGGTGCGTGAACGCAACTTTTACCACGGCGACGGCGAAACCTGCACCACCCATTACGGCCAAACCATCGAGCACAACCGCATCGAGCGGGTCTGGTCACGCTTGCTGGAATCGACCGATTTTGCGGCCCGTCGCCAGGCCGTCGATGACTGGAACGCCCAGCAGAAGCGCATCAAGCGCGGGCTGGCTATCACACCAGTGAAGTTCGGGATCTCCTTTACGCTGACCCACTACAACCAGGCGGGCGCGCTGGTGAACATCTATCAGGACGGTACCGTGCAGGTGAACCACGGGGGCACCGAAATGGGACAGGGGCTGCACACCAAAGTGCTTGGGGTGGCCATGCGCGAGTTGGGTCTGCCAGCGGACCACATCCGCATGATGAAAACCACCACCGACAAGGTGCCCAACACCTCGGCGACGGCAGCCTCCACTGGTAGCGATCTGAACGGCGCGGCCGTGCGCGAAGCCTGCCGTACATTGCTTGAGCGGTTACGCCCGGTGGCAGCGGAAATCCTGAAAGAGGCAGGCGTCGAAACGGACCCAGCGTCCATCGTATTTCAAAACGGCAGTTTTTTCGCTCCTGCGCAGCCGGAGCTGGCACCCAGCTTTGGCTCACTGGCCAAAGCAGCCCACAAGAAGCGTATCTCGCTGTCTGCAACGGGCTTTTACGCCACGCCGGGGATTCACTGGGATCGCGCCAAAGGCCTGGGCAAGCCCTTCCATTATTACGCCTTCGGCGCGGCTCTCAGCGAAGTCGAAGTCGATGGGTACAGCGGCATGAACAAAGTGCGCCGGGTGGATATTGTGCATGATGTGGGTGATTCGCTCAACCCGGGGGTGGACCGCGGGCAGATCGAAGGCGGCTTTGTCCAAGGCATGGGCTGGTTGACCCGCGAGGAGCTGAAATGGGACGACCAAGGCACGCTGCTGACGCACAGCGCGAGCACCTACCAGATTCCGGCGTTTTCGGATGCGCCCGCCGTCTTCAACATCGAACTGCTGCCCGACGCGCTCAATGAGGATACCATCCATGGAAGCAAGGCCGTAGGTGAGCCGCCGCTGATGCTGGCATTTTCGGTGCGCGAGGCCTTGCGTGATGCGGTGGCAGCTTTTGGCGATCCGAATTCACGCGAGGAAATCCCGCTGGGTAGCCCGGCCACCAACGAGGCGGTTTACCGCGCGATCAAGGCGCGCGTAGCGGGGACTTCCTAGGCGGTTTCTGTAACTGGCGGTCCCGCACCTGCAGGAGCTCGGCGGTTACGCTGATGGCGATTTCCTCAGGGTCGCTCGAGCCGATGGCCAGTCCAATCGGGCAACTCAGTTGCTCGGTGCACGCCTCGTCCAGGCCGTACTCGACCAGCTCGCGCTTAAGGGTGCGCGCCTTGTTGGTGCTGCCGATAGCTCCAATGTAGGGAAAGCGGTCCGTGGCCAGCGCCACTTGCAGGATGGGCCGATCGTACGCGTGCCCCTGAGTCATGCACAGGAGAAAAGTGCCCTCTGGCAGATCCGAAACCGCCTCCGGGAGCGAAGCAAGCTGGCGCGCGTGCAGCTTTTCAGACTTGGGCAGGCGCTGGAGCCACTCCACGCGGGTGTCAAAGCAGAACACGCGGCACTGCAGCCGCAGCAACGAACGCACCACCGCCTGCGCGACGTGCCCCGCGCCAAAGACAGCCACCGTCCATGGATGACAGTTCAAGGGCTCGAAAAAGAGCCTCACCGCGCCTCCACAGGTCATGCCGATATCCTTATGCAGGTTCCATTTGACCAAGTCAGGTTGACCTAGTTGATTTGCGCGCAACATTGCCTGCCCCTGACGAATCGCGGCGGCTTCGATTTTTCCCCCGCCGACGGTGCCTGCCAGATAGCCCGCTTCGTTGACCAGCAGTCGTGCGCCGGGCTTTTGCGGGACGCTGCCGACGCACTCGATAAGCGTCACCAATACCACGGGCTCCCCCGCCGCGCTCAGGCGCAGCGCAACTTCCAAGGTCTGGCGTTCGGAATCATCCACGTCGCATTAAGCAAATGCGCCTGGGGCGTATTTGCAACGTCTTCAGACGGGAGCTGCGCCGGGCGAGCTGAACCCTCAATCAGTTGAGGCGTCTGGACGGGTCGTCCTGCCAGGGCAGCACGAATGGGCTCTCCACCGGTACGGGCGGCAGGCCAAAGACAATAATGTAGGCGCGCCGTGGGTTTTCGGTGCGGTTAGGCCCGGCGTAGTGCATGCAGTAGCTGTGGTGCAGGCAGACACTACCGCCGGGACAAGGCAAGGCAGTGGCGTTGGCACTCCAGAAATCCTGGTCCTGGGCGACCATGGCGGACTGATTGTCGCCGGGAATGAGGAATTCGTGCGGCAGGAGAGTACCCTTATGTGTCTGTCGTACGTACTGCATGCAACCACCCTCAACTGTCACGGCATCCAGCGGCATCCAAAAATTGATGTTCGTGTAGCGGTAAGCCGAGTCGTGATAGGCCTGATCCTGGTGCCAGGGAGTGGTGGCTCCGTAGCCGGCCGGCTTGAGGATCATGTGGTCGGCGCGAAACGCTGCTTCGGGCCCAAGGATGAATTTGGCGATTTCCGTGATGCGGTGGAAGTAGTTGCGCTCAAGCAGCTCGGGCATGGTTTTGCTGGCGCCGAGGATCTGCGGGAGGACGTTGCGGCCGGCTGCATCACTGCCGCCCAGGTTTTTATGGTTGGAGCCGGCGACCTCTCCGGAAAAGAGGCGGGCGTACTGCGCACGATACCAGGCCAGGTCCGTCTCGTCTGCCACGTTATCAAGGCGGATGAAGCCGTTTTCGAGAAATTGCGAGCGTTGTGCGTCGCTGATGAGGGTTTCGGTAGTGGATAGCTGCTGAGTCATGGCCGCAGCTTATCAGAAAGATAAGCTCCTGGCGTCCGCACAGATTGAGTCGACATTTTTTACCATAACGGACACGTTTTCATTTTAGAAAGTCATGTCCAGCGCGCGCATCGAACGTTTTCTAGCGCCTCAAAACTTGCATGAGGCGATTCCCGGGCTGGGTCGTTCCCAGCAATCCGCAGCTCGGCAGGGGCTCATGCCGCATCGACATTCATGTACAGAGGTCTGCCTGGTCAGCGATGGGCACCTGGACTATTTTACCGAGGCATCCTTTTACAGCTTGGGTCCGCGCTCGGTCCAAATCAATCAGCCGGGGCAGCTGCACGGCACGGCAAAAGGGATTCTGGGCCGTTGTACGTTGAGCTGGATTCAGCTGGAGGTGGCGGCGCTTTTGCCGCGTGAACAGGCTCGCGAGGCTCGTGAGCTGCCCTTTCGAATGGAAACAGGGGCTTCGCGCTTGCAGCCTTTTTTGGATGTGATCCTGAGGGAACATCGTGAGCCCCGTAGCGATTCACCTCTGGTGGTGGAGGCGCAGGCACGCCTGTTACTGGTCGAGTTACTGCGGTTGGCCCGCGAGGTCGCTCCGCCCCCGCAGCGCCCCCCGGTTCTGATTGCGGCCTTGCAAGCCATTGAAAGCCAGCAGCCCTTTTTTCCACGGGTTGGCGATTTAGCCGAACAACTCGGCGTGCACCGGACGCACCTGCACCAGCTTTTCAAGCTGCATCTAGGCATTTCGCCGCAAAGCTACCTGAATGAGCGGCGCTTGCGTCGAGCCTGCACGCTCTTGGATAGCACTGCCTTGAGCATCACGGAAATCGGCCACCAGCTTGAGTTTGCCTCGTCCCAGCATTTTGCATCGGCGTTTCGTAAGTGGTCCGGGCGTACGCCTGGAGCTTTCCGCCGGGACCTCAAGGACTCACTGTAGCCGTTTGCAGCGGGTTCTACGCAGGCCGCAAGGTGTTTGCCGGCATCGATCGCTCTAATTTAAGCGAAAACTTCCGATTTAGAGCGTGTCCGGGTTCGCTCGGAAGGTGACGACAACCACAGCGGTTTGCTTTGAAATGGACTTATCATTAAGTGCCGATTAATTCTTAGGTTTTCAATATGCGCATGCCGAAAGCGCCACCGTACGTCCGTGCCCGACGCTTTGTCCGGTCTCTGCCGGGCAAGGCCAACCTGTTGCGACACTGGGGCTGGTTGCATGGGTTGTCGGACTACCCTGGCGATGCCATCCATGTTTCCTCACCGCGGCTGGAGCGGGCCGGACGCTATACGCGGGTGGTGGCCAACGTCGATGGGCAGCCGCTGTGGTTCGAGAGCGAAGACGCGTTGCTGGTGCCCGAGCCGGAGGCCTGGGGCTCGGCCCTAGTGGCGGCCGCGGCCTTGAGCGGGCGTCCACTAGTAATGGAAACGCCGCTATGCCCGGTTTGGCGCAGCAACGTCGAGCGCGCCGTCGGGCTGATGCATCGCTGGGGCAAGACGGCCGAGGTGCCCGGCGCGTTGAACCTGCTGCGCGAACGTGCGACCCCTCGCCGCACGGCCGGCGATGTGCGCGAAGGCACGACCGCCTCGGCGATCTGCTTCACCGGCGGGGTCGATTCCTTTCATGCACTGCTGCAACACCGCGAGCACCTGATCGCCCTGGTCTTTGTCCACGGGTTCGACATCACGCTGGCCGACCAGGCGCGAGTAGCGGCCTGGGAACCATACCTGCGCGCCGTTGCGGCGGCCCTGGGGGTCAAGGCGATCGTCGTACGGACCAATCTGCGCGAGCACCGCACGTTGCGGCGGCTGGACTGGGTGATGCTTCACGGGGCGGCGCTGGCTTCGGTCGGTCACACGTTGGCTGGAACCGTCAATGAGTTGCTCATCGCCGCCTCCTTCAACGTGCACAACATGGCCCCCTGGGGGTCACACCCGGAATTGGACCCGAGTTGGTCGTCGGCACACCTGCGCATACGTCACACCGGCGAGGCCCTCTGGCGTCGCGAAAAGCTGGCGCAGATCGCCGATGACCCGCTGGTTCAGGCGCACCTTCGCGTCTGCTGGGCAAATCTGACAAGCGACCTCAACTGCGGTCGCTGCGAGAAATGCATCCGCACCTTATTGAGTTTGGCGGTCCAGGGCCGTCTGGAGGCTTTCGCCCACAGCTTTCCCCAAACACCGCCGCTGGCCGAGCGCATCCGTGGCATCGAGCCCCTGCGCGGATTTTACGTGCCTGTCTACGAGGCTTTTCTGGGCAAGGGACTGTCCGATGAACTGGAGGCAGCCATCCGCAGCCGATTGCCAACCTCGACCCAATCCACTGCCCATGCCGACGAGTAATCCCTGGAGCGCATCAACTCTGGAAAGCCGCATCGCCTCGACCGGCACGAAGCAACGTCACGCTGCTGGCAGCCCTGGCCCGGAAGAAGTCGAGGCCTATGCCCGCGGTTTGCCTGAGGGACTGAGGGAGGGTTCGGCGCTGGTCCTGGGCATGACCCCGGAACTGCGTAACCTGGCCGCCCGCGAGTCGGCTCAGTCGGTTGCTATCGACCGTAATCCCGACGCGGTCGCGCTCTATCGTGACTGGCTGGAGCCAACCCTGGCCGACCGCGAGCGCGTGGTGGAGTCCGGCTGGTTTGAATTGGCGTCTCAGGTCATCCCCGAAGCACCCTTTCTCGCGATTTTGGGCGATGGGATTTTTGCCAACACGGCCAGCCGCGCGGCGCATCTGGAATTGCTGGAGTTGCTCAAAGCGCTGCTGGCACCGGGGGGCCACCTGCTGTTTCGCAAAGCCCTCGCCTGGGACGGGCAGCCCCAACAGGATGCCGCCTGGTTGATCCAGCGCTTTCGCAAAGGTGAAATCGACGCAGCCGAGTTTGGCTTCGGCATGCGCCTGACCGGCTTTCTGGACGATCATTACGAGCGCTCGAGCGCTACCCTGGACAACGCCGCGTTGTTTGCCGCGATCGCGGTCATGGCGGAAACGGGCCAGCTCGCGGAAGCTGAATTCGCGGCGACGCAGCGATACTTCTTTGACGGGACGAACTGCTTGCTGACCCGCGACGACTGGGAAGCCCTGCTGGGTGAGGCCGGGCTACAGTTTCGCGTGCACCCGCTGCAAGGAAAGCTCTGGTACGCTTATTACCCGGTGTACGAAGTTTGGCTGGCAAGCTGATGCGTACAAGTCAAAGCGCGCACGCGGTGCAGCAACGAATAGGCCGAAGACTTAAGCGCCCTTGGGCCGGAAAGCTTTGATGGGGCTGTCGGGCCGGGTTTCCAGTCGCGGGCCTTCCATCAGGTCGATGCAATACGGGATGGCCGGGAAGACCGCCTCGAGACATTCGCGGATGGCTTTGGGCTTGCCGGGCAGGTTGACGATGAGGCAGCGCCCGCGAATGCCGGCGGTCTGGCGCGAAAGGATGGCGGTGGGCACATACTTCAGGGAAGTGGTGCGCATCTGCTCGCCAAAGCCGGGGATTATTTTTTCGCAGACCGATTCGGTGGCCTCGGGCGTCACGTCGCGTAGTGAAGGGCCGGTGCCGCCAGTGGTCAGCAGCAGGCAGCACAGTTCGTCGTCGACAAAGTGTATCAGGGTGTCGGCGATTTGGTCTCTCTCGTCCGGGATGACCGCGTAGGCCGTTTGAAAAGGCGTAGCCAGGACTTCCTGCAGAAAGGCCAACGCCTCTTGTCCCGGGGTGTCCGCGTAAATGCCGGCACTGGCACGGTCGGATACATTGATGATTCCAATTTTTACAGACGCGTCGGACATCGAGTAGGAAACATTGGAGGGTGCATCGTCGCAGGCAAGGATGAGCGTATGGGTTGCTCTCGAAAAATTACGCTTTGCCTTGCGTGGCGGTGTGGGCGTTGCAGGCTGAGGCGGTTGGCGTGGATTTGTAAGATCGCGCTCTGTTACGATCTAACTATTTCTGGTGTCCTTTCGCATGCTGGCCTGGAGTCAACGCAACTGGTTTATTCTGGCCCTGGCGCTGGCGGTGTTTCTGGGCTGGCTGGTACCGGAGTTGGGTCGCTCGGGCGGCACGCTGCGCACGGAGGTGACGACCAAAGTCGGGGTCTTTGTGATTTTTTTGATACAGGGCCTGCTCCTACGCTCGGAGGAATTGTTGCGGGGCCTGAAGGACTGGAAGCTGCACGCGGTTTGCCACGGCTGTATCTTCGTGCTGGCGCCGCTCTTGTTTGCGGCGGTGCTTTGGCCGGTGAGCGGTCTGCTGGGGTTGCCGGAGTCCCTGCGGATGGGCTTCTTTTATCTGTCGATTCTGCCGACCACGCTTTCCAGCGCGATGGTGCTGACCCTGCGAGCCGGTGGCGACGTAACCGCCGCGCTCTTCAACGGCACGCTCTCAAATCTGCTGGGGGTGGTCCTGGTGCCGCTGGCGGTAACCCTATACGGCGCGGGTGATGGCGGCTTTGACGCCGAGGCGCTGCTGTCTTCGATCGTACGCATCGCCTCGCTCATTGTGCTGCCGTTTTTTCTGGGACAGATCCTGCGGCCCTTCATTAAGAAGGGCATCGAGCCGGTGAAGAAGCTCCTCTCGAATCTGTGCTCGGTGCTGATCGCCTTCATCGTGTTCGCGGCGTTTGCGAATTCGTTCCACAACGAGATCTGGAGCGAGCATGAGCCGATCCTGGTGGTCGAAACGGTGCTGCTGGTGCTCGTGCTGATGGGCCTGCTGCACGCGGCGGTGCATTTGCTTGGCCGCGCGACGTTGCCCGCGGAGTCGCCGGGGCAGATCGCGCTGTTGTTTTGCGGGGCGCAAAAAACCCTGGCTTCCGGGTTGCCGATGGCGCAGTCGATTTTTGCGGGGATGCCCGAGGCGCTGGGGCTGATCATCCTGCCGCTGTTGCTGTACCACCCGCTGCAACTGGTGCTGGGCGGGCTGCTCTGCGACCGCCTGGAAAAGAACCGCGCAAAAGCTGCCGCGGAAATTCCGGCAACCTAGCGCCGACGGCGCGAGCGACTGCGCACCAGGTGGATCACCAGAAAAAACGCGCTGAAGGCGCATAGCACCATGCCCAGGAAAATTCCCGCGATGGCGGGCCCGGGGTTTTCAGGGTCGCCGAAGGGCAGCACCCGGCGCTGGTTGAATTGAATCACCAGGCCCAGGTTGATGATCGCGCCGAACCACAGAAACAGGCACAGCGCCCAAAGAGACAGTCGCTTAAAGCAGCGCACGGATGGTTTTGCCGAAGCGGGTCGCTACTTGATCGAGTCGGTTACAGCGGCAGACATGCTCGCAGGGTAGCCGACCAGGATGATGCGCTTGATGGCGAGGATGGGGTCGGTCTCCCAGGGACACTGCAGGATGATGGTCAGGATGCAGCCGACCATCAGCAGTGAAACCCCGTAGATGGCGATGACCCGCTTGAGGTATTCAAAAAAGTGCTGTCGGAAACCCACCCGGTAAAAGGTGTAGTAGACAAAGGCCCCGATGATGAGCAGGGAGATAAAGCCCAACAGCAGCACGTTGGCCAGCGGCAGGCGCTCGCCCAGGTTCCAGGTCTCCTCGGTGAAGGCGACCGGTACGGCCAAAAGCGACGAGCCAACCAGGATTTGCAGCAGGTCCTTGAGCTTGAACTCGACCATGACCGGCGAGACCGCCCACTGAACTACGCGCCCGGCTTCGTCGACGAGCGGAGTGACGCTCTGCAGGATGCCGTTGATGCGTTTGAGGGAAGCTTTGCCCAGGGCACCGCCCGGAATCTGGGGCGGATTCTTGCGGGGCATGGGCGGCGGATCGTCAGCGTTGCTCATAGGCTCAATGAATTATGACCGAACGGTCTATTATCCGTGGGTTCAGCAGAAACGGCGGGCCCAGCGAGCAAAGGCAGGAAAGATGTCTTCGGGCTCGGCAAGGTTGGGATGCCAGCGTTTCTCGTGCTCAAATTGAAGCCAGCCGTCGTAACCGCTGGCCTTGAGTTGCTGGACCGCCTCGCCGATAGGCAACTGCCCCTCGCCCGGATTCACGTAGCGCCAGCCGTCCTTCATCGAGGCTGGATTTTCTGGCTCATGCACGGCGTCTTTGAGGTGCACGTAGGAAATTTTTGGACCGTAGGCGTCGAGGCACTCTTCCGGGGTTTCCTGGGCGATGCGGAAGCAATGGGCCATGTCCCAAAGGACCTGAAAGGCAGGATCGTCCACCGCTTCGACCAGTTTCACGACCTGTTCGCGGGCGACCCAGTGGTCGTGCGTTTCAAACATCCAGACGAGGTCCCGAGCCCCCTCCAACGCCAGGATGGCCTGGATAGTTTCGATACCGGTCTGGCGGAGCGCGTCGAGGCTGGACTGGGTCAGGTCGCCGCCGCCGAAGACACGGATACGCTTTGTTTCGAAGGTGCGGGCCACCTCGATGTGACGGCGGGCTTCTTCGAGATTTTTTGTGCGGGCCTCCGCAGCGCAAAGCCGGATGGAGGAGGAAAAGGCACTGACCTCCAGCCCGGCATCGGCGAGGCGCTGCTTGGTTTCGGAGGCGTTGGTCGTGAATTCCGGTAAAACCGTGACATCCAGCGCGTCCTTTAGCCCACGGAAATCAACGCCGTCGTAGCCGTACTCCTGGCCGCGCTGGCAGATGGTTGACAGGTCCCAGTTTGGACAGCCCAGGGTCATGAACGCGATTTTCATCAAACAGGATTGTGCAAGGGCCGACCGCTGGGAGACCAGCGTAAACGCCGTATGCGCCGTGGGACGCGGCTGAGCGGCAAGCGCGGAGGATTGTCACCTCGGGGTTTGGGGAGACGTGGTCACTGTCCACCCACCGGACCGATGACGGAGTTGCCGGTAGTCGACGGCGGGTGCCAAAATGGTCACATCGCTCTGAAGGGCTTCTCACGATGACGAAGCAAGCCGAGGGGCCGCGCTGCTGGTTCTCCGTGCGTAGCACTCGACCTCAGTGGCCTGGGTCGTATATTACGGACGAAGCGTTTCGGGAGCTCGCTTAATTGAGACGCAGCTCGCTCCAAACGAAGGAACTGGCTCAGTCGGCGATGAGGCAGGTGCCGGTCATTTCGGGGGGCTGTGGGAGGTCCATCAGGCGGACGATGGTGGGGGCAATGTCGGCGAGGCGGCCGGACTCGCGCAGCTTCAGGTTTTCGCACCCCTGGCCGTAGAGCACGACCTCGACCGGATTGAGGGTGTGCTGGGTGTGCGGGCCGTCGGTTTTGGGGTCGAACATCTGGTCGGCGTTGCCGTGATCCGCGGTGATAAGGGCCTTGCCGCCGACCTGATCGATGGCATCGAGGAGTTGGCGCACGCCGTTGTCGACGGTCTCGCACGCCTGCACGGCAGCATCGAGCGAACCAGTATGGCCGACCATGTCCGGGTTGGCAAAGTTGACCACCAGCAACGCGAATTTCTTGGAAAGGATGGCCTCCCGGGCCGCCGCGGTGACGCCGGGCGCGCTCATCTCGGGCTTCTGGTCGTAGGTGGAAACCTCCTTGGGGCTCTGCACGATTTGGCGCTCCTCTTTGGGAAGGGGCTCTTCGCGATAATCGTTGAAGAAAAAGGTGACGTGCGGAAATTTCTCGGTCTCAGCGCAGCGGAATTGCGCCAGGCCCTGATCGGCGACGTAGGTGCCGAGGATGTTGGCCATCTTGGGCGGCTTGAGGAAGAGCACGTTGGGGCAGAGGCCTTTTTCGTACTCGGTCATGGTGACATAGAAGCTTTCGAGTTTCGGGCCGCGGTCGAAACCGTCGAAGTCATCGTCGATGAAGGCGCGGGTGAGCTCGCGCGGGCGGTCGCCCCGGAAATTGAAGAAAATGACGGCGTCGCCGTCTTTGACAGTGGCCACGGCCTGGCCGTCGGCGTCGACGATCTGGGTGGGCACGACAAACTCGTCTCCCTTGCGGTTGTGGTCGAGGGGCTGATTGTAGTAAGCCTGCAGGGCTTCGGCGGCGGACTGGGCGGTGCGCTCGACGTTACGCCCGGTCAGGCAATCGTAGGCCTTCTGCACGCGCTCCCAGCGCTTGTCGCGGTCCATCGCCCAGAAGCGCCCGCACACACTGGCAATTTTGCCGACGCCGATGTTGGCGAACTGCTCCTCGACCTGTTGAAGAAAGCCCAGGCCGGACTTCGGCGCGGTGTCGCGACCGTCGGTGAAGGCGTGCAGGTACACCTCGGAGACGCCGGCCTCTTTGACCAGGGCGGTCAGGCCGTAAAGGTGCTCGAGCATGGCGTGGACGCCGGCGTCGGAACAGAGCCCGAAGAAGTGCAGGGCCTGGCCGTTCCTGGCCGTGTCGATGGCCTTTTGGAACACCGCGTTGTCGCGCAGCGCGCCCGTTTCCAGGGCCTTGTCGATGCGGACAATCTCCTGGTCGACAATCCGCCCGGCCCCGATGTTCTGGTGGCCGACTTCGCTGTTGCCCATGATGCCTTCACGCAGGCCGACGTCGGGCCCGTGGGCGGCGATCTCGGTGCGTGGCCAGTTGGCCGAAAGATTGTCGCAGGTGGGCGTCTTGGCCAGCTTGACGGCGTTAAAGGTATCGTGGCCGGCGTCGTGGTTGGCACCCCAACCATCACGGATGATCAGCAGGACGGGAGACATAGGCGGGATTGAAGGGCGGTTTTAAGTTACGCAAGAGCGAGGCAAGGGGCGGGTCCCGAGGGAGGCGAGGCAGAAATACGCGCAACCGGGTGATGGAATTCAAGTCGCCCACTGCAGCCAGGTGGAGGCCAGCAAGGTGACCACATACAGCAAGAGCAGAATCGCCCCCTCGGCCCGCACGACGCGCTTTTGCGTGATGAAGATGAACCAGAGCAGCCCGCTGAAAACGATCATGGCGGGGAACTCAAGGTAGAACAGGCGTTCGTTGACGTCGAGCGAGTAGACGGTCCCTACCCCGCCGCCAATCAGAACGATGTTAAAAATGTTCGAGCCAACGATGTTGCCGGCGATGATGTCACTTTGCTTGCGCAGAGCGGCGGCGACGGAGGCGGCCAGTTCGGGGAGACTGGTTCCGATGGCGACAATGGTCAGGCCGACGATGACCTTGGGAATGCCCGCTTTTTCGGCCAGGACGGCCGCGCTGTTGATTAGCAGTTCCGCGCCCAGCCAGAGAAAGACGCCACCCAGGACGACCAGGAGGATGCACTTGGGGACGGACTTGATGGGGTTGGCCAGATCGGGGCTGACCTCGGCTTCGTCGGCGGGGAGGGTTTTGGCTTCGCGGGTGACGAAATAAAGGTAGCCAAGCATACACAAAAAAAGGACGCCGCCTTCGATGCGCGAAAGTCCTCCGAAGCTGAGCGCGAAAAAGAGCCCCGACAACGCGAGCAGAATCGGCACTTCTTTGCGAATGAGCCGCTGCTGAATCGTCAGCGGGAAGACCAGCGCGGAGACACCCAGGATGAGGCCGACGTTGGCGAGGTTGGAGCCCACGATGTTACCGATGGCCAGATCGTCTTCACCATCGCCAGCGGCGATCAGGGCGGTTACCAACTCCGGGAGCGAGGTGGCGATGGCCACCACGGTGAGGCCAACCACCACGGGATTGAGTTCTAGGACCAGGGCCAGGGACGCAGCGCCGCGGGCCAGAAAATCCCCGCCCGCGGACAGCACCACAAGGCCGCCTATCAGCAACAGGATCAGGACCGGAACGGAAAGCTCTGCGTAAGGTATCACTCGCGGGACAGCCTCCTGATTTGCGGAGGCAGGCATGAACCGAAACGCCGGAGGGTACGCATCTGCCTCCAGGAATAAAGAAAAACCTTGTCGGTAACTGAAAATACCAGAAGTGAGTCGTCGCGGCCCGGAGGCTTCTGACCTTGACTTTATCGCGTCGGCAGGCAAACTTCTGCGCCTTTTCCAAGGACGGGGCATCGGCGTACGATTTGCCCCGCTATGCAATGGATCTGAAGGATACTCTCAATCTGCCGCGGACCGATTTCCCTATGCGGGCGAATCTGGTTGAGCGTGAGCCGCAGCGATTGGCCCACTGGGAGAAGAACGACCTTTACGGGGCGATCCAGCGGAACAACGCCTCCGGCGACGTGTTTCTGCTGCATGACGGTCCACCCTTCACCAACGGTGACGTACACATCGGTACCGCACTGAACAAGATCCTCAAAGATTTCATCCTGCGCTTCAAATCGATGCAGGGATTCCGCACGCCGTACATCCCCGGCTGGGACTGTCACGGCCTGCCCATCGAATACAAAGTGTCACGCCAGCTGCAGAAAGAGAAGAAGGCACTGACGCCGGTCGAACTGCGGGAGGCTTGCGCGGAATTTTCACGCGGCTTTATCGAGACGCAGCGCGCGCAGTTCAAGCGCCTGGGCATCCTGGCTGATTGGGCCGCGGAGTACCGCACGATGAACCCGAAATACGAGGCGGAGATTCTGCGGACCTTTGCTCTGTTTGTGGAGCAGGGTCTGGTCTACCGCAGCAAAAAGCCGGTGTACTGGTCTATACCCTGTGAAACCGCGCTGGCCGAAGCGGAAATCGAGTACAAGGACCACACCAGCCCGTCAGTCTGGGTCGCATTTAAGGTTCCTGCCGAAGCAGGTCAGCAGGCCGGTCTGGACCCCAAGGCGGAAGTTGTCATCTGGACCACCACCCCCTGGACTCTGCCAGCGAACCTGGCCATCGCCGTGCATCCGGATTTTGAATACGTGCAGGTGCGTCACGGCGAACGTGTTTTCCTGGTCGCTCAGGAACTGGCGGAAGATTTTATCAGCCGGGCCAAACTGGACGGAGCCACAGTTGAAGCGCCCATAAAGGGCCGCCAGCTCGAAGGGGTTAACGCGCGCCATCCCTTTATCGAGCGCGCCAGCCCCCTCGTGCTGGCCGATTACGTCACGCTGGAATCGGGCACCGGCTGCGTGCACACCGCCCCCGGTCACGGTTTGGACGACTACCACACCGGCCTGAAGTACGGCTTGGAAATTTACAGCCCGATTGACGACCGGGGCCGTTACCAGGACGATGGGCAGATCCCGGCCTCACTGGTGGGTATCACGGTCCTGGAGCGCAACGGAAAGTGCCCGGCCAACGACGCGGTTTTAGAAATCATCCAGGGCAATGGTGCGCTGGTGCATCACGAAGCGTACCATCACCAGTATCCGCACTGTTGGCGGTCGAAGACGCCGGTGGTCTTCCGGGCGATGGATCAGTGGTTTGTCGCCCTGGACAAGGAGGGCCTGCGACAACGCGCGCTGGACCAAATCGGTGCGGTACGCTGGGTGCCCGAATGGGGCGAAAACCGTATCAAAGGGGCGGTGGAATCGCGTCCGGACTGGTGCATTAGCCGCCAGCGCCAGTGGGGCATGCCTTTGCCGGTGTTTTTCCGCAAAAGCGACGGGGAGCCCCTGCTGGAGGCATCTGTGATCGAGGCGGTCGCCGACAAGGTCGAAGCCGAGGGTTCCAACATCTGGTGGGAGCAGACGCCGGCTCAGCTGCTCTCAGCGATTGAGTTGTCTCCGGAATGGTCTGCGGAGGATTTGGAAAAAGGTGTGGACACCATGGACGTGTGGATCGACTCCGGGTGCAGCCACCGCGCGGTGTTGAAACAGGTTGAACATCTGGCCTGGCCGGCAGACGTTTATCTGGAAGGCAGCGACCAGCATCGCGGCTGGTTCCAGTCCTCGCTGTGGACCGGGGTCATCGCCGACAGCCGGGCCCCGTACAAGCGGGTCATCACACACGGTTTCATCGTTGACGAAAACAAGCGCAAGATTTCCAAAAGCGACGGCAAGCCCCAGACCGCTGACGGCTACGTGGCCCAGTACGGGGCGGATATCCTGCGGCTGTGGATCGCTTCTCAGGATTATGTGAATGATATCCCGGTGTCGGACGGCATTCTGAAAAACATCGCCAAAACCTATCGCGATATCCGCAACACCCTGCGCTACCAGATTAGCAATCTTTACGATTTTGACGCTGCCCGTGACGCCCTGCCACTAGAGGAACTTTCGGCCATCGACCAGTGGGCCTTGCATAAAACGCACGCGTTGATCGGTGAGGCGACGTCGGCTTTCGAGGCGTTTGAATTTCATCGCGCCTATCAGCTGATCGCGAATTTCTGCAACACGACGTTATCGGCGATTTATCACGATATCCTCAAGGATCGACTGTATACGTACGGATCCGACTGGCCCGAGCGACGCTCCTCGCAAACGGCGATTCACGAAATCTTTCGCGTGCTCTGCCGTCTGGTCGCGCCGATCCTGACCCTCACTGCGGATGAAGCTTGGGCCTATTATCAGGGCAACAGTGATTTTGCCGGTAACTCGATTCACGAGGAAACCTGGCCCGCGCAGGATGAACGCTGGGTGCACCCGATGGTGACCGAGGAGGTCGACGGGCTCCTGAAGTTCCGCGACCGCGTGAACGAAAAGCTCGAAGAAGCCCGGCGGGCCAAAGCCATCGGGCAATCCCTCGACGCGCAGGTGCTGATCGAAGGGTCGCCCGGAGACGCCACCTTTGAACTGCTTGAGCAGTACACCGAGTCACTTTCGGAGATTTTCATTGTCTCGCAGGTGCACCTGATGCCCTCGAGCAGCGCCGAAAAAGTATCGATTGAAGTGCGCCATGCCGACGGCATGCGCTGCCCGCGCAGTTGGCGCTGGGTGCCGCAGTTGGTCAGCGCCGGAGAATTTGGGGACGTATCGCCCCGTTGCCGTGAAGCCTTGCTGGCCCGCAAGGGGTCGAACCTGGCTTCCGGGAAATAAACCTATCAAACACCTGTAGCGAACAGGAACGCATCATGCCTACCCGCAAAAAGACAGCCGCCGCCCAGAAGAAAAGCCCGAAAAAGGCTGCTACCTCGAAGTCGAAGCAGACCGCGGCGGCCGGGGCGAAGCGTCCCACGAAGAAGGCGTCAGCGAAGAAGCTACCTGCGGCTAAAAAGGCTCCGGCCAAGAAAGTGGCCGTGAAAAAGAAGGTCGCTGCAAAAAAGGCAGTAAACAAGACGGCGGCAAAACCGACTAAGGCTACGAAGAAAACTTCGGCGACTCCGAAGAAGCCAGCAGCTGCCAAAAAGGCCTCGAATAAAGCTGCGGCGAGCCCCCCAACGAAAGCTTCCGTGACTGCTTCCACGACGGCCAAAACCGCCGCCAATCCCTCCAAAGAAAAAGCCGTGCTCGAAGCGCGTAAGCGCAAGCAAACGCCTTCGGTCTTCAAGTTGCGCAACCGCCGCAACACCCCGATCGTCTTCTCGCTCGACGACGTGAAGGAGATTCTCGACAAGCGGCGGACGGCAGCTGAGGAGGAAAAGCGCGAGCAAGCCACCAAGAAAGCGACTACCAAGAAAGCGACCATCGACGCGGACATGCCGCAGGAGAGTCGTGTTTTGGGCGCGGCCTCGCTGGCGGACATCCTGGGCTTCAATCCAGCCGCAGGGCGTGGCGCGGACATGGAGGAAGCCTCGGTGCCGGCCAAGTTCAAAAAGTATTTCAAAGCACTGACCGAGCTGCGCGACCGCGTACGCGAGGGCCTGAGCCTGCACACGAGCGAGACGCTTCGCAAATCCAGCAAGGAGGAGTCGGGGGATCTCTCGGGCTACGGCCAGCACATGGCGGACGCTGGCAGCGACAGCGCCGAACGCGATTTCGCGCTGAGCCTGGTTTCCAACGAACAGGAGCTGCTTTACGAAATTGAGGAAGCGCTCAAGCGTATCCGCGAGGGCACCTACGGCGTCTGTGAAATCACCGGCGTACCGATCGACAAGGAGCGCCTGATGGCCGTGCCCTTCACCCGCTATTCACTCGAGGGCCAGCGCGAACTGGAAAGCAACCGGCGGCGCTCGCGTTCAGCGGTGGGCGGCGGCATATTCAGCGACGCTTCCGAGGAAAGCTCGCTGACCGAAGACGAAGGCGACAGCTAAAGCGATCGGCCCTTTAGGTGACTGAATCAGAAACGCCCGCCACGAATCCGCCCGCAAAACCGGCGGGGCTTGGCGTGTGGTGTCTGCCTCTGATCTTGGGGACGTTCTGGTGCGTGGCCGACCAGCTGACGAAGTTCTGGGTCGTGCAGACGATGGAACTGGGTGAGGCAATCGTGCTGTGGGAAGGTTTTTTTGCGCTACATCACGTGCGCAACGAGGGCGCGGCTTTCTCGCTGTTGTCCGGAGCACGCTGGCTGTTGGTGAGTCTGGCGTTCGTTGCGCTGGCGGCGTTGTGGTTTTTTCGGGCGCACCTGGGACTAGAGCGTCGGCTATACCGAATTGCGATCGGTCTGATCCTGGGCGGAATCCTGGGCAACCTCATCGACCGCATCCTGCTGGGCTACGTGGTCGACTTCCTGGACTTTGTCATACCGGTTATCGACTACCCCTGGCCGACCTTCAACGTGGCGGATATCGGGATCGTCTGCGGGGTGTTTCTGTACATCAGCCTAAACCTGGTGCTGCCGGCAGGCCCTTCCACTGCCGGTAAATCAACACCAGCGGACGCGGCGCCGCCGCCAACATCCACAGGCTGAAAAACAGGATCAGCAGGCCCAAAATGGCGCTGGCGCCCCACAGTCCGTTGCCAAAGGCTGCGGCCAGAAACGTCAGCAGCACGCAGAGCAGGACGGTGAAGGGCAACGCGGGGAAGTTACGACCTGCGGGTGGGCGCAAACGCGGCTCGCGCAGCATGGCGCGCAGGCCCACCGCAATCAGCGTACCGGTGCCCCACCAACCGAAAAAATTGCGCAGGGGCACGCCATAGAAAAAATTGCCAAACTGCCCGGGCTCCCAGAGCCAGTATCCGCGCAACACGGTGGCCACCGGCTCCAGCCCGACATCGACGAGCATCACGATGAAGCCTGTTAAAACAACGAGGATGGCGGTGCCCGCGGGCGTACGCGCGAGCTTCAGTTCGAGGGCGAGGTACGGCGGGAGAACCACGACAAACCAGGCCAAGGGAATTGAGAGCGGGAGCGTCTGCAGCAAGGTCGGCCCGAAGGCCTCGGTGTAGGTGTAAGCACCGAAAGGGTTGCCGGTGGTGGCCCCGATGTACTCGATAATGGAGGATACAACCGTTACCCAGACGAAGGCTTTGACGGCGCTGGTAAAGGTCAGCCGTCGGGATAGGTCACTAAAGACAAGCCCAGCCGCCAGGGCGATGAAGATGAAGTCTTCGATCGGACCGAACAGCGGGGGCGAGCCGGTGGCCAAAAGGACCACCCCCACCAAAACCCAGGCCAAAAACCAGATAAGCAGGACACGAAAGGCGTAAGGGCGGCGTCTGCGTGCGGTCTCATAAAGGGTCATGATGGACAGGGTGGCCGATGGGGTCGGGTAAAGTACCTGCGCGTTTGGGGCATGCGCGGTCTCAGACCTCAATGGATTTTCGCCGGGGTATCCGTAAATGCCCGGTTACACAACGATTTTCAACCGACGGCGGGCAAAAGAGCGCGCGCTGACGGACGACATATAGATGGGTCGAAAAAGTGGAGACGGGCCCTGCCCTCTTTCGACACCGCACCGGTACTTGACCGTCTTCCATGCATTTCCAGCAGACCGACCCATGAAAAGGCTGACCAATCGACCCCTGTCCCGCGGGCTGCGCAAGCGTCGCCCGGCCGCTGGCTTCACGCTGCTCGAAATGATGGTGGCGATGGCGATCTTCATCATGGTTTCGCTCGGAATCACCGCCGGCGTTTTCCAGGCACGCCGGCTGGCCGAATCGAACATCGTGCGCAATACGGCCTTCACGGTGGCGCAGGGCTATCTGGAGCAGATCAAAAGCATGAGCGCCAACGAAATGCTGGATGCCATCGGCAACCCATCCGCAACTCCCTTGCCGACGATGAGTATTTCGGCGCTGGCCACCGGGGTGGTGGAAATCGATGACCCGCTATTTCTGACCGGAACCGACACCAGCCCCAGCGGCGTGGCCGGCACAAACGCCAAAACGGTCCTGATCGATCTGCAGCCGGATGACGGAGGCACCGAACGCGAAATGGTGTTGAATGTATGGTTCGACCTGCAGATCAGCCAGGTCGGTGTGCGGACCTATCAGACAATTTTGGACTTCGAATACCAGTCGCCAAACATCTTCGCGGCGCGCGAATTGCGTACGGGAAGTGTGCGGATGGTAACCACCCACGTGAACGATTGACGGGCCCTGGGCCCCTTCTCCAATGAAGCCGACAACTTACCAACGTCTATCCGCGCGACGGCGCGCCGGCCAAGGTGGATTCACCCTGGTGGAAATCATGATCGCGACGGCGATCATGCTGGTCGCGATGTTCATGGCGCTAAGCTTCTTTTCGGAAACAACGGAAAGCTCCTTCGTCAGCAGCCAGAAAAACATGATCAACGGAGACATCCGCAAAATCACCCAGGAGATGACCGAGTTTGCCCGCGAGGCCAACCTGGCCATGCTCTATGCCTCTTTCGACACCGCCGACTGTGACGCCGCCTCGGATCGTCTGGGCGAATCCAATTCAGGTGACTTCATGTGCCTGGTGTTTCAGGGCGATGCGGAGATCAACAGCGACGGAAAAATTGAAAACCGTCGTCCGATCGAACGACTGATCGGCTACTACCGCTCGCCTTCGGACACGACAGATCCAAACAGTGAGGGGCCCGTACGCAAGTTCGATGTGGCGATTCCCTCCGCCGACCGTTTCGACGACCTCGAGGTACTGATTCAAAATCATGCCGGCGGCGCAACCGCCCACGAGGAGGTCATCGAGTTGTCGGAGGGTCTGGCCGACGGCCGCCTGTTCTACAACTTTTGGAACAAAAGCATAATGATTAACGGCAAGATCGTGCACGGGAACGCCGCCAAACGCGTGACCAACACGTACAACTTTACCATCTCAACAAGGGGTTAGCCATGAAGACATCATCCATCATCCGCGCTGACTCTGCTCCGAACTGCCTGCAACGCCGCACCGTCAAACGCGGGTCGGCCCTCATCGTGGTGATCATGATCACCACCATCCTTGGCGTGCTCATCGCCAGCGTCCTGGACTGGGGCGTATCCGAACAAATGGTCAACGAGCGCCACCTGCTCAACCAGCAAGCCCGCAACGCGGTAGAATCGGCCGTGGAGATGGGTATCTCGCAGCTGCAAACCCGCTGGAATTCCCAGACCTCATTTACCGACAAGGAACTGGCTCCCGGCAACAACCCCATCGATCTGGATACCACCTTCATGGGGATGTACACAGGCACGGACATAACAAGCACTGAATTTCAACTGGTGGGCGGTATCATTCCCGATGACACCACGAGTTACTACGTGGACCCGAACGACCCGGCCAACCAGGACGATCCGCACAAGGGCAAGCGTGTCTTCGTTCGCGACGTGCACGTGTTTGCCAAAGCCCAGGCCACGCGCACCAACATGGACCCAGTCAATACGTATGCGATGGCAACCTTCCAGTTGCGCGACGCCCCGCTTTTCTCGCATGCGGTCTTTTACAACATGGACCTGGAGTTTCACCCGGGACCATCGATGACCATGAATGGACCCGTGCATGCCAATGGCGACATCTATTTCGCGGCGGTCAATTCGCTGCATTTTGAAGGCGTTGTGACCACGCCTGACCGGGCCCTGGTGGGCATGAAGAACTCCCCGGACGACTGGGGCAGCTTCAACAGCAACCAGAAGGGCAACAACGTTTACATCAAGGACGCTGCGGGTAACTACCAGCATTTTTACAAGGGCTCCGGCTCGTTGACGACGGCTTCCAGCTACTACGACAGCCGCTCGTATTCAGATTCGGACACCGGACACGATGACTTCTCGGGAACCGGTTACTCGAACTGGCGCGAGTTTGCCTCCAACCGCTGGAGCAACAATCTTCAAACCGGCGACCACGACACGCCCTCACTGAATCCTGTGGGCTACGACGATTACGTCGCCGACGATCCGTCAACGCCCGGCGTGATCGGCGATGACCTCAACCATGGCTACGCAATCATCGAGCCGACCCTTTCAGTCACGAGTCCGAACCACAAACTCGATCAGGAAACACAGAAGTTTTCCTACAAATCCGGCCTGAATGTGCGTATTCATGACAGCGACCCGGGCCTGTCCCATGCGGTGGAGTTGAACGACACCAACGGCAATCCCTCCGGACGCTGGGTCACCTTCAACAAGGTTCTGCGTGATGCGGGAACCGGCGGCGTGCCAACTGGCAAAATGGACCCACAGCTGTTGGAGTCCAACAGTGCGATCGTTACCCTGACCGACGACGCAGGCAATCCGTACACGGCCAAGATTTACGAAGTCGAGGAAGTGCCGGTGGAAATCGATCCGGCCGCCGCCCAGTCCATTTTGACCGCACACAACTACACCGAAGACGGCAGTGGCGACCCGCAGACCAGCTTCTTTGACAAGCGTCGCAACAAGGGCTTGGACCTGATTGAAATGGACTTGCAGGAGTTTCGCCGCGTGGTGGATGACACCTACGATCCCGACGGTGACGGCACGACGGATTACGATCCCTCACTGTGGCAGAACAGCACCTACAATCCATCGGACGAGTACAACGGAATCGTGTATGTGGAATTCGCCGCGGACACGACCGGGGCCTCCGGCAACCCAGCCGATAAAATTGTCTCCTCGACAGACACCTCCGGCGGACTGTGGGTGACCAACGGCTCGGACGTTCCCGACCCCGACTACAATTACGACCACACCAGTGGGCAGCCTCGCGTCAATCGCGACCGGGGTTTCACCCTGGCCACGAACAACGCCATGTACGTGCAGGGTCATTTCAACGCCGACGGCAACCTTTCGACCGGCACCAACTCTGAACCGGACAGCTCCACCTCGCCCAATGCGCCCGTCGCCCTGGCCGCGGATGCGATCACCGTCCTCTCGGATAATTGGGACATCACCAAGTCGAAAGGCAGCACCAACAATCGCAACGCCACCAACACGGAGTTCAACGCCGCGATCCTGACCGGTCTGGTGCCCTCCTTGAAAGGCGGCGACACGAGCGTTCAGAGTGGCGGCAACCACAACTTCCCGCGCTTCCTGGAGAGCTGGAGCGGCGACACCTTCCGCTATCGCGGCTCGATGGTGGCGCTGTTTGAAAGCGAACTTGCGAACGAGGGCATCAGCACAAGCTACTACAGCCCGCCGGTGCGCGACTGGGGCTTTTACAGCGAGTTTGAGAAAGGCAACTACCCTCCCGGCACGCCCAACGTGCGCTCTTTCCGCAAGGTCGACTACAAAACCCTCTCCCGCACGGAGTGGGCCGCCGAGCTGGACTTGTTGCCAGCGGAGTGGGACAGCATTCAACCGCCAGAGAATTCCTGATGATGAAGCCACTGCTTTCGATCCTCTGCCTGCTTGTGACGCTGGCGACCGCTGCGCAGGCGCAGCGCGTCCTGCAGCAAAGCGAACCCGCGCCCGCTGAGGCTGAGACCGCGGACGAAGCCCAGGCCGCCACGCCCATCGCCTGGCCTCGCAGCGAACGCCCGGCGCTCACGGCCTCGGTCAAGCAGTACATGTTTGACCAGATGCCGGTGCGGGAACTGTGGGTGGACGCCACCAAGCTGCACGGTGCGATGCCCGTGCCCGGCGGCTGGAAGGTCATCAACAGTCAGCCTCATGAGTCGCTGGCCATGGTCAACATGCGCGACAAGTCGCACCGCATCTCATTCTCACTGTTCGGCAAGCAGGAGTTTTTGAACGACCTCGAGGACTCAAGCGTGCGTGGCTACATCGCCGGCGTGCAAGCTGCCTTCAACGAGCAGGTGCGCATCGCCAACGTGGATAACTTCCGCCCCAGTCGCGCGCCGCACATTCTCGACCATGGTTGGTGCTTTGTGGATTACACGCTCACGCTCGAGGAGACCACCTACGGCGTGCGCGATTACCTGGTGATGCTGGACGACTACTTTTTGGTCATTCGTCATTTTGGTCCGCCAGCCACGGTGAACGCGTACCAGAAAAACCTGCAAAATCTGCTGGGCCGCAGCTATCTGCGGGGCGAGGACAGGCGGTAGCCCAGCGCTTCGGCGGCCATGCGGCCACTCAGCAGCGCCAGCGGAATGCCGCCGCCCGGATGCGCGCTGCCGCCAGCAAAGGCAAGATTCGGGCTCAAACCGCGGTTGCGCACGCGGCGAAACGCACTGAGCAGGCCATTGGAACTGGGCCCGTAAATGGAGCCATGCCAGGCATTGTAGCGCTGCTGCAAAAATGTTGGCGGCAGGTCCTTTGTCCAGGTGACCTGCGTGGCCGCGCCCTCCCCCAGGCGTTGCCAGAGCTGCTGTTCGATTGCCTCGCCGTAAGCTTCTGGCCAGTCACCGTGGCGATCCAGACTGGGTGCGTTCACCAGCACAAACCAGTTTTCCTTGCCGGCAGGAGCCACGGTCGCGTCCACCTTTGAAGGGACGGACACGTATATGGTGGGTTCGCTCAGCGGGCGTGGTGCGTCGAAAATTTCGCGAAACTCGCGCGGGTAATCCTCGCAGAAAAACACGTTGTGGCAGGCAAGGTCGGGACGCGGCGACTCCAAGGCCATCAGACGCACGAAACCGCTGCCGGAGGCTTCTACCTGAGCGTATCGCCGCCGATGGGCTTCGGCGTTGGGATGACCGGCCAGCACTGCGCCGGTCAGCGCGGAGACCGCATCCATAGCGACCACGCAGGCAGCGGTATCCATCAATCCGCTACGCTCGCTAACCACGCCGATTGGCCGGTTTCCCTCAAAGCGGACTTCGCTGACTGGGTCGCCGATGCGAATGTCCACCCCGAGCTTTTCCGCAAGCGTGGTTAGCGCCTGTATCATGGCGTAGAGCCCACCCTTCGGATGCCAGGAACCGAAAGCCATTTCTGCGTAGGCGATGACGGCGAAGGTTGCCGGCGTGCGCCAGGGGTCGGACCCATTGTAGGTAGCGTAGCGGGAGAACAATTGCAGCAGGTGGGGCTCGCTAAAAAACGCCTCCAGACAGTCGCGCAACGTCCAGGGGCGCAAGGCCTTTAAGCCCGCGAGGGCCTGCTGCGGCGAAACGCGCAGCAGCGTGCGAGCCTCGAAGGGGTGAAAGAGGAAAAGCTGCCCGGCCCCCTGCCAGAGATTTTTCGAGTATTTCCAAAAGCGGTCGAAGCCTGCCAACGCGTCCGGAAAGTGTTCAGCCACGCCCGTACGAAAGCCCTCGTGGTCGCCCGGTGCGTCAAAGCGCAGTCCATCGGCGAAGAAGTAACGGCAGGCCGGACTTAGGCGAATGAGTTCCAGGTGGTCTTCGAGGCGTTGGCCAGCAGCTGAAAAAACCGAGCCGAGCACATCCGGCAGCGTCAGCAGCGAGGGGCCAGTGTCGAAGTGATGCCCGTCGTGGGCCAGGCGGTTACACTTGCCCCCCAGGGATTCGTTTTTTTCGAACAGAACTACGCGCGCACCGGCGGCGCGCAGGTGAATGGCGGCGGAAAGACCAGCCAGGCCCCCGCCCACCACGGCGACGGGACGCTCACTCAACATTCTGGACCTGTTCGCGGAAACGCTCGAGTTCGTTCTTGGCCTCGATCACCGACTTCGTGATGGCGAGGTTATTGGCTTTGCTGCCAATGGTGTTGAGTTCGCGGTGTATCTCCTGGCAGAGGAAGTCGAGCTTGCGACCGACCGGCTCCCGGGAATCGAGGCATTCGCGCCCCTGCTCCAGGTGGCTGGCCAGCCGGGTCAATTCCTCGGAGATGTCGCAGCGGTCGGTAAAAAGCGCGATTTCACGCAGGACGCGCTCGTCGTCGAGGTCGAGTTCGAGCCCGGCCTGACGCAGGCGCTGAAAAAGCAGATCGCGGTAGCGCTCGACCGAGCCGGGAGCCTCTTTCGCGATGCTGTCGTGCGCCTGCTGGAGCCGTTGCAATCGCTCGGTCAAATCCGCGCTCAGGGTCGCGCCCTCATTGCGGCGCATTTCGGTCAGCTGGGCAAAGGCGGCATCGACGGCCTCGGCGGCGGCTGTTTCGCAGTCGGCAAAGTCGGGCAACTCAGCGGAGCCCGTGTGAGAAAGCACGATGCGGATGAAAGCGTCGGCGCTCGGCTCGAAGGGCACGTTCATGGCGCTGGCGGAGGCTTTCAGCTTATCGATGGTGGCAGCGAGTTCGGCCTCATCCCATTGCAGTGCTGCGTTGTTGCCTTCGCGAAGCACCCGGACCGTGACGCTGAGCTTTCCGCGGGCGAAGCGCTCGCGGGCACGGTCGTTGATCAGACGCTCCAGCGGCGGCCATTCACGCGGGACGGCGGCGGCGATTTCGAGGTTGCGCCGATTGACCGAGACCACCTCCACGCTGATAGCCAGCGGAGGCTGCGTGGCCGCGCCCCCGCCGTATCCAGTCATGCTGTGAATCATGCGTCGTCGTGGCCCTCAAGAATACGGGAGGCTTCCTGCACGTCCTTGTCGCCACGCCCGCTCAAGTTGACCAGCAAGATGTAATCAGGCGGGCACTCCCGGGCGCGCTTGACGGCGTAGGCAATGGCGTGGGTCGACTCCAGCGCGGGGATGATCCCTTCGACGCGGGACAGCAGCTGAAAAGCCTCGAGGACTTCATCGTCGGTGGCGTAGCCGTACTGGATGCGGCCCTGGTCGTGATAATGCGCGTGTTCGGGGCCGATGGCGGCGTAGTCCAGCCCGGCCGAAACCGAATGAGTGCCCTCAATCTGGCCGTCCGGGTTTTGGAGGATGTACGTCTTGCAACCCTGGAGGATGCCGACCTTGCCACCCGCGAAACGCGCCGCGTGCTGACCGGCCTCGAGGGTGCGACCCCCGGCTTCGACGCCGACGACCTTTACCTTGGGTTCATCCAGGAAATCAAAGAAGAGGCCGATGGCGTTGCTGCCGCCGCCGATGCAGGCACAAACCTCGTCCGGCAGGCGCCCTTCGCGCTCGATGATCTGACGTCGGGCCTCCTCGCCGATGACGCGGTGAAAGTTGCGGACCATCATCGGGAAGGGGTGTGGGCCGTAGGCGGTACCGAGAATGTAGTGGGTGTCACGCACGTTGGTGACCCAGTCGCGCATGGCCTCGTTGACGGCTTCCTTGAGTGTTTTCTGGCCGGCCTCGACGGCGCGCACCTCAGCGCCGCACAAACGCATGCGGTAGACATTGAGGGCCTGGCGGCGCATGTCCTCGGCTCCCATGTAAATCGTGCACTTCAGGCCGAAGCGCGCGGCAGCGGCAGCGGTAGCGGTGCCGTGCTGGCCGGCCCCGGTCTCCGCGATGACGCGCGACTTGCCCATGCGCTGGGTCAGCAGAATCTGCCCGAGGACGTTGTTAATCTTGTGCGCGCCGGTGTGGAGCAGGTCCTCACGCTTGAAGTAAATCTTTGCGCCGCCACAGTGCCGGGTCAGGCCCTCGGCAAAATATAGCCCCGTCGGGCGTCCAGCGAATTCGCGCAGGTGAAACTGCAACTCTTTGAGGAAACCGGGATCCTCGCTGGCTTCGAGGTAGGCCTCGGTGAGTTCTTCCAGAGGTGTGATGAGCGTCTCGGGGGCAAAACGTCCCCCGTAATCGCCAAAGCGGCCCGCCGAATCGGGCAGGCGCAGGCGCGGGGGCAGCGGTTCGGTCAGAAGTTGGCTGGCCATGAACGGAGCATACGCGGCGAAGGCTCGAAAACAACCGCTTTTGCAGATCCGAAGACCGCACTTCAGAGGCGCTTGACGGCGATCAAGGTGAGGTCATCCATCAGGTTGGAGGTGCCCCCGAAGCGTTCGACGCTGGAGATGATGCCCTGGTTGAGCCCATGCGCGGAGCGATCGCGCAGGCTGCTGACCACGTCGGCCAGCCGGGCCGAGGAAAACTCGGCACCCTCGCGATTGGCGGCCTCGGTGACGCCATCGGTGTACAGGATCAGGATGTCGCCGGAGCGAAAGGGCACGGTCTTGTCAACCAAGACCGCGTCAAAGACATCCGGCGGAACCATCCCCACGGCCATGCCCTCGGTCTGCACCATCTGCACCTTGAAGCTTCCGTTGTAAGGGTCCTTTTGCAGGAGCATGGGTAGTTCGTGGCCCGCGCGGGAGAGGGTCAGCTCCTCGCGCTGCGTGTCGACGATCACGTAGGTCATAGTGATGAACATGTCCTGACGAATCTCGCCGGAGATCTCCTCATTGAGGGCGCGCAAAACCTCTGCCGGAGAATCGTAGCGGCGCGCGTAATGACGAAAATTCGTCTGGCAGATCGTCATCATAAGCGACGCCGGCACGCCCTTGCCCGAGACGTCGGCGATGGCGAAACCATAGCGGCCATCCTCCAGAGTAAGGATGTCGTAAAGATCGCCGCCGATTTTCTGGGCGGGCTGGTAACAGGCGTCGATTTCAAGCGATTCCGTTTTGGGGAAGGTGGCCGGCAGCAGCATGCCCTGGATGGAACTGGCCAAAGTCAGATCGAAGTCCATCTTGTTTTTCTCGATCTGCAGGTGCACCAGGTCGCTGTTCTGGATGACCATGGCGGCCTGGTCGGCGAGCGATTGCACCAGGGAGAAATCGGTCTGGTTGAAGTCCATGCCGTCGGCGGGATTGACCACCGCCAGAACGCCCAGCACCCGGCGTCGAAACATGATAGGCGCCACGATGATGCTGCGAATGCGCAAGGAGGCGTCCTCGTTTTGGAAGACGCGCGGGTCGTGCTCGGCATCTTCGATTAGAACGGCCAGACCGGTTTCAGCGACTGTTCCGATGAGGCCTTCGCCCAGGGCGTAGGTTTCCGAACGAAAGATGCGCTCGATCATGCGCGAGCGGGTCCCGGGGCCGGGCTTGTTCGAGTCGTCAGGCTTTTTCTGCGGGGGAAAGAGTCCCTGCATGGCGACCCCGCGCAGGATGTCATCGTCGTTGCGCTGAAAAACCGCCGCGCTCAAGGCGCCGGTGCTGAGGGTGGCCGCCTTGACGATGCGGTTGAACAGCTCCTGGCGGCTGACACCCTCGCCCATCGCTTCGACGAGGTTGTGCATGAACTCGACGACGATCTGCTTCTCCTGCTGAAGCATCTGCTTCTCCTCGTCCAGGCGCACATTGTCACGACGAAGCTTCAGGCCGAACCACCAGATGCACAGGCCGCCCACCAGAGCGCCGAACAGGAACCACCACATATGTGATCGCCGACGCTATGGAGCGCTTCAGGTTTCTTCAACCTGGTTTTTGAGGAACGTGATCACGTCCTGAAAGCGGCGGGCGTTGGACGCATCGGCCTCGATCAGGTTCTGGTGCGCATCTAAAACCAGACGCGCCTCGGCGTCATGGTCCAGGGGTTTGGATTCGAGGGCCTGGTCGTGGCTGTGGTCGGTTTCCAGAGGAGGGTCGTCAACCACGCGCGCAATCCGGTGCAGGCCCAGGTTACGCACCAGTTCGCGGTTACGCTCGCCCATGCGGCAGAGCAGAAGCTCCCCAGGGGGGTCGGCCCGGCGCAGCTGCATGGCAACGCCGGCCAGAATGCCCAAAAAGGTGCTGTCCATGCCGGCGCAGTGACCAAAATCCACCGCCACGGTCCGCTTGCCCTTTCTGACCAGCTCGGACAGCGCGGGCCCCACGGGCGTGCAGTTGAGATAGTTGGCTTTGCCCTCAATGCGCAAAATCGCAGGCTCAGCAAAGGCGTCTATCAAAAAAATGGGTGTACGTGTGTCCGGCATGCCTGTGAGAGCGCATCGTGAAGGCTCTCCAAGTTCCCATCGGTCAAGATAGGAGATTCCTGAGCACGTAAGGCAGGATGCCTCCGTGGCGGTAATACTCGGATTCGATTGCGGTATCGATACGGACAGTCAGTTCGACGGTTGTCTCCTCGCCATTTTTTTCGATGACCAGCGAGGCTTTGGAGCGCGGTTCAATGGAGTCACCGAGGCCCTCGAGGCGGAAGGTTTCCGAACCATCCAGCCCAAGGCTGACGGCGTCCTGGCCTTCGGCAAACTGCAAGGGCAGCACCCCCATCCCGATCAGGTTGGACCGGTGGATTCGCTCAAAAGAACGCACGACCACCGCCCGAACGCCCAACAGCGCCGTGCCTTTGGCCGCCCAGTCGCGGGAGCTGCCCATCCCGTAGTCAGAGCCACCAAAAACGATCAGGGGTGTGCCCTCGGAGGCATAATGCGCGCAAGCGTCGTGAATGGGCTTGAGCTCGCCGGAAGGATGCACCTTGGTCCAGCCACCTTCTTTGCCGTCGGCCATCAGGTTTTTGATGCGGACGTTGGCAAATGTGCCGCGGGTCATGACACGGTCGTTACCACGGCGCGAGCCAAAGGAATTGAAGGCCGGCGGCTCGACGTCGTTCTCAATCAAATAGCGTCCGGCCGGACCGTCTTTGGGGATGGCACCCGCCGGTGAGATGTGGTCGGTCGTGACGGAATCACCCAGAATGGCCAGAGCGCGCATCGGCGTGTTTAGATCGGGTGCGCCTTTGACCTTGGGCGTGAAGCCATCGAAGAACGGCGGCTGCTGAATGTAGGTAGACTTCGGGTTCCACGCGTAAGTAGTACCGCCTTCGACGCCGATGGCCTTCCACTCCGGATTGGCCTCGTCGATGTCGCTGTACTTTTGGATGAACATCTCCGGCTTGAGACCGCTGCGCACCAGCTCGTTGATCTCCGACTGGGTGGGCCAGATGTCGCGCAGGAAGACGTCCTGGCCATTGTCATCCTGGCCGATGGGGTCGGACTGCAGGTCGATGTCGACCCGACCGGCAAGCGCGTAGGCGACCACTAGGGGCGGCGACATCAAAAAGTTCGCCTTGATAGAACTGTGCACGCGCGCCTCGAAATTTCGATTCCCGGAAAGGACGCTGGCGCAAACGAGGTCACCCTTCTTGATAGCGGCTTCGATGGTTTCATCGAGCGGGCCGCTGTTACCGATGCAGGTAGTGCAACCGTAGCCAACAAGGTTAAACCCAATCTGGTCCAGGTAGGTTTGCAGCCCGGTTTCGTTGAGGTAATCCGTGACGACTCGCGAACCCGGGGCGAGGCTGGCTTTGACCGTCGTATCGACCTTGAGTCCGCGCTCGGTGGCTTTCTTTGCAACCAGTCCCGCGGCAATCATGACCGAGGGATTGCTCGTGTTGGTACAGCTGGTGATAGCGGCGATGAGGACCGAGCCATGGCGCAAAACTTCGTTGTGACGCCGCCCGGTGGCCAGTGCCCCGGGAGTGGCGGGCCGGTTGGCAACCATCTCGTTGGCGCTGCGCTCGGTGCTCTGGCCATTTGAAAGATCGCCACCGGTGACCGAGGGCGTGCTGGCTGCAACCGCTTCCTGTACCGCAACGGTTTCTCTTAGCGCTTCCTCACTTTTGCCAAAACCGCCTTCGGCAGGTGACACGCTCAAGAGCTTGAGAAACTCGCCCTTGAGGTGTGGCACGTCGATGCGGTCTTGCGGACGCTTGGGCCCAGCCACTGCAGGCATCACGCTGCCCATGTCGAGTTCGATGACCTTGGTGTAATCGCAATCGCCGGCCCGTGGGATGCCGAACAGCCCCTGCGCCTTCAAGTACTCGCGAATGAGCGTGAGCTGCTTTTCGGAACGACCGGTCAGGGCTAGGTACTCGAGTGATTTTTCATCGACCGGGAAATAACCCATGGTGGCCCCGTATTCGGGTGCCATGTTGCCGATGGTTGCGCGGTCGGGCAGCGAGAGCGAAGCCGCGCCCTCGCCAAAAAACTCGACGAATTTACCGACCACCTTTTCCTCGCGCAGCATCTGCGTGATGCGGAGGGTGAGGTCGGTAGCGGTGACCCCCTCGGCCAGTTGGCCGGTCAAGTGGACGCCGATGACCTCGGGCGTCTGGAAATAGACTGGTTGCCCGAGCATCCCGGCTTCGGCTTCAATACCACCCACGCCCCAGCCGACGACTCCAAGGCCGTTGATCATGGTGGTATGGCTGTCAGTGCCGACGAGGCTGTCCGGGTAAAAAACGGTTTCATCCCCAACGGTGTTTTCAAAGACGACGCGCGCCAGGTACTCCAGATTGACCTGGTGGACAATGCCGATGGCCGGCGGGACCACCGAAAAGGTTTCGAAGGACTGCTGACCCCACTTGAGGAATTCGTAGCGCTCACGGTTACGTTCGAATTCGATCTGGAGGTTGGCGGTAAAGGACTCGGGAGTGCCGGCGCGGTCGACCTGGACCGAGTGGTCGACAACGAGATCGACCGGCACAAGCGGCTCGATAATCTTTGGGTCGCGGTCGAGCTTAGCCACGGCGTCGCGCATGGCCGCCAGGTCAACTAGCAGCGGAACCCCGGTAAAGTCCTGCAGAACGATACGCGCGACAACAAAGGGTATTTCGTCAGTGGATGGTTTAGCGGCGTTCCAGTTGGCCAGTTGCTTGACCGCATCTTCGGTGATGGTCTGGCCATCGCAGTGGCGCAGCACGGCTTCCAGCACAACGCGGATGCTAAACGGCAGCCGACTGACTGGGCCGACGCCCGCGTCTTCCAAAGCGGGCAGGCTGTACAAGTGGCCCTGGTGGCCGGCGGAAGATTCGAATGGCCGGAGTGTCTTCAGGGGGTCTGGTAAGGAACTCATATCGATTTCTCTCTACTCTGAGGCATATCCGGGCTTCTGGCAACCCGGAGCAAACGGGCCGGCTCGTGGCTGCGGCGGCTATTTCAGGGCCGCCTGGATGGCCGCGAAATCGGGCATCACCTTGGGGTCGTCGTTCGCCGCGCCGTAGGCGATGGTGCCGTCCTGCGCGATGACAAAGGCGCCGCGCTTGGCCACACCTTTGAAGCCGAGCAACTCCTCGTACTGAACCTCATAGGCGGCGCAGACTTCGCGGTTAAAGTCACTAAGTAGTGCAAACTCGATTTTCTGCTGTTTGGCGAATTGCTCCTGTGCGAACGGGCTGTCGACGGAGATGCCGAAGACTTTCGCGTTGAGGTCCTTGTACGCCTGCAAACCCGAACTGACCGAACACATCTCCTCGGTGCAGACGCTCGTCCAGGCCAGCGGAAAGAACAACAAAACGACTTTGGAGTCCGCCAGTTCCTTGCTCAGGGTGACTTCCTGCATTTCGCCGGAGGTCTTCGAGAGGAGGGTGAAGTCGGGAGCCTGAGTGCCTGCGGTTAAAGCCATGATGCGTGGTGGTTTGAAGTGTCCGTAAAAAAAGTTTCGCGGAAATTATGGGCGGGCCGGGGTCATGGCAACTGCGTTCACGGAAAGATTTTGCAAACACGGGCAGCTGCGGGCTGACGGAATTTGGCTTTGCCCCAAAGGAATTGCCATCTAACTTGGCACGTTTCCCATGGATGTGCTGGAGGAGATTCGACGCAACACCGAGACCTTTATCGGCGACGAAGCGCTGGGGGAGCGTATCGCCGCGGGCAAAAAACTGCGGGTGAAACTGGGGGTTGACCCGACGCGGCCCGACCTGACCTTTGGCCATCTGGTGGTCTTCAACAAGCTGCGGCTCTTTCAGGATATGGGTCATGAGGCGGTGCTGATCATCGGCGACTTCACCTCGCTGATCGGCGACCCTTCAGGACGCTCCAGCGTGCGCCCGGTGCTAACGCCCGAGGAGGTAAGAGCCAACGCGCAGACCTACGTTGACCAGGCCTACAAGGTGTTGGACCGCGCCAAAACAACCGTCTGCTTCAACAGCGAATGGTTCGGTAAAATGTCCTTTTCGGATACGCTCCAACTGGCCCGGCAGATGACGGTGGCCCGCATGCTCGAGCGGGACGATTTTGCCAAGCGGCACGCGGCGGGCTCGCCCATCTCACTGGTGGAGTTTCTCTATCCGCTGGTGCAGGGGCACGATTCGGTAGTCTTAAAGGCAGATGTGGAGATAGGCGGAAGCGACCAGCTCTTCAACATGCTGGTGGGCCGCCAGCTGCAGAAGGACCAGGGATTGCCGGAGCAGGCGGTTATGACGATGCCGCTGCTGCTCGGCCTGGACGGGCAGCGCAAGATGTCCAAGAGCCTGGATAATTACATCGCCTTTACCGACACACCCAAAGACATGTTCGGGAAAATCATGTCGATCTCCGACAAGGTAATGTGGGATTACTACCGGCTACTGCTTGAAGTTGACGAGGCGCGCATATCGCAGCGCCGACGCGACGACCACCCCATGGAAGCCAAAAAGCAGTTGGCCGTGGCGCTGGTCTCGCGGTTTCACGGCGAGGCGGCCGGAACGAACGAACGCGCGCAGTTCGAAAAGGTTTTTTCCAAGGGCCAACTGCCGGATGCGATGCCCGAATTCGACTGGACTGCCTTGGGCGGCGCAGCCGATGCCAGCGTAGTCGATCTGGCGGCCCAGACGCAGCTTTTCCCCAGCAAGAAGGAAATCAAGCGCCTGCTGGAGCAAGGAGCCTTGAAGGTTAACGAAGCTCCGGTGCGCAAGGATTCCCCGCGCATAGACCGCCCTAGCGAGCCAGTCGTGGTTCAGGCAGGCAAGCGGATCTTTTTCCGCATCAATCCGTAAGGCCTGCCGCTGCAGCCTCGTCCATCAGCCAGACGACGCGGTTGGCGTGGTCTTTCAGCAGTTGGATCGGCTGGGTGATGGGATCGTGTGGTCCCTGAAAAACCGAGCGAATGCGCGCTACCTTACCCGCACCCGCGACCAGGGCCACGATCTGGCCGCAGCGCTTGAGCCCGGAGGGCGTGGCGGTCAGCCGCCAACCTTTTTCCGGGACCTCCACCGCGGCTACATCACCGGACACCGGGCGCTTCAACAGTGGGCTATCCGGGAAAATCGAGAGGGTGTGCCCGTCGTCGCCCATGCCCAGAAAGCACAAGTCATAGAGGCGATCGTCCGCGACGCGTTCTTGCCAGAGACTGGCGTACATCGCGGCGGCTTGATCAGGCGGCAAATCGACGGGCCACGATAGCTTGGCGTTGGCGGCGATTTCCAACGGCACGAGCAACTGCCGGTCGAGATTGCCCAGGTTGCTCTCAGGCGAGGATGGCGGCACGGTACGCTCGTCGCTGACGGTCCAGACCAGGTGGACGGTGGCCGAACGCGGCAGCGCGCGGTTTTCGACAATCCACTGATAGAGCGCCTTGGGGGTGGAGCCGCCGCTGAGTGCGACCGAGGTTGGACGGCTCGCGTTACCGGCCTCTGCGGTCTGCCGAATCAGAGCGGCGGCGGCGGCCAGGATTTCCGGCGTATCACCAATCTCGATACGTCCGTAGGGGGAATCGATGCTGCGCATGAACGAAAAAGCAGGCTCAATCGAAGAAACAGGCTTCGGCGAGGGTTTTGTGGGTGGAGAGAAAGCTGGCGTGGATTGGGAAAGACGTGCGCCCGTTACCAAAGTCGGCGGTGATGGTCGCGGCGTCCTTGGTGCGATCCCAGGACCACAGCAGGTGCTTGGCGGAATCGCGATAGGCCCATTCCATGGACATGTGCGGTTCCTCAACGCCGGCTTCGCGCTGGCTGAAGTCGATTTCAAACGGCTTGTCGCAGAGCTGAGCGCAGCCCTCCAGACATTGGCGGACCCAGGCCAGCAGGTTGCTCCCCTCGCCTTTCAGCGTTTCGTGCGCGGCGATCTTTACCGATTCGAGCCCTTCGCAGAGCGCGGCAGTCTCGATGTTGCTCAAAAACTGCCCGAGCGCCTGACGCAGAGGGAGCAGACGCGCCCAGGCAAGGTCGCGCACCAGCTCGGCGTGCGGCCATTGCACCGAGGAGAGATCTTCGGTCTCGACGGAGGCATCAAAGAGCACCCGGCGGCACTTGCGCACGAACTCGAGCAGGTGCGCCTCGATCTGCGCGAGCGGCACCTTGTGAAAATAGTAGGACGTGGGCAGGTCGTTCTCGAGCCAGATGGACACCATGCTGTCCAAAAAATCGAGCTCGCTGGGATCGTAGCGCAGCATCAGCACATCGCAACAGGTACGGTCACGCAGGTTGCGCCCGACGAAGCATTGCGAGTAAACCTTTGCCTGACGGAACGGGTCGGCCTGACCTTCCTCGCCGGGGCACAGCACCACGATTCGGCAGGGGTAGCGCTGGGCAAACTTCAATGTGGTCTGAAAAATGTCGTTGCCCTCGTTCGAATCCGTCTCGGGACCGAAATGCAGGATGAGGTTCATCTGCGAGGCGCGAAACTCCGAAGGCAAGGCATCCTGCGTGGACTCGGTCCGCTCGACCGCCCACATCCGCGCCAGGGCCGACTCGACCTGCGGCATGGGCATCTCCTGGCCCGGTAATGTATCGAATAGCATGATACGCAGTAGTTGTGAAAAAATTCAGGGACCGGCGCGACGCCATTCATGGCCACTTTCCCAGAGCAACTTGTCGGCTTCCAGGGGGCCCCAGGAGCCGGCGCGGTATTCGGCGAGCCCCTTTTGGCCCAGGGCTTGCCAGGCTTCCAGGACTGGCGTGTACAGCGCCCAGGAGGTTTCGGTTTCATCGCCGCGGATGAAGAGCGTGCTGTCGCCCACCATGGCGTCCAGAATCAGTCGCTCGTAGGCCTCCGGTGTGTCCGAGCCAAAGGTGGTCGCGTAGCGAAAGTGCATCTTGACCGGCTGGGTTCGCGTTTCCAGGCCCGGGACCTTCGAGTTGACCAGCAGCGTGGAGCCCTCGTCGGGCTGGATGCGCATGACCAGCGTGTTGGGCGCGAGGTCGAAACGGCGGCGGTCGGTGAACAGACTGCCAGGTGGTTGCTTGAACTGGACGGCGATCTCGGAAACGCGCCGGGCCATGCGTTTGCCTGAGCGCAGGTAAAAGGGCACGCCCTGCCAGCGCCAGTTGTTCACCCGCAGGCGTAACGCGGAGTAAGTCTCGGTAAAGGAATCGCTCGGGATGTCGTCCTCCTCCATGTAGCCGCGAACTTTTTCGCCGCTGATCAGGCCGTCGGTATAGCGCGCGCGAATAACATCGCTTGGCTCGCCTTCAACCCGGATGGATTCGATCGCCTTCAGCAGCTTGACCTTCTCGTCGCGAATCTGCTCGGCCTCTAGCGAGACGGGGGGCTCCATCGCAACGAGCGCCATCAGCTGCATGGTGTGGTTCTGAATCATGTCCCGCAGCGCTCCCGAGCGGTCGTAATAGCCGGCGCGTGAGCCGACGCCGACGCTCTCGGCCACGGTGATCTGCACGTTGTCGACGTAGCGACGATTCCAGATGGGCTCAAAGATGGCGTTGGCGAAACGCTGGACGAGGAGATCCTGGACCGTCTCCTTGCCCAGATAATGGTCGATGCGATAGACCTGCTCCTCATCGAATTGAGACTGGATAACCTGGTTGAGCTCCTGGGCCGATTCCAGGTCGTGCCCAAAGGGCTTTTCGATGATCACCTTGGAGGCCAGCGGATCCCCGCGGTGGCGCGAGGCCAGGCCCGTCGCGCCGAGGTTTTCGAGGATGGGCTTAAACACGCTCGGCGGCGTGGAGATGTAAAACACCACCTGAAACTGACGCTCATGTTCCTTCTCGTAGGCTTCGATACGGTTCTTGAGTTTCTCGAAGGCGGCTTGCTCGTCGTAGCCGCCCTGATGAAAATAGGTCTGATCCTCAACACGCTGCCAGATGTCCTGATTCAGCTCGCGGCGGGAAAAGGTCTTGATGTCGCCCTGGTTGCCGCTGCGAAAGGCCTTATCGGGTACGTCGCTGCGTCCAAAGCCGATCAGGGTGAAGTCCGCCGGCAGCAGGTTGTCGTAGCTGAGGTTGTACAAGGCGGGGATGAGCTTGCGCTTGGTCAGATCGCCGGACGCTCCGAAGATAACCAGAATCGTGGGCGCGGCGCCCCGGTGTTTGCTCAGGCCCTGGAGGAAAGGATGGCGATTCGAGTCGCTATCGGTCGGCGGCATGGTCAAGGGAATCGGTAAAGGTGCGTAGGAAAGTCCGTGGCTACAGGTCGATGCTTTCGTAGTGTTCGAGCCGGTGGGAGCCGTCGCTCGCGCGGGTGACCTCGACCAGATCGAAACGATAGGCCGCCGGTTTATTCCGCAGTGCTTGTAAATAGGCCAAGCGCGCTCGCTTCAAGGCCTCTTTCTTGGCGCGTGTGAGCGAATGAAAGCCCGGGACCTTCGCCGCAGCCGATCGCGTGCGCACTTCGACAAAAACGAGCACCGCGTCCTCGCGGCAGACCAGGTCCAGTTCAAGCCGACCGCTACGCCAGTTGCGCGTGACGATCCGCATACCTTTGCGACGCAGAAAACGCGCGGCTAGCTGCTCGCCGCTCTGGCCAGTACGCACACGGGCTTGGCCCGCCGAAAGGTTCGTGCGAAAAAACCGGGCCAGGCGTAGCATGGAAACAAGCCATACGCTCGTCCGATGTTCGACAAGCTGTTTCGCGCGCGAGCACCCCGCGATTGAATGCGCGCCATGAATCATTCCTCAACAGGATACGGACCCTCCGCGAAGACGGTTTCGTGATAGCCTTTTTTTCCAACAACGCGGGACAGCTCGCTGAAGGCAGATTCGCCGACGGCCAGATGCTCAAGCGCGTGAGCGAAGGTCCAACGCGGCTCCCAGCCGAGGTCCCGGCGCGCGGCAGCGTTAACATAAATACGGTCAATGCCGGGCAGCATCCGCCAGCCCAGCTTCGCGTAGATATTTTCATAATGCGGAAAAGTCTCGCGAACCAAAGCAGGCAAGTCACTGCGTGCGCGCTGGACGTCTTGGCGGTGCAGGGGTGAGGTCGCGGAGATGATGTAGCGACCGAAGGGGAGCTCCTTGGCTTTTTGCGCCGCGAGCAGGTGGGCTTCGACAACATCTTCCAGGTCGACGCGCCGGTAGAGCAGTTCGTTAACTTTCAGGTTGGCGTCTGCAAAACCCTCGCGGCGTTCGCGGTTGTCGTCTGCTTCGGGAAAGAAACGCGAGGTTTTCAGGACCAGGCAGGGCAACTTGTGCTTACGGGCGAAGAGCTCGCACATGTCTTCAGCTGCCGCTTTTGTGACGCCGTAAATGTTGCGCGCGATGGGCCGCACGTCTTCGGTGATCCAGGCTGCAGGCATCTCCGGACCCGGTCGCAGGGCGTCACCGTAAACGCTCGTCGTGCTGGTGTAGATAAAGGCGTCAATCCGGTGATCCCGCGCGGCTTCCAGCAGGGTCAACGTGCCGGAGATGTTCGTGTCGACAAAGTCCCGCTTCGAGTGCGTGGCCACGTGAGGCTTGTGTAGGGTTGCCGTGTGAAAGACCACATCTACGCCGCTCAGGCACGTATCCACCAACGAACGCTTGCCTATGGAACCGACGCGATCGGTGTAGGCGCCGGGCTTGCGGTCGAGCCCCACACAGGCAATGCCCCGAGCGCGCAGTATCCGCATCATCGCTTCGCCCAAATGCCCACTGCTTCCGGTGACCAATGCCTTGTTCATAAGCGTTGACTGTTAAGCACAAGAAATGCCGTTAAGTGGCCCATCCGCCCAAGAAGGCGCTGCATCCAAATTTGGCCAATAACTTGGGCGCGTCCGCTGCACGCCACCTAGGTGCGCCTCCGCTTAACCGCCGGCTTCGACTGGTTGCTCGGCCTGGGTAGCCTCTTCGTTTGAGTCCAACCGGGAAACCGCTTCCCCGCGCGTGCGATCGAAGCGCATCGAGATCATGCGAGTGACGCCGCGCTCTTCCATTGTAACGCCGTAGATGGTGTCGGCGGCGGCGATCGTTCGCTTGCTGTGAGTGATGACCAGAAACTGCGAGTAGCGCGTAAACTGGCGCAGCATCTCGATGAAGCGGCCGATATTCGCGTCGTCCAGCGGTGCGTCCAACTCATCCAGCACGCAGAAGGGACTCGGCTTGACCATGTAGATGGCAAAGAGCAGCGCGACTGCGGTCATCGTCTTCTGGCCCCCGGAGAGCAGCGATAGGTTTTTCAGCTTGGTGCCGGGTGGACGGGCAATGATGTCGATGCCGCTATCGAGCACATCCTCGGCCGCGATCAGCTGGAGGTCCGCTTCGCCGCCCCCAAAGAGCTGCTTGAAAGTGAACTGGAAATTTTCGCGGACCTGCCGAAAGGTGTCTTCGAAGAGCTGCTGGGAGGTGGTGTTGATCTCTTCGATGGCCGCCAGCAGTTCCTCCTTGGACTTCCACAAGTCCTCGCTCTGGTTTTTCAGGAAGTCGTGACGCTGCTTGAGCTCCTGGTACTCCTCGATGGCCGACGGATTGACCTCGCCCAGGCTGAGCACGCGTTGCCGCAAGTCTTTCACCTCGGCCTCGATGGCTGGCCAGTCCGTCTGCTCGAGCGCATTCAGATCGGCTTCGGTGGGCTCGCCGCGATCCTTGGTGGGCAGCGCATCGATGGAGGCGCCGTCGTCGAGCTCGTCCAGGTTGACGCGGGTTTGGATGGTCTCATCCGCCTGCCAGAGGAACTGCTTCCAGTCCACGCCGGAAAGCTCCAGCCCGTAATCACCCTGGGCTTTTTCGTCGAGGAAGGCACATTGCGAGCGCTCGGTGGCGAGGGCCAAGCTGGTTTCGTTGAGGGCGTGCTCCTCGCTTCGCTGGGCGGAGCGTTTGGCGTTGAGCGCCTGTTCCAGCGCGCCGAGCCTGCCTTCAAGCGCCTGCACCTCGCCGTGGTGATTCTCAAGTGAGGCGCGCGTGACACTAAGCGTTTCGTCCAGCTGCGACGCTTTATTGGTTTCGCGGGCGGCCTCGGTTTCCAGTTCGGCTATTTGCTCCAAAAGGGAGTCCTGCTCCAGGGCTCGGCGGTGCGTGCGCTGTTCCAAATCGCCCAACTGTTCCTGGGCTTCGGAGATGCCCCGATCCAGTAGAAGCAGGCGCTGCCGTTTTTCGGCCAGGTCGAGACGCACCTCGGCGAGGGCTTCCCGGCGGGCTTCCACCTGCCCGCGCAAGGAGGCAAGGGCCTCCTCGCCGGCAGCAATCTCGGAGCGAATCAGCTCGCTCCGCGCTTCGGCCTCGACCATGGCGGCACGTGACTTTTCCACCTCGGCATTCGCCTCTTGGCGTTGCACATCGATGCGCTCGTTTTCGGCCCGGGCCTTATTGAGTTCGGCTTGCAGGTGCTCCAGCCGCTGCGTGACCTGACGGGCCTCGGCTTGAGCCGCGCTGAGGGTTTCCCTGGTCTGGCCAAGCCTCGCGCGGGCGGTTTCCACCGCTTGGCCCGCCGCCTCCAATTCAGCCTCCAACGTGCGGATGGTGTCGGTGAGTTCGGTCAGGCGCTCGTTGGCGGTTTCGATCTGCGCCTTGCCCTGACGAATCGCCTCCGCGCGCTGAATAAAGCTGCCGTCCTTCGAGCGGGTGCCGCCGCTTGTATAAATCAGCCCGCGCCCATCGACAACGGTGCCATCTTGCGCCGCGGCCAGCCGAAAACGCCACTGCGGATTCGCCTGCCAGGTCGTGAGGATCGTTTCGAGCGAGTCGCCAAAGAAGCAGCCATCCAAAAGCCGTTCGACGGCGGGCTGGAGTTCGGCATCGCGCGCTTGCACCTGTTCGCTCGCGCCAATGATTCCAGCGGGCGTGGCGCTGGTTTCCTCGGTGGCTTCGCCTGGGGCGGGAAACTGCAGGACGGCGCGCCCGTGCTTTTGCTCGGCCAGCGCCTGGGTCACCGATTGCGCCCGCTCCAGTGAATCCAGGCTGACCGCGCCAGCGGCCATTCCCAACAGTGCTTCCACGGCGTCGCCCCAGGGTCCCTCGATTTTAAGGTGTTGGCCCAGGGCGCGGGCCAGGCCGCCAGGCAGGCAGTCCGAATCGAGCTTGCCCTGCAGAATGGCTTTTGCGCCATCAGTGAACCCCTCGAAACGCGCCTGCAGGTCTTCCAGGGTTGCCAATCGTGCACCCAATCGCGCGACTTCACGGTCGGCCTCGGCAATCGTTTCCTGGTGCGCACGAAAGCGAATTCGCTGAGCCTCTTCAGCTTCGCGAGCCTGAGCCAGGGCCGCATCGGCCTCCGCCACGTCGCTCTGGGCATAATCGAGGGCTTTCGTCTGCGCATCCCCCGCGGCCCGCGCCTGTTCAAGCCCGGACTCCAACTGGGCCATCTGTTCCTTCAGGCCTGCGTGGCGGACTTCGAGGGTTTTCAGATCCAGCTCGAGCGAGGTGCACCGTGAACGTGCGCGGGTCAAACTGCCATCGGCGATCAACTGGGCCTGCCGCTGGTCGCGCAGTGCTTTTTCCGCCGCCTGCAAGCGTGTGTCCGCGGCGCGCAAATCGTCTTCGCGCTCGCGAAAGGCATCGTCGGAGGCGTTGACCAAGGCTTGCTGGGCCTCCTTGGAAGCCGCCTGATCTTGTTCACGCAACCGCAAGGCGGCCTGCTGCTTGGACAAATCGGCCTGCTCGTCCTCAAGCTGGGTAATGCGCTCGCGCAGGTCCTCGGCCCGCACCCGAGCCATCTCGGCCTGTCCCTCGGCATTCTCCTTTTGCGAACGCAGGTCAAAGACACCTTGCTGGGCCTGCTGCCGGGCTTCCGCAGCCGTGTTACGCTGAGTCTTCAGACGCTCGGCCTCGGCTTCGTCCGCCAAAAGTGCTGCCTGCGCCGACTCCAAGCGTTTTCGCAACTGGTCTTCCTTGGCGGAGAATTCTTCGATGCATTGCCCGCGTTGCGCCCGCTGGTGGGCCAACTGCGCGAGGTCGAGGTGGGTCAAGCGGTGCTTCAGGCGCTTGTAGCGCAGCGCCTTGCCCGCCTGTCGCTTGAGTGAGCCGATCTGCCGGCCGACCTCCTCCATCACGTCGGACACGCGTGCCAAATTCTGGTCGACCAGGGCCAGCTTGTTCAGGGCTTCCCGGCGCTGGCTTTTATAGCGGGTGATGCCGGCGGCTTCCTCAAAAATGGTACGCCGCTCGGCCGGATTGGAGGAAAGGATCTGGTCGATCTGCCCCTGCACCATGAACGAGTACGAAACGCGCCCAACTCCGGTGTCCATGAAGAGGCGTTGAATGTCCTTCAGGCGGCAGGCCTTGCCGTTAATGAAGTAATCGCTAGAACCCTCACGGCTGACCCGGCGACCGATTTCCACCTCGTTGAATTCGGTGCCCAGTTGCTGCTCGCAATCAGTGAAGCGAAGGAACACCTCGCACTGCGGTAGCGGCTTGCGGCGGTCGGTCCCCTCAAAGATCACATCCTGCATCTTACCCCCGCGCAGGGCCTTGGCCGACTGCTCGCCGAGGACCCAGCGGATGCAGTCGACGATGTTGCTTTTGCCGCAGCCGTTTGGCCCGACGATGGTCGTTACACCGCGGTCCAGTTGAAGGACGGTACGGTCTGCGAAGCTCTTGAAGCCATTGATGACGACTTCTTTCAGATACATGCGCGATGGGGCGGCGGTGCAGGCTGCCGCAAAGGGTCTACGGATGACGTGGTTAAGCCTACAAAAACACCAGCGCAAACCCTGTTCGGCAACGCCAAAACCCCTTTGCGAATAACTTGTTCACAAGCTGACGGGGCTTACCTGTCAGTTTCGCGAGGCTCGCCAGAGCAGCCACAACCCCAGCCCCTGAAAGACCAAATTCGGCAGCCAGATGAGCAGGTCCGGACGCAGCGCCGGGTTTTCTTCCAGCAGTTTAATCGCGAAGAGCGAGAGGTAAAAACTCATGGCCAGGACCAGGGCGATGGCGAGGTTGGCGTAGGTTTCCTTGCGGCTGACGCGGATGCCCAACGGCACGGCCACCAGGGTCATCGAAAGCACCGCGAACGACAGCGAAAAGTTCTCATGGATGCGCATGCGCACGCGCAGGTGGTCGCGCTCGGCGGCTTCCGTACCCAGTTGCGAAGCCTGCACACCGAGTTCGCGCTCTCGCGAGATCAACTCGTCAAAAGTCAGCATGGAGAGCTTGCGCTCGACCTCTCCCAGCCCGAGCAATTCGCTCAGCGGCAGGGCAAAGGGCACGGTCTCGGCATCAAGCAGGATGAGCATGCCGGGTTCGCTTGCGCCTTCTTCTGGAGGCGAGCGCGTGGTTTCCGCCGCTGGGGCGGGCGGCGCGTCTGGCAATTCGGCTTCATCGCCCAGGCGCGCCTCGGCCACCACATCGTGCAGACTCAACAGAATCTTGGACTCGTCTTCCGATAATTCGATCTCGCCGCGCTGACCGACCAGATAAGCCTGCAACTTGCCAGCCTCGTCCAGGCGCCAGACATGCACGCCAAAGAGCGCCTCATCGGTGCGCTCCTCGACGAAGAAGATCGCCTCAGAAAAGTCCTTGATGAAAACGCCCGGGCGGATCAGCCGCAGCGGGTTTTCGCGCGCGATGTTGGCCAGCTCGCTTTTGTAGGCGGTTTTGGCCAGCGGCGAGTAGAAGAAGTTGACCACCGTCGCGAAGACGACGCCGAGGATCGCCACCACCACTGGGGGCGCGGCGATCTGATACAGGCTCAGTCCGGCGGCTTTCATGGCCGTGATCTCGCGATTGGCTGAGAGCCTCCCGTAGACCAGCAGCACGCCGGTCAAAAGCCCCAGCGGCAGGGCGAAAGAAACCATGTACGGGATGATGCGCACCATAATCTGCGAAGCCGCCCACCAGGTGAGCTGGCCCGCGGCGAGAGGCTCGATGATGTCGCGCAGGGCATTGACCGTGACCATCACAAACACCAGCAATGCCACCGAAAACAATCCGGCCAGCAGCACTTGCTTGAACACGTAGCGGTGCAGCAGATTCAACGCGGCTAATTTTCCGAGTCCACCCTGGCGCAGTCAAGCGCCGCGCGGTTTAGTCTTTTCGCCCGAGGTAGCCCGCCTAAGCTTTTGCAGAAACATGACCCACTCCCCCATGACGGCCTCGCCCCACGATGAAGAAGTCCTGCGCATTTTTCGTGAAAGCGGCGCGCTCCTGGAGGGTCACTTCATTTTACGCTCCGGCTTGCGCAGCGGACATTTTTTTCAATGCGCGCAAGTGTGCCAATACCTGGACAAGGTTACGCGGCTTGCCACGTTGCTGATCGAGCAGCTTCCCGTCCCACTGCTTGAAGCGGTCGAGACGGTCCTCGCCCCGGCGATGGGCGGGCTGGTGATCGGCCAGGAGGTGGCGCGGCAAGCCGGCAAACGCTTCATCTTCGTGGAAAAGGTAAACGATGTTCTGGAAATGCGGAGAAACTTCCGGCTTGGTAACGGAGAAAGCGTACTCGTTGTCGAGGACGTGATCACCCGTGGTGGGCGTGTACGCGAAGCGCTCGACATCGTCTCAGCCCAGGAGGCCGAAGCGCGCGCAGTGGCGGTGCTGGTCGACCGCAGCAACGGCGAAACTAATTTCGGCAAAGTACCGCTATACCCGTTGATGCGGATGAACTTCCCCACCTATTCCCCCGAAGCGCTGCCCCCGGAACTGGCCGCGCTGCCGGCTACCAAGCCGGGAAGCTGACCCACATCTCTGCCAGACAAAAAACCGGCCCTCATCAAAGAAGGCCGGTTGGAAAAATTTGCTGCTGAGCGGCTGGTTACTCGCGCAGTCGCAGAGCGAAGTAACTGCGCTGTCCTTCGAAGAGCACGTACAGGCGATTGTAGCCGGGGCGACGCAGCGCCTTATCGACCGTCTGCGGGTTTTCCACGCTTTGTCCGTTGATCTCCAGCAGCACCATCCCCGGACGCATTGCCCGAGCGAAAGGTGAACTCTCTTCGACCGCACTGACGACCACGCCTTCGACGGTGTCATCGATACCGAACGATTCGCGCAGGCTGGCGTTCAAGGTTTTCAACTGGACGCCTTCGAGAATGGAGTCCATCTCCTCGGCTTCGCTTTCGGCCACCAGCATGCCGTCACGGTCGGTCAACGTGACGCGAATGGTCTCGGGCTCGCCATCGCGGAAGACTTTCAATTCAACCTCCGAACCTGGCGGGATTCGCGAAATTTTGAAACGCAGATCGGATGCGGATTCGACGGCCTGTCCGTTTACCTCAAGGATGATCTCGCCATGCTCCAAGCCAGCTTTTTGCGCGGGCGAATCTTCCGTAATCTCGGTCACCAGCGCCCCGCGGCTGGACTCCAAACCAAAGGAGCGGGCCAGATCACGGTTCAAATCGCTGATGCGAATGCCCAGGAAACCGCGCCGGATGCCCTCGCCCGTCACGATGCCCTCCATGATGCGCCGAGCCAGGTTGATCGGGATGGCAAAGCCGATGCCGATGTTGCCGCCCGAGCGTGAAAGGATCGCGGTGTTGATGCCGATGACGCGCCCGTAAGCATCGACCAGCGGTCCCCCGGAGTTGCCCATGTTGATCGAGGCGTCAGTCTGAATGAAATTCTCGTAGCCGCTCAGCCCGAGGATACCCAAATCGGTGCGGCCTACCCCCGAGATGATTCCCTGGGTCACAGTAAGCCCCACCCGCAACGGATTGCCCACCGCGAAAACAACGTCGCCCACGCGGAGGTTGTCGCTGTCGGCCAGGGTCAGATAGGGCATCTCACCGTCGATCGCCACCTTGAGCACCGCCACGTCGGTGTCGGGGTCCGAACCGACAATTTCCGCTTCAAACTCGCGCCCGTCGGTCAGCTTGACCACAACTTCGTCCACCAGGTCGCCATCGCGGAAAGAGATAACGTGGTGATTGGTCAGGATGTAACCGTCGGGCGTCACCACTAGCCCGGAGCCAACTCCTTGCACCTCCCGCTGCCGCTGCCGCTGCGGTTGCTGCTGCGGTCGGGAATTGCGACCTTCGGGCATGCCGTAAAAGCGGCGCAGAAAGTCTTCCAGCGGAGAGTTAAAGCCGGGGTTGTTCGGGATTTGAATCACGTTCGAGGTCGTGATGCTGACCACCGCCGGCGTCACATTTTCGAGCATGTCCGCATAACTGGTGCGGTACTCGCCATCGGAGCGTTCCAGTGGCGTGTTGTCGATCCGCAGGGTCAGCTCATTGGCGACGGCCGAAGGCGCGTGCTCGCGATAGCCCATGAGGATCGCGCCGGCTGCCACCGCCAGCGCAAGAAATAACCAGATTCGGCTTCTCATCGGATTGAAAACAGGAAGTGGGTTTTTGTGGTTAATGTCATCGGGTAAACTAGCTGACTTTCGCCACGCTGCAAATGTTCCGCAGGCGCCCTAATAGCCCTTCACCTTGAACAGGCCGGAAACGCTCTGGTTGCGGTGAATGCGAACGATCGCCTCACCCAGCAGTGATGCCACACTAAGTGTGGTAATCGGCAGCCCGCGCTTGTCAACGGGCGTGCTGTCGGTGGTGATCAACTCATCAAGTAGGCCCTGGCCCAGTCGCTGGTAGCCAATCTCGTTCAGGACGCCGTGACTGACCGACGCGCGCACGCTGAGGGCTCCGTTGTCCTTGATCAGCTTGGCAGCCGCGGTGAGGGTGCCGGCGGTTTCGGTCATGTCGTCGACCAGCAGGACATCGCGGTCCTTGACCTCGCCAACCAGATCGAAGGCCTCCACGGTCGTGGCGCTGGTACGGCGCTTGCCCACGAAGCCCAGCGGTGCGCCCAACATGTCGGCGTAAGCGGCCGCCATTTTCATCCCGCCAACATCCGGCGAAAACACGCTCAAGTTCCACTCGGCCTTGCGGCTTTCCAGGTGCTTGAAGAAGACCGGCGAGGCGTAGAGATGGTCGACCGGAATATCGAAAAAGCCCATGATCTGCTGGGCGTGCAGGTCCATGGTAAGGACGCGGTTCGCACCCGCCGAAACGAGCAGGTTCGCCACCAGCTTGGAGGTGATGGGCACGCGTGGCTGGTCCTTGCGGTCCTGCCGCGCGTAGCCGTAAAAGGGCAGCACCGCCGTGATGCGCGCCGCCGAGGCCCGCCGCGCCGCATCGATCATGATGAACAGCTCCATCAGGTGATGGTTGGCCGGCTGGCAAGTTGGCTGGATGATGAACACATCCATGCCGCGTACGTTCTCGTTGATTTTGACGAAGGTCTCGCCATCGGGGAAGCACTCGACCTGGCACTGGCCGACATCCAGATCGACCGATGCACAGATCTCCCGCGCCAGTTCGGGGTGCGCTCCACCTGAGAAAATTTTCAGCTCTCCACTCATACCTCGACCACGAATCCGCTCTGGGCAGCGCCGAAAGGAGACGGCGAAAACTCAGGCGGAATCCGTATCCTTGTTCTCAAGAACGCGTTCCAGTTTTTCAACCCTTTTGAAGAGATCGGGCAGGCGCTGCTTCAAAACCTCCAGGCGCATCTCCATATGATAGGGCCGCGCTGGCGAGCCCCGTACGTAGGCCTTGGGCTTGACGTCGTAATTGATGCCGCTTTGCGCGCCAATGCGGGCGCCGTCGCCGATGTTCAAGTGGCCCGTCAACCCCACCTGGCCCGCCAGGATTACGCCGTCCCCGATCACGCAACTGCCCGATATCCCGACCTGTGAGATGATGAAGGAGGCTTTGCCGATGACCACGTTGTGCGCGATCATCACCAAATTGTCGATTTTGGTGCAGGTGCCGACCCGGGTGACGCCAAAACGAGCCCGGTCGATCGTGGTGTTTGCGCCGACATCGACATCGTCCTCCAGGACCACCGTGCCCACCTGCGGGATGCGCAAAATGCCTTCCGGACCCGGCTCGAAGCCGAAGCCGTCGCCGCCGATGATCGCCCCGGGCTGAATGCGCACACGCTTACCGACGCGGCAGTAATCCTGCAGCACCACCTTGGCCAGCAAGCGGCTCGCCTCGCCAATCTCGGCCTCACGTCCCACGTAGACGCCAGCCTGCAGATAAACGCCTGGGCCGATGACCGCGCCCGCCTCAACGATGCACAGAGGGCCGATGTGTGCCGTCGGATCGACCGTGGCCTCTGCATCGACCACCGCGGTCGGGTGAACGCCCGGTTGAACTTCCGGCCAAAGCGCCTGCTCGATCAAGGCGCAAACCTTGGCCAGCGCCAGTGAAGGATTCTCAACCAGCAGAAAAGCCTGGCCGGACTTGGGACCGTCGCCCTTCCAGTCCGCTGGCAGCAGCACTACCGAGGCCTGCGTTTCAGCGACATCGGCGCGGTACTTGTCGTTGCCCAGAAAGGTAAGATCGCCGGGTTCGGCTTCCGACAGCCCTCGAACACCCGTCACGCTCTGAGCGAAGTCACCGATGACCTCCGTCGGCTCGACGCGCTCCCGGATCAGTTCGGGAGAAAACTCAAAACGCATGGGCGCGGCGGTACAGAACCGAGGATGACTGTGGCCGACAAATCGGCTTAGAGGTAAATTGCCCTAGTTGGCAGCAGCGGTCTCGCGGTTGATCGTATCGATCACCGTGCTGGTGATGTCGACCGTGTCGGTGTGGTAAATCACCGCCGCATTGAACTCCCCAGTGGAGTTGAGCACGATGAGGGCACCCTTCTCCTTAGCGATGTCGGCCACCGCAATCTGGATCTTCTTATAGTAGGTTTCCAGAAGCAGGCGACCGCGCTGGGTGAGTTCCTCGCGGTTGGTCTGGACGAAATCCTGAAGTTCCTGACGGCGGGTAAGGATGTCCTGCTCGAGCTGGCTGGCTTCCTCCTCAATCTCAAGCTTGCGCTCAGGCGCGAGCATCGGGTTGTTCAGCTGCTCCTGGAGCGTCTGGTATTCATCGACCTTTTCCTGGCCACTGGCCTGCATTTCAAGGACCTCGTCCTCGAGCTTCTGGCGGGCGTCCTCCAGTTCGTTGCGTTTGGCCTTGGCTTCGTCGATGCCTTCAAAGACGGCGCCCATGTCCACCGTCAGGACGGTGTTTTGTGCCTGGGCCAGAGAGCCCAATACGCAGAGTGTCGATACAATCAGAATGAGTCGTTTCATATCCGTTCGGATGAATTAAAAAGATAGAGTTTGGCGGGCGGCTCCGTGAAGGCCAAGCCCATTTTTGAGACAGCGGCTTTAGAATACGGTGCCGAATGAAAATTGGAACTGGGTGCCATCATCGTTTGTGTCGGAGGTCGTGAGCGGGAAGCCCAAATCCAGCCGCAGCGGCGCACCCAGCAGCAGCACGCGCAGGCCCACGCCCCAGTTGTCGTTGTAGTCGGCGGGGTCCCAGTCGAAGTCGCCTGAGTTGACGAAGCCGATGTCGTAGAAGAAGGCCAGCCGGACGGGGTCAGCAATTTTGAAGATGTACTCAATCGAACCAAAGGCAAAGGAGTTGCCCCCGAGCGGCTCGCCAAAGGCATCCGTCGGCCCGACCTCGCGGAAATCAAAGCCACGCAACGAGAACGGACCACCCAGGAAGAAGCGGTCAAAAAACGGCGTCGGCTCGTCGGAATACTCCCAGAGCGTGCCGATGCGGCCCACCACCTGAAGCACCTGGTCGGCAAAATCAAAAGTCGGGAACCAGAATCCGCTGCGGCCTTCCAGCCGGATGTAGTCAGTTTCGCCCAAGGCCGGGCCGCCCGCCAACTCGGTGAGGAACTGCAAACGGCTGCCCCGGGACGGGAAAATCAGGTCGTCGCGCGTATCGCGGGTCAGCGCAAAGCCGAACTTGGAAACCGTTCGCGAGCCTTCTTCATCCAGAATCGGCGACGGCGCGAGCGGCGAAACGTCGAAAATCTCAACCTCCTCGAGGCGGTAGCTCAGACGGCCTTCCACCAGCTCGAAAAGGCGCTTGCGAAAATAGACTTCAAAGCCCGTGCGCAATTCGTCGAAGACCGCACTGTTGAAATCCGTCTCGGTTCGGAAGGCCTCGAACCCAAAGGCCAGACGGCGCTCGAAGAGCCAGGGTTCCTCGAACGTCAGCAAAATCTGGTTGGAGCGCGAACCAATCGACAGGCGCAGCCGGAATTTCTGCCCGTCGCCCTGAAAGAAGGAGCGGTAGTTGAAGAGGTCGAAGTTACTCTGCGTGAGCTCGGCAAAGGCCACCACCCGCTCCACCGAACTAAAGCCCGCGCCAAAGGTCACCTTGCCGGTCTGGCCTTCGCGCAGGGAAATGCGCAGGTTGCGGCGATTGGGAATGTTGATCGGCTCGGGGGAAAGGTTGACCGCATCGAAGTAGCGCGTGTTGCGCAGGCGCGCCTCGCTAACTTTCATCCGCACCAGGTCAAAGGGCTGACCAGGCTCGAGGGCCAACTCGCGTATCACGACGATGCTCTTAGTCTTGGTGTTGCCGATCAGATTGATGCTTTCGAGCAGGAACTGCTCGCTCTCGCGAATGCGGTAAACCAGGTCGATGGCCCCGGTCTCGATGTTGGGGATGCGCTCGGCGCGCACAAAAGTATCGAGGTAGCCCTCGCGCCCGTAGACATCGCGCAGGTTTTCGGCGACCTCATCGACTCTGGAGGGCACAAAGATGTCCCCCTCGCGAATGGTGACGGCACGGAAGAGCAGATCGTCCTCGTAGAGGGTGTTCCCGTCCAGGGCGATCTGGCCGATCCGGTACTGGCGACCTTCCTCCAGCGGGATGATGACCCGGAGCTTCTTTTTGCCCACGCGCTCAAAGCGGATGTCGTCCTCGCGAATCTCAATGTCGAGGTAGCCCTCTTCCTTGTAAAATTCGCGCAGCAGATCGAGGTCGTCCTCAAACTCGTCTTCCTTGAAACGCCCCGAACCCGTCAGCCAGGACCACAGGAAGAAGTACTCCGCGGTGACGAGCACGTCCTCCAGATCGCCTTCGTCAAAGGCCTCGTTGCCTTCAAAATCGACATCGACGAGCTTCAGGCGCTTGCCTTCGTTGATGGTGAAGCGCACGACCGCGAAGCCGGTCTGGCGGTCGCGTTCAATCTGGTAATCAACGGTCGCTTCGGAGAAGCCCTTGCGCTGGTAGTACTCAAAAATGGCGGCGGCGTCGCGCTTGACCTGCACCTCGTCCATCGGGCGTCCAACCTGCGAGGCGACCTCCTTGCGCAGACGGCGGGCGGAGATGTCATCGTTGCCGACGTACTCGATGGTCTCGATTTTGTAGTTGGGCACCACGATGAAGAGCAGCCCCAGCCCCTCGGCGTATTCGGTGTCCTCAATGACGTTGATGTACTCGAAGAGCCCGGTGGCGTAGAGCGAGCGAATCGACTGGTCGACCAGGATGCGGCTGTAAGGCAGGCCCACGCGCACACGGATGTGCGCCATGACCGCCTCGGTGCTCACCGTGCGTGGACCGCGAAACTCGACGCGGATGTTATCGATAAGGGGCGCCTCGCGAGTGGGTTGCTGGGCATGAAGCGGCTCCAGCGGCAGGGACGCGAGGAGCGCCAGCAAAAAGGCGATCCAGTGGGTTGGGCGCAGGTGGGCTACCGGCATGGCTATTAGGGAACCGCGTCAGTGGGGCGCGGTTAGAATACACTCATCTAGCGGAGGCAGGGCTTGCTGGGCATCGGGAACGAGTGGTTACTCATCGTCCCGGGCGGTGTAATTCTCGAAGCGCGTCAAGCGCTTGTTGAAGGTCAAAGTTATGGTTCCTACGGGCCCGTTGCGTTGCTTGGCAATAATCAAATCGCGGCGCGGGGCGGGCTTTATTTCTTCTTCCTCCTCGTTGGCGCGGGCACATTTCGACAGCAGCAGCACCACGTCGGCATCCTGTTCGATGGAGCCGGATTCACGTAAGTCACTCATTCGGGGCTGGCGCTTTTCGCGTTCAGACTCGCGGTTGAGCTGAGCAAGGACAACCACCGGCACGTTGAGTTCCTTGGCCATGCCTTTCAGACCACGGGAAATCTCGGCAATTTGCTGCTCGCGCGGGACGCGGGTGTCGGTGCCGTAAATCAGCTGCAGGTAGTCGACAACGATGAGGCCCAGATGATTTTTTGCATGCAGGCGCCGCGCTTTCGCCCGCAGCTCGGCAATAGTCAGCGAAGAGCTGTCGTCAATCCACAAGGGCGCATTTTTAAGGGCCTTGGCCGAATCGATCAGCTCCTTGTCCTTGCCCTGCAAGAGCCCGTCTTTGAGGAGCTGCATGTCCACGCGCGCGTGACTGCAGAGCAGTCGCATGGCCAGCTGCTGCGAAGGCATTTCCAGGCTGAAGAGCAGCGTGGGCACGCCCTTGGCTGACTTCGGCAGGACCGCCGCCTCGGCCATGTTGAGCGCGATGGAGGTTTTCCCCATCGAGGGGCGGGCAGCCACCACGAGCATCTCAGCCGGGTGCATCCCGAACAGCAGCTTGTCCAAATCGCGAAAGCCCGTGGAGATGCCCGTCAGCTCGCCCTTGTTGTGAAGCATCTGGTGAATTAGCGCGATCGCCGGGTCGACGCTTTCGCGCACCAGCTGCGCTGACTCCGAAATGCGGTCGCCACTGAGCCCAAAGATGGACTGTTCAACGTCTTCGAGAAACTCCCCGATGTCCGGCGGATCCTCGTAAGCACGCTCGACAGTTTCGCCACAGGTGCGGATCAATTGCCGCAAGATGGCGGAGTCGCGAACAATCCGCAGGTAATGGAGCAGGTTGACCGTGGTCTCGATGCGGTTGGTCACCTCGAGCAGATAGGCCTGACCGCCCACCTCCTCCAGCTGGCCCTGCACGCGCAGCTTGTCGATCAGCAGGATTTCATCGATGGCCTGACCCTTGTTGTACAGGTCCAAAATGGCCTGAAAGAGCACCTGGTGGCCCGGCTTGTAGAAATGCTCGACGCGGAGCTTTTCCTCGATGCAGGCCGTGACGCTTTCCTGCCCGCCTTCCAAGATGCAACAGCCCAGCAGGGCCTGCTCGGCATCAAGGCTGTACGGTGCGACGCGGTCGCGCGCACCCGATTGCGCGGGCGCAAAAGCTGTGGCGGTGCCACCGGCGGCAGCCATCTGAATACTCCCCTCTCCTCCTTGAGTTTATGATTGCGCACAAGGTGAGTAATGCGGCGCGTCCCTCAACGCGCAGCCACCCGGCCCTCTTCGTTGCAAAGTCTGCGGCGCTCAGGCCTTGGACGCCACCTTTTCTTCCGAATCGGCTCCGTCTTCGGTCTCCTCGCTGGCAGTCTCTTCGATCGGGTTTTCGCTGACCACGTCGAAACTGAGCGTCACGGTCACCTCCGGGTGGAGCTTGATCTCCGCCGAGTGACGGCCGAGCTCCTTGATGGCTTCCAGGTGGATCTTTTTGCGCTCCAGCTTGAAGCCTTCTTCCTCCAAACGCCGGTGCAGGTCCAGTTGCGTAACCGAACCAAACATCTTGCCGCCCTCGCCCGTCTTGACCGGAAAGGCCACCGACAGCGCGTTGAGGCGCTCGGCAACGGCTTCGGCGTCGGACTTCTCGCGGATCTCGCGTTCGGAGCGGGCCTTGCGCAGGGCTTCGATCTGCTTGCGGTTGGCCCGGCTGATCGGCAGGGCGATCTTTTGGGGCAGCAGGTAGTTGCGGGCAAAGCCGGCGCGGACTTTTACCTGGTCGCCTTCGGCACCCAGTCCGTCGATCGGTTTGAGGAGCAAAATTTCGGTCGTGGCCATCGGTCGTGGTGGTTTCTGAAAGTTGGATTCGCGATAAATAGCTTAAAAAGGCACGTCGTCGTCTTCGACCGAGCCCACCGGCTCGCGGGCATTGCCGGTCGTCGCGCGGCGCGGGGGCGAAGAGCGCTCGTAACCGCCATCGCCGTTGGAATTCTCCTCGCGGCTGCCCACGAACTGAAAATTCTCGCAGACCACCTTGAGCTTGGTCCGCTTCTGCCCGCTGGATTTGTCTTCCCACTCGTCGAGCTTGAGACGCCCTTCGATCAGGATGGGCCGCCCCTTGGACATGTAGCGGTTGAGCGTTTCGGCCTGCCGCCCAAAGGCGTCGACATCGACAAACGTGGTTTCCTCGCGCTGCTCGCCGTCGCGGGTGGAAAACCGCCGGCTGACCGCAAGCCCCAGCTTGCAGATGGGGTTTCCGCTCCCGGCCATGACCATTTCAGGATCACGGGTCAGGTTGCCCATCAAGATTACTTTGTTGAATGAAGCCATGTTGGAAGGCTGTCGGCGCGCGGCGGGAACTGCAACGAATCGTTGTTCGTGTTATTGCGTTTGTTAAATGTTATTCACAAATCGTCACCTCAGTCGCCCAGGCGCTGGACCATCACACGGTCGACAGTGCGGTCCAAACGGATGCGCTCCTGCAGCTGCGAAGGTGCGGTGGTCGGCCCCTCGAAGGTGTACTGCACGTACATGCCGGCGGGAAAGCGGCGGTCGGTGATGCGTGTAAAGTCTTTCTGACCCAGGTCGTCGACCTTCTTCACCTCGCCGCCGAGGCTTGTGATGACATCGCTCAGGCGCGAGATGAGACTCTCGACCGAGTCCTTGTGGTTTCGGGTGTCGAGGATGAAGTTGGCGCGGTAGGTATGGCGCGGTTCGGTGGCGGTTTCGCTCATATCGAGGAGGGAGTTTGCTTAAATTTGGGATTAAGTTCGTTCATGGCGGCGTCCGCGCCGCGGGCAAAAAGCAATTCGAGCGCGTCGGTGAGTTCAGGCAGCAGGCCATCGATGGTGGCTTGGTCGCGGTGGCTGAATTTTCCCAACACGTGATCCTTCAAGTCCATCGCCTTGACGGCTTTCGGGCCGATGCCGATACGGAAACGCACAAAGCCCTCGCCGACGTGCGAAAGCAGGCTTTTGACGCCGTTGTGACCGCCATCGCTGCCGGTCAGGCTGATTTTGAGCCGGCCCGGATTCAGTGTGATGTCATCGTAGATGGCGACGAGCGAAGCCGAGGGCAGCTTATGGAACTTCAGAAACGGCCCGAGGCTCATCCCGGAGTCGTTCATGAAGGTCTGCGGCTTGACCAGCCAGGCTTTGCGACCATCGAGCAACACCTGCGCGATTTCGCTTTTGAAGCGAGGCTCCAGCTTCCAGAGGCCGCCGTGGCGCGTGGCCAGGGTATCGATCAGCCGGAAGCCGACATTGTGACGCGTGTCGGTGTACTCGCGGCCCGGGTTTCCCAAGCCTGCCAGCACGGCAATGGACATGATTCAAAGAACGTGGCCGCCTCAAAAAAGAAGCAGCGAAAAGTGGGTCAACCCTCGGCTGCGGCGGGTTGGGCGGTGTCTTCGGTTTCCTCGGCGTTTTCGTCTTCGAGGTCCATGACGCGGTCCGTTTTGGTCGACTTGCCCGCACAGGCCACGACAACCGCATCGGATTCGCCAAGGTAGCTGACGCCGTCGATGGCCTCGAGGTCGCGGATGTGGACGCTGTCGCCAGCATGCAAATCGGTCACGTCCACGCGGATGAATTCAGGAAGGTTTTTGGGCAGGCACTCAACATCGACCTCGTGCAGCTGCGTTTCCAGCACCGCGTTTTCATTCTTCACGCCGTACGCCGTTCCTTCGACGTGAACCGGGATGTGCGCGTGCATTGGCTTACTCGCGCTGACCTCATGAAAATCCACGTGCACGAATTTGTCAGTCACCGGGTCGCGCTCGATGGTCTGAATCACCGAAAGCGTCTGCGCCCCGGCGTCGTCGCTGACCTCGATCAGGGCCGCCGAACCGGCTGCTTTGCGCATCATCATGCGAAACTCGGGCTCGTCCATGGACAGCGCTCGGCTGCCGGATTCGCCATATATAACAGCGGGGATACGACCGGACGCACGCAACCGGCGCATCGGGCCACGACCGGTTTCGCTGCGGTTTTGTACGTTGAGACGGAACTGCTTCATCGGAAAAATTGAGAGCTGCACACCAAACGTGTGGCAGAAACGGAGAAAAATAGATTTTTGCCGCCCGCAGGCAAGCAAAATCCCTCCGCTTCAATTTTCCGATAGCGTGATGACAAAGCGGAAGTAGCGCGCCGCGGCATCCGGACTCATGGGCACAGCGTAGCGGTAGCGTACCGTTTCGAGCCCATCACCGTGGTCCGTCACCGAGACTTCCGAAAGGTCCGTCGGGGGCACCGGCTCCATCGGGATGTCCAGATTCTCAGACATCATTGCCGTGTACGCGTAGCCGCTGGTGTGGACAGGGCGCGTCAGCAAGAGCTCAAAATAGGTCTGGCCGGCTTCCTCGACCCGCTCCCCGCGCAAGCGCGTGAAAGGCGTGCCTTCCAGTCGATAGATTTGGTCGTTGGCCTTGCAGGCGATGAAAACGTTGCCAAAGGGACCGCGCCCAAACCGGAAATCCGGTCGATCATCGCCGACGATCAGCGTCATGTCGGTGGAGTTGCCCTGCGCGTCGACGAGCGGCAGTTGTCGCACCAGGCCGGGGGTGCCGTCATTGGTCAGGTCCGCCATCTCGATGAAACACACATCACCTTCGGCAAAGTCACCGAAGATGACAGTGCCCCTGAGTTCTTCAGCCAGAGTGCCCTCGTACGCTGGACCGGCGGCGATCGCGTTGAAGCCCTCGCGGGGTTCATGGCTGAGTTGAGCCACAGGATAGATAAAAGCATCGGCATCCGAACCAAGCCGGGCGACCGATTCCACGCGCGGATTGGAGCCATCCGGATCACGTACGTGGTATTGAACTGAAGGATCCCCGCTGATGCCGACGGGCACATAGCGCATCGCATCGAATGGAGCTTCAAAGGTATCCTCCAGGGGCGCGCCGGTTTCAGGGTTCACCCAGGGGAAGATCAGCGTGCCTTCGCGCAGCGGGTAGCCGTAGTTGCCACCGGCCTCGACCAGATTGATCTCGTCAATGGTGGTGCTGCCGATGTCGCCAACTAGGGGGCGTCCGGGCGGAACGAACTGAAGGGTCTGCGGATGGCGCAAGCCTTTCGCGTAAACTTCGTCCAACCAGGCCGGGTCACCCACACCGGGATTGTCCAACGGGATGCCATAACGCCCGTTCACGCTGCGCTCCAGACCCATGGCCAGCAGCTGCGCGTCGGTCAAACCCGAGGGATCACGAGGGTCTATCCTGTAAACGCTGGCCCAAATCGAGTTGAAGTCCTGCGAAACGTTGAACGGGTCGACCGGCTCTGGGGTGCCCGGATTCGGATTGCCCGCATCGCCCACGCAGCCGTAAAGCAGCCCGTAGTCTGGGTCTCCCGGAATGGCGTAGGGGTTGAAGCCAATGTTTTGCGCCGGGTGAATATAGGTCGGCAGAACGATGCGCAGCACTTCGCGATAGCTGGGTGTGCCCACCCCCGGCGTTGCGAAGCGCCACTCTCCAAGCACGCTGTAAATCGTGTTTGGCGCATCGGGGGCCGCCTCTCCGAAATCCGGCGGGTTGGCTGGGTCGTCGGCTTCGCGATGCAGGGTGTAAACCAGTCCATTGCTGGCGTACTGCGGATGAAAGGCCAAACCACGCAGGCCCGTATCGATTCGCTGCGGTCGGCCCGGGATGTCATGGATGAAATTCGAGCCGCGCAGCACAGCGAGGTTTAACAGTGCGGGAAAAATGCGCGTGCCATCCGGTTCGAAACCGATGACCCGGCCCTCGCGTGTGGCGACGTACAGGTGATTATCGGTATGCGTGATTTGCTGGACGTTATCGTTCCCGCCCAGTGTACCGGAAAAAGGCACGGCCCGCACCGCGCGCTCTGGACCCGCGAAAGGGCGAACGCCCAGGCCAATATCGGCGAGCGTCACTCCTTCCGGAAGCTGGTCACTGATAATATTGGTACCCTGTAGGCTGCTGGCACCCAACAAGAGCACCAGGCAGAGGCGGGTAAACTGGCAAAAGCACTTCATGCCGCTATCGAAATTCGTCACCGTGGAACGCAACCTTAGACGCTACGCCGTGTGAAATCGCATTCCCTAGTAGCCAAGCAATCCCTGTACTCAAGTGCGCTCCACCCTGACCGAACCAAACAAAAACCTCCGCCGTGGTGGCGGAGGCTTTGAAAAAGTGCTGCTGACCGGAGGAAGCGCGAAGGCTTAGCCACGCAGGCGACGACGCGCGAAGGCGAAGCCCAGAACAACGACTCCGAAGATGGCCGCGTAGGTTGAAGGCTCGGGAACCTGATCGAAGGTCTGCACGAACGAGCTGATTTCGGCGAAACCATCTTCTGTCTCGGCGTCCACACCGATGTTCTTGCTGACCGAGAAAGAAACGGTGGCCTCCGAAAATGCCTCGTTGTCGACGAAGCTGCTGCCGCCCGGGTCCTGCCCCAGGTTGCTCACAGCCAGATTGGCCAAAACATCCGCAGTGGGATTGAGGAAGCCGGTCGGTCCATCGAAAATGGTTTCACCAATTATAGCAGCACCCCCCTCGTTGTTGGTGCCTGAGCCAGTCAAAATCATGTTGGCACCTACGGCAACTTGCGAGGGGTCGAGCACTTCAACATCGAAGACTAGGGTGAAGGTCGGCGCTGGTGCAGCTTCGTCCGCGTCAAAGAAGCCGCCAAGACCGAAGATAAGACCGAAGTTTCCTGCCAGGTCGGTCACGCCAGCGTAAGAAAGGTTGGCGAGGATGTCGGCATTAGAAAATCCAACGGCACCGACAACATCAATGTTGGAAAAGCGTTTGTCGCCGACCGTAACGGAGTCGCCAGAACTCCAGCTCTGAGCGGTCCAGCCTTCGGGAACAGTGTCTCCGAAAGTAGTGACGACGCCAGCCGATGTCTCGAGCGTGTACCCGATTGAGTTGACGCTGGCTGAATCCATGACGCCATTCATGGCGGCTTGGATTTCCTGGCCAACGCCAAAGGTAGGTGTTTGCGCAGAAGCCGCCACTCCACTAAGCAGGAGGATTCCGAAAGTAGTTTTTAGATGATGATGCTGCATGGGTTGGATGATTGTAAGTGCAAAATACAAGTGTGTGCATTCACCGAGCAACGAAAAACTGTGCACGTCACTTTCTTCTCACATTCCTGTCACACTTATCGGGACTTACCGTAGTGATAAGACAAGTTGACCCGACACTCACATGCCGGAATAAGCCAGCAATTCGAGCTCGGCCTCCTGGATGCGACGCACTGTCGCGGTGAGTACGCGACCGATCGCATCGCGCTCAGCCACCTCTCGAATGGTATCCCGGTAGCGTTCGGCTTCTTCCTGGGTAAAAACTTTGCGAGAGAGCTCACAGGCACGCATGAGCGCGATTAGCAAACTGTCGCGTTCGTTGGGCGCGCGGTTGTTGAGAATGATTTCTCGAATTCGTGCCCGCACCTCTTTTTCCTCGCGGTCGTCAACCAGCGGGTAGCGCCGTTCATCGAAGAAGAAAAAGAATTTATGGGCCTCCTGCCGCAGAATACCTTTGGCGACCAGATCCTGCAGCAGGCGATCGCGAAGTTCCGGCGCTTTCAGCGTCAGAACAGCCAGAGCGCGCTCGAGGGAAAGCGGGGCCGATTCGGGCTTGGGTTGCACCTCGCGCAGGGTTGCCAGGGTTTCATCGAGCTTCGGGCGATTTGTGGGGTCGGTATCGAGCAGCCTGAGCGCATCCGCCTCGGCGCGCACCTGACCCATGAGCGCAAGTTCGCCCAGCAGAGCCCCGGCGATGGCAAATTCCAGCGCGCGCGGTGGCAAGCTGTGAAAGCGCCCGGTAATGTCGTCCAGCGCCAGCAACAGGATTTCTTCGGCGTAGCGCAGCATGGTATCCTTGAATGTAGGCTACGCCGGTGCCTGAATCCAGCGCAAAGCAGCCGCGCGCACTTGACCGCAACTGGCGTCTGCGGCGGTATGGCCCGATGCCAGAATCCGCCATAGCTTCATTCGGGACCCGCGCGGTCCACGCCGGCCAGACGCCCGACCCCACCACCGGCTCCCGGGCCGTTCCCATTTACCAGACCACCAGCTTCGTCTTCCGCGATACCGAGCATGCGGCCAAGCTCTTCGCGCTGGAAGAATTGGGGAACATCTACACGCGCATTCACAATCCGACGACCGACGTGGTTGAGGCGCGCGTAGCCTCGCTCGAGGGCGGCGTCTGGGCGCTTGCCCACTCCAGCGGCCAGGCGGCGATCACCAGCGCCATATTGAATATCTGCCAGCCCGGCGACAACATCGTCTCGCAGTCGCAACTCTACGGAGGGACCTACAACCTCTTTAAATACACGCTGCCCAAGATGGGCATCTCGGTGAAGTTCGTCGACGGGGAGCAACCCACGCAATTTGCCGAGGCTATCGACGCAAAGACAAAAGCCATCTACGGCGACTCCCAGGGCAACCCTCGTATGAACATTTTCACCTACGAGGAAGCGGCCCAGGCGGCCCGTGAGGCGAAAATCCCGCTCATCATCGATAATACGGCGCTTTCTCCGGCGGTATGCCGCCCGATCGAGCACGGGGCCAATGTTGTCATCAATAGCCTGACGAAGTACATCGGGGGGCACGGGGCGGCCATCGGCGGAATCGTGGTGGATGCGGGGAACTTTGACTGGGGCAGCGGGAAATTCCCGATGTTCACCGAACCCGACCCCAGTTACCACGGACTCGTCCACTGGGACGCCTTTCAGTCGTTTGAGCCCTTCGGCGGTGCCAACATCGCCTACGTTATGAAAATGCGCCTGCAACTTATGCGTGACACGGGCAACTGCCCCTCCCCTTTCAATTCGTGGGTGCACCTGCTGGGCCTGGAAACGCTGCACCTGCGCATGCAGCGTCACTGCGAAAACGCGCTTCGGGTCGCCGAGTTTCTCAAGACGCATCCCAAAGTCAGCTGGGTGAACTTCCCCGGGCTGCCCGACAACTCAGAGCACGCCAAAGCTAAGAAATACCACGACTCGGGGATGTACGGTGCACTGGTCGGCTTTGGGGTCGACGGCGGCAAGGCAGCGGGCAGTCGTTTCATCGAGGCACTCAAGCTCTTCAGCCATCTGGCCAACATCGGCGATGCCAAGAGTCTGGCGATCCACCCGGCAACCACCACCCACCAGCAGCTTGAAGCCGCCGACCTGGCCACCACTGGCGTCACCGACGACTTTGTCCGCTTATCCGTGGGCATTGAGGACAGTGGTGACATCCTGGCCGACCTCGACCAGGCGCTGGCAGCGGTGTAAGGTGGGCACGATTTGGAATCTAAGAGCTAGAATCTACAAGCTAGTGTACTGAAACCAAATCTCGCCAGCAGTGCTTCCCGCTCCGACCCCCCCCGCGCGCTCCAAAGTACTAAGCACGAAGCACCAAAGCACCCTTACGGACATCCCGACCTGCCAACGAAATAAAAACCATGTATCTCAATTTTAACGCCGGCGTCCTGAAGCTCGGTGACGTTCCTTTTGCGCAGCAGTGCGCATTGGCCGCGGCCAATGGCTTCAAGGGCATTGACCTGCCCGCGATACAGGGCGGCTCGGCCGCCGACATTAAGGAAGCAGGTCGAATCCTGGCCGATCACGGCCTGGTCGGAGGGGCTTTTCCCCTGCCGCACAACATCGACGCGGACGAAGTAAACTTCGAGGAAGCCGTTGGCTACCTTGAGGTCTTCGGCCCGAGGCTGGTTGAAGCGGGTTGGGCACGCACCTACAACTGGGTGTTGAACGGCTCCAATGCGCGCACCCAGGACGCGCAGATGGTCTGGATGGCGGAACGGCTCCAGCAGTTGACCGCCGCCGCTGCGAAAGCGGGCATTGATTACGGCTTTGAGTTCATTGGCCCGAAAACCCTGCAGTCGAAGTTCACCCACCCGTTCATCGACGACCTGGCCGGCGCCAAAAAGTTGATCGAGGCTGCCGGCGGCGGCGTGGGCATTCTGCTGGATTCCTTTCACTGGTACTGCTCGGGAGGCACTCTGGAGACGCTCCGGCACGAACTCGAAGGCATCCACATTACTTACGTCCACGTCAACGACGCTCGCGCAGATCGAACCCCGCAGGAACAAATCGACGGCGAGCGCGCCCTGCCCCTGGAGACCGGCGTTATCGACACCCCGGGGATGCTGAAGGTGTTGGCGGAAATCGGCTACGAAGGGCCTGTCACCACCGAGCCCTTTCAGCCGACAGCCAATCGCCTCAGCGCCCTGGAGCCGGCGGCTGCCTTCGCCGAAGTCGGCCAGGTTATGCGAAAGCTGATGGACACCGCGGGCCTCTAGCCAAGGGCGCGCTTGCGGTTGCAGTTGGCACAGCTTTGGCATTGTTTGCTAAATTATGGCTTATGTCGTCACCGAACCTTGCGTGGACTGCAAGTTCACCTACTGCGCCGCGGTCTGCCCGGTGGAGGCGTTTCACGATGCCCCGGACCGGCTCTACATCAACCCGGACACCTGCATCGACTGCAACGCCTGCGTGGAGGAATGCCCGGTGGACGCCATTTTCGCCGACAGCGATGTGCCTGCCGATCAGGAATCATGGATCGACCTCAACGCCAAGGAGGCCGAAAAATTTCCCGTGATCGACGGTACTAAAGAACCTTTGAAAGGCCCCAAGTGCTCAGACCCCGACGCTGGCTGAGGGCACTATCTGTCAGCTTGACTTGTCTGGTGGCTGCCCTGCTGACGGGCTGCCAGAGCGGTTCCAGCGGGTTGCAGTTGGGAGGCACGCAGCAGGGGAAACGTCCCGACCCGCTTTACGATTTCGAGGCGCGTGAGGCGCAGACTGAGGAACGACTGAAGACCTTGCGCGAGACCACGCCGATACATCACGGGCGCAATGTGCGCGAAGAAGCAAACACGCGCAGTAGTCGCGCTTCGACAACTTATTGACGCATCTGTGAATCGGTGGCTTCGAGGCTTGCCTTGTGATTGATTGATGCGGAGTCTTCTCCTGCAGGTGCCTCGGTGGCATCTGGCTGCTTCCCGACCCTGACGCGGCGTTACCTTGCGACCGCTTCATGCCCAATCCTTCCCTTTCGACTTCCTCCGAGCCCGTGGAGGTACACACCGCGCGCCTGCGTGCCCAATGGACGCGCCTGCCCGAGTCACTGCGTACAGAGAACCAGATCTGCGGTCGCACCGGCGTGGGTTGCGCGGCAACGCACCATGTGATGGAACGTTGTGATTTTGGCTGTACCTGCTGCTACTTGAGCAAGGGAGCCAACCGGACCCCGCCCCTCCCTTTCGCTGAGGTCAAAGCACAACTGGATGCGATACGCGCACACCTGGGCCCCGGTGGCAAGACGCAGATCACCGCTGGCGAAGTCACGCTATTGCCCGTCGATGAACTCGGACGCATCGTCGCTTATGCCCGCTCTATCGGCCTTGACCCGATGGTCATGACGCATGGGCAGCGCTTTTTGCGCGAGCCTGCGTACCTGCGGACACTCGTCAAGGACTATGGCCTGCAACGGGTCAGCATCCACATCGACATCACGCAAAAAGGCCGTGACGCGCCTTTCGACCGACCGCAAACCGAGTCCGATCTCAACCTGCTGCGTGACCGCTTCGCTGCTCTGATTCGCCGGATACGTTCGGAAACTGGCTGCCTCCTGACCGCTGCCTCGACGGTGACCGTGACCACGGACAACATCGATCAGATGGGACCGGTCATCCAGTGGTTTCTCAAAAACGCGGACGCTTTTCGGCTGGTCAACTTTTTGCCGGTGGCGACGGTCGGGCGCACCCGCGCCAATGACACGCAACGCCTCTCCGAGGAATCGTTGCGGCTGGCTTTCGATCTGGGCGTAGGCTTTCGGCTCAACCGCACGCCGCTGCATTTTGGCCACCCCGCCTGCAACTTGCTGTTGCCCCTGGTCGTGATCGACTGCCAGGACGACCGGGCGCCCATCGTCCTTGAAGGTGTGCGCGATGCCTATCCCTGGGACGCCCGCTTTTTGGCCCGCATGCTCGATGGCGTCGGGGCCAGGATCGACTGGACCCGCGGCCTGTCGCGTAACCTGCCGACGATCGCAGGCTGCCTTTTGAAACGTCCTGCCCTGCTGGTTGAGGCGGTGGGCTACGGAGCCTGGCGAGGTCTCTGCCTGCTGCCCGCTCTGCTGCGGGCAACGGGGCGTTCCCTGCGAAAGGGAAAGCGTTTTCGGGTCCGCCCCTTCATGCTATCAGCGCACCGTTTCATGAGCCCCAACCAAATGCAGACGTCCGAAGGGCTTGAACGGCTGGAGGCGTGCATCTTCAAGGTGCCGGTGGACGGCGAGATGATTCCCATGTGCACGATGAACGCCGAGGGCGTGCGCGAACGTATCGGAGCCCGCCTGCGCGGTGAAAGCGTTCCCACAGCGGCGGCGCGTTAGCGGTCGTTCAGGCCCCAGTCGTAGTCGATGAACTCCAACGCATAGGTGTCACGCACCTGGGCGAGCTTGGCCGCTTCCGCTTCTTCGAGGTAGAGCGTCACGTAGTCGAGTAGTTCGGGATCGTCAAAGCCGCGCACCTCTTCAAGCCACTTCAGGTAATCTTTGTCATACCAGCCGTAAATTGAGGACAGACGGATGACCTGGGCGTCGTGATCGATACGGTAATTTTGCGCGCGCTTGAGAAAAGCGAGGGTCTCGCGCTCCAGCTGAGCATCGAGTGTGTCGGGCAGGAAGGCTTCGGCTGGCAAGATGGGGCAGCCGATGGACGCGCAGTTCACTGCGAAGTGGTAGCGCGGATCGATGAAGCGTTTGCGAATCACGTCATTCTCAAGCTTGTAGAGCGAGATTGCCTCGCCGCCGAAGACGAGCCGTTGACCGGCAAAAAAGCCGCCGCGCTTGTCGATGACGGTAAAGATTGAGGCCGGACGCACCTCCAGGACCGTCTCAATCGGGTAGGCCTGAACGACCGCATAGATGGTGGCCGCGTTGTAGGCGTTAATCCACCAGGCCAGCCGATGCGCCTCGGTCGGAAACGCCTCGGGGTGCGAATCCGGACTGATGGCGGCGACCGTGGTGTAGAGCGCATTGATCGCGCGCGGGTCACGCTTCAAGACTCCGTAATCGAGGCGGCCCTGCGCGTCGACATTGTCAGCCAGGAACCGATCGAAGTCGCTGAAAAAGCTCTCGACCTGCTGCCGTGCGTCGACGGAGTCAGCCAGGGCCGCCGACTGGGTCTGTTCCGGTGGTTTCAACGTCGTGCCGCAGCCGGCCAGCAGCATGAGCGAGCACAGAGCCAGGGCCAGAATCACGAAACGCAGGTCATTCATCGAAACAGATGGTTTCAGGGCGGAGGTCCTGCGGGCTCTGCTTATTCCAGGGCGCGTAACGTAACCAAACAGAGAGCCGGCCCTCCACACGGATGAGCCGGCTCTCCTTTTAGGGTCTAGGCTGATTGCTAGACGGCTGCTGCTTGTGCTTTTTTCTCCCGGTCTTTGCTCCGGGCTCGTTTACCGAGAATCGCCGAGCCCAAGGCTACGACACCAATCATTCCGTAGGTCGAGGGCTCCGGAATCGTCGGGCCAAACACGCTCTGGCTCACGGATCCATCCGCCAAAACATAGTTCCAAGGTCCAAAATTTCCGTTGGCATCGAGTTCGCTGCTGTCGCCGGCGAACTGATAGAGCGGGTTCCCGTCAATTGTGATCCACTGCAGGCCCGCGCCCGAGTTGGGGTTGAGCACGAGGTCGACTTCGGCAGAGATGCCCAGGTCGATGTCGAGGTCGGAAACCTCGGCATCGGAAGTGGCGTAAACCCACGCCCAGGGGTTGACCACGCCCTGCGCAGGCGGCGTTGAGGGAAAGTCCGGAACGTTCGGGAAGGCGTCCCCGATGTCGGGCTCGAACACGTAGAGCGTGCGGGTATCGGCGGTGGCCTGACCACCGGGATTCAGGTTAGGTACAGCTCCGGTGACTTGCAGGATTTCCGCACCCTCGGGAAGGGTGAAAATCGTCAGGGATTGCGCGTGGGCTGAGGCGAACGGCAAGGCCGACAAGGCTCCGATCAGAACAGCGTGGAGTACAGGTCTTGGCATTTTCATGAGTCACGTAGGTGAGTGTTGTGAGTAGCGTGAGCCAGGATGGCTGCAACGTCGTGACCATCCGCAGGCCTTTAGCCGTTCTCAAATGCCAGAATCCGCACACGGTGCGCACAGGCGTTGTGCACACGGTGCATAGCGTTCAAAACAAATGATAATGCGGCCCTCGCATCGTCTGATGACAGCCAGCTCGCCCTGTAGCCGTAAGGCACGATTTGACACTGCGAAACGGGGAAGGATGTTTCCCCAGATTACGCTTTAATACTGAATTTCGCTGCGACCCATGCCCGACACCTCTCCACGCGAAACCATCACTTCACTTGCCAAGCGCTTGAACCTGCACCATTCGACGATCAGTCGGGCGCTGCGCAACGACCCCTCGATCAGCGAGAAAACGCGCAAGCGCGTATGGGAAACGGCGGCGGAGGTCGGCTACCGGCCTGATCCCAAAATTCGCGAGCTGATGCACCAGGTGCGCAAGAGCCGCGAATCCACCGAGCCGCAAGAAACCCTCGCCATCTTTTTGCCGTCCTCACTCGAGCTCAATCCGCACCGCGCGAAGCTGATTGCGTACGTTCAGCGGGGCATGGAGGCCGAGGCCGAAAGCAACGGCTTCACCCTGGAAGTACATCACGAAAAAGCCGAAGGCCCCAGCGGTCACCGCATCAGTCAGGTGCTGTACCACCGGGGAGTGCGCGGGTTGATTGTGATGCCTCCCGATGACGAAACCTACCAGCCGCAGCTCAACTTCGACCACTTCGCCACGGTGGCCATTGGCCTCGACACCCTGCGGACCTTGCCGCTGCACCGCGTCTGCTTTGACGCCTTTTTGTGCATGGACGAATGCCTGCACGAGTTGTCCAGGCGCGGCCACGAACGGGTGGCTCTCGTGCTTTCGGGCATACCGTTCTGGTGTGCTTCGGCCCGTTACCAGGCGGCCAGCCTGCTTGCGGCCAAGCGGCGTGGCGTAACGATCCAAATCTTCGAGGAGTTTAATCCCGACGCTACCGAGGACTATTTTCGCACGGTCACCTCCTGGCGTCCCGACGCTATTTTAGCGGACACGCCGTTTCGCCTGAAAGGATTCAGCGTGGCGCCCTTCCCTGTCGAATCCGGTCTGCAGCGTTATGCCATCGGGATGCCCGAGGGCCGTTTCAGCGGCTACGCCATCGATCTGGAAGAGATTGGCCGGCTTGCGATCCAACGCCTCATCCTGGAGTTGCAAAACAATCGTATCGGCCTACCGGATACCCCAGACTCCACGCTGGTCACCGGGCGCTGGATGGACTCCAGCGACAACTGAGCGCGTCGTAGAGGACAGCGATTGTCGGCGTCTCGGGACCGTGTTTCGCTTCACGCAGCCTTTCCCAAGAGATAGATGTAGCGAAGCAGGGCATCCTTCCCCTCCCATCAACGTTGAAGTCCTGCGATTCCGCTTCGCCTTGGGCAGGATGGTGGAGCCGATCGGGATCGAACCGACGACCTCGTCATTGCGAACGACGCGCTCTTCCAACTGAGCTACGGCCCCATGGCGGCTGGCAAAAGGCGGGCCTGCTTAGGGTGCCCAAATGCCGTCCGTGTACAAGACGAAGATGAAATTTCGGGACGGCTGGAGCAAGGCTTAAGTCGGGTCCAGGCTCAACTGTAAGCCGGACGCAGAGACAGCCAGCTAATCTTTGGCGCTGAGCCTCGGATTTGCATTGAAAATGGCTTTTTATCTGCTAGCTCTCAAATCAGCTGCTGCCCCGTTCACTGAGACATAACCACACGTTCGCCATGGCCAAGAAAGCGTCCAAAAAAGCAGCCAAGAAAAAGGCTGCGCCCAAGAAAACCGCCGTCAAGCAAACGGTCCCGAAGAAGGTTGCGGTCAAGAAGACCGCGCCCGCCGCCGTGGCCAAAAAAGCACCGGTCACCACGGTGATTGCCCAGTGTGACGTGGGCTGGGGCAATGCGGTTTACCTGCGTGGCGAGGGCGGTGGCCTGAGTTGGGAAAAAGGCGTACCCATGGAGCATACCGACGAAGGCTGGATCTGGTCGTCGCAGAGCGTGACAGGCTCGATCACTTTCAAATTCCTGCGCAACGATGAAACCTGGTCAGATGGTGAAGACCTGACCGTGCTGGCTGGGGGTACCTCCGTCTCCTCGCCCGGTTTTCCCTAAGCTTTCGGCCTTCGCCGCTCGGGCGTATCCTCGGTGATGGCTTCCATCGCCTGCTTGAGGGCATCTTCAGTTGTGAGCCCGGGAAAGGCCGCATGAAGTGCCTTCACGCTGTCGTGACGCCGGCAGCGAATTTCCACACTGGAAAACGGTCTGGGCAGGTAAAAACCGTCCCAGCTGTTCAAGCGCCAGGCCTTTTCGAAGCGCAGACTGAGCAACATCAGGGGATGGCCGGTCACTTCCGCGAGGGTCGCTGGACTTTTCTTCATTGAATAACAGGGGCCGCGCGGACCGTCTGGCGTGATCAAAACATCGGTGTCCAGTTGGAGCGCGGTACGTAGCTCATTGAGCGCCTCCCTGCCCCGGAAGCTGGTGGAGCCGCGCACGTAGCGAATCTTCATGCGCCGAAACAGAGCGGCCAACCAGGCCCCGTCCTTGCTCGCGCTGATCAATCCGGTCATCGGCAAGCCTGGGCGGTAGCGGCGCTGCAGTTCGGGCAGCACAAAAAGCCGGTTGTGCCAGGTTATGAAAATGAAGCGCGTATCAGTGGCGCTACCGACTTCAATGGAGTTGCCCTCACCGGTAAATCGCAGCGTCCGTCCCCATATCTTCAGCAAAACGGAAACCAGGAAAATGACCACCGAGCCCCACCAGGGCACTTCGCGCACGCGGGTGTTGCGACCGCGCGAGGAGCCCGAAGCGTCCCGCTCTGCGGTGGCGGGTTTCTTGGTTTCCGGGGAGGGCATTCAAACAGTTGAGCTCACGCGGTGCGTTGACAGTGCGCAGTTGATGGCACTTGGCTATTGGGCGCACGCATCCGCAACAGGCTGGGTGCACGCGGCGATTAGTAATGAGCTTGGCTATCGCAGAAAAGTTTCCGCCTTGTCCACACCTTCCGGAAATCACGGGCCGGAAAGATTGGCGGCATGTGCATCGGTTTCGCGGGGCAGACGGTGCCGGTTTTTACAACGCGGCCCTGGAGTACGCGCACAGTCTCTGGCTGGACGGGCTCCCCGGGCGGGCCATCCTGCTGCTGGACCGCGCGCTCTTTGCAGAAAGTCGCCCCTCTGGCTGGTCAGCGCCCCAGGCCCCCTGCCCGTATGCGGCGCTTCGCTGGATTCTCGAAAACCACCCCGAGGGCTCTTTGGTGGGCAATCCGCGTGTACATTTTCAACATTTGGCTGATCGCCTGCAAGGTGCGCGGCGTGAGCAACGGCGTTGGCGCGTCTGGGCAGCCTGGGCCATTACGCGGCACATTTGTCCGGAGCTGTCCCCCGACCTGCGTCACCGTGTTGTAGAGCCCACGTTCGCTCAGATAGAGGCCGCACTAGGGCAGCATGGTCTGGACGGCGAGGCCGCCTGCTGGCAACGCGTTCTGGAGGGCTGAGCGCGCTGCGGAATCGGTGGTGGCGAGGCGCTTGACATCGACCTGCCGAAGCGTAGTCTCGAAATTTCGCTCCTAATGCGAGGGGTGGTAGTTCAGTTGGTTAGAACGCCGGCCTGTCACGCCGGAGGCCGCGGGTTCGAGTCCCGTCCATCCCGCCACTTTAATCGATACGCATGCTGGGCGATAGGTGCTAAGGGCTTCTCGTTAGGAGAGACCCACGGCACAGCCGGCCAGGGTAGCTCAGGGGTAGAGCAGAGGACTCATAAGCCTTTGGTCGGGGGTTCAAATCCCCCCCCTGGCACCAATAAAATTAGCCTGTTCGGGCTCCGCCGTACTTGACCCATGTGACCGGGCAGCCGTAAGCCTACCGGCGTGGAGGCGGGGACGTGCATCGTGGCACCCGAGTTTGTGGGGCCTTTCAGAAATGGCGGGGTTGGCACGGCTTGTTACTGGCAGGCCGTGGTTTTGGCTCAGGCTGGCCACGACGTGACCGTGCTTTACACCGGCCAGACGATGTCTGCCGACGCCGCCACCTGGGCCCAGCGCTTCCAAGCTGAATTGGGCATCCGCTACGTCGATCTCGCCCGTTGGGCGGAAGCAAACAACCGCGCCACCCCCAACCTGCTCCCGGAGGCCGAGCCGCTTTTCATAGCCGAGCAAGTGCTGGCCTTTGCACGCGAAGCGCGTTTTGCGGTGGTTTATGTGCAGGAATTTTTGGGCCAGGGACTGCGGGTGCTGCAGGCCGCGTGCAGTGACCGTCTCGGCTATCGACCGGTGACCGTCGCCACCCTGCACTCGCCCATGGACTGGATTTACGAAGGTATGCACATGGTGCCGCGCCACGAAGGCGAGCTCGACCGCGACTTCATGGAAAAAGAAACGGCCCGGCTTTGCGACCGGCTGGTGGCGCCATCGCGGCACATGGCTGACTGGGTTCGCACCCGTTGGGGCTTTACGCGCGAAGTGGATGTCCTCTTCAACTGCTTCGATCCGTCGGGTGTTTCCGGTGAAACGGACGAAAACGAACGGACTTTTTCCGGACTCAACCACCTGGTGTTTTTCGGACGGCTGGAAACCCGCAAAGGCCTGCACCTCTTTCTCGAGGCCTTGGCGGACTCTGAACCGTTGCAGCAGCGGGCACCACGAATCACGTTTCTGGGACGCCCTAGCGATTTGAATGGTCGCGATGCCGCCGAGGTCATCGCCGAAAGCTTGGCCCCCCTGCCCTACGAGTGGCAAATCCTGGGCGACAAGGACGCGCACCAGGCCTGGGCGTGGCTGCAGGCTCAGGAAGGTATTTTGGTGGTGGCTCCCAGCATACAGGATAATTTGCCCTACACGCTGGTTGAATTGTATACGCGCAACTTGCCATTTGTGAGCACGCGCGTTGGCGGTATTCCCGAAATCGTGGGCCCAAACAACGCGCACCTGCTCTGCGCTCCCGAAGCTGAAGACCTGCGCAGAGTCCTGGAGCGTATCCTGAAGGACGGTACGGTCACGGTGCGTTATGAAGGCGGCTACCATACGCCGCAAGCACATGTACGGTTTTTGGAGTTTCACAACTCGCTACGGCCATCGCCGGAACAAGCAGCCAGCAATGCAGCTTCCAATCCAAGCGCTTGCACGCAGATCATGGAGCAGGAGCCGGAAGTCCTCGCTGAAATGCTGCAGGCGTCGACCGACGATTGGGTGCTCCTGCAGGACACCGCGTTGACGCTGGATCCGCAAGCGGTGGAGACGCTCATTGAGGCGGCCACGGCGTCGGGGCTGGCTGGGGCCACGGCCTACGTGCGTGTCACCCATCCTAAGGGCGCGACGCCGCACACGATTGCCCCACTGGGTCCGGGTGTGGAGGCTGGCTGGTTTGAACACGCACTGTGTGGACCACTCCTGCTGCTCAAACGCACACGCCTTGTTGAAGCACTCGGGCCGGATGTGGCCCAAATGCAATCGCTTTGGGAACTGGCCCTGGCCGCTGCGCTGCACGGGCTGCGCTGGATAGTCCTGCCGGAGGTCTGCGCTTCGGTCGAGGCGAGCGCGCTCAACCGTTCGCCCGAAGCACTTAATGAACAACGCCTGCGCCTGTGCGAATGGCTGGGGCGTTCCGAAAATGGTCCGCCCGCGGCTTTTCCGGACTGGCTGCTGTCGTTTCTGGCGGCGCGGGCGCAACTGACCGCCGCTGGCGGCGGCTCCGGAGGCGAAGGACTTTATCGCCAGCTGGCCTCGGTTTCGGAGGAGGACCTGCAGGATTTTCTGTTCCCGCCCACCGCGGAGCCCGGCCAGGGCTCGATGGATGGCCCGGGGGGATTGAACGCCACCTTTGGGCGTGCCTGTCGGCGGTTGGAGGCCGCACTGTCAGAGCCAGGCCAGGGCGAAGGCCGTCTGTATATCTACGGAGCGGGCGAACATTCCCGCGCGCTCTTAGGGGCCCAGCCCGAACTGCTCAAGCGGGTGACCGCTTTCGTCGATCAACGCGGTGCAGGCGATTTCCTGGGCAGGCCGATCGTCGCGCCTGAGGATCTACACCTGACGCCAGACGATCGCGTGATCTATTCGTCCATCGGGCGCGAACGCGAGATGCGCAAACGCCTGGCCACAGCGGACGGGCACCACGTGCTGCTTTACACAGACGAAGGATTCGAGGCTGACTCCTGAACACTTTGCGTTGGGCGTGAATTCGCCCTCAACTCGACCGGCGCGGCGGCCATGTCGAAATCCGGGTCGAGTAGCCCGATAAAGCGCCAGCGTTCCGGCGTGCGCAGTCGTTTTTCCAGCAACGGTCGTGGGCCCCCACCCCAGAACTCCAGGCGTAGTGAACGGTTACCCACGCGAATCGGTACCGAGCGCTTATCGAGATCCACCTGTTCCATCTGCGCGCGGTCTGCAGGGGTGGCTTCACCGAGTTTTGGCGCTTCGCACATGGGTTGCAGCGGCGTTTCCTTAAAGGCCCCATAACCCAGGGTACACGCCATGGACTCCAGCCCGTGCTCACGTGCACAATCCAAATGCGCTTCGGTCAGCAGGCCCTGCCAGGAACGGCGCTGGGCCTGGGGCGTGTGGTGGGATTGCCAGGCCGGGTACAGCGGACGCGAGCCAAAGCGGTTCCAAAGCTCGCGTGCGCCCGCCACCGAGCAGTCACTGCCCAGCCGCCGTGCCGCCGCAAAAATCCAGCGCTCGGGATTGGCATTGAGCGCTTCAAAACGCGCCAGGTTCCAGGCGGCATTCTGGTGCGCAAAGCCTGCCAGATAATCGGCCAGACGCCGGCATTGCGCCTGGAACCAATCCACCGAGGACAGACGGGCCTGGCGCAACTTAAGGCGGTCGGGCGGGTTGGGCAGGCGATCGCTCTCGAAGGTGGTTTTCGCCGCCAGCGAGCACAGTACGTCGAGAGGGTGCCTCAGTGCCAGCCAGGGCTCCAAGCCCAAGGCCTGTAGCGAATCGGCGCTGACGTCTTCCTCGCAAAAGTGACCGGAAAGAAACTCGCCGCAGAAGGGACGGCGATGCTCAAACGGGCCCACAACGACTCCGTGGTTACCATCGAAACCGTAGAGACTGCCCAGCCAAAAATGCTCGTGACTGCGGATGCGCAAGTCGGTCAGGCCACTGTCGACGAAAGCGCGTTCCTGAAAAATCCGCAGGCACTCCTGAAACTGCTGGGCCAATTGGCGACACTGCAGTACTGCTGGCGTAGGACGGGTCTGCGCTTCGCGTTGGCGCCAAAGCTGATCCAGCAACACGCCCTGAATCGTGTTTCCCGAACTCCAAAAGCCGGTGAAAAGTATGCCCGAGGCTTTGGCTGCCGGATTCCAGCGCAGCAGCCAGGCCGGATGCAGCAAGCGCAATCCGGCCAAGACATCCGACGCTCGCACCGCGTCATGAAAACGGATGAAATCCGCCGCCTCGCTGAAACACGGCATCCATTGCACACCATTGTAGCGGTCTGGGTTGGCCGCGAGGCGGGCCTCAAGGTGACGCGCGCTGCTGGCTGCGTCCCCGGGATTGGGCAGGCTCAGCCAGCCTTCAAAGTCGATGCCGGCTTCGCGCAGCAATTGCCCGGTTTTACCAACGGCGATGGGCTCCCCGCAAAGGTACAAAGCCCGAGTGAGTTCGCTGCGCGCGCCAAAAGCCATAGCAGCGAGAATCGACCCGCGTGGGCAACTGCTTAGGGTCTGTCGGCAAATTCGCTTGCCAGGCGGGCGGGCGCTGTTCTGTCATGCGCACATCTTGGAGGACACGAGGGGGATCTCGCCGGTTTGCCTGATCGCGCCGGAATTTGTCGGGCCTTACCGTAATGGCGGCGTCGGAACCGCCTGCTACTGGCAAGCGCTCCTGTTGGCACGCGCCGGAGAAGACATCACCGTCCTGTACACCGGGCGCACCAACGTAGAGATGCCGGCTTACTGGCAGGGTCATTTTTTGCGCGCGCACGGCCTGAAGTACGTAGACCTCAACGAATGGTGCGCGAAGCATGCTCCCGAGCTCGATCGATACGCGCTTCAGCCCGACGGCGACGAGATGCGCCAGTCGCTCAAGGTGCTGGAATTTCTAAAAAAACAGCCTTTTCGCACGCTGCTTTTTCAGGAGTTTCTGGGTCACGGCCTGCGTAGCCTGCAGTACCGTGCGGCCGGGCTCGGGCTCGAGAACACGCGCTGCGCCCTGACCGCGCATGGTCCGCTGCGCTGGACTTATCAGGGCATGCGGCAGTCTTTTTCCGGTGCCCGTGCGCTGCAGATTCACCACATGGAGCGGCATTCGGCGCTGCTATGTGAAAACGTGACCGCGCCCTCGGCGCACATGGCCGACTGGATGGCCGCACATTGGAAGCATCCACGCGAGCGCATCACCGTGGTTCCCTACGCCTTCGAGCCTACACAAACTCCAGGTGCAAAGACGTGCTTCAGCGGGTTTCGCGATCTGATTTTTTTCGGGCGGCTGGAAACCCGCAAGGGGCTGCACTTTTTTCTGCAGGCGCTGGAACGCTCGACGCTGCTTCAGGAAAAGGTGCGCCAGATCACCTTTCTGGGAAAACCCGAGACCGTCCTCGGTCGACCGGCGGACCAAGTGATTCAAGCAAGCCTGGAACCGCATTTTTCAAATCGTTGGGAAATTCGAAGCAACCTCGACTCGCAGCAGGTCTGGGAACTTTTACGAACCCGCGAAAACTGCCTCATCGTTGCCCCAAGCCTCCTCGACAACCTCCCCTTTACCGTTATCGAGCTTTTTGAAAACCGCCGGGCGTTTCTGACCACGCGCGCGGGCGGCATCCCCGAGATCGTTGGCGAGGCCAACGCGCACCTCCTTTGCATGCCGACAACGCGCGGCATCCAGGAGAAATTGGAAACCGTGTTTCGCGAGGACCGGCTGGAAGTCGATTTCAGCACGGGCTTTCAGGCGGATCAGGCGAACGACCGCCAGTTATCTTTCATGCGCGGGCTGCAGCCGCCAATCCAAACGGCCCAACCCGGAGACGCCTCCGCGTCTGCCCGTGTCCACCTACCCCGGTCGGTCTGCCTGGATGAAACCGCTGAGGCAAATTTGAAAGATGCCCTCGCCTTATCGAAGGCAAAAGCCGTGCTAGGCTTCGTGCTGGAAGATGCGCCGGGCGGCGGAGACGGCCTGCTGCGCGCGCCGACGACCTGCGACTTGGAAACGCTCCTGCTGGATAAGGAAGCGTATGCTGTACCCGTGGCCGTCGCGGATTCGAAAGACAGCTTTGGCGAAATCGCCATACCCGCTGAGATCGTATCCAGTTTGCTGCTACGTGGCGAGACGGTTGCGGTCGCACCGATCGTTGCCGCTCGCACTGAACGCGGTACTCAGGGCGGTACACCCAAGCTCGATCTCAATCAGGTCAAAGCGCTCGGAGCCCTGCCGGCAGGCCGTCGCCCCGATTTGTCGCCGCTGATCCAGGTGCTCTCGCAAGTGAAAGCACCGTCCTCGATTTACCACCTGCTGGCTGCCTTGTGCCCGGCAGACGGGGCAGTCCCGCTCTCTCGGGAATTGCTCGGCGCACGCGATCGCTTGCTGGCACGCAAGGCTGACTGGGGGGCGCACAAGGCGCGCATCGCCATCTACGGCATCGGCGAGCACACGCGGGTACTTCTGCTGCTGTGCCCGTGGTTGGCCGACGGACTGGCGGGCTTTGTCGACCGCCGTTCAGGCGGCACCTTCCTAGGCAAGCCCTGCTGGAGCCCGGAGTGCCTGCCCGCGGCATCCATCGACACCGTGATCTACTCCTCGCGCGCGGCGGAAACGCAGATGCACCAGCGCTTGCAGCACCTTAAGCTCGAGCACGTGCTGCTATACAACTGAAGTTTCAGTCGCTGCGGTCGCCCGCGCGCGCAGGCCGCGTTCCATCCGTTCGAACTCCGCTTCGTCCAAAAACTCACGCATCCGACTCAGTTCGAAGTCGATGACCGCCGGCTCGGCAAAGGTGCCTTCGCCGGGCAGCGGGACCGCCAGCAGACCATCGCTGAGCTTGGAGTGGCCAAACGAAGTCGTTCGCTCACCCGCGTTTCGCTTGTCGAGCTCCCCGCGCACCAGGCTGAGCAAATGCTGGTAGGCCGGGCGGTTGCGGAAGTCGGACCAGGCCTCGCTCAACCGCTCAAAATGGCGGGTGAAAAAGTCATCGAGATAGCGCAGGTGCCCGTCGTCGAGGGTGTAGAGGGTAACGTTGGCCGGGTGCACACAGGTGTTGATGTGGATGGGCAAATCGCGCGTTACGGCGAACTCAAAAATCTGTGGTAGCTCGAACCAGTTCTTGCGGTGTTCGGTTACGTTGAGCACCAGGTAGATGCCCCGGCGCTGCGCCAGCTTTTGCAGCCAATCCAGGTTGGCCAGGAAGCGCTCCTGCTTCAGGCCAAAGCGTACGGTCTCATGCACCTGAGCGCTGACGGCGTCCATGGAGACCGCGATGCAGGTAAAGTTGAGCCGCTCAAGAAAGCCCTTCGAGCGGGCGTTGAGGGCCGTGGCGTTGGTGTTAACGTAAAGCGTGGCAGGGGACTGGGTAGACTCCAGCAGCTCGAAAATGCGCAGGTGTTCACGCACCAGAAACGGCTCGCCGCCGTAAAATTCGATGTGCTCCAGGTGCGGCAGGATTTCCTCAAGCTCAGCGAAAAACCTGGGGCCGTAGCGCGAGGCCTCCAGCGGCAGACCCTCGACCTCCTTGCGGAATCGCGAGGACGTCGACGCACTGCACATCACGCAGGCCTGGTTGCAGGTGTTGTTGAGGCGAAAGATCATCCGGCGCGGATACGGCGGGTCGAAATCGCCCGTTGCTGAAACATCGTACTGCGCACGCGCGAAGGTTTCCGTAAAACTACGGGCCTGAATCTGATAGGCGCAGTGGCGACAGTGCTCGGGATTGATCCGATACTGCCGCATCGATTGCCGCAGTGCCTTCAGCGCCGGACCGCGCCAGAACTCCAGAATGGAAAAGTCTTCATCCACTTGAGCCAGCGATTGATGGAAGTGGTTGCAGACCGTGACGTGGCCCGTAGGCGAAAAATCCAGCCCCACGAACGGCGCATGGCAGAGCGCACCCAGAGCTTTTTCCGGGCGACCCGCATCGTACGCGGCGCGCGCGACACCGGTGCCTTCGCCGCTCGGGTTCAGGCGAATTTCAGTTTCGGCTGGATCGTAAATCATGTGGCAAATCGCTTCGACTAGATGTGCTTCCAGCGCATGACCGGCGCGAAGAGGTTGGCAAAATCCGTTTCCTCGACCCAGCCCGCCTCGGTCAGTTCACGTGCGATGGCGGGCGCGTGAACAGAGGTGATCGCCACAAATGGTTTCACAGCCAGGGCCTGCAACACGTCCGGAGCGTTGACCGGGCGCTTCTGAAAAGCGGTGCCGATTTTGGCGGGGTCCTTGTCGATAAAGCCGCTCACCTGCCCGGAGGCCTGCTCTAAGTAATCCAATGCGTGCGTGCCGCAGACACTCGCCCCCCAGAAGAGCACCTCGCGCTGCGCCGATTCCCGAAGGATACGCTGTTGCCAGAGCTGGCGTAGCTGCCGCACCTGATCGCGCACCTCTGTCTCCAACTCGTGGATACGCTGCCCGGCCTGGCTTGCACCAAGCTGCAACTCGCGCAGGGTCGTCAGCTGGGCTTTCTCTCGCTGGGCCAGCGAAAACTCCACGCAAGCCGCCAACCGCGCGGGGCTACGCTCAAACTGCTTGCTGCCCTCCAGCGCCTGCGCACAGCGCTGAGCCCAGCCAAGGACTTCCTGCAGTTCCATCAAACCCCAGGGATACGGGTCGCAGGCTTTCCCAAGAATCTCAAACCACGAGCCCTGGCAGAGACCCTGCGCCGATTCGATCCCCCACTGCCAGCGCTCGCGAGCTGTATCCAGATTTCCCTGACATGCTGCCAGCCAACCGGCCTTGAAGGCGGCGGCGACGGTCTTGGTCCCCAGCAGCGGGCTGAACGCGCCGGCATCCCGTTGGCTGCAGGTGAAAAAGCGGTTCTCGGCTTCTGCGAGTTCGCCGAGGGCTTGCAGCAGACAGGCGGAGGCAAACTCCAGCGAAATGCGCCAGCGCAGTTGGTGTGGATTTTGGGCGGGCGTGGTCAGATAATTTTCGACTTCCGCAAGTCGCTTACGCGCGGCTTTTTCATCCGCTGAAACGTTTTCCAGCTCGCGATATAGCAGTACGCACAAAGCCGCGCCACGGTCCGCAGCGCCGGCTGCCGATGCGTCCGCCAGCGTACGTTCGGCCAGGGACTTGAGCAACGCGTCGTTATCGGCCCGTTGCCCCCAGACAACCAGGGCATTAACCAGCCAGGGGTTTTCGTAGTCGCGCTCGAAAGCTTTGAGGTTCAACCCAGTCAAATTCAGCTGCGGATAGATGCGCTGTGTGTAGGCCTCGGGAGAGCCCGCGAAGGGGTCTTTCAGACCAATGGCGACAACCCAGCTTTGCACGCTGGAAGTGAGCTTCGATTGCAGATCGATACGATCCTGCCGCCGGGGCAACGGAGGCTGGTGCGCCGTATCCGCCAAAGCGATACGCCAAGCCTTTTCGCCGTGCAGGTCTGGAAATGACTCCAGCACGCTGCCGGGGGTCTGGCCAGAGTGTTCGGCTTCGGCCAGACTTAGCACCAGACGTCCCCCTGGCACCAGGCGCGTACATAGATTCTGATACAACGGGAGATCCGCTTGAGCTACCTCCAGAAAAATCCAGTCCCAGACGCCGTCAGCATCGATGCTATCAGGCGTGTGGTACGCGCTGACGGTGTCAACCTGAGCCAGTTCGCTCAGTACAATTGCCGCGTGCGCTGCCCGCGGACCGACCACCAGCGCACGGTCGTTCGGTCGCAGGGTCTCGGCGGCTTGCACCAGTCGGGCAAGGGCAGCTTCGGCCTCGCCGCCGACGACGTCCAAAAAGCCATTACCCGTCGAAGCCGCCAACTGGGTGCCCGTCTTTTGCCAGAGCATGGAAACATTCCAGTCATCCGCGCCGAGATCGCAGAAGTTGCGCACTTGCAACAGGCGCGGATGGCGCAGGAAGCCGGCATCGATGAACTGCTGCTCCCACCAGGCCCGCGGCTGCACAGTCAGGTGCCAGCGGCGGTCACGGTCGGGGGTAGTCGCCACGCGGACGTAAACGTTTCGCCTGGCCACGCGCCGGAACTCCCGCAAGACCTGCGGTAGATGCTCGGCGGCGATGTGCTCGAGGCAGTCGGTCGAAACCAGTGTATCGAAGGCCCCGTCCTCGAAAGGCAGCTTCAGGGCTGAGCCCAGGTGAAAGCGGCCCGGAGAAAACGTGTTGCCGTGGGCGACCGTGCGTTCGGTGACGTCGAGCCCGTGGGTATCGAGTCCCAGTTTGAGCAGCGCCTTGACCAGTGATCCCATCCCGCACCCGACATCCAGCACCGCACCCGGCCCGCAGGTGCGCAGGATCGTCGCCGCGATGGTGTCGGCGTCTTCGAAGGAATCTGTGTTCCAGCGGTCGGGACGGTTCCAGTATTCGCGATACTCCGCCTCGTAAAAGGCAGGGTCGGTAGGCTCACACAGGGCTTGGGACATGGGCGGCCTCCGTGCGCAGAATTTGCAACTTGTCGGGCCGGCGCGTCACCCCGTAGCCCAACTCGCGAAAGTGCTTTTCAGCGATACCCAGGCGCTCGAGCTTTTCGTCTTCCGCTACTTTCGGCTCGATCCGGTGGGCCGGTGCGTTCGTGCGGTCCTGGTACAAAAAGAAGCTCACGCTAGCAAAGCCGCCCGCTTCGATCACTGCAAAGGACTCCTCGAACTCCTCGCGCGTTTCGGTGGGAAAGCCAATGATGACGTGACCATGCAGCTCGATGTCGTAGGTGCGCAGCAGCGCAACCACATCCAGCAACTCCTCGCGTGTGTAGCCGCGCCGCATCAGTTCCAGCACTCGGGTGTTCCCGCTCTGAAAGGCCACCGCCATGCGCCGAAAGCGTCCGGTCTCCAGGAGAGCTGGCCAATCCGCGCGGTGCCGCACTAGGTACTTCAAATTGAGTTCCTCCATCCAGAGCTGGAATTCGCCCTCCAGCGCCACGATGGGCCGTAACAAATCGAGAATGCACTTATCGCGGTCGATGCCCCAGGCACCCACATCATCCCCGATCAGGTCGATGTGCTGATAGCCCAGCGCCAGTCCCTGTTGCACCTCGCGCAGGCAATCTTCCAGCGGCTTGCTGCGAATGTGCTTCACCACGACTTTGTCGCCGCAAAATGCGCAACGATCGTTGCACCCGTGGCCCACCTGAACGGCGTAGCGGTCGAAAGTTCCAACGCCCTTGCGGTGCGAGCAGCAGGTGCCCGTAGCGTTGCCCGCGCCGGTGGCGTACTGCCCCCAGAAGTTGGCCTCGGGGGTTTCTGAAAATGCCTGATTTTTCGCAAAGACCGGGTCTAGGTCCCCGTAGCGCCCGGTCCGGATAATCCGGCTTTTATCCAGCACGCCCTCCTTGGCCAGACGCTGGCCCATGGTGTCGGCGAGCCCTTCGAGCACAAAAATATCCTGAGCTGGCGCTTTCTCGGCGAGAAACTCATCCAGGCGCTTTTTTGATTCGGTTTCGGTGTAGTTGTTAAAGGCGCAACCCACCAGCAGCACCTTGTCGGCGCGGGCCCGATCCTGCGTCAGCGTGCAGCCGTTGCTGATGAGGTAGCTGCGGATTTTTTCCACGTCCAGCAGGACACGGTTACAGATGTTTTCCAGATGCAGATAAACGCTGGGCATGACGTCGGGTGTGGTGCCGCGCTCCATCAATTTGCCGCGGGTGGCACAAAGACCAGCCGCTGGCTGAGCGCGTCGATTTCGTTTCGATGTGGAGCAGCGATCTCGTTCGGCCAATGTGACCCAAGGTTAAGCCGTATGCGTTCAAGCAACTCTGGTTCGTGCGCGGCGTAGCTCGGACTCCAGGTCGCGCCCAGGCCTGCTTCGACGCCTTCGAACAGCAGCCAGAAAAACCGCGCAAAACCCGCGTTGAGCCCGATGTTTTCATCACCAGGGCCGAGTGCTTCGAGCAGTTGTGCAAGACACGTGCGGGTTCGTTCGGGATCCCCCGCAGCCAGACGGATGACCGCCAGCCGCAGCGCATCCAGGCTGCCTTGTACGGTCTCAAGCGCGATGGCCTGCGTCAGCCGCTGCGCCGGGTCGACCTGTCCGCACAAGAGCAGACTGTCCGCCAGCTTCAATTGAAAGGCCGCTGCAGCCTCGGTGGATTCTTCGCTCAGGGCCAGGCCACCTGCGACCACCCGATCCCAGGCCCCCTCCCACAGCTCCAGCCAGGCACGGCGGAAGGACTGCTCCAGCCCATCCTTGCCGGGATAGCCGTGCGCTTCGAAAAACGTCCTCAACCGTTTGGCCACTGGACGCGCTATCGTTCGCACACTGGCATCGTATAACGCAGGCAGCCAAGGTCCGGTGAAGCGCTCCAAAACAAGTTGAGGCTCAAGGCCGTCGACGGATACCCCGGCACCGGCCAGGTACGCGGAAGCCAGAAGCGCCTGCTGGGCACGGGAGTTGGTCTCCGGCTCGGATCGACTGACGAGCAACTCTCCCGCGAGGGCTCCGAAGGTTTCCCAGTCACCCAGGGATTGCCTTTGGGCGCTTGTGATGAAAGCCAGATCGAAAACGCGATAGGGCCAACTGGCTTCGTCCTGCACCCTGCCTGAACCCGCCGGACAAAGTGCTCGCAGGGTCGCCAGACAGCCCTGCGTATCCTGATTGAAGATACGCCTCAAGTACGACTCCGGGAGGATGCCGTGCACGCAGCGCTCCATCGTGAATTCGAGCTCGCACAGCCAGTGACGCCACGTGGTCGAGGCCGCCGCCAGACCGAGCAGTTGCCTCCGCGTATACGCGTTGGAAAGCCAGTGGACCGTGCTGCCGGGCAGTTCCTTGCGCAGGCGTGCCCGGCGCAAAAACCAATCGATGGGTACCTCTTTTTCGAAGTCCGCTCCAAGCTCGATCGCTTCAGGCGACGGAGCGGACTCGCCACACATGCGCATGAAATCGCTGTCACTGGATTCCAAACGCGCCAGTAAGGCACGCAGCTTCAGGCAATCCTGCTGCAAAAGCTCTGGTCCTTGTTCGAAAGCGGCGTAGCGCGTGGGCGATGCTTGCAGTCCCTCCCGAAGTAAAAAGGGCTTTTGCAACTGCACGCAGACCCGGATGGTCCAGAACTCCAAAGCCGGAAGCTTACAGTCAATCACCACTCGTTCGGCCGCGGCGATTCCTTGGGCGGCTTCGTGGAGCGCGTTTGCCTCCGGGCGAAGTGATCGTCCACGCAAAGGGATCTGCCCATCTCCACCAGACGCATCCAGAGTCTCAAACAGCAGCTCCAGCGCCCTGGGGTTTACTGTATCGTGCAGCCAGAGCGTATCGGCGGGTTGCCCTCGTGCGCAGATTTCGCCGGGCAGATCCACGTCCATGCGGAGCCAGCGAGCGGGCAGCGTCTCGGCCCAGGGCGCCGTCAGGCAAGTACTCAATTCATCGGGCGTGAATTCGCTCAGAAAATGGATTTGCGGCTGCGGACCCCAACGCAGCAGGGCGCGTCCAGCCGCTTCCCGATTTGCGCCCAGCAGGCTGAGTACGCACCGGTCTGTCGGCGCGTCTGCGGCAAATGCCTCCAAGCTGAGCACGCGGGGGCCTTGCGCATCGGTGGGCGAAAATTGCGGCAGGCAGCCAAACAGCGCTTCCCAGGCCTCCTGCATGGCAGCGTTTAGCGGCTGTTCAGAAACTAGCGCAGGCTCGGAGAAAAGATGGCGCAGCGCAGCCCCACACCCAGAGGCCAGGAAGCCCGCAAACGCGGCAGGCGAAATGCGCGCCTTGTCGATACGGCAACCTGGCTCCGGAGAGTGTCGCGTATGTGCTGCGGGCAGCGATGCGATGGTCTCTACCGTCACCCCCGCCTGATCGTCGGCGCTGGCAACCAGTTAAGTAACCCCGTAACGGCGAGCTATTTATCGTTGCGGCAAAACGCCGAGTAGACGCCTTGATGCGTACCCTTTTTATCGACCAAGCCGATTGGCAAGTCAGCGGGGTCACCACCTACGGGCGCTGGCTGCATCGCACGTTTCCCACGGTCGAGATCCTGCAACTGGGGGGCGCCGCGTTGCCCTTGGATACACGTTGCCGTCGACTGCCGGAAGGCCAGGCGCACCAGCCGGAGAAAATCGTCGAGGCCATCGAAAACTGGGTGAACGAAGCCCCCGATACGCCGGCGCTGATCCTGCCCAACGCAGGCCAGACCGCTCACGAAGCGGCACGGCTCTGGCTGCTGGCCCACCCTGACCACCCAAGCGTGCGCTTCCTGGGCTTTGCGCACAACGACGACCCCAACACCGGGCTCATCCTCAAACATTACGAAGCGCTCTTTGCGGGCATCATCGCCGTCAGCGAGCACCTGACCGAACGACTTTCCCAGAAATTCAGCGCGGAAGCTCGCCGGCGCTTGCACACGCTGCCCTACCCCCAGCCCGAGTCCGCGCATAGCTCTGCCGCGGGCCTCGATTCAACTCAGCCCCTGCGCCTGGTTTACGTGGGGCGGCTGGAGGAAACGCAGAAGCGGGTCAGCCGTCTGGTGGAGGTTGCGCACCGCCTGAAAGCAATGGACGTACCTTTCACACTGCAAGTGGTTGGGGCCGGACCCGAGGAGCACCGCTTGCCCCAGGCCTTTGTCACTGCCGGCTTGCTGGAATCGGGACACGTACGCTTCATCGGGCGCGTGCCTCCAGAGGCGGTTGCCGAACACTTGGCCCGGGCCGATGTCTGCCTGTTGACCTCGGCCTACGAAGGCAACCCTCTGGCCCTCGCCGAAGCCATGGCCGCACGTGTGTGCCCGGTCGTCATGAAAATCGACTCGGGTGTGGATGAAGTGGTCATCGAGGACGAAACCGGCTGTCTGGTTCCCCAGGGCGATACGACAGCGATGGCCGAAGTGCTTGCAGATCTTCACCGCAACCGCCCCAGACTCGAGCGGCTGAAAACGGCAGCCCGGGCGCGAATTTTATCTCAGCGCGGCGAGGCAGCCCATCGTGAGGCTTTCCAGCGAATCGCCAGCGCCTGTTTTGCGCAGCCGTTGCCCAAGGCCTTTCAAATCCCGGAGCTTTCCCCGCAGGAAGCAGCGGTAGAAACGTTGTTGCAGCGCGTCCTCACCGTCTCGCCAGAAACGCCTACCTTTATCTACGGGGCCGGTAATTTTGGGCGCTCGCTGGCGGATCGCTGCGCCTCCGGGGGGTTGAGTATCGATGGTTTTGTGGACGCGGATCCACTGCAGCAAGGGCGTGCGTACTCCGGCCTGTACATTCACGAGCCCAGCGCACTGCCCAACTCCCTGCGGCCTGAAAGCATCCTGCTGGGTTCGCGCGAATTTGGTGCTCAAATGCGGGCGCGCCTGGCTTCGATTTATCGATCCGCGCGCTGTCCGATGCCTACCGTAATCGGATTGGACCAGGATTGAACCACACCCACGCATGGAGGCGACCGTACTCATAGCCGCCCGCAATGCGGCCCCAACCATTGGCCGTGCGGTACGCTCCGTGGTGGAGGAACCGATCGCCGAGATCATCCTGATCGATGATTTTTCTTCGGATGCCACCGTGGCCAACGCCCGAGCAGCCGCCGGTACGCGGCCCCTTCGAGTGGTTCAGCCGCCAGCCCACCGCACGCTGGCGCTGACCCGTCAGGCGGGTTTCGAGGCGCTGGAAACCGATTGCGGCATTTGGCTCGACGCAGACGATGCCTTTTTGCCGGGCCGCACCCGTCGTCTCCTTAGCGCTCTGGAGACTCACGAAGCAGGCATCGCCAGCGACGGCGTGGCGCTTTTCGACGGGCCTTCGGACCGCTTTCTGCGCGAGGCACAGATCCCGCCATTTATGTTTCGCGACCGCTGGCTGGTGCGCCAGTTTGAGCGCAATTACCTGCCCGGAGCCGGTCAGATCGCAATTCGCCGCGAGGTGGCCAAGGAACTGGGTTACCGACTGAACCTGGAATCCGCCGAGGACAGCGATCTGCTGCTGCGGGCAGCCGTGGCGCGAGTACCCGTGGCGCTGCTGCCGGAAATTGGCTACCGCATGTGCGCCTACCCCGGCAGCGTTTCCCGCAATCTCGACCGCATGCGTCGAACCACGGCGGAATCCCTGCGCAGTTTCGATTATGAAGCCGTCCAAACACTTTACCGCGAAGCCGGGTATTCGGAGCGGGTTGCACAATGGGCGCTGCTTTCCATGGCCTCCTTTCGAGAGGACTTTCCTATGCTTCGGAGGATGCTCGAAGAGCTCGACAGGCTGCCCGAATCCGAACGCAACCACATTCTGGAGCCGGAGGGCCCAATGCCACGCCCGGAGGGTTGGCGAATTGATTTTATGCTCGGGGTGCTGGCGCTAAGCCTACGCGATTGGGCAGAAGCGCACCATCGATTCCAATCCGCGCAGGAGCGTCTACCCACCCCAGAGACCCTGAACAACCTCGGAGTCTCTCTGAGAAACCTTGGCCGGGAAACCGAGGCCCTGCATTGCTTCGAGCAGGCGTTGGAAGCGTTTCCCGAGTACTTGGACGCCCGGGGCAATCAAACGAACGCAGACGCAGCTGCGGTTACCCAGCAACCCTTGCGACAGCAGGCGTGCCGACACGAATACAGCGAGCCCGTCGCAGTCGGGCTGACCTAGAACATTTTGGGCCGACGCAGGCGACGCACCGCTACCAGCCCCAGAAAGATAAACGCCGAAGCCAGTGCGTATATCGAGGGCTCGAGGTTGTCGTCCACTCCGGGCAGCGCGCCAAGTAAGCTGGCAAGGCCCACCGAGTCTTCGGCGACAGCACCCGTAGGTGTCGACGCCGTGTCACCGATGTTTGAGCTGACGACGATAGCTTCGGCAGGTTCACTCAGAGCAACCAAATGCGTCGCCGCCACAGGTTCCTCGCTCGAAGCAAGGACTGTGTCAGACGCAACCAGTAGGCAGGTCAGGAAAAGGATAGATTGCATAGCAGCTTGGGAATTTAGGGGAAGGTGCTCTTGGGGTACACCTTCAGGGTCCAAGCCAACGATCAGTAGCGTATTAACAGAGTAAATATTGTGGAGTAGCCGGCATCAAGCAAATGATTGTAAGGAACATGCACGTATTGTTACAGAAGTGAAACAATCGGTGACGAAGATCGTTAAAACGCTCGACACCTGAGAATCGAGACTTATTTCTCAAATACGAAGTAAAAGCGCACCCATCCAGTAGGCATCGCAGAATCTTTCGAGCGTGTGCTAGTGCTTGAAATGTCGACGACCGGTGAAGATCATCGTCATCCCGGCCTGGTTGGCGGCGTCGATGACGGCTTCGTCACGTTTGGCCCCGCCGGGTTGGATGGCGGCCGTGGCTCCAGCGGCGACGGCGGCCTCAAGGGCATCAGGAAAAGGGAAAAGCGCCTCGGATGCGATCGCGCTGCCCTTGAGATCGAGCCCGGCCTCACCGGCTTTCCACACGGCGATCCGCGAGCTGTCGACCCGTGACATCTGCCCGGCCCCGACCCCCAGGGTACGCTCACCGCACGTGTACACGATGGCGTTGCTTTTGACGTGGCGGCAGACTTTCCAGCCAAAGAGCAGCGAACGCATTTCCTCCTCAGTCGGTTGGCGCTCGGTGACCACTTTGAAATCGCGCGTATTAACGGGCGACTGGTCGCGGTCATGCAGCAGCAGGCCACCGATGACGGACTTGACCTCCTGCAGGCTGTCGGCCCGCATGGTCGCGCTGGCGCGCATCAGGCGCAGATTCTTCTTTTTGGCAAAAAAGGCGCTGGCCTCGTCGGTGTAGCCCGGAGCGATGATGACCTCGGTGAAGAGCTCTCCGATCGCCTCGGCCAGCTCGAGATCGAGGGTGCGGTTGACCACGATGATGCCGCCAAAGGGCGCCTGCCGGTCGGTCTCAAACGCCAGATCCCAGGCCGGCTTGAGCCCGTCCATGCTGGAGGCCACGCCGCAGGGGTTTGTGTGCTTAAGGATGGCGACGGTGGGTTTCTCGAATTCGCCGATCAGGTAGGCCGCGGCGGTGATGTCGACGATGTTATTGAAGGAAAGCTGCTTGCCCTGAAGCTGCTCAAAATGCTCGAGAAAGGTGCCGTAGAGCGCAGCCTGTTGGTGCGGGTTTTCCCCGTAGCGCAGGTCCATGGCCTTGCTCAGGCGCAGATCGACACTGCCGGGCAAGCCCAGGGCCGCTCCGGGGTCGGGAGGCATGTCGCGACTGGCCAGGAAGTCGGCAATGGCCTTGTCGTAGGCGGAGGTGCGGGCGAAAACTTTCTGGGCCAGCGTGCGGCGCAAGCTGGCGAGCACGGGCTCACCCTCCTTGAGGGCTTCCAGTACTTTGGGGTAATCCTCGGGAGTGATCACCACCGTGACCGCAGCGTGGTTTTTGGCCGCCGAGCGCAGCATGGAAGGCCCGCCGATGTCGATCTGCTCGATGGCGTCGGCCAGGGTGACGCCGCGTTGGGCAATGGTTTGCTCAAAGGGGTACAAATTCACGCAGACCAGGTCGATGAGTCCGATGTCATGAGCCTGCGCCTGTTCGAGGTGCTCGGGCTGATCTCGCCGGGCCAGCAACCCGCCGTGCACCTTCGGATGAAGCGTTTTCAAACGGCCTTCCATCAACTCCGGAAAGCCCGTATAATCGCTGACTTCGGTCACGGGCAGCCCTGCTTCGACGAGCGCTCGGGCGGTGCCTCCGGTTGAAAGCAGGGTGAATTGAAAGTCCTCGACGAGGGCCCGGGCAAAGTCGACCAGGCCGGTTTTGTCGCTGACGGACAGCAGCGCGCGCTTCTCCATAAGCGATGCAGTGCAGTGGGCGGCATCGGCCACTGGCAAGTCTATTTGCGGATGCCGAGGCAAAGTTCGCCTCTCTCCTGCCTTCCGCTAGAAGCTTTTTCCTAAGAGACCAGCTGAGTGCTTCGGGCGAATCCGATCTGCCGCTTGGAAGCGCCAGGCCCCAGAGAATCCGTTCTCAGAGTAAATGCAGCTTGTACTGACCCTTACACTTAGCTAGTCTAAGCTTTTATGAGCGATTTGGACATGATCAAAGGAGCCATCGAGGGACTTTCCAACGCGGAAAAGATCCATCTGCTCCAATGGGTCCATAACGACATGACCCTCAATGACGTGTCCACCAGCACGCGTCGTCCCGGTTCGGCCACGAAGTCGCATGCTGAGGCCATCGCCAACATTCGCCGGCTGCAGCGTGAATCGCTGGTCGAACGCATGAGCGAGTTTGATTCAAGCGGTTCCATCACCCGCGACCCCTTCTGAAAAATCGCGCCCAACACCCGGGCGGTTGCAGCTGTCGCGCAGTTGCCAGGTCGGTATGCTTGGGACCGAGGTAGGTGGTTTGTCGGGCAACTTTGAGAAATCGCGTCTATTGACTAGCCCCGCAGGCGATGCGGTTTATTTTGCACCATTATGTCGCAGAGAAACGACACTCCCCTGACCATCGCCGGGCGCGCGTTCAACTCGCGCCTGCTGGTCGGTACCGGGAAATTTTCCAGTCACGCCCTGATGCGCGAAGCGCTCGCCGCCTGTGGCACCGAGCTGGTCACCGTGGCGCTCAAGCGAGCCAGCCTGGGCACTACGAAAGACCCCTTTGCGGACATTCTCGATTATTTTGAGACCGATCGTTACCTGCTGCTGCCCAACACGGCCGGGGCCATGGACGCAGACGAAGCCGTGCGCCTGGCCCGCCTCGCCGTGGCCGCCGGGCTGCCCAACTGGGTCAAACTCGAGATCCATCCCGACCCCAATTACCTGCTGCCGGACCCCATCGAGACGCTCAAGGCGGCGGAGATCCTCGTGAAGGAAGGCTTTACCGTGCTGCCCTACATCAACGCGGATCCCGTCCTGGCGCTCCGGCTGCAGGATGTGGGCTGCGCAACTGTGATGCCCCTGGGCTCGCCGATCGGCTCCAACCGTGGCCTGGAGACCCGCGCCCAGATTTCGATCATCATCGAGCAGGCGCGCGTACCGGTCATTGTCGATGCCGGGCTGGGGCGACCGTCGCACGCTGCGGAGGCCATGGAACTGGGGGCGGATGCGGTGCTTATTAACACAGCTGTCGCAGTAGCCAGCGATCCCAGCGCCATGGGTCAGGCCTTTGCCAAGGCCGTTGAAGCCGGACGCGAGGCCTATCACATCGGTCTTGAAGGACCCTCGGTGCAGGCGGAAGCGACCAGCCCCTTGACGGCGTTCCTGGGCACGGGTTGATTGTGAGCACGGGCTTGGTTCGGCGCTTGAACCGCTGTCAGCAGCCCGTCCACAGATTCGATGAGTACATTTTCCAAGGAATTCGACGCAGCGCACATTGAGGCCCTCGTCGCGGCTTCTCAAAACGCTTCCGGGGATGCTGTAGAGGCCATTTTGCGGGAGGGCCGCGCGCGCTCGCTGGAAGCGGTGGCGGCCTTGTTGTCTCCGGCGGCGGGCCAGCGCATAGAGACTCTCGCGCGATTGTCGCAGGCGACCACGCAGCGGCACTTTGGCAAAGCCATCCGCCTCTTTGCGCCGCTGTACCTTTCCAACGAGTGCATTAATATCTGCAAATACTGCGGGTTTTCGCGCAACAATCCCATTCCGCGCATCACTATCCCACGCGAACAGGTAGAGGCGCAGACGCAGAAGCTGGCCTCGCGGGGCTTCCGGCACCTGCTGATCGTGGCGGGCGAGCATCCCAAGTATGTTTCCAACGGCTACGTCGAGGACTGTGTACGACGCTGCCTGGCCTACATGCCCAGCATCGCCATCGAACTCGGGCCAATGGAGACGCAAGAGTACATCCCGCTGGTGCGCGCCGGGGCCGAAAGCCTGATCCTTTATCAGGAAACCTATCACGAGGCGACCTACCGCGCGATGCACACAGCAGGCCCCAAAAAGCACTACCATTGGCGCATGGATACGCCCGAACGAGCGTACGCGGCGGGCTTTCGTCGGCTGGGAATCGGTGCCCTGTTGGGCTTGCACGACTGGCGTTTCGAGGTGCTCTCCGTGGCCATGCATTCGCACTATCTCCTCAGGCATTGTTGGAAGGCGCAGGTGGCCGTCAGTCTGCCGCGCTTGCGCCCGGCCGCCGGGGGCTTCAGTCCCGACCCGCGGCACGTGGCCGGTGACTTGCAGTTGTTGCAAACGATCTGCGCACTGCGCCTGTTTCTGCCGCACCTGGGGATCACGCTCTCAACGCGGGAATCACCTCAGTTGCGCGATGGCTTGACCACGCTGGGCGTCACCCTGATGAGCGCAGGCTCCAGCACCGAACCCGGCGGCTACGATCACTTCGACGAAGCTGCCTGGACGCCCACCCGCGAACAGCCCGGCGAGCAATTCCACATCGCCGACGAACGCCCCCCGCAAGCGATCGCACAGATGATTCGCGACAAGGGCTACGAGCCCGTGTGGAAGGACCACGACCAGGTCCTGGCCAGCGACTCGGTTAACCTGGAAACGGCCTAGCCGATGCAAACCATACGCATCGTCGCCAATGGCGAGAGGCACGCCATCGATATGGGAACTCAGCTACCGCACTTTATCCAAAGCCACGGACTTGAAATGGACCGGGTGGTTGTCGAGCTCAATGGCGCCGCGCTGACCCGCGCCGAAGCCCGTGAGGTGGTTCTTTCGGAGGGAGATCGGCTGGAGATCGTTCGCGTGGTCGCAGGAGGTTGAGCCGGCAGCCATGAGTGCTTTTCCCGGAGAGAGTCGTGAAGTGAATGGGCTCGCCGTAGTGTTAGACCGTTTGGTCTACTCCGAGCCACATACCGAGACCGCCATCACTTATGGGGTGGAGATACCCCAGATGCATGCCTTCATTTACTTCCTGACGATCCACAACCAGTCGAAGACGAAAGTCACCTTAAAGGGACGAAAGTGGGTGCTCCGGCTTGAAGACGGCACCACGCAGGTAATTGAGGGCGGTGGCATCGTGGGGCAGAGCCCCACCCTGCGGCCCGGCGAGCACTTTTCGTACAACAGCTACCACCTGCTGCGCTGCAACGCTTCGGCGAGCGGTTCATTTCATGGGGTTGACTCGCAGGGACAATCTGTTCACGTGGCCATACCGCCCTTTGAGATGAGAGCGCCGGACGGGGACGGCGCGCAGGGCGCGTAACCGGGGACCACGTCAGGGCATGCGCATCACGGATTTGAACTGCGAACGAGGCATCGGAGCCAACTCGATGCTGGTCGAAATCGGGCCTTTCCGCCTGCTGATCGACGCCGGGATGCATCCCAAGAAACTCGGCCTGGAGGCGGTGCCCAGATACGACGCGGTGCCCGACGATTCGGTCGATTTCATCCTCGTCACGCACGCGCACCTGGACCACATCGGCTCGCTGCCGCTAGCCCTGCGACGGCACCCAAACGCTCGGGTGCTGGTGAGTATTCCCTCGCGGACGTTGGTGCCGCGCATGTTACGCAACTCCTGCAACGTGATGAGCCGGCAGCGCGAGGAGCACAAAATCAGCGCCTACCCGCTGTACACATTTGGCGAGATTTCGCGGCTGGAGGGGGTGCTCATGCCCATGCTGTACGGGCAGCCGCGCACCTTTTACGAGAAGGAGGATGAAATCCAGATCACGTATTTCGCGGCGGGCCATGTCGCCGGGGCCGCGGGGATCGAGATCGTGTACAAACACCGCGAAATTTTCTTCACCGGAGATGTGCTGTTCCGGGACCAGCGGATTCTCGAAGGCGCGCGGTTTCCGGAGAAGGAGTTCGATACGCTGGTGCTGGAAACCACGCGCGGACGCACCGAAACCACCGCAGCCTCCGACCGGTTGGATGAACGCGAGCGGCTTTTGGAAACCGTCCGCCGTACTTTGGGGCATGGTGGCTCGGTGCTGATCCCGGCCTTTGCGCTGGGACGCATGCAAGAGATCTTCTCGATCCTCAACGATGCGCGCAAGCAGGGGAAGCTGCCCCCGGTACCGGTGTATGCGTCGGGCCTTGGCCTCGATCTGGTGGATCACCTGGATCAGATTTGCCGCAAGACCGGCCTGGTGGACTTTCGCAAGAGCGTTTTGCGCGAGCTGGGTGTGAAGCCCCTCAAAGCGGAGCTGCGGCCCGGACGCGATGTGGGTGAACAGGCGATCTATGTTCTAAGCAGCGGGATGATCGTGGACCACACGCCCTCCTACGCCGCCGCGGCGGCCATGGTGAATCACACGCACAACGCCATCTGCTTCGTGGGCTACTGCGATCCGGAAACCGTCGGCGGGCAGATTCTGCATGCGCACCGCGACGACGTTATTGTGTTTGAGAAGATTCGTCACTCAGGCCCCTTGCGGGCGCAGGTGGAGCGCTTCGACCTGAGTGGCCATGCGGACCGGGAAGAGTTGCTGAACTTCGCACTGCAGACACGAGCGCGCGCCTGCGTACTCACACACGGCGACCCGGAATCGCGGACCTGGTTCGACGAGGAATTGGCGATGGCCGCCCCGGAGATGCAGGTGCTCGATCCGGAGGTCGGCACCGTCTACCAGGTCTGAGGAGACGGCGGGCTAAGCCAGCAGCTCGCGAACGTAGGCGCAGAAGGCTGGCGATCCGGCGTAGTAGGGCGTGCGGGGCTGCTCGACGTGGAAGTCCTTCAGCGGGAAGCAGGGCTCGCTCATGAAGTGGAATTCACCGCCCCCGGCGGCCATCAGGGCGTGGCCAGCGGCAATATCCCAGACCTTGACGCGGTGGTCGATGACGCCGTCGATGAGGCCGGCAGCCGCGTAAGCCAGCATGAGCGCAGCGCTGCCCAGACAGCGCGCGCGGTAAGTCGTCATCAATGGCTCCAGGCGGCGAAAGAGCGCGGGCTCCATCTTGAAATGCAGGCCGATGATCGTGTCGCGCCCCAGCGGCTGGTCGAGACTGCGCCGCTTGCGCTTGCCGTCCAGGAGCGAGCTCGTGGGTCCACCCTGGAGGAGGGTGTCCCGCGAGTAATCGTAAACGATGCCGTGGATGGGCACGCCCTCGTGCAGGAGCGCGAGCGAGATCGCACAGTACGGGATGCCCAGGAAGTAGTTGTTGGTGCCGTCAATCGGGTCGAGCACCCAGGTGAAAGGCGCGTGCAGCGGGCGCAGTTCGTCCTGCGGATTGGATTCCTCGCTGCAGAAATCATCTTCGGGGAAGCTGCGCCGGAGCTCATCGAAGATTTTTTCGGAGATGGCGAAGTCCGCGAAGGTTACACGGGTGTCATCGGCCTTCCATTCGCTGGGAACGTTGGCAAACTGCTGCTGAAAGAACGGCACCTGCTCAAGCACGGCGTGGCGACCGGCGTTGACACGGTGACGCAAGGCCGTCTCGAAAGCCTTGGAACCGGGTTGTGGAGGTCCGCGCCGGCGTGACCGGGGGCGTTGGCCTGACATGCGTGGTTTGCCTCAGCCGGACTTCATCCGCAAGACCAGACGCCCGGGGCCCGTCAGCAGGAGGCCGATGAAGACGATCATCAGCTCGAGCGGCCACCCGACGGTCTGGGCAAACGACAGAAAGTCGTAACCGCCACCCGTGAGTTTGGCCAGGGTTGCTCCCGCCATAACGCCGATCAGCATTACCATACCGATGGGATAGAAGCAACCGGTGGCCAAAAGGATGCCGCCGAGGATCTCCGCGATGGCGGCGCTCAAGCCGAGGGCGCTGGCAGCAAAGCCATCGACACCGGGGACCACCATTTGAGCCAGGCCTTTCCAGGCATCGGAGCCGCCCACGATCTTGGGAATGCCGTGCAGCACAAACATGATGCCCAGGCCGACACGCATGACCAACAGACCAATATCTCGTTTACTCATACAGCAAAGCTGACGTCCGGTTACAGGTTTGTCCAGTCAGTGGCGCGGCTTGCCCGAGCCGAGCAACGAGGCACGGGTGAGCCCGGCATCGCCAAAGGAGGCGCGCACCTGATCGGCCGCGCTCATGAGGCGGCGGTGACGTGCACTGCCGGGCTCGTCCTCGAACAATGGCTGGGAGCGGGGGCCCGCGTCAAAATCGGAAAGCCCCGCCCCGGCCAGACGCACTCCGCGGCCACCGCCTTCGCGCATGAGCGCTTTTAACATGGGAATGATCAGCGGGAAAAAGGATTCCGCGCAGTCGCTGGCCTCGGAAAGCGTAGTGGACCGCGAGCGCGTCTGAAAGTTGTCGTAGCGAAGCTTCACGGTGAGAGCGCGTGCTCGAAGCTGGTCGCGCCGCAATCCGGCGGTCAGGTCGTCGATCATCGCCTTGACGGTTTGGACAAGATACCCAAGGTCACGCGTGTCCTCGCTGAAGGTACGCTGATGCGAATGGGATTTTGCCTGACCGCGTTCCGTTGCCAGGGGCGTCTCGTCGATGCCGCGCGCGGCCTGCTGCACCGACTCCACTCGCGAGCCCAAGAGGCGGCGGAGACTCTCGGGACGGGTTTGCACGAGATCGGCCAGGGTGTGAACGCCCAGCGCCTTGAGGGCCACCCCGGTTTTGCTGCCGAGACCGGGCAGACGGTCGACCGGCAACGGGGCCAGAAAGGCTTCTTCCTCGCCCATGGGTACGACCACGAAGCCATTGGGCTTTTCGAGCTTGCTGGCGATGGCCGCAACCCGCCGGTTGGAGGCCAGCCCCCAACTGACAGAGATTTCCAGCTCTTTTTTGACCAAACGGTTTATTTCTTGAAGCACATCAGTTGCAGCGCTTTGCGACTTTGTATGTGACAAGTCCATGTAACCTTCATCGATAGACGAGGCCTCCACCGTTGGGCTGAAAGCGCGGATGATTTTGAACAGGCGGGCCGAATAAGCGCGATAATCCGAAAAGTTGGAACTGACGAGTATGAGTTCCGGGCAGAGGCGTTTGGCCTGAGCGGTCGGCATGGGCGTGTAGACGCCACGTGCGCGTGCCTCGTAGCTGGCGGCGGAAATGATGCCACGCTCCCCTCCCCCGACTGCCATGACTTTGCCGCGAAGCTCGGGGCGGCGTGCCTGCTCCACCGAAGCGAAGAAGGCGTCTGCGTCAAAATGAGCGATGAGGCGCACAACACCACTGAACAAATACACAGCAGCCTGGGAGTCAACGCTAGGGTCGTGCGTGCGGTTGCAACCTTGCCTGAGGGCAGCGGGCCGGTTGGTTTGGAGTGATGTGCATACGCTACGGGATCAACCTGATGCTGTTTTCGGATACCATCGGAGCCGCGGAGATGGACCGGTTTCCACGCATCCGAGACCTCGGTTTTGAAGGTGTGGAAGTGCCGGTGTTTGACCCTGGTGCGGTGCCGGCGCTGGCGATCCGTGATGCGGCGCAGGCCGCAGGCCTGGACGTGACGGCATCCGGCGCGCTGCCACCAGGGGCAAAACTCTATGGTAACGACATCGAGGCGCGGCAGCGGGCGCTGGATTACCTGCTTGGGTCGCTGGAGATCGTGGCACTGCTGGGGGCGAAGGTGTTTTGCGGGCCCCTGGCCAAGGCGGTGGGCGATCACGATCTTTCAATCCCCCTGGCGCAGCAGCGGGTAGAGGCGGCGCGGGCACTGGTTCCGGTCCTGGAGCGGGCGCAGAAGCTGGGCATCACCCTCGCCTTTGAGCCGCTGAATCGTTTCGAAACAGGCTTTCTGAATCTGGCCTCCGATGGCGTCGATTTTTGCACGACCTGCGCCAGCCCGGCTGCAGGGCTGCTGCTGGACACCTTTCACATGCACATCGAGGAGAAAGACAGTGCGCAGGCGCTCCGCACAGCCGCCCAGGTCGGTCGGCTGGCACACTTCCACGCCAGCGAGAGCGACCGCGGTATTGCCGGCACCGGGCAGGTTAGCTGGCAAGGCGTGGGCGAGGCGCTCAAGGCCGTCGATTACGCGGGCTGGGTCGTCTTGGAAACGTTCAATCAGGAAAACGAGGCCATCCGGACGGCGGTTTCGTGCTGGCGCTCGTTTTACCCGAGTGAAGACGCCTTTATGCGCGAAGGGCTGGCCTTTTTGAAGGAGGCGCTGAGTCCTTAACCGTGGTGAATTAAAAAACTGGCGGCGTCATTCGGCAGTTTCGTAGTTCACGCGCAGCCGTCCGAAGATGTTGCCAGTGGCCGGTTCGGGCAGCATCGCGCGCATGACGGTCGCATCGCCCAGGTCCTCGCTGGTTTCCAGTGTGACCGATTCGGTGAACCAATCGGTGAAGTTCTCCGTCCACTCGACCTGGCCGGCTGCGCCGGGCGCGAAATCGGCCTGCGGAAAGGAGACGACACCCAAGCCGGATTCGACCGTGAAGGCGACTCTGCCAAATTCCGGGCTGTTCGGGTCTAGCTTAAGGAAGTATTCCAGCAGATTGACGTACGGATCGTGGTCGGGGTTGGCCAGGAGGCCCCAAACGGAATCCTCGAGCGCCGGCACGCCGAAGTCGCTGGAGAAATTTTCCTCGGCCCAGTTGTCGAGAGCAACCTGCCCGCCGCCGGAAAGCCAGCGGAAGAGGTTGCGGGCGTACTGCTGGTTGCTGAAGCGGAAGATATTCGTGCCCGCGCCGTTCAAATTGAAAAAGGTGTTGCGGTCGAAGTGGCCGACGACGCGCCCCACCCCGATTTCTACAGCCACAACCGAGGCATCGTTGGCGGTGGATGGGCGGCTGGTTCCCTGGCCGAAGGCATCGTTGACGCGGACGTTGCCTTTGGCGGGCGCCAGCAGCGTGATGCGCGCGCCGGGGATCGGCACGGGGTTGAACGTGAAGGGTGACACGCCTTCCCCATCGAAGCGCGTGACGTCGTCGGCAGAGGTGTCGGGGAAGCCCTTGAAGATGGGGTGTTCCGGCGCGAGAAATTCGTTCTCAAAGATGCTGTAGGTGCCCTGGTCCTGGTAGACGGTGAGTCCAAATCGGTCGAGGAAGTCCTGGTCGGAGTCCGGCGCGTCACCCCAATTGGTGCCGAAATTCGCATCACTGATGAACAGCGCACCCCCGCCAGAGCGCACCCATGCCTCCAAGGCATCGACCAGATCGGAGCTGCCATCGGGCGTGTAGTCGGCGTTGTTTGAGCCAAAAACGATGACGTCGTAGATGGAAAGGTCTATGCCTGCCAGATCGATGGGCGTGTTGTTGGACAGAGGACCTTCGATCCGCTGCTCGATCAGGTATCCCTCGGCTAGGAGCGTGTCACGCAGCGAGCCCCATCCGTGATTGCCGTTGAAGGTCAGCTCGTTGGAGATATCGGCCAGCTGCTCATCGCTGCCCCCTTCCAGGAAGCCGCCGGTGTCCTCGCCACCACGGATGAACAATATCCGCTTTCCAACGACGGTGTGCTCGAGGATAATGGTGGCGTCGGCGGTCGCTTCTTCGGGCGGCAAGCCGTTATCGGTCGCGGTAATGCCGAGACGGAAGAACGGGTTGTTGAGCTTGATAAGGTCGGTTGGGTCGGCCACTTCGATCAACCCGGTGGCCGCATCAATAGAAAAGGTCCCGCTCTCGTTACCACTGGTAATGGCAAAGGTGAGTTGTTGGCCGGGGTCGGAGTCGGCTGCGGGCAGTGAGCCAACGCCTGTGCCCACGGCGCTGCCCTCAATGACGCGAAAGGTGGCCGAGGTCAGTGTGGGTGGGGTATTCGGCAGCATCGCTTCCAGGGAAACCAGCACAGCCCAGTCGCTGGAGGTGGCGCTGGGCGCCTGCCCGATCGATTGCAGGCCGGGTCCGGTTATCTCTGTCACGGTGCCTTCCTGCAACGGGCCGCCGTCACGCGGATCGTACCAACGAACCTGATACGTGGCGGTGCTGGACTCGAGGTCGAGGCTGACGGTGCCGCCATCGGAGAGGTAAATCGCATAGATCTCACCCGGCTTGGCGAAGCAGTAGTTGGTGTTCGCGTCGGAGGCATTACCCACGAGCGAATTGTCGCTACTCATCTCCCAAAACGGCAGCCAGGTGTTGAAGAAGTTCAGGGCGTGGCGGTTGTAGTCCCACATGCGGTCACGGCTGCGCCAATCGTCGCAATCCAGATCGTCCTCGGGCAGACTGTAGCCAAAGTAATACTCCACGCCCGCACCTCCGGCCATGAGGTTGCCCCACAACACCGCCTGACGCACATCCGCCTGCGTTGGCGTGCCCGAGCCGTTGAAGCCGCTGTAGCCGGTATCCGGGGGGACGCCGCGTTGGGCGGGGCCGATCTCGTCGTTGGCGACAATCCAGGGACGGTTCTCGGCGACCGACTCCTCCACCCACTTCAAGCTGGTTCTATGGACCTGTTCCCAGCCCTTTTGAATGGAAGCCCCCGTCAGCTTCGACTGCGCGCCGACAAGCGCGCCGTACACACTGTCGGTCTGTCCGGGGAAGGTGTGGATGACGACGTTGTGGCCGTATGGATCGTTGTCGAAAAAGTACTGCGCCATGTCACGGCGTTGAGTGTTGTTCTGGGTGTTTTCCTCACCGAGGTTCCAATTAAGAGCGAGGTTGTGTCCAAAGCGCGCGATCAACTCGCGGTAGTAGAGTTTGCGCTCCAAGCCGACGTTGCCGCCGTCCAGGGCAAACGGCGGGTCGTTGTCCATCTCTTGCTCCTGCGTCTTGAAATGCAGGTAGATGCCGAGGCTCTGGGCGTGGCGCATGACGATGGCCCACTGGTCGAGCTTGGAGCAATCGTAACGCAGCGGATTGTCGTGCGCGATGAAGGGCCAGACATCCTTGCCATCGCCACCTGAGTTGTAAGTGAGGAAGGAAAAGACGTTCTGGCCCTCGCTGGCGAGGTAGTTGAGCGCACCGATGTGCCCGCGCCCGAGGCCGTTTTTCCAATGCGGGTCGCCTGTGTTCCAGTCGCCCAGGTGAGGAGTCCAGGTGCGCAGGAAGTTCGCACCGCCGTGGTTGGAAGTGCCGTCGATGTCGGGATTGGCCAGGAAGTTTTCGGGCGAATCCGCGCCGGCTTTGACAAAGTATTCACCAGTGCCGGCAAACCGCAGGTAGCGCTGGCCGACGTACTCCAACCGCCCGCGCCCGCGGAAATCGGGCGCTGCCTTATCAGTCGGGGCAATCATGAAAGCGCCGCTGGCCCCATCGAAAGCAGTCGCGGTCCCAGCGTCGGGATTATCATCGACGGCGATGTTCGAGCCGGTGCGGAATGAGGCCAGGTAGGTCCACTCGCCGGTAAAATCCGGGGAGAGGTGCGCGCGCCAGATGTTACCCGCGGTGGCACCTGTCTCGCCGGCATGGCCGTCGGCGGCGTAGTATCCGGGAATCTGATACGTCTTGCCGGTTTCGGTGTGGGTAAAGGTGACGTTGAGCCGATAATCGGTGAAGGGGTTGACCGAGGCATCCTCGCTGGTGTCGGGCCCGGCAAAGGCCACGGTCACGCGGTGCCACTGCTTCAGATCGCCGAAAACGCCATCGGTCGAGGTATCAAGCGCGGCAGAGGGGCCGAAGTCGACAGGAGGCGGTCCTCCACCCGTACCTTCAACCACCGCCGCCATAAACGAGGCAGCGTCGATGGTGGCCGATTCGATCTGGATGCCGGTGATCTCCGTGGAGTTGTCCAGGGCGAGGCCGGAGGCGTCCAAGAGATCCGTGATGGACCAGGCGATGCCGGCCAGGCTCTGACCATTGTTGGAGCCGCCAGGTGCCGTGATGCCGATCGTGGTCCAGGTGGATGCACTGATGTTGATAGCCTGGCCCACCACGTTTCCGGGTAGAATGGGCGCCACGGTCAGGGAGTCATTGGCGCCGTATTCGTAGAGAAAAAAGTCCGGGTTGTCGCCGTTGGCGTCGGACCAGGCGCCCAGGTCGATGGTCCAGCCGGGTGCGGTGCCGTTGCGCGCGAAGTAGCTGAAGACGTTGAAGTTGTCGGCCTGTGTGATCGGGAAGGCGTTGTCCAGAACGGCTCCGGTCGAGGTTCCCGTGACGAGGGAAGCCACCTGGGTGGTGTAGCCGTTGGCCGTAACGGATTGGATTTGGCCGTTGTTGGCGTTGAGAGTTGCGCCGGTGACGGCGGCATGGGTGGGCAGGGCCGTTAAGCCCAGGAGGACGGTCGCAGCAACGAATGTTTTCATGAGGGTATGTGGGGGTGACAAGCGCGAGGTAGGTGCCCTTGTATATTCAATGAATACCGGAAGCTAACGGTGGCTGGCAAACATATTGTAAATAATTTGTATCCAGCAAAATGTAATGCTCACCAGTGCAAGACCCTTGCACGGGAGACAATGACACCTGCCCTGTTAGTACTAACCGCAGTTATAAATCCAGCTTGAGCCGGGAACTTTTCGCCCGCGAGATGCAGGTGCAAATCACGTTGCCGGCGGCTTTTTCCTCGTCATCAAGAGCGCTGTCGCGGTGATCAGGCTCGCCCGAAAGCACCTCCACTGCACAGGTGCGGCAGATGCCCGCACGGCAGCTGAAGGGCGGGTCGTAGCCGGCGGCTTCGAGGGCTTCGAGAATCGTTTGTTCGCGGTCGACGTTGAGGACGACGCCATCTGAAACGAGCTCGACTTCGAAAGGCATGTTGACAGCGTCGGAGCCACTATCGGCCGCGGTGAAACGCTCAAAGTGCAACGCGCTTTTAGGAAGTCCGGCGGCTGCCACGCACTTCTCCAGATCGTCGATCAGGCCGGATGGTCCGCAGGCGTAAAAGTGGGCGTCGCGGTTGGCTTCGATGATTGCGCGCAGATCTGGCCGCTTGCCGCCTTCCACACGTGTGAAGTATAGCTGCAGCTTCTCTCCGCAGAGCGCCTTCATTTCAGACTCGAAGGCCATGGCTTCCGGACGATGTGCCGCGAAGTGAACTGCGCGCAGATCGGCCTCCTGCGGGAAGCCCCGCAGGTGAGCCAGGACGGGCGTGATGCCGATGCCCGCAGCGATATAGACGATCGGCTGGGCGGTATCGGTCAGCTCAAAGAGGTTGGCAGGCGCGCGGATTTCGACCTCGGAACCCGGCGCGGCACGATGATGCAGGTAGGCCGAACCGCCCTTGCTGAGCGGCTCGTGCAGTACGGCGATGCGGTAGACGCCATTGGTCAGCCGTGGATCGATCAGGCTGTAGTTGCGTTCCAACGGTGTGCTGTCATCCACGAAAAGCTTCAGGCCCAGGTGCGCGCCTGGCGTGAAGTCGGGAAAGGATGCGCCTGCGCGCGGCGCGAAGGTGAACTCGCGGATCGTGCGGGCCACCTTGCGGACCTGAGTGACCGTGGCCGGAATCCATGAGGGGCGGTTCGTCATGAGAAGAGGCAGTTCTATTTTTATGTAACAAATCCGGTTGCCGTTGACCACACAAGTGTTGCGCTTTTGCGTGGGCGGTATGAGCCAGAACTTCACCAACTTCGCCTACACCGACAGCGTCAAAGCGGCCCAGGAAAAGTACGGCAGCCGCGGCCCCAACGCCCGAGTGGAACAATCTCCCGACCGCTTTTTGCTGACCGAACGCGAAATTCCCTTTTTGGAAAGCCGCAACAGCTTTTACATGGCCACTGTGGGCGAAAACGGCTGGCCCTACGTACAGCACCGTGGCGGGCCTGAGGGTTTTTTAAAAGTCGTCGACGACCGCACGCTGGCTTTTCCGGATTATCCGGGCAACACGCAGTACATCTCCATCGGCAATCTCCAGGCGGATCAGCGGGCCTGTTTGATCTTCGTCGATTATCCCCGGCAGGAGCGGCTGAAAATCTGGGCGCACGTCAAAGTAGTCGAAAAAGATACAGACACTGCCCTGATGGCAAAGCTAGCGCATGCGGGCACGCGGGCACCTGTGGAACGCGCGATGGTGCTGACGGTGCAGGCCTATGACTGGAATTGCCCGCAGCACATCACGCCGCGCTACAGCGTCAACGAGGTGGAGGACCTGCTGAAAGCGATCAATCCCGAAGCGGTGGAGTCCTGTGTGAAAAACTTGGGCTGACCCCGCGTGCCTTCAGCGCCTCAGCCGCCCAACTGCCACATTTCAGCCCGCCGACCAGTAGCGGTTTCCGTGTCCTGCCCGCGTAGTTCGGAATAGCGGTCGTCGCGTTGGCTCCAGAAATCGATCAGCGCCTCGGCCAGGGGTTTGCCGGTTCGCAGCAGCGGGCGCAGGGGCAAGCCTTTGTTGGCAAAAAGACAGCCGTAAAGGGTACCATCGGCGGATACGCGTGCCCGGGTACAGCCGCTACAAAAGGGCTGCGAGACGGAGTTGATAAAGCCGACGGTCCCCGCGCCATCGAGGTAGCGGCAAATCCGCGCAACCCCCTCCAGGCGGCCTTCTGCGTAAGGCTGTAGGGGCAGTACTTCGGCGAGTCTGGCGTGAGTCGTTTTGCCCCGGACGACGTCAGCCTCGCTCCAGCCGTTGGAGTTTCCGACATCCATATACTCAATGTAACGAAGGGCCACACCCTCGTCGCGCATGCGCCGGGCCATGGCAACGATCTGCGATTCGTTGATCCCGGCCATCACCACCATGTTGACCTTGACCGGCAGACCCGAATCGCGCGCAACGCGGATGCCCTGCAGGATTTTCTCCGGATCGATCGTCCTGCCCGAGACCGCACGCAGCACCGCCGGATCGAGCGCGTCCAGACTGACGTTGACCCGCGAAAGCCCCCGCGCACGCAAGCCCTCGATCAGTGTGGCCAAGCGCAGGCCATTGGTGGTCAGGGTCAGGTCAAGGTCAGGGGCGGCGGCGTGCAGGCGTTGGACCAGCTCGGGCAGTTCGGCGAAGAGTAGCGGCTCACCGCCGGTCAGGCGGATTTTGCGCACCCCAAGCTCGATAAACCCACGCGCGATGGCTTCGAGCTCGTCCAGGGTGAGGCGATCCTTGTCCGCCAAGAACGGGCTGCCATGCTCAAAAAGCTCTGAGGGCAGACAGTAGCGGCAACGAAAATTGCACTGGTCGATGACAGAAAGACGCAGTTCCTCCAGCGCACGCCCCCGGCCATCCAGTAAGGGAGCCGGCAGCGCGGACATTGAGGTCGGGTCTGCGGAAGTCTGTGACATTCGAAGCGCTTAAGTTCGTCGAATGCAGGGCTAATGCCAACCTCATACACTATCAAATGCCCTTGGCAGGCCCGTTGCTCGGATTCGGGCGGTAGTTGGAGGTCGCCGGTGCAAAGTTGCCGCCAACCGCGCCCGCAGACACAATTGGCAGTTGAAGCCGCGCGGGAGGTTCATTCAGTGCTGGTGTGACACCACAGCAACAGTTCAACGGCTGGTTCACCGGACAGGGTTGGAAACCCTTCACCTTTCAGAAGCAAACCTGGAAGGCCTTTCGTGATGGCGAGTCGGGGCTGATTCACGCGCCCACCGGCCTGGGCAAGACGCTGGCCGCCTGGGGCGGGCCGCTGCTGGAGATCATTCGCTCGAAGCCCACGGAGGCGGTGCCGCTAAAAGTGCTCTGGATCACCCCGCTGCGCGCTCTCGCCGGAGACACCGTGCAGGCCCTGCAGCGCCCGGCCACCGAGCTGGGTTTGCCGGTCCTGGTGGAGAAACGCACCGGAGACACCTCCGCGTCGGCAAAGAAACGTCAGCGCCAACGCTACCCGACCGCGCTGGTCACGACCCCGGAAAGCCTCTCGCTCCTGCTTTCGTATCCAGAAACCCGTGACGCCTTTGCCACACTGGAAGCAACCGTAGTCGATGAGTGGCACGAGTTGCTGGGAACCAAGCGCGGGGTCCAGACCGAGTTGGCACTGGCCCGTTTGCGCGACTGGTTTCCAAAGCTGCGCACCTGGGGACTCTCGGCGACCCTCGGCAATCTCGACGAGGCACTGGCGGTCCTGCTGGGCTCCGAGCAGGCACAAGGCCGGCTCATACGCGGACGCTTCGACAAAAAAATCGTGATCGAAACGCTCTTGCCCAGCGAGATGGAGACGTTCCCCTGGTCGGGCCACCTGGGGTTGAAGCTGCTGGACGAAGTGGTCGAAAGCCTGGAGCAGGCGCGGACCAGTCTCGTCTTTACCAACACCCGTTCGCAAACCGAGGCCTGGTTTCAGGCGCTCTTGCGGGCGCGCCCCGACTGGAAGGACGTGCTGGCCATACACCACGGCTCGCTGGAGCGCGAAGAACGCGACGCGGTCGAAGCGGATTTGGCCGCCGGAAAACTCCGGGCAGTTGTCTGCACCAGCAGCCTGGATCTGGGGGTGGATTTTACGCCCGTGGACCAGGTATTGCAGGTCGGCAGCCCCAAAGGCATCGCCCGCCTGACCCAGCGCGCGGGGCGCAGCGGCCACCAGCCGGGCTCGGTCAGCCGGATTGTTGGGGCACCGACCAACGCGTTTGAGCTGGTCGAGTTTGCCGCCGCGCGCGATGCGATGGAACGCGGAGAGATCGAAGCTCGGCGCCCCTTGATCCGCCCCTTGGATGTGCTCCTGCAGCACCTGGTTACCTGTGCCCTCGGGACGGGCTTCAAGCACGATGCATTGCTGCGCGAGGTACGCTCCACCCATGCCTACGCCGACCTGACCGATGACGAATGGAAGTGGGCGGTAGACTTTTCCCACACCGGCGGGGACGCCCTGCAGGCCTACCCGGACTATCACCGCCTGAGCCGCGAAAATGGAAGGTACTTCGTGGCGAATGAACGCATCGCGCGCAGGCACCGCATGAGCATTGGCACCATTACCAGCGACAGCGCAGTAGCCGTGAAACTGGCGGGCGGGCGCACCCTGGGCACGGTGGAGGAGTACTTTATCTCAAGGCTCAGCCCTGGCGACCGCTTCACCTTCGCCGGTCGACAGCTTCAACTGATCCGCATCAAAGGGTTGGTTGCCCAGGTGCGCCAAGCCAGCTCGAAGGGACGCGGCGCGGTCCCCTCCTGGCAGGGAGGCCGCTCACCGCTTTCGACGGAACTGGCCGAGGCCGTCTGCCGCAAGATGGAGGAAGCCGACGCAGACACTTTCGACGGTCCGGAGATGCGGCACGCCAGGGAAATTCTGCTGGTGCAACGTGAGTGGTCCGAGCTGCCAACGCGCGACCGTTTCCTGTGCGAAGCAGCCCGGGTGAAAGGCGTTTCGCTGCTGTTTTGCTACAGCTTTGCCGGGCGGCTGGTAAACGAAGGCCTGGCCACGCTGGCCGCCTGGAGGCTCAGCCGCCAGCAGCCCCTGACCCTGCGCATCACCGCCAATGACTACGGCTTCTCCCTGCAGGCGCGCAAGAAATTCGATGTATCCGAAGAGCTGATACGCAACCTGCTGACGCCCGATGAATTACTCGACCACTTGCTCTCCTGCATGAACGCTGCCGAGTTGGCGCGTCGGCAGTTTCGCGAAGTGGCCCGAGTGGCGGGGTTGGTGCTGCAAGGCTTCCCGGGCCAGCGCAAAGGCAACCGTGAGTTGCAGGCTTCCAGCGGGCTCATCTACGAGGTTTTCGAGCGCTACGATCCGCAGAACCTGCTGCTCGATCAGGCCAAGCGCGAGATCCTGGACCGGCAGCTGGAGTTGACCCGCCTGAGCGCGACCATCGACCGGCTCGTTGCGCTGCCCATCCGGTTGAAGTCCCCCAAAAAACTGACGCCGCTGTGTTTTCCGCTTTGGGCCGATCAGCTTTCGCAGCGCCTGACTTCAGAATCGTGGGAAGCGCGCGTTCGCGAGATGGTTGCCCAACTCGAGGAAGCTGCTGAAGCTGTGGTGTGGTGAAAACAGTGGAGATCGAAGTGGGCGGGCACGTCTTTATTTTGCTGGCGGAAAAGGCGGTCCTGGAACCGCACAGCCGTACGCTTTTTGTGGCTGATCTGCACCTGGGCAAAACAGCGACCTTTCGCAACGAGGGCATCCCCCTGCCCGAAGGCAGCACCGAAACGGATTTGGCACGCATCAGCAAGTTGGTCGAGCGATGGGACGTGCGGCTACTGGTGGTGCTCGGCGATCTGTTTCATGCCGCGCAAGGGGTGCCCGGTCACGTAACCGAAACCTTCGTACGCTGGAGGCAGACGCATGCGGCCATACCGGTGACGCTGGTGCTGGGCAATCACGACCGGCGGCTGCGCGCCTGGCCGCCCGAGTGGGCGCTAGAGATGCATCCGGAGCCCCACCCCTGGAACGGGCTGCACCTGCGCCACTTTCCGCCTAGAGGGACTTACGTCGAAGGACCCGTCTGGCTGGCTGGGCACGTGCACCCGTCGGTCCGGGTTCGGCTGGGCGGACGCGAATCCATCACCGCGCCCGCCTTTCACGTCAGGAGCCGTGGCATCGTGCTTCCGGCTTTTGGCAGCTTTACGGGTACAGCCACCCAGCGCCCGCAAGCAGACGACCAAGCCTACGCGGTCGTGGGCGAATCGGTGCTGCCTATTCCCGCCGCCCTGCGCCGACGCTGAGCCATTGACAACACGTCACCCAGGTAGCAACCTAGACTCTTGATAGCGGCTCCAGGCCGCCTGCTACGGTGGTAATAGCTCAGTTGGTTAGAGCACTGGTTTGTGGTACCAGGGGTCGCCGGTTCAAATCCGGTTTACCACCCGCGCGTTTGAGTAAACTTGTCTTCCGTGGGTTTCGGAGGTTCTGGATGCCTGAGTCGTTAATCTTAGTTTCCAGCCCACTCAGCTTGGGCCGTGCTTCCTGGTTAAACTAAAAAAGACGGCGTCCCCGGAACCGAGAACGCCGCCCTTGATAAATATCGCCCGAAGCGGCGGGTTCAGCCCTGAGGCACTTCCGCGATGGTGCGCAGCACTCGCGAACAGATCTGATAAGGGTCGCCCTGAGAATTGGGCCGACGATCCTCGAGGTAGCCCTTATAATCGTTCTTGACGAAGCTGTGGGGTACGCGGATGGAAGCACCGCGATCAGCCACACCCCAGCTAAACTTGTCGATGGACTGGGTTTCGTGCAGGCCGGTGAGTCGCAAGTGGTTGTCCGGGCCGTAGGCGGCGATGTGCTCGTCCTTGTTTTTCTCGAAGGCGTCCATGAGCTTGAGGAAGTAATCCTTTCCGCCGGTTTCGCGCAGGTACTTGGTCGAGAAGTTGCAGTGCATGCCTGAGCCGTTCCAGTCACCTAGGAAAGGCTTACAATGCCATTCGACATCAACTTTGTACTTTTCGCACAGACGCATGAGCAGGAACCGTGCGACCCAGACATCGTCGGCGCACTTCTTGGAGCCTTTGGCGAAGATCTGAAACTCCCACTGACCTTTGGCAACCTCAGCGTTGATGCCTTCGTGGTTGATGCCAGCAGCGAGACAGAGGTCGAGATGGGTGTCGACGATTTCGCGAGCAACATCGCCGACGTTCGCGTAGCCGACGCCGGTGTAGTATTCGCCCTGTGGGTCAGGATAGCCATCGACGGGCCATCCCAGCGGACGCTTGTCATGGAAGAGGAAGTATTCTTGCTCGAGGCCAAACCAGGCGTCGGGATCGTCGACGATGGTGGCGCGCATGTTCGAGGGGTGCGGCGAGCCGTCTGGCAGCATCACCTCGCTCATGACGATGAAAGAATGATCGTCGCGGCCGATGTCTGGATAAAGGGCTACCGGCTTGAGCATGCAGTCGGAGTCACCTCCTTCGGCCTGCCGCGTCGAGCTGCCGTCAAAGCCCCATTCGGGGAGATCGTCGATGCTCTTGGGCGCCTCGCTCGCCAGACGCGTTTTGCCGCGCAGGTTGGGAACGGGCGTGTAGCCGTCGAGCCAAATGTATTCGAGTTTGTATTTAGCCATAGGAGTTCTTTATGAGTTAAAAAATGGTTGAACACTCACGTTACTGGGTATGCTCAGTGCACGGAGTCTTTAGCTATCGAAAAACACCTCCCGAGCAGCCATTGTGCCAGCCCGAAGGCTATCTTTTCTTGGCAGACGAACAGATGTGCACAGCTTCGAGGCTCCGATTTGGTATAGAAAAATGGATATCAAGGACACCAAGCAGGCCCGTGTACGAGTGGCCTTCGACGGGCGCGTGACCAAGGAATTCGCTGGGCCCATGGCGGTCGAACGATTCGAGAATGAGCGCCGTGTCCTGCGCTATCTGGAGGCGAAAAACTGCCCGTTCGTTCCGCGGGTGCTGGGTGAAGACCCGGAAATCCCCGCCTTAATTACCAGCAACTGCGGGCAGGTTGTGGATAAAATTAGCCACGAACGGCTCCAGAAGCTCTTTGCTGAACTGGAAACGTACGGGGTGCGCCATGAGGACGCTTTCGTACGCAACGTCACCTACAGCCCACATCTGGGTCGGTTTTGCCTGATCGATTTCGAGTTTGCCACAATTCTTGAGACCGGTGAGGGCCTGGTCGTCGAAAACGTTGAGGCTTATCGCCGTCAAACGCAGCGACGGCGAATTACGGAATGAGCGACTTGGCAAAACCAGCCGCTGGAATCCGCTGGTGGGGTCTCACCGACCGTGGTCGATTCCGCAAGAAAAACGAAGACGCTTTTCTGGGTTTGTCTCTTGATGGCCACGAGGTGTTTCGTCTCGGCAATCAGGGGGAGGGATTCTTCAAAAATGGCGATTTCGTATTCGCCGTCAGTGATGGTATGGGAGGGTCCCAGGCCGGCGAGTTCGCCAGTCAAATCGCCGTGGATAAAATCACCGAATTGCTTCCCAGCAGTTTCCGCCTGAAGGCAACAGGTTTTCAACGCGGTGGCGAGGACTTCCTCGATGAGCTTTTTACCCGTTCACACCGGGAGATGGTCAACCTGGGTCGGGCCTACGAGGAAACCGCAGGAATGGGTGCCACGCTCAGCCTGATTTGGTTCACTCCGGAGAAGGCGTATTTCGGTCACGCCGGCGACAGCCGCATCTATCATCTCCCTTCCAACAACCCGATTCACCAGTTCACGCACGACCACACGCACGTGGGCTGGCTGGTGCGTCAGGGCAAACTCAGTGAGCTCCAAGCACGCCGGCATCCGGCAAAGGCAGCGTTGCAGATGGCCCTCGGCGGAAAAATTCAGACTATCCAACCCCAACTCGGCACCATCCTCTTTGAGCCAGGAGACTGGTTCGTGCTTTGCACGGATGGCGTCACCGACGGAGTCAGTGCGTCCAAAATCGACGGGTTGGTTCGTGAACCGTGTCCGCGCGACATCGACCTGTTCCCGCCTCGTCGCCTGATCAACGAAGCCGCTTTCACCAGTCGCGACAATATGACGGCTGTCGTCCTTCAGATTCTCGGACGGGAAACAGAATGAACATTGCAAAAGAGCTGCTCCCTGCAAAGGCGACAACTCTGTTGGCCTGAAAATGAGTCCACGACAATGGGCGGCGGGCCTATGCCGTTTTGGTCCCTGGACGAAAGCAACGGTGATTTAGGGCGTCTCGCTGGCTCTCACCACTAGACGCGAAAAGCCTTGGGCCGGACCCCCCAAGCGTGGGAAAAACGATCTCCACCGCAACCTCCTCGAAATCTTCCGAAAGTACGCGCACATCCACATCCGAGAGGGGGAAATCAGTCCAACTGACCAGGTCGGTGGAGACCATCACCTGATAGTCCAGCGCCCGGGCCTCAAAATCGCGCCAGCGCGGGCAGGTAAAGGTGGCGGTGTTGCTGACCGCATCGATCAGGGCAAATGAGGTAGTCATTGCTGGGGTGCGCGGGGTATCGGCATCCAGGCCGGTGGCGTAATCAAAGCCGGTGGTCTGGGTGTTGTTGTTGGGGTCGAGCTTGGGGTCACGGTCGGTACCAACAAGTGTGGTGGTTTCGTCGAGCCACTTTTCAAAGGGAGAGGTGACCGAGGGGTTGAGCTTGCGCAGCGCCAAGGCAGGCGCGCCGTCGTCTGCGAAGTACCACAGCTCACCAGTGGATGCCCGCGCCACCCGACGCCCGAGCCCGTAGGCCGGGTCGTGCCGTCGGGAATGATTTTTCCGGGCACGTCCGCTTCGATGATATTAAGGTCTCTGCGCGAGAGCGGCGGCTCCAGATCCTGAGCCCCCAATGCGATGGCCGGTTCAAACGAGCTGAGGAACATCAGATCGCCCATGTCGTTGATCTGTACGTCGAGGGGTGCGATGCCACCACCGGTCTTATATTGTTCTTCGAAGTAGCTCAGCAGGTAGAAGGGAGACGGCCTGCCCGGAATGCGCGAGAGCATTTGCTCGACGAGTGCCGACTGAGTCGGGTCGATCACGTCGGCTGCTGCGACCGCTTCGCCATTCACGTTGACCGTCGACTCCGGAAGGATCTCCACCACCTACAAGTCGCGTGAACCCGCCGCTCCCGTCACGAAATCGCCCTCGGTGACGATCAACTCAAAGTCGTAAAAAGGACTGCCAATAAAGTCCTGCGCATGCGTGGGGCTCGACGCAAAAAGGCTACTCAGCGCGAGCAGGCCGCTCGTTCGAAGAACAGCAAGGAGGTGCATACGAGGAAGCGACGAAACGCACATATAGCCATTATGTCAGTTTGCCATCGGTCAAAACGAAAACTTATCAGCCTTCAAGACATTGCGATACTCCAAGCCGCCTGGCGGGTATGTGTACGGAGATGGAGACCTACACAGGCCAACCCACAGCCAAGGGGAAACCAAGCAGGATACCGGGCCTAGACGTTGGCGCATTGGATAGTTGCTTGATGACGAGCCTTCCACCTTTGCTGGTGCACACTTAGCTCTGTCCGACAAAACAAACATACGGTCTACCAACCTCGTGATACCACTCCACTTAAGCACAGGAGTTAGGCCTTCGATCAGGCTACGCAGTTTTCATAGGCCGGAAAGCAACCGACTTAGGTGCCATGGAAGCGATTAAGCTGCTCAGCGGTCAGGGCACGCTGCTGGGCAGGCAACTGTTGACAATGGATCTTCGCGACATGTCGATGCGCACTTTTGCAAATCAGCGCCGTGAGAACTGCCTGGTTTACGGCTTCCTTTCAGAACAGAAAAATGCGACGGATCGGCAGCATTCCCCGGCTTCCGCATGAGCGCTGACTTTTCAAACTGTAACCGCAGCACTTCGATGAGATGAACGCTTCTGCAAAGCCCAGACAAACTGCGCTGACGCCCGGATGGGCGGCTTTCCTGCTGTGCGCTATTGCCTTGGCCCTCACCCTGGCCGGCTGTGGTGGATCCAATGACTCCGGTGCAACGAAAACCCTCACACTGTTTTGCGCGGCTAGCGTGCAGCCGCCTGTGGAGGCACTCCTCAGTCGCTACGAATCGGAATTTGGCGTCCGGGTGGAGGTACAATATGGAGGTTCGGGAACGCTCCTGAGTAACCTGAAGATCGCGAAGCTGGGCGATCTCTACCTCGCCGCCGATAGCTCCTACACCGACATCGCCAGAAACGAAGGCCTGCTTGCCGAGGTCCTGCCGCTAGCCAGACTCGCTGCCGTGATCGCGCTGCCTAAAGACAACCCCAGGCTTATCGAGGACCTCGATGACCTTTTGAATCCCGGGGTGCGGCTTGCCTTAGGAAATCCAGAAGCGGCTTCCATCGGAAAACAGACGCGTGAATTACTGCGCGCGTCGGGACATTGGAGCGCAATCAAGCGGCAGGCTGAAAAAGACGGTGTCTTCATGCCGACGGTATCAGAGTTGGCGAACGCAGTTTTCCTCGGGGCTGTGGACGCGGCAATTATCTGGGATGCCACCGCCCGCCAGTATGCGAACCTTCAAATGATCGTCGACCCGGTGCTCGCGGCACAGACGCATACGGTTTCCATCGGCCTACTCAACAGCTCAAACGACGCGTCTGCAGCATTGCACCTGGCCCGTTTCCTGGCCAGCGAGACCGGCAAAGCTACCTTCGAAGCTCACGGGTTTCAGACCATTTCCAGCGACCTGCAGGCTGAGATTTCACCGACAATCGTTTCCTATGCTATGACGCAGCACCTACCCTGCCCTCACTTTGGACAATACGTGCTTCGAGAGGATCGCTTCCTTTCTGCATTGGCTGAGGCGGGGAGGTTTTCCGCAGCAGCGAGCCGAAAAATCAATGAAAAGCAAACGCTGGAGACTTTGCTGTGACGGCCGAAGAACGGCCTTCACACCTTGTTTCCGACCGGTTTTTCTACGCCGCGTTTGGAGTTATCGGAGGTACCTATGCGTTGCTGCTCGTGCTGCTTGTGATGGCCGATGTGCTCTACGTTTTTCAACTGGACACCGCAGCCGCAGCCGGCGGTTCCGCGAAGGCTGCGGCACATCCGATCATCGAAGCTTTGCAGAAGCCCGAAATTCGGTACTCCATTGGCCTTACCCTGATCAGCTGTACCGTCGCTGCCATTCTCTCGGTGCTGACGGCCGTGCCGGTGGCTTACCTGCTTGCGCGGAAACAGTTTCGAGGGCGCCAATTGGTGGAGGCGATTTTCGACATTCCGATCGTGCTGCCGCCACTGGTGGTGGGATTGAGCCTGCTCATCCTGTTTCAGTTTTTGCCCTTCAACCTCGCCAGTCGCTGGGTTGTCTATCAGATACCGGCGGTGATCCTGGCACAATACACAGTGGCGGCCGCCTTCGCTGTGCGCACCATGCGCGCCACCTTCGATCAAACCGACGCGCGGGCCGAAAACGTCGCACTGACTTTGGGGTGCAGTCGTTGGCAGGCTTTTCGCAGGGTCGTGCTGCCAGAGGTGCGCAACGGAATGCTGACGGCCTTCACCCTCGCGTGGGCGCGGTCGCTGGGCGAGTTCGGGCCCCTGTTGATTTTTGCCGGGGCCACTCGCAACAAAACGGAAGTCCTGGCCACGACCGTTTTTCTCGAATTGAGTATCGGCGACCTTGAAGCGGCGGTTGCCGTCTCGCTGATCATGATTCTGGCGGCGCTCATCGTGCTCGTCGCCGCACGCGTCTGGGGCCGTGCGCGCATCCTCGTGTAGTACGGATATGCTCGAGCTCAAAAACATTTCGGTGCAACTAGGCGCCTATCAACTGACCAACGTGCGGATAAAAGTGCCCACGGGCACCTACTGCATCTTGATGGGCCCGAGCGGCAGTGGGAAAACCACCTTGCTTGAGATCATTGCAGGCCTGCAGAAGCCCGGGAGCGGCTTGGTGCTGTTAATGAACACAGACGTTACAGCGTTGAAGCCTTCTCAACGCGGGGTCGGCTACGTGCCTCAAGACGGCGTGCTGTTTCCCACCATGCGTACACGGGAGCAGCTCAGCTTTGCCCTGAAAATTCGTGGCTGGAGTAAGCCACAGGTCGCCGAACGTGTCGAACGCCTCGCCCTAGATTTGGGCATTGAACACCTGCTGGAGCGCGGGCCTAAGCACCTCAGCGGCGGTGAGAAACAGCGCGTTGCCCTGGGACGCGCGCTCGCCTTCGAACCGAAGGTGCTCTTGCTGGATGAGCCGGTCAGCGCGCTCGATGATGAGATTCGCGAAGATCTTTATCAACTGCTCAAACGGCAGCAGCGGACACGTCAACTGACGGTGCTGCATGTCACGCACAGTCTGAGTGAGGCCCAGCGCCTGGGAGACAGAATCCTCAGGTTCGAGCACGGGGAGGTACGCGAGTACACGAGTCCTGAGAGCGCGAAGGCAGTATCACAAAATCCTGGGGTAATACAGGCGGCCAATCCTCTCCAGCCCTGAGCGCGAGCGTGGGAACCGGGTCAAGCCCTATCCAGTAAGACGCGCGCGTAAGCCCCTTCGCCAAAACCCTACCAAACATGGGTTTATGTTGAATTCGTTGCTGTCACTTTGACAGTGACAGGCAAGTTGCGAACGCGTTTCCAAGCGTGGATAGGATGAGCTAATTTGCCGATTTCTGCAACTGTTTGCAAATACCCTGGATTGCGACTCTCAGACTCAAGGTTTTCGTTGTTCTTTGACACCATCTCACTCCATGAAAACAACATCATCCCTACTACTGTTAACTTCCGCCGCGGCCTTGGCCACGGCCACCGCTTACGGTCAAGCCGTGGTGGATACCGTTGGCGTCTACGACGAGCAAACGGACAACACTGCCACGGTGACTGCCGAAGCTTTTAGCAACAACATCACTCTGGCTCAGTTTCAACTCGACGTTGCCAGCGCCTTCACATCCGACACAGGAGGCGTCTGGGATTTCGACACCAGCTGGGGCCCAGCCACCAACTCCTTCACCATCAATTACGGTACCAGCGGCACGAGTTCGCTCTCGCTTCTGAGCAGCAACAATCTGGGCCAGAACAGCACGGGTAACTCCGGCACGGTCGGCATCTCAGGGGACAATCACCTGGGTATTGCCAACAACAGCGGTGCTACCTGGACGTTTGGTAGCGGCCTGACCCACTTCGGATTGACCGGCATCTCGCGTACGGGTGTGCGCGACGTTACATTGACCTTCACGCTGGCGGACGCCTCCACCGTCATTTTTGACGAGGAAACCATTCCGGATGTCAGCGTCGAAGAAGGTGCCGTCTTCTTTGGCTATCAGGCTTCGGAACTCAATCCGATCACGATGGTTGAAATCTCGACCAGCAACTTTACCCGTTTCGAGGATTTCGGGTTTATCGCCGTCCCGGAACCGACGACCTACGCATTCCTCTTCGGTTGTCTCTCATTGTTCGTCGTTGCGATTCGTCGACGGCTAGCGCGTCGCCAGTAGGTAAGTAATACTCCGGCGCAAGCGCTCAGTTCCGTTTTCGGGACTGGGCGTTTTTTATTCTTGGGCGCAATTTTCATCGCGCTTAAGCGCGACCCGTCACTGGCTCGGCGATCGCACTTGCCAGCCATCACGCGCGCTGGGGGCATCCTGAAATTCACCGACCACCCGGGTGACGTGCGGCGACTCGGGTATGCCGTATTCGTTGCGATGAATCATCGAGATGACCTGATCGACCGCATTGGCCCCCGCCCTGTCCAGCCGTTGCGCCATGCCGGCAATCTGCGGATGCGTGTGGTGATACACCGGGCTGACCATTTTGAAGTTGGCGGGCAAGTCGCTCGCGATTGCCTGAAGGCCTTCGAGGAAAAAATCCGAGTCGCCCACGATTGAATCGGCCTGCTTGCGCAGCAGCCATTTCAGCAGTGTATCCAGATTTCCGGTATCCTTGATGATGTGGGTCAGCTTGGGCAAGCGGTGCGCGTGTTGAAAGCCTGTGGCCCCGCCGTAGCCACGGTACTGGTGGCGTTCCTCGGTCACCTGTTCGGATACGTAAGCGATGCGCCGGCAACTGCGCGCGTGAAGAATTTCGAAGGCATCCCAGACCGTCGCGTGTTGTGAGTAGGCAACGCCGTGCAGCTTGGGCGCTTCCAGTGTAAAGCCGGAGGCCACCGCCACGAACTGCTCCCACGGCAACTCGACCGTCCAGCCGTCCTGCGGCAGCGATCCAACCACAACGCCGCGGATGTTGCGATTGAACAGCATCCGGCCCAAGGCCTGTTGCGATTTGAACCCGCGCTCAAGCGGGTGGCTTTCCAACTTCCAGCCGAATTTCCCGGCCTGGCGTCGCGCACCATCATAGAAATCCTGGACAAAGACCGGCCACGTGTCGGCGTGGTGCCAGAAATTCAAATACGCTATGGTGGCGAAGTCCTTGCGCTCCTGCGTCGCCCCGCGGTAGGCCGCCAAGGAACTCAGACCCGGGTCCGGACGGTAGCCAAGTTGCGCAGCCACCCGGCGCACCCGCTCGGCGGTTTCTGTCTTCAAAAGCGTGCTTTTGGCCAAAGCCCGCGACGCCGTAGCCACGCTGACGCCCGCTGCCTCCGCCACATCTTTCAAAACAACACGCCTGTTCATGCCACGTCACCCAGCAGTCGACACCATCGCGTCAGGCCAGTCTCTGCTTCGCGCGTCACCTCCAACCGCCCAAAGTCTGCGCCCTTACCCAGCAATTGTTCAAGGCTCCAGGTTTACCTTTCTACTTTAGCGGCTGCAGCAGCTGATGCTCGAAGGCTTTTTGGCCCACGTAAAGCGCGCCGTTGCGGGTTAGGTGACGGCGATCCTGGGAGATGAATTTGCGGTCCGGGGTGAACACTTTGATCCTGCCGTCCTGCGTATTTAGCAGGTCCAGCAAATCCACGTACATGGACTCCGGCACCACTTTCCTGGCCTCCCGATTGGCCTGAAGAATGTCTTGTAGCACCTTGGCTCGATAGGTGTATCGCTTGTCCTCGGGCAGCAGCATCACCGCGTTGTTGTTCCAACCGAAATTTTTCGTGCCCACGACGATGATTTTCGCCGTAGTATGCTCCCGCAGGATGGCGGCACACTCCATGATTTGAGCCGCCTCCCGACCGTTGTAGCCGGAGGCGAAAATAACGTAGTCGCTTTGCGCGTACAGCGAATGATTGGGCTGGCCCGGGCTCATCTCTGAGGGTTCCGGCACGGGACGGTCCAGATAAATCACATTGTGCTGGCTGAAGTAGCCGTTCTCCAGCCCCATGTTGATGAAGTCACGCGCGAACGAATTGCCCACCACCAACACGTTGACATCATTGGGCATGCCCTCGAAGGAATCGCGTCTGAGCTTGTAGACGCTGTCCGTGTAGATGCGGTTCATCGAAGGGCGAATCTCGCCGCCGTAATACAGCTCCTCGGAGTGCTTGAGCAGACCGGACGATGCGTGCCACCACAGGCCCACCGCCGCGAACAAGGCGCAGCCCACCCCGGCGGCCGGTATGAAATAGAGGTTTGGCACAGTTTCGCGTCGCCGAAACGGCTGCTCCACAAAACGCCAGGACAAATACGAAAGCACCAGGGTCAACGCGGACAGCCCAAGCATCAGATCCAGGCCGGGTGGTTCAAGCGATAGGACGCGCGCGTAGGCAAACAACGCGTGGTGCCAGAGGTAGGCACTGTAGCTGATCAGTCCGATGCCCACGAACGCTTTGGTAGACAGCAGCTTGCCGGTCAGGTTGTTCGGCCCGGCGAAAAGCACGATGAACACCGTGCCCAGCGTCGGGAAAAGCGTCAGCAGGCTCGGGTGCGGCGTCTCGGGTGCGAAGAGGACCATCGACACGCAAATGAGCACCAGGCCAACGGCTGCCATCGCCCCGGAGGCCGCGTGATCGCGGTAGCGGTCAAAACGCGGCGAGATCATGACCAACGCAGCCAGCGCACCAATGGCCAGTTCCCACGCCCGCGTGAAGATCATGAGAAAATTAAACGTTGGCAGATGAACCGACGCGTACTGGCTGAAGGCGAGGCTCGTTCCCAGGATGAGCAGAAACGAAAGAAAAAGCGCCTTTTTACCCATCCGGTAAAAGACATACAGCATGACCGGAGCCACCAGATAGTATTGCTCCTCCACGGCAAGACTCCAGGTGTGCATCAGCGGCTTGAACTCCGCCTCCATGGCCCAGTAACCGCTGGTCAGGTACAGCAGCACATTGTTGGCAAAGGCCAGCGTCGCGACCAGCGACTGACCCAGGTTTTCCAAATCTTCGGGCAGCAGCACGAAATACCCCAAAAGGGTTGTGGGTATCAGCACGGCGAACAGCGCGGGCAGCAGCCGCCGGGCACGGCGCTCGTAGAAGTTCAGGATCGAGAAACGCTTCTTTTCCAGGTCTTTGTAAATCAGCGTCGTGATCAGGTAACCGCTGATTACGAAGAAAACATCCACTCCCAGATAGCCGCCTTTGAGGAAGCTCACACCGGCGTGACCCAGGATGACAGGGACCACGGCAATCGCGCGTAAGCCATCGATTTCTCTGCGATACTTCATGCCACTGGATCCACAGCTAAGAGGGGAGTTTCTGGTAACAAAGCCGCCTGAGGCAGACAAGCTTGGACTGGGTGCCTCGGGCGCGGGCGAGGGCGTCGATTCATCCGACAGAAAAGTCGGTTTGCACCCTGCCGTTTTTAACGACAAGAGCCTCCGGAACTCGAAGCCCGGTTTCCCTGCGCAACACAGCACTTGCGTCATTGAGGGCAAACGGCAGGTGTTGGGCCGCTCGATATGCGCGGTTATCAACGAAAGGAACCGCTAGAATCAGCCGGAAAACGCACTTTGAGTGCCGGCAAGTTTTCAAACGCCTGCGGACGCGTCAGGCTCCTCTGCGGAGGCACTGTTCGCTACTCAAAATCTTCGAATTCGGTGGGTAAAGGATCCACGCCTTCAATCAAACGCGCATCGAGTCTCCAGAAACCAGCATCGTGGCCATCCAGTGGCGGAATCATCACAGAAATCGAGCCATCCGGATTTGCGGATGTCGTGATTTCAGCACTCAAGGCGCTTAGCCAGGCCTGTGTCTCGCTGTTCCAGGAAGCCACCGGATGCCATTGTACCAGGTCTGCCGAAGCCCAAATGAGCAAGGCGACATCGCGCAGCGAATCACGCACATTAAGATTGAGGCGAGGCTGTGGCAGCGGGAGCTCGGTAAACGCCACATTCGGATGCGAAGGCTGCAAGCCTGCGGGCGTTTCGTCGGCGATGTAGTAAAGCAGAAGCGGCTGGCCCGAGCTCGCTAGTGATTCCGGCGTCAGGTCGTCTGAAAGATCGTTTTCCATCAGCCAGGTGTAAAAATCGCCCAGAAACCCGCTCGCGACCGGAGTCAAAAAAGTCGCGCCGAAATCAGTGGTGAAGGCACCCTGGCGGCCAGCGATGAATGCATTATCGAAAGCCGCGACCACTTTGACACCGTTGATCCGGCCAACCATAAAATCGCCATTCGCTGACAGTTCCAACTGCAACTTAGCGGTGCCGGGAAGCGGGATGGAACTCGTCGCGAGTACGGTCACATCGCCAGAGGCATTGATGCGCAGCAAAGACGTCACGAGGTCCCCAGCTTCCTGCATCACGGAGAAGCGGTACTGCTGCCCATTTTCGCCAAGCCGAGTGAAGACGCCGGCCGAAACACCCGGACTGGTCAAGTCGACGTCGGCGCTGACCGTCACGTCCTGATCCGCCGCTGCACCGATAATTTCCTCGCTGGCCCCGGAAACGGCACTTAGCAAGAGCCTTGTCGTTAGGTGGCGAAAACCGTTTTCCGCCGGGACCGCTTCGATCAACGTCGTGATGTCGGTCAAACTGTTCCCGCCAGCGAGTCCCAGTTCCAAGCTCGCCAGATCTGCCCTCGGATTCGCGACCAGATTGATCTTTGCCGCCGAGCCCGGGTCGATAAAAAAGCCCAACGTGGAATAATCGACGCCCGGATCCGACTGACCGATAGTAACCGCATTGAGCCCGACGTGCACCCCGGGACCTAGATTGCTAGTATCGAGCCCGATGGTCACACCTTCCGAAGTAGCGCCGTCGCTGCCCGTGAAGTTTGCATCCGGCCCGCCCGAAACACCTATCCCGAGTGTATTGGCACGCAGGTCGAACGCGTCACTGGTGCCAAGACCTGTAGCGGTATCGATCCCGGCAAAGTAACTAAGGCGTACGGTGAAGCTGGTATTGAAAGCCGAGGCAACATCCGTTGTGCCGGTAACGGCCCAATGATCATCAAAGTCGGGACTGGTGAGCCCGGCATTGGCAGCTGCCCAAGCGGGCGAAGGTGTTGCCGACATCAAAGAGGCATTGCCTTCGGAATCGATCTGGATTTGCACATCTGCCCAGACCGGCCCGCTCATAGGGTGGAATCGTGTGTTGGGCGCGTTTCCGTGTGTAATGACAATCTCCGCGGACGGTACCGATGCCGCATCAAAGGTGACAAAGCCGCCCCCACTGCTGAACCAGATTGAACTATCGTTGGGTAAATCGCCGCCTCCGTTGAAAGTGATGATGGGATCCCCGTCGATGAACAGATTTTCAACGCGTATGTTTTGAAAGTTGAAACTGTTGCCATCCACCAAATAGCTCGCGCCGTCCTGAGGCGAATCCGCACTTCCCGTATTCAGAAAGACATTACGAATGGTAAAATTCCGAAATATGGTATTGGGTTTTTCGCTGCTTTGTGCGTTGAGCCCAAGGAGGCGCTGGATTCCGTTATCGATGTAAATACCATCCCAGGAATTATTTTCTGAAATGCTGTCATGGCCAAAGCGTGCACAGATAACGGCTGTGTTTACCCGCTCATTAACCCCAGGCAGGTAAACCGCATGAATGATATACGTATCGATAACGGTATTGTTATCACCATTTTGAGAACCCCAGGAAAATTGAAACGGCGCACCGTTCGTTAGCTGCATGATCGTATTGTTCTCATGATAGCAATGATCTGAATACAACTTCATGATGTCGTCGTTTGTCTTAAAGAAACAGTTTTGAATGACGGAGTTGTTACCAGTGACCGTGCCGTCGGTTTGGTGCCAGTAACCGATCATCTTCACGTTATCGACAATGACTTCCCCACGAAAAACCAAGTGAAAATGCGGAGGATCCAGACAGACGAGCCCCTCCACCCGTTGATTCGTTGCCTCGCCAGTTTGATGCACGAATGCGTTTGGGATGAAGTCTGGTCCTTTTAATCGGTTGAGCCCGTTCGCGGAGAGCACCCCACGGCCATACACCCGCGTGTTGGTAATGCCATCTCCATCGAAAGTACCCACCACAAAAGCGCCTCCCGGAATGTAAATTGAGCGATTGGACAGATAGGGAAGCCGGTAGCCAGGGTAGCTAGCTGTTTTATCGCTACCCCATTGATGGATGCCTTCCTCAAAGACAATGATCGGCTTCGGCCCGGTTAGAATGGAGCGCACGGTTGCAATGTCGTCTGTAGTTCGGATGACCGCCACATTCTCAGTATCGGCGCGGTCCGGTATATCTGTTTCAGGCGGATCCGCAAAAATCAATAGGGGCTGATCTTGATTATCGTTGATCCACAGCAGCAGCTGCAAAGGAACATCCCCATCCGCTGAATTGATCGTAAAGGTTGCCGTATTGCCTGAGGTCTGAGCCACGTAGCCTTTTGCCCCGGGAAAGATTTCAACCGAGTTGATTGGGCCTGCCAGGCTTGTGATCGTGACCGTGACCAGCCCTGAAAAAGAAAAATTGGTCCAATGAGTACTGGAATTCAGCGCCAAGTTTCCGCTGGTATGCGGATTTGGGGTATACATTACGTAAGCTTCCTGGGTCTGCGTTCCAAGAGACACACTTACCGAATAAAGTGACGACCTGCGCGTCTGAACCGTGTGTGGTGTACCGTCGTCATCAACCACAGTTGGAGCAACAATAACCTCCGGATAGCTGTAAGTCGCCAGTGAGTCGCTTGCCTCCAGCAGTGGCTGTGCCGAACAGATAATTAACGCAACATGAAATAGAGATTTCGAGTATTTCATCCAGATGGGTAAGGGCTAAAAAATAAACTATAACATCAAATAATGTATACTAAATTAGGGTAATTTAAAAGTAAATACGAATTCATTTTTCGAATCTACTGACAAGCTAGTTTTCACTATCATGTGCACACATACTTTCGTTATGAAAAAAGCCGCTGAGCATGTGCCCAGCGACTTTTAAATTAATAAATAAGGCTTACGCTTAGCTAAAGTGACGGCGCAGCAGTACAAGCGCGAAGGCAGCGCCAGCTATCACAGCCGCAGTGGTTGCAGGCTCCGGAACCTCGCTGAGGACCAGCGTCGTCGTGAACTGGCGGAAGCCATTTTCTCCCGCTATCGACTCAGCAACGGAGAAGACATCCGTCAGCCCGTTGCCCCCAGCCTGGCTCAAACCAAGACTGGAGATATTGGCAATTGGGTTGGCCACAAGCGTGGATACATTCGAGGTTCCCAAATCGGTGTAGAAATCCAGCGTGGACGGACCTGAAAGGTTGGGATTGTCACTTTCGTTGTCGCCAATTCTGAATTCGGTGAAAGTGGCCAGCACAGTCGGGTCCAGCAAAGCTGTATCGAGGCCCAGCAGGTGCGCCTCTTGCTCAGCACCATCGCTGCCAGTAAAATTACCATCTGGGTTAGTGGTAATCGAGCCGCCCAAAGCATTGAAGCTCAAACCATCGGCGTTCACCGTGCCGAGTCCAGTGGCAGTGTCTATGTCAGCGAAGAAATTGTAGCGGACGGTGAACGAGCTGCTAAACGCTGCGGCCACGCTAGTTGTGCCCGATACTTCGAATTGGTCAGCGAGAAAAGTGGGACCGGGCAGTGCTGTGTTCGCTGCGTCTACATTAGCGGAAAACCCGAGCGAGCCAAGGGAAGCGTTGCCGGCACCGTCGATGTCGACCGTAACGTCGATCCAGGTAGGCCCAGCGGCGAGACCGTTCAGGTTGATATTAGTTGTGCGCCCGCTTTCGATAACAATTTGGGCAGACGCGGTCAAACTTGCAACGAGAGCAACTGATGTAATGGCAGTAATCTTGTTCATGTAGAATGTAATGATCGTTGGGGATGTAATTCAGAACATAGTGTTTAAAGGGGGCAGGGGCTGGGTTGCCAAATGGGCCTTGAGGTCAAAATGCGGTCTGGATTAACCAAATATTACTTAGGGATGTTGCAACATAGACTACGTGTATTCGTGCAGTTTGCCAGTGGCTTGATCCTTTACAAGTAACCCAGCAGCGCTTTAAGCTGTCGCATGGTCAAGAGACGACCGTCCATGCAGGACATCGCCGACGCAGTCGGAACTTCGAAAATGACCGTGAGCCGCATCTTGCGCGGTGATGTCCGTTCCGCCAGCAAATCGTTACGCGAGCGTATTCTCACCAAGGCTGAGGAGTTGGGCTATCTGAGGAATCCACTCATTTCCGCTGCCATGGCCGAGCGCCGAAGCCGGGGCAGCAGCTTGCAGACAGTCAAAATCGCCTATGTCATGGGTGACCCCGCGCAAAAGCTGCCTATTGTCCCCGATGTTCAAAAGGGGGCCGAGCAGCGGGCCGAGGAGCTTGGCTTTTTGCTCGAAACCATTTTGACCAGCAAAGCGGGGGGCTCGGGTCGGCGTCTTCGGCAAATCCTGGACTCGCGCGGCGTCGACGGCTGCCTGTTTTCGCTGGCAGTCGAGCGCCAAATGATCAGCGATTTCGATATGTCCGGGCTTTGTTGCGCAACGCATCACCTCAAATTGCGCGGACTTGGCATCCCTCTGGTAACGATCGATTACACGCAACACATGCATGTCGCTTTGGCGGAAGCTATGACACGAGGGTTCAAAAAACCCGGCATGATTTTTTCCGGACCCGTGAGCACGGACATGGGTCGCAACCTTCTGGCCGCTTTGGCGCTACATGCCTTTGAGCAGTCCGTCCCTTTCATTCCCGCCTTTGAGTCCTACACGACACCCGACGCTTTAAAACTGCGTGAATGGCTCAGTCGGTGGGAGCCTGAAATTGTCATTTTGGTGGGTAAAAACTCATTGGCCGACTTTGCCGTGTTGAGCCAAGAAGAAAAGAGCCGCAGGGGCTGGATTCAGGTCGCCGCGCCACACGTTGAGCAATTCCTAGCGGCAACTATTCATGAGGGCTTGAGGATCGGTGCCGCCTTGGTCGATCGGATCGCATCGGCACTCTACCGGAACGACCGCGGCACCCGTCATGCCGCCGACATGGTTTTCTCCGAAGTCCGTTTTAAGCCCGGTCCGTCGTTGCCCAGTCAACCCCGCAAGAAGACACGCAAGAAGCTCAAGGCGAACTAAAGATGCGCGGGCAGGCCCTTGCGCGACCGCTCAATGACTTCTTGATGCAGCCGGAGCGGTTATCGTTTTCGCGCGTGCGCACTGGGAATTACCCAACTAGGCCGCCGTGCATCATTCGCCTAGTCTCAATTCAAACACGCCCCTTCCTTCAAAGGAAAGGAAGTGAGCGCCGTCGGCCTCATTCAAATCGAAAGCGACTTCTTGACCCTCCTGCAGCAAACGAATGTCCGGACGCGGGCCTAAAAAGCAGACGTGGTTGCAGCCGATGGCTTCGAATCGCCAGGAGGGCTTGCTCGCGGCTTCGTTGCATTCACGCAAGCGCACCGTCGAGCCAATCCACACGGGTTTCGCGGGTGCGGCTTCGGTTTGAAGGACCTGGATTTTCAATCGCTCGGCATCACCCAGATGCTCGGGCAATTGCCAGGTGCGTTGCCAGGTGTGCGCGCCGGCTTCAATCCGTTCGACAAAGGCACCCTTGCCGAGGAAGACAAAGTTCAGAAGCTGCCCGCGGTAGGCGACATTCTCGATGCGTTCAACATAGGGGCTGGCCCGCACGGCGTAGCCAAAGGCCTGACGACGCAAGCAGGTTGCCAGCATGCAGACGTTCATCAGCGAGGTGGCGAAAATCTGCGGGCGGTTATCGTGGTAGCTGCCGTCCTCGCAGTTGATATTCTCGATGACCGTACCTGGCATGCGCAGATATCGTCCCTCACGCGCGCACTGCGGCAGGAAGATCTCCACGATTCCAGTGATATCCTCCGTGCCAATCAGCGCGGGGTCGCCCTGAAGAAAATGATGAAACATCTGGTGGGCGAAACGCTCGGCACCGTCGCGCAGCAGTTCCACGCGGCGCAGGGGATGTGAACGCACCATCTGTGTGGTCGTCTCCGGAGCCACCTGGAAGAAGCCGCTCATTTCATGATACGGCGGCTGGGATTCCTTGGCGATTTCGCCCCCATCGAAGATGAGGTACCGGTCGACCTGCTCGGCATGGCAACGCCGCAGAAAGTGGCCTACCTGCTCGGCGCGCTCGCGGAAGCGCTCGGCCTCACTCCCCTCGCCGAGCATGACCGCCATCATCCAGCATCCGTTGTAAATCAGGTTGTTGTCCGCAAAACCGAATTTCCGTCGGATGACGCGCCCGCGATGCGAGGGCGCGGATAGATTCATCGGCTTGCCGACAGCGGCATCGAAACCAAAGTCGTGGGTCTCCATGAACGGGTCTTCGCCCTGGTACCAAGTTCCAAAGGCACCCCATTCGCAATCGTAGCAGAGGCGCTCCAGCCAATCGAAAGCCGCGATCAAGTGGTCACGATACGTCCCTTCGCAAAATTGCCGGCTGCCTGTCTGGGTGTAGTGAGCAAATGCTGAAGAAACCGCCGTGTACCAGCCCCACTCCTCCTGCTTGGAGATGCGGCGCGTCACGAGTTGCCCAAAGAATTTGCCGGGCACCGGTGTGTCCGTCTCAGTGGGGTTGCCGATCTCAAAGGCAGCCCAGCGTTCAAGGTAAGCCGGCCAGCCCATCATCCCAAGCCAGGTGGAGATAATCGAGCCGTCGAAGTGCCAGCACAAATAGTACAGGCTGCGAAACGCCGCCGGAATCCAGCCGCCGTGATCCTGGGCGGAGAAAAGCACCCGCAGATTCAAATCGAACTGGCGCTGCCAATCCGGCTTGTTGCGAAACACCGCGCGCAGGTTCGCCGTACCGGCAGTGACGGCGCGCTCATTGACCTCGACGATGGCCTCGACCCCTTTGGAGGCCAAATCGGCGAAAGTCTGCGTCGGATCGTCTTGCTGGAGCTCGCCTCCGATCAGTAGCGGCTGTCCGGGCTCGAGTTCGATGCGGGTGTACGCGCTGCGACCAGAAGCCAGAAAGGCTTCCGGAGGAAGCACGAACGTGGCGCCCTCCCCGGCGACCGCCGCAAAGATGAACGTCAATCCTCGGTCTGGATGCTGACTGACATAGCGCTGCGGGTCGCGCTGCGCAAGAGTGTCGGCCTTGTCGGTCTTCAAGTCGACCACCAGCGGGCGACCCTGACTCCAGAGGAGAAAGCCGGGCGCATCGACCAAGGCGACCAGGTGCACTTGGGCATCGGCAAAGTGCAGCACGCTGTGAAAGGGGTCGTAGTCGCAACTTTGAAAGTGCTCCGCCTTGAGCCCTGGGAAACTGATTTGATCGAAGACGCGGGTATGATCATCGCGGTTGGAAAAGTTACGCAGATCGGCATCGGTCGAGTTCTTGGCCTGCGGCGATATCCAAATCTCCAAACGTCCGCCCGAGATGTCGAAAGCCCCGCGCAAGCCCATGGGCGAGCGCAGGATGACTTCCATGGGCTGGCCTTGCTCGATCGCCTGGCCGTAATCGTCCGCAAGTTGCTGCTCGGGTTGCAGCTTTTCGTATTCGAGATCGTCTTGGATGATTTTCTGGGACATGACAGTGACTGACTTTCGCGCGGTGAATCGTTGCGCCAAGGAAGGCTTACGAACGTTTCCAGCCGGCACAAGGCAAGTGCGAAATCAGTCCACGCCGGCAACTGCTGCCTTGTCTTGACCAGGTCTGGATCGTTGCAATCACAGCATGGCTCAGCTCCCTGCCTTAAGCGTCAGCGCGGACGGACATTTCTTCCAGACCGAGGATGGCCAGCCCTTCTTCCTGTTGGCGGATACCGTCTGGCTGCTTTTCAACAAGATGGACGAAGCCGGGGTAAGGCGCTTGTTTGAAAACCGCGCCAGCAAGGGCTTCACGGTTATTCTGTCGGTGATCTTTCGGGATTTGTTCACGCCCAATACCCCGAACGTCTACGGCGATCCGCCCTTTGCGTCGGAAGCCGACATGCACGCGGTGAAGCTGAATCCGGCGTGGATGGAACACGTGCGGCGAGTAGTGCAACGGGCCCAAGAATACGGGTTGTTCATGGGCCTGCTGCCAACGTGGGGAGATAAGTGGAACGAGCATTCCAACTCCGCTGGACCGGTCATCATGGATGCCGCGAAGGCGCATGCCTACGGGCGCACCCTCTCGGACGCGCTGGGGGATTGTCCGAACATCCTCTGGGTGCTGGGCGGGGACAGCCCGATTCAAACCCAGGCGCACGCGAATATTGTGCATGCGATGGCCACGGGAATCCGCTCCGGTGCGAGTGCCGAACGTCTCATGACTTTCCATCCCAACGACGTTTCGGTTTCCGACGTTTTTCACACCGCGGACTGGCTGGATTTCAATTCGATGCAATCCGGGCACGCGCGTCCCAACATCGCCGACTATCGCACCATCGAACACCTCTATCGGCTCAGCCCGCCCAAGCCCTGCCTGAACATGGAGGCCAATTTCGAGGGCTGCCCCATGTTTCTGATGCTGCAGGAGAAGGACTGTCCGGCCGAGGAGCCGCTCTACAGTGCCTACGATGTGCGCAAGTGCCTCTACCGCTCCGTGCTGGCCGGGGGCGCGGGGTTTACCTACGGCTGCGAACCCATCCGCCAGGTTTTCCGCAAGGGTGACCGCGTGCACGTCTATGGGCGCTACGGCGAGAAAATGCCTGCCTGGGAGGCGGCACTGGACGCACCTGGGTCCGCGCAGATGGAGCACCTGGTGAAAATCCTGCAGCAGCGATCCTATTTCACACGGGTGCCCGCTCAGGAATTGGTGCTGCCCCTTAAAAAGTTTCTGGGCGTGGGCAAAGACTACTCCCAGCAGGAGAACCGCGATTCGGCGGCTCACATCCGCGCGGCGCGTTGCCGCGAAGGCCGCTACATTTTGGCGTACACGCCGGTGAAACAGCCGGTCTGCCTGGACACGTCTCCGTTAAATGGCGAGGTGCTCGCGGTGTCGCTTTTCGACCCGGAGACCGGGGAGCGAACCAGCCACTACGATTACACGAATACCGGTACCTTCACGGTGGTGCCGCACCGCGATCTGGACACCCTCCTGGTCCTTGACGCCAAGAGCAGCTAGCCGGTTGTGGTCGACATTTTCATCAACGTCATCCTGCCGATCTTTCTGTTGATCGGTTTGGGCGCCGGGCTGGAACGAGCGCTCACGCTGGATTTGGAGACCCTCAACAAGATCAACTTCTATGCCTTCGTGCCCGCGTTGATCTTTGTGAAGTTGCAGGACAGCGATCTGGACAGTGCGATCATCGTCGGGATTGCCAGCCTGTGTCTCTTGCACCTGCTGCTGCTGGCGGTCCTCGCCTGGCTGGTCTTCAACAAGCGCTGGTTTCGCGGTAAAACCTCCGTTCCGCGCATCGGCGTGATCTTTTACAACGCCGGCAATTATGGCATTCCGTTGGCGCAGCTGTTTTTCGGTGACGAGGGGACCGCCGTCATGGCCATCGTGCTGATGGTGCAGAACTTTCTAAACTTTACCCTGGGCATCTACCTGCTCGCGCGCGACGGCAGCGATGAACGCGTGAACCTTGGCAACCAGGTGCTGGCCCTGTTGAGAGTGCCTGTATTGTGGGCGATCGTTTTGGCTATGGCGCTGCCACCCGTGGGCGGGCCGATTGGCGAGGCTACACGCTATCTGGCCGACGGCCTCGTACCGGTCATGCTGCTGACCCTCGGCATTCAGCTGGCCCGATGCTGTTTGAGCAGCCATCTGCTACAGGTGGGTACGGTCTGCACCCTGCGGCTGCTGATTTCGCCTCTGCTGATGTGGGCCATTCTAGCGCTTTGGCCCTCGCAACTGGGCAACCACCCCGCCATCCTCCTGGCCGTGGGCGGATTGCCCGTGGCGGTCAACACCCACCTGCTGGCGCTCCAGTACAAAGTCGATCCCGAGATCGCCGCGCAGCAGGTCTTTTGGTCGACCCTGCTCAGCGGGCTGACGATGACCGTGCTGCTCTATCTGGTGAGGTAAACATCAACCAAATTAGCTGCACGGCTACCGGTCTATGCGAAGGCCGCCGACGGATCGAAAGTCGCACACCATTCAATCTCGAGTCGGCCCTCCCGGAAGCGAAAAGGCAGCAACGCGTAGCCAGAGTTTTCGATATCCTCGCGGTCCCACATATCGGCCAGCCCAACGAAACAACCCGGCCGGTCGGGAAGCTCCAGAACGCTCGCGAACTGCAGCCCAAAGGTATTGTCGGCGTCTTCACCCACGCAGGGGTTTCCGTGGGTTGTCCACTCGTTGTGAATGAGGTCGGCGCTGGCCCACTCCAGTGCGTTGGAGGCATAGCCGGACGTGCCTGAGGTCACGATGTGATACTTCCAGTCGCGGTAGAAAACCATCGGAGCCTCGCGTCCAAGGGGTGAGCCCGGCTGGGGCAGGTGCTGCGAATACATCCCGGTGCAGCCAAGGTAATCCTCCGTCAGGTCGGCGACGACGATGGAGCGGTGCGGCTCGCTGAAAATCCAATAAGCCTTGGGCGCGCCTTCGATAAAGTCTGCCTCCATCGGCAGGACCTGGCCATCGATGGCGTACTGGGTGTTGCGATCTTCGACGAAGAAATTGGCGTCACCCGAGGCGATGCCGCACGGTAAGAAGGAACCCTGATAAGTGAACGGTCCGGTTGGCGAATCCGCCACGGCCACGGCAGACTTTTGCTGCTTTTTGAAGATGCCCTGAACCACCTTCATCCACATCACATACTGACCCGTTGCTCGATTATAGAGGACGTGCGGACGGTCGAGGATGTTGTTGAAATACAGGTCATGGGCCGGATCCGTCGAAGCCGGCAGAACCGCGCTCTCGAAGGTCCAGTTCAACAGATCGCTGGAACTGTAGCAGTTCAATCCGGCGTGACGGGGCTTGCTCGAACCGCGCCGGGCATCTCCGCAGCCTGCCTTATTCTCACCGTACCAATAATACTTTCCATCGAAGAAATGAATACTTCCGGCGTGACATTGAATGGGGTTTCCTTGGGTGTCCTTCCAGACGGATCCGTTTGGGTGCATAGTCATGATCTTTGGAAAAGCAATTATGGCGACAAGCCCGCTTTCAGAACCGCCTGAGCGGGTGTTACCATGTCCGCTGGTCAAATTCGCGAAGCGCCTTGGCGCGCCAGCATCGAAGGCAGCCAGTTTCCATCGGCAAAAGCAAGTCCGCACGCCCACGGCAGGGCACGTTCGATCTCGACGCCTCATGATACGCGCATGAGCCTGTAGGCATGGATGAACCCTTTCGCAATCCGGAGCGTCCGCTCGCCGAGCGCGTGGAGGACCTGCTTGAACGCCTGCGCACGGAGGAACGCCTCGCTCTACTCACGACCGTCTGGCCAGCAAACGAGCGCCTGAACCTGCCGGAAATGCGCTGGGGCGGCGAGTGCCTGCACGGACTCTGCCACACCGGTCGGGCCACAGTGTTTCCTTCCCCCATCGCGCTCGCGGCAACCTTCGATACAGACTTGGTGCGCTCAGTTGCCGACGCGATTGCTTCAGAGGCGCGCGCCAAGGTCAACGACGCGGACTGGGACCGCTCGCCATTTCTCAGCCTCGCCTTCTGGACGCCCAACATCAACCTCTTCCGCGACCCTCGCTGGGGGCGGGGCCAAGAGACCTATGGTGAGGATCCCTGTCTGGCGGGCGAGCTCGGCCTGGCCTTTGTGCAAGGCCTGCAAGGCGACGACCCCCGTTATTTGAAAACCGCCGCCTGCGCCAAGCACTACGCCGTGCACAGCGGCCCCGAGGCCATCCGTACTTCCTTCGACGCGCAGGTGGGACCCAAGCTTTTACGCGACACCTACCTCCCCCATTTTGAACGGCTCGTGCGTGGCGGCGTGGCCGTGGTCATGGGCGCCTACAACGCCGTCAATGGCGAACCTTGTTGCGCCAGTGAGGCACTGCTTGAGCGCATTTTGCGCGAAGAATGGGGCTTTGACGGCTTCGTCGTTTCAGATGCCGGAGCAATCGCGGCCTTTCACCGCGCCAAGCCCCTGGAGCAGGAAGTTAAGTCCGACGATGAGCAGTGGGGCTTTCTGGCGCGGCAGATGTCCAAACTGGAGGGCCACGGCGTAACTGAGGACGCGGTCGAGTCCGCCGCCCTGGCCCTGCGCCGCGGCTGCGACATGTCTTTGGGCAAAGATCTGAGTGTGGAATGGGTTGCGCAGGCTCTGGAGCGCGGCTTGATCACCGAGGCCCAACTCGAGGACAACCTGCGCCGCAGCCTCTCGATCGCCTTCCGCCTCGGCGTCTTCGATCCACCTGCAAGTCAGCCCTACCAGCAGTACGGCACCAAAGACATCCAATGCGAAAAGCACCTCGAGCTGGCCAGGCAGGCGGCCACGCGCGGCAGCGTGTTATTGAAAAACAACGGCATCCTACCTCTGGGTCCGGAAGTCAGAGCTGTGGCGGTCTCCGGGCCCACTGCTGCCGATCTCGAAGTCCTGCTGGGCAATTTTTATCGCGGCATTTCCTCACGGCTGACCACCATCGTCGAAGGCATTGTGGAAGCCGCGCCAGAAGGCACGCGCGTGACTTACTTGAAAGGCGCGGGTTTGAATCAGGACGACTTGTTCGAGTCCTCCTGGTCGATCGGTCTAGCCGAACAGGCGGACGTTGTCGTGGTCGCGCTGGGTAACACGCCCCTCATGGAAGGCGAGCACGGGGAATGCATCGGCACCACGCTAGGCGGCGATCGCGATCGCATGGATCTGCCCGAGGTACAAATGAACTACCTCCGCCGTATAAAAGCACAAAGCGGCAAGCCCGTGGTCGTGCTCCTCACTTCAGGCTCGCCCATCATCGCTGCGGAGCTGCACGAGCTCGCGGACGCGATCTTGCTAGCCTGGTATCCCGGCGAACAGGGCGGCTCGGCCGTCGGGGAGATTCTGTTCGGCAAAAGCGAGCCGGGCGGGCGCTTGCCGGTCACCTTTCCGGCCTCCCTCGCCCAGGTGCCGGATTTTGCTGACTACTCGATGCAGGGACGCACCTACCGCTACCTTCAGGAAGCTCCGCTGTACCCGTTCGGCTTCGGACTGGCCTATACCCGTTTCGAGTACGCGGATTTGCGCCTGTCCGCCCAAAAGGTGTCGCCCGGCGAAGGACTGAGCGCAACTGTAACCGTGAGCAACGTGGGTGCACGTCCTGGCGAAACCGTTGCCCAACTGTACGTGGCGGACCTGCAGGACACGGGCGGACCTCGCTGCAATCTGCGAGGCTTTCAGCGTGTTTATCTCTCCCCCTGCGACTCGCGACAACTCACCTTTACCATCGAAGCGTGCGATCTCATCCGCTACGATGATTTAGGACAAGCATTACCGGCTACCGGCACGCTCGAGATTACCGTAGGCGACTGTTCGCAGGGAGCGCGTGCGGAGGCGCTCGGAGCACCCAAACCACTAACGACCCGTTTCGAGGTAGGCTGAATTTCGGCTGTGCTCTCCAGCGCTGTCGTGGAAGCACTTGCCTCAAGTACACCTAAGTCCGCGGCGAAGGTAGCGGACAGGCGGGTACGCCTACTTTCGATTGCGCGAGGCCACTTCGGCTTCCGCCTTCTCCTGTTCGATGAGCCACTCCTTGCGCTGCTGCTTCCAGGTTTCCACCTCGGCGTCCACCTCACGCTCCTTTTGCAGATTTTCTTCGGACTCGGGGTCGATCGGGATTTTCCGCCCCACCATGATCAAGGTGTGGATGGACAGTAGCGAAAGAATGAAACCTACGGATAGATAACCCGCGCCAAAGGCCCAGGTGCGATGGTGAAACGCACCGAAGGCGAACTCGTCGTCCGGAAAATGAATGACCGTGAAGGTATCGTTCACTTTGGCGTAAGGCTTCCTGGCGGAGTCAACCCCCATGCGCATGACGTGCTCGGTGCCATCCTCGCGTTCCACAGCCACATAATGTTGAAACTGCACAGTGTGGCTTTGCTCGGAAATGTCGCGGCTGGAGCGAATGATCTCATCTTCGACGCCAGGCTCGACGCGCACGATCCGCACCACCCTGCCCTCGGAACGCTCGCCGACAACAAGGCGCATCAGCGGTGCCCAGATGACCCAGAATCCCAGAGCCAGGATCGCCAGCGAAAAAATAACAAACACCAGCTTTTGCGCGAATGACCCCGGAACGTGGTAGTCCGGCTCGTTGGGATCCTCGGTGCGCAGTCGGCCGTCGTAATTGGGGGGTATCTGGTTCATCGGGCTTGGTCCTCCTCGGCGCCGTAACGGTGCAGCGTGCCCCGTTTTTCAAGAATTACGATCATCCAGAGAATCAGCAGACCGATGATATCGGTCGCGATCTGCAGGTATTGGCTCGGGAAGAAATATTTGAAGACGCGCTCGCCGTAGCTGGCTTCCAGGCTGTGGCGCGGCACCGTCAAATAGGTGGGACGGGCAGCCAGAGTCTCGACCGTATTCGGATAGGCAAATGCGCTGTAGGCAAACTCCGCGCTCTCGGCATCCAGGAACTGCGCCAAGCGCATCCGCGTTTCCGCCTCGATTCCTTTCGGTGTGTCTTCCGCAGCCTCGGCTGCAGCGATGCGTAGCTCGCTCTCGACGCGTATGCCCATACCTTCGTTGAAAGCGCTGGCCTCGCCGAAAAGCTTTTCGGCCTTGAGCAGGTCGGCGATCACCTCCGGCTCCACTGGACGCCCGCTCTGGTTAACCAACAAAAACTCGATCGGATAACGCAGCTTTTCTGCGTCCACACTCTCATCGCCGCTAGCGGCTTCGATGCGGACTTCGCGCAGTTCAAAGCGGTTTGGTTGACGGCCCAGCACGCTGCGCAGGGCTGGGACCACGATTGCACCTACCTCGTACGCTTCCTCGCCGCTCAAGCCAGCTTCGTGCGCCGCCCGGAACAAGCTCATGAACCTGTTATCCAGGCCCAGTCGAAGGCGTATCCCTGGCACTTCGCCCGGAAGCTCCGCCACCTCGATGTCCGGCACCAGTTTGCCCTCATCGCCTTCTACCAGGGCATGCTCCGGGCCCTGGAGCGCGCTCTGCAGATTCTCGCGTGTTTGCTGACGCGCCTCCGCCTCTTTTTCAGGGTCATCGTGCACGTCATTATCGTGCAGTCCCTCGATGGTCGTGAGTTCAAAGATCAGCTGACCGTCCTCAAGCGCGGCCTGACGGATCTGCTGGCCTGGCTGGAAACGCACGCCCGCCAGCAGCGGCTCGATCCGCTTCTGCAAAACCTGGGCTCCCTCATCCAGGGTCTCGTCGATAGTTTTCATGCGGGCCTGCTTCGCCTCGATCTGGGCATCCAGTCCGGGAAGTTCGGACGCGTCGGTGAAAAAGGATTCTTTCTCGGTCTTCAGAGCGGCGATTTCATTGGTGAGGTCCTCGCGCTCATCCAGAAGCTCTTTAACCTTCTCCTCGTTTCGGTGGATCCACCAGCGCTTCGATGTTTCACCATCCACGCCGTACTGGTGGAGTGGCTCCAACTCGTAGGTCTCCAGATCGATGCCCCCGCTTTCCAACAGTTCCACCACGGCGGCTTCGTCCTTTTCCCGGTCAAAGATCGCCTCAAGGTGGTAACCGGCTTGGGGCAAAAACCAGATAGACCACAAGGCCAGCCAGGCCCCGACCAGGAGGCCGATGCCATTGCGAAAGATCCCGTTGAACAGCACCAGCCCCGCGCCCGCCGAGCCCATGCGGTTCCGCGACACGTACTCCATCAGCAGCGGAAAACCTACGACGCCACGCGTCGCGCCAAAGATGTAGGCCAGGTTTCCGAAGATGACGATCTCGAAGAGGCTCGGGCGGTTGTCGGGTTTATAAAAGACATAGATCGTGTAGACGATGTTGACGACCAGGTTCCCGATCGTGGCCAAAAGATAGACCTTCATCTTGCTCGTGCGATCGGCCAGCCAGCCTGCCAGGAGCGAAATCCCCAGCCCCAGAATCACGCCCACCGCGATCGTATTGCCCATCTCCTGCAGCGAGTAGCCCCACTCTTCCGTGAACAGCAGCGGCTGAAAGAAGCCCAAAGCAAAGCCAAACATCAGGAAGGCGAAGGAGAGCAGGTACAGCGGCGCCAGGTCCTTCGCCAGAACATCCCTGAAAAAGGAGATGAAGAAGTGCGCCACCACCCCACGGCGCAACGGGCGTCCACTCTGCAGGCGTTGTCGCGCGACCGGATAAATTTCCTTGATGCTGAGAAACTCAAACATGCTCGTGCCCAGCAACAGCAGCGCCGCAAGCCAGAACATAATCACACCGCCCTCGCCCGAAACCGCGTACGAGAACGGCCCCATGAAGTAGACGTCGTCGAAGCGGCCCAGCACCAGAAAGAAGAACACCAGGTTGCCCAGCTGCATGAAGGCGCTCATGAAGCCCGCGCTGCGTCCGCGCTGGGGGGCCGGCACAATCTCGTAAGCCAGCGCCTGGGTCGGCGCGCCAAAGTCCCCGAAGGCGCCATAAATCCAGCGCAATATAATCAAGACCCACAGGTTGGGGGCCAGCGGCATCGCCAACAGAATCACCCCGCGAATCCCGTCCGCCGAGGCCTGGAAGAATTTACGCCGGCCAAAACGCGTCCAGATGCGGTCGCTCAACCAGGAGACAAACGGACCGCCGAACAATGTCAGGTACACCTCGATGCTGATCAGACCCATGATCGTCGCCGGGTTGTCGATGAAGCGCTTGATCAGTAACAGAAACGGCGCGTTGACCACCATGTTGCCGTAGATGGTCAGGATCAGGGGCAGCTGCGCGTAAAAGGCCCAGTGCAGCGGGATTTTTTTCTTACGGGTGATGATCATGGGGAAACAAGCTCGCGAAGGCGGCCCGAGTGGAACCGTCCACGAATGAATGAGCGGAGGCTAAGCCAGTCACGCTCCGTCTGGGAAGCCCTGATTTTCGTGAATCCCGTTCCTAGTGCGGACTTGGGAAATCCGGCGGAGTCCCCCAGGCGGTCTCGTTTACACGTGCGCCTGAAAGTCGCTGATGGAGCCAGAACGGCGTTCGATTACGCGCACTTCTAAGCAGCTGAAGGAGGCTTTCTAAAGAGCTCAAAGCAGGTCTCAGGCTGTTTATCCTGAGGTTGCTGCCAAAAGGATTCCATGAGCATGTAGGATTTCTGAACGGATGCCGCTTGCATGCGCCGGGCCCGAATCAAGCGATGCAGCAAGGCACCCTCCGAACACAGGCCAGGAATCCATTCTCGATACTTCTCAGCGGTTAAACCAGTTGCCTTAACAATCCAGAGACGTTGGACTAGACTCTATGAAACTACGTTTACCGCCCCGTGCGTGGTCTTGCAGAGGGCGCTTGGCCGCTGCCATGCTGACGCTCGTCACCATTCATAGTTATCCCATGCACGCCTCAAACAATTTGCACGAGTCCCCTGCGGAATGGGCGCTGCCCAGCAAAGCGCGCTGCTACTTCGATGGCGTTTACTATAGCTACGCCCATCCTGAAGGCCAGGGTATCAAGATCTGGGTTCCCCCGGGGGATGCACGTATTCGTGGCGTCATTCTTGCGGGTAACCCCGGCTACGGCCTAGGGGGCGACTTGCGCAACCTCACACGAGCCCGCCACCTGCTCGAGTTTGCCGCGCGGCACGATTTTGCGGTCGGCGGCGTAACGGGCTTCGATGCGCGGCGCACCTATGAAACGTTGGGCCAGCGCGTCCTTGAGGCGTTCACGGCCTGGGGCCAGTACGGCACGCATCCCGAGCTTGAGCATACCCCCTTTGTTTTCACCGGCAGTTCCAACGCCGGCATGTTTGCCTTTGCCATGATGCTGCTCGTGCCCGAGCGCACCATCTGCATCACGTCGAACGTGGGCCCTTACTACAAAGGCCTAATCGACGACCGAGCGCGCGGCGTCCCTGCCTTGATGCACATCGGCACCTCCGACCCATTTCTGGCCGACGGGGTTAAGGATACGGAAACCCTCTTTCTTGAGCACGCACCGCGTAACGCGTTGTGGGCTTGGGACGCGGAAATGAAAGGTCATGAAATCGGCGACACCAAGCATGTGGATATGGCCTACTGGCAGGAAGTCATCCAACAGCGCGTGCCCGATAACTACCCGGGGTCGCGCGAGGAGCCAGTGGAACTAAAGACGCTGGACCCTGCGCAAGGCTGGCTGGCAAACAACCGAACCTGGGACTACGCCATGACGGATATTTTTCCAGCCAATGAATTGGAAGCCCCCGGTGCGTCGCGGGAACACTGCTCCTGGCTTCCCTCCGAGGGCATGGCTCGCCTGTACCAGTCCATCGCCTCGCGCACGCGGCAGCTGACCATCGCCTTCGTGGAAGATAACGTCTCTGGCGGCGGTGCTGAAACCGGGGTCCTGCTCAGCTCCGGCGGCAATCAGCTGATGGTGCAGGGAGAGGTGGTGACCCTTAGCGTGGAACTGGCACCGCTACTGTGGGGGGTCGAGACGGTTGAGTTCTTTGACCGGGATCGAAAACTGGGAGAAATCGAACTGAAAGAGACGAAAACCTTTTCGTTCACCCTTGAGGATCAGGCCGTCTACGCGTTGCACGCCCGGGCCAAGCAGGAGGTCTTTGGGCGAGATGCACAGGTGCTTTCTAATCCCCTGCTAATGGTCGTGCGCAAGCCTGGATTTGCCGATGTTTACGCGGCGCAATTGCGGAAGGTCGACTGGCTTAAAAACCATCCGCGGCGAGTCCTGAATCCGGTCGAGCTGCCGCGAATTCGTGGCGAGGCCAGCTTTGACAAGGCAGCGACGTTGCTGGCTGCACCTGTCGATGAACCTATGGGCGCTGCCCTGCGCACGCACGATCTTGACGGTGAAACCTGGCAAACGCTGCGCAAAAAAGCCCGGCCCACGATTATCGATCGCACCCACGAACTAGGCGCCGACCCAACCCAGGCAAACGTACGCGTGTTTGCCGGTTATGCCCGGCAGGGGCTATTCCTGCTCTTTGACATAGAAAATGACCCCAAGGCAGAAGCGTTGGATGGGCGTCTGGACTTTCACCTGGCCAGCGTTGGGCTGCCCGAGTTGATGGCTTCGGAGGGCTCGCCCGAGTTCTATGCCAACGCGGCACGGGATCACCTGCTACGGCACGCGCTGCAAATGGCTTTCGATGTGGAAAAGCCTTCCGGCCCGGTCGACCTGAACTACTGGGACCCCTTTGACTGGAATCCCTTAAAGCTAAATGCTAACGATAAATTTGGTGGCACGGGCCTCATTGTTTTACGCCAGGCAAAAACGCGAAGCACCTGTTCGGTGGCGCTCTGCGTACCCTGGTCCATGGTGGGCAATCCCGGCTTTTCCGAAATGCCACCGGCAGGCAGCAGTCTGGTGACCGTGCTGGGTTACACTCCGGCAGACCAAACGGTCAGGCTGCGCTGGCCACACGCCCGCGATCCCTGGAACGCAAAACCGTTCCATGGACCCGAAGAAGCACCGCCTGTCTTCGGTCATATCTTGCTCACAGCGCCGTAGCGCTTATACGCGCTGCCGGCCTTCCGAATCCTGAACGGCTTGGCTCGCCAGGCTTTTTTGCTAGCATGCATGATAGATCATGCTATTTTCTTCTTTTCAGATCGGGGAAAAGCTGAGATACCACCATCTAACACCCTACCCCGTCAATCATCCCATTCCTCATGTCATCCTTCCGTATGCGATGCACGGCGTCGCTTTTGGCTAGTTTTATCGCGGCAGCCACTGCCGATGCCCAGATTGTTTACACCTTCATTGAGGGCACGCGCCTGCGCATAGACGGGGTTCCGGTCGGCCCGATTGGAACCACCTACGCCGGCACCGACGGCGTGAACCTCGCCGAGGCGTTTCCGAATTTTAACTTCCGTAGCGGTGACGACAGCAGCGACGGGCCGGAATTCACCGTCGATGGCGACGAGCCGGGTGGCAGCGGCAACGAGACCCAGGCGGTTCTGCGCTTCAGCGACATTTTCGATGTCCTGCCCGATTTTGCCACCATTCACAGCGCGGAACTCTTCATCGACATCGATAATGGGGGGGACGATCTGCTTTTGTACCAGGTAGCCGGGGGCTTCGACTGGAGTGGCAACACCGCAACCTGGAATAATTTTGGCACCAGCGCCAACGACGGTGTGAACGTTGGTACCGAAACCGTCGGCGGTGCCATTACCGTCGACGGCGGCGGCGACAAGGTGTCCATCGACGTCACCGAGATCGTACAACGCTGGTTCGCGGGCGATCCCAATAACGGCGTTGTCTTTGTGCCCACCGGCAACAACGGCGTGGACTTCGATTCCTTTGCCACCGGAAAATTCGGCAACGATCCGCGCGACCGGCCTCGGCTGAACCTTACCATCAAGGTGCCGGAGCCCGCCGGCATCGCCGCGGGACTGGGGGCGGCTGCCCTAGCGGTGACCCTGCTGCGCAGGTATGTACGCCGGATGCCTTGGAGTTAAGCACGGCTCGCCACGAAGCCGGCTGAGTCCGTAACGACGAAAATCTGACTGGGTCGTCTCAGCTTCAGAACGCGCAAAGCTGTCACGCATTTCGCATCCGCCGAGTCGCTGGATAGAAAATTTTGGCGGCAACTAGTGGCAGCGCCTGGACGGGCTTGCGAAAGCTGCGGGCACGCGGATTGGCCCTGCCCCCAAAGCCTGTGTTTGCGACGCTCGGCTACCTGCGTCGAGCGATGCATTCCAGTACAGGTTTCAACCTTGCAACCTGATCGGCGGCGATCATTCTGGCCTTCCAAGGTCGCCACCTCCCATGTCCCCAAACGTGTTTCCCCGCAAGCGGGTCCATTTTTTTCGTCGACTGTTGACGTCCACAGCCTGGCTCAGCCTGTGCCTGACCGGCTGCAAACTGGGACCTGACTACGAGCGCCCCGAAGTCATTGTACCAGCGGCCTATTCCTATCAGCCCATAGGCGGCAAACCACTGGATGAGGCCTGGTACGGTGTGTTTCAGGATCCGGTCCTTGAGGATCTGATCCGGCGTGCCTCGGCCAACAATCGCTCTCTGGCGTCCCTCTATTTTCAAACCCTGCAGGCGCGTGCGCTTATCCGCAGCGAGCGTTCGGAAGCCCTGCCGCAAATTGACGTCGGGGGCAGCTACACGCGCTTTGAGGATTCCTCGCAAACCGGTTTCGGCCAGACCGAAGCCGAGGATTTGTTCTCGGCATCCGCCCTTGCAGGCTGGGAACTGGACGTTTTTGGCCGCGTGCGCCGTCTGGTCGAGGCCGCCGAAGCCGATGCCCGCGCCGTTGAAGAAGCCTATCTGGACCTGCTGCTGTTCATCGAAACCGAAGTGGCCGCGACTTACTTTCTGCTGCAGGCCAATCTGTTGGAGACTGCCGCGGTAGAGGGCAGCGTGCAAACGCGTAGCGAGTCGCTGGACATCGTGCGCGAACGCTTCCGGGGTGGTTTTGTGAGCGACCTGGACGTGGCTCAGGCCGAAACGCTGCTGGCTTTTTCCGAGTCCGATCTCGCCGGCCTAGAACTGGAGCGCGACCAGTTGATCCATGCCCTCGCACTGCTGCTGGGCCAGGCGGCCTCCACCTTCAGCATCGAGCCGCGCCTGATGAGCGGCGCTGCCCCGGAGATTCCCTCAGGACTTCCCTCGGAGCTGTTGCGGCGTCGGCCCGACATCCGCCAGGCCGAGCAGGATTTGGTGCGGGCCAATGCGCTGGTCGGTGTGGCCACCGCCAACTTCTTTCCGCGCTTCGCCCTGAGCGGCGAGGTCGGCTACGCGGCCTTCGAAGCGGAGGACTGGTTTGAGTCGGCCTCCAATTTTTACAGCTTCGGGCCTTCCGTATCCTTGCCCATTTTTCAAGGCGGGCGCCTTCGCGCAGATAAGGCCCAAGCCGTCGCCGCGTATCGGTCCGCCGTGGAGCTTTACAGGCAGTCGATCCTCGAAGCCCTGGTCGATGTTGAGGACGCCCTCACCGCCTGGCGTCACCTGCGGCGGCAGCGCGCCGCACTGGAACGCGCGGCTGAGTCCGCTCGGCGTGCTCAATCGGTTTCCGATGAGCAATACCGCAGCGGCGTCATTGACTTTATCACCGCCTTGGACGCCGAACGCGAGGCCCTCGACGCCGAACGCGCGCTGGCTCAGGTCATGGGCGCGGAGTTTGTCAACTCGGCCCTTCTGGTGCGCGCCCTAGGCGGCTCTTGGTCGTCCGAACTTCCCGCATACGCCCCCACACAGCCATGATTATTCATCGCATTGCGCTCACAGCCATCGGTGCCTTGCTGGCGTGCCTCTTTGGAGGTTGCTCCGGCGAGGAGGCACCCGCGTCACCTCCGCCGCCCACCGTGACGGTGGCCACCCCGCTTTCGCAGGAGATTACCGAATACAGCGACTACACCGGACGTCTCGAAGCCGTTGAGCAGGTTGACGTGCGCCCGCGCGTCAGTGGCTACATCGATTCGGTCCATTTTGAAGAAGGCGAAAAGGTCGACGCGGGCGCGCTGCTGTTCGTCATCGACCCGCGGCCGTTCGAGGCGGAAGTTAATCGGCGCAAGGCCCGGGTGAGCCAGGCCAAGGCCGCGCTGTCCCTGGCCAAGGCCAACCTCAACCGCGCCAACGAGCTGATTCAAAGCAACGCCATCTCCCGCGAGGAGGTCGACATCCGCGAAAGCGAATCACTGCAGGCCGAAGCCGATGTGCAGGCGGCCAAGGCCGAACTGGAGTCTGCCGAGTTGGACCTTTCCTTCACCCGGGTCACCGCGCCCATCGCGGGCATCGCCGACCGGCACCTGGTCACGCCCGGAAACCTCGTCACCGGCGAAGCTCTCAACGCGACCCTGCTCACAACCATCGTGCCACACGACCCGATCTTCGCCTACTTCGAGATCGACGAACGCGCGGTGCTGCGCAACGTGCGCCTGTACATGGAGGGGCAGCGGCCGGGGCGCAGCGACGAAGTCGAGGTCCCCGCCCTGCTCGGTCTGGATGACGAGGATGACTTCCCACGGCGCGGCATTATCGACTTCGCCGGCAATCAACTCGACGCGGACACCGCCACCCTGACCCTGCGCGCCATCTTTGAAAATGACGACGAGTTCCTGACCCCGGGACTGTTTGCCCGCATCCGTGTGCCCGAGCTGCAGGCCCGGCAAGCCCTGCTGATTCCTGATGAGGCGATCGGCTCGGACCAGGCGCTGCGTTATGTGTGGGTGGTCGGCGCGGACAACACCGTCGAGCGGCGCACCATTCAGATCGGTCCGTTGCACGAAGGCCTGCGCGTTGTGCGTTCCGGACTACAAGTCGATGAGCGGATCATCATCAAGGGCATCCAGCGCGTACGCCCCGGGGCCACCGTGAATCCGCAGGAAGGCCAGGTCGGCTCGTGAACCTTGCGCACTTCTTCATCGACCGACCGCGTTTTGCGATCGTCATTTCGATCGTCATCATGCTGCTGGGCGCCCTCGCCTACCGGAACCTCTCCGTGGCGCAGTTTCCCGAGGTAGCACCCCCGACGGTCGTGGTCCAGGCCAGCTACCCGGGAGCCACCCCGGAAACCATCGGCGAGACCGTGGCCGCGCCCCTGGAGCAGGAAATCAACGGTGTGGAGAACATGCTCTACATGTCCTCGCAGTCGACCGCCGACGGGGCCCTGACGCTGACCATCACCTTTGCCCTGGGCACCGATCTAGATACCGCGCAGGTGCTGGTGCAAAACCGCGTGGCCATCGCCGAACCGAGGTTGCCCGAGGAAGTCCGCCGCATCGGCGTCACGGTCAACAAGAGCTCGCCCGACATCCTCATGGTCGTGCAGATGTACTCGCCCAATAACACCTTCGATAACCTTTACGTATCCAATTACGCGATACTGCAGGTGCGCGAACGCCTACGGCGTATCGAAGGCGTGGGCGAGGTGCGTCTGTTTGGGGCGCGCGAGTACTCCATGCGCATCTGGCTCGACCCGGAAAAACTCTCCTCGCTGTCCATGGTGCCCAACGACGTGGTGGCCGCCCTGCGCGAGCAAAACGTCCAGGTGGCGGCCGGGATCATCGGCCAGAGCCCCGTGCCCGAGGGCAGCGCCTTTCAGTACAACATCAACACCCTGGGCCGGCTGACCGAGACCGAGCAGTTTGAGGAAATTGTGGTGAAGACCGGCGAGGACGGAGCCGTTGTCCGGCTGCGCGACGTGGCGCGCGTCGAGCTCGGCGCCCTCGACTACGGCGTGATCAACTACGCGACCGACATTCGCTCGCTGGCCATGCCCGTGTTTCAAAGACCCGGCTCCAACGCGCTGGAAACTGCTGCCGCCATTCGCGAGGCGATGATAGAAATGTCGGCCGAGTTTCCCGACGATCTGGTCTACAGCATCATTTACGACCCCACGCAATTCATCGAAGACTCCATAGCTGCCGTCGAGCAGACCATCTACGAAGCGGTCTTTCTCGTGGTGATCGTTATCGTGGTGTTTTTGCAATCGTGGCGCGCCGCCCTCATTCCGCTACTGGCCATCCCGGTCTCGCTGGTGGGTACCTTCGCCATCATGGGGGCGCTGGACTTTTCGATCAACAACCTCACCCTCTTTGGCCTCATCCTGGCCATCGGCATTGTCGTCGACGACGCGATCGTGGTGGTGGAAAACATCCAGCGTAACATCGAGGAAGGCAAAAGCCCGCGCGAGGCCGCCTTCGTCGCCATGAAAGAGGTCAGCGGCGCGATCATCGCCACCACCCTGGTTATGATCGCCATCTTTGTGCCGACCAGTTTCGTGCCGGGAATCACCGGGCAGTTTTACCAGCAGTTCGCCCTGACCATTGCAGGCTCGGTGACGATTTCCTCGCTCGTATCCCTGACGCTCAGTCCGGCCCTTTGCGCCCTGTTGCTGCCCGCCAAAGACGCCAAGCCGGACTGGTTCACGCGCGTGTACATGCTGCTCTTTGGCTGGTTTTTCCGCGCCTTCAACTGGGTCTTCGACCGGCTGACCGCGGGTTACGGTTACTTCACGCGCAAAGCCGTTCGCATGGGCCTTGCGGCCGGGGTCGTCTATGCTGCCATCCTCGTGTTGACCTGGTTCGGATTCTCGCTGGTGCCCGGCGGCTTCATCCCGGAGCAGGACCAGGGCTACGCGATCATCGCCGCCCAGTTGCCTGACGGCGCTTCCCTCGAGCGCACCGATACCGTGGTCAAGGACATTGTCGAGGTGGCCCGCTCGGTGGAAGGGATCGAACACGTGGTCGCCTTCGCGGGTTTCAACGGAGCTACTTTTACCAACAGTCCCAACTCCGCGGCCATGTTTCCGGTCTTTGCCCCCTTCGAAGAGCGCGTTGCCACCGGGCGCTCAGGGCAGGTCATCATGGCCGAACTGCGCCAGAAGCTGGGCGCGCTGCAGGAGGCCTTTGTCTTTGTCATCCCGCCGCCTTCAGTGCGCGGCATTGGCAACGGCGGTGGCTTCAAGATGCAGCTGCGCGACCGCGCTGATCTCGGTCCGGCCGCTCTGGAAGCCGCCGCCTGGCAACTCGCAATTGCCGCCAATACCCAAGAGCCTGCGGTGACCGCTGCCTTCACGCCTTATCGCTCGTCCGTGCCGCAATTTTTCGCCGAAGTAAATCGCCGCAAGGCCAAGATCCTGGACGTCCCGCTAGATAATGTTTTTTCGACGATGCAGATCTACCTTGGATCGCTCTTCGTGAACGAGCTGAACCTCTTCGGGCGTACCTACCGCGTGACCGCGCAGGCCGATGCGCAATTTCGAGACGAGCCCGAGGATCTCTTTCGCCTGAAAACGCGCAGCGAGGACGGCTCGATTGTGCCGCTGGCCTCGCTGGTCGAGCTGGAGGAAGCGGCCGGTCCCGACCGCTACGTGCGCTACAACCTCTTTTCTTCCGCCGCGATTCAGGGCTCGGCTTCGCCGGGCTTCTCCACGGGCGAATCGCTGGAGGCCATGGAGCGACTCGCCACCGACTTGCTGCCGCCCGGCATGGACTACGAATGGACCGAACTCGCCTATCAGGAAAAAGAGGCCAGCGGCGGAGCCTGGGTCTTCGCCCTGGCAGTGCTCTTCGTCTTCCTCGTACTCGTGGCCCAGTATGAAAACTGGTCGCTGCCGCTATCGGTCATTTTGATTGTGCCGCTGTGCCTGACCGGTGCCATCTGGCTGGTTTTCTTCCGGGGCATGGACAACAACATACTGACTCAAGTTGGCTTCGTTGTGCTTATCGGACTGGCCGCGAAAAACGCCATCCTGATCGTCGAGTTTGCCAAGCAGATCGAGGAACAGGGCAAGGACCGCTTCGACGCTGCGACTGAAGCCGCCCGCCTGCGTCTGCGGCCCATCCTGATGACGTCGTTCGCGTTTATCCTGGGGGTGGTCCCGCTGATGATCGCCAGTGGTGCCGGCTCGGAGATGCGTCAATCCATCGGCACCGCCGTCTTTGGCGGCATGCTCGGCGTCACCCTTTTCGGCCTCCTTGTCACACCCATTTTTTACGTACTGGTTCGCCGCCTTGTCCTGGGCAAACCTCGCTCTGACGCCGAGTCAGGAAGCGCGCAACCAATACCGGCTAGCGACCCCATAAAGGAATAGATAATCAGGGCGTTCGCCCGCGCCACCCGAAGTCACATTTCGATCGGTTTACGGTGCCAAGAAGATCCAAGGCGCGGACAATTTCACTAGCCGCCCTCACCGCCCGTGCAGTGGGCCGGGCAAAGCCGGGGCAGCATTAGCCCCATGCCACCACCTAAAGTTAGAGCAGGTTTAGCCTTAAAACGTTGGAGGCGTGCAGGCCGAGAGCACAATCGCCTTTTTCGGACCGACGTTGCGGAAACGGTGCGGTAGAGTCGACTTGAAGTAATAGCTGTCGCCCGTCGAGAGCATTTCGACGCGTCCGTCGACGGTCAGCTCAATGGTTCCTTCGATGCAATAGCCGCATTCCTCGCCGTCATGGGTGTACAGTTCCGGGCCGGTGTCTGCGCCCGGCTCGTAGGTTTCGTGAATCATCTGGATGGCCCGGGCTTCCTCACTACTGGGCAGGGTAAACAGATTTAGGCCGTTGTTGGCCGAGACGCGCATCAAATCCGTGTTGCGGTATACGACGCTGGAATTTTCCGCGCGGTCGTGTTCCAGGGCCGAGAAAAACTCTCCCATGCTCGAATCCAGAGCCGCCAGAATCCGCCGCAGCGTGCCCACCGAGGGCGAAGAATTGTTATTTTCGATCTGTGAAAGCGCGCCCACGGTGACTCCCGAGCGCTTCGAAAGAGCGCGCAGGGACAACCCGCGCGTTATGCGCAGCACCTTGAGTTGAGCGCCGATTTCCATTTGCAGGGATCCGTCTAGGGAACGCAGTACTGTAACGGCGATCTGAGCAAATTAAAGCAATTCGTCCGCGCCGAGGCTCTAACGTCCAGCAAATGGCTATTTTTGTACAAAATATTAAACAAATTCGGCTAATGGTTGGCCTAGTGGGGCATAAGGCACGGAATTTGTTAAAGTTTGATGCATAGATACACTTGCCTGCTTTAAAATTTTAAAGCAGGCTCATCTTACATCTCAAGACACTCATCCCAATGAAAGTCACCTTCATCCCAAGTCTGGTGGCGGCTTTGGCCACCAGCGCTGCGTCCGCGCAGATCAGCGTCCTCGACACGTTCGACGGCTCCCTCTCTGACAACTTCTTCGCTCCCGCACCCATCGGCACGGACACCTTTGACATCGGCTCGCTCGGTGGCGGCGTGAACTTTCTCGACTACGACACCAGCGGCGGTGTTGGCGACGGGGTTTTCCTGACCTTTAATCAGTTCCTGGCCACCGACCTCGATTTCCTGGCCTCGCTGGACGTCGCAAACTTTGCGGTTCCCGGTCCGTTGAGCTTTGTGGATATCGGTATTCAGGTGAACATCGCTGGCCAGCCTGATCGTGGGGTCCGCGTTTTACTGGACGCCTTCGCCGGTGGCTCTTACTCGCTGGCCGCCTCGGAGACCTTTTTCGGTGCCCCGCTTATTCCCGAGCCGCTCGGCTTTGAGACACTATATGGTCGGGGTGCAGGGATTCGAACCCTGGACCTCTTCGTCCCGAACGAAGCGCGCTACCAGGCTGCGCTACACCCCGATGAACACAGCGCGGGTACACCTACTGAGAGGTGACGCCGCGCCATGGACGAAACAGCTGAGAGTAGCCTGCGTGCATAGCGGGTCAAGCGCCGATGCGCTGGTCCAAAGCTGCTAAAGACTGCGCACCACGGCCTTGGCCACGCCCTGAATGGTCAGGTCGGCGACTGGGTGCAGGTCCGGGTAGTCCACATTTTCAGCCTGCAGGTAAGGTGCCTTGCCCTGCTTTTGAACAAAGCGCTTGAGGGTGGTTTCGCCGTCGATGAGTGCCGCTACGATGTCACCATTTTCCGGGAGCCCATGCTCAAGGATCACCACGTCGCCCTCGAAAATTCCCGCGTCGATCATGCTTTCGCCACGCACTTTAAGGGCGAAGGCGCGGCGCGAGCGGCGCATGCCCACGGTTTCGACGTCGATTTGCAAGCGACCAATTTCGCCCCCGGGTTCAACACCCTCGGGGAAGCCTGCAGCAATCGAACCGTAGATGGGAATCTCTACCACCTCGGTGGAATCGGCAGGTGACTGATCCTGAGGGTCGAAGGTCACGCGGTAAGCACGGGCCTGGCCCGGCACGCGGCTGATGCAGCCCTTGCGCTCAAGTGCGCGCAGGTGCCCCATCACGGCGTTGGTGCTCTTGAAACCGAAATGCTGCTGGATATCGCGGATGCTGGGCCAGTAGCCTTCCTGACGTGCATGCAGTTGCAGATACCCCAAAATTTCCTGTTGCCGAAGTGTCAGTTCCTTCATGTGCACAGGAGTATAGGATATTCAGTTGTTCAGTGTCAAGTAGACAATCTAAGAGGAAAAGAAGCTCATTTTTGATTTTTATCTCAATCAAGCTTGATATGCCCTGAAGCAATTGTTTCCATACTGAGTTTTTGGGAACTCGTATCTGAAACAATGGATGTTTTTCGTTTAATTGAGACGCTGGCCCGCAGCACCCGACCGCTGGGGCCGGGCGAAATACGGAGCCAGACCGGCATCGCTCCGGCGACGTTGAACCGCCTGCTGCGTCGCTGCCAGGAGCAAGGCTACGTCCAACGCGTGGGCCATGGTTCCTACGAAGCCGGCCCGCGCCTATTGTCACTGGCAGGCGACGCAGTGCAAAACGTGCGGGCTCTGCGCTTCCGCCGGTTGCTGACCGGTCTGGCGGAAGAGACCGGTTTGAACGCCGAATTGTACGCGCTCAACGTGAAGGGGCCGACCTTCCTGATGGGTGTGACCGGTCGCGGGGAGCGCCGCATTCCTTTTAACGAGGGCCAACTGATTGAACGCATTTACGAACATCCGGCCGGGCTCTATTTCTTGCAACGCTATCCGGAAGCCTTCGAGTGGCGTAAAAGGCAGATGCAGATCCTTGACGTGGATGTGGCCGAGCTTCGCCGCCGAGTGGAGGTGGCCGTGGATGCATGCATCTACGTCGAGCGCGGGCGGCTGCAGCCGGAACTGGCGCGCGCGGCCATCCCCAACGGCGATTACGCTTACTGCCTGTGCCTGGCTGGCTTCCTCAGTGACTTTCCCGTCGCCCGCGAAGAATCGCTGAAGCAGTTGCTGCGGCTGAGGCTGCGCACGTTCGAAGAAATGATCACCGAGCTCGAAAACACCCAAAAGCCGGTGGACGTGGCCGCGAGTAACGGCCTGCCCAAGGCGAGCTAAAGAAGCTTATGACAACTACGCTATCGAAACCCTTCCGCTACGCCGTCCTTGGCTGTGGAGCCCCTGGCAAGAACCATGCCCAAGGTGCCACGTATTTGAAAGATGAATACACTTTGTGCGCGGGCTGCGACCTGGATGAAGCCGCCTTGCAGGCCTTTGGCCAGAGCTTTCCGGAGGCCAAGCTCTACACCGACCTCGACCAGATGCTCGCCGCCGAGCAGCCGGAGGTGGTCGCGATTGCCACGGGCGCGGTGCCACGGGGGATGCTGATCGAAAAGCTGGCACGGGTGGAATCGGTCAAAGGTATCTACGCCGAAAAACCGTTCACTGTGAACTACGGCGAAGCCAAATCCGCCATCAAAGCCTGTCAAGAGAACGACGTTGCGCTGGTGGTCAATCATCAGCGGCGCATGCTGCCTACCTTTCTGAAGTTTCGCGAGTTGATCGAGGCCGGTGTGATCGGCGAGCCCGAGTACATCGTCGCCTCGACGCCTGGCGACATCTTGAGCGACGCCACACACCTGCTAGATACTATCCGCCACCTGCTGGGCGATCGCCCCGCCAAGTGGGTCTTTGGGCAGGTCTACCGCGACCTGGACGAATTTCGAAAACGCGCCGCTGAAGGTCACGCCGCGCACAAGGCTGAGGGCACCCGCTTTGGCCACAACGTGGAAACTGGCGGCATGGCGCTGGTGGAGTTCGATGGCGAGGTCCGTGCGACGCTGCAAACCGGCTCGTTTTGGGATGGCAAGCGCCATGGTTACAATCACATCGAGGTGCACGGCACCAGGGGTGTGCTCAAGCGCTTAGGTGACAAAGGCTATGAGCGCGGACTGACCGAGCCCGCGCTGTACCTGCTCAACGATCAGGCGGCGGGCTGGCAACCGATCGAGGTGGAAGCCTCGATGGGCATCGCTGCAGTACGCGGTCTGGGCCGACCGGAGTGCTACGGCCCCTTTGCCAAGATGATTCGCGAAGGCGCCCCCCACCCGCTTTCCGGCGAAAACGCCCTCAAGACGCACGAGCTGGTCATGGCCTTTTACGAGTCGGCCCGGTTGCGCCGCAAAGTCTACCTGCCCTTGGAGCAGGACGCCTTTCCACTGGACCTGATGATTGCGGACAACGCCTTTTAGACTCCACTTGCCAAACTCAACCAACTGTTGCCATGCCCTTTCCCAACCGAATCGCCTGTTCCAGTTCCGTGCGCTGCGGCTTCGACTTGCCGGACGCTGTAACCGCGCTCCAGAATGGCGGTTTCCAGCAGATCGACCTGCTGGTGATCGACGGCTGGGCGCACGTCAATACGAGCGACTTGGCTGCGGATTTTGAGCAGACGGTGGCCGGCGTCGATGCGCTGCTGGGCCCGGCTGGCCTCAAGCCCGTGGCCATGAACACCGGCGTGGGGCCCCAGTTGTGGGAGCGCACTGACGCCCACAACGAGACACGCCAGCGCGAAACCGATGCACTGCTGCGTTTCATGAAGCATTACGGGGTAACTGTGGCCGCCTTGCAGCCGAAGAGCCAGGATAACTCGCGGCCCTGGGAAACCGTGCTGGAGGACTGCGTGGCAACGCTGACCGAGCAGATCGAGGCAGGTCAGGCGAAAGGCGTGACTTTCTGCTTGGAGTTACACGTGAACTCGCCCTTTGAGTCCGAAGCGCAGGCGCGACGCGTGCTCGAAGTAATGCCGGATCTGCCGGTGGTCTACGACCCAACCCATTTTGTGATGCAGGGCATGGATATCCGCGACACTACCTGGATTATGAAAAACGCCGGGCACGCCCACCTGCGCGACGCCGCCAAGGGCAAGCTGCAAGCGCCCTTTGGCGAAGGCGAAGTCGACTTCGACTGGGTGCTCGGCACGCTGCGGGACACTGGCTACGAAGGGCTCTTTTCCATCGAGTACCTCGGAGGCAAGAAGGCCGAGTTTGACATCGTCGACAGCGCCCGGCGGCTCCATGACAAAATTGCAGAATACTTTCCACCCACCAGCTGAACGCAGCCACAACCAAACTTAACCAATCTTCGCATGCACTGGGGATACGCGGGCGTCTGGCCCGGAGACTATTTGAAACTGGACAAGGACCCCTTCTGGGCGCGCCTGAAATTTTTGCAGAAGTACGGGCTTGAATCCACTGGTACGAGTTTTAGCGCGCTGGAGAAAATGCACTCGGCGAAGCGCGAGGCGGTCGGCCAGTTCCTGATTGATAACAACATCTTCCTGTCCCCGCACGGACGGCCCGGCGACTACTTCGCCGACACCCGCGACGAATTATTGCGAGGCGTTGAGAAACTCCTGGAGCAGGCCGAAAAGTGGAAAGACTTTTGTCGTTCGCCGCTCTTCGTAACGGTTGCCGGGCCGTATCACCGCTTCATGGAAGCGCCTTCGCTGGATTTTCAGATGGAGCGTCTGCGCACCGTGCTGACGCCCCTGGCCGCCGGCCTGCACTCCCTGGACATGAACATCGGCATCGAGAACCACGCCGATTACTATGTGTCGGACCTGGCCGCGCTCTGCCAGGAGGTGCCGCATCTGGGGATTTTCTTCGACACCGGCAATTGCTTCCTCACCGGCGAGCGTCCGGAGCTGGCTTACGAAGTTGGTGCGCCCTTCACGGTAGGCACGCACTTCAAGGACCATGTGGTGCGTCCCGTGCCAGAGGCCCGGCCCTTGCATTTCGAGGTTGGACCGGTCGCCCTGGGAGCAGGTCACGCCAACCTGGAACTGGCCTATCGAATTTTTGCCGAAAAGGCACCAGACCCGGACCGGCTGGTCATGGAAATCGAGCTGATCCCGCCCAGCGATGTCGACACGCTTGAGACTCTGGACAAAAGCCTCGCTTTCATCCGTAGCCTGGGTGCGCCTGCTGAAGTCTGAGCCGAGGTCGCAAATCAGGCGCCGGCCCAAATTTTGACCGAGCGCAGCAGGAAATGCTCCAGCGCCGCCTGCGCGTTGAGGTTTAGTTCAAGCAGACGCGCGACGCCCTCAAGTTCTTCGACCACCCTGGAGAGCTTGCGCGCAGTGGCCTCGGCGTTTTCCGGTTCGAGGTCTTGGAGCGCCGCCGAACGCGTTGCGTTTTCGATTTCGGTGAGCAGTTGATTACGAATGCCCTTGGAAAGCCCTGCCTCGATGGCGGCCTTCTGCGCGTCGTCGATGTCCTCGGGCAGTCGCTTTTTCTGTACCTCCCACGCCGCTGCGGTCAGTTGCTCAAGGATGACCCCGAAGCGCGTAACAAAGCCGTAGGCCTCAATGATCTGCGGGGTTTTTTCGCGGGCACCGCGATCCGGATCGCTCAGGCGCACAATCCAGTCGCCGTAGCCCTGCAGCAGTTGCTGCCAGGCTTCGTCGGCGATGCGCTCAAGTTCGGCGGGTAAACGAAACATCAGGCAGCGGCTGCGGATCGTCGGCAGCAAGTCATAAGGGCGTGTCGTCAGCAAGAAGAGCGTGGTCTGCCCCGGAGGTTCTTCGAGGGTCTTGAGAAAAGCGTTAGCCGATTCGCGGCGCATGCGATCGGCGTCGTGAACGACCCCCACCTTGCGCGGACCCTGATTGGCGGTCTGGTTGAGCGAATGAATCAGATCACGCGTGGCCTCCACGCTGATGCGGCGCATTTTGTTGGCCGGGCGCAGGGTGAAAAAATCCGGGTGCAACGGCACGCGCTCGGGGTCGTCGACCTCAAGAAGTTTAGCCGCCAGCGTCAGGCAGGCTTCCTCGAGTCCAGTGATGCTTTCGCCGTGCAGGAGAATGCCGTGGGCCAGCCGGTTTTGCTCCACCGAGCGCCGCAAAACCTGAAAGGCGGCGGTACCCTCTATGCGTTCAGTCAAGGTGCTCACGGACGATTTCCCAAATGGCTGCTTCCAGCGTGCCGAGAGGCTGCAGGGCGTCAAGCAGACGCACGCGATCGGGCGTTGCCTCGGCCAGGCGCTGGTAGCCTGCGCGCACGGCAGCATGGAAATCACAACCCGCCTGCTCGAAACGATCCAGCGTCCCACGGGCCTCGATACGCTCAAAGGAGATGCTCACTGGCAGATCGAGGACGAAGGTCAAATCCGGTCGGCAGCCGCCGACCGCCAGCGCGTTGACCTGAGCGACCGCCTCCGCATTTAGCGAGCGGGCCGCACCCTGGTAGACGGTGGTCGAATCCAGAAAACGATCGCACAGCACAACTTTACCGGCTTGCAACGCCGGCTGAATCAGCTCGCGGACCAGCTGTGCGCGGCTGGCGGCGAAGAGCAGCAGCTCGGCCTCGGGCACCATCGCCTCGTTTTTAAGCAGCGTGCGAATGAGCTCGCCCAATTTTGTTCCGCCGGGCTCACGCAAGGCAACCACCGCGCGACCCTCTTTTTCGAGGCGCGCCTGGAGCCGTTCCAGTTGCGTGGATTTGCCGGAGCCTTCGGGGCCTTCAAGGGTGATGAACATGCGCGGGGCGCAAGGGACGGTGACTCTTCAGGACCAGCCGTGGATGAATGAGGTCGCGTCGTTAAGGCTGGGGCTTTTGGCCGTGCGCACGTAATGACCGGAGAAGGTGACAGCCAGGGTCAGGCAGGCCGGGGGCGTCAGCCCGAGCAGTTGTCCGGTCAGGAAACCGGCGTTGAAGTGGTCGCCCGCGCCGGTGGTGATTTTGGGCTTTTCGGTAAAGGGCCCCTGCACCCACCAGGTATCGTCGCGGGTCGCGCAGGCGGCGGATTCGACCGGGTGGATCACGATGCAGGATAGATTTAAATCCTGGCGGATGGTGCTGGCCATTTCCTTGAGGCCGTCCTCGGTCGGCGGTACCGCCATATGCCCGAGGACGTGCCAGACCTGCTCGGCTTCGCTGAGATTGAGCCCGAGAATGGCTCGCCCGTAATTCTGGAAGCGCTTGAGGGTGTTGAGCAGGCCCAGCAGATCGCCCTCGCTGCGCTTGGCCGGATCGCAGAGGTCGAAAAAGAAAATGCGTTCCTCGAGCGTGCTCAGGTTGGGCAGCACGCGTTCCACGATGGCGTTGAGGATGTTGGTCATGTCGGGGATCATGGTCCAGTTGACCAGCCCGACCAGGTGCGCGCGGCTCATGGCATCAAAGAACTCGCCTTCGCCCATCTTGCCCACAATCGCCTCGTAGGTCAGTTCGTCCAGGGGTGAGGTGTTCCCAAAGATGACCTTACCGTCATCGCACTCGGCCATCATCGAGATGCCCGGGTCACAGACCGAGATCGCGTTTGTCTTGCGGGCGAGATCCTCAAACACCGGCTCGATGCTGTCCTTCCCTAACGCCCCAACGTATCGAACCTTCGCCCCGGCGGCCACCAGCGCGTAGGCCATGATCGGGCCGTTACCACCGAGCTTTTCGATCTTTGGGTAAAACTCGATATTGGTGCTTTTACCGGCGGCAGCCGTGACCCGCTCGCCCAGGTCTTGCAGCGAAAGAAAGGGGTCGAACGCGTCGCCCCGCCCGTGCCGGGATTTTACAGGTGTGAAGATACGGTCGACAAAGCCATCCACGCCCACGAGCGCATGCTTCGAGCCGATGGTGCTTTGTTTCTGGGCGATTTCGGCGAGAGTCTCTTTCTTGTAGTCCATGGGCGGGCGGTACGGTTACGAAAAGCGCTTTTGTGTAAGCGCCCGGTCCCGCTCGCGCAAAGCAAAAACCTCCGCCGCGCGATTGTCCTACAAGGTGCGATCGGTGGAGACTTCACCTTCGCTCACCTCTGGTTGCGGCAGGGCCAGCGGGATGAGCACCTCGTTGCGGCGCAAGGCCGGCAGGGTAAACGGCGAGTCGTAATAGGCGTAGACGGGTTCACCGATGGGCTCGAGGTCCTGCGCCGCCATCCAGTCCACCAGCTTGACCCGGTTCTTTTCCAGATTGCCGTCGGTATGCAGGCCGGAAAAGCGCACGGCGGCATAGCGCCGGGGTTCGGTCATGCGAATGCGAATGCGCTCATCGGTGGGCTTAGGAAGGGTCTCCATCGTGTATTCGGAGGGCATGATGAAAGCCACGACCCAGCGTTCCTCGCCAGCTTCTCCGGCGGAGGCGGGCTCCTGGGTGACCGGTGCCGTCATTTCGATTTTAGCCGGCTCCTGAGTAACCGGGGCGGTCATCTCAATGGATTCAGCCGGCACATTTTCACCAAAGATGAACGCCGCGAGGATGCGGAAGGCATCGCCGCGCGATGTTTTTTTGTCACCGGCGACGGTCACCTCGGCCACGAGCATGGGCGCGTATTCACGCACTTCGAATGCGTCCTCAACCTGAAGTGAGGTATAAGTCGGTGTTTCGTAGGTTTCTCCCATGGACGTACATCCCCAAACAAACAAAGCGCCCGAAAAGGCACCTGCCAGTCCCAGCGTTATCCAGCGTCGTCGTTTCATCGAACCTTAGTTCCGGCAAGCCCGCGACAGGTTCCGGACAAATTGCCGCCCGGAGCCCTCTCAGGTCTTGCCGGAAGGCCATCGAAACGCGTAATCATGAAAAGGTCCGGCGCACCGGGGGATTGAATGGTGCTCAGGAGCCATTGAGGGCATGTTTGAGGAAGTTACCTTTGGATTGATCGCCGCCGGGGAGCCCGGCTTATTTACCTACTTCGGCCAGTCCAACCTGGCGGGCAAGGCGATCGTGGTCTTGCTATTTATGTTCAGCATGCTCGCCTGGACGGTTATGGTCGGTAAGTTTCTGGACCTGCGGCGGCTCTCCGGCATGAATGGCCGCTTTGAAAGCCGCCTGAAACAAGCCGAGGACCTCACCCAAATCGACCCGACGGCGGACTCTCCACTTGGCAGCGGACCGTACGCGTTGCTGACAACGGAAGCGCTCGAGGCCTTCCACCGCTACCAGGCAGACGTCACCGTGGAGGGGCTGCAGGCTTGCGTGGGCCACGTGGAAAACGCCCTGCAGCGCGCGGTAGCCGAACAGACCATCCGCTACGAAGGCAACATGGTCTGGCTGGCGTCGATCGTCAGCGGCGCACCTTTTCTGGGGCTGTTGGGGACGGTCTGGGGCGTGATGGACGCCTTTGGCTCGGTGGCCCTGCAAAGTTCGGCGAGTCTGCAGGCACTGGCCCCGGGCGTATCCGGCGCGCTGTTGACCACCGTAGCGGGGCTGGTTGTGGCGATCCCCTCCGTGTTTGGCTACAACTACCTGCTCACCCAGGTGAAAATCCGGATCACCGAGCTGGAAAACTTCGCCTCCTCACTGGCTGACCGCATCGAACTGGACATGCGCTTCGGCTCGCGAACGGAAGTCGCCGAATGACTTTTCCTTCCTAGGTCATGGCCCGCACCTTCCGCAGACGCGAACCGCTTTCGGCGCTTAGTGAGATCAACGTCACCCCACTGATCGACCTCGCGTTCGCGTTGCTCATTATCTTCATGATTACCGCCCCGCTGCTGGAGCAAAGTATCGCGGTGAACCTGCCCGAGGAAGCGGTCGATCCGACGCCCTCGACCCGAGAAGAGGCCGTGCAGGAGGTGAGCATCGACGCGGCGGGCGTGGTTTACTGGGGCGCTCAGGCCATAGAACTGGAGCGCCTCGACGAGGAACTGGCCGCGCTGGCGGTGCTGCCCGAGCCCCCCATTCTCTCCATCCGGGCCGATCGGGAACAGACCGTTCAGCGGCTGGTCGACGTTTTGGACCTGGTCAAGAAGCACAAACTTAAACGCGTGTCGCTGGAAACCCGCGTGCGCTAATTAGCAGCGGACGTCCAAAATCCTGCTATGTTTTTGCACACTCGCCCGATATTTCGTGTATTCAAGTTCGCTAAAGGGATATACTTAGAAAAAGGCATGCACACTTAATGCATCAGCAGGACTCCAAACGCGCCTGGATAATTTCGGCCAGCATCCATGGTGCTGTCTTCAGCGCCGTTGGCCTGACGGCCTTGGCTGGCTGGCTGATTCCCGAAGAACCGGAGCCTTTTGTTTTTGAAATGGTGGCAACCGCCGATGCCCGCGAGCCCACCGCGCTGCCAGAGCCTCAGCCGATCGTGCCCATGCCCGCACGAGCTCAACCTTTGCCCGAACCGGCCCCGCCCATCGAGCCCAGGCGCGAACCGCCCGCTGTACAACCACGCCTGATAGAGCCGACACCAGCTCCGGTGCCAGCCCGCGAAACTACGGTCAAACGCGTGCAGTACGACCCGGATCGCTACGCACCGACACCCCGACGCGCGCAACCGGCGCCAGCCCCCGCTCCGGCACCGCCCGTTCCGCAGCTGAGCCAGAGCATTCGCTCGATGACCCAGGACATGGAACGACGGCTGACGAGCACCCGTCAGACGTCATCGCCCAGCACGCCGATGGTCTCGGCCGGCCAGTTGGCGCGTTTCCAAAGCGCGGTTCAGGCAAGCGTGCAAGTGCAGTGGTCTCGCCAGCAACTGGCCAGCGGCTCCGACCGCCTGGAAGCCGAAGTGACTTTCAGCCTCGCCCCGAACGGGCAGCAGGCGAACGTGTTCGTGAGCCGCTCCAGTGGCGATGTCGCCTTTGACCGTGCGGCGACCCAGGCGGTTACGCGCGCGAAGATGCCCCCGACCCCCGACGGCGAAGCTTACACGCTGACCATCCCGGTCGTGCAGGTGGCTCCGGGCCTGCAGTAATCTGCCTAGTTGGGTTTCCGGCAGCTCGGTGCGGCGTCCAGTGGCCTGATTGGCTGATGACGCCCCGTGCTACGGACCTATTCCATCCCAACGGAAATGAAAGCTCTGGTGTGAGCGCCAGGCTAATCCGGTTCGTGTCAGAAGAGATGCGAAAACCCGGCCCGCACAAGGCAGACCGGGTTTGGCACAAGGGAAGCGAACCGGACGAACCGAGTTCGTTATTGGGAAGATTAGTAAGTGTAGGAGATCTGTGCAAGCAAGCTGATCGGCTCCTCGCGGAGGATTGAGCTGTTGCCGTAGACCGGATTCGGCGGCGAGAAGTTTTCCTCGTCGGTTGCGTTCAAGATGGACAGACGCGCCTCGAAGCCCTTCCAGCGGTAGAAGCCGGTGATGTCGACGGTGTATTGGAAGGGAATCTCGATGGTGTCGAGCTCGGTGCCACCCACATCACGCGCGCCACGATAGCCAGTCAGCATTTTGCTGGTAGCCTGCAGGCCCACGTTGAAGCCCAACCCGTTGTCGAACTGGTACTGGGCCAGCGCATTGATCTGGTGCTTGGGCACGCCGGGGCGGCGTACTTCTTGTCCGGTGAAGAAGGAAAAGGTCGGCGTGACCACTTCGTCGGCGTTGCCGTCGCCATCGCTGTCGACGCCGGTACTGACCAGTTGGTCAAACGGCACCGGCTGGGTGATGAAGCCCTCGTCCTGACGGGCGTCGATGAAGCTGTAGCCGAAGGTGGCGAAGAAGTTGCGGTTGGGCTGATACTTCGCCTCGAACTCCAAGCCCTCGACCTTGATCTCTTCGATGCCACCCACGCCATTGGGATTCTGGCGGGTCTGGTCGAAGATCGCGGCGGTGACGTCCAGGGTGTTGTTGAAGAAGGTACCTTTGATGCCCACTTCGTAGAGCTCGTTCTCGAGGTTGAAGTCGAAGTGCTCCAGCGCGTTGCCGCCGCTGGCGAAGCCGAAGCCACCCCCGTTACCGGGACGGTAGGTCTGCGAGAAGTTGTAGGTCGCGTACAGCACGAGATTGTCGCGGATGCGGATCGACGGGCTGAAGTTGATGTTCGGCAGCGCCTCGAAGCGCTCGTCCTCGGGCTTGATGAGCGGCACGCCAGCTGCAGCCTGCACCTCTTCAAAGAGCGGGTCTTCGTTGCTGGCGAAGATCAGGTCCACGCGCGCACCACCGGTCAGCATGATGCGGTCGTTGATGTTGACCGTGTGCTGCACGAGGGGCCCGAAGAAGAAACCGGTCGAGTCGTTGGTGTCACCGTTGTTGGTGAACGCGGTACCGGGATACACACCACCCGGCGTTGCGGGACGCGGCAGATTCAAGCCACGGTTGCCCTCGTTGGTGATGGCCACCGACGGCTGGAAGCCAGTGAAGACGGCGGCGGGCGAAAGGCCGATGGTGTTATTGTTGATGGACAGGTCCCAGGAGGCGGCGGGCTCGTGGAAGAAGTCGTTGGCGGCCCAGACGCTTTGCCAGCGGAAGTGAAAACCGGCCAGGAACTTTTGCGTGGAGCCCTTCCAGTCGAAACTGCGGCGGTATTCCGTCCGATTGTCCATGCTGAGGTTGTGGCGCAGGACTTCCGTGTACTGATAGGAGGAGAAGGTATCACGGTCGATCCACTGGATGGCGTTGTTGTTGACAATCTGCGTGTCCGGGTCGGCGTCGAAGGTGGCGATGTTCTGGAACCAGATCGAGCGACCGAAGGAGTCGTCCGTCGGGGCCAGAAGACGTTCACCTTCATCGATGGCGGTGGTGGCTCCGCGGTTGACCACGTTGAAACCACCCTGGTGGGCGTTCACCCCGGGGACCGCGCTTTGGCCAGCGGGGCCAACCGGAATCAGCGTCGTACCGCCGTCAAAGGTGATGAAACCGGTGTGCGCGCCGGTGATGTAGGTTTCGCCATTGCTATCGACGAAATCCTGCGTCGGGCGATTGATACCCCAGTTTTCGGTGTAGTCAGCCTGGAGGAACTCGAAGTTCGTTTCCCAGCGCCAGCGGTCGCTCGGCTTATAGGTGATCGCGAAATACAGGGCCTGGCTGTTGAGCTTGCCGAAGTTGTAGAAACTGTCGTTCTCCGCTCCCGAGTAAGACACGCGGTAGGCCAGCTTGTCGCTGATCGGGCCGCCCACGTCGAGCGTCCACTCGAACTGCTCGTACGAACCGTAGGTGAAAGACGCGGTGCCGCGGAAGCGGTCGAAGTACGGCTTCTTGGTGATGAAGTCGACGATACCGCCCTCGTAGCTGCCGCCGCCGTGGAGCACGCCGTTGGCACCCTTGAGGATGACGAGCGACTCGACAGAGTTAAAGTTGATGGGCAGTCCGTTACCGTTGCTGGTCAAGCCGCGGCGAATGCCGTTGACCGCCGTGTCCGCGATGAAACCACGAATGGACGGCGTGGCCGGCGCGCCAAAGTTCGTCTGGGTGAAGGAGGACGAGGTCAACTTGGCGAAGTCACGGACGTCGCGGACGTTGATGGCGTCGAGCTCTTCACGAGAGATTACCGTAATGTTTCGCGAGATATTCAGAATGCTCTCGTCAAAACCGGTTACGGTGCCAATCGGTCGGGTGGATGGCAGGATATTCTCCTCAAGCGGGATGAACTCTTCCTGGACGGTGCCTTCGAGTTCGACGATTTCATCGTCGGAAACGACGGGCGAGGGAGTTTCTTGCGCGAATGCCGCAAAAGCGGGCACGAGCGCCGAAAACACAAACAAGGGAAGCTTTTTATCAATCATGTGTGTATCGGGTTTGCCTTTGAGCAGGAATGAGCATTCCCGATACCAGCTTGGTGATTCGTGGACTTTGGCTTATACCAGCCCGCAGACTGGCTCATTTTTCCCAGAGTCGGGAATAAGGCGCAAAACGCCGCCTCCTATCAGGTTGCCAAGGGCGCTCCCAGCCAAGTCAACGACGCTCGAATCCTTTCTGCGACTGTCTTGACGGCCAGCAAGCGTACATTGCAAGCGGTTCGATCCTGATGCTGGAATGGCGGGGCTTCGCCGCTACTAGACTCAAAAAACTTCGATGCGTTCAAATTTTTTGAGTGAAAATTGTCTAAAATTTGCCAGCAGCGCTTGACGAATTTCATTTCACGAAATCAGCGCGGGCTGGTTCATTGAGGGCACCTCGACCAGTCCCACGTCCGTCAGGCGGATTTCGGGTATCACTGAAAGCGATAACAAATTGAAGCCCATGTACGGCAAGGTACAGCCGAGCTTCGCCCAGGCTTCCTTGAGCACCTTGGTCTCCTCTGCGACGTCCGGGGCGCGTTTGTCGGAAAGCAGGCCGGCCACGGGCAGGGTCACCCGGGCCACCAGTTCGCCGTCGATCACCACGGCCACCCCACCCTGCGTCTCGACGATGGCATCCAGCGCCACGCGCATGTTCGACTCGTCCGAGCCGGCCACGATGAGGTTGTGCGCATCGTGGCCCACCGAAGAGATAACCGCGCCGTTTTTGATGCCCAGCGCCAGGAGCACCCCATGGGCGATGTTGCCGTTATTGCCGTGGCGCTCAATCACCGCAATGTGGCAGGCCCCATGAGCCTCGTTGAAACTGGCCCAGGACTGTGGCGCTTCAGACAGCCCAATCGTCGTCTTGCGCACGAGGATCTGCCCGTCGGTGACGGCTTCCATGGCGGTGATGGTGCACGGCAGCGAAGGCAATTGAGGAATCAGCCGCGGCGACTCGGGAACGGTCACCGTCGTGTAGGCGGATTTTGGATACACGTACCGCTTCGACTCGAGTTGCTGGTCGAAAGCCGAGGTGATCTTTTTGTCCTCCACGGCGAGCTCGCCGCCATACCAGGTGTGCTGAACCTCCAGATCGTCGTTGAGGCAAACGATGTCGGCCCGGCGCGAATGGCCCAGCGCGCCAAACTCGCCATCGAAGCCGTAGCGAGTGGCCGGATGCAGCGAGCCGAGGCTCCAGGCCTGCGCGGGGCTCACCCCGGCCTTCACCGCCTGGCGGGCCACCCAGTCCATCCCGAAGAGGAAGAGGTCATCGGCGTCGCGATCATCGGTGCAGACGCAGATACGCTTCAAAGCCGCGCCCAGTTCGGTGGCCACCTTGATGGCCTCGGGCAGGCTGTGCCACTGGGTGGTCGGCGGACCGCCGCGCACAAACACCCACAAGCCCGCTTCAAGAAAGTCGTTGGCGATTTCGCGGTCGATGGCCTCGTGCGTGTCGGTCACGCCACTGGCCGCGTAGGCTGGAACAAATTCACGCCCGTAGCAGTGCCCGCAAACGGGCCGCCCGCGTTGCAGCGAGGTCGCGATCAGGCTGTGCGAGTACGAGTCGCCGCCGCTGACTTGCACGAAGTCCATCTTTTCGCCAAGCGCGACGGCTTCCGGCCATTCGTCAAAAATTTTGGCGAGCTTGTCCGGGGTGATTGCACCGCCGGCCGTCTCGTAGGCGTCGGTCGTGGCAGGCACCGTACTGGGCACCGTCAGAAAAATATTCAGGGGTGCTTCGCGCGCATCCTCGAGCATCCAGACAACGCCATCCGCACCGCACACGTTACCGATTTCGTGGCTGTCGCAAAAGATGGTGGTGGTGCCGTTGAGCAGTGCGGCCTCCGCGTAGGCGCAGGCGGTCATCATGCTGCTTTCGATGTGGATGTGCGGGTCGACGAGCCCCGGCGCAAGGATACCGCCATCCACCGAGTAAGCCGGAGCGTCCGGGTGGTGCTGCTTCGTGGTGCCCACGGGCAGAACGGCGGCGATGCGCCCTTTGGCAATGAGCACCTCGCGCCCGTCCAGGATGCGTTCACTGTAGGTCGAGAGAATGCGCGCGTCGGTCAGGACGCAGTCGGGCGCGGCTTCCCCGCGGGCAACGGCGGTGAGCTCGCGGGTCACTTCGTGCAGGGGCGGAACAGAAAAACGGGTCGGCATGTTCGGTCAGTACAGAGGGGGTTGGGAGCGATGTGCAAACGCTTACTCGCCGCTGGGAATAGTTTCCGCGTACGTGTCCCAGTCTTCCAGCAAGGCCTCGACGACCGCGAGCGCCGCGCGGTAGGCGGCCTCTTTTGCAGGCAGGCCACGGTTTGGGTATTCGGCGGTCGTGCTCCAGGCGGCGGACTCCCCGGGCGGCGGCGTGGTGAAGTTGCTGGCCGTGCGCAGGACCATGATGCGGTCCTTGTCGACCTGGCCGGACTCCGCCAGACGAAAGAGCCCGGTCAAGGTGCCGGTGTCTTCCATGTTGCTGGTCATAAAGCGTCCTTCCCCGCCCGAGTGCAGCTTGACCCAGTCGTTGGCCCATTGGTTCAAAATGGCCCCGTGCCAGTAGGTGGAAGCGGCCAGGGTATCGCCCTTGAGAACCATCGGCGGCTTCTGGGCGTTGGGGAAACCTTCGAACTGCTTGCGAAACTCTGACATCTCGGGCGTGTCCTGCAGCTCGACATCCTTGGAAGTCTGAAAGGCCCACTCGGTCAGTTGCGGGTTGAGTTGAAAGGCGATGTTTTCGACGGCCCAGCCGCCTTCGAGTTCGTTAGGCTTTTTGCCGCCCAGGGGCACGAAGCCGTAGGGCCAGTCCTCGGGGACTTCTCGGGCGTCGATCTCGTAAGCCAGATCACCATCGATGACCCACTCGGCCCAAATCGCCGAACCCAGTGACGCATCCTCCGGATCGACCCCGGCAATGCCCGCCACGATCCAGTAAGTCTTTGAAAAGTCGAAGCGTGGGTCGAGCCCCAGCGCCGTCATCGTAACCGCCGCCTGCGTCAAGCCCGGACCGGTGCACAGCGCCATGAACCCGTCGTCGCGGAGGTAAAAGTCGCGGTAGCCCAGCGGAAACGACACCTTGTGGTCGAAGTCGCTGCGTTCCACCCAGTACTGGAGTTCACCGGGAAAGTCGCCGGTATCCTCACCGATTTCGTACATGGCCAGGACTGCGACCTTAACCTTGATCGGGTGGCCTTTGGTAAAGATGGATTCGTTGGATTCGGCCTGCGCTGGGAGCGCGGACAACAGGCAGGACAGGCACAGGAGGGTGTGGATTGGGTTACGCATGATAGGCTTGGGGAGCAGGAAAAAAGCCAGCTTGCCGCGGAGGCTCACTCGATATGTGGACTGTACTGGCGAGGCATGTTAACTGCTCCCTGGGCGGAATGCCCATGCTGCTGCGTCGCTTCCTCGTCCTGTTTATCTGGCTGCTTTATCCGTGCGGGCTGGTAGCCGCCCCGCGGGTCGACTTGCCCAAGGGCGTGCCCGACTCGCATATCTGCATCCTCTCGGGCACCAACATGGCCAGCGCGCTCCTGAAGCATGACAGTATCGAAGGCGAGTTTACGCTCGAAACGCCCTTCGGTACCTCGCCCAAGGTCTATTTCGGCGAGAGCGCAGGGGTCGCGTATTACCACATCCCAATGCATGGCTACGAAGGCATCGACCCGACCCAGCCCGACGCCGGTGTCAACGCGCTCTTGCGCACCTGGTGGACACTTTACCACCTGGGCGTGACCGAGGTGCTGGGTGGGGCAACCGCTGGCTGGATCAATCCGGCCTACGCCATGGGCGACTGGATCCTCCCCGAGGACTTTATCGATTGGAACATCGAACGCCCGCGCAACATCGCCTACCGCATCATGGGTGAGGAGGCCGCCTTCATCCTCCCGCGCGTCAACCCGGCGGTCGACCCCGAGTTGCTCGCCATTCTCAAGCAGGCGTGTGAAGCCGCCGCGCCGGAGGTGAACACGTTTACGGGTGCCGTCCTCGCACAGGCAGCGGGCGGGCGCTTCGAGACGCCTGCCGAGATCCGCATGATGCAGCTGAGCGGCTGCGACCTGGTCAGCATGAGCGTCGGCTCCGAAATCGCCTACGCGCGCCAGTTGGGTATGAATTACGCCTGCTTTGTCGGCATCGTGAATCCCGCCGAGGGCCTGGGCCCCTGGAACTGGGATACGCTCACCACACTATATCCCTCGATGCACAAGCAGTCCGTGGAGATTTATCTGAAAGCCCTGCCCAAGATTGCGGCCTTGCAGGGCCAGCCACGTGTTGGCGATGAATTGCGCATCCATCCTGAATTCGACAGCCCTGAGGAATCCGAATGAACAGCCCGCCCAACGACGCACCCAACGCAGCGAACTCGCCGGAGCCCGCCCAGGGCACCAGCCCCAACCGCCGCGAGTTTCTTCAACTCGGCGCACTCTCCATTCTGGGTGCCGGCGCGATGAGCTCCTCGCTGCAGGCCAGCCCGACAGCGAGCGCACCCGCCACGGTGGTTCCCGCCGTGGCCCGCACCCAGCTCCGCGCCCAAACTATCTCCGGCACTGCCCAGAGCCAGCCCGATTCGATCGCCGCGGTTTTTGAAGAGGTCAAAAAGAAGGGCACGAACACGGACCTTTACCGCTTTCTCTTTGCCCTGCCCAAGGCCGGCGACATCCACCATCACCTCGGGGGCGGCATCCTGCCCGACGTCATGTACGAGATCGCGGCCGACCCGGACCGCAACGGCGGCCAGCGCTTTTTCACGCGGTACCGCGTCGACACCTCAGTCGGACGCCTGCCCTTCATTGCCGACCACACCAGCCAGTTGACTCAGTGGCTGACCCTGCATGAGAAAAATTACGAAAAATTGTCAGCCGCTCACAAGGCTCAGTTCAAGGAGATGGGCGACCTGACCGACAAGGAGCGCGCGGCCTGGGAGATGAGCATCGTCCTCGATAAAAAAGGCGAAGAGGTGCACGAGTTTTTTGAATACCACTGGCCGCGGCTGGGCGATCTGCTCAACAGCATCGACTACATGGCCGAGGCCCTGCTGGTCAATATGGAGCAGTTTGGCCAGGAGAAGGTGCGCTACCTGGAGATTCAGGACGACTTTCGCGGCAAGCGCGACGCGGACTGGAACGAGCTTTCGCCGGAAGACGCCACCGACATCTGGAAGGAACGCCTGCGCTCGGAGCGGGGCCAGAAAACCGGCGTCGACGTGCGCTTCCAGATGATTGTGCTGCGCTTTGCGCCCAATGCGCTCGAGCGTGTGGAGGATACCTTCGCCTGGCTGGAAAAGGAACGCGACCAGTGGGTCGGCATGAACATGGCCGGCCGCGAGGACAATAACGATGGGCACCCGCGCCGCTTCACCGAAACCTACGACCGGATGCTCAAGCGCTACCCGGAGATCGGCATCTCCATCCACGCCGGCGAATCACAAAAGTACGACTCTCACATCTTCGACACGCTGCGCCTGGGTGCCCAGCGCATCGGTCATGGGATCAACCTGTTCCGCGACGAGCCCACCTTTCAAATGATGCGCGGGGGCCCGCACCTGATTGAGATCAACCTGGTCAGCAATCACCTCCTGGGTTACGTGCCCGAACCACTGGAGCACCCCTTTGGCATGTACCTGCGCCAGGGCATCCCTGTCTGCCTGAACACCGACGACCGCGGGATGTGGAGCTCCAACATGACCGACGAGTACTATTCGGCGGTGCGTTACCACAACGTTTCCTGGAAGGAGCTCGACCAGATGGCCCGCGACAGCCTGACGATGAGCTTCGCCGAGCCCTCGCTCAAAGAAAAGCTCCTGGCCGACTACCAAAGTGAGCTGCAAAGCTTCACCGATGAAGTCATGGCCAAGGGCTGGAAACAGGTCTGCGACGCAACCCCGGCCACGACCCACCTCTACGGCGAGCGCTTTTTCAGCCTAAAGTTGTAGGCGTTACTCCGGCTTTGCTTCGGGCAATGCGTCTATGGAAGCGCCTGCCTCTGGGAGCTCCGCTTCGACTTGCTCGACTGAAGTGGCAGCGGCCTTTTCCTTGTTACGCTTGGCGGCGGCTTCGTCGGTGACGTATTCAAACGCGTAGAAAAGTACGAAGATCAGACCCGTCACCCAGGTCATGAACGGGATGCGTTTGAAGCGGCCCAAGCCCGTCTGCACCACGATGTAAAAAAGCAGCCCAAAGGCGATGCCGTGGGCGATACTGAAAAAGAATGGAATCAGCAACGCGGTCAGGATTGCCGAACCGGTCTCGACGAAGTCATCGTAGTCCAGATAGCGCAGCCCCTCGGCCATGAACAAGCCGACCATGATCAAGGCCGGTGCGGTGGCCACCCCAGGCACACTCGCCAGCAGCGGCGCCAACAAAATCGCCAGTCCGAAACAGATGCCCACCACCACCGTGCTCAGGCCGGTGCGCGCGCCACTCTCGATGCCCGCCGCCGATTCCACGTAGGAGGTAACCGTCGAGGTGCCAAAAAGCGCGCCGAAAATCGTGGCGCAGGCATCGGCGGTCAACGCCTGGCTGAGCTTGGGCAGCTTGCCTTCCTCATTGAGCAGACCCGCCCGGCGCGAAACGCCCACAATCGTCCCGATTGAATCAAACAGATCCAAAATGAGCAAAGTGAACAACACCGGCAGGGCCTGGGCAAAATTCTCAAACGGCCAGAGCCACTGGAGCTGGAAAAATACCTCCCCGACGCTGCCTGGCGAAACGGTGAAGCTCTCCGGCAAACTGGCCAGCATGATGGGCTCCTTGGTGACCGGGTCCGAACCGGTTTGAATGAAAAAGGCCGCCACGGAAATCACCGCGATCCCGGCGATGATTGCCCCCGGCACGCGTCGCGAGACCAGCACCGCCATGACGAGCAGCCCGATGATCGCCAGCGCCGGGCCAATTTCGTACACCTTGCCAAAGGTGACCATCGTCGCCGGACTGCCAACGACCAGACCCGCCGCCCGCAGACCCAACAGCGCGATGAAAAAACCGATGCCCGCCTGAATCCCGATCTGGATGGCCTTAGGCAGGGCTTCGGCAATCCTGCGCCGGATGCCCGATAAGGAAAGCAGCAGAAAGATCACGCCGTTCCAAAAGGTGATCGAGAGCGCCGCCTGCCACGGCACCCCCATGCCCAGGACGACCAAATTGGCGAAGTAGGCATTGGTCCCCATGGCCGGGGCCAGCGCGATGGGGTAATTCGTCAGCCAGGCCATCAGGAAACAGCCCAGCGCCGAAGAGAGCGCCGTCGCCACGACCACCCCCTCCTGGTTCATCCCAGTCGCCGAGAGGATCCCCGCGTTGACCACCAGAATATAGGACATGGCGGCAAAGGTGGTCAGGCCGCCAAAGATTTCCTTGCGCAGGCTGCTGCCGGAGGCGTGGACCTTGAACTGCTTCTCTACAAATGCGCTCATACGGGCGTTTCAACAGGGGTTTCTGTGGGGCAACACCGTGGGTGTCACAGGTTTGCGCAAGCCGATTCCATGCCACGGGCGCGTTTGCACAGGTGCTTTTCTGGAATGTCCCCTGCTTCAGAAGTACTTCGAGACATGCCTCCGACTGAATTGCCCATCGTCGACCTGGACCAGCTCCAGGCGACCCTGCCCGACTCGCATCCGGCCATCCGGTTCGGGCAGCACAGCATCGATGCCCACCTGCAGGCCTACCGCGAGCACGGGCCTATTTTCCAGATCGAGACGCGGGGCGAGCCCGTGGTCGTGATCGGCGGCGAGGAGGCCAACGCCGACACCTGGGGCAATCCCGACGACTGGAGCTACCACGACGCGATGAAGGGCTTTCGCGACGAGTTGGGACCGCTACACTTGACGCAGCTCGATGGCGAACGGCACAAGCGCAAGCGCATTCTCCTGAACGACGCCTTCAGCATGCGCGCGATCCTGGGCCTGATCCCGCGGATGGACGCGGTCATCACACGCGGACTGCAGGCGCTCTCGGCCTCGGACACGGTCGAGTTGCACCACGCCCTGATGTCACTACTGACCCGCGTGCAGAGCAGCAGCACGGTGCCCTGCGACTTGACGCCCGAAATGGTGCAGCAGCTGGTCCGCTTCGAGGAGGAATTCATCTCGGCAGTCCTGATGGAGGAGCCCGAGCGCAGCCTTTACTTCGCGCGCCCGGATTACCAGCTGCTCAAGGATTCCACGCTGGCTTTTTTGGCCGAGTTGGTGGCCGACCGGCGCGCCAATCCCGAGCAAGGCGACCTGCTGTGCGCGCTGATGAAGGCGCACGAGGGCCGGGACTTCGAGCCGCTCAACGACGAGGAACTACTCGACGACACCTACTTGCTACTCATCGCCGGTCACGGCAACACAGCCAAATTGATCTGCCGGGTGCTGCACCATGCCTACGCGGAGCCAGCGGTCCTGGCGGGGTTGCGCGCGGAGCTCGACGGCTTCGACGGCGCCAGCCTGCAGGGCATGGATGACTTTCCCATTCTAAAGAACTGCATCCTCGAATGCGAACGGCTCTACCCCGCCGCGCCCATCCTGCCTCGAGTCGCCGCGCGTGAAGTCGACCTGCTGGGCCATCGCCTGGGGTCCGGCCAAAAGGTAATGCACCTGCACACCCTGACCCATTACCTCAACGAGCTGTACGAGGAGCCCTTCGCCTTCAAACCCCAGCGCTGGGATTCGCTGAATGTGCGCCGTGAACGCCGCAACGCGCATGGCACCTTTGGCGGCGGTCGCCATACCTGCCTGGGTATGAATTTTGCGCGGCTGCATGTGCCCCTGACCGTGGGCAACGTCATCGCCCGCTACGACATGCGCATCGAAAGCGAGGTCGGCTGCGGACCGGTCGTCCCCGGCTACGAGGGCAGCCCGGAAACGCTGGAATTCTTCATCGGGCTGAGCCCGCGCGCGTAGCCACTGGACCATGGGCTCACTCCCTGGCTAAAATATTTGTCCTGAAATTTTGAATACATTATGAGACGCATCGTAAAACCCTTCTTGGCCCTGGCCACGTTCTCACTAGCTTGCAGCCTCCCGGCGGCCGAAACGCCCGAAAAGGGCTACATCGCCGTGGTGGCGGCCTTCCCCGGCGAGATGGAGAGCATTCGTAATCTGATGGACGGCGAGAACATTGAGCGCATCGACCGCATCAACGGCACCGAGTTTCACATCGGCACCGCTTACGGCAAAGACGTGATCTTTTTCATCACCCAGATCAGCACCGTCAACGCAGCCATGACGACTCAACTGGCGCTGTCGAACTACAACATCGAGATGCTCTTGTTTTCGGGCATCGCCGGCGGCATCAATCCCGCGCTGACCATGGGCGATGTTGCCATCCCCGCCGAGTGGCTGTACCACGCCGAAGGCGCCTACTTTAACGAAGACCCGGACAACCCCGGCGAGTATCTGTTTCCCGAAGGCTACAGCGTAGCGGCGCCCAATTTTGGGATGCACCACCCCGATTACGTGCGCGCCCTGCGCAAGGGCCTGACTCAGCCCGTGCTCAAGCCTTCCTTCAACGCCGATCCCGACCTGCTTGAACTCGCCCGCACGGTTACCGCGGAGCTGGAGATGGAAAACGCTGAAGGCAAGCCCGTGACTTTTTCCGTGGGTGGACGCGGTGCCGCCGGGCCGGTCTTCATGGATAATCGTGAGTACCGCAAATGGCTCTTCGAGCACTTTTCCGTCGACGGCGTGGACATGGAGTCCACCGCCATCGCGCATGTTTGCTGGTCCAATCAGGTGCCCTTTCTTATTGTGCGTTGCATGAGTGACCTCGCTGGTGGGCAGGAAGGTCTCAACGACGTGCGTGAGTTTGGCGAAGACGCCGCGGACAACGCCGCCGAAACGCTGGACGCAATTCTGCGCGCGCTGTAGGCGACTGTCTAACTGGGCGAAGGGGGAGCCACCGGTTCGCTTTCAGGGACGTTGGTTTTTTCCGGTGGTGGTGGCGTCTCGCCAGTCTCTTCGCGAATCTCGCGGAAGCCCCCACCCTTGGCCTTGATCAAGCCGACCAGGCTGAGCGTGGCTGCCATGGCCAGATAGCCGATCACCCATTTCCAGCCCGGACTGCCGAACGCGCCCGTGACGTCCGTCGCCCGGATCGCGTAGGAGTGGCTCAAGCCTGTCGCCGCCATGAAGGCCCCCACCAGCACCCAGATACTGGCCACGTAAAAGCGCTGCTCGATGATACAGATGGTGGCCGCCGTCAATAGGATCGACGTGTACAAAAAGCCCGCATCCAAGGCGAAGACGCCGTCCAGGTAAAAGCTGCGCGTGGCGTTGTTGTCCAGGAACATGCCCTCGGTGAACGTGCCGATGTCGGCACCCCCGCCCAGGTTCAGCAAAACGTCTTTGCCCACGAGCGCGGCGAAGGTTCCGATGACCGGCAACAGCCCGACCGCGACCGCCGGGATATGGCGCTTGGGCACCACTTCGAAGGCTTGCGCGCAGATCGTAATCCCGATCCAGATCAGAATAGCCATACCTGCTTCAACCGGCACGATGTAGCCGATGACGCTGAGCGAACCGGTCAGGCAAATCACCGAAAGCACTATGCCGTTGAGCAACGAGTAGCCCGCGCGCGCACCGATTTCCTTGAAGCCGGGGTGGCCAATGTAAAGCGTGGTTGGAAAGGGCGAGCCGAAGCCAGCCGCCACCACGCTGCCCAAGCCGTTGACCGCCAGCGACGAGCGCGCGGGATATCGGTCGCCCGCCGCGGCCGCTGACTCAATCGCCTGCAACGACCCGATCAGGTTGACCAGGCCCATCGGAACAATGATTGGGGCGTATTCGAACAGGTACTTGAAGCCCGCGATATTCTCTTCGATGGCGGGCAAGGGCACGTAGGCCGAAAGCAGGCTCAATTCAAAACTCGCGGCGGCATCCACCGGACTGGGCTGGCCAAAGGCGACCAGCAGCCAGGAGATGATCGTGCCCACCACCAATATGAGCAGCCCGCCCGGCAGGTTGAAAGGCAGCCTCAACCCGCCGTAGTAAACGCAGAGCATGATGGCAAAGGTGGTCAGCCCCAGCAGCGGAAAGGTGTAGGTGCGAAAAAGGTAGTTGGGCGCAATCAACAGCAGCCCGATGCCCGCCAGTCCCGCCAGAAAAGCCCCCTGTGGTGCCGCCCGCTGCAGGCGGTAGACCACGAAGGTGCCCAGCCATTCGATCAGGCCTGAGCAGATGCACGCCATCAAGCCGACCTGCCAGGCCAGATTTTCAACCTGCTCGGGAGAGAGCCCATCCGCCCGCGCCTGATTGGCCACCGGCAGCATCACGAAAAACGTGTAGGCGAAAATCGTCAGCAGGTTACTGCCATAGGGCAGCGCGCAAACGTCGTTGCGGCCTTCCTTTTTGGCCAGTTGCTTGGCCTGCCAGGCGAAAAAGAGATTCCCGAAGAGCAGCCCGAACGCCATCCCCGGCAGGATGCGCCCGAAAACGAGTTCGTCGGAAAAGCCGAGCACCCCGCGGCTCAGCCCCGCGATTAGGAGCAGGTTGACGAAGTTATTCAGGGCCAGGCCGAAGAAGCCATCAAAGTCGCCTCGTACGATCCATTTCATAGGGGTGGCGTGATTACGGAGGGGATTCAGAAACCGGCACCAGCCTCGATGCGGTCATCACACCTCCATAAGCACAATCCATGCAGGAACCACGCCTCCGGCGCGAAAAGTGCTCGCGCTCAAAGTCATGCGTACACTCGGCTTTCTCTTGTTGTGTTTGCTTTCTCATCAGCCCCTGCGCGCGGACGCGGACGCCCCGCTGGAGATCAAGGCGGTGGTCGTCGCCATGTTTGAGCGCGGCGAATTTACTGGCGACCGCCCCGGCGAGTTTCAACATTGGGTCGAGAATTACCCGTTGGAAACCGAGCTGCCCAACCCGCACGGATACAAGCCGCTGCGCCTGAACGCAGAAGAGGGCGTACTCGGCGTCGTAACGGGCATCGGCACCGCGCGCGCGGCGGCCTCAATCATGGCGCTGGGTATGGACCCGCGCTTCGACCTCTCCAACGCGTACTGGGTCGTGGCCGGTATCGCCGGGGCCGACCCCAACGATATGACCCTGGGTGCCGCTGCCTGGGCCGAGTGGCTGATCGACGGCGACATTTCGCACTCTATCGACATACGCGAAGCCCCCGAGGACTGGGACGTCGGCCGCATCCCCCTGCGCCGCAAGCAACCCTTTGCCCAGCCACCCGCCGAGGACAACGAAGGGGCCGCCTACCGGCTCAATCCCGGGCTGGTCGAGTGGGCTTATCAGCTGACTCGGGACGTTGAGTTGCCGGACAACGAGGCGCTGCAAACACGGCGCGCGCTCTACAAAGGTTACCCCGAGGCGCAGAAACCGCCCTCCGTCATCAAGGGCGATCAGCTGGCGGCCATGAACTACTGGCACGGCGCGCTGCTCAACGACTGGGCCAACGAATGGGTGCAGTATTGGTCGCAAGGCGAAGGCGAGTTTGTCACAAGCGCCATGGAGGACACCGGTACACTCCAGTCGCTCACGTTTCTTGAAGGCGATGGCCGCGTGAGCACCGAGCGGGTCCTCGTCCTGCGAACGGCGAGCAACTTTACGATGCAATGGCCTGAGGCCACCGCGCTCGAGAGCCTGACCGGCGAAGACCTTGGCAACTACTCCGCCTACTTACCCGCGCTGGAAGCGGCCTATCTGGTCGGCAGTCCGGTCGTTCGCGAAATCGTGGCCAACTGGGACACCTACAAGGACACGCTGCCCACCGCGCCCGAATGATCAGAATATCTGGTCTTCCGGCGTCCAGGGCGGGCAGCATGTTACGTGCATCACCAGCTCTTCCGGACCCTCGTTGCGAATGCTGTGGCGCTCGCCCGGCAGGATGACCACGGCGTCGCCCGGATGCACCGCTTTCCACTCGCCCTGCAAAAACATCATTCCTTTGCCGCTGAGAATGAAGTACACCTCTTCGGTTTGGATGTGATGGTGTTCGAGCACGGTCACTCCGGCGGCAATGTAAATCTTCGCCAGGCTCTGAGCCTGCGCCCGCGAGTTGCGGGGGCTGATCCATTCCTGAGCGACAGCATCGTCGGGCGCGATGATGCGCGCGCAGTTGTTAAGCTTGATGACTTGCATGATGAACTAGGAGCCAATCGCGGCCCCGCTGACCTGTCCAACCCGATCCGCTAAAACGATGCGCCACCTCGCCGAAGGCTCTCCTCGAATCACGCTGGGGCTGATCTTTTTGACCTGCTTTTTCGATGTGATCGGCTTTTCGATGATCATCCCGCTGATGCCCTACCAGATGGATTTTTATCTGGGCGAGGGAGCCAGCGGCAGTTTCCTGACCCGGGCAACCGTCAGCCTGATCGACTTTCTGTCCGGCGGCAAAGCCGATGCCACTTTCGCGGGCCTCTTCTTTGGCGGGCTGATGGCTTTTCTCTTCGCCATTTTTCAGTTTCTGAGCGCGCCGTTCTGGGGTGCGGCCTCGGACCGCTTTGGCCGGCGGCCCATGCTGCTGCTGACGGTCGCGCTGACCTGCGTAGCTCATGCGGTCTGGATGTTTGGCGGGACAATCGAGGTCTTTCTGCTGGCGCGTGTGCTGACCGGCATGATGGCTGGCAATATCTCCGTGGCCACGGCGGCCGTAGCCGACGTGACCTCCAGCGAAGGACGGGCCCGCGGCATGACCGCGGTGGGTCTGGCCTACAGCATGGGCTTCATCGCCGGGCCCGTGCTCGGCGGTTTCTTCGGCTCGGTCAATCTGCTACAGTACTGGAGCGACGCACCGGCGCTCGGGCTGCACCCCTTTTCCATCGCGGCGGCGTCCACCTTGCTGCTCTCGCTGGTGAATCTGGTGGGCCTGTTTTACTGTTTTCCCGAAACGCTGAAAGAAGCCGACCGCGTGCCCCGCATGGCGCGCATCGCCGAGACGGGCCGCAGCATTTTCGTGGGTGCGCCCTCACGCTCGATTCGCCTGATGAGTTCGGTTTTCTTCGTCTTTTTGCTGGTGTATGCGGGCGTCGAGTTCGGCATCGCCTTCCTTGCCTCCGACCGCTTCAACCTCGATGTGCTTGAGACCTCGCTGCTGTACGGCGGGATGGGCATCTCCCAGTTGATCAGCCAATTTGTCGTGCTGCCGCGCCTGGTTCAATGGGGCAGCGAGCGCCGTACCGCCATGATGGGTCTGGTCCTGACGGCGCTGGGCATCGCCGGGACCGGCCTGGCGCAATTCCCCGCCTTCTTTGCCTTTTCGTTAATCACGATGGCCTTTGGCGGGGGGCTGGTGTTCCCGACGGTCATGGCGCTGGCCTCACTTATGGTGGAGCGCAACGAGCAAGGCGCAATGCTAGGTTTATTTCGTTCGCGTGGTGATCTTGGTCAGGCCTTTGGACCCCTCCTGGTCTCCCTGACCATGCTGGCGCTGAGCGGCTACGCTTTTCTAGTCTTCGCGCTGCTGTTGTGCCTGCCGCTGCGCTGGCTCGACGACTTGAGGTCCAAAAAGAAACGCGCCCTCGCCGAAGCCGGCTGAGGCTGCACGACACGTTATCTTTCCGCCATCGCCGGCCTTTGCAGAGAAACGCAGACTAGCGCCGGGCCACTTGCTCGACCTGCTGAATGTAGTCGGCCAGGTACCGGCGCGGGTCCTTCGCGTAGGCCTGCTCTAACAGTTGCAGGCCCTTGCGGTATTCGCGCCTGGAAATCAGCAGGCGCGCATGCCCAATCAACGCCCGCACTGCGACCGTGTCATCATCGGCGGCGGCTTGAAAGTTTAGGATGGCTTTTTCCTCTTCGCCGTTACGCACGTTGTACTCGGCAAGCGTCAGCAGAGCCCGACCGTTGGTCGGGTCACGACTAACGACTTGCTCCAGCAACTCCGCTGCGCGGTCTTCTTCACCCGCGTTCAAGGCGATGTTCGCCTCCAGGCTGAACAGGGTGAGTTCCTGCTTGGTGTCGAGCTGGTCCCCGTAGACCGACTGAATGCGATCGATGATGCTTTGAGCGGTTTCTCCGGAGGCGACCAGGGCCATGCGCTCGCCCACGCCGACGGCCCGTTGAACCGGCACGCGTCCGCTCTCGAGTGCTGCCAAGTACGGTTCGGCGGCCAACTCGGGGAGGTTCCGATTGATGTAAATATTGCCCAAGAGGACGAGCGTGTCGGGATTTTCAAAACCCAGCGAGCGGGCCACGTTAAGGTTAGCCGCGGCCAGATCCGTCTGATCCATGCCCAGAAAAGCGTTGGCCTGCTGCAACCACAGCTCGGCGTTGTCGCCATCCTCGGCGATCATTTCGTAGAGAATGCCGACGGCTTCCTCGTAGCGGTCGAGCGTGAGCAAGGCCTTGAGCTTGCCGATGCGCCAGTCCTTGCTGTCGGGCTGAAACATGAGCGCCATGCGGTAGGCGTCCAGCGCGTTGTCGTTGCGCCCGAGGTTGAGCAGCGTGTAGCCCAACAGGCCAAACGAGGTGCCGTCGCCCCCGCCGCTTTCGATGGTCTTCACCAACATCGGCAGCGCCTTTTCGTACTCGTTGCGCTGCACGTAGGCCAGGCCGAGGTTGCGGTAGGCGCGCAGAAAATTCGGAAACTTGCGCACGGCGGCTTCGTAGGAAGCGATGGCGCGATCGTCCTGGCCAGTCTGCTGATAGAGCGCGCCCAAGATGAAGTCCACCGCGGCACTCGACTCCGGATTACGCGAGGTCTCGATCAGGTTGATCGCCTGCTGGGGCTGCTGACCGGCCACTTGCGCCACCTGGTCGAAAATCGCTTTTTCCTCTGCCGAGATCTTCGGATTGGTCCGCAAGTCAAAGCCGTAGGAACCGCGGAAGCGCTCGACAAATTCCGGATTGTCCCAGGAGTTGTCGCTGAGCGGATAGATCTGGGCCTGGGCCGCGACCGGGAGGGCGAGGCAGGACACAAGCGTGAAGAAGATTTTCATGAGCGTATTCAAAATTTGGATATAATGGCCGACTCAGCCGCCGATGCGCACCACAAATGGGTAGATGTAGCGGGCCCGCACCTTTTGTCCGTTCTTGGTGGGGGGTGTGAACAGGTACTGTGTCAGGGCTTCGCGCGCCGGCTCGATCAGTCTGCGGTTGGTGGCCTCGACGACTTTTTCGATCGCCTCCACACGTCCATCGGCAGCGATGATGATCTGGAACTTAACCTCGCCACCCACACGGTCGCGCTTCATTTGCATCGGCACGTTCACCCTTACCATTCGGCGCACGCGGGGCTCTTCGTCGAGGTCGGTCACGTCGAAAAGGTCCATGCTGCTGATCATGTCCTCGGCCACGTCGAAGCCGCCAAAACCAAAAGAGACCTCGGCACTGGCGATGCCTGGGTTCAGCGCCAGTTCAATCTGGTTCAGATCGAGCGGCGGCGGTGGGGGCGCAGGCGGCTCCGGCGGTTCCTCGGTTTCTTCGGGCTCCTCGATTTCTTCAGTCTCAGGGGGCTCGGGCGGAGGCGGCGGTGCCACGTTCACCGTTGCGATGATGAGCTGGTCCTTCGGGTCGGCTTCAAGCAACTGCGTCAGCGGCAACAAACCAAAGATAGCGACCCCAGCCAGCACCGTCAGGACGATGGATATGAGGATGCGCCCATCGAAACGCGGAGCCTCGTAGGACGACTCGACTTTGTCGCGAGCTGTGGGTTCCTGGCTCAAGAGTCTGCTAGCCTCCGCTGACGGTAGTAGAAACGTTGACCGTGCTGGCGCCGCCCAGTTTGGCTTCGTCGATGACGCGCACCAAAAGCTCCGTCTGCACGGTTTTGTCGGCTTGAATGATCACCGGCATGTCCTGCTGCTGAGTCAGGCGCTTGACTACCGAGCGTACCCCGGTGGGCCCGACTTCGCGACCTCCGTAAACGACGCGGTCGTCCTCGGTGATGGCGATCAGAATGCTGTTCTTTTCCAGGTCCACCGCCGAGGCCGCATCGGGCTTGTTCACGTCCACGCCGGTCTCCTCCACGAAGACAGTCGTAACGATAAAGAAAATCAACAGGATGAAAACCATGTCGATGAGCGGGGAGATGTTGATCTCCTTGCTGCCTTCATCGGAGTTGGTAAAGCGTCGACGCATGTGAATCGGTCTAATGTTTAGGCTGCGGCCTTCTTGGCTCGCTGAACCGTCTGCTTGATCAGCTGAATCTCAAGCTGGTTGAAAAATACGGCCAGTTCGTTGCGGCGCTTGCGTACGGCATCCAGTAAGATGTAGCCCGGAATGGCGATGATGAGGCCCGTCTGGGTGGTGATTAGTGCCTCGGAAATGCCGCCGGCAACCAGGTCAATGGTGTTACCGCCAAAGCTGACGGCGAGCCCCTCAAAAGTGGCGAGCATGCCCGCCACCGTGCCCAGCAGGCCCATCAGCGGGGCGGTTCCAACGAGGACCGCCACGTAATTGATCCGGCCGTCAATACGCGGCAAATGGGCCTCGCGCACCTCGTTGACGTGGCGGCGAATGTCCTCTTCAGTTCGCGAATTATCCCGGCAAAAGCGGATGATGCTGGCCACTTCGCCGGAAGCCTCTTGCGGTCTTTCGACCCAATGCGCCCACTGGTTGTAGTCCGACTGGTAGTAATTGTGACGCATCAGATACTGCAGCAACGAAAACAACGGGAAGTAGATCAGGCAGGTCAGCAGCGCCAACGGGATCATCAGCAGGCCGCCTGAACGCAACGTATCGATGACGATTTCCATGGCTGGCAGCAGTGGCTGGGCGTTTTTCTGCGGAGGTGTGGGCGTTCAGGCTGCTTTGGCCTGGGCCGGACTCCGGCGCAGGGCGTTGAGCAGACTGACTCCCGATTTTTCCATCTGACTTAGAATCTGACGGCTTTTGCGCCAAAGCACAGCATGGAGGATCAACGCGGGGATAGCCACAATCAAACCGAACTCCGTCGTCACCAGCGCTTCTGAAATCCCTGAGGAGAGCGAGCGCGCATCCCCGGTGCCAAAGAGCGTGATCAGCTTGAAGGTGTTGATCATGCCGGTGACCGTTCCCAGCAGCCCAAGCAGGGGCGCGGTGGCCGCGATCACGGCGATGATCGGCAACAACCGTTCCACCTTGGGCTGGGTTTCCAGCACTTTCTCAAACAGAATTTCTTCGAGCAGCTCAGGCGAGACGTCACGGTTCTGCAGGCCCTCGGCGAGCATGTCCGATTCCGGCCCTTTCGCCGCGCGTGCCTGGGACAGCGCTTCGTCGGGTTTGCCCTCAGCTGCCAGCGACACAATCTCGCTGACCTTACTCCGGCTCATGGAGCCCAGGCTGTACAATTCGAAAGCCTTGATGACGGCCACCAGCAGTGCCACAGCCCCAAAAAAGACGATGGGCCAAATCCACACGCCACCCTTGAGGATGTGCTCGACCAGGCTTTCTTGCGTTGCCGCGATGGCGAGCGCCTTGCCCTGGGTCGTGTCGAAGGCAAGATTGCCGGAAGCGCTATCGGCCACGGATTGAATCAACGGTGCCATGCCTGGGACAGGGATGACCTGCGGACTTTCGGATTCACTGCGCTGGATGAGCCCACCGCTGTCGCCCGCCGCAAAAAAGGCCTGCGGCCCCATCAGCACAAACGAGCCGTCGCCGAGATTTCCGTCTGGCAGGATCGCCTTGCCCTGGAAAATGCTGCCGCCGGTGACGTCGTAAATGTGCTCGATACCGATGCTAAGCCCGCTCATGAGCTGCTCCAGTTGTTCCGCTTCGGAAAGGTCGGGGTCGTCGCCCTGGACCAACACATCCGCGATGCGGTCGGCGTAGCGAAAGCGCTCACTCACGTGCAGCAGGCTGTCCAGATTGGTCAGGTAATCGACCAGCACGTTGCGCAGGTAGTCGACCTGCTCACGCAGGCCGTTGACCTCCTGTTCGAGCGCAGTCAGGCGCACATCCGCGCTGTCACGTACCCGTGCCTTGCGATCGGCCTCGCGGCGCAGTTCCAGCACCTCGGCCTCCAGGCGGTTCAACTCCTCGGCCAGCGGCACTTTCGCTTCGGCGACATCGGAGCGAAAACTCGCCAGACGCTCCAGGGCACCTTCCAGCTTGGCTTGCGCGGGTCCGCGAACCTGCTGCTCAAACTGAGCCTGCACAGCGGTCGCGCCCAGCAGCAGCACACATAGGGTCGAAAAAATTCTCAAATTCATGGGTTTCGTCTTTGGATCTGGGGAGCGCTCGAGGGGGCTTGCGCGCTCTATTGGATCTCTACGGGAAGTTCGACAAATACGGCTTCTTCGGCGCTTTTGTAGACGCGCACCGCCTTGAGTATATCCGAACCCTGGTCGTTGGCCTCGGTCCAGTTCCAGCCACTGGGTCCGCCCGGCCGACCGGTTCCGGCATATTCCCCGGAGCGGTCCACGAACCAGGCCGCAGCCAGTCCATAATACAGGGTTTCCACCTCCGTGCTCTGGCCGCCACCGACATCCTTCAGTTCCGTCACCAGGCTGATGGAGTTGTTGAACTTGTCGGTTTGCGAGAGGATGCCCGCCAGGCTGGCCAGCCGCTGGGACAGGGTCAGCTTGGTGCCTTCGGGCTCGTCGGGAATGCGGTTGAAAAGCGGCGCGGTCTCGCGCTGAAGGGGTTCGGGCAGCGTCGTGTAAAGCTCGCGCACCTCGGCCTCAAAACCCCCGATACCATCTCTGAGCACATTGGAGGCCGCGCGCAATCCGTCCCGGGTGGCGACTAAATCCTCACGTTTTTTTTCCGCGGCGGAAGCCTGTTCCTCGGCCTGCTCGATGCGCTCTTTGAGGCTTTCGATCTCTGTTTTAAGCAGAGAGATGCGATCCTCGATGACGCGCTCTTCCAGCTGCCAGTCAGCCTCTTCGCGGGACAGGTCGGTCTCAACCTCGACCCACTGGCGCAGGATTTCCTGGGTGTCCTTGACCGCCTCAACCGAATTGGCGGCAGCCGGCACACCGGACGTGAGCACCGCGAGCAGTGCTGTAGAATAAATGATTCTCATCAAAATGAATCAGGGGGTTTGGGTGGGATGTGTTCGGAATCCGTCTACCTCTGAAGCGGGTTTCATGCCAGCAGGAACTTCTGCTACTGCTTCCAGCGTGTGCCCACAGCCAACGTTTCTGGCCGAAATTTTGCTGACCCATGCGTATCCCTATGGCTAAACTGAAAGATCACATTTACGGCAAATCACGCGTTGGCGTGATGCGCGCCCGCAACGATGGCGGCGACCGCCGCACGGTCACCGAGTACATGGTCTCCGCCCGCACCGTCGGCGATTTCGACTGCGCTTTCGTCGATTCGGACAACTCGACGACCGTACCCACCGACACGATTAAGAACAACATCCAGTGCGTTGCCAAGACCGCTGCACCCGATACGCCCGAAGCCTTTGCGCTGGCTCTAAAAGAAAACTTTTTCTCACGCTACGAGATGATGCATGCGCTAGTCATCGAGGTGGAGTGCCTCGAATGGGAGCGTATCGGCGACGCCGCCCACGCTTTCCAGGCCCGGCGCAACGGCACCCCCTTCGTCCTGCTCGAAGCCGATCGTGGGGGCGAGTCCAAGCTTTATGCGGGCGTGAAGGATTTTGCTGTGCTCAAGCCCACGGGTTCCGGCTACGAAGACTACAACAAGTGCGACCGTACCACCCTGCCTTCCGTCAAGGATCGCGTGCTGGCCACCAAAATTTTTGCCCGGTGGCTGTACTCCACGCTGCCCGCCGATCCGGCCCGGACACGTGCAACTCTGATGGACGCCGCGCTCAAGGTCTTTGCCGATACCTACAGCGTTTCGGTTCAACGCACCATGTACGAGATGGGCCAAGCCGTTCTGGCAGCGGTCCCAGAGGTTGCCGAAATCACCATGCGCCTGCCCAACGTCCACTACCTGCCCTCGCCGATTGAGCAGTTCGGGCTGGAGAACCCGATGGAGGTCTTCTATCCCCTGGGCGACCCACATGGCGACATTTCCGCAACCATCGCCCGTGACTGAGTCGGCCGCCCGCTCCCTGGCGGAAGTCAACGCGCTGTCTTGCGAACGTTTCCTGAGCCATTTCGCGGCAGTTGTTGAAAAAACGCCCAAAGCGGCGTCGCTGGCCGCCGCGCAGCGCCCGTTCGAATCGCTGGAGCAGGCCCAGCAGGCTTTTGCCGCCGCGCTGGAGGCGTTCGAGCCGGACGCGCAATGTGCGGTGTTGCGCGCGCACCCCGATCTGGGCCTAAAGCTGGATGAAGTCGAAAAGCTGGAACCCTTCAGCCAACAGGAACAGGCCAAGGCGGGCTTCGCCGCCCTGTCGCGTGAAACCCTGGGCGAAATGCGCCGCCTGAACGCGACTTACCGCGAGCGTTTTGGTTTCCCTTTCATCATCTGCGTCAAGGACTACGCCACCGACCAGATCCTGGAGTCCATGCGCACGCGTGCCCATTCAACACCCGAGATCGAATTCGAGGAAGCACTTCGGCAGGTGAAACGGATTGCCGCGCACCGCGTGGCCGCTTTGATCACGGCATCGGAGGATGAGTCTTCATGAAAAACGCGCTGACTACCCACGTACTGGACACTTACCACGGTCGACCCGCTCAGGGCGTTGCCATTTCCCTGGAGCGCGCCGACGGAACCGCACTGGGTAGCTTCACCACCGATGACAACGGGCGGACGCCGCCCCTGCTGGAAGGCGCAAACCTGGTGCCCGGCAAGTACGCACTAACGTTTGCAGTCGCAGACTATTTTAAGGCGCAGGGGGTCGCGCTAACGGACCCGCCATTTTTAGACAGAGTTACCCTCGCCTTCGGCGTTGCAAAACCAGAGGATGGGTACCACGTGCCGCTGGTGATGTCACCCTGGACCTACTCGACATACCGGGGCAGCTGAATCGATGAACGCTTCCAGCGTCCATACCGCACTTCATTGGCGCTTGGCCGAGCTGCGGGGAATCTCCGATGGTCCGGGTTTGACCCGCGCGTTTCTGACCCCCGCCCTGCGTCGTGCGCATGAGACGATCGCGGCCTGGCTGGACCCGGAACGTTTTTCCCTTCGCACGGATCCGCTCGGGAATCTCTTCATCCGCCTGCGGCAGGACGCCAGGATCGTGGACCGCCCGCGGCTGCTTTTGGGATCGCACCTGGATACCGTTCGCGACGCCGGGGCCTTCGACGGCTCGTTGGGCTTTCTGCTGGCCCTGGCCACGCTGGAATCCGTCGGCGAGGACATCAGCGATCTGGGCGGGCCGATCCCCGAAGTCGTGGGCTTTTCCGACGAGGAGGGCCTGCGCTTTCAAACCGCTTACCTGGGCAGCAGCTATGTGGCCGGCTCCTTCGACCGCAGCTGGCTCGATCTGACCGATGGCGACGGGCTCAAGCTCTCGGACGCCCTAACCGTCTGGGGCGGCGATCCGGAAAAGCTGGTGGTCGCCCCGCCCGATCCGCCGATTGCCGCTTACCTCGAAGCGCACATCGAACAGGGGCCCGTGCTCGAGATGCGCGACGAGCCCTGTGGCGTGGTCACCGCGATCGCCGCACAGACCCGAGCGGCGCTTAGCTTTTCCGGACAAGCCGGGCACGCCGGCACCGTGCCCATGGAAGCCCGCCGGGACGCGCTGACTGCCGCCGCGGAATGGATCGGTCTGGTCGAAAGCGCCCACGCACGCTTTCCGGATCTGCGCACCACGGTCGGCCAGCTGATTGTTTCGCCCAATGCCAGCAACGTCATCCCCGGGAAAGTCACGCTCACGCTCGACGCCCGACACCCGGTAGGTCCCGAGTTGGCGCGCGCGGTCACCTGGCTGGAGGAAAAGGCCCGTGCGGTCGCCGGTAAGCGCCGCCTGGACTTGGAGTGGAACCTGCGGCAAAGCCAGCTTGCGGTCGCCTGTGATACCCGCCTGCGAGAGGCCTTCCTCAGCGTTTTGGAAGCGCAACAGGAAACCGTGCCCCTGATGCCCAGCGGGGCCGGACACGACGCGGTTGCGCTGTCACACATCTGCCCGGTGGGCATGCTCTTTGTTCGCTGCCGGGAGGGCCTAAGCCATTGCCCTGAAGAACACGTCGAGCCACGCGATATCGAGGCCGCCTTCGAGGCCTACAGTGAAGCCGCTCTGGTCGCCGCCCGTGCCTTGGCGGAAAATCCGGTCCTGTAGCCATGGAGTGCCTGCTCGAAAACGTGCACCCGAACGGTGCGCCCGAGCCCGTCAATGTGCGCATCGCGGACGGCAAATTCGCTTCGCTCGATGACCGCGACCCGCCAGGCGATGCCACGATCTTGCGCGGCGGAGGCCTCTGGCTGTTGCCCGGGATGGTCGATGCGCATGTGCACCTGAACGAGCCCGGACGCACCGAATGGGAAGGCTGGACAAGCGGAACCCACGCGGCTGCCCTCGGCGGCGTCACCACGCTTGCGGAGATGCCGCTGAACGCCATTCCACCCACGAACACGGCCGAGGCCTTTGCGCTCAAATTGGCCGCGGCAAAAGACAAGGCGCGGGTGGACTTTGCGCTCTGGGGCGGCCTCGTCCCGGACAACCTGGAGCACCTTTCCGCCCTGGCCGATTGCGGGGTCATCGGCTTCAAGGCCTTTATGTCACCCAGCGGCACCGACGACTTTGCCCACAGCGATGCCAGGACGCTGAAAGCCGGTATGGAACGCATCACCCCACTTGGGCTGCCGCTCGCCCTGCATGCGGAGGCGCCCCTGGTACTCGAACGCGAAACCGCCGCCAACCATCCGCGCACGGCGCGGGGCTTCGAAGCAGCCCGTCCGCGCGAAGCCGAGTTGACTGCGATCCGCACCGCCCTCGACTTAGCCGGTGAAACCGGTTGCCGCGTGCACATCGTGCATGTGAGCTGCCCCGAAGGCGTCGACCTGATAGCCGATTATCGTGAGCGAGGGGTCTGCGTGACTTGCGAGACCTGTACCCATTACCTGACGCTGACCCTCGACGATGTGGAACGCCTCGGTGCGGTGGCCAAGTGCGCCCCGCCGATCCGCACGCCCGATGCTCTGCCTGCCCTCTGGGAGCGCCTGCGGGACGGGCTGATCCAGACCGTCGGCAGCGACCACTCGCCCGCCCCCTCGGAGCTGAAAACCGGTGATTACATCGAGGCCTGGGGCGGTATTTCCGGACTGCAACATGCCTACTCGCTCCTGCTGGATGCACACCTCGACGCCAACCGCAGCAGCGTACTGCGCCTCTGCGAAGTCTGCTGTATGGAGCCGGCACACTTGTTGGGACTGGCCGACCGCAAGGGCTCCCTCGCCCCGGGAAAGGACGCCGACGCGGTGCTTTTCGACCCGGCGGCGCAAACGGTGGTCGCCACGGAAGCCCTGGCCTACCGGCATCCGCACGCGCCCTACGTCGGTCGCACGCTGAAAGGGGCGGTGTGCCATGTCCTGCTGCGCGGTTGGAAAATCGTCCAAGATGGCCAGTCTGTGGGCGTTCCCGCTGGCCGATTGCTCAAGCCATCGTTTTGACTCCGCCCAGTGCTCGCATACTATTTGCTGACAACGTTTCTCAAAAAGTGGACGCCGCCCTTGAACGCCTGCGCCGCTGAGCAATTTTAGGCAGTCGGCCATAATTGCCGCGTTCGACAAACTTCAACACGATTCGCCGTGCCCGAGACCTTCGACCAAGTCAATCCGCCCGAACGCCTGCTGATGGGCCCGGGGCCCATCAACGCCGACCCGCGCGTGTTGCGTGCGATGTCCGCTCAGCTCCTCGGTCAGTACGACCCGGCCTTCACCAACATGATGAACGAGGTGATGGCGCTGTATCGCAGCGTTTTCGAGACGGAAAACAAGTGGACTTTCCTTGTCGACGGCACCTCCCGAGCCGGCATCGAAGCGGCCATCTGCTCGCTGATCGAGCCGGGAGAGCGGGTGCTCATCCCCAGCTTTGGCCGCTTCGGCCAGCTGTTGAAAGAGATTTCTGTGCGCTGCGGGGCAGATGTGCGCGTTATCAAAAAGGAATGGGGCCAGGTGTTCACACCCGAGGATCTCGAGGCTGCTCTGCAGGAGCATCAGCCCAAGCTCGTGGCGGTCTGTCAGGGTGATACTTCGACCACCATGAATCAGCCGCTGGATTTCTTCGGCAAGCTCAGCCACCAGTACGGCGCGCTGGTGTATGTCGATTGCACCGCCTCCATCGCCGGCAACGCCCTGCCCGTGGATGCCTGGGAGTTGGATGTCGTAAGCGGCGGGCTACAGAAGTGCCTTGGGGGCCCGTCGGGCTCCGCACCCATCACTTTGAACGACGCGGCGGCGGAAATCATCCGGCGGCGCTGGCATATCGAGGAAGGCATCCGCCCGGAGGGTTTCATTCCCGGCGAGGGCCCGAAGATTCAGTCCAACTACCTCGATCTGTCCATGATCATGGCCTACTGGAGCGAGCAGCGCCTCAACCACCACACCGAAGCAACTTCGATGCTGTACTGCGCGCGTGAATGCGCCCGCCTGGTCCTGCAGGAAGGCATCGCCAACTGCGTCAAGCGGCACGAACTTGGCGGCCAGGCGATGATGGCAGGGCTGGAAGCGCTCGGCCTCAAATTTTTCGGCGATCTTTCATCCAAGATGAACAACGTGGTCGGCGTGTTCATACCCGAGGGGGTTGACGGCGAAGCCATTCGCCGAGAGATGCTCGGACGTTTCGGCATTGAAATCGGAACCTCCTTCGGTCCGCTGCATGGCAAAATCTGGCGCATCGGCACGATGGGCTACAACTGCCGCGAACAGACCATCCTCGTTACCCTCAGCGCGCTGGCCAGCGTCCTGCGTCGTCACGGCTTCAAGCCGGCCCACGACGACCCCGCCGTCGCCGCCATGGAAGTTTACGACAACGCCGCTTCCCCGGAGCTGCCGCAGGTGGCCGCGCCGGCGGAAATGACGTCCGCGCGCTGAGTGCTGCCGCAAGTCGCTGCTTGGCTTCTGGCGGCGATTGTGCTCTGAAGTCGGCCCGTGCCCGCCGACGTCATCACTCATGCCTGCATCCTCAATCCGCTCTCGGACACGCAGTGCGACTGTTTTGTGGATGGTGCCCTGGCCTGGAATCGTGTTTCCCGGTCAGGCGGCGCCGAGATTCTTTTGGTGGGAACGCGCGAGGCTGTGGCCACCGCGCATCAGGACTCACGCACCGTTGTCGAAGACCACACCGGCCAGTTGCTTATGCCGGGGTTTTTTGACACTCACTTTCACTGGGTGCAGGACAGCGTTCGCGAAGCACCCAAGAGCTCGCTTTTGTATTGGCTGGACAACTACACTTTCCCGGTCGAGCAGCAGTTCGCCGATCCGGAATTTGCGGGTGCGCAGGCCGGTGTTTTTTGGAAGCGCATTCTCAGCGTCGGCACCCTCGGAGGGGCCTGCTACAGCTCCGTGCATCCGCAAGCCACTGCGATCGCCCTGGAGCATGCCCGTGGGCATTTTCGTGTTGGCAATGCGCTGATGTCGATGAACTGCCCCGAGGCCCTTCGGATGGATTCCGCCGAGCTGCTGCGGGGTGCTCAGGCCCTGCACGAGCGCTTTGGCGACCGCTACATCGTTTCGCCGCGTTTTGCACCCATGACGGATCCCGAGCTCATGCGACAGGCTTGCGCCCTCGCCTGGCAAAGCGGCTCCTTTTGTCAGACGCACATGGACGAAACCCAGCAGGAGATCGCGTGGGTCCTCGGCATCTACCGTGCGCTCGAAGGCTTTGGCGATGTCGACACTTATACCGAGATCTACCGGCGCTGCGAAGTGCTCGGCCCACGCACGCTGCTGGGCCACTGCATCCATCTGGAAGACAGCGAGTGGACGCTGCTGCGCCAAAGCGACTCCGCTATCACCCATTGCCCCACCTCCAACGCACCGATCGAGCAACGCGGCCTGGGCTCGGGGCTTTTCGACTTTCGCCGTGCGGAAAGCGAGGGCGTGCGCTGGGCTCTGGCCAGTGACATCGGCGGCGGACCGTACCTGTCCATGTTCGACGTCATGGCCTCCTTCGTGCGGCAAAACAACGAGGCTGGCATCGCCGAGGCAACGTTTACCAAGGCCCTTTATCGCGCCACGCAGGCAGGCGCCGACCTGCTCGGCCTCGGCGCACAAGTCGGCAACTTAACTCCCGGCAAGGAAGCCTCCTTTATCGTGATCGAGAACAAACCGGAACTGCCCGACAGTTCGCCAGAAGCCTTGCTGCGGTGGATTGCTTCCCTCGGTGTCGGCGACCGCAATCGCTTCGACTCGCTTCTCGAACGAACCGTGCTGGATGGCCAGACGGTCCACAGGCGCCTCTAGCCAGTGGCTTCCGCGTAGAGGCTCATCAGGCTTTGCTTGAAGTGCTCAAAGCTCAGCCGGTCCAGAGCCCAGTCCTGTGCCGCCTGCCCCATCGCCCGGACAGCTTCATCGCTCGCTGCGTCCAACGCGCGAAAAGCGGCAATGGCCTCTTCGGTCTCGTTGGATTTGAGCAGCCAACCCAGTTGGCGATCCGTCGGTAGCGAATACTGCAGATCGTTGCCGGGTGACAGGATCACCGCCTGGGCCCCGGTCATGCACTCGGCGGCGGTGTAATTGAAATTCTCGCGGTGTGAAAGCGAGACGTACGCGTCCGCCCCGATTAATAAGCGCAGACGCTCTTCGCCATACACGGCGGGCAGCACGTGGATCTGGTTCGCCCCCTGCGCTTCGGCCAGCAACTGCGCCCGCGTCACGTCGTAATCGATGCCCGCCATGACCAGGTGCGTGCGCGGCGAGAGCCCCGCCGCCTTGAAGATGCGGATTGTTTCCAGGGGCTTCTTCATGGTGTGGTAGCGACCGAAGTAAAACATCAGCCGGGTCGACGGCTCGACGCCAAGGTCGCGACGCAGGCTGGCGCGTGCTTCGTCCTGATTCGCCGTGTCCAAAGCCTCCACCGGCCAGTAAACCACGCGCAGGTTGGGGCCGTCGTAGCGCTCGCGAATCTTGTCACGTTCCCGCTCGGTCGCGCAGATAACGTGCGCGGCCTCGGAAAAGTAGCGCCGCCCGTACATTTTCAGCCAGAGCCCTTTTGCCAGACGTTGCTGGGCAAACACCCACGGGTCCATGCTCCCGTGCGGGATCACCCAGTACGGAATCCCCCGTTCCCGCGCCAGCTTGCGCGTCACGTTGTTGTGGTCACGAAAAAGCGAATGGCACGAAAGCACTTTGGCGCCCGCTATGTGACGACGTGCAACCTCGAAGGCTTCCTTCGAAATCCGATACATGCTGGGAGAATGAATGAACTCCACGTGACCATTCGCGCATTTTTCTCCGGTCGCATGCTCAGCGGTAAAAGATAGAATCGGGCCACCCAATGCGCGTTGAAAATCAACTGCGGTTTTATATGGGCCCCCATGCTGTGGCTCCAATACCAGCGCGGTGGCATAGTGGCCAAGGCTATCATCTCGATGGATTGCGCTCATGCGTTACGAGTCCTTCCGGGAAGCCAAACGAACTGAAGATCCCAGCGCAGGGAATCAAGACAATTGCCCTGTCGCTTCCGCATGCAGCTTCCTCAGTGCGGAGGAAAATTTTTCAAATGAAAGCTCGGCGCGGACCCAGCGCGCGGCAGCTTCTCCTTTTTGCAGCAGGCAGCTTTCGTTGGTGCGATCCAAGGCTTCAATAGCTGCCATGACCGCATCAGGACTGACTTCATTGGGGAACCAGCCGAAATCTCCTGCATTTGGAAAGGAATACCGCAAATCGTTGCCGGGCGAGAGGATCACCGCCTGTCCAGCCGACATCGCTTCCGCCGCGCTATGGTTGAAGTTTTCACGATACGACAGCGAGATATAAGCGTCACTACCAAGGAGCAGTTGCTGGCGTTCGTCTCCATAAACAGCCGGAAGCACCTTAATACGTGGGTGATCGGAGGCGAGGGCTTCAAGCTGCGCACGTGGGACATCGTAATCGATACCCGCCAAGACCAGGTGCACTTGCTCCGAAGTATTCGCCATCTTGAAATACTCGATTGTCTCCAATGGACGTTTCATGGAGTGGTAGCGGCCAAAGAAAAGTAGAATGCGCGCCCCGGTCGGTAACCCCAGCTTGCGTCGCAGGGACGCCCGCGCCTCGGCTCTGGAGGCTATCTCCAGCGGTTCCACGGGCCAGTGAACGACCCGAAGATTGTCCGCGTCATGGCGCTCGCGTAGCTTATCGCACTCGCGCTGCGTGGCACAAACGACGTGCGCCGCCTCACGCAAAAATCGCTTACCGAAGAGGCGGTACCAAGCCTCCTTGACCCGCCGCGAACGCTCAAAGACCCAGGGATCCAGACTGCCATGCGGCACTGCCCAATACGGAATTTTCAGCTTTTGCGAAAGCTCCCGAGTCGCCGTCGTATGGTATCTAAAAACAACGTGACACGAGAGTAACTTGGCTGAGCGTGCGCGCTCCAGCGCGTAAACGCGTAGCTTTTGAGGCAAGTAGTGCAGCGTCCGGTTGCCGAGATACTCAATGCTACCATCGGGCGAGCGTTCGCCCGTCTGGCGCGACGTGGTAAAGGCCAGAATCGGGCCCCCGAGTGCTTCTTGAAACAGTTTGAGCGACTTGTAAGTCCCGCCGGTTTTCGGTTCGATACCCAAGGCCAGAAAACAGGTTTTCGTGTCGGCAGTGTTCATCCGCTCAATTCTTCAGGAATCAAGCCGAAGCGTATGTCAACGGAATCAAACCATGGGCCCACAGGAACGGGAGTTACTTTAGAGCTTAGCATTCGCAAAAGCAGCCGCTCCCCGGGTCGCCGCAACTGTTTTGAAAGCATTCGCGCGCGACCGACCAGGTGCCTGCCGAAGAGTGTCAAAGGCTCTTTTAGGGTCGCATAGTCGTTCTATGCCTGGCGGCAAGTAAACGTCCAGATCCGTGGTTTTGCTTAAACCGGCACCTGCGGGAAGCTGTACTTCAGCCATTCCAAAAAATCATCGCAGCGCTTCTGCCAGTTGTGATTCTCCAGGGGATAGCCAACCGGCTCATCGGGGTGGTCCAGCGCGCGTGCCATTTGCTCCGCCGCACTTTTGGGGCTGTCGATCTGGTAGTAAAAACCATGCGGACCGATCGCCGCACGGTTTTCCCCGATGGGCGCGGTGATGATGGGCCGCTGCGCAGCCATGTAAAGGTACACCTTGCTCGGGCAACGGGCCCAATCCTGGCCGGTGTCCGCCAGATAGGACAAAAGCGCACTCGAGGCATGCAGGTAGGCAGGAACGATCCCCTCGGGAACGAAACCAGGATAGTCGACGTGTTCGGTCAAACCCAGCTGGTTCACGAGCGCTTTGCAGGCGTCGATGTCGCCTTTGCCCAGGAAAACCGCGTGCCAGTCGTCGCGCAGCTTTTTCAATTCCGCCAGGGCTTCCGGCCAAAACAACGAGCCGTATTCGGGGATTAAAGTGGCCAGGCTGACAAGGAGCTTCTTGTTGCCGTATTGCTCACGGATTTTGGTGACTTCCTGCGCGTCCGCGGTGAGATACTCCGTCGAGTAGGCGTAGGGAAGCCACAGCAGCGGACGTTTGCAGTCCATCCGGAACAACTTATGGCGGAACAGGTTGAAGAGATAGACGCTGGAGGCAATGGTGCCGTCGAAGACCCTCAGGCTTCGCAGCTCTTGAAAGTATTTCAGGATGCGCTTGGGTCGGCTTCGCCCCAGAAAAAGCGATTCCAGTTCGCAGTGTTCCATCAGCGCGACGGTCTTCGAACCCTTGGGCGGGCGAACGAAATTTCGGCTCGCCATTGAATTGCCCAGGGTCACGTCGAAATCGCCAATCGAGATCGCCTGTTCCTTGAATTTGCGTTCCTCCGCGCGATCGAGCTCGGGAAAGTAGATGGGCTTCACCCCGGGACAGTCGGTAATGCGTTCGCGATTAGCCTGCGTATCCATCAATAGCATGGAGACGTCGTGCCCCATTGATGCCAACAGGGGGCCCATGCCGAAGCTACGCTTCATCGAAGCGTGGCGCTCAATCGTCATCGTGGTGACGAAGCAGATCTTCATCGCCAACCTGCCCCAGCCGGAACGCCTGCCACTGGCGGTGGCCGCAGAGGCATCGGGGGTGGAGCCATTGAGCGGTAAAAGCTGGCGCTTTCCTTAAGCAGTACGCGGCGCTGCAACTCATCTGTCAGATAAAGCGCCAGGAAGAAACCAATCTGGAAGCGTGTGCTGGTGTTGAAAGGTGAAAAGATGAAATCCCACATGAAGCTGATCCCGATGAAAATAATCAGCGGGGCCAAGCGGTGGTCAATGCGCATTACGTAGAGAATCTGCTGTATGGCAATCGCACCGATGGCCATGAGCGCAATCGCGGATAAAATACCATTCTCAGCCCAGATCTGGAACAAGACGGAGTGCCCGACTCCCGCGTATTCGGCAGACGCAACTCTGGAGAGTGAGCTTGCACTCGCGCCGACTGCTTCGGCTGCCGTGTACAGATACGAGTTCAGGGTCGCCGCGCTCCAGGAGCCGTAACCCAACAATGGATTGTCGAGGATGGCCAACACGGCGGCAAAGACCTGCACGCGTCCCCCCAGAATAAGGCCCAGAGGCGTTTGACCCAGCGTTGTGGAAGACTGCGCCTGCAACTTGGCCCATTGCTCGGCACCCAGCGCACCGGAACTTGCGAGCAAGATGTACAGCTGGAAAATGCCATACATGCCCACCACGCCGAGTACGCATATCCCAGCCATGCGCTGGAAACTGGGCTTGAGCCGGGCGCGCCGGCGCATGCCGGAGGTGGCAAAGCGGATGTAGATGATGACCAGGCTGCAAAGCAGCATGTTGGCCGCAAAATTTCTGGGGGCTCCGACAGCTCCAAGCGCCACCGCCGCACAACCAAATGCAATAACCGCCAGCGTTTTGCTTTTCGTGTAAATCAAGGTACCCGCGGCCGCAGCGCCTGACATGAAGACTGGCGAGAGCGCGAAGGCCGTCGCGCTGTACTCACTGATTTCAGCATAATACGCAGTCCAAGCCGACAGTGGGAACAGGTAATTCTGCAGGCCGGCCAGAACCAGGCCGCAGCCGTAAAAAATGAAGGCGCGATATTCCTTAACCAAAATGATGGTGATGAAAAAGACCCAGCCCAGGCAAAACATGGGTTTTAAAAGACCCCGCGCGAAGTCCTTGCCTCCGGTGCCGTTGATCAAGTCCGAGGCGACAACACCAAAAATCCAGAACCCCATGATGATGAAAACCTTCGACAGCCGCTGGCGATAGGGCTGCATCGAGAAGCTCTGCATGAGAAATGGCAGCGATACAAAAGCGATGATCTCGCTCAAGGGCAGGCGCGCAACCAGGGGAATGTCCACATGCGAGGTAACCCCGATGATGAACATAAACACACACAATCCAGGCTTCAGCGGTTGCATAGGGGGTATTTTTTCAAAGGAGGATCGAAGGCTTCTATCTGCGAGACAGCTTTTCGAGATGTCAGTTTCGAGGAATGAAGCGGCGCGTGCGCCATTTGGCATGCTGAGCCGCCAAATCGAAATGGCAATGCATCCAATTCAAAGGTAAATCGACCAGATCCCAGTGAAATTTCGTATTGAACGCGGGTAAAGACTGTAGCTCTTGAAGCAGCGAGGCAAGCGGGAAGCCTGAATACTCGAAGAAGGCGGGCGGCAACGACTTAAGGCGCTTCCGGATCCAGCGCTTGCGTACCCAGCCCGCGCAGTCGGCCCCGTAATTCTTCAGCGAATCCGCGCTCAGGCCCTTGTAGGTCTTTTGGCCCGTGGGGTCGCCCAGTCCCCCTTCGATGCGCGGAATGTCCTCCAGGCTGTTCACGATGGGTCCGTCGTCGATATCGAGAAACTTACCGATCTGCTGTAGATGTGACTTGGGATCCTTGACGAGTTCCTCATAGCGGATGTGCAGCCCGCGCGGGCCCAGCACTTGCGCCGCTTCAATGAGCGCAGGCACACCCACCTGCCAGTCAATTTCCATCCGGTTCGAGCGAAAGCGCCCTTTCATCAGGCTGCGGACGTTCGACGCCACAAGTGCGAGTGGATTGCGCCACAGGAAGATGAACTTCGCCTCCGGGAAGATTTTGACCAGCTCGGGCGCGATCACGCTGTAACGCGGTGTTTTGTCCAGAAAGTAGCGCTCCTGATTCGGAGAAAGCCTGCCGTAAACATCCTGGGCAAAAGCGCGAATCGCTGCGTGCAGCCCCTCGCGGTTGCCAGCAATTCTTTCGGTGATGGTATGAATGCCCAGGCTACCGATCAGGCAGTTATACTCCGAGTAAATCGCCTTGCGCTCAAAGACGTAGACCAGCGGCAGCATGAGCCAGGGCTCCGGACAGGAAGCTACCTGCGGGCTCACTGCGATCAGGCGCTGCAACAGGGTCGACCCGGCCCGTGGCAGTGAAAGCACAAAAATCGGTTGCGGCTTGGAGTCTGCGCTCATGCAAGAAAGCCCATCGGTATGCCATCAAGGTTTCAGCCGATGCAACCGCAGAAAGAAGAACAGTGAAAGCACCAGGGCCATGGCCGCGCGCCGCGTGGGAGGCCAGGCAAGTGTCGTCCCAAAGACAACAAAGCCTTGCGAAATGATGGAAGCCCAGGCCGCGCCGACCCCTTCAAACTCTGGTACCAGCAGCAAATTCAGGCCGATGTTCATCAGTGCGCCCAACCCGGTCGAAACCATGGAAAAGCGCAACAGATTCTCGGCGACCAGATACTGCATGCGCGCAGTCGAAAGAAAAATCAGCAGATTGCCCCAAATCTGCACCGCCAAAATGGAGGCAGCCCCCGCAAACTCCTGCCCGTATAATATATTGATAATCAAAGGCGAAAAGAGACTGATCGGCAACGCGATCGCCAGCCCAAGCACGGCACTCAGATCGAAATAGCTCTGCAGGCGACGCCAGAAAAGGGTTTCGTCTCGATTTTTGGCATTGATGATCGCGGTGAATAGCGAAGTCGCGAGCATGCTTGGGACAAAGGTCCAAACCTGACTGATGCGCGCTGCGGCGGCGTATTCCCCAACCTCGGCCTTGCTCACCAGCGCACCCAGTATCACTTGGTCGATTTTCGTGAACAGCACCATCGCCAACCCGGAAATGATCAGGGGCCAGGACAGGCTAAGAAAATGGCGCGCTCTGCCCCAGTCAAAGCGCCAAAGCAGCGGGCTGGCGTAATGCTTTTTATAGGTATAAAGGCAGATTGACTGGATTAGAACCGTCTCCAGCAATACGCATAGGGCAAACCAGCGCAGCTCGGCATCGAGGTAAATCAGTACCAGCCGCGTGGCTCCCAGAATCAACAACGTCACACTTGTGGCGATAACCGACAGTTGGGCGCGCACCTGAGAAAAGAACCATATCTGAACGCAGAGCAACGGCTGACCAAAAAGGCCTGCACTCAGAATGAGGTAGAGTTCGAAAGATTGGCGAGGCAGTCCAAGCAGCCAAAGTACGGCCAATAGGCAGCTAACTACGGCCAGTGTGGCTACCAGACAGATGCCGTACCAGGTGCCCAGCAGCTCGTCGCGCTTTTCAGGTTCTTCGACCGTTTCCTTGCGCAGGATGTGGTTCAGCCCGACGGACGTCAGCGGCGTCAGGATTGCCACGATCGCCATAACGAAATTCAAGGTGCCGAAATCTTCCCGACCCAGATGACGCGCCACCGCAATGTTAACGACCAGGCCGATAAACATGCGGAAGGCCTGTCCACCCAAAATCCAGGAGGTGTTTTTGAAGTAACGCCGAAAGCCTTTGTGCTCGGCCAGTCGGCGCACTCCCCTGCGGACGAACTGCCTCATTGTCCAGGAGTCCTGGCTGGAGTTGGCCACCTTCCCGGCAGCCGCAGGCCCGTCTGCTCGTAGCCGCGAAAATCCACGTTCCAGGGCTCGCGCGTATCTTTGAGGTAGTGAACCGTCGCTTTAACTTCCAGGAAACGATGTTTCTGCACCTGGCAGACAAAGCGAATGTCGACCTCGTAGGCTAGCGTGTGATCGTCGAACTCAGAGGTTCGATGATCCAGGATCACAAACCCGTAGCTGCGCAGGTTTTCAACCGCGACGGGGAAGCGCTTAAGTTCGGACCCGCCGGGTTCGTTGTAGTAGATGGTTTTACCCAGCAACGCATGAAAAAGAAAGTTGATACGGTAGTCCGTATCCGCGCAGCCATTGAGCAAAAACAGGCAGGCCCCGGCGAGTGCCAGCGCCACGAGGCGCCTCCAGTTTCGTGCGCGTCTCATCGTTTGGAGCGCCTTTCCAGCAGCAGCAGTTGTCGCACCGCCAGGCTCACCCAGAAAGCGAACACCATGAGGATCGGTGGATTGTAAAAAACAAAGTCAAAGGCGGCATGCGCAAAGGCCAGCGCCGCCCCAAACAGCATGAATCCGTTGGCACTGGAAAAATTGTAACGGTACCGCACGGCCTGAAACAGCCACCAAAGTAGCATCAGAAGCAAAGGCAAAGCACCCAGCAAACCGAACTCAATGGGGACCTGCAGCCAGTCCGTGTGCGCGTAGTCGAAGTGCGAGGTGATGTTGCCCTCCTCGTCGACCAGGGCCGGGGAGGTGCGCTGAAATTCCGGATAGGCAAAGCGAAAACTGTTTGCGCCCCACCCCAGCCAGGGCTTTTCCAGATACATCTGCAGGCAGGTGCCAATGATTTTAAGACGCACTTCTTCCGCTGGATTTCGCAAGGCGCTGACCAGACTGGCGGCCTCCGACTCGAGCTTTTCGGTGTCGCGCTGAAAGAAAAAGGCCAATGCGGTCGACGTCGCCAGCACGCCGCCAGCGATCAGCACAAAAAGCCGTTTACGCTCGGAGGGCGTCCCGTTTTTAAGCCGGAGCAGCGCGGCCAAAATAAACGCGCCGATAATCAAACCGCCAAACAGCAACGCGCCCCGGCTCAGCGAGCCGACCAATCCAACGGCGATCACGGTCGCGCAGATCACCGAATAAATCAGGCCCGCAAAATTGTCTGCGCCCGCCTGGGTTCGCCTGACAAAGGACAGCGTCATCCCCAGCGCCAGCGCCAGGTGCAGGTAAAGGAACATGGCGGCGGCGTTGGCGTTGATGAACGTGCCGTAAGGAGTGAGGTTGGGCCCATAGGGCACCAGCCCCAAAATCATGCGCGTGTCCGAAATCTGTTGAAGGAGGGCCACAACGGTGAAGGCCACGGCATTGAGCATCGCCAGCAAGAGCAGCCCTGTCACGACCCGGCTACGGACCAGGCCGACCCAGGCCACGCAAACAAGCAGGAACGGCCCGGACCACTGGACCATCAGCCGCAAGCTATTATGAGCGCCGTAGGGTGCTTCGATCGAAGACGGCAGCCAACCGATCGGTTCCACTGACACCAGCCACCAGACCAGGCCGTTGCTGTGAAATACGGCCCAGTAATTCGAAAGCGAAAGCATCAGGTAAAAGAAAAAAAGCAACCCGAGCCAGAAGACCGGGAAACGCAGCAACCGCATGAGGTTGTCAGCCGGTCGCAGCCGCCACTGCCGCTCCCGCTCACGTCCCGGCATCGGCAGCAGCAAGGCCACCATGCCGGCAGCGCCCAGGCCCAGGTAAACCCAGTCTGCCCAAACGGTGATGCCCCCGGCATTCCAGCCCGGAAACACCACCGCCACCGCCAGAATCGGCAGGACCAGTAGGCGCTCGCGCCACGTCAGGGCGGGATCGAGGCAGCGGCGACTTGAGCGGGACGCGGACATTCAGGCCAGAAAATCGACGGGCAAAGCGCGGCTCACGAAGGCGTGGATTCCGCGTCCAAAGACTTCGGAGCCTGCCGCAGCTCGCGAATCTTGAGGTAAATCTGGAAGAAGTAGTAGGCCTTGAAGAGGCTGAAGCGAAAGCCGGAGATGCCGTCAAGGAAGCCGCGTTTCACCACATAGCTCAGCATGAAATAAAAAGGGGCTGCCCAAAAGCTGCTCAAGAGCCGGTACTTGGTGCGCTGGCGCAAGGTCATATTGTGCCATTTCTCGTCCTTGTGCTCCATCAAATGATGGAAACGATGCGCTTCCCAACTGGAGTAATTATTATGCCGGGCGACCAGCGATGTCAGGTCCTTCAGATCATGGTGCACCACGCGGGTGGAAATCTCCCCCACCGACCCTTCGACAATCGCGTGCTCGTGTACCTCCATATCGCACTGCGACCAGCTTGATTCGGGGATGTACTCGTACGCGCCTTTGCCCACTCGAAAGAGCGCGAGTTTGCGCATCGGCACCCCATGGCGCTGCAGTTTCCCCATAAAAAAATTGTCGTACTCAATCCAGAACCCGTTATGGCCCGTCTCGGGCAGGGTCGCCTCGAGTTCAGCCAGAAACGCCGCAGGCGCGAACTCGTCGGTGTCCAGGAAGAGCACCCACTCCGTTTCGATGGGGTGGGTGCGCAGGACCCAGTTGCGCTTTTTGGGAAACTTCCCGTCCCAGTCGAATTGCAGGACGGTGGCGCCATAGCTCTCAGCGATTTCAGCGGTGCGATCCGTGCTGCCGGAATCCGCCACCACACAACGGCAAAACCCCTGGAGCCGTTTCAGACATTCCCCAATGTTCTTCTCCTCGTTCTTGCAGGGAACGACGGTGGTCAATTGTTCCAGCAGTGGCATCGCTCGTGGGCGCGGTAGACAGGTATCGACACATTCTTTCGGCGAATGCCCCGAAAAATGAAAGCCGTGACGCTAGGTCCAGCGCCCGGCACATTCCAGCCGGAATTTTGAGGAATGCGGGAACCGCGGTGACCGCGGCTACTGCGTCTGGAATTCCAAACGGACCGTCACGCCCTCGGTCGAACCGCGGACGGGCACCTCAGAATCAAGGAGTGGCTTCGTGGCTGCCTGCCCATCCATCAACCGATGCAGCACCGCGGTTTCGGTAACCGGCCCAAACGCGGCATCCAACGGCGAGATCTGGTTGGCCAGCGGCAAGCCGACGGTCGTGGGCCCCGCGGCATACGCAGGTCGAGGCATCGGGTTGGGTGCCTTCTCGATAAGCATTAACGGATGCATCGGAGGCACGAGGGGAAAGCCCATGGAGCAACCGCCACACAGGGCTGCCATCAGCACGGCAAGGGTTAGGTAGACAAGACGCATGGGGGTTAGGGCAAGCGCCAGGAAACTCGCCATCTATGTATGCACACAATCAATCACCCACAGGGCTGGCAAACTCTAATCCGTGGGCCGAGCGGCGGGCTGGGCGTCGCTGTCGGTCGCGATTGCCTCCGAGTAGGGTGTCTCCCCTTCGGTCCGAGCAATGACCACCGCACCCACGCTGTCGGAGTAGATGTTCACAGCGGTCCGGCACATGTCCAGGATACGATCCACCACCATGATGATGCCGATGTACTCGAGGTTCAGTCCGAGGGCCTGCATGATGACCACGATGGCAACCAAGCTTGCTTGCGGGATACCGGCGACGCCAATCGAGGTCAACAGCGCCATCAGCACCACCAGGATTTGCTCGGTTAGCCCGAAAGTGATCGACGGGTCCAGTACGGCTTGAAACTGCGCGACAAAGATCACCACCACGCATTCGTAGAGCGCCGTGCCATCCATGTTGACGGTGGCCCCCAGAGGTAGCGTGAAGCTGGAGACCCGGCGCGACACCTTAGCGTTGTCCCGCACGCAATCCAGCGTGACCGGCAGCGTCGACACCGAAGACGCCGTTGAAAAGGCCGTCAGCAACGCGGAACTCATCCCGCGCAAGTGCTGCAGCGGACTCACCCTCCCGACGGCCATCAGTGCGACCGACAACGTCAACAGCAGGTGCAGCCCCAACGCCAGCAGGACCGTGATGGTAAACTTGAGCAGCGGGATGAAGAGGTCCCAGCCGAACTCAAAAAGCTTGGGCGTCACCAGCCCGAAAACCCCAATCGGCGCAAAACGGATGATGAAGTCGGCCATCTTCATCATCACCGCGTAGGCACTGTCCCAAAAGTTTTTTTGCGTTGCCTGGGCCTGCCCGCCGAGCCGGGTCACGAAGTAGCCAAAAAAGAGCGAAAAAACGATCACCCCCAGCAGCGAGCCGTTGCTGGTGGCTGCTTCGATCACGTTTGGCGGAAACATCCGCAGAATCACCTCGACGAAGTCCGCCGAGGAGCGCTCCTGCGCATCGGCCAGAAGCGCTGAGGGATCCTGCGCCTGGGCCAGCAGCCGGTCAGCCGTCGCCTCGCTGACTTCGCCCGGGCGAATCACGTTCACCGCGAGCAGCCCCATGACAATGGCCAGAAAGCCCGAGGCCATATAATAGATGAACACCTTGCCGCCCAGACGACCGAAGTTGCGCTCGTTGCCCAGCCCGATCACCGCCGAGATGACCGCGCAAACGATCAGCGGCACCACGATCATTTTGAGCGCATTCAAAAAAAGCGTCCCTGCGAACTCGCAAAGGTCGATCACCACGCTGGCAAATGTGCTGTCCTGCAGCCCGCCGGAGCGCAGGATGACCATCGTCAGAATCGCCAGACCCAAGGAAGCAAAAATCTGCCAGTGCAGCTTCCACTTGATGGGGTTGAGACTCATAGGGCGGGGTCGACTCGGTTAGCCTTTCAGGAGCTTCGCCAGAAGCTCAGGGCTGAGTTCCTCGAAAGAATTCACGACGTGGTCGGCCAGCGTTAACGCCTCGCGGGGGTTGCTGGTGGTCACCGCCACCGCTTTCATCCCGCAGGCCTTGGCGGCCTGCAAGCCCACCGGCATGTCTTCGAAAACGATGCAGCACTCCGGCGCGCAGTCGACGGCGACGGCACCTTTCAAAAACACCTCCGGGTCGGGCTTACCCTGCCCGACATCTTCCGCCGCCAGAATCGCATCGAAGGCATCCTCCAAGCCCAGAATGCCGAGGATGGTAACGATGTTGATTTTCGGCGTGGACGAGCCAACCGCGCAAGGCACCCCGGCGGACTTCAGGGCTGCCAGCAGGGTGGCCACCCCGGGCAATGGCTCAATGCCCTCAGCTTTGAGAATCTCGCGGTAGAGCGCCTCCTTGCGCGCGCCCAGACGCGCCACCTCGTCGGGTTCCCGCGTCCATTTTAGCAGCTCGGGGATGATCCAGGTGTTTTTGCGCCCAAAGCCCTTGGCAAAGTGGTCGGGGGGCAACGTCAGATTTTCTTCCGCCGCCAGTTGTTCCCAACTCAGTTCGTGTTGACGGGAGGAGTCGATAATCACTCCATCCCAGTCGAAAAGGGCACCCCAACGCATCCGGACGATGAGAGGCGGGCATCCGGATCTTGGCAAGCAGTTTTCCCCTGACGCGCCCCACCGAACTTTTCCATTGAGTCGGCGCTCTCAAAAACGGAAGGTGATCTTTTAGTACCCAGCCATGATCGTAAAACCCCGTATTCGAGGCTTCATCTGCATCACCGCCCATCCTGCGGGTTGCGCGGCCCACGTCGCCAGCGAAATCGCCACCGTCCAGAAACGCGGTGCCTTCGACGGCCCCCAAAACGTCCTGGTCGTTGGCAGTTCAACCGGCTACGGGCTTTCCTCGCGAATTGCCGCTGCTTTTGGGGGCGGTGCCTCCACCGTCGGCGTTTTCTTCGAACGCCCATCGGATAAGGGCCGGCCGGCCAGCGCCGGCTGGTACAACGCCGTGGCCTTTGAAAAGGAGGCCAAGGCCGCCGGGCTTTTTTCCCGCAGCCTCAACGGCGATGCGTTTTCCGATGAGCTGAAGCAGCAGGCGCTCGCCGCCATCGCCGAAATGCCAGGCAAGATCGACCTAGTTATCTACAGTCTGGCTTCGCCGCGCCGCACCGATCCCAAAACCGGTGAGAACCACCGCGCGACTCTCAAGCCCATCGGCCAGGGCTTTACCAGCAAGAGTCTCGACACCGACAAAGGCCTCGTGGAAGACGTCAGCATGGAGCCCGCAAGCGAGGAGGAAATCGCCGGAACCGTGAAAGTCATGGGCGGCGAAGACTGGGCGCTGTGGATGCAGGTGCTGCAGCAGGCCGACCTGTTGGCCGAAGGCGCGCGCACCGTGGCTTACTCCTACATCGGCCCAGAGCTGACGTACCCAATTTACTGGGACGGCACCATCGGCCAGGCCAAAAAGCATCTGGACCAAACCCGCCAAGCGCTGGACGAAGCACTCAAGCCGCAAGGCGCAAAGGCCTACGTTTCGGTCAACAAGGCGGTGGTGACGCAGGCCAGCAGCGCCATCCCGGTCGTGCCCCTATACCTGAGCATCCTGAAAAAAGTCCTCAAGGAGCGCGGCCAGGAGGAAGGCTGTGTGGAACAAATCGACCGCCTTTTTCGCGACCGGCTAAGTCTGGAGCAGCCGCCTCTGGATGAATCCGGCCGTCTGCGCGTCGACGATTTCGAGATGCAGCCCGAGGTGCAGCAGGCCATCAAGGAGATCTGGCCGCAGGTCACCACCGATTCGCTCGAAGCGCTGACCGATTTTGCCGGCTATCAGGATGACTTTTTAAAGCTCTTTGGCTTCAACTGGGACGGTGTCGACTACGCAGCCGACGTCGAAGTCGACCTTCCGCTGGACTAAACCGCACGCGCCGAATCACTCGCGGGTCTGCACGGTGATTTGATCCAGCCCAGACTGGCGGCACTCGTCCATCAGATAGGCCACGTCCTTCCAGGAAGCCTCCTGGTCGGCCTGGATGAGCACGGGCTCGCCCGGCTCCAGCTGACTGGCCATCTTGAGCGCGTCCGCCACGTCGGGCTTGGACATCGGCTCTCCGTTGAAATAAAAGTTGCCCTCGGCATCGACGCCCACAACCAGCCGTTCGCGCGTCTCGCTCTCCCCGGCGCTTTCGACGGCTGGCGGCGTGATCGCCAGCACCGTCTGCGTCCGAAATTCCATCATAATCAGAAAGAAAAAGATCAGCACGACCAGCACATCGACCAGCGGTACGATGTTGATCTCGTTGCGGCGGCGTTTCTTCGGACGGGTCAACATGGTAGTAGGCCGATGGCGAGGTTCAAGCCGGGCGCAGGCGTTGTTTAGAGACCGACGCGGTCGTTTCCTCGGTGGCGGCTTTGGCGGCTTCCGGGCTTTCTTCAGAAGCTTCGGCGGCCATCTCAGACAGGGGCCGGCCCGTTTGCGGGCATAAATCCATCAGGCGCTGAACGCCGACCTCTACCTGAGCCGAAAGCAGCTCGATGCGCCGGCCCAGAAAGTTGTTGCCCACCAGGGCGGGAATCGCGACCGCCAGGCCGGCCATGGTGGTAAACAGCGCGCCCTTCAGACCGTTGAGAAAACGCCCGGTGTCCGGCAGCCCCGTCTCTGAGGAGATGGAGCCGAAAACCTCCGTCAGGCCGATGATCGTCCCCAGCAGGCCCAGCAACGGTGCCCCCGCCACCACGATCTCCAGGATAAACAAGCCGCGCTCCAGGCGGGTTAGTTCCAGGCCTGCGAAGGCCTTGAGCGCTTCCGGGTCGGGACTGTTACGCCGGTAAAAGGCCACAATGCGTCCGCCGACGGTGTTCAGTTCCTCGGCTTCGTCATCGCAGATTTTGCCGTTCACAAAGCGCTCGACGAGGCTCTTGGGAATGACGTTTTGCTGGCGCAGCGTGATCAGGCGTTCGACCACCACAAAGACAGTCAGCAGTGAGCAGATCGCTAGCAGCGAGTAGATGACGATACGCGCGATTTCAAATTCTTCCATGAATCGGTGGGTTGGGGAGGGCCTGAGCGTTTGTCGCCCGGAACAAGAGGCTCCGACAAGGCTAATTTATTCCTGCTGCTGCAAGTCCCGCGCCGAGGTCGGCGATCAAATCATCGGGGTGCTCGATTCCAGCGGACACTCGAACCAGCCCCTCGGTGATACCGGCATCGCGTTTAGCATCTACCGGCATGGCCAGATGGCTCATTGACCAGGGCTGCTCAATGAGCGATTCGACACCGCCCAGACTCACGCCCAGATGAAACAGCTTCAGTGCGCGGAAAAAGCGGCCCAGATCGACCCGCGCGACATCAACCTCAAAAGAGAGCATGCCGCCAAAGCCTGACTGCTGCCTCTGGGCCAGTGCGTGGCCCGGATGTTCGGGCAGGCCCGGATACAGCACGCGGCTAACCTCGGGCCGCGTTTTCAGATACTGCGCCAGTTGCAGGGCGTTGCGCTCATGAGCCTGCAATCGGGCCGGGAGCGTTTTGACCCCGCGCAGCACCAGCCAGGCATCGAACGGCGAACAGGAAGTGCCCAGCGCGTTGGCCAGCCATTGCAGGCGCTCGGCCAACTCAGGCGTGCGGGCAATGGCCACGCCACCGACTACATCGCTGTGGCCGTTTAAGTATTTCGTGGTCGCCTGCACCGCAACATCAACCCCGAAATCCAGCGGGCGTTGCAGCAGCGGCGTCAGAAACGTGTTGTCGATGGCGGTCAGGACGTCGCGCTTGCGAGCCGCCTCAACGACTCGGGCGATATCGATAATGTTCAGCAGCGGGTTGGTCGGCGTCTCCAGCCAGACGAGTTTTGTCTCGGAACAAAAGGCCTGTTCCAGCGCCGAGGCATCGGTCAGATCGACAAACGAAAAGCTCAGGCCCAGCCTGGGCAGCAGTTGCGAAAACAGCCGATGCGAACCGCCGTAAATCTCGTGGCCGGCAATGATGTGATCGCCCGCTGACAGGAGCATGAGCGTGGTGGCGATCGCACTCATCCCGCTGCTGGTGGCGATGCCCCCGGCCCCCCCCTCCAGCGCGACCAGATTATCCACCAAGGCCTGGCGGGTCGGATTGCCCGAGCGCGAATAGTCGAACGTGGGCGGCTGATTCAGCCCGTCGAAGTAAAAGGTCGAACTCGGATAAATCGGCGTGGTGACCGAGTTCCACTGCCCATCGATGTAAACCCCCTCGTGAACGGCCCGCGTTTCCGACCGCCAGCCATTGGTAGCACTGCCTTGATCCATTGTCGACGTACCTAGCGGCGCTTCTTTTTTACCGCCGGAAGCGACTTTTCCGACTGCAGGTCCAAATAAATCTGCGCCTTCACGAGTTCGGATTTCAGAACGGCCATAATTTCGTTTTTCACATTAGAGCGCAGGGCATCGAAGCGTTCTTAAACAGGTGTCACACGCTCACGCAGGTCGTCTATCTTTTCTTCTATGCGACGTGAATTCGTGTCGATGTCCTTGGTGCGAGCTTCCAGGGCTGACAACTTGCGCACTGCTTCCATCAAATCACTGGCAACGCTCACGCAAATGCCTCCAGCTTTTTGAGGACGCCTTCCTGTCTTTTCAGGATTTTTTTCAGGCTACGGTCATGTGCATCCAACCCTTGATGCAGAGCCTCGACGGCTGCCTGCAACTGTGCTTCATCCGTCGGCGACACAAATGAAGCAGCTTCTTGAGGCAATTCAGGAACCGGAAATTCGATCTGCACGTCTGTGTCGAAATCTAGGACGTCAGGAAGATACGAGAGGGGCAGCCACCCGAGAAACTCTCGATAACCACCGCATAACCTGAGAAAGGAAGTTGAGCGTGTTGTCGCGTTTTTCGTTCGTTTGCCTGAGGCGGTGCGTGTTTCAGAAATGATTTCGATCTCGGGATGCAGACTAGACAGGGCATCAAACTGCCGCTTCAGGCCGGATTCAGCAAAGCCGCGCAAGGGCAGTCTACGTTCACCCAAAGCGGCCGCAGTTTCGCGCCAGATACGCATGTCTTCGAGCCGGCTTAAGGGAAGCCGTACGATTCCATCGAATTTGTCTGAGGCCAGAAAATCCCAACCCTGGTCACGTTCGCGAAGCGTTCTCTGTGCAAGCGCTTCGAGCCAAGACGCCCAACCGCCAGCCATCTGGGGCAATGTAATATTCGGCACCTTTTTAGGCGTGTGCGCTTTCATCAAAACAATTTAATTTTAACCCGCGAGCCCAGGCAAAGCAATATACCTAACGTGTGTAGGCAAGCTGCGCGAACACGCGGTCGACTTCGGGGGCACCTTCGAGCAACTCGGCCAACGGATCCCAGGAGCCTTCTGTCAGGGACTGCCGAGCGGAATCCGGCAGCATGCAAGACATCGAAAGCTCCCCGGCGCGGACCTGCATCTGCTCGAGATCGACGGTGAGTGCAAGGCTCGGATCCGCAACGATGGCATCGTTCAGGGCTCGACGATCCTCGGCGGTGATGACCACGCAGGGCATGCCCAGGGTTGTCGAGTTACCGAAGAAAATTTCCGCGAAGCTTTCGGCGATGACCGCGCGAAACCCGTAGCGATACAGCGACTGCGGCGCATGCTCGCGGGAGGAGCCGCAGCCGAAATTCGACCCGGTGACAAGGATGGTCGCCTCACGATACAGCTCCTCGTTCAGCACATGCGTGCGCTCCTTGCCATTTTCGCCGAAGCGTTCGTCGTAAAAGGCCAGCGGCCCGAGCTCATCGAAGGTAAGCACCTTCATAAAGCGTGCCGGGATGATCCGGTCGGTGTCGATATCGTCGCCTGGCAGCGGCACGCCGCGCCCGGTCACCTGGGTAATCTTTTCAAGTGGCATAATCGTTACTCCTAATCGCGGGACTGAAGGTGTGAGTTTTTGTGGGACTTGGTTATCGCCTGCCAGTTCCGGAGCTTAGCCCACCAGCAACGCTCAATTACCGGAAGCTGTGCGCGCTTCATCTGAGGGGTTTTTTCTTTATATGTAGCTTGAGCACAGCCTGTTGCATAGACGCAGAGGTTTCATACCCCCGCCGTTTCAGCCGGCGCAAAGCCGAAGACCTCGCGCGCGTCAGCGATCTCGCCGGTCACCGCCGCCGCCATTACCATGACAGGCGACATCAGCACAGTGCGCCCAGTCGGGCTCCCCTGGCGGCCCTTGAAGTTGCGGTTGCTGGAACTGGCGCAAAGCTGGTCGCCGATCAGCTTGTCCGGATTCATCGCCAGGCACATGGAGCAGCCTGCCCCGCGCCACTCGAAGCCGGCGTCGATAAAGATTTTGTCCAGGCCCTCGTTCTGCGCCTGCAACGCAGTGATCTGTGAGCCGGGCACGCAAATGGCCTTAACCCCCTCGGCGACCTTGCGGCCTTCAAGGTATTTTGCAGCCTCGCGGATGTCACTGATACGCCCGTTAGTACAGGAGCCAAAAAACGCGACGTTGATCGGCGTGCCTTTGATGGGGCGGCCTTCTTCCAGGTGCATGTGGGTGTAGGCCTCTTGCGCGGTTGCGCGGTCCTTTTCCGGCAGGTCCGCCAGACGCGGCATGTTCTCATCGACAAAGATAGCCTGCCCTGGGTTGATCCCCCAAGTGACGGTGGGGCGTATCTCCACCGCATCGAACTCAACCACGTCGTCGTACGCGCAATCCGGGTCCGAGGCGACCGCACGCCAGCTGGCGACGGCGTCATCCCAGACCTCTTTGCCCGGCGCATAGGGGCGTCCGCTCAGGTAGGCGAAGGTCGTGTCGTCCGGATTGACGTAGCCGCAACGTGCGCCGCCTTCGATGGACATGTTGCAGACGGTCATGCGCTCCTCCATCGAGAAGTTGTCGAAGACCTCGCCGCCGTATTCATAGGCGTAGCCCAGACCACCCTTGACGCCCAGCTTGCGGATGATGTGCAGGATCACGTCCTTGGCGTAAACACCAGGCGCAAGCTTACCGTTCACGTTGATACGGCGCACCTTCAGCTTGTTCATCGCCATGGTCTGCGTGGCCAGAACATCGCGGACCTGGCTGGTGCCGATGCCAAAGGCAATCGCCCCAAAGGCACCATGAGTAGCGGTGTGGCTGTCGCCGCAAGCGATGGTCGTGCCGGGCTGAGTGATGCCCTGCTCGGGCCCAACCATATGCACGATGCCCTGCTTGCCGGTGGAAATGTCAAAAAAAGTGATGCCGTGCTCCTGACAATTGGACCGTAGGGCCTTGATCATCGCATCGGCCAGCGTGTCAGAAAAGGGCTCCACGCGTTCGTCGGTAGGCACGATGTGATCGACGGTCGCAAAGGTGCGCTGCGGGTACCGCACCTTGAGTCCGCGATCGCGCAGCATCCCAAAAGCCTGCGGGCTGGTCACCTCGTGGATGAGGTGGGTGCCGATAAACAACTGGGTCTGCCCGCTGGAGAGCGTGCGGACGGCGTGAGCGTCCCAAACTTTTTCGTACAAATTCCTGGCCATGCTGCAAACAGATGTAACTCGCAACCTTATCAAACCTGAACATCGGGTCAAGCAGCAGTCCTGCCGCCCTAATCCGCGAACGTACGGGCAGAACGCCCTGCCCAAAATAGAAAAACCGGAGAGCCGCACAGGCCCTCCGGTTTCCAAGGAAGGGGTTTTTCGTGGGTTGGCTCAGGGTCGCCTAGCTGCGGCGAAAGCGGCGGCGCAGGAACATCAGTCCCAAGGCAAAGCCACAGGCGATCGCAGTGGTGGAGCCCGGCTCGGGAATCGTAGTCGAAGCCGAGAAGGTATCCAGCGAGGTAAGGTACACCGGGTTGGCGGCCGGGCCCGGGTTGTCGATCTCGATGCTGCCGATCAGGCTGCCTCCAAAGTCGCCTACCGCGCTGACGGCCAGCGGTGATGCGCTGTTGTCGGCCGTACCGGCCACGAAGAGCGAACCGATCTCGGTCGAGTCATCCACACCGAAAAAGCGCACGGTCGAGCCGCCCCCATTGCCAAGCTCGGCAACGGCGAAGGAGACTTCCTCCACGCCGATGTTGAAGTCGATCGTGGCCACGTCGTTGTTGGCGTCTTCAGTGGTCAGCGCCGAAGCCAGAGTGGAGCCAAACTGGCTTTCCACGCCGGGAAGGCCAGCGCCACCGGCGTTGATAATCAGATAGGCACCGGGGCTGGTGTTGTAAGCCGGCCCAAGGACAAAGGCCTGACGCACACCGCCGGAGAAGGTCGCCTGCAGGGGACCATCGGTCAGCGTGATGAACTCCGTACCGCTGGGAATCGCGGCGGCGTCATCGAAGTTGGTAGCAACGGTAAAGGCGGACGCCGAAGCGACGCCAAATGAAAACGCTCCGAAGGCGACAAAGCCACGGATGTTCAGAAGGGAGGGTGTATGCATTGTTTGGTCTAATGAGGATTCGTATTGTTCAGGAATCCCTCAGAGACCACAGCGTCAGGGTCGGCTATTAGCACAGCAGAGGCGCTTATTATATGCACGCCTTAATTCAGGCAGTTACATGAATGTCACGAAAGCGCTCACTCAACCGGAGCTGCATAAGCAAAACTGGCCTCCAGCGAAGCCAGCAAGGCGTTGATTTCGGCGGCTTGCGCCTCGGGCAGCTCATCCAGATTGGAAGGATATTGCAATATCAGCAGCCGCCGCCCGCCTTCGCCATCCGGTTGGTAAATTTCCTGAACAATACCCTGCCCCTCCGCGGCTGCGCCGGTAACGGCCTCCAGCTTCACGCCCGCCAGGCTCAACTCACCAAGTTCCCGTGTCGCCTCGACGCGCTCAGGCACGGTCCCATCGGCGTTCTGGTATTGCGCCGCCAGCAGCCGTCCGAACTGCGCGGGGTCAATCGGCTCCGCCAGCAGATATAGGTACAGAATACACTGTTCGCAGGCTTCACCCGTCAGCGCCCAGGAGCTCAGAGCCGCGTTTCGCTCGGCCTTAAAACTGAACTGTGCAGGATACTTGAAGCGGACCCCCTCAAAGTTGAATAGACGCACGTCACCCACAACCAGTTCCACGCGAGGATTGGTGAAGGAACCGTCAATTTTCAGCGGTTTGCCGGCTTCCACGGCGTAAGACTGGCCGTCGATCGTGAGGCTGTACGACAGCGGCGGTTCCGCCATGGGTGCCTCCTGCCCCAGGCCTACCTGCGAGAACGCCAGAGCCGCTCCCGCGACATAAATCGATGAAACATGCATCCCGCAGCTTCCGGGATACGTACAGGCGGCGTCAACCGGAGGTTTGCGGCGAAGCGCGCTCGCCGGAATCCCCGTCGCCCCAAACCAGCCGCGGGTAGACCAGCGCCAATCCAGCTGCCTGCTGATTGCGCATGCTGGTGGTCCCGAAATACGCACCGCCGTACAGGACATTGGCCCCGAGTTCCTTTGCGACCAGGGCACGGTGGGCGATTAAGGCTGAGTGCACTCCCCGCCCGCGAAAAGCCGGAATCGTCGCGGCGGCAGCGAGGTAAGCGGTTGCCCCGTCTACATAGAGGACACCAACGCCGGCTGGACGCTGCTTCAGCCGCGCCAGAAAGAGGTGCTGCTCCGGAAACTCCAGCCAGCGGCGCATGTTGCGGTATGCGATTTCGCGGCCCAGGTCCACCGAGTAGCCATCCAGAAGCGTCTCGATAAAGGTTTCGAGGTTGTCCTCGGTCACATCCTCAACGCCGATACCGTGAAACGCCGACTCGGTCTTTAAGTCGCTGAGCGAGCGGCCAAAGGCGCAGTGCGTGCGCTGGTAGCGCAAGCCGCTGTCGTTGAGCTGAGCGCGGTCGGCCTCATCCAGGTGCGAGACCGGAATCTCGAATCGCGCCGGAATGCCCGCGTCGCGGTACCAATCCAGGGCAAACGGCAGGCTGCGCGCATCGTAACCAAAGGCGGTGTTTGGATAATCCCAATCTGGCAGACTTTTGAGCCGAAAGGCGCGAATGTTTCCAAAGCCGCGGTACTCAACCAGCGGGGCCTCGTCCTCGCGGATGCAGTTCAAGCGCTGCAGCGTGTAATCATAATATATCTTTTCAAACTCGCCAATTCGAGCGGCGGTCGTGGCAAATACGCCCATGGCTTCATTCGCGGCTTGTTTGGTCAGCGTCACACAGGTTTCCAATCTTCGAGCCGGTGGCCGGTGCGACGTTTTTGCGCACTAGCCGCCTGCCCCTGTCCCCAGAGAATGACCGCAAACACGTCTGAATTCGAAGGCACCAAGCCAACGCTCACCGTGCCAGCAGGATTCCCTCCGGCAACCCTACTTCGGCAATCCGCTCAACTTTCTTTAGCGCGCTATCAAGTACTTGGCAGCTACATGCGTGCAGGTACGCCCACCCTTGCAGCCGCAAATTACCACAAGGAGCCGTCCGGAAAAGGACTCCAGACGCGCACGTATGTGCACCCGCACTCAAGCCGGGGCGCGCAGCCTAGTCTTCGTCGTCCTGGATCAGCGTGGGATTGGGCAGCAGCTTCTGGTAGTCGTGGACGGTGCCACCATCCAGGCAACACTCGACAATCTGCTTGCCTAACGGCATGAGGTCCGGCCCGAGAAACTGCTTGAGCTCACGCACGAAGAATTCGCGCAGGATCTCCGCACCCTTGTCGTAGGCTTCCTGCCCCACTTCGGGCTGCAACTCGACCGAGAAGAACCAGCTGCCGATCACGCGTCCTTCGACAAGGATCGAACTCGGCGTCCAGCCAAGCAACGAACAACTGCATTCGCCGACCTGGTCTTCCGTGAAGTTGGGTCCGCCGCGGCGGGCCAGCACTTCGCGGGTGATCCACTGCGGCATGAAGCTGACCTTCCACGCGCCGATGTGCTGATTGGGCGTGAGGATGTAACGCACCTTGGGAGTGTCCTCGATCTGGCGCAGCAGCAGGTTGGCCTGGTCCACGCGACGACCGGTCGCGAAAGGCCAGTACGAACCGACGCCCTCGCTGGTCATGCCGCCGGTATCGGTGATGGACGGGTTGGCGTGACCGCGCGGGGCCACCAAACGCCACAACCAGGCGAGCGCCGGTGGCAGCAGGTGAAACATCCCGAGAATGCCGTAGCTGGGCTTGTCGCGCGTGCAGGGAGGGCAGCGGACCCCAAACGAGCGCACGTCCACGTCAATCTTGCCCTGGTGCACGTTGGGGAACGTCTCGCGGGGGATGACTACACGCGGGTTCGGACAGGGCACGCCGGGCGAGTCCTCGATGTGCTCCCAGATCAGCGCGGTGCTGCCGGGCTGCGCATCGATGTTGAGAAAGAGCAAAGGCTTGTTGGGCCGCAGGGTGATGCGCTCCAGATGCGGGTCGGTTCCATAGTCCTCGATGTGATTGACCCGGACAAACCACGCATCCTCGGCGTCCATTAAACCGAGCTTGCCGTTGCCCCGGTTGAACGAGGGGTGGCAGAGCGCCATGTCGTCGGTGACAGGATGGATGCTGCAGCTTTGCGGTAAGGTAATGTGGCGCGATTCGTTTGTGACCAGGTTCGTACCCAGCAGCAACGAACCGTCGTGCTGGCGGTGAACCTGCTCGAGCATTTCGCTCTTGCCGCCGCCGCTGGCACCCTCGTGCGAGATGACAATCTTGCGCTCATAGGGCGTGACCACTTTCGCGGTCGAGCAGTGCATCGTGACCCAGTCCTGGGTTTCGCCGAGCGTCAGCAAGACCCCGTAGATACCCTTCTTCGCGCTCGGGCCGGGGTAGAGATTGTAGCTGAAAAGTTCGTGCAGGCCATCACGGCGGTTGTGCACCACGACCTGCTTACCGTCTAGATGTGTGTGGCGAAACGGCGGGGCCACATAAATAATCGCTTTGGGGCTGAAGCCTTCAGGAATCTCGTCGGACGGAATCAGACCTTGCAGGAGCGCCAGGCCCAAGGCGAAAAACCCCGCGTTGGCCGGGGCGATGACCAGAGCATCCGTGCCGGTACCCTGCATACCGGCCAGAAATGCGAACACCGCCAGATCCTGGGTCTTCAACCACGCGAAGGTGTCCTCGCGCATCGACTGGAAGTCCTCGCCGAAGCGTTCCTTGAAGGTGGGCTTGTCGGTGGGGCGATCGTCACCGATGACCATACAGTCCGGATCACGCCGCCGCATGTACGGCTCGATGTAATTGGCTGCGATGCCGTTCTTTACCCGGCAGGCCCGCGCCTCAACCACCTCCCCTTTGCCCTCAACTTCGTAGGCCACGTTGTGCCAGCCGTCCGGCCCTGCGTCGCGCACGGCCAAATCAATCAACTGCTGAACGCTATCGGCAACCGTGACCGACGGCGCACTCTTGAGCACGTCGAGCGCCTCAGCAGGGAGTGGGTAAGAGATCGGGAATTCGGAAGTGAGTGACATAGGTCGATGTGTTGAATTGATATCTTTTAAGCGGTGCCCTAGCACACGTTCCGCCCGAATGCAGGTCAACCGAAAGCGGTCACTTTGAGACCGAAAATCGACGAAAAATCCTTCCCAAATTGGTTAGTGTTCGAATCCGAATGCCTAACCTTTTTTCGCCATCTTGGCCCAGGTATCTTTAAGGGTCGCCGTGCGGTTGAAAACGGGTGCGTCCGGTTTTGAATCCTGCGTGTCGACGCAGAAGTAACCGGTGCGCTCAAACTGTACACGCTGACCCGGCTGGGCGGACTTCAACGACGGCTCGCAATGGGCGGTCACAGAGATGAGCGAGTCCGGATTCATGCCATCGATCCAGTCCTCGCCTTCGCCTACGTCTGCTGGATTTTCCTTCAGGAACAGACGGTCATACAGGCGCGTCTCGGCTTGAAACGCATGCCGCGCCGAAACCCAGTGCAGCGTGCCCTTGACCTTGCGCCCGTCCGGGGCGTCGCCCCCGCGGGTGGCCGGATCGTAGGTGCAGCGAAGTTTGCTCACGTTGCCGTCAGCATCCTTAATTACCTCGGTGCAGGTGATGAAGTAGGCGTAGCGCAAACGCACTTCGCGTCCGGGAGCCAGGCGAAAAAATTTCTTCGGCGCATCCTCCAGAAAATCGTCCCGCTCAATGAAAAGCTCGCGCGCAAAGGGCACCTGCCGCGTCCCGGCCCCGGGGTCTTCAGGATTGTTCACGGCCTCCATGAACTCCTCCTGGTCCTCAGGATAGTTTTCGATGATGATTTTCAACGGATTGAGCACCGCCATGACGCGCGGCGAGGTTTTGTTCAAATCCTCGCGGATGCAATGCTCCAACAGGGCCAGATCGGTCAGGGAATTGTACTTGGTCACGCCCACGCGCTCACACAAGTTGCGGATCGCCTGGGACGTCACACCCCGGCGTCGCAGACCGGAAATGGTGGGCATGCGCGGGTCGTTCCAGCCGTCGACGTGACCTTCTTCCACCAGCCGTCGGAGGTTGCGCTTGCTCATCATGGTATAGGTAGGGATGAGCTTGGCGAACTCGGTCTGGCGCGGACGCGCGGGCACCGGCAGGTTTTCGACAAACCAGTCGTAGAGCGGACGGTGCACCTCGAACTCCAGCGAGCACAGCGAGTGCGTGACGTGCTCAATGGCGTCGCTCTGGCCGTGGGTGAAATCGTAGGTCGGGTATATGCACCAGGTATCGCCGGTGCGGTGGTGGTGCTGGTGCTTGATCCGGTACAGCGCCGGGTCGCGCAGGTGCATGTTGGGCGAGGCCATGTCGATCTTTGCTCGCAGCGTGCACGCGCCGTCGGGAAACTCTCCGGCCTTCATCCGCTCAAGCAGATCGAGGCTCTCCTCCACAGAGCGATCCCGCCAGGGACTGGGTGTGCCTGGCACCGTCGGCGAGCCGCGGTCGCGCTTAAAGTCCTCCGCGCTCTGGTCGCAGACAAAGGCCTTACCCTCGCGAATCAGATACAACGCCCACTCGTAGAGCTGCCCGAAGTAGTCCGAGGCATAATACAGGTGCACGCCCCAGTCGAAACCCAGCCAGCGGATATCCTCCTGAATCGACTCCACATACTCGACGTCCTCCTTCTCCGGGTTGGTGTCGTCAAAGCGCAGGTGACAGCGCCCGCCGTACTCCAGCGCGAGACCGAAGTTCAAGCAGATGGACTTGGCGTGACCGATGTGCAGATAGCCGTTGGGCTCAGGCGGAAAGCGCGTGACCACCCCCTCGACGCGGCCTGCCTTCAGGTCCTCATCGATGATCTGCTTGATGAAATGCCGCGGCGCGTCTGGCGCGGACGCTTCCTCCGCCATGGAGACTCCCTCACTCATGGCTGCACATCGAAACAGAAGCTCGAAGCCAAATCAAAGACAGAAAGTACCGACTGCAACCACTGGACGTCGGGCAAATCCTTTAGGACAGGATAACAGGAACACAGGCAGTAACCGAACGATAAGCTGCGGAACCTATGCGCGCTTCGCGGCCTTCTGTTGGAAGACTTTTTTGACTAAGAGAAGGACGCAAAGGTAGCAAAGAAAACGGTTAGGAACAGGAGCACACAGAGGACACGGAGAACTTGTTTTAGAACAGGATTTTTAGGAAGTTTTCTTCATTCGCTAGCCTGAAGCCGAGCTTGTAGAGCAAAAACTAACTAATCCTCAAGCAAAGGCTAGACTGGTTATTTCAGCATACAGAAGTTCCTCTTTCTCCTCCACCTCTGTGCCCTCCTGTTCAAAAATCTTTTTATAGACGTTGAGCTAAAATGCTGAAGCTCGTCTACGGGCCAAGATGATCCAGCGCCATCCGAGAAAAGTCCTGTTTACCTATCACAAAAAACCAGGTCTCGTAGCGGCTAAGCGTGCTTATGTTTAAATCACCTCTTTATTCAACGGTGAGGTCGAAGGGGACCACATGCTCGGCGCCGTCGAGTTTGACCTGCGCCCAGAGGCGGTAGTTGCCGGGTTTAGCCGTGTGGAAGGTGAAGCCCAGTCGCGGGTGCGTCGGATTGAATTCATCACCGGTCTGCACCGGGTGCAGATGCGCGTAACCGGCCCGCTCGCGGTCGAAAGCCACCATGTGCGCGACGTCGCCCATGATCTCCTGTAACTCGACGGAACCGCCACCGATGCGCTCGATGCCCAGTTCCAGCGCGTTGTCCCGCTTGCGGGCCAGGCTGCCCTTGGGCGCATCAAGCGTGAAACGATACCCGGCCGCCTCGCCCACGGTTTTGCGTGCTGAGATTTGTGCGGGCTGCCCGTTGCCCGGGACTTCTAACCAGCTGTCCGCAGAGACCTGCCGCTTTGTGCGCAGCGGCACCACCTCGGCGATGGCGCGGTAGCGACCGCCTTCGCGCGGCGTAAATTCAAAACTCCAGCTTCCGGAGGCTCCCTGGGGCTCCGGGTGAATATGGTGGTAGTCGCCCAGGCTCTCGTCCAGCAGCATCAGATGCAGGCGCTCGGTGTGGACGATGGCCAACTCGTGCGGCAGCAGCACACCGCCGCCGTCGTGCACCAATTCCAGGGACATGAAGGCCGACTTGCCCGGCTCCAGCGGCGTTTCGGCGCGCAGCTGCAGCTCCACCGGAAAGCTCAGGCGCGTGAGGTCCAAAAAGAGCGGCGGCGCGGTGGCGGCGCAGACTTCCCCACCGTCAATGGTGGTGCCGCTGCTCTCATAGTGCAGAAACTCGCAGTTTTGCTTGGGGATGTTGCGCAGTCCCAAATAGGCGCCCGCGAAGATGAGCGTGATCGCTCCGGTTTGCAGCCAGACAGTCATTCCTAAATAAAATTCCTAATCGTCTTGGCGCATAACCGCCAGCAATTCCGCATCGGTCTGCAGCGACCACTGCGGCAAAAAATCCGGGTCGAAGAGCCCAGCGGGCAGCGGTACATCGTAGTTGTGCTCGGCCAGCACCATCACCGTGTGCGAGTTGCGAACGTTGTGGCGTACCTCAATACGGTGCGCCCGCAGGCGCGCTTGTCCATCCGGCGAATTGTCCCGAAAATCGCGCGACCAGATAGTTTTGAAAAAATTACCCCGCCGATCGTAGAACTCCATTTTCTTGGGTATCGGATCTTCCAGGGCGACGTAGAGGCGTCGCTGACCCGCCGAGCTGTTGTAGCGCATTTCCGGGTCGCCCCAGTTGCCCACCAGCACGCTGCATTCGAAGCCCTCCACGTTGACCGTACCCCGTTGGCGCTTCCAGTCCCAGGGCTCCTTGTCGTCGTCGATCATGTCCTCGAAATGCCAGGGCACGTTGCCGATAGTGGCTCGCGCGGGCGGACCCTCCAGCAGCCGCGCCTTCGACTCGCTAAAGTCGTAGGCGTAGAGTTTAGGCGTCTCACCGTTGCGTTGAATCGAAAGCGCGAGATTCCCCGGATGTTCGCCCTTGGGCAGGATGCGAATCAACCCAAGTACGTAATCCTCGCCGTACTGATAGGCCATCAGCATCGTATTTTTTTCGACGCGCCCATCGTAAAAGGTTTCGATCAACTCATAGCGTTCGCATTGCGAATCCACCACAAAGCGCTCTTCGAACTTCTCGATGAGACTCGGCGGTGCGCCGGCGCCCGGGCGAAATGCCCAGACCTCCGCAGTCGTCGCCACCGCCGCAGCGAGCATCAGCAGCTTAAGGGAAATGTTTCGGAGCGCACGCATGGCTAGTTTTCCATGGCCTGGATGAACTCCAAAAAGTCTTCGGAGCGCCAGCGGCTACCGGTTTTGCGGTAGCGGATTTTGTTGTTCGGATCGAGCAGGACAGTGGACATGGTGTGGTCGAGGGTCTTGTTCACGTCCTTTACCTGGACTCCAAATTGGGCACAAAGGTCCCGAATGGCTTGCGGATCGCCAGTGAGCAGGTGGAACCGCGCGGGGTCAATGCCACGTGCATCGCCGTAGCCGCGCAAGATGCCAGGAGTGTCGTACTGCGGGTCGAAGGTGATGGTGACCTGTCTCACCTTTTCTTCGAGACCCGCGTCAGCCAGGTCGTTTTGCAGACGCACCATACGCGTGGTCGCCGCCGGACACATCGTCGCCACCTGGCAGCGCGTAAAGATGAAGTTCAATACGGTGTACTTGCCCTTGAGGTGCTCGTGCGTGATCAGCGCACCGGACTGATTGTAGAGCGCAAACGGCGGCATGTACTCGCCATTGGTGCGAAAGACGCGCCGGCCACGCTCAACAGTGTTGCGGCGCAGCTGGCGATTGATGCCCTCGGCCTGCTTGATCTTGAGCGGGTCGGCCGGCCAGATGCGCTCCATAAAGGCGGCCTCGCCGCCGACCAGTTCACCACGAATGCGCTGGCCCGACCAGTTCAGCGCGATGTCGCCCGGGCTCATGCGCGCCGTCAGGGTCTTTTCGGGGATATTGCCCAGTTCGCGAAGCTCGGCCTTGTAGGAACTTGCATCGACGCTCAACACCTCGGCTTCGATCGTGCGAGCTGCAAGCTGCAATGAAGTAACTGCCTGAAGCGCAACACCAAACAAAGCGAAAAGGCGTTTGCTGGGCTTGATTGAAATCATGTCGCGTAGTATACCGCTGCCATTCGTTCACGCAACTGATTACGAATTCCGAAAATCCGTTACCCATGACGCGTAGCTCCGCCTTCAAACCCCGCCTGCGGCTGCTTTGTTTGTTCACGCTCGTGCCCACGGCGCTGCTCATCACGATGGGCGCGCACACCACGAGCATCCTCGCGGGCATGGCCTTTCACGACTGGCCTTTTTCAAACGGCTCGATCAATCCCGAGGGCTGGCTGAGCGACCCCATGATGTTTGCCGAGCACAGCCATCGTTTGCTGGGGGCGCTCGTCGGCATCCTGGCCATTGCGCTGGCGGTCTGGACCCACCGGGTCGAGGCGCGCACCTGGGTGCGCGCACTGGCCTGGGCCTTCCTGGGGATGGTGATTTTTCAGGGAATTCTGGGTGGCATGCGCGTACGCTTCGACCAGCTCAACACCGGCAGCGCCACCAACGTCGTCGCGGAAACCCTCTGCGTGGTCCACGCCGTGGGAGCGCAGATTGTGGTCGCAACCCTCGCCACCCTTTGTCTGGTCCAGTTTCGTCGCTACGCCACCGCTAGCACGGTCGAACGCATGCCAGGTCTGAAAACGCTGCGACTTTGGGGCGCGGTCAGCTGTGTCCTGCTGCTGGCACAGGTTGCCGTTGGCGCGGTCGTACGCCACATCGATGCCGGGCTCTCGATTCCCTACTTCCCGCACGCCACGCAGGACGGTGCGCTGGTGCCGAACTACTGGAACGAGTTTGTCCTGATGAATTTCCTGCACCGGGTGGGGGCTGTGCTGGTCACGGTAGCCCTGTTTGTCTTCACCTGGAAGCTCAGCGTGAATCGCAAAATCTTCCCGGCCCAGCGCTTCGCTGCCTATCTGGTGGCGGCACTGTTGATCGCGCAAATCGCCCTCGGCGCGCTGACCGTCTGGACGCACATCAGTGCCTGGGTGGCCACGGCCCACCTGGTGATCGGCGCGGCGCTGGTCAGCTCGACGTGGTTATTGACATTCTCGGTCTTCGCCTTTCCGCTTGCGCGATACGTTCCAAGCGGTTCCCGGCTTCCTGAACAAGCCGCTGACAAAGAGCGGGAACTCGTTGCTTCCGCGTGAGGGCCTACACGCTACGTCTTACTGGCTAATCACATCACATGTCATCGACCCCGACAGGTTCTTTTTCCACTGGACAAGTAGAATCCGCCAGCCGCGGAGGCGCACGCGCGATTGCCTCCGAGCTTTGGACACTGACCAAGCCACGTCTGAGCCTGCTGGCGGTAATCACGGCGGTGGTCGGCTATTTCGCGGGCGATCCCACCAGCGCCCTGGCACCGTTTTTCTGGATGCTGCTGGGGACCTCTCTGGCGGCCGGTTCGTGCGGCGCGCTCAACCAATATCTGGAACGCGAGGCCGACAGCCGGATGGCCCGTACCCGCACGCGGCCCCTGCCTAGTGGGACGCTCGCGCCCGAGGTTGCTTTGGTCTTCGGGTTGGTGCTTGGGATGTGTGGGGTGGCGATGGTTGCCTGGGGTACCAATCCGCTGGCCGCCGCTCTGACCGCAGCCACCATCCTTTCCTACCTGCTGGTCTATACACCACTAAAGCCGCTCACCCCCTGGGCTACCCTGGTCGGCGCGGTTCCCGGCGCGCTGCCGCCGTTGATCGGCTGGGCCGCCGCCAACAACACCCTGGGGGCGTTGGGCTGGATTCTTTTCGGCATCCTCTTTGCCTGGCAGATTCCGCACTTTCTGGCTATCGCCTGGAATCATCGCAAGGACTACGCCAAGGCCGGGATGCCGATGGCCTCCGTCACCGATCCAAGCGGTCAAAGTTGTGCCGTGCTCTCGCTGGTCTTTACGGGGCTCCTCGCGCTGATCAGCCTGCTGCCGCCCATTCTCGGTCAGGCCTCCTGGTTCATCTATGCACCCGCCGCTGCCTACGGGGCCTGGATTTTCCTCAAGCCTGCCTGGTCGTTTTTCCGGGCTCGCACTGACAACCGCGACCAGCCGGCTCGCCGCCTCTTTCTTGCCTCCATCGCCTACCTGCCGCTGGTACTCTTCGCCCTGGTGGCCGACCGTTGGCTGATGCCGTGGATTCTGGCGTAACGCGAACGCGCCCAACCCGCCCATGGAAACCTGGCTGGAGTCGCTCCACCCTGCCCTCAACGCCGGGTTGAACAGCCTGGCCACGCTGCTGTTGACGGCGGGCTTCATCTTCATCCGGCAAAAGCGCAAGGACGCGCACCGCCGCTGCATGGTGACGGCCTTTATCGTCTCGGCGGTTTTTTTAATCAGTTACGTGGCGCACAAAACCCTGCGCCCTATGTACGGGCTGCCCTCCAATACCGAGTTCGGTGGCGAAGGCTTCTGGGCGTACCTGTACTATTTCATCCTCATCACGCATGTCGTGCTGGCCATGGTGATCGTGCCGTTGGTGCTGCGCACAATTTATCTGGCCCTGAAAGCGAGATACGAAACTCATCGAAAGTGGGCACGCATTACTTTTCCTATCTGGTACTACGTTTCCATTACCGGGGTACTGGTCTATTTTTTTCTCTATCAATGGTTTCCAAAAGCATGAAGCCCCATTGACGTCGGGTGTTTTCAGGGGTATTTGTTGAGCGCAGTCAGCACAATCCCCCACCCCAAGTCACCCCATGTTTTCCCCCTCCCGCCGCGTTGCCGGCCTTTTTCTTGCGTGCCTGTCTATCGGCACGATTACGCCCCTTCACGCTGAACAAGCCCGCCTCAATGCGTTTTTGACGCTCTCGGCCTTTGATCCCGAGGTAGCGTTGTGGGCCCGCGCCGAGACCTACGCCGCGCACAACCTGGGCGTCGTGCATGCGGGGCAGACCGTGGAACTGAACCTCTTTCTGAAGCACTTCGGCATCTCAAACGAAGGGCAGTCGAAGGTGAGCTACAGCATCGAGATGACCGACCCGCAGGGCACGCTGGTCCAGCGCGGCGAAAACCTCTCGGCGCTCGACCAGCCGATGAACGCCACGCGCACCTTCTTGACCGCCAATGAGGTGGCCATCCTGGAGTTTCCGCAAGCCTATGCGGCCGGCACCTACCAGATACGGGCACTGGTTACCGATCACGTGAAGGACGAAACCATCACCGTGGGTGCTTTCGTCAAACTGGAGCGCCTCGACGCAGTCGCCGGATTCGCTTCCGAGGCCGAATACGAGTCCTGGCTCACGCATTACTACTTGGATCCGATGCCGGGCCGGGCCCTGAAAGCGTTCCTCGAAAACGCTGCGCCGATGCAGGATCCCGCCCTGCGCTCCTGGGCTCAGATTATCTTCTATTACGAGATCTTCGCCGCCAACGATTGGCTGCAAACGCAGCTCATCGCCGACTTCGATTCGCTCACGGAACTGCAGCGCGCCAACGCAGTATTTCTACTGGGCTTGCTCAAATACCGTGACCCGGCCTTTTTCGCCGCGCTGGATTCCGACTTGGCCGAACTGTACCACGACGCCCGTAACCTCCGCCTCCCCGACCCGACGGATGCCATCCACTCCCCCGAGGCTCTCGAAATGCACTGGTTCCGTTTTTTCGCCTCCGGTGAAATCCGCTCACTGCAGCCGATCGCTCAGCTTCTCGAGTATGCCGCCTACGAAGGCACCCTGCGCGAAGTGGCCGACATCGCCGAATCGCTGACGGATGCCCAACGCGAAGCCGCCCTGAAGGACGTGCTCTTCCAGAGCGCCCGCTGGTCGCTCGCGGGTAATTGCATCGAGCACCCCGCCGTGCACCGCTTCTGCACCTACCTGGCGGAAACCGGCCAGTTAAGCGAAGACGCTGAGGCGGTCATGGTCGACCTGCTGCGTAGCGTACGCCAAGAACTGGCCGCCGACGCCGTGGTCAGCGAGAGCCAGGGCGGCTAAAGACGCAGTCGATTAGAAGCTCGGCGGGCCTTAAGCGGTCGCGCAGCCGCGGTTACGAATCACCGTCCCCGGTCACCACGAGCACACCCTGCATCCCAGAGTCAAAATGCGCCGGGAAGGTGCAGACAAAAGGATAGCCGCCGGGTTGTTCGGGGGCGGTGAAGGTGACGTTCACCGTCTCGCCCGGGCCAGCCATCTTGGTGGAAGCCAGGATGTAATCATCGAATCCTTCGGGCAGATACGCCGGTTCGCCCGCTAGGGCGGCTTTGACGATAAACTCCGGCAGGCGTTGTGCATCCGCAACCAGCACGAAATTGTGGGCCATCGTCGCGCGTGGCATCTTGCCGGTGTTGGTGAAGCTCAAACGAACCTTCGCTCCCGGCGGCACCTCCAAGCGGCTGACGTTGTAGCGCTTGGTGTCGTCGCCGGTCAGCGTGATCTCGTGTGTGCCATCGGCGGCAACCGTTATTGCGGATGGCTTTGCGGTCGGTTTTGCGGCCTCGCTCTCTCCGTTGCAGCCTGCCCACCCGGCGCTCAAAACAAGCACCCCCAGGCAGCAAAAAGCCCGTGATAAAAAGTTGCCCGGAGACCATCCGCGCAAAATGAATCTGTGACGAAAAATACGTATCATCATGATCTTGCTTTAACGTTAAGATACTCTTGATTGGGGTCGTCTACTAAGCTGGTAAACCGCCACTTATGCTTTGACCCAACCTGCCGTCCCCGGCAGCGTTGCAATTGCTGTACCGCCATCCCTGATTCCTGAAGATGTCGATTTTTCGCAAGACCAAGACGCATTTTACTCGTTTATTCGCCCTCGGACTGACTTTTACCGCCCTCGCCTTGAGTGGCTGCCGGTTCGACCTGCCCCACTCCACACTCGACCCCAAGGGGCCCGTGGCGCAAGCCCAGCTGGACCTGTTCATGGTCACGGTCTGGGTCAGCCTTTTTATCTTTGTGGTTGTGGGCGGCGTACTGGCCTGGGCCGTCTGGCGCTACCGCTTCCGCCCGGGCGACGAGAACAAGCCTCTGCCCAAGCAGGGACACGGCAACCCGCTGATCGAAATCGGTCTCATCGTCGCCTCGGTGCTGCTGCTGGTCATCATCGCGGTGCCGACCTTGGAAGCCATCTGGTACATCAACGAGCTGCCCGAAGATGCCGAGGACTACGAGGAGTCCCTCATGGGCTCCTGGTACACGCCGGCAGCAAACATTCACGAAGACGCTGACCTGCTGCGTCTGGAGGACCCGGCTGACGAAGAGGAAGTTCTATTGATCAAGGCGATCGGTTACCAATGGTGGTGGAACTTTGAGTATCCCCAGTTGGGCATCAAAAGCTCCAACGAGTTCGTCATCCCCGTCGGCAAAGTCGTTCGCGTCGAGCTGCGCGCGGCCGACGTCATCCACTCCTTCTGGCTGCCGAAGATTGCCGGCAAGGTCGATTTGATGCCTGGACGTTTGAACTGGATGTGGATTCAGGCGGATGAAGAGGGCCACTACTACGGGCAGTGCGCGGAGTTTTGCGGCGAGTCGCACGCCTACATGCTTTTCCGTGCCGACGCGGTCTCCGAGGAAGCCTTCGCCGACTGGGTGGCCGGCTACCGCAAGGGCCAGGCCGCTCCCGGCGGATTTAAGAAAGATCCGGCAACCGAAACGGCGAATGCTCAGGACTGGCTCGACTGGGCGCTGGCCGTTCGCGAGGACCCAGACGCCTTCACGGATGACCCGGTACAGCGCGGGGCCATGCTCTTCGCGGGTAAGGCCGGTTGCATCAGCTGCCACGCCATCAAGGGCTCGCCCTACCTGGCCGTGCAGGGACCGGACCTGACCTATGTCGCCGCTCGAAAAACCATGGGCGCCGGCATCCTCGACAACACCGTGCCCGGCCCGGACGACGTCACCATCGACATCGAGGCTCAGCACGAGAATTTCTACAACTGGATCCTCAACACGAACGCCGACGCCAAGTTTGAAGTGGCCGGTGCCAACGGCGAACTGGTCAATGTGCACGCACCCTACATTCTAGACGAGGCCACCGGCGAATACATCGAGGCCGAAGAAGATATCAAGCCCGGCAACCTGATGTACTGGGGAACGGGCAACTACGGCTCCATCCTTGCGCGCCTCAAGCATGAGGGCAATCCGCTGACCAAGCAGGAGGTGCACGATCTGGCCACCTACCTGACCACTTTGAAGTAATCATTTTTTAACCTGCACGCGACCATGGCACACACTGAAGCCGCCCCCGTACCGACCAAGTTCGACCTGCCTACCATGCGCAGCGAGATCGGGCTGAAACGTCCAGACAACAAAGCGGGACTCGTCGACTGGCTGACCACCGTCGACCACAAAAAAATCGGCATCCTCTACGGTGCCTTTGCGCTGTTTTACTTTCTACTAGGAGGGGTCGAGGCGCTGATGATCCGCACGCAGCTGGCGGTGCCCGAGAACGACTTCGTGACGGCCACGCAGTACAATCAGCTCTTCACGATGCATGGCACCACCATGATTTTTCTCGGGGTGATGCCGCTGTCGGCCGCGTTTTTCAATTACATCATGCCGCTGCAAATCGGTGCGCGTGATGTGGCCTTTCCAAGGTTGAACGCCTTCAGCCTATGGACCTTCGTAGCGGGCGGCTTGATCCTGAACCTGACCTGGTTTCTGCAGTTTGCCCAGTACGCGGGCTGGTGGGAACCCATCGACGGGCGCTGGGAAATCGTGCCGGCGGGAGGCTGGTTTGGCTACGTGCCCTTGACTGGCGACGAGTACACCGGCATCGGTTCGGACTTTTGGGTGCTGGGGCTGCAGGTGCTGGGAGTGGCCTCGCTGGCGGCCTCGTTCAACTTCATTACGACCATCCTCAACATGCGCGCACCGGGAATGACGATGATGCGCATGCCGGTCTTCACCTGGATGACGCTGATCACGTCCTTCCTGATCATTTTCGCCTTTCCGGCCATTACGATCGCGCTGATCGAGCTGATGTTCGACCGCACCTTCAACACGAACTTTTTCCGGATTGAGGCGGGTGGTCAGGCCATTCTCTGGCAGCACCTGTTCTGGATTTTCGGACATCCCGAGGTCTACATCCTGATCCTGCCAGCCATGGGCATCGTCTCTGAGATCCTGCCAACGGGCTCGCGCAAGCCGCTCTTCGGGTATCCGATCGTGGTGTTTTCGGGGGCGGTCATCGGCTTTCTGGGCTTCGCTGTCTGGGCACACCACATGTTCACCACCGGTTTGGGCATCGTGGCGACGGCTGCCTTCTCGCTGCTGACGATGGCCATCGCCGTTCCGACCGGCGTAAAAATCTTCAACTGGATCGGAACCATCTGGGGCGGCCAGGTGCGCTTCACGGTGCCGATGTGCTACGCGCTGGGCTTTATCTGGATGTTCATGATGGGCGGCTTTTCCGGCATCATGCACTCAGCTGCTCCGGCGGACGCCCAACAGCAGGACAGCTACTTCGTAGTGGCGCACTTTCACTACGTTTTGATCGGCGGGGTGCTGCTGGGGCTGATCGGCGGTATCTACCACTGGATTCCAAAAGTTTCCGGGCGCATGATGAACAAGACCGTCGGTTACATCGGCTTCTGGTCCATTTGCATCGGCTTTAACGTGGCCTTTTTCCCGCAGCACTACCTGGGGCTGGCCGGCATGCCGCGCCGCACCCACATGTATCTGGAGGAGACCGGCTTTGCCACCTGGAACCACGTCTCGACCATCGGCGCCTTCGTGTTGGGAATTGGCGTGCTGCTGGTCTTCATCGACGTGGCGCGCACGTTGATCGCCGGACGCAAATGCGAGGACGACCCCTGGGACGCACGCACCCTGGAATGGTCCATCCCCTCGCCGCCGCCGGCCTACAATTTTGCACGCACCCCGATCATTCCCGGTCGTGACGCCTGGTGGCTGCACAAAAAGTTCGGCAAGCAAATCGAGTATGAGGCCGACGACGGCCATGGCATTCACATGCCCAGCCAAAGCTGGTTCCCGTTGTTTGCTTCCTGCGGGCTGTTTATCTTCGGGATGGCCTGGGCGTTTTTCGCAACCGGTTACGGCAGCGCCTTCTGGTTCGTCCTCGCCGGCTTGCTGACGCTGGTTGTGTCGGTTTTCCTCTGGCTATTGGAAGGTCCGGGTGGTTATCACCTGAGTGTTCCCGTCGACGAGCCGAAAGTCACCACACCGCCCGATGGCGGCGAGGCCCAGCCCGAACCCGTAGGGGAGACCGCGAACGCCTGAGCCATTTTCCCGCTGATTTCTGATTCCCTGCGCACATGACGACTGTTGCCCCCACCGCTGACGACCACGGTCACGGCCATCATGAGGAAGCCACCTCCACCGGCATTCCCAACAAGAAGCTGGCCATGTGGCTCTTCCTGGCCTCGGACTGCATGTTTTTTGGCACGCTGATTTCGACGCACCTGATCTATCGCAAGATTTTGCCCACCGGCTCGACCGACGAAATCCTGCTTGCCGATCAGGGCCTGACGGTCATCGATCTGTTCGACATCGAGCTGACCACCTTCTCGACGTTCATCCTGCTGATGAGCTCGTTTCTGATGGCGCTGGCGGTATCGGCCATGCACAAAGGCGAGATCAAGAGCTTCCGCACGATGACCGCCGGGGTCATCTTCTTCGGGCTGATTTTTCTGGGCTGCCAGGTCTACGAATTCACGCACTTCTACCACTTGGGGCTGACCTTGAGTGGCACGGTCTTCGGCTCGACCTTTTACGTGCTGACCGGGACGCACGGGACGCACGTGGCCATCGGGATCCTCTGGCTGGTGGCGTTGTTTTTCTGGTCCTTCAGCGGAAAGATGACGAGCGCCAACGCGATGGATGTCGAGATCGCCGGGCTGTACTGGCACTTTGTCGATATCGTATGGATCATCATTTTTCCGGCGGTCTACCTGATTGAATACATCTAACTTTTAGCCGCTGCTCCTACCCATGACCGCTCTTGTCGACACCCATCACGAAGAAGAACAGAAGCGTTACCATACCTTCATTAATCTGGGGTTTGCGATGGCGGTGCTGACCAGCGTGGAGCTAGTGCTCATCCTGCTCCCGTTCAGTTCGGTGTTCATCCTCACCTCGCTGATTCTGCTCTCGGTGGCAAAGTTTGTGGGGGTGGTGTTGTGGTTCATGCACATGATTTACGACCGCTCGCTCATCGCAGTGCTGTTCTGTTTCGGGCTGATACTCGCACTAGGCACCGTGGCGGCACTGCTGTTGCTCTTCAGCCCGGACCTGGCCGACCCGGATGCCTACGGACAAGCCTTGCCCGAACTGCGGGCGTTCCTGCGCGTCTGATTTTGTTCCGGGCACGCTGGCGCGGCCCGCCAGGGATTGCGGTCCGTTACGGGATGTGGTAGCTTTAAAGTGACGTGTGAGTTGTCCGCTAGACTCCATCCATCACCATGCCACTCCCGTTACATTGGCACACCGAGCCTTTTTTGCTGCTGAGTCTTCTGGGTGCGGGCTGGCTCTTTGTGCTGCTGATGGGGCCTTTTCGGAGTCGCTTCGGCGGTGCCCCGGCTGCGTTTCCGTGGTGGCGGGTCGCGGTGTTTCTGCTGGCGATCGGTGGCCTGTACCTGACGGTCGGCTCCCCGCTAGACCAACTCGGGGAGGATTACCTCTTCAGCGCGCATATGATTCAGCACATGCTACTGATTTACCTTTTACCGCCGCTGTTTCTGGTGGCGCTGCCGCGCTGGCTGACCGACACCCTACTGGCGCCCCCCGCCCTGCGCTGGATCTGGCAGCGGCTGACCCAGCCGGTTTTCGCAGGGATCTTTTTCACGCTATGCTACAGTCTGTGGCACATTCCGATCCTTTACGAAGCCGCTCTGCACGACAAAGCCCTGCACATCCTCGAACACGTGATGATGTTCGTGCCCGCCCTCTTCATGTGGTGGCCCATCCTGGGTAATTCCGCGCGGGTGCCGCCGATCAGCTACGGCTCGCGGATGCTCTACGTTTTCGTGCTGATGATCCTGCAGTTTCCGGTGTTTGGCGTGCTGTGTTTTTCGGGCGAGGCGCTCTACCCCACCTACACCTTCGCACCGCGCATCATCGAGGGCTTTACCGCGTTGCAGGATCAGGTGCTGGGCGGAGTGATCATGAAAGTGGTCAACATGGGGGTCTCGCTGACGATTCTTGCGGCGAGCTTTTACGCCTGGTACCGCGAGGACGAACGCCAGCAGGTGGAGCAGTCCCTGCGCCGGGCGAGCACCCGCCTGGCCACCTCTTGAAAGACCCGCGCAAAAAAGCGTGTTTGCCGTTGGGGCGGTTTGCGCTTAGCGGGCATGTGTCTTGATGGATTGGGAAGTCGTCTTTGTCGGGGTGCTGCTGTTGTTCGCGGTGGTCAACTTCATCTGGGAACGCCTGGAGGTTGACGTCGTGGCCACGGTGGTCTTTGCGACGCTCCTGGCGGTGGCGGCCCTAAGTCAGCAGCTGGAGTTCAGCGGGGTGAAACTGCCCTCCGTTGGCCAGCTGATCTCTGTCTTCGCCAACCCGGCCCCGTTGACGATCGCGGCCATGTTCATCATCAGCACGGCGCTGGAGCGCTCCGGTGCCATCGACTTGTTGACCGACGTTCTGAGGCGCACCACCAAGCTGGGCTATCCGCTCTTCATCATGGCCCTGGTGGTGGGCGTGGGCGGCATCTCGGCGTTTATGAACAATACGCCGGTGGTGGTCATTTTTCTGCCGGTTGTTCTCTCCCTGGCGCGGCAGATGGGCACGCCCGCCTCCAAGCTCCTTATCCCGCTGTCGTACGCGAGTATCTTCGGAGGCGTCTGCACGCTCATCGGCACCAGCACCAACATTTTGATGAGCGGCATCGTGGTGGAAGCCGGCTACCCGGCCATCGGCATGTTCGAGTTGACCGCGGTAGGCCTGCCGATGCTGGTGATCGCCTCGCTGTATCTGGGCTTTTTCGGGCGCAGGGTGTTGCCCCTGCGCGAGACCTTGACCGCCATCCTCAGCGAGGAGGAGCGTAAAGAATTCATCACCGAGGCCTACATCAAGGCGGCTTCCAAGCTAGTGGACCAAAGCTATCGGGAGTCCGATCTGCAAAAGGCGCGCGGGGTGCGGCTCTTGGAGATCATCCGCGACGGCGTGGCTTTGGGGGGTGACATTGCGGGCCGACCCCTGCGCGAAGGCGATCGTCTGGTGCTGGCCTGCCGCCCTTCGGGCATCGCCAGCGCGCGACAGGTCGAGGGCGTGGACTTCATCGGCGAACAGGGGCTCGACCTTGAGCAGATCGCTGCGCACGAGGGGGCGATTGTCGAAGGGGTCATCGGCCCGAGATCCAGCATCGTCGGCCAGACGATTTCCGACATCAACTTCCGCCAACGCTTCCGGATGATCCTGCTGGCGGTGCACCGCAACGGGGTCAACCTGCGCGAGCAGCTCGATACCCTGCGCCTGGATTTTGGCGACACGCTGCTGATGATGGGCACCGACCAAGCCATTGAGAACCTGCGTACCAGCGACGACATCATCCTGCTGGACAGGCCACACGTACCGGCTCAGGACCTCGGGGGGCGACGCCCGCTGGTCATCGCGACGGTCCTGACGATGATCGGCGCGGTCTCGACCGGGCTGCTGCCCGTGGTGGCCGCAAGCATTCTGGCCGTGGCGGTGCTCTTCGTCACAGGCTGCGTCAGCCCGAAGGATGCCTACCGCTCCGTGGACTGGCGCATCCTGGTGCTGATCTACGGCATGCTCGGGCTCGGGCAGGCCATGGAGATCAGCGGGGCGGCGGCTTTGGTGGCCGGCACCTTCACCTCGCTGACGGACAACCCCTACCTCGCCCTGGCCATCCTTTATCTGATCACGACGACGTTCACCGAGATGCTTTCGAACAATGCCACGGTGGTGATCATGGCCCCCATCGCGTTGAGTCTAGCCGTGGAGCTGGGGTGCGATCCGCGCGCCTTTGTGATCGCCTGCTGCGTGGCCTCCAGTGCGAGCTTCGCCACTCCGGTGGGCTACCAGACGAATACGTACGTGTACTCGGTCGGCGGGTATCGCTTCAGCGACTTTCTCAAGGCCGGCCTGCCGCTGAACCTGCTTTACTTCGCCGGCAGCATGCTGATCATCCCGCTGGTCTGGGGATTCTAGAGCGTTTTTTGCCTGGTTCCCAGCGTTGGCAGCGGTGCCGCGAGCTCGTTTCTTTGCCATTGCCAGAGGAATCCGCGGGTGACATTTTGGTAACACAACAAACGCACATGAAACCCACTCGCGTTCTGTCTACCCTTTTTCTGTGCCTGGCGCCGGCACTATCCGTTCAAGCCGACCTGGTTTTGCCCAGCGTCCCTGCTACTGTGCCCGGCGCACCGCCGCCGGACGCGCAGCGCCTGGCTGACGAATGGGTGCTGGTGCGCATCGTCCAAGTCCAGCGCGAAGGTGCCAACGTGCGCGCGGTCGGGGTGGTCCTGAGGGAATTCGTGACCCAAAGCGGCCTGAAAATCGGCGACGTCATCTACATCGACTACGCATACCGCCCGCCCGCCCCGAGCCAACTGACTGAGGGGCGCACGCCGTATGTGGGCTTCGGGACGACCCCGCCGCTGTTGACCGGCGGAGAGGTTACCTACGCCTACCTGCGTCAAACCGACCAGTGGATGTACGCCCCGGCTGCCGGGGCCTGGAGCTTCGCCCCGCCGGTTGGGCTCTGGCCTGAAGTGGTCACGGCGCTGAGCATGGACTTTACCGAGAACGCGCAGCGCAGTCGCCCGGCAGCGGTTGCGCGCACGCAATCCACGGCGAGCCTGCCGGAACGCATGGCTGCTGCCGTTGAATCCTCCGAGCCCGCGCCCGGGGACGCTACCATCACCGTCTTTCTGGAGGGTCTGGGTGAAAGCTACGTCCGCGTGCATGAACGGCAGGGAGATGCGCCGATTTACGAAGGACGCCTACTTCCCGGAACATACGTCGGCGTGAGCGGTGTGCCACCGCTGAAGCTAGAGTCGACCAACTACGCCACCTTTGTCGCCGAGTTGCCCAACCGTCAATCGGTGCAGCTGTACCCCGGCAGCGATTATGGGATGTTGACCGTGCCCTTACAGACCAACCTGGAGGCACCCGAGCTTTACCTCGACTTGGGCACACCGCCCACGGTCTACACAGCGGAGTCCGAACCGACCGTACCGGAAAGCCTCGTCCCGCTGGCGGAAACGGCGACTGCGCAAGCCGCGCCAGCAGCTGCCCCCGCGCCTTCTTTGCGCGAGCGCGCGCCCGAGGCCCTGACCTTTGAGGCCTATCGTCTGCGGCAACAAGCCCCGCCGACGCCGGTCATGACGGCTCCGGACGCCGGGGCGAGCCTTTTTGACCCGCCAGCGATGGCTTCCGGTCCGACGCGCATCGAGGTCAGCGCGCCAAATCCTGCCCCGCAGGTAGCGGAACCCAGTACCGACCCCTCGGCCGGCCCGCGCATGAAGCGCCCCGCCTCTGAGTGATACCGTTGACGGCCCGCCTGGCAGTCGCAGGCTTTCGGCATGGCAGAAAGCAACGACCACCAGGGCCATCGCGAGCGGCTGCGCGAACGTTTTCGCCAGGCCGGCTTCAGCGGGTTGGCCGAACATGAGGTGGTCGAAATCGTGCTGACGTTGTGCATCCCCCGGCGCGACGTGAAACCGATCGCCAAGGCGCTGCTGAAACGCTTTGGCAACCTGCGCGGGATTTTCTTTGCGAGCCCCGAGGAGTTGATGAGCGTCAAGGGCGTTGGGGAGTCCACCCCTGTAAATCTGCACATCATTCGCGACGCATTCGGGCTGGCCCTGCGGCAGGAAATCGAAGGCACCGTGGTGCTCGACAGCGTGAAAAAGCTGGTCGCGTTCTGGCAAAGCCGCATCGCGACGCTGCGGTACGAAGTTTTCGAGGCGGCCTACCTGGACAACCGGCATCGGCTGGTGCGCAACGGCGTGGTCAGGCTCTCGGCAGGGACCATCGATCGCACCGCGGTCTTTCCGCGCAGCGTGGCTGAGCAAGCGCTGAAGCTCTCGGCCAAAAATGTGGTGCTCGCCCACAACCACCCCTCCGGGAAACTGCAGCCCTCGCGCGAGGATTTGCGGCTGACTCAAATGATTCAGGAAGCGCTCAAACCGCTGGATATCGGCGTGCTAGAGCACTTGATCGTGGCGGGGGGCGACTACTATTCATTCCGCCACAACGACCTGCTGTAGGGCTTCAGTATTTTTCCATGCGGTTGACGCGCAGCAGGAAGTCTTCGTCCATGTAAACCTCCATACGGTAGCGCTGCTCGACCTCGATGTTGACCTCGATCTGGTCGGGCACGAAGACCGAGAACGGAGCCACCTCCGCGTCGTCTTCAAGCGGCTGCACCGAGACCAGGCGCCCCACCCCTTCCTTGTATCCGGGCAACTGCTCATTGATGCGGGCCCTAAGCAGGTAGGTGTTGCCGATGAGGCGCTCGGGAGATTCCAGCACGTTGGCCGCCGGCAGGGGTTCGAGGTCCGAAAATTCGTCGTCGTTCAAAAAGAAAACGCCACCGGCAATCACACCAAGCAGGGCAACCCCCAGCACGATGACAATGGCGGCAGTGGAGGCTCCCGGTCGGGAACGTGCAGGGGTGTTGTGTGCCAGCATGGTAATCTGCGATGTTTATGTGCCGAAATGCGTCAGCGGGGCAATGGTCTAAATCGGCTGTCGCCGCTGGCAGCCAATCACCACCAAAATCGTGCTGAAGATGCAGTGTGCCAGCAGGACGGCCAGCGCGACCGAAACCACCGGTATCGCTTCTTCGCGGTAAACGCTCATGGCGTCGAAAAGGCGATCCTGCCGAAAGGCACTGGCGTAGCCGGCCCAGCTCCAGTAAGCGTTGATGAAGGGCCTAAAGACCCAGATGAGCGCTTCGGGAAGGGCCAGCACGATGCCCGAAAGCGGCAGCTGAAAGCCCACGAAGTAAATTGAAAGCAGCGATGCCTTGTCCGGGGAGCGGAAGATGGCACTCATCCCCAGGGACAGCCAGGTCATCGAGAGACAGCACAAACCTAGCGTTAGTAATTGAACACCCCAGTCCCCCGGGAAGTAGCAAAGCTTCTTGACAAAGGCGGTCATCCAAAAGCCCTGGAAAAGCGCAATCCCCGCGACGAAAAGCAGCTTTGAGCCGGCGAAGGCCAGCGGGCTGAGTCCGGAGAGCCGCTCCTTTTCGTAGAGCTGGCGTTCACCGGCAATTTCGCGCGCGCCGTTGTTGCTGCCCATCAAGGTCAGCAGGATGACCTGAAAAAGGATCAGCCCGGTCGCCAGTTGACCGGTCTCGGCAGCCTCGATCCGGTATTCGAGTCGTTCCATGGTGCGCTCCAGGGGATTGCCCTCCGGCTGCAGCGGTGGCGACTCCAACTGACCCAATCCACCCAGGGCAAAGATGACCACGATGCAGGGGAAGCCAAACGTGATGGCGGCCGAGAGGCCTAGATAACCGCGGTCGCGCACAAAGAGAAGTGACCGGCGCCACAACAGGATGAACAGCTGCGTCAGCGCCAAAGGCGGGCGTGACGGGGGCTCCAGCTTCGCGGATTCGGCGCATTCGGGGTCCGCGGGAGGCGGTTCGGTTTGCGCCCAGCGCTCGGCCCAGTGCGCGGTATCGGCCTCCTCCAGCCGGTCGTAAATCTGCGTGAAGTCCTCAATCTCGAGATAACGCAGCAGCGCCTCAGGCGGGCCTTGGAAGACAAGGACGCCGCCGTAGAGCACGCAGACCGAATCGAAGCGGCCCAGACGCCCGAGGTTGTGAATGATATTGATAAAGGTTTTTTCCTGCGTCTGTACCAGCGAACGCAAGAGGTCGAGAATCTCATCTTCGGAGTTCGGATCGAGCCCGCTGGTCACCTCGTCGCAGATCAGCACCGGGGGCTCCAGAGCGAACTCCAGCCCCAGACCGAGCCGCCGCAATTGCCCACCCGACAGCGCGGAAACCCGCTTACCGCGGTGCGCCTCAAGGCCTGTCGTCCGCAAAATCGACTCGATGCGGCGTTTGCGCTCGGAGCCGGAGCCAACGGTCAAGCGCAGGGCAAAAGCCAGCGACTCGTCGACGGTCAGGTTCGGCTGGGCGATGCTGAACTGTGGCGCAAAGCCCACGCGGCCAACCAGTTGCTCGGGCTGATCAACCACCACGCCATCGAGTTCGACCATCCCTTCGCGCGGCATCAGCCCGAGCATGGATTTCACCAGCGTTGTTTTGCCGCAACCGCTGGGTCCCACGATGGCGTGCATGCCACGCGGGGCGAACGACGCGGAAACACCGTTGAGCAGTCGTGGACCGTCATTACCGGCATGCACCGTGATGTTCTCGCAACGCAACATTCAATTAACAATAAGGCACGGCAATGGTGCGGAAAGGCCCTTGATTGCGGCTTGGATGCTGCTTCGTCGAGACTAAAACAGCTTCTGGCTTTACCCGAATACGCAGAAAAATTAGCGTTAAGTACATCACACATCTCCCATGTATTTTAAAACGAATCACCTTCTGCACCTGCGGCGACTGTTACTTGGCCTTGCGTTGTCTGGGTGCCTCGCCTCCCTCTCAGCTGCGGATGAACTCGATAATCTGCTTGAAGCATCTGACGAGAGTGACGCCGCAGCCGATTCGGACAATCTGTCCCCGGAGATTCTCAACGCGCTCTGCGTCATTGAAGGTGAGGCGGGCGTGGGCAGCGGATTTTTCTGCACGATTCGGGACATACCCTTTGCCGTCACCAACATTCACGTGCTGGCCGGCAACCAGCGCTTCAAAATCCTGACCATCGATGGCGATGAAGTCGCCCCGATGGCCATCGCCATCGCTCAGGATCATGACATCGCCCTGATCCGCGTGGATGCGTCGCAGGTACCTGAAACGTTGGAACTGATGGACAGCCCGTCGCGTAACGTGTCGCTTGGCGACCGGGTTATCGTGCCGGGTAACGAGAGCGGACAGGGCGTGGTCACCCAGGTGAAAGGCAAGGTCAAAGGCATCGGTCCCCAGCAAATCGAAGTGGATGCACGCTTTGTAACGGGCAACAGCGGCAGCCCCATCCTGCATGCGCAAACGGGCAAAGTGATCGGGGTCGCCACCTACCTGATTACCTACCGTACCGACGACGTTCGCAACCGCGCGGGCAAGAGTGACACACGTTGGCTGGGCTACCGCATCGACTCGGTCAAAAACTGGGAACCGGTCGCCTGGCAGCGCTTTGTGCACGAAGCCAAAGAATTTTCCAAAATCGAGCGGACGACCGATGAACTCTATGCCTACCTCAGCGATGGCGATCTGGGCGACAATCCCGACCTGGAAGATGCGGTCGCGATGGCACGGCGCGACCTCAGCACCGCCGACAATCGAGAACGTGTCATCGACATTATCAAGACGTTCAACCTGCGGCTGAATTCTGTGGCCACGGCCGACCTGAAAAAATTTCGCAAGCAAAACCCGTACGACTATTTCAGCGACCGGGCCGAGGAGCACGAGCGTTACCGCAAGGCCGTCATTGATTTTCTGGAAGACTCCGACACGCATTTGCGCAACCTGCGCCGTCAGTAAATGGGTTCTCCCGTGGGCTGGACAGACGGCCCGCCAGCGGCGACTATGCTACCCATGCTTTTGAGGGTTTCATCGCTGCCGACCGTCCTGGTCATTCTCGCGTGGGCGAGTCCGCAAGTTTGCGCGCAGGAAGCAGAGCCCTCCAGCGACGCGACTCCAAAGCCAGCTGAGCGAGCGATCGGTGTGCTGTTTACCGAGGAAGACCTGCTCGAGTTTATCGAGTACACCAAATTCGCTTTTGATGATGCAGGGTTCCCCGGCCTGGCCATGGCGACGGTTCAGGGGGATGGCAAGATGTCGGTGTCGGCGATGGGGGTGCGCGACCTCGAGGGCGCCCAAAAAGTGACCCATGATACTCGCTTTGCTGTGGGCGAAGTCAGCGGAGCGGTCACCAGTCTGCTCGGGGCGGTATCCACCCACGAGGGTGAAATCGATTGGGACGACCGCCTACAGTCCACGGGCAACGCCGCCTTTCGGCTCGATGACAGCAGGCAGGCACCGGTGACTTTGCGAAACGTTTTTTCGCAGACCGGTGGGCTCTCCACGCATCTGGACGCCGTGATCAATGCGCCCGGGCATGACATGGCCGACCTGGCGGCGCTCTTGCAGCAGACCCAGCTTACCGATGCCCCGGAGCGGCGTTACCAGCGCAGCCGTGCAGGCTTGGCCGCCGGTGGCTATGCGATTGCCCTGCAGCGAGCCGGGGGCGTTCGGTGCAAGACACCGCACGAGGTGTTTCAATTGCAGTTGCGCGAAGCGGTGCTGGTCCCGCTCGGGATGCAGGGGGCGGCGTTCAGTCGTCTTGAGTTGATTCAGACCAAGGATTTCGCCATTGGACACGATCTCACCAGCGATGGCGGCTGGGCTGTATCGGAAAGCTACGAAGCCGACACTGTTGCCTTGCTGCCGGCACAGGGCCTGCGCGCCTGCATCATCGATGTGGCGGTGTGGCTGTCGTGCGAAGTGCGGCATGGCCTGTCCGTGTATGGGTTCGAAGTCGTGCCGCCGCGTGCCATAACCGACCGCTGGCAGCCCGTGTTGCGCACCCTCGGCACTCAGCCAGCGTTGGGCTGGCAGCGCGATTACGTGGGCGGCCTGCCCGTATTGATCAGCACCGGAAGTATCGACCGGCAGAGCGCACTGGTGGCGATCCTGCCGGAGCAGCAAACCGCTCTGGCGGTCCTGACCAACGTGCCTGGAGAAGTCTCGGCCTCACTCTTTCGCGATCTGCTGATCACTTTCTGCGAAACGACCGCGCGCGCCGAACAGCGCGCTGATACGACCCTGCCCCAGGCCACCACTCCCTAAGCCTGTCGCTGTGTAGGCAACCAGGCTGTGGCTAAGGCATCTGGCTTTGCGGCACGGGGCGCGGCAACGTCTTGGCCGTTTCAGCGTTGGTGGCAAACGTGCCTGAACGCAGGAAGCGCATGGTCAACTCGACGACCTTCGGCGACTGAAAGAGCAAAGCGTGCAACCCGTGCACAACCTGATGCTCCTTCATGCCCTCCAGGTGGGTGGAGTGAATCGAGACGGTGCCATCACTGAGTTGGCCTCGAAAGACCGGAGCCAGCACGGAGCAGCCAGGTAGCTTGCCGGCAATGACTCCGCACTCGTAATCGGCTCCAGGCAGGGCGCAAGGCAAAGCGGTTGGGTCGGTGCGCATTTGCACGCCCGAGGGCCCGTAGAACCAGCGAAAGGCAGGCACACGCTCCAGGTGATCCACCCAATGGCTCCCCTGATTGGGCGGTGCGATCATGACGACACGGCCGAGGTTTGGCACCTCGTTGCGCGACAGAAACGAACGCAGCAAGAGCCCACCCATCGAAAAAGTGACAAAGTGCAACGGAGCATCAGCCGGCTCACGCAACGACATTTGTCGCGCGAGTGGAGCCAGATAATGCGCGGCCAGATCCTCGATGGAATGCCGCGTAGAAGGATAGCGCAAAAAGTGCGCCTGGTAGCCCTCCTGGAGCAAACGTCGTTGCAAACGGCGGTGATTGAAGAAAACCGCCCGCCCGATACCGTGCAGCAGGATGACTTTCTCGCCGGGGCGGTGAAATTTTTCAGAGCTCATGCGGGTACTTGTTCGGCATTTTCGCGCAGGGCCTTCAGGTCGAGCTTGCCCGAGGCTAAGACGGGTATCACTTCGACACGCCGAATGTCCCGAGGTATCCACAAATTTGGCAGACCAGCTTCGGCGAGTTTACGGGCCAACTCCTCCCGTTCGATTTCTTTGGTGGTAAAGAGGACGAGCGCCTCACCTTTGTCGGCAACGTTACGCGAAGCGATGGCCACGCAGGCGGTTTCTTCGCCCTCCAGCCCAAAAGCTTTTTGAATCGCCTCCTCGATGGTGCCGTGCGGGACCATCTCGCCACCGATTTTCGAGAAGCGCGAGAGGCGTCCCTCAATCGTGATGAAGCCGTCGGGGTCCAGCCGCGCCAGGTCTCCACTGATGAACCAGCCTTCGGCGTCGAAGGTGGCCTGAGTACGGGTGGGGTCGTTCAGGTAGCCCTTGAAAACATTGGGCCCCTTCAGCAGCAGCACCCCCGGTTGACCGAGACCCAAGCGCTCACCTGTATCGGGATGGCGGATACGCGCGGCCATACCACCGAAGAGTCGGCCCACGCTGCCCGGCTTGCGGCGGACGACTTCGCTGTTCGTGCGCGAATCGTGTACGTTGGGCAGATTGACTGCGACCACAGGAGCGGTCTCGGTGAGCCCGTAGCCCTCGAGGTACTGCGTGTTGGGAAAGCGTGCTTCCCATCGTTCGTCGAAGCCAGGAGGCGTCTTTTCAGCCCCGGCGACGACCCACTTGACGCTCGTCAGATCCTCGGGCTGGGCCTGCTTGATGTAAGGGCGCAGGAAGGTCGGTGAGCCCAGCAGCACGCTGACCCTCTCCTCGCGAATGGCTTTGACCGCGGTCTTGATGTCCAGCGGCGAAGGCACTGCGACGACTTTCACGCCCTTGAGCAGCGCGTACCAAAGTAACACGGTGTAGCCAAAACTGTGAAAGACCGGGAGGTTGGCCAGGGCGACCTCCTTGTCGGGCAGGATGTCCGTGTGATCGATCTGCACCTTTTGCGCCAGGAGGTTGCGGTGCGTGAGGAGAATGCCCTTGGGCGCGCCGACGCTGCCGCTGGAGAAGAGCACGGCGGCCTCGGTGTCGCCAGCTTCTTTAGGCACCTTAAACCAGCGGGCCAGACTCGCCGCCGGCAGGAGCTTTACCGCCACGGCGATCGCCAGCAGTTTACGCTTGGGCGTGTGCTTGAGAAAGGTGGTCAGATCGATCTGCCTTTCAGGCCATTGCAGATCGGGGAAACGTGACTCGACCTTGGTCAGCACCGCGCCGGCGGTGATGAAGGTGCGCAGGCTGGCCTGCTCGATGCATTGGGAGAGGCCTTCGCGCCCGAGCGTCACGTTGAGATTGACCGCACTCTTGCCGGCCAGGGCGATGGCAAAGTTCGCAATGGCAGCGCCAAGTCCTGGCGGGAAGACCACGCCAATGCGCGCCTCGGGCACTTCCTTGCGCAGGTGTTGCGCCAGGGCCAGCGAGGCAATCAGCAGACGCTCGCCGGTGATGGTTTTGCGGCCCTGCGCGTAATCGACGATGACCTCCTGCTTCGCCTGGGTTTTGAGCGAGCGAATCAGCGCCACCCCCAAGTGCTCCTGTAGTTCCGGGCGCTTCGCCATAGCTTCGGCACCCATGTCGAGCAAGGCCTGATGAACGTTTTCGACGGTAGCGGTTTCAGCACTCATGGCGGGGGCAATCGTAACGTTGACGGGCACCGGCAGCCGCTCGGGTTTTTTCCAAATCCAGCGCTGCCTGCGAAAAGAAAATATCGAGTCCCATAGACCGTCAAGGTGAACGGGCAGAACCGGGCATTGGGCATTGCGGGCAATAACGGAAAATCCGCGCTTGATTTCACCCAAGGTGCCGGTGCGCGTGAGTACGCCCTCGGGAAAGATGCAGACGACCTCGCCCTGGTTGAGCGCATCGACCGCACGCGTGATTGCCGAACGTGCATGGCCGGCGTCCGTTGGGATGGCACCGCACAGGCGGGCGGCCCAGCGCACCAGAGGCCAGCGCATGACTTCCGGCATCGCCAGAAAACGCACCGGACGCGGGCTGACCAAGGCAAGGATAACCGCGTCCACATATGCGATGTGATTGGGGACCAACAGCGCCGGTCCTTCGGCCGGGATGTGTTCACGCCCCTGCACCTTTACGCGGTAGAAGAGCGCCAGCAACGGGCGCAGCAAGACCCGCAGTAATTCACGCTTGAGCAACCACAGTGCGTACAGACCGACCAGCGCGGCCAGAAGCGCCGCCGCCGCAAACTGCGCACCCACGCTCAGATCAAGCACTTGTGCCAAAAACAGATACAGACCGATGGAAGCGATGGTGCCCAGATTGGTCAGCAGGTTTGCGGCGGCGAGGTTGCGACCGCGCCGGGCGTCCTCAGAGCGCTCCTGCAAGCGCGCGTTCAACGGAACCAGGAAGAGCCCCGAGCCGATCCCGCTGACGACCAGACCCGAATAGAGCCAGAGCGTCGCCTCGGAGCCCAGAGCGGTGACCGTCAGGCCGCTTGTCAGCAAAGCAAAGCCGAGCGGCACCAGACCCAACTCGATGTAGGGCCTGCAAACCAGGGCCGCCAGCGCGCAACCAATCGCCACGCCCAGCCCGAGCACGAGCATCAACAGACCCGCGGTCGATGCTGTGCCCGCCGCGCCTTTGGCGCCTTCGGCGGCGACTTGCAAGAGCACCAGTACCAGAAAAGAACCCACGCTCCAGGCAAACGCGCCGCCCAGGGCCGGCAAACGCAGCGCGGTGCGCTCACGCCAGAGTTCTTTTAAGTCGCGGGCATGGCGAAACAGCAGCGTCGGCCGAAACGCTTCCGTCGAGGCTGCCTGGGTCCGGCGGACTGGCAGGAATAGCGTATAGGCCAGCACGGCGAGCAGGCTCAACACAGCCACCGTTAACGAGGCTGCCTTGGAGGCGCTTTCGCCGCCGATGGTCTGATGGGTCCAGTCAAAGAGGAAGCCGCCGGCGAAACCGCCCAGCAAAATTGCCAGAACGGTGGTCAGCTCCATGGCGCCGACGGCTAGCCCGAGAAAACGCGGCCCCGCAATCTCCTTCACGATGCCGTACTTGGCCGGCGAGAAGATACTTGATTGCAAGGCCAGCAGCGCGAAGCCCCCAACCCCGAGTGCCAAGCTACCCTGAACCGCGCCAACGTAGATCACGGCCAGTCCGGCCATCTGCGCCAGCAAACTCCAGCGAATGACCGAAGTCTTGGCATGGCGGTCGGCAAGCCAGCCGGCGAACGGCGCCAAGGCCACGAAGGGGAGCACCAGCAGCAGTGCAAGCAAGCCATTTATCTGCTGGGCACCCTGCACCGTCAGCGTGGCCGAAGCCAGACCGGCCAGCATGAACTTCGCGGCGTTGTCGTTGAAGGCGACCAGGGCCTGGGCACCTAGGAGCGGAAAGCAATCAATGGGTCGAGTGGAAGCTGACATGCATGACCTTACGCCGCCAGCATGCCAAGTCGTTTTCAGGTCACCTACCTAGAGCCCGTTAACCTATGATTAACAACGGATTAAAAATTTTGAACGTAGCTTGCCACCTATCTTTATTCTTTCCAGATCCAACATTTTTAGTCGTTAATCGACAAAATATGTCGAAATGAACTCAATCCTGAAGGTGGCGTTTGATGGTGCGTCGGTCCATCTCAAGGATGCTCGAAGCTTTTTCGTAGGTCTCGGACTGACTGACCACGTGTCGCACGTAACGGCGCAGGATCGCCTCCGCCGGGGGCAGGCCGTTTTGTAGCAAACCCTTAAAAATGCCTGAGGTACTGTCCGACCCATCTTTGCCTTGTAGCAGGACAGGCTGATACTCGCCATGCACCAGAACGTTGCGGATGCACTGCTCGAGTTCGCGAAAGTTGCCCGGCCAGGGGTAGTCCGCCCCCAGCTGCGTTTGGATGGTCCCCATCACTTCTCCGGTCAGCGAGCCGGCCTCCTCCGGCCCGGCAAAATTGTGCGCGATGTAGCTGACGATGCGCTCCAACTCACCAGGTGTCTGGTCGATGATGGCGCGCAAGGAGGGTGTCTCGATGCGGTCGGCACACAGACGGAAATAAAAGTCCTGACGAAAGCCGCCGGCCTGCATCTCGGCTTCGAGGTCGCGGTTGGTCGCAGCCATGAGCTTGCCTTCGAAAGGACGCGAGACGGTGTCGCCAATGCGGGCAAAACTACGCGTTTGCAGGACTCGCAAAAGCTTCACCTGGATGCTGGCTTCGACCTCGCCGATCTCATCCAGAAAAACGGTGCCGAAGGGCCCGCAGGTTTCGAGGTAGCCTTCGCGATCCTGCAGCGCGCCGGTGAAGGCACCTTTGCGGTGGCCAAAGAGCTCACTCTCGATCAAGGTTGGCGAAAGCGCCGACAGGTTGATGGGGAAGAAGAGCCCTCGAAAGTTCGCCTCAAAGCACTGGCGCTTGGCATCGAAGGGGATGTAGCGCGACCAGCCCAGCGCTTGCGCCACTTGTTCCTTGCCCGAACCGGACGGGCCGGTGATCAGCGTGATGATGTCGCCCATGCGCATGGCCAGAGCCCGCTGGTAGCGGTGCATGTCGCGGGTGAAAACCGACTGCCAGATGCGCGCGCGTACCTGCCTGGCCGCCGGCGAGGAACCTGCGAAACCGGTGGCGATGTACTGGTAGGCCCGGCGTATTTGAAAGAAGACCGCGTAGAGGCGTTCGTATCCAACGTCCCGATACGCATCGAGGAGACCGTCGGGCAGGAAATGCGCTGCGTCCTTGAGAAAGCTTGTGTAGCCGTTGACCCGCAGCGTCTCAACGGGTGCCTGCTCGCAGCGCTCGATCAGCTTCTCCAGTTCTGGCGAGACCCGATTGAACAGGACAAAGAAAACCAGGTCCTGATAAATGGAAGCCGTCTGCCGGGGCAGCCGCGCGCGCAGCTTAAGGTAGCGCAGGCGCGCATCCGATAACAGCGCCTCGGCCTTTTCGGCCAGGGCCTGCACGTTCGGATTGGGCTGCGGGACCGCCCATTGCTCCGGGCTGGCCCCGGCTGACTCAACCCACGCCTCTGCAAGGAGCGCCTGCTCCCGGGCGATGCGATCTTCGGCGAAGGGGTTGCCCGCAGCGAGGGCCGCAATTTCACGTGCTTCGGCCAACTGGCCCCGCTGGAACAAACCCGCCGCCATGCCGTTTAGAGCGGTCGTCTAAAAGAGACACTCGAGCAGTTGGCCCAGCTCGGTCAGCACGAGGTCGGGCTCGACGTCGACGCACTCCTTGCGATCCTCACGCATCCGCAGCGAGCGCTTGTCCCCCGCGAACAGGGCGGTGCGGAAGCCCAGGTGCGAGGCCGGGTACATGTCGTTGAGCATGTCGTTGCCGATGTAGAGAATCTGGTTTGTGCGCAGGCCATCGTTTTTCTCGAAGTATTCGGCACTCGTTTCAAACAGGCTGAAGGAGGGCTTGGCCCGACGCAGTTGATACGACCAGACGCAGGAGGCCTCGGTAAAGCCGAGCGAGGCCAGCGGCTGGTCCAGCAAGGCCGGAAACAAGAGCGGAGTGAAAAACTGTGCGTTGGAGATGATTGACAGCGGCATCTCGCGCTGGCGCAAGGCGGCCAGGCAGTCGGCCAGACCAGGCATCGGCCAGACCGGGTTGACCCGGCATTCGAAGTTAACCGCCACGGACTTAGTCGTGTTCACGGTCACTGCGCCTTCAAAAATCTCATAGGCGGAAAGCTGATCCAGAAAGTCCTCCCACACCTGCAGGATGTCGACCTCGGGGTTGTCCACGTCGTCGCCGCGTCGGATGTCCTGATGCGCGGCGAGGGTCTCGGAAAACAACGTGGCCAGCGGGTTGATGCCGCTATCGGTCAGGCGAAAGCCGGCGGCTTCGAAGGCCTCGCGCATGGCGGCCTCGCGGTCGATGGCGCTTTTGTCCGAAAGCGAGATGTCGCCCACGCCGCTTTGAAAGAGCGTTCCGTACACATCGAAAACGACGGCACGCACGTCTTCGAGCTTGGCGAGTTTGGGCGAGGTGCCCGTGGGCTCGGGCTTCATCGGCTTGGACAGAGCCTGGATGACGTCGAGGAGGTTTTTAGCCGGTTTGGTGGGCATGCGGTTCCTTCAGCAGGCGTTGACGACCGGTCTGGCCATTCACGCAAATAGAGAGTGGTCTAGGATCCAACAGGTTCACGCAGGCCGAATCAAGCGCGCAAAAGATTGAAGCGCTCCGGTTGCAGGAAGCCGCGCAAGACCGCCGCCGGGTCGAGCGCCTGCAGCGGTGCTTTCACAGACTGCGCCACGTGCTGGTACAGCGCATGGAGTAGCCGTCCGTGTGCGTCGAGCGAGTAGCTCTCGCGAATGAGAGCGGCATTCGCTCGGCACAGTTCGGCGGAAGCAATCTGCGGCTCGGGCAATGGTTTGATGCGGGCGCCTTTGTCGGCGATAGCGGCCTCGATGGCCTTTTTCTGAAAGGACTCGTCCAAGCGCCCAAAGTCCACTTTTGCGTCCTGGACCATCGACTGAAGCGCCCGCTCGGTGGCATCCGCGGGCAAGGGGCAGGCGTAGTCCTGGTAGAAGGTTTCGAGCTTTCCCGCAACGGTGGCGTGCAAAGTGTCCAGGCCGATCCACTCAACCGGCACGTCCAGTCGCCGATACAGGTGCTCCAAAGAAACTCCGGCCTGCTTGAAATCGGCGGTGATGTCTTCCAGGTCACGCCCGAGAATTACACGATCGGCCAGGAAAGGCTCAAGGTAGGCCAGGCCGAAGCCTTCGGCCACGCTGGTGGTCAGGGTCCAGTCTGCCGCGGCCAACAAGGCCGGAAAACGGACGCCCTCCTGATGGCCCACCCCAAAGCGGGCGGGCAATCCGTGCGCTTCGGCAAAACGCACCCAGTCGTCATGGATGGGTTGCTCGCGCGGGTTGGCCGGCGACAGGCTTGAGGCAAAGACGCTGCCCTTTTCTGCAACGGCGGACCAAAAGAGCATTTCGCCGAGGTTCTTACGGCGGATGCCACGCGTCGGATACACGGTCAGGCACTCTTCACCCAGGCCCAGCAAAGCCTCGCGGACTTTCGCGCGCTCGCCATCCGGCACGGGCGTCTCCACGGGAACGGCCACGGAGTTGGGCAGGTAGTGCAACCGGCTTTCCGGCACCCCGGCTTCGGAGAGGATCTGCTGGTCGCGGCGATTGAGCAGCGCATAGTGCGCCTGCGGTCCCATCGGGTAGAGCGCGTCCGGCGAGGCCAGGTGCGGCAGCATCGACTGATAATTGTGAGGGCGCCCGTCCTCGGCAAAGTCATGAATCTGGAACAAAACCGGAATGTTTTGCACAATGCGCCGAACCGCGTCGGGGAATCCGTTGTTTTTACCCAGCGAGTGGTTGTGCACGTGAAAGAGATCCGGGTCCGTGCCAAAAACGTTGCGCGCCATGGACTGCAGATCGTAGGCGATGGCAGAGGCGGCAGGGCGCTCGTTGGGCTGGGTGTAGCGCAGCCCCGCCTGCACACGTACTCCCTGAAAGCCGCCCAGTTCGGGCGAGGCCGTCAGCGCGTCGCCTTCATAAGGTTCGCCGGTGATGACCAGAGTTTCGACATCGTGCGGGGCAAGGGCGCGCACCACGTTCTCGATGACGCGGGTCACTCCACCCGGCCTGAGGTGGTAGTGAACGATGACTACGCGCAAGGGCATGCGAAGCGGATTCTGAGCCAGTTGCCGGTCTAGGCCGGTTGCTCGACACCGAATTTCTCGCGATAGGCGGCCACGGTGTTCATGGGCGGGCGCTCCTCTTCGACGATTTCGATCTGCGTCTGCGAATAGGTGCGATCCTGAGCCTGGAACTGTCGCAGAATGCTGGCCATTTCCGGCAGATTGGTGTCGTGACCGGCTTGCCGCAGGCGGTTGAAAAAGCTTTGAAGAATCCCGAACGACATTTTGCCGAGGCTGATCGTCGTCTGGTTGCGGTGCACACGCTGGTCCAGGTCGGTTTGCGCGAAAGCCTCCAGACCGTCGCTATGATAAACGTCCAGAAGGTGGCTGGTTTCGACGCCGTAGCCGATCGGAAAAGGAATACGCTCGAGCGTTTCGCGGCGAACCGCGTATTCACCGGAGAGCGGCTGCACCAGGCCGGTGAGTTCGGGGTAAAAAAGCGAAAACAACGGCCGTACCAGGATCTCGGTCACGCGGCCGCCGCCGGAGGGCCGGATGCCCTGCGAAAACGCCAGCGGGCGGTCGTAAAAGGCTTTCACGTATTTGACCTCGGGTCGGTACAGCAAGGGTGCGACCAGCCCGTAGCAAAAGCGCGGGTGGATGTTTTTGATGTCGGCGTCGACGTAGCAGATGATGTCACCCTTAAGCTGATGGATGGCCTTCCAGAGGTTTTCACCCTTGCCGCGTTTGTGGCCTTCCTCGGGCAGAATGTCTCCGGCAAAATAGGTATCCGCGCCAAAGGAGGCGGCCACTTCCAGGGTCTTATCGGTGGAACCCGAATCGATCACGGCGATCTCGTCGACGAGCGGGTAGCGCTCCATCAGCTCGGAGCGAAAGATGACGATCTCCTTACCGATAGTGGCCTCTTCGTTGAGCGTGGGAATGCACAGCGAGATGCTCTGCCCGGTCTTTTCCTTTTGCTCGACGAGCGCGAGCAGGTCCCAGAACTGACCGTGGTGAAAGGTGTTTTTCGAAATCCAGTCTTCGATGTGTCCCATGTAGCTAAAGCAGGTCGGAGAGAAAGGGAATCTACTGCGCGGGCAGCGCGGTGGCGCGCACATCCGTTGTGGTCAAGTCGCTGTCGACAGCCCCGGAGTCGAGCATGCGTATGACGCCGAGCAGCTGTGTCAGGCCGGTAAACAGCGGCTCGATGTGAATGCTCTCGTTAAATTCATGAATGCTGTCCCCGGTAGTAAGGCCCAGTGTGACGGCCGGAATTTCCCGTTCGAGCAGCAGGGCGAGCTCGCCCACCGAAGGCGAGATGCGCGCGTCGATGTCGAGGGTTTTCATCACCTGGCGCACGGCCCGCACCAGCGGATGCACATACGGCAGCCCGGCAAAGCGCCGACGCGCGACAACCTGCAACGCCACCTCCAGCGCATAGCGTTGCTGCACCTCTTCCACGACTTCCTCGATTTGTTCAAGGATGGTGGAAATCATGCCGGCCTCCTCGGCGCGTACCTCAAAGCGCAGCGATGCCTTGCGCGCAATCGTGTTGTAGGCGGTGCCACCGCTGATTGAGCCCAGGATGATATTGGCCGGAGGGTCTTGTGAAAGCGGGATCGCCTGCAGGCCGCTGATCACCCGGGTGAGCGCGCCGATGGCCCCCGAGGCTCCGAAGCGGGTCCAGTCATAGCTGCGGGGCACGCGGCATTCGATTTCGCCACGCAGCATGCCCAGCGAGGCGTAACTGAGCCGCCCCAGCGCAACGCCCTCCACACAGACGGCCCCGCGGATCGGCAGTTGGTTGTTCTCCAAAAAGAAGCGCAGGCCGCCCAGATCGCCCTGCCCCAGCCCCTTGGTGGAGCCCAATAAAATCAGGTTGTCGGCCAGTTCGATGCCGAGCTTTTCCAGCACGATGGGCAGTGAGGCGATCGCCGCGACGCCCACCGCGTTGTCACCGATCCCCGGACCTTCCAGACGGTCCTTCTGAACGGAGACCGCGTGATCGACCGAGCTGGCGAAGGGCGTGTCGATGTGGGCCAGCACGAGGATATTGCCCTCGCCCTGGCTCCCGGGCCAAATCGAGACGGCGTTGCCGGCCTCATCGGTCGAAATGTTCTGGCAGCCGCACTCGGTGAAACGGTCCAGCAAGAAGCGCGTGCGTTGTTCCTCGCTGAAGGTGGGGGCCGGAATTTCGCCAGCCATGACCGCGTTGGCCAGCAGAATTTCACGAATGCCTTGCAGATTCTGCCGGTAGTCAGGCAAGGCGCTCAGGATGGGCTCAAAGTCGTCAGTCATGGAAGTGGGCGTTGGCCCGTATAACCGCACCTTATCCAGCACAGGCAAACTCTGCCAAGGACTTTCTAAAGCGCCGCGGCGCGCAGACGAAACCAGCAGACAATAACGCCGCGGGTGCCGGATTCATGCTTGCTCACGCACCGGCGGCTGTTCAGTTATTGCGGACTTAGCGCGCCGGTCAGCGCCCCCACTAGGCTTTTCAAAACCTGCACCGCTGACGAATCCATGCCCAAAAACATCGGCTTTGTTTCCACACGTTTTGCCGGAACCGACGGGGTTTCGCTCGAAAGTGCCAAGTGGGCGCAGGTGCTCTGGGACGATCGGCACGTCAGCCACTGGTACAGCGGCCGCAGCGACCGTCAGCCGGGCATCTCGCACGTGATTCCCGAGGCGTATTTCGGGCACCCGGAGAACGTCTGGATCAACCGGCACATCTGGGGCAGCCTTTCGCGCTCGCGCCTGGTAACCGACCGCGTGCGCGAAATGAAGGAATATTTGAAAAGCACGCTGTACGACTTCGTGGACCGCTTCGGCATCGACTTGCTGGTGCCGCAAAATGTGCTGACCATCCCGATGCACATTCCCCTCGGGCTAGCGATGACGGAGTTTCTGGCCGAGACCAACCTCCCGGCCATCGCCCACCACCACGACTTTTACTGGGAGCGCACGCGCTTTTCCATCGGGGCGGGCAACGACTACCTCTCCACCGCCTTCCCGGCCAGCCTGCCCAACATTTTTCACGTGGTGATCAACCGCGCGGCCGAAGAACAGCTTTCCTTCCGCAACGGGGTATCCTCGCTGCTAATTCCCAATGTCTTCGACTTCGATTCGCCTGCGCCGCAAATCGACGAGTACTCCAAGGACATCCGCGAAGCCATCGGACTGGAGCCCGACGATATCTTCATCCTGCAGCCGACGCGGATCGTTCCACGCAAGGGCATTGAGCACGCCATTCGCCTGCTCGGGCGGTTGAACAATCCGCGCTGCAAGCTGGTGATTTCGCACGACGCCGGCGACGAGGGTCACGAGTACAAGCACCTGCTCGAAGAGATGGCCCGCGAGGAAGGCGTAGACATGCGCTTCTTTGGTGACCGCATCGGGGAGGTGCGCCAGTACGACCCCGAGGGCCGCAAGATCTACACCCTCTGGGATATTTATCCCCACGCCGATCTGGTTACCTACCCGAGCACCTACGAGGGCTTCGGCAACGCCTTGCTGGAAGCCATCTATTTCAAAAAGCCTATCCTGATTAATCGCTACTCGATCTTCATTCAGGACATCGAGCCGAAGGGCTTTCGCCTGGCGGTGATGGACGGCATCGTGACCCAGCGCGTGATCAACGAAATCCAGCGCCTGCTCGACGACCCCGACTACAAGCGCGAAGTCATCGAACACAACTACCGCATTGCCCGCCGCTACTACAGCTACTCGGTTTTGCGCCGCAGCCTGCGCACCATCCTCACCGGACTTATCGGCTGGACGGTCTGACCTGGATGCTTAACCACGAATGAAACACGAATGGGGTCTCTCTTTCTATCTTCATCGCGCATCGGTACAAAGAGCAGCCAAAGCCTTCTGAGTGTAGCTTATAAATTCGTGCTGATTCGTGTTATTCGTGGTTAGCTTTTCTGTCTTTCTGAGCTTTTTGCGGCTCTCCAAACCATCCCTACCATGAAACCGATTTCGCGACAGCAGATGCAGAAAGTGCGTCGGCGGCTGAAGAAGCTGTACGGCGACAAGAACGACATCGAGCGCATGGAAGAGCGGCTCTTTCGCATGGTCGGCCGCTACGGCGTGGGTCTGCAAAAGACCGATTCAACGGGGCCAGGCAAGCGCTGGAATGAGTCCGACTCCGTGCTGATCACCTACGGCGACATGGTCCACAAAGACGGCGAACCCACGCTGCGCACGCTGCGCGATTTTTGCCGCGAGCACCTCAAGTCCTCGATCAAAACAGTCCACATCCTGCCCTTTTCGCCGTACAGCTCGGACGATGGTTTTTCGGTCATCGATTACCGCGAAATCGACGACAAGCTCGGAGGCTGGGAGGACGTGATCTCGTTGGGCATGGACTTCCAGATGATGTTCGACCTGGTGCTCAACCACTGCTCGGCGCAAAGCGGGTGGTTTCGCGATTACGCGAGCGGTATCGCGCCCGCGCGTTACTACTTCCTGGAGATGGACCCTGAGACCGACCTCTCCGAGGTTGTGCGCCCGCGCTCATCGCAGTTGCTCACCCAGGTGCAGACCCGCGAAGGCGAAACGCATGTCTGGACCACCTTCAGTGCGGATCAGGTCGACCTCAACTGGCAAAATCCCGACGTCTTTTTCGAGTTCATCGACATCCTCTTTCTTTACATATCGATGGGTTGCCGGATCGTCCGTCTGGACGCCGTGGCCTTCCTTTGGAAAATCCCCGGCACCACCTGCATCCACCTGCCCCAGACGCACGAGATGGTTAAGCTCATGCGCGACATCGTGGAGATGGTGGCCCCGCACGTTCTGCTGCTGACCGAGACCAACGTCCCGCACGACGAAAACATTTCGTACTTTGGCAACGGCGACGAGGCGCACATGGTCTACAACTTCAGCCTGCCTCCGCTGGTCCTCCACGGGTTGCTCAACGAGGATGCCCGCCTTATTACCCAATGGGCGCACGACCTGAAGCCCGCACCCAAGGGCTGCACCTTTTTTAACTTTACCGCCTCACACGATGGCATCGGCATGCGCCCGCTACAGGGGCTCGTGCCTGACGAAGGCATCGATGCCCTGGCCGAGGCGATGAAAGAACGCGGCGGACGCGTCAATTCCCGCTCGATGCCCGACGGTTCCCAGCGCCCTTACGAGCTGAACATTACCTATTTCGACGCTCTGAGCACCCCGGGGGACGCCGCGCTCAGCCTGGCGCGGTTCCTCTGTTCGCAGGCGCTAATGCTCGCCTTCAAGGGGGTGCCGGCGGTGTATTTTCACAGTCTGGTTGGCACGCCCAATTACCAGGAGGGTGTCGAATGCACCCAGCACAACCGCACCATCAATCGCCGCAAGTATGCACGCGCCGAGCTCGACGATATCCTGGCCGAGACCGATAGCACGCAGGCCCGCGTCCTCCGCCGGTACCAGCAGATGCTGCGGCGGCGCGCGCGCCACCCGGCGTTTCATCCGGACGGCGCGCAGGTCATCCACAATGGCGGGAAGCACTTTTTCATTCTAGAGCGCACCTCGGTGGATGGGAACGAGACGGTTTTGTGTATCTTCAACTTTACCGCCAAGAAGCAGACCATCGGCGGCTCGAAGGGAACGCCGCTGCTGGGCTCCGCCAGCACGGCCTACGACATCCTCAGCCAGAAGAACCTCTCGTTTGGCACCAAGGGCCTCTCCCTGGAGCCGTTTCAGGCGGTCTGGCTGACCGCTTCGACCAAAAAGGCCGCGGCTACAAAGCGATAAAGCACGTTTGCTTTTGAGCAATTTTGCTGGCCACCGGCCCAGCTTATACGTAATGCTTCCGGCCAAGGAAGTTTTTGTGCTTCCTATTGATATATCTCGTTACCCACCGCGTGGCCGAGGGGCCTTGGTTCACGCACAGCTTGCAGGAGGACTACCCATGAGTTCAGCGGACCAACCCGCTTCCCTTCCCGCCGAGCAAACTTCGGTCGGCGTCAGCTACCGTTCGCGTTTTTACGCGGCGTTCTGGGGCATGTTCATCGGCGACGCGCTCTGTATGGCCACACACGGCTACAGCTCGCCCGAACACATCGAGCGCGACTACGGCTGGCCCGGTGAGTACCGCACCCCGGGACCGCCTCACCCGGACAGTCCGTTGTACCGAACGCACTACGCGCCCATCAACGAGCGCAACGCCATCATGCACACGCGCGAGCAATCATGGCGGGTCCCCGGAGCGCACCCACACAGTGGACTGAGCGCAGGGGACAACACCGTGAACCTGCAGCTGGTGCGGGTGCTCTTGCAGTCGATCGAGGCCTGCGGCTGCTACGACCAGGAGGATTACCTGCGCCGCTATCTGGAGTTTTTCCTGCAACCCGACGGCAACCCCGACCACTACATCCCGCACGCCCATCGCGAGTTTTTCAAGAACTACGCCCGCGGCAAGGAACTCCAGCGCTGTGGCATGCAGGGCACCCACCTGGACGGCATTGTCCTGTGCCTGCCGCTGATGCTGATGCACGCGCGCAACCTGACCACGATGAAGAAGGTCGCCCGCGAACACCTTGCCCTGACCCACCAGGGTGAAGCCGTGGCCCGTGGTGTGGAGTTCGCCTGCGACGCGTTGCATCAGATGCTCCAGGGCCACGAGGTGGAAACCGCGCTTTTTGAAAAAGTGGGGCGCGATCGCTACACCTTTTTGACCATGCCGTACCGCCGCTGGCGCGATCAGTCCGACGACCGCTACATCGCTGCGCATGAGCTCGGGCGCGGTCCGCTCTGCGAAGACGCCATCCCGTTGACCTTGTATCTGGCGATCAAATACGCAGCCGATCCCGAACTCGCGCTGGCGACCAACGCCAGTCTCGGCGGGGATAATGCTCACCGCGGTGCCATCCTGGGTGCGCTGCTGGGGGCGGCCAACGGCTGCGAGGCGATCCCCGGCGACTGGGTCGAAGGCCTGACCGCCTGCGCCGAACTCGACCGCCTCAGCGACGTCCTCTGGGAACTCTCCAGCCGCTAAGCCACTTCACACATCCCGCACGGTGCGGAAGCCGCAGTTGGCGGTGGAGGAGTCGGGGGTGTTGCCCGTGCGGGCGGCCACGCGGTAGCGGTTACAGTAGCTGTGGTGGCAGAGGAAGGAGCCGCCCTTCATCATTTTTTGCTCGCCGGTTTGCGGGCCACGTGGGTTCTCCCGAGGCGCGCTGGAGCGTTGATGCCAACTGGGGCTGAACCAGTCGTTGCACCACTCCCAGACGTTGCCCGAGCAGTTGAACAGCCCGTAGCCGTTGGATCGGAAGCTGCGCGCGGGCGCGGTGCCCACGTAGCCATCGTCGGCGGAATTGACGTCCGGGAAGCGCCCCTGCCAGATGTTGCAGCGGTGCTTGCCGCCCGGGGTCAGTTCGTCGCCCCAGGGGTAGCGCTGTTGCTCCAGCCCGCCCCGGGCGGCCAGTTCCCACTCCGCTTCGGTGGGCAGGCGTTTGCCGGCCCAACGGCAATAGGCGATGGCATCATTCCAGGTGACATGGGTAACCGGGTGATCGAGCCGCTTTTTAATATTCGAGCCAGGGCCTTCCGGCTTCTTCCAGGATGCGCCCTCAATGGCGTACCACCAATTAAGACCCATCACCGTTTGCCCGCCCTTGAGCTTGCGCTGCTTGGACTTGGGCAAGAGCACCAAAAAGACGAAGGACCAGCCGAAGCGCTCGGCCTCGGTCGCGTAGCCGGTGGCTTGCACGAATTGCTGAAACTGCCCGATGGTTACCGTGGTCGCATCGATGTAATAAGGGGCCAGACTGACCTCGCGGATGGGCCCTTCGCCATCCTGACGCCAGGCGTCTTCGTCTTCGGTACCCATGCGAAAGGTACCGCCCTCGATGCGTATCATGCCCTCAGTGGAACCGGAGTCCGCGCGGGTCATGTCTTCAACGGTCTCGGAAATGTAGCCGGTGTCCGCCAGGGGCTCGTTGCGCTCGGAGGGGCAGGCACGCGGAGCGCAGCAGGATGCGTCCGCGGTGGCCGCCACTTTGTTGCTGGTAGTCATCGATGCGATTACTCCACCGAAGCGCCCATCGCCGCCTGAAAACTATAGTCAAAAAGCAGTTCCCATTCGCGCTGTTGAATGGCCTGGGCCAGTTTTTCGTCCGCGGAAGCGCTGCCGTGCACCGCCTCGGCAAAATCGATAAAGGCATCGGCGTTCCAGTGGTCCTGATTGAAGAGAAACAAGGTGCGCGCTGAACTCGGCTGCTCCTCGGACAGGCGGCTGGACTCGGTGTGCAGGACGGGAAACACCGGATGCTCACCCACTTTGGCAAACCAGTACTTGGCATTTGGGTAATCAGGTTCGCGGCGGTGCATAATGCCGTGCCAAAAGCTGCCCGTGGGCCCAGTGATAGCTTGGCTCAGGTCATGCGAGCGATCCAAGGCGTCGTGTAGCAAATAAATCCCGCTCAGGCAGGCCTGGCACATGGCTTCCTCGCGGGCTCCCGCCTCCATCAGTTGCTCGACCACTTTGGCGGCATCGATCTGCTTGATTTTAGCGGGATCGGGCTTGCCGGGGCCAAGCGGTGAAGGAACGTCACGCTCCAGTAACGGTCGGAGCCCTTCAGGATAATTCTTCGAATTGAAATTACGCATAAGCTGCAGCGCGTGTTTCTTGGCTGAAGGCTAGGTCGCTAGGCTGGTTCGGGCAACCCCCAAGGGTAGGTCCAACCAGCGGGCGCTTTTTGCTTTCGCTGGACGCCTGTGGCCTAGAAAATCACCGCTTCCACTATGAAAACGTTGCGCCTGTTCTTCACCCTGATCGCCTCTGCGGTTCCGGCTTTCGCCGCTGAATTCATCTGGCTCGAGTCCGAGTCGCTGCCCAACCCGCCGGAACCAGCCTCAGCCACTAGTTGGGCCCGACCCGAACGTATCTCCGGTGGCCAAATGCTGGCCGTCAACGTCGGCGCGCGCGAAATCGAAGCCAAAATCCCCGAGGCTGGCGTGGTTCTGGTTCACGAGTTTCAGGCGGTTAAGGCGGGCAGCTACACGATTTGGAATCGGCTACTTTTTACCTCGGCACGCTCGCCCTTTGAATGGCGACTCAACGGCGGCGAGTGGCAGACCAATTCCCAGGAGACCCATCCGCTTTCCAATGTGCAGGAGCTTAGCTTTTGGAACCCAATCGGCTGGACCCGGATGGGGGCCGCCGAAGTTCAGACCGGCTCGAACAAGCTGGAAATCCGCCTGATGCGCCAGACCAGCGAAAACAATCGCGGCCAGCAACAAATGGAGGCGCTGCGCTACGTCTCCGACGCCCTCTGTCTGCACTCGGGCGACTGGGTCCCGAACTTTAAGCACAAACCCGATTGGCAGCCCAACGACAGCGCCTCCCAAAAAGCGGCAACGCAGGTCTTCAAGGCACCAGCCTCTGAAGACCCACGACTCGAACTATCTCTGGCCGGGCACTGGCAGTACGGTGCCTGGGATGAATGGGGCGAAATCACCGAAGCCACGCGCACGGCGGGCGTTGACGCCCTGCCCGACTACAGCTCGCTGGCGTGGTACGGCATCCGCGTTCCGTCGAACCGTAACAACGCGCTGCCCGAGTTTCTCTATAATCACCGCGGCATCTACAAAACACGCATCGACGTCCCAGCATCTTACGAAGGCCGGCGGACATTTCTGCACTTCGAGTCGCTGAATCTGATCGCCACGCTCTTTGTGAACGGCGCGAAAGTCGGCGACTTTGACGTGGTCTACGGCCAATGGCGTCCGGAGATCACCGCGCATCTCAAACCGGGTCAGGTCAACGAAGTAGCCTTGGTCATCAAGGACGCCTTCTACGCGCTTTCGCCTGCGCAAGACGGCGGCACCGTGCGTCGCGACCAGTATTTTCCGATGGAAATGTTTCAGCAGAACCAGGGCGTCACGATGCGATTCGACTACCCGGTCAAGGCCGCCAACCGCACCGGCATCCTCGACACCGTCCAACTCATCGCCACCGGCCCGGTCACAATTGACGACGTCTTCGTCAAGCCCTTCCCGATCACCCGCGGCGAATTGGAGATCGACACCCGCGTCAGCGGCAAAGGCAGCGGCACGCGTGTGCATCATCGTATCGAGCCCTGGAGTGAGCGCTCAAGCGGTGAGGCTGAAACAAGCTCCAGCACTTACAAACACGGGGAAAGCTTCACGGACACCCAGACCGTAGCCTCGAAACCCTTCGATCTGTGGCACACCTACGACCCGCATCTGTACAATCTGATCACCGAGGTGAGCGTCGACGGCAAAGTCGTTGATCGGAAGGTCACGCGCTTCGGCGTGCGTGAGTGGGAGTATCGCGGCAACCAGTTTTTCCTCAACGGCGTGCGCCAGCACCTGCGCGCCGATCTCACCTATTACGGCGCGGGATCCAATCAGGATTTGGAGCAGGTCATTGAAACGTGGCAAAACAACGGCAACAACATGTTCCGCCTGCGCTTCCAGTGGCCCTGGGCGGGGAAAAGTCCCACCGAAGCGCTGGAGTGGATGGATGAAGTCGGCATGCCCGTGCGCAAAAACGCCGGCACCTTTGACGGTCAGCACGCCTCTTACCGGCTGGCGCTCGGGCGCGGGGATCAGAAGAAGTCCAACGACATCCTCTTTGAGAACTGGCAGGCGCAGATGCTCAACCGCGTCCAGGCCGACCGCAATCATCCCTCGGTCTTCATCTGGGAACTCGACAACGAAATCGTCTACATCAACGGGCGCAACTTCGGGAATCTCGACGTGGCTGAGCCGCCCTTTACGGAGACTTCCAACGCCATTATGGCGCTGGACCCCACGCGCGGCACCATTACCGGCGGTGGTAACGCGCTGATGGACGAATCTCTGCCCACCTACGGTCCGCACTACTTCGAGATGAACGACCGCGAGTATCCGGATGAGGCCTACACCCTGGAGAAATCCATCGCGCGGCAGGGCACCGGCAAAGGCGGCAAGGTCTGGCCCTTAACCTGGGACAGCCGCCCCACCCTTCTCAGTGAGACGGCTTTTCTGCCTGGACGCGATCCAGCCTCCTTTGCTCAAGTGGGCGGCGAGGTCGCCTTTTTGGGCAAGAGCGAGGGACGCCCGGCCATCGGCCGCATCGCCACCTGGCTGGCCGCCGGTTACCGCTGGGCCGAGATGGCCGGCACGCATTTCTGGTTTGCCGAGGCCTTTACCGACGGCTCCTACACCATGGCCTGGCAGCCGATCGCGGTGCTCTGCCGCAATTGGAATTGGACGTGGGGCAGCGGCCAGGCCGTCCGCCGCGACTTCAAGATTTTCAACGATACCCGTGATACGTCACCGATCACGGTTCGACTCGAATGGATCCTCGCTGGGCAAACCGTCGCCAGTAACGAGCAGGTATTCGAGATCGAAGCCGGCGAAGACGATACCTGGAGCTACGACTTTGCCGCCCCGCAAGTCAGCGAGCGCCGCTCCGGCACCTTCCACATCAGCGCGGAGCAAAACGGTGCAGAGGTCTTCCGCCACAGCGAGGAAACACATGTCATCCCGATGCAGGGTGCCCCACTCAACAACGTGTCGGGCAACGTTGTCGTTTGGGACCCTCACGGCGAGGCCGCCCAGCGGCTGGGCCAACGAGGCGTGCGTTTCCAAACCGCCGACGCCATGCAGGGCATTCCTGCCGACTTTGACTTGCTCATCGTCGGCCGTGATGCGGTCAGCCCGCGTGAATCGACCGATCCGCAGTGGCTGCGCTGGGCCGCCGCCGGCAAGAAGATTCTCGTGCTGGAGCAGGCAAACCCGCTACACTTCCAGGCGATTCCGGCCAACGCGGAGCCCAGCGATTACACGGGGCGGATCGCCTTCTCGCAAAACTTAGAGCACCCGGTCTTCACCGGGCTGATTCAGGAGGATCTATTTTGTTGGAACGGCGACCACGTGGTCTACAAAAACGTCTACACCAAGCCGACCAAGGGCGGGCTCTCCCTGGCCCATTGCGACGACAAGCTGGGCTACTCCGCGGTTATCTTCTCGCCGGTCAACGAAGGCGGCTTGCTGCTCTCGCAGCTCGTGGTGGCTCAGAAGCTGACTACAGAGCCTGCCGCGGCCACGCTTTTCGATAACATGGTGGCTTATATGGCCGATTACGCGCCGGTCGAGCGCGAGACGGTCGTGGTTGCCTCCGACGGGACGCCGGCCAGCAAACTCTTCGCGGACATGGGTCTGTCCTACACCGCGACCGAAGACACTCTCGCCGCCCTCAAAAATCCCGCCAAAGAGATTGTGGTGGTCGAGGCCACGCCCGAACGACTGAAGACCCTCGCGGACAATCAGGCCATGGTGGATGCCTTCAACCAGCGCGGTGGCTGGCTCATGATTCTCGAGCTGACTCCCGACGGTCTGCCGCATTTCAATCGCCTGGTCGGCTACGATCATTTGATGCGTCCCTTCCGCACCGAACGTGTTCAGTTCCCGGCGGTGCGCGATCCGCTGACCGCGGGGCTGTCCCTGCGCGACGTGGTCATGACCTCCGGTGAGCGCATCCAGCGCCATTCCCGCGACGAATGGCCCGCCAGCGATGCATTTGAGTACATTGTCGACCTCGACGACATCGCACCCTTCTCCGAGTTTCCGTCGCCGGCGTATTGGAACGACCCAGGCACCACTGGCCCGCGCACGGACACCTGGCCGCTCAACATGGTCAACGGCTTCCTCGCCGACGCGCACTGGCGCCTGATTTTTTCCATCCACCTTAATAAAGACGACCCCACTTCGTGGACTATTGACTTTCCGCGCGTGGAGACCGTGACGGGACTGGCGATCGCCCCCAATGCGATCTACCACCGCGTCACCGACATCGCCCTGACCTTCGACGACGACCCGGAATCAAAGCAGGTATTCGCCCTCGACCCGAACTCGCAGAAAATTGAAGTCGAGGTCGACCCGGTCCAGACCCGGCGCATGACCATCGAACTCACGGACTGGGATGAGTCCGGGCGCTCCGATGTGATCGGTGTCGACAACCTCTGGGTGCGCGTGCAGCGTCCGGATGACTTTGCCCAGCGTGTGCGCCCGATGTTGAACATCGGCGGACTCGTGAAGTACCCGCGCGGCAACGGCGGCCTCCTGCTGAACCAGTACAAGATCGCTGAAAGCGAAGCCAACCCCGTCAACGCCGCCAAAAAGAAAACCGTCACCGCCATGTTGCTGCGTAACCTGGGGGCAGTCTTCGCCGGTGGAGAGACGATCGTCGCCGGGCAAAACCTGCGCTACGGCCCCATCAGCCTTGAAAATTACTGCAATCTGTACCTGACGCAGGAGAACGGCTGGCCGGTGCGTGAACATGACTTGAGCGCCCTGCCCATTGGCGACCAAACCTTTGCTGGCGTGCGCTACGCCATCCGCGACTTCAAAACCTCGCCGTTGGAAAACGCGGTCAGCCTGCAGGCGCAGCGCCTGAATTCACGCGTGGAGACCAAGTCGGTCGAGGGCATGCGCATCGGCACCTCCGCCGACGCCCTCTTTTTCCTGCACACCTTTATGCAGACACGTGAGTGGAATCCGCGCAACCCGAACGCCGCCCCGCCCACCGTCTTTGAGTACCAGGTCAACTACGCGGATGGTTACAGCGAGGTGATCGCCGTCGACCTCGGCATTGGGGTGACCGACTGGCTGATCGACGAACCTAAGGGCCTGCGCGATGCCGCCGTGGCCTGGACGGCCAAGCCGGCGCCCAGTGCCGAGCAGAATGCTATCGTGTACCAGATGCAGTGGACCAACCCGCGTCCGGACAAGGTGATTGCCAGCGTGGACTTGCGCTACGGTGAGGCCGGCGATCGCTACGGCGCACCCGTCCTGCTTGGCATCACCGCCGCTCGGCAAGTGCGTTAGCCTGAGGACACAGGCAGGTGCCTTTACCCAAAGGCACATTCACCGATGGAAGTTTCAGGCCGGACTCCAGCCTGTATTCACACTTCCGCATCATGTCTTTACGCATTCACGAACTCGAGTCGTCTGAATTGGCAGAACTGTACACCCAGGCGCAGCGCATCGAAGGCTTTGTCTCGATGACTTCCGCGGCTTACTTAAACGCGATTTCTCGGAAGGCGCTGAATGGGTACGCAGAAGTAAACTCCCTGATCGAAATCGGCTGCTACCACGGTAATGCGACTATTCTGCTCGCTTGGCTGGCGCGTCGCTTTGAAGCCACCTTGGACGTCATCGATATCGATGCTGACAACCTTGCCTTCACAAAAAATGTTATCACACAACTCGGGTTGCAAGGCTCGCACATTCAGTTTCACCTGAGCGACTTTCCCACTTGGGTCGAGGCGGGGCATGAGCGCACCAGTCCGCTCTACATGGTTATCGACGGAGACCACGCCTACGACGGCGTACGCCGGGACATCGAGGCCGTTCTACGTATGCAACAACCGCCTGAGTGGATCGCATTTCACGATTTCCACCTGCGCACCCAGCGTGACTGGATCGATTTCGCGGTAGACCGGGCGATCTTCGACAGCCTTGGGGACGACTTGGAAGTTGAATTGATTGGCACCGAGTTTCCAACGACGCCCCACTTTGATCAGTGGCAGAACTATTTTGAGCCCGGCGGGCGCGAGGGCGCGCTCGTCAGGTTGCCTGTGCGACGCGCTGCAGTAGATTCGGATCGCGTTGCAACAGCGTCATGATGGTCGCAGGCGGCTGACCCCGGCGGTACAGGTCGGCCATCACACGCATGGCCGGATCGATGTGCGCAAAGAATTTTTTGTAGGCACGGCAGAGATAATTCAGACCGGGCTCACCGGAGGGCGTCGTGTCAAAGCGGTGCTTCGGGCACTCGCCGTTGCAGGCAAACAGGTAGGTGCACTCGCGGCAGTACTGCGGCAAGGTGTCGCGCTTACCCTCGCCAAAGCGCTGCATCCGCTCCCCGTCGACCATCGAGGCGAGGTCGCTCTCCAGGAAGTTTCCCAGCCGGTAGTGCGGGTAAACGTAGTGGTCGCAGGCGTAAACATTTCCATCGTGCTCGATCGCCAGGGCACGCCCGCAGGTTTCCGAAAAGTGGCACACACCGCCACGCACTCCCAGCCACTTGGCCAACGCCGTGTCAAAGTGCTGCACATACGTCTTGCCGACATCGCGTGAGAGCCAGCGATCAAAAATCTGGCAAAGAAAGCTGCCGTAATCCTCCGGACGCACCGACCACTCGGTAACTTTCGGGCGTTCACCTTCGCGCGTACCATCCAGCGTACGCGCCTGAGCGGCGTCCGGCGGCGAGGCCAGGTCGAGCCCCAGTTTGTGGGCCGCCACGTCGGCCTCACGTTCAACCAGCGGGATGAACTGCAGGTAGGTCGAGCCGATGTTGCGCAAGAAGCGATAAAGTTTGAGCGGCTGCTGGCTGTTGACGCGGTTGACGACAGTCAGCGTGTTGAATTCCACCCGGTGGCGCTTCAGGCATTCCAGCCCACGCATGACCTTCGAGTAGGACTCCTGGCCCCGCTTGTCGACGCGGTAACGGTTGTGCAGTTCGGGCGGGCCATCGATGCTGATGCCAACGAGAAAGTCATTCTCTACCAGGAAAGTGGCCCACGCATCGTTGAGCAGCGTGCCATTGGTCTGGAAGGCGTTGCTGATACGTTTTCCGTTAGCGTAGGTTTGCTGTAGTTCGACCGCGCGCTTGAAGAAATCCACCCCCAGCAGCGTCGGCTCGCCGCCCTGCCAGGCGAAGTGCACCTCGTCGCCGGGCTGCGCCTCAATGTAGGCCTGCACGTAGCGCTCCAGGGTCGCGTCGGACATACGCCAACGCTCGTTGTCGGCAAAGAGCTTTTCTTTCTCCAGGTAAAAGCAGTAAGTGCACTCCAGATTGCAGATCGGCCCGATGGGCTTGGTCATCAGGTGAAACGGAGCCGAGGCGGGGGCACAGTCGCTTGCCATATCGGGTGCAAGCCTTGCGGGTTTGGCGGTCGCAGGCAAGACGCCTTCGCAGCCGCGCGCTTTAGCTCACCCGCACCGGGCGGCGTCACCTCGCTTAGCGCAGAAGCCCGCCCAAGGCGTTGAAGCCCGGCTGCAGCAAGATTTCGATCAGGTTCGACTCCACCCGCGAGAGCGAACCGCCCAACTGAAAAGGGCGCACGAGCGGATAAAAGTTGTCCTCGTTGGGCGGCCCCATCAGGCCCAGATTATCCAGTGTGCCGGCGATATCACCCCGTGCCCAGAACTGCAGCGGGATATCCAGTGGCTGGTCCAGCAGCGACTGTCCTTCGACATTACCGATGGTTCCGAGCCGGTCCAGTTCCACGCGCACCTGCGGGTTGGCCAGCGTGAACTCACGGATCGTGGTCGAGAAATCCTCATCCCGCGCCACGTCGATGCGCACCTCGTCGTAGGGCAGCGTGTTGAGGTAATTGATCACCTGCAAAACGCCGCGAATCTCCTTCACCTTGTCTCCCAGCTGAGCTAGCGCCAGCGTCGCCAACGGATTGTTCAGCAGTTGAATCAGCCTGGCTACTTCGTCATTGGAGCCGGCCAGGCCGTTCAGGACACCGCCTGAACTGGCGAAAGTGAAACCGCCTGTAAAATTATCGAAGGCGTCACCCAGGTCATCGCCACGCCCCTGGATATCAGTCTGCACGTTGATTAGACCGTCCAGCAGTGGCGTCTTCATCGACTGGCTGCGACGCGGGTCAAATGTCATCACCTGCACGACGATGGGCGGCTCGAACTCCGCCACGTTGCTCTTCAGATCAAAGGAGGTGGAGGCGGCAGCGTTCGGATCAAAATCGGCCTGAAACTCGATCACCGCATCCTGCTCCTGCGCGTTGGTCGCTGAGAAATAGGTACGCATCTCGCGCGCGGTCTGCGTGTGACGCCCTTTCAGACGCTCGAAGACCAGCTGCTGCAGTTGCAACTGCGCAATGCTGAGCGACAAATCGACTTGCACCTTTTGCGCATCGAAACCCAGTCCCGAAACCCAGCCGGCCCATTCGGCCTCCGAGGGCGAAGGCGTTGCTTGTTCGGCGGAAGAGGCAGCCGGTCCGGCGATGGCTTCGTCCAGGCTGCGGCGGGGTGGCTGCTGCTCAGCCAGGACTTCGGGCGGTGGCCCTTCGTCAAAGCCATCGCCCTGAAAAGGTTTCAGCAGCAAGAGGAGATCGTCGTAGGACAGGCGCGCGGCCTCAAGCGAGCCGAGCAGACGCTCCTGCGTGTCGCCGAATTTCCCCTCCAGCGACAAACTGCCTTCACTGGTACTTTGCGCGGTGGTGCGAATGCGGAAAGGCACCTGCGCGGTAAACCCCTCGCCCGGACGGACCATGCCGCGCGCCTTCAGTGAGGCCTCCGTAACGCTGTCGAATCCATCGCTGGCCATGAGATTTTTGAAGACGACCTCCAGCTTCGACTCGCCCGCCCGCGCCAGATCCACGTCGGCCACAATCTGTCCCGAGCCGCGCCGCAGATTATCAAACGCACGCAACGGCGGCTGGTTGAACATCGAGGGGAAATCCTCGATCACAAGGTCAGCCTTGAAACTGCGCAGCGGAATCGCTTCAGCCTGGTCGATGACCGCCGAGCCGCTGCCCTTGGCAAAAGGAATGCGGCCTTCGCGTAAACTCAGGTTGTCGAACTCAAGCGCCAGCTTGTCGCCCAAATCACTGCTGACCGAAAAAGTCCCGCCTGCGGAGAAGTTGCTCACGTAGGCGACGTCCGCGAAGGACAAGTTCACATCCCGTATTTCGAGCGGCTGACGTGCTTCGATGATCAGGTTCTCGTCACGCTTGGCCAGCGTCAGCGTGACGTTGGCCAGGTTGCCATTCGTGCGCAAACCGATGGCGGGCTGGTTGACCGCCGCCAGCGGAAAATCGCGAATCGACAGTGTGAAGAGCGTGCCGTAGGCCGAGCCGACATCGCTCAGGTCGTACACGTCATCGGACAGGTTCACGGCCAATCCACCCGGGGCCACCAGTTCGACAAGCGGCTCGCCGTTTTCCGGGCGCAACGCGACGGTCAGGTTGTCCAGCCGCAGCGTGTTGTCGGGCACCAGCGAGAAGGCCCAGGCCGTCTCTATGCTCGGGTTGCGCGGAGCGATGGCCTGCCAGGGGCCGATGAAGGGGTCCTGCGCGAAAAGATTTTGCCGCATGAGCGGCTCCAGGCGGGTCCACTTGCTGCCGTTGCCTTCAATGACCAGCTCGTCTTGTTCGATGCCGGATACCAGGACGCGGCTTTGCTGGCGGTGAAAGACCTCGCCGTCGACGCTCAGCGTCAGCGGCCCGATGTCGGCGGTGGCCGTATTGCCTTCGTAGGTGCTGGCAAAGCTCAGCTCGAGATCGATGGGCTGGGTCAGCTCAAAGTTGTCGTCCGGCAGGCTGACCACAAACTCCCGGGCGCGGATCGGCTCGGTCGTTCCCAGCCGAAAGGAGCCCTGCCCCAGTGACTCCAGAATTACCTTCCCACTGAGCGCGCCGCGTGAAAAATCCAGCGCGAGTGTTTCGATCTCGCCGGTTTCCGGGTCGCGGCTGAAATCGCCGGTGGACTCATCGGTGATCGGCAAACCGGGTAGAAAAGCACCCAGCGTGGCCGCCGGAATGTCGTTGAGCTCAACCACCAGCAGTTCCCCCTCGAGGTCAGAGGTCTCGGCTTCAAGGTCGGCCAGATCCAGGTCGATAGGCTTGGGCAACGAGATTAGAAAGAGCGTTTCGCCGTCACCCGATATCACCGAGGAATCCAGCGCGCTGATTTTCAGCCGGGTATCTTCCACCTTGAGGTTGAAATCAGCCTTCAGATCGACGGACTCCAGCGCGTCGGCAACTTCGTCCGTCATCGCCTCCATGCGTTCAATCCGACCATCGGCCGCCCCGGTCACTGAAACCAGAAACTGCTCGCCAAAACTCGTTTCAAATCGCCCGTTGGCCGCCCCCGAAAACTCCGGCACCTCGGCGAAGCGGGCAATCTGTTGCCGCAGCGCCTCGTCAGCGCTAAAGGCAAACTCGCCCCGCAGCGCCTGGGCGTCACTGGCGTAGTTGGCCTTGGCTTGAAACACATTTGCGTACCCGCCCTCCAGCAGCGGCAGGCGAAAGACAAAGCCATACTGCTCGCCTTGTTCGGTGCCACGGGCGGAGAGGTAGACTTCCACCACGGGCAGGCCATCTTCGACACTGGCCAGGCGCGGAGTGGCCGTCAGCACCGCTTCGATGGCTGGGTCCTCGGTTTGCCCACGCTGTCGCAGAGTCAGCGTCCCCATCAAGTTAACCTCGTCGTCGGGCGCACCCTCCAGGCCCTTTTTGCCCACGGTGGTTTGCCAGGTAAGCGTGCCCGGCGCGTCGGGCGTGATCGCTTCGCCACTGAGCTGAAAGGTGGCCTGCACCTGCTCGGGGGCCAAAATCTGGCCCTCCACCGAAAGCTTGTTGAGGCTCAAAGTGACCGGCAGTCCACCATCGGGATTGAGGATGCCTTTGAATTCGTCCAGCAACTCCCGCGCTTCCTGCGCTGGCTGGGCCGATTCCACTGCCTCGACGGCATCTGACGCAGCTTCAACTGGCTGCACCTGGCTGACATCAATACGCAACCCGGTCACTTCAATCGTATCCAGGACAATTGCCTCGGAGCCAAGACTGAGCATCGAGCCCTGAATGGTGGCTTCGCTGAGTTCCACCTGGGCACCGTTGGGCATGCGCACGAACAATCCGCCAAGACTGACGCCGCCAAACCCCACCGAGATACTTTCGAGCCGTACCTCTTCGGCTTCCGCGCTAAGGACAGAGAGTGCGATCTGCCGTTGGACAGCAGGCACAAAAAGCAGGGCGATAACCAGCGCCAGACACAGCCCGGCAAAAATGCCGAACCAGAAAATTCGCTTAACCCACTTCACAATAACGCCGTCCCCGTTGATTCCTGATTCTCAGCCTGCTTCATCCATGCAGCAGACTTTGACCCAGATTGACAACCCAAGGTTCACCATCCTTGGGACCGTGCCGGTTGAAAAGGTTCCCGGAGGACCAGCGCGGGGCGAATGCCTAGACCTGCTGCAGGCGCTTTTCCTTGACCTTACCGGCTTCCTTACCGATGCGGTCGCGCAGATAATACATGCGGGCGCGCATGGTGACCGACTCGCGGTCGACTTCGACCTTCTCGATGTTGGGCGAGTGGACCGGAAAGACACGTTCAACACCTTCTCCGTAAGAAATACGGCGCACGGTGAAGCTCTCGCTCACGCCCGAGCCCTTGCGCGCGATGACGATGCCGGCGAAAATCTGTACGCGTTCCTTGTCGCCTTCGCGTACCCGCGTGTGCACGCGCACGCCATCGCCCACCTTAAAATGGTCGCGATCGGGCTTGAGTTGGTCCTGGGTCAGTTCGTTCAAAAGCTGCGGATTCATGAAGAAGGCCTGTTTTGGGTGGTTGCCTGAAAGGTGTTGAAAAGGTCTGGACGGCGGGCTCGGGTGCGGGCTTCACGTTGGCTTTGTCGCCAGGCAGCAATGGCACCGTGATCTCCCGACAAGAGCACTTCGGGTACCGTAAGACCATCATAGTCAGCCGGTCGCGTGTATTGCGGGAAACTTAGTAAATTGTCGTTAAAGCTATCCTGGGTCAAGGACATTTCCTCTCCCAGGACCGCTGGTATATAGCGGGCCAGACAGTCGATCAGCACCGCCGCAGCCAAAGTGCCGTTGGTCAGCACATAGTCGCCGATGGATACCTCACGCGTCACCCGGTGCACCCGCACGCGCTCATCCATGCCTTCGTAATGACCGCTGAGTAAAATCAGGTGCGGACGTTGTGCCAGCGCGCGGCCCAGAACAGGCGTCAGGCGCTCCCCGTCCGGGCACAGGTAAATGACCTCGGATTCGGCTCGCTTGAGCTCATCAATGGCTTCGAAAAGCGGTTCGGGTTTCAGGACCATGCCAGCACCACCACCAAAGGGCCGATCATCGGTGGTGTGGTGCTTGTCGTGAGCCCAGTCGCGTAAGTTGTGCGCGGTTACCTTTAGCAAGCCGTTCTCCACAGCGCGGCCAAGCATGCTTTCCGTGACAAAGCCTTGAAGCATGCCCGGAAACAGCGTCACCACATCGATTTGGACCGGCGGTTCCATTGCTGAAATTACCTGCCGTTGATGAACTACCCCGAGACACTTAGCGGGCCTCGGCCCGTGCTTGGGTCCTCCGCAAAGACGGTGTGGCGAATTGCCGCTTAGGCCTCGGCAGGCTTTCCTTCGTCAGGAGCGACCGCTTCAGAGGCTTCGGGAGCCGAAGCGGCGGCCTCGGCCACCGGTGTGGGTGCAGCTTCGACGGCAGGCGCGTTTTGGATGCCTTTGCCAATCTGCTTGCTGGAAGAGGCACGGCCGGCCACGGCACGACCTTTGCGAGCGGCGCGGATGAGACTCTTGACGGTGTCGGAAGGATTAGCCCCAACGCTCAGCCAGTACTCCACGCGCTCAAGCTTCAGGCGGATCTCCTGCTCCTTGCCGCGCGCGCTGGGGCTGTACAGGCCCAGATTCTCAACAAAGCGCCCATCACGCTTAAAGGTACTTTCGGCAACCACCACACGATAGACGGGGGCGTGGGTTGAACCGGCGCGCTGAAGACGAATACGAAGTGCCATGCTTTATACCGCTGTAATTTAAGAAAACCGTCAGGTAAGCCGGTTTTGCGACATTTTGTCAACATTTTTACCCATGTGACCAACTTTCCCAAAGCCAGCGCTCAATTGCGTAAAGTCTACCGAAAGCGTCGTCGACTTGCTTAGGTGCCCTTTCCCACGCGTCGGAACTCCGCCGCGCGGACGGCACCTCGTGTATGCAGCCTCATCTTTCCCAGCCAATTTCAGCCAGGTGGCCGCCCGCGCTGCTTCTTCGATGAAAAAACGTCTGGGCACACGCATTTTTCTGACGACGGTCGGGGTCATTCTGGGTCCGATGCTCTTGGCCTATGTCTGGCTGGGGTCGCAGATTATCGACACCTTGGAGTCGGCCACGCGCGCACGTCTGGCCGCTGACGCGCGTCTGGCGGCGCGTTCCGCCAACGACTTCGTTTTGAACGCCGGCACGCAACTCCTGGCGCTGGCCCATGCCGAGGGCGAAATCAGCCCAGAAAGCCAGGCTGTGCGACGCGCCCTGGAGCGCACTTACGATACGCTTTGGCGGATCGATGCGAATAAATCCGCCACGCCGTTGTTCAACACCGTTCCGCAGGTGATTCCTGAATTCATCGGACCCTGGCTGAGCGAAATCGAGGCGCATGGCTCCAGTCATCAGGCCCACCAGAACGGGCGTTGGTTCGCCGCTACCTGCGAGGACGGCACCACCCTTATCGGCAGCCTCTCCACGCGGGCCTTGGCCGACCACCTGGATGCCTACCGCAGCGACGAAGACCCAGCCCTCATCATTGCTGACGAAAGCGGCAACCGCCTCTTTATCTCTACGACCGGCCGTGAATTTCCGCCTCAATTCCGCTCGGGCGGCGAAGCGGGCGACGACTGGATCAGCGTTCGCCTGCGGATGTCATCGGGCTGGACGGCCTACGTTTACGAAACACGCAACAACGCCCTGGCCGAGGCCTACAATTCCATCGCGCTGGCCATTCTGATCCTGCTGGCCACGATCAGCATTTCTGCCGTAGCCGCACGCAGCCTGATCAATCGCTGCCTGCGCCCGGTCACACAGCTGACGGAGGCAGTCAGCGCCCTCTCGGATGGCAACTGGGAGCAAACGGTCGAGGTCGAGGGTTCAGACGAAATTGGCGCGCTGGCGCATGCGTTCAACTCCATGGCCCGGCGTCTGCGCGATGTCTATCAGACAGTGGAAAGCCGCGTTAAGGAGCGCACCGGCGAGCTGAAGGAAGCCAACGCCAAGCTGGAACGCGCCCGCCAAGATGCCGAAGCCGCCAGCGTGGCCAAGAGCGAGTTCGTCGCCGTGATGAGCCACGAGATACGCACGCCGCTCAACGGCGTCATCGGCTTGGCCGGTATCCTGCGCGACACGCGCTTGACCCCTGAGCAGCTCGACCTGGTCGACTCCCTGCGCCTCTCGGCCAACTCGCTGCTGGGCATCATCAACGAGACGCTCGATTTCTCCAAAATCGAGGCCGGTCGCATGGACCTGGAACTGGCACCATTTGATGTGCGTGAGTGCGTCGAGGAAGCGATCGATCTGCTGGCGCCCAAGTCCGCCCAGAAAGGCATCCGCCTGGCTTACGTCCTCCGCGAAGGCGTGCCCGAGGAGGTGATCGGCGACCACACACGCCTGCGCCAAGTGCTCGTGAACCTGATCGGCAACGCCGTCAAATTTACTGACAAAGGCAGCGTCTGCGTGGAAGTGTCCGCGCGCCCCATCCGCAACAACCGGCACGAGCTGAAGTTTGCGGTTGAGGACAGTGGCGTCGGCATTCCGGCCGGGCGTATTCCGGCCCTCTTTGAGCCCTTCACCCAGGCTGACGCCAGCACGGCTCGCGCTTATGGAGGCACCGGCCTTGGGCTCGCCATCAGCAAAAAGCTGGTCGCCCTGATGGACGGCCTGCTCTGGGCCGAGAGCGTCCTGGGCGAAGGCAGCACCTTCACCTTCACCATCTTGACCGAAGACTACGACGGCCAGGATCGCACCCTTGAGGTGAGCCCTGCCCTGGAAGGACGCACCCTGGTCATCGTCGAGCCCAACGAATTTCAGGCCGACAGTTTCGTCCAGTTGTTCAAGCGCTGGGGACTCAAGCCGCTGCGTTTTGCCGACGCCCACAGTTTTGCCCGGGAGGCTGCTTCCGGGTTACGGGCTGACCTGCTGTTGTGGTGCGCCGACTGCGGTTCCAACCAGCCGCTGACGGATATGGACGAGGCCCGCAAGCGGCTTACGGCCCTGGATAAAAGCGAGATTCCGGTCATTCTGCTCGATCCTTACGGCAAACTCGCCCCCGGCAGCGGACAAGCCAGTAAAAACTGGCCCATCCTGCGCTGCCCCTGTCGCTCGGCCCACCTGAAGCAAACCCTGGAGCGCTTCCTTGACTCAAGCGGGCAGCAGCCGCGCAAAGTCCCGGGCGAAACCCGTCCGCCGATGGCCCGCGACGTCCCCCTGCGCATCCTCCTGGCCGAGGACAACCTGGTGAACCAGAAGGTCACCCTACGCCTGCTCGAAACGCTCGGCTACGAAGCCGATGTGGTAGCCAGTGGCGGCGAAGCGGTGGCCGCGGTCGAACAGTTCCAGTACGATGTGATTCTGATGGACCTGCGCATGCCTGAGATGGACGGTATCACCGCCACCTGCAAAATCTTTGAGAACTGCGACGAGGACGCCCAGCCCCGCATCATCGCCCTGACCGCCCGCACCCAGCGCGAGGACCGTGAGGCCTGCGAGGCGGCCGGCATGTGCGGCTACCTCTCCAAGCCGCTGCGCCTGGATGCGCTGGAGGCCATCCTGCGTGAAGCCGTCAAGGATCTCCAAACCGGCGGCGGCGACTTCAAAGCCTCACAGGTGATCGCCTCAGAATCGCCTTGACCCTCGCCTGGAGCGCGATGGACTCCGCGACATCAGGCCGGACCCTCCGCCCGGTCTGCCTTGCTCGTTATGCTTCAAGCTGGAATCGTCGGACTGCCCAACGTGGGCAAAAGTACGCTTTTTAACGCCCTCACCCGTACCCGCAAGGCGGAAGCAGCGAACTACCCCTTTTGCACCATTGAGCCCAACGTGGGCGTCGTCGAGGTGCCCGACGCGCGCCTGGAGCCTCTGCGTGAAATCGCCAACACCTCCGTCGTTATCCCTGCGGCCATCGAGTTTGTCGACATCGCCGGGCTCGTTGAAGGTGCCTCCAAGGGCGAAGGCCTAGGCAACCAGTTTCTGGCCAATATTCGCGAGGTCGATGCTATCGTGCACGTGGTGCGCTGCTTCGAAGACGAGGACGTCATCCACAACATGGGCCGCGTCGACCCCGTGCGCGACCTGGAGATCATCGCCACCGAATTGATCCTGGCCGACCTGCAATCGGTGGAGTCGCAGCTCGATCGCAATCGCAAAAAAGCCAAGGGCCGCGACGAGGAAGCCATCGCCAACGTCGCCCTGCTGGAGCGCCTGCTGCCGCACCTGGAGGAAGGCCGCCCGGCCAACACCCTTGAGGCCACCGAGGACGAAGCCGCGCGCCTGCACACCTTCAACCTGCTCTCGTCCAAACGCGTGCTCTTTGCCTGCAACGTCGCCGAGGCAGACCTGGCCGCCGGTGGCAACGACTTCACCAAAGCCGTCGAGGCCCATGTAAAGGATCGGCACGGTTCCGAGGTCGTGGTCATTTGCGCGCGTGTGGAGGAGGAACTCGGCGAACTCGAGCCCGCCGAGGCCGCCGAATACCTGGAGTCGCTCGGCGTCAGCGATAGCGGCGTGACGCAGCTGATCCGCAGTGTTTACCACCTGCTGGGGCTGGCCTCCTACTTCACCGCGGGCGAAAAAGAGGTGCGGGCCTGGACCTTTACCCGCGGCATGAAAGCGCCGCAGTGCGCGGGCGTCATCCACGGCGATTTTGAAAAGGGCTTCATCAAGGCCGAGGTCGTTCACTTTGCCGACCTTGTGGAAGCAGGCAGCACGGCTAAAGCCCGCGAAGCTGGCAAGTACCGTGTCGAGGGTAAAGATTACGTCTTCAAAGACGGCGACGTCGCGCTTTTCCGTTTCAACAACTGAACGCACCTACTTGATTCGTGCGCGATTCGGGACTCGTATTTACCAACTAGAGATCGCATGAAACCGTTCGCCAGAATCCAGACCGCCTGCGTGGTCATCGGCTCCGTGATACTCTTTGCCGGTTGCGGCGAAGGCGATCCGGAGGTCACCCGTTACGATACGCCCAAATACGTCGACAAGTCGCAACCCGCGACCGCCGCGCCGCCCGCTGATCGCAGCATGACCCAGCCGCCGCCGGGCATGCAGTTTGAGGCACCGCCTGAACTTGAGTGGGTGGTCCCGCCACAATTCAATACGGGGCCCGAGGTGTCCGGGCGCATCGGCAGTTTCGTGGCCATCGGGCCGGACAGCACCCAGGCGGAAATCGCCGTTACGGGCTTCCCTGCAGGCATGCCGCTGCCACTAAATATCCAGCGCTGGCGGCGTCAGATCGGACTGCCCGAGAATGCCGACAGCGGCCCGGGGGCCGAGGTCATGCAGGGCGTGGTCGATGGGGAACGCGCCGTAACCGTCATCATCAAAAATCCCGAAAACAGCAAAACTACCTCGGTCACCATCGTGCGCTTCGACGGCTTTGATTATTTTTTCAAGATCTCCGGCGACAGCCCTGCAGTGGCCACCCAGACGCCCGCCTTCGCCCGCTTCGTCGACTCCGTCCGCTTCCCGAAACAAGAACAAGACGCGGACGCCGCCTCAATCTACTAGGCACGCCTACCCGCGTTCACTCCGACGCGAGCGTTCAATGCGCGCAACGCGTTTTTCAACGAAACCAACTTTGTCTTACCGGGGTCACCCGGTCACTCGGAAACGCGGTGTGGGTCAGTCGACAGCTACGGTCTTCAGGAGCTCTTCGGCGTGCTTGCGCGCGGACTTGGAGGCGCGGTCGCCCAGCATGCGGGCCAACTCCTCGACACGCGGCTCTTCCTCAGCGTGTATCGACTGAATGGATACGTTCGTCTCGTCGCCTTCCTGGGTCTTGCTGACTACATAGTGCTGGCGTCCCCAGGCCGCCACTTGCGGCAGGTGCGTCACGCAAAAAACCTGGTGCTTGCCGGCCAGCGCACCCAGCTCCCTGCCGACTTCCGCGCCGATTTCGCCGCCCACGTTGGCGTCGACTTCGTCGAAGACCAGCACCGGCGTGGCGTCGATTTCGGCTAGCACGGTTTTCAGCGCCAACATCACGCGCGCGGTCTCCCCGGAGGAGGCGATCTTGTTCAGCGGCAGCGGGTCGTGGCCGAGGTTGGCCGCAAACAAAAACTCGCACTTTGAGTTGCCGTACTCCTTGAGGCCACTCTCGGGAGCCACGCGAATTTGAATCGTCGCGTTCTGGAAGCCGAGCTTCTCGAGCAAATCGGTGACCTTCCGCGCCAGCCCCTGGGCGGCGGCGGCGCGTTTCTGGGTCAGCTCGCCGGCCTTCTCACGCAACAGTGCTTCGAGCTTTTCGGCCTCGGCGTGCAAGGTCTCAAGCTGGCCACCCAGATCGCTTTGCGCGGCGATACGCTCGATCAGGGTCTCGCGCTTTTTAAGCACGGTTTCGAGTTCGGGACCATGACGACGTTTCACCTCCAGCCAGAGGTCCATTTTTTCGGAAAGTTCCCTGGCGGTCCCCTCATCGATGTCGCCGGTTTCGCCCAGGCGCACAAATTCTCCGGCCAAGTCGTCCAGCTCGACGATGGTCGACTCGAGGCGACCGGCCAGCGCGGCAGCATCTTCCTCAATACCGGCCAGCTCCTGTGCATCGCGGAGCAACTGCCCCAACTGCGAGCTGAGCCCCTCCTCGCCGGAAAGTCCGCTGGAAATTTGCCCGGACAGCCGCAGCAGGTCCTCGGCGGTGGCCAGGCGCTTGTGGTCGCGCTCAAGCTGCTCAAGCGATTCCGGGGTCAAGGCCAGGCTGTCGATCTTGTCGATTTGCTTCTGAAAAAAGGCGATTTCCTCTTCGGAAAGTTTTTCGGCGTTTCCGAGGTTTTCGATTTTCTCGAGCGTCTCGCGCCACTGGCGGTAGGATTTTCCGTACTCGTCGACCTCGTCTTCAAGCTGCGCGTAAGCATCGAGGAAAGCCAGTTGCTGGCGGGGCTGGTGCAGTTTCTGCGGTTCGCCCGGGCCGTGGAAGTCGATCCACAATTCGCCGATGGCCTGTAGGTTCGCCAGGGTGGTTGCCGCGCCGTTGACCTGGATGCGGGCGGGCTTCTCGCGGTGGATTACGCGCCGCAGCACCAGCGCGCCTTCCTCCATTTCGGGCAGCTCTAGTGCTTCAAGCAGTCGGGCGATCGGGCCACCTTCTTCAAAGTACAGCGTCGCCTCAACCTCGCAGGCATCCGCCCCCTGGCGGATGATGGACTTCTCGGCGCGGTTGCCCGCAAGGAGCGAAAATGCGCCCAGCAGCACGCTTTTGCCGGCACCGGTCTCACCGGTCACAGCCGTAAAGCCGCCCTCAAATTCGAGCGACACCTCGTCCATCAGGGCGAGATTGGCGATTCGCAGGTATTGCAGCATTCCGCGTAAGGAACGCTCAAACGATGTAGAGGGTGCAATCACGCTCGCAACGTTAATTGATGGCCCGGAATGGGCATGGGCCCCGTAGACTCCCAGATGAACGCCTGACCCCCAGTGGCCTGGCACTGCGATATAGGTCGTCCGCCCGGCTCAATTCCTTAGTCGGCAGACCAACGCCAACGCTAGGACAGCCGCCCTTGCTCACGCCTGCCGCCTTGACCCTGCTAGACCCGCCGCCGATACTGTCTAAGCAACTGGCGGCGCGTTATGGGGCGCTCGCCAACCGCAGGAGGGCTGGCAGAGTGGTCGATTGCGGCGGTCTTGAAAACCGTTAGGCCGAAAGGTCTCGGGGGTTCGAATCCCTCGCCCTCCGCCAACTGGCCATTCTCAATACAGCCCCACCACGTGGCCCTGCAGGAGCTTGGTCACGAAGACGCCGAGGTTGTAAATCAGGTGCGCCACCATGCAGGGCAACAGCGAGCGCTCCAGGTTGAAGGTGGCGAAGCGCACGAAGTAAAACCACAGCGACATGACGAACAGCCACGAGGTCGAGTAAATGGCTTTGGTGTCGAAATGCAGTTCAAAGTCGCCCTTCCAGAACTCCCAGGCCGAGACCCCGTCCGGGAAGTCCAGCGTCCACAGATGCGGATGCCCTACGGCAAAAACCAGCGACACAGTCACGATGCCGCCCCATAGCACCGCCTTGCCCTTGTTCTGGACGACCAGGTAGCCGCGGAAAATCACTTCCTCCACGACTGCTGCCGCCATCATCTGCAGCAGAAACAGCCAGGCGATGTCGGTCTGCTCGGCCACGATGCCCAGCCCATATTCGCCGACGATCTGCAAACCCAGCAAAACCAGCGCACCCGCACTGGCGATGTACAGCGCAACCGGCTTGCACAGCGTGGTGCCCGGCAGCGCGCCTTTGGCTTCCTCGCCCTGTCGGCGGGCCAAAAGGTCGCTGCGCCAGAGCCAGGCCAGATAGGCCCCGATGGCAAAGGCAATCAGTGGAAAGAGCGCATCCTCGACCGGGCGCGCCTCGGCGGATTCTTCAGGCTGCGTCAGGTCGCCGGAGATATCTTCGACAACTCCCTGCAAATCTGTAGTTTCTGAATTTTCAGAAATTTCAGCTATAATTTTGTTTCTGAAAGGCACTGACATCGCTTGACCGGAGGTTTCGGAAATCATTTATTGGATGTGATTTCAACAGCTTGTGACCACTGTCACAGCCTTCAATACACAGGCAAATCATGCTGGCAACTACTGAAAGATCCACCCGTCCCAAAGACCTCGGTGTCTTCGTGGACATTCTGGCTCCCCTGCGGGGACATTTGGATGCGCTCGATCATTTTCTCGCCCGTCAGGTCGAGGCTTTCGAGCCCGAAGTGCGTGCCCACGCTTCTTTCTGCCTGCAGCACCAGGGCAAGCGTTTGCGCCCGGTCATGGTTTTCCTGGGGGGCACCAACGATTCTGGCGCACACCGCGAGGCCCTGGTACAGGGTGCGGCTGTGGTCGAGCTGGTCCATCTGGCCACGCTCGTGCACGATGACATTCTCGACGATGCAGACATGCGCCACAATGTCGAGACGGTGGCGGCTCGCCACGGCCCTAACGTGGCCGTCTTACTCGGCGATGCGCTCTTCGCTCACGCCTTGCACCTTGCCGCGCAGTTCCCGACTCCGGACGTCTGCCGACTCGTATCCAAGGCCACGCGACAGGTCTGCACCGGTGAAATTTTTCAGACGCTCAACCGAGGTCACAACGTCACCTTGGATGAATATTACCGCGCGATTGAACTGAAAACTGCCGAGTTGTTTGCGGTTTCCTGCCAGGTGGGCGCGCTCCTGGGCGGGCACACCCCATATTTTCAGGATGCCGCGGCGCGTTTCGGACGTGCGTTGGGAACCGCTTATCAAATCTTCGATGACCTCGTGGATTACATCGGCACCCAGCAACGCATTGGCAAGACGCTCGGGACGGATTTGGCTGGCGGCAAATTCACGTTACCGCTGATTCTCCTGCTCGAACGTCTGGAGCCGCGGCAGCGTGCCTTCATTCTTGAGGAAGTGCACGCCAGCGAAGAGGTCTCCGAAGCGCAGTTGCGCCGCTTGTCCGCTTGGATGCGTGAATACGAGGTGGTGCACGCCGTCCGGGATGCTTTTGATGTGCAGGTGCAGCAGGCGCGCGATGCTCTGGCGCTCTTCGCCGACCATCCCGCGGCCCGCAAGCTGAATACCCTCGCCGACGCCATCGCAGGCTACATGCAGCGCTTATAACGGGGCCAACGCTTTGGGCTTTCGCTACGGCAGGTGTCCGCCCATCTTTGCGTGATGCCGCCTAACTTCGTTTTTTTCCTCATCGACGATCTGGGCTGCACGGACCTCGGGGCGTTCGGCAGCGGCTTCTACGAAACGCCCAATCTGGACCGCCTCTGCGGCGAGGGGCTGAAATTTACGGACGCCTATGCATCGTGCCCGGTCTGTTCGCCTACGCGCGCCAGCGTACTCAGCGGCAAATACCCGGCGAGAGTGGGCGTGACCCAGTACATTGGCGGACACGCCACAGGCAAACTGTGCGATGTGCCCTACTTCCACCAGTTGCCTGAAAGCGAATATTCGCTGGCACGGGCGTTGAAAGATGGCGGCTACCAGACCTGGCACGTCGGCAAATGGCACCTGGGCGCGGATCGCTGCCTGCCACAATTTCACGGCTTTGACGAAAACCGCGGCGGCTACAACTGGGGCCGACCCAAGCATGGCTATTTCAGCCCCTACAACATCCCCGGATTCGAAAACGGCCCCGACGGTGAATATCTGACCGATCGCCTAACCGACGAAGCTCTCCAACTCCTTGAATACGCCGACCGCGACCGCCCGTTTTTCCTGAATTTTTGGCATTATACGGTGCACACGCCCATCCAGGCAAAGGAGGCGCACATCGAACATTTCCGGCAAAAAGCCGCCGATTTGGGTCTCGATCAGAAAGACCCGTTTGAGGAGGGCGAGACTTTCCCCTGCAACCACAAACGCAACCAGCGGGTCCTCCGTCGCCGCTTCCAGAGTAACCCGGTTTACGCGGCCATGCTCCGGAGCCTCGACGAGAACGTGGGACGGCTGATCGATTACCTCGATCGCAACGGCCTGCGTGACGACACCGTCATCGTGTTCAGCTCGGACAACGGCGGCCTCGCCACCGCCGAGGGCAGCCCCACCTGCAACGCCCCGATGGCCGAGGGCAAAGGCTGGATGTATGAAGGGGGCAACCGTGTGCCGCAATTCATGATCGCGCCCCGACTGACTCAGCCAGGCCAAAGCACGGGGGTTCCCGTCACCAGCACCGACTTTTACCCGACCCTGCTCGAACTCGCCGGCCTCGATCCCCTGCCCCATCAACATTGCGACGGCGTCAGCCTAGTGCCGCTGCTCAAGGGTGCCGACGCCCTCGAGCGCGACGCCATTTTCTGGCACTACCCGCATTATGGCAATCAGGGCGACACGCCCGCTTGTGCCATCCGTGCGGGCGATTACAAGCTGATCGAGCACTTCGAGGACGGGCGCCTGGAGCTGTACAACCTCGCCGAGGATGTCTCCGAGACGTACAATCTAGCCGATGCGCAGCCGGAGCGTGTCCGCGCGCTGCACGATCAGCTACGCCAGTGGCAGGCGTCGGTGCAAGCCCCGTTTCCGCAGCCCAACCCGACTTGGAAACCGCAGGTGGCCACAAACTAGCCACGGTCGTTCCCAATCCCACGCTGGCCATGCACCTGATCGTTGACGGCTACAACGTCATCCACGCGTGGCCGGACACTCGTCAGCAACTCCGGCGCGGGCAATGGAGCTCGGCGGTCGCCGCATTGGTCGGGCGCGTCCGCGTAATCCATGATCACGAAGGCTGCCAGTTGACCCTGATTTTTGACGGCAAGGGCGACAAGCTACAGATCGAACATCCCGGGGACCAGCCCACCTTCAGCGTGGTGTACTCCCCTTCGGGTGTCGCCGCCGACACCATCATCGAGCAGTTGGTCAACCGCCTGCCCCGGCCTGAAGAAGCGACGGTGGCCAGTCGCGACGGGCTGGTCGTTGAGACGACCGCCGCCATCGGGGCGACCCCGCTCAGCCCAGAAGGCCTGCTTGAATGGATTGAGCGCTGCGAGGTGGCCCAGTCAGACGGACTGAAGCGCCGTCGCCGTTCGCTCGAAAAAGAGTGGAAACGCCAGACGCCCTGGGATAGTTTGGAAGGGTTGTTTTAGCTGGCATGCAACTGGACCCTGATTACGCAACCACGGCGACGCAGGCACTGCCCGAGCGGCTTGTGCAACGTTTGTGGCTACGGCAATCCTTTCGGCAAAAGGGCCTGCGTACCCTCTCGGGCAAGACGCTGCGGGTGCGGCGCCCGGGGCGGTGGAATCACTACGCCGGACCGGACTTTCGCGACAGCGTCCTGGAGATCGACGGGCAGACGGTTCAGGGCGACGTCGAGGTTCACTTCCGCCAGCGCGACTGGAGCCGCCACGGTCATCAAGAAGACCGAAATTTCTCGGCGGTGGCGCTGCACGTGGTGGTCTTCGCCCCAACCCTGAGTGAACAGCCAGCCCTGACCGCCGACGGACGCACGCCCGAAACCGTCGTTTTGCTGGATTGGCTGGAACGGGACCTGGCATCACTGGCTGCCGAAGAGCTTTTGTTGGAAAGCACCGGCGCCGACCCGATCGCCCTTGCTGAACCGCTTTTGCACCTGAGCCTCCCGGAGCTACGCCGCAGCCTGCGCGCAGGGGCGCTGCGCCGCTGGCGGCTCAAGCGCCGGTTTGCCGCCCGACGACTGGCTGCCCACAGTTGGCGCGAAGCCTGCCACCAGTACCTCTTGGAAGGGCTGGGCTATAGCCGCAACCGCGAGCCCTTCGCGCGCTTGGCACTAAAGTGGCCGCTCGAGCGTTGGCTCAGCGAGCGCCCCTCGACCGAATTACTCTACCACGATCCAGCGCTGCGTTGGCAAACCGCGGGCGTACGCCCACCTAACCAGCCTTGGAAACGGCTCGAACAGTACCAGCGCGTGCTTGCCGCGCGCCCGGATTGGCCGGAAGCTTTGCGCGCGTTGGGTCAACAACTACCGATCATTGCCGATCATGGGCAAACTACGGCGCACTTCCGGTCCGGCGTCGGTTTGCCCGCCGTCCGCGAAATCCTGCAGCAAGAAGTCCTGGCAGGTGCCCTGGGCGGCACACGCCTGGACACCCTGACCGCCGACGTCTTTCTACCGCTCCTGGCTGAGCGCTTGCGCCAGGACCGTTTCGCCTGGTGGTTTCATGGCTACGCTGGGGATGGTCCACACATCCTGACCGAGGTACAGCGGTTGCTCGCGCTGACCGACGCCCGGGGCTGGCCCCGCTGCAACGGCTGGCTGCAGGCCCTGCTGGAGCATTCCACGACTCCGGGCTGAGGGGGCCGGAGCGGGCCTTGACAAGCAAAAATCAAAAGGCTAATCTTCTCCGCTTCAGTAACCTTACCAATCTGGAAGGTGGGTCTCGGCCCGCCTGTTTTTTTTCCCGGAGCCCGGAGTTCATCGATGAGCAGCGAAATTCTTTCCGTCCTTGAATACATGGAGAAAGAAAAGGGGATCAGCCGTCAGGACATGATCTCCGCGATTGCCGCGGCCATCAAAAACGCCGCTCAAAAAGGCGTGAATGCTGGCCAGGAGCTCAAAGTCGAAATCAATCCCAAAAACGGCGACCTGAAGGCCTGGTCACTGCTGCAAGTGGTTGATTCCGTGAGTGACCCTGCCGCGGAAATCCACCTCTCGCGGGCCCGCGAAGAAAAGCCCGACGCCCAACTCGGGGAGTTCGTCGAGCGTGAAGTCGAGCCAGCCTACCTGGGTCGAATCGCTGCCCAGACTGCCCGTCAGGCGATCATGCAGAAGATTCGCCAGTTTGAGAAGGAACGTATTTACGACGAGTACAAAGATGCCGTGGGCGACATTGTCACCGGTACGGTCCGCCGCCGCGAACGCGGCGACCTGATCGTTGATCTGGGCAAGGCTGAGGCGATTCTCCCACCCCGCGAGCGCGTACCGGGCGAGGATTACGCGCCAGGTGAGCGCATCCGCTGCCTGCTCCAGGCGATTGAAACCACCCCCCGCGGGCCTGAACTGATTCTCAGCCGGGCCAGCCTGAATTTTGTGCGCCGCCTGTTTGAACTGGAAGTCAGTGAAATCGCCGACGGCACTGTCAGCATCGAGGCGATGGCTCGCGAGCCCGGCTACCGCACGAAGGTCTGCGTGCAGAGCTCCGACGCGAAGGTCGACCCGGTAGGTGCCTGCGTGGGCGCCCGCGGTGCCCGCGTTAAAAGCATCGTCCGCGAGTTGGGCGGTGAGAAAATCGATATCATCCGCTTCTTCACCGACCCGCGTGAAATGCTCGAGGAAGCCATCAAACCGGCTATTCCCAAGAACGTGCAAGTGGACCAAGGAGGCCGACGCATCTATTTTGAAGTGGCCGAGGATGACCTGTCGGTTGCCATCGGTCGCCGAGGCCAAAACGCCAAGCTGACCAGCCGCCTGCTCGGCTGGCGTTTGGACATCAGTAAGGAAAAGCGCGTGGAAACCGGCTTCGAGCAGCGCGTAGCCCGCGCCGCCGAAGGCTTGGGCCAGATTCCGGGCATTTCCGACCCGTTAGCCCAGCGCCTCGTGGCGATTGGGATCACCACACCCGATGCCTTCGAAGGCGTGGAGGCCAACGACTTGGTCGATGCTGGCTTCTCTCTCGACGAGGCCACCGAAGTCCTTACCCACGTCGAGCACTACCGCCAAAGTCAGTCCACCGCTGGCTAACACCTGAACCTAAATCCGAAAAACACTGTCTAGCCAAGCACCCGAGCCTTCCAAGCATACGGCCCAACCAACTTCATGAGCGTCCGCGTATACGAGATTTCCAAACAACTGGGCCTTGATAACAAGGAGGTCATCGCCCTGTTGCAGGAGCGCGGGCTGAAGGTCACGAGCCCCTCCAACACCATCGATAATATTTCCGCGCGGTCTTTCCTCGACGAGATGGATCCGCAGGGCAGCAACGGCAACGTGGCCACCGCCGTTGAAGAAGCGGACACCGCTCCGGTAAGCGAAGCAGATACAGAAACACCGGCGCCCGTGGCGGCCAACGAAGCGAGCCCACCCACGCCGCCCAAGCGCTTTGTGAAATCGGCCAAAGAGGTCGAGGACGAGCGGCAAAAGAAAGCCGAAGCCGCCAAGCCGGCACCTGCGCCCCCGAAAGCACCGGCTGCCGTTGTCCGCCCGGCACCCGCCGCGGCACAGCCTGCGCCCGCCCCGCGTTCACCGGTGGTGCCACCCCCACGTCAAAGCGGTCCTGCCGGCAAAGCGCCGACTCCGCCCCCCTCCCGCGCACCGGCTGTACCTCCGCGTGAAAATCGTCCACCGGCGGGGGCACCGATTGTGCCTCCTCGTGAGAACCGGCCACCGGCGGGCGCTCCGCCCGCTCCTGCAGCCAACCGGGCCGCAAGCGCACCGTCTTTACCGCCCCGGGCCCCGGCACCTCCGCCGCCCAGTCCGGAGGGTGAGCCCACGGCCGAAGCGGCCCCAGCCAGCGGCGAGACCCGGCTTATTCACGCCAAACCGCCGATCGTGGTCCGTGATTTCGCCACCCTCATTGGCCTGAAACCTTTCAAGCTCATCTCCGAACTGATGGAGATGAATATCTTCGCCTCGATGAATCAGGTCATCGACGAGGAGGTGGCGGTCAAGCTGGCCGAAAAGCACGGCTTTCTGCTGGAGGTCCGCCATCGCGGTGAAACCGAGGCGAAGCCCTCGAAGAAAAAAGAGGCGAAGTCCGCCGAACCGATCTCACTCGAGCCACGGCCACCGGTTGTCTGCGTGCTCGGTCACGTCGACCATGGCAAGACCACCCTGCTGGACACCATCCGAAAGACGAACGTTGTCGACGGCGAAGCTGGCGGCATCACCCAGCATGTTGGCGCGTACCAGGTGACCCGAGGTGAAAACCGTATTACCTTTATCGATACACCCGGTCACGCCGCCTTCTCCAAAATGCGCGAGCGCGGCGCGAACGTCACCGACGTGGCCGTGCTGGTGGTGGCGGCAGACGACGGCTTCATGCCACAGACCGACGAGGCTTTGAAATTTGCCCAGAACGCCGGCGTCTCGCTGGTAGTGGCCATCAACAAAATCGATTCGCGCGGCGCCAACATCGATCGCGTGAAACAGCAGATGCAGGAGCGCAACATCGCTAGCGAGGATTGGGGCGGCGAAATCCTGACCGTGGGCGTCTCCGCGCTCAATGGCGACCACATCGATGATTTGCTCGAAAACGTGCTCTTGCAGGCAGAGGTCTTGGAACTCAAGGCACCCGAGCGTGTGCCGGCCGAAGGTGTGGTGGTCGAATCGCAGATCGAGCCCGGCCGGGGGCCGACCGCCACGGTCATCGTAGAAAAGGGCAAGCTCAAGGTCGGCGATGCGCTGGTCTGTGGGCCGTGCAGTTGCAAGGTGCGGGCTCTCCTGAACGACCGCGGAGAAAAGCTGAAAGCGGCAGGCCCGGGCGATCCCGCGCTGGTGCTAGGCTGGTCCGAGGCTCCGGAGTCCGGTGAGAATTTTCTGGCGGTCAAGAACGACCGCGAAGCCAAAAGCCAAGCCGAGGAAAACGCGCGCGCCGTGCGCCGGGAAAGCCTCCAGCAAACCGCGGTCGGCACCGGGGCCATTCCCGAGGGCATGGATCTGGCCGAATGGCTCAAGAAAGGAACCAGCGACCAGAAGGTCTATCGCTGCGTTGTTAAGAGCGACGTGCACGGCACCGTCGAAGCGTTGGTGGGTTGTCTCGAGGACATCAAAAGCGAGCGCGTGCGCATCGAGATTCTCGAATCCGGCGTCGGCCAGGTCAGCAAAAACGACATCCAACTGGCCAGTGCTTCGGAGGCGGCCATTGTCGCCTTCAACGTGCGTCTGGACAACGGCGTGCAGGCTCAGGCCAAGCACCACAACGTGCAAATCCTGCAGCGCGACATCATTTACGAGCTGATCGATGAAGTCCGTGACGCCATGGCCGCCCTGCTCGATCCGGAGAAGGTCGAAAACAAAATCGGTGCGGCCGAGGTACGGGCCATTTTCCCCATCGCCCGCGGCCAGGTTGCTGGCTGCATGGTGACCGAGGGCCAAATCCGGCGCGATTTGTACGCCCGTGTGCTGCGCAAGGGCCAGTCAATGCACTCGGGCCGCGTGCAAAACCTCAAGCGTTTCAAGGACGACGTCACCGAAGTACGTGCCGGCTACGAATGCGGCATGCAGGTGGAAGGTTTCGCCAGCTTCGAAGAGGGCGACGTGATCGAGTGCTACGAAATTCGCGAGGTGCGCCCCAGCCTGTAAGGCGGTGCGCGCGCATACGCCAAAGCTCAGAAAGCTATCATGGAAAACCGGATGGTCCGCGTGAACGAGTTGCTGCGGCGTGAGCTGAGTCAATTGTTGCATACGCACTATCAGGACATGGCGGTTTCCATCACCATCACCGAAGTCGACGTGGCTCCCGATCTGCGCTCCGGACAAGTTTACTACTCGGTGCTGGGCGATGAGTCCAACGTGCATCTGGCCGAACGTTTTTTTGGCGAGCACCGCTCCGAGCTCCAGCAGCGCGCCAGCAAATTCATCACATTAAAATACTTTCCCCAGCTGCGCTTCATTTACGACAACTCCATTGAGCGCGGCAATCAGGTGCTACGCATCCTCGATCAGCTGGAGGAAGAAGGTCAGCTTTAGATCCGCGTCGCGACACCACTTTTCTCTCCCACCGTCTGTTATGTTTTTTCCGGAAGCCTCTCCCCGCTTTGGTCAATTGCTTGAATCCATCCGCGGCCAGAAGTTCGCCGTGATCGGTCACATGCGCCCGGACGGCGACTGTGTCGGCTCTCAGGTCGGCCTCTGCCGTGTGCTCCAGGCCCTGGGTTCCGAAGCGGTTTGCGTGAACCACCACACCGTCCCCCGTGTGCTGAAAGCTTTTGTCGGCGACACGCCCTTTCTGTTGGCAAGCGATTTTACACCGGACGGTCATCTCGCGGCCACGGTCGATTGTGCCGACCCCAAGCGCATCGGTGAGCACCTGCGCGCATGCTTTCCCCAGGTGCGGCTCAACATCGACCACCACCTGTCCAACCCCGCCTACGCCGAGGATAACTTTATCGAGGATGGCACCGCCGCCACCGCTGAGATCCTCGCCGGTTTCTTTTTTGATCTGAATCTGCCCATCGACCCGATTACCGCGCAGGCGCTCTACATCGGTATCAGCACGGACACCGGCCAGTTCCGCTTTGGTTCCACCACCGCGCGCGTTTTCGAGATCACGGCTCGCCTGGTCGAAAAAGGTGCCAACGCTGGCGACGCTGCCTTCGAGCTGTTTGAAAACGAGCGCTTCGCCAAACTGAAGCTGCTCGAGGCGTATCTCCAAACCCTCCGCCTGGAATGCGAGGGGCGTTTCTGCATCGGCCTGCTGCCTGAAGGCATCTACGAAAGCACCAGCTCCGACCGCGAGGATGCCGAGGGGCTTGTCGATTACGCGCGCGCCATTGAAGGGGTTGAGATTGGTGTTTTGATTGAGGAATCTGGCGGTTCGCTCAAGGGTAGCCTGCGCGCGAAGGACCCAAAATACCGCGTCGACCAAATCGCCAAGGAATTTGGCGGCGGTGGTCATGCTGCGGCCGCCGGCTTCAATCTGGAGGGGACCATTCAGGATTTCCTGCCGCGCCTGCGCGCTGCCGTGGAAGCCCGTCTGGCCGCCGCATCGGTTGCGTAAAGAAGGCCTTGCCCTTCGCGCGTTTATTGGTTCCCTAACGCATTTTCTGGAAGTCACTTCGCGTTCCATCCGCCTATGGCAAACAGCAACACACCCAATGGACTCGACGGCGTCCTGCTCGTCGACAAGCCTCAGCGCATCACTTCGCACGACGTTGTTTCGCACCTGCGTCGCAAGCTTAAGATGAAGCGCATCGGCCACGCCGGCACGCTCGATCCGCTGGCCACCGGCCTCATGATACTGCTCCTTGGCAAAGCAACCAAGGTGTCCCAGTACCTCATGTCTCTGGACAAGGTCTATGAAGGCACCCTGAAACTGGGCGAATCCACCACCTCGCACGATAGCGATGGCGAGGTTGTCGAGAGCCGCCCCGTGCCCAAACTCGACGAAGCCGCCTTCAAGCACGAGATGGCCCACTTCGTCGGCGACCAGTACCAGACCCCGCCCATGTTCTCGGCCAAAAAGGTCGACGGTGTTCCGCTGTACAAGCGCGCGCGCAAGGGTGAAGTCATCGAACGCGAGCCGCGCTTCATCCACGTGTCCAATTTCGAGCTGCTGCGCTTTGAGCTGCCGCGGGCCGACTACCGCCTGGCCTGCAGTAAGGGTACTTATGTGCGCACCATCGTCCACGATCTTGGCGAGAAGCTCGGCTGCGGAGCACACCTGACCTCGCTGCGACGCACCGCCATCGACCGGTTTCGTATCGAGGACGCGTTGACGCTCGACCAAATCGACGAGGCCAGCCTGCCCGAGGTGCGTCGACGCTTGATCCCGGTGTACCAGGCGGTGCCCAGTCATGTCCTTTGAACCGGAGGCCACCGCGGCCATCGCCGGTCTGCGCTCCCTCGACACCGGCGGTAAAGCAGTTCACTTGGCCATCGGCATGTTCGACGGCGTCCACCGCGGACACCGACGCGTCATTGAAGCCGCCGTTGCCGACGCTCGCAAGGACAACGGACTGGCCTGCGTGCTGACGTTCGACCCGCACCCCAGCCGGCTCTTCCGCCCCGATGATCCCACCCTGCTGATTTCGCCGCTCCCGCTCAAACTCGAGCTCATCCGCGCCTTAGGCGTTGACCACTGCATCGTCCAGCCTTTCGACGCAGCTTTTGCCCGTATCAGTGCCAGCGACTTCGCGGCTTATCTGCGCGAAGCCCTGCCTACGCTGCGCGCCCTGTACGTGGGGGATAACTTCCGCTTTGGGGCCCGCCGTGCGGGCGACGTCAGCCTGCTGGCCGATTCCGGCCGAGCACTGGGCCTGGAGGTCACCGGAGCCCCGCGCCTGCAGGAAGGCGGCGAGCCGATCAGCAGCACACGCATCCGCGGCCTGCTCACCGCAGGACGCATCCAGGAAGCCAATACGTTGCTCGGCTACACCTACCACGCGCGCGGCGAAGTCATCGCGGGCAAACGGCTCGGACGCACTCTGGGCTTCCCTACCCTCAACCTGCCCTGGAGTTCGGAATTGCGACCCCGCTTCGGCGTTTATGCGGTGTACCTCACCACGCCGGGCTCCAGCGCCTGGAGCCATGGCGTTGCCAACTACGGGATGCGCCCAACAGTCGACGGCGCGGGGCCCCCACTTCTGGAAACGCACCTGCTTGAGGACACCCGACTCGGTACCGGCGATACTATCCGCGTCGAATGGCTCAACTTCATCCGCCCGGAGCAGGCGTTCGACAGCGTGGAGGCACTCAAAGCGCAAATCGCCCAGGATGTCGACGCCGCCAGGACTTACTTTGCCGCCCAGGCCGCGCGTAACTAAAAAGTGGATACCGCCCCGGCGGTCATGCCTGTCCAACTCTGGACGGCAGACTGCGATCAGTGCCGCGCGCAGCTGGGATGGTCGTCGCGCATGTTACCTGGAAAGCTAAGTCCACGGGCGGCTTTCTCGTCGATCACCGGCGGCTTTTTGTGCTGCCACAGCTTGCCGTCGCGAAGGTAGCGGCCCTCGTTGAGCGGACGCAGACGCGCCTCCAGATCACCGCGAAGCCGTTCACACAGCTCGGCGTGAGCGTCGCCGGTCAAATTCTGCTGTTCCAGCGGATCGGCGGACAGGTCAAAGAGCAGTTCCCGTCCGTCAGCGAAGTGCCAGGCGTACTTGTGCTGCCCGTCGAATAGCGCAGCCCAGCTGATTTGCTCCGGCTGATCCTTGGTGAAATTGGCGCCAAAAATGACCGACCGCTCGGACGGAGGGCGCTCTATCATTTCGAGCAGATTGATGCCTTCGACACCTTCCGGGATTTCCGCACCGGCAGCAGCGGCACAGGTAGGCAGAATATCGGCGGGCGTGACTGGCACATCGCAGATCTCGCCGCGGTGGCGTCTGCTTTTCCAGGTGCGTGGCGTGCGCAGGATGAACGGCACACGAGCCGAACCGTCCAGGCAGCTACCCTTTGCGCCGTCCAGATGATCGCCAAAGAGCTCCCCGTGGTCCGAGGTGAATAAGGTCAGCGTATTATCCTCAATGGTGAACTGCTCATGTGGACCAGTGTCTTTAATGGCCGCCCAGAGCCGCCCGATGTTGTGATCGATCTGCGTGATCATACCGTAATAACCGGCCTTGGCCCGCGCCAGGACTTCCGGCGCGATGGCTTCGAAGTTGAAGGCCAACTGGCGCCTGCGGATGAAGTGCGGCACCCTCGCGGGATCCTCGCTCCAGTCGCTGCGTATGGGCGGTGGGATCGCACTGCGCTGGTACATGGAGTAGTAGGGCTCGGGGGGATCGATGGGCGGGTGCGGCTTGGAGTAGCTGACCCAGAGGAACCAGGGTTTTAGCGGGTCACGGCGCCGCATGAGGTAATCCGCCGCCGTCTCGGTAATCCAGGATGTGATCGAGAGCCGTTCCGGCACGGTAGCCAGCGTGGCGTACAACTCGTTTTCGCCAAGGCCGTGCAGGCGCCCGCCGCCAGGGAAACCTTTGTCCGCGATCCATTTGTAGTAATCGTCGAGGACAAAGAAATCGTCGAAGCCGTGCCGGTTGTATTGCGGGTGAAAGTGGGCTTTGCCGATCAGCGCGGTGTGATAACCCACGCTCTTGAGTACTGTGGGGAGCGTACGGGCCTCGCCGAAGTATTCACTGGTCTTGCCGTTGACGCCCATGCGGTGGGTAAAGGCACTTTGCCCCGTCATGATCGAGGTGCGGCTGGCGACGCAGGTCGGGCAGTTGACGTAGGCGTAGCGAAAACTCACCCCGTCGTAGGCCAGGTTGTCCAGATGCGGCGTTTGCATGAAGGACGGCTTGAACGGCCCAAAGGTTTCCCAGCGCTGCTGGTCGGTCGTAATCAGGAGAATGTTGGGCGGGGGCACCTCGGTCGGGCTCATGCTTAGGGGTTTACCGGCACCTGACCGCCTGCCTCAAACCTTTAGGCGCTGTCGGAAGATTCGAATGCGTGTCGATACGCCTGCTTTCCAATTTTGAAACACGTCCTAGCAGCCGCGCTTATTAGACGCACCGGCACTTCGATTTGCCTTGCGAATCGCCGGTTGAAGTTGCCTCTTCGACATGATCCTCGGCACGGCGACAGCCCAAAGCTTCGTCAGTCCGGCGTCACCTGTTCATTGAATGGAGCCGCCTCGCGTGGCTCCAACACACCATCCCCTCCGTATCCAGGAAACGCCGTGAGAACCGGCGACAGTTGCGCTACGGTATCGGATCACAAGCTCTCATTCAACGCATGCACCTGATGAGTCATACACTCCTCAGGCCCGCTAAAGCGTTGGAGCAAAGCCAATCAGATTTTCTTTGCGAATTCTGGTGAAGGTGAGGAGCGAGGTTTCGCGGCGGTCTTTTCACCAACGCGATGCAAATCCGGAGTCCGGTTATCTGGGCGGAGGGAAGTCACAGGCCATGGGCTCGGCACGCTGCCGCGCAGATGGCACTTCAACGCATCATTGAAGGTGAAAATTAAATGCCCAATAAACTCGATCATCCCAAAGGATCGAGCCATTCGCGCTTTGCCGCGTGGTTGGCTCTGTCCACCCTCCTCTACGGCTCCGCCACTTGTGCGGCAGCCTTTGACCCATCCCTGACTCAGGTCTCGGAAAACGCAATCGTCCGCTGGGCCACCGGTGCCCAGGACCTGAACCGCGGCTTACGCGACCAAGCACAACCCTTCCTTGGCAACGCCAGCCAGGGTGACATCACCGAAGCCATCGGTGCCGCCGACGCCAACCGCAACGCCCCGCCGGCTTCAACCGGCACGGTCAGCCTTGGCGACTTCGGCTCGATTACCGTGACCTTCGACCTGCCCATTTTTGATGGGCCCGGGTTGGATTTTGCGGTCTTCGAAAACGGCGCAGACTTCAGTCCCTTCGGCCTTAGCCTGGAACTGGCGTTTGTGGAGGTCAGTTCGAACGGAACGGATTTCTTCCGTTTCGAAAGCACTGCCAACGATGCGGACGCCGTGCGTGCCTTCGGGCCCTTCGGCTCCCGCGCTGACGCCACCGGGTTGAACAACCTGGCCGGCAATCAAGTTCTGCTGGAAGACTCCGGCATCGTGCTGGAACGCTTCGGCACCGGTTTCGACCTGACCGACCTCTCCGGCATCACCGACCCGCTCCTCGATCTGAATAACATCACCGCTATCCGGCTGGTCGATGTGGGCGGTCTCGATCCGGAAGTCTTGAGCGCGATTGAAGACGCGAATAGCGATCCGCTCTTCACCTCCGACGAAGTCGACGCGCTCACCCGCTTCGACAGCGAGGGCAACGTCATCATCGATGGCGCGGGCTTCAGTTCCGCCAGCAACGGCTTCGATCTCGACGCCGTCGGGGCGCTCAACGTCGTTCCGGAACCTTCGACCTACGCCCTGCTTTTGGGTCTGCTCGCGGGCTTACTGGCGCTGCGTCGGCGTCGCAAGTAGCCAAATCCGTATCCAGAAATTCAGGACAGGCGGGGTGCTTCGCATGCGCTCCGCCTGTTTCCAACCCGATAGCGATGTTCAAACAAACCAGCCTAGGCGCCTGGGTACTTTGCGTCTGTGCATTCCTGTTGGCAGCGCCTCTATTGCGCGCCGGCGATCTGGCGCGGGTGACCCAACCCGATATCACCCTCGATGTTGTCTACAATCCCAACACCGACCCGTTTTCGCCTGTTTCCCTGCAGGGCCTCAGCCGCGCGCCCAACGGCGATCTGTTTCTCATTGAGAGCGACAGCGGCACGGTGACCACCCGAGTTGTGCGCTTGCCGCAAAATGGTACCAGCTACGGGCCACCTGAAATCGTCTTCGACTACCAAACCTTTCGCAGCGGCACTTTCAGCCTGCCCGCCGGAGACTGGCTCTACTTCGGCGATGAGGATGTTTTTGAAATCCGGCGTGTGCCGCTCAACGCCACGGCGCTCACACCCGCCCAGGCCCCCGCGTTGCTTCAACTGGGCAATCACTACGACGCCACAATCTGCCCGCAGGACACGACGCTTTCAGACGGCAGCCAAATTCTTTACGTATCCGCCAACATCGACTGGACCGGCCACGAAGTACCGGCCACCGGCAACGCCCTGGTCCGGCTTATCTTCGATGCCTCCGGCGATGTGACCCGCGAGGACGTGGCCTTCATCGACGACGTCAGCGGTCCGCTCATCGCCGATGCCAACGGCGCGCTCACTTACGGGCGCAGCGGCTCCACTTTCATCGGTCTGCCCGGGGGACTCTTTCGCCTGCCGGCCGACGTCGTCGAAGCACTCACTCCCGCAGTCCCGCTCAACATCGACCAGCCCCAGTTTTTCCTGACCGACAACGCTTCCAACGCCCAACTCGGCCTGCTCAATCCCGAGGCCATTCTCACCACCCAGACCTCTGATTCCGAGCCCGATGAAGTCTGGGCCTACGATGTCCTCGACCTAAGCGCCCCGCGCGGCTTCCGCCTGGCCGAGGCCTTTGCCGCCGACCGGGGCGGAGCGGGCTCGCAGATCATCGCCTTCGAGTCGGTCATTGCCGTATCCAATCAACAAATACTCTTTCTTGCCAGCGACTTTGCGACCTCACCGGCAACGTCGATCCTCTATCGCCTCACGCTACCGGACTTCATCACCTACGACTTCTGGGCCGGATTCGCGTTCACAGACAGCGAGCGCACCAGCGGCCTCGACCAGCCAGACCTGAGCCCGGATGCCGAAGCCTCCAACGCCCTGCAATTTTCTCGCAACGCCGATCCCACGGTGCCCGATCCGGCCCGCGCCCCTCGTCTCTCCCTGATCGAGGAGGCAGGCCACACCTTCCTCACCCTCGACATTCTCGAATGGGACAGTTCCAGCGATGCGACCACCACGGTTGATTTCACCGATGACCTCACCCAAACGCCCTCCTGGGACATTGAAGCCATCGACACCGGCGTCACTATCCCGTCGGGCTTTCGCACGCAGTGGCGGCGTTACCGCGCGCCGGTCCCCACTGCCGAAGCTGCCCAGGGCTTTCTTCGCCAGACAGTTGAAGTCAACGCCGCCGGATTCTAGAACGTTACCTGTTCAATAGATGAACCATCCGACCACAACAGTACCCAGCCGCCGAACGGCTTTCAGCCTGATTGAGCTGATTGTGGCCATCGCGATCGTGCTGGTGCTTTCGACACTCGCCTTTACCGGCTACCGCGCGCTAGTCGAATCGGCCAACGAGGCTAAGTCCGCCAACAACCTCCGTCAGCTCGGCAGTGCCGTCGACCTGTATCTGCGCGAACACAATCACCGCTACTTCCCCTACCGCGAATGGGATCCCGACGGCGGCTTTCGCTACTGGTTCGGCACCGACCCCGGCCTGGGCACGGGCGCGGAAGGCGATCGCGAAATCCTTGCCGAGCGCGGGCCGTTGCATCCTTATATCAATTCGGTGGGCTCCATCGATCGCTGTCCAGGGTTCAACTGGGACCATCCCAGCTACAAGCCCAAGTGGAGGGACGTCGGCTTTGGCTACGGCTACAATCGACTGCTCGGTGGTAAAATCAGCCACCGCCTGAAACGTCCCGCCGATACGATCGTCTTCGGCACCTGCGCCCAGGTAAACACCTTCCAGGAGCCCGCCAGCCCGACCAACCCGATGTTCGAGGAGTTTTACTATTTCGACCAGTCGACCGCCTCAGCGCACTTTCGCTTCGGTCGCGGCGAGCGCGCGCTCTTTCTTTTTGCCGATGGCCATGTTGACGCCTTGCCGCCGGCCGAGGGCACCCTCGACGGACGCCTGCCGGAGGCCCGCATCGGCCGCATCGCACCGGTCGGCAGCCTGGAGCATCTTTGGTATCCATGAACGTGATACGGCGCATGCTCGCTCTCGGCTGGCTTGGCCTGGCCACCGGCTTGGCGGCGAGCGAAGTTGCTTATCCCCTTTCTATCTCCGATGGCCGCGCCCGCGAAGTCGTTATCCCCGCACGGCCTGAGCGCGTCATCTCGCTCGCACCCAGTTGCACGGAAATCGTTTTCGCCCTCGACGCCGGCGGGCAACTCGCCGGGCGCACACGCTTTTGCGACTATCCCGAAGCCGTGAAGCAGGTGCCCAGTATCGGCGGCATTGTCGACTACAACCGTGAGCGCATGGCCACGCTCAAGCCCGACCTCATTCTGGTCTCTGACCTGACTCAGCCAACCAGCCTGCCCGCACTCATGGAGTTGGGGGCGCCGGTCGTCTATCTCAACCACCCGGGTCTCGATGGCATCACCAAAGACATTGCCCTGGCCGGAAAAATTCTGGACCAAACCGAAGCCACAGAGCGGGAGCTCTCCCGCATCCAGAATATTCGCGAGGAGGTGGCCGCGCGTCTTCAGAAGGCAAGCCCGGCGAAACGTCCCAAGGTGCTCCTTACCTTTGGACTGCTGACCACCTACGCACCGGGCCCAAACACCTACCCCGGTCACCTTATCCGAGAAGCCGGAGGCGCCAACGTCGCCGCCGGCGGTACCGACTGGCAGCAACTGCCTCTGGAAAGCGTGCTTATCGCCAACCCGGACGTGCTGCTGGTCTCCCTGGACCCTGAAGCCCCCGAAGCACGCGACCGCGCGGCCCTGCTCGCGCAGTATCGCAGGCATGAGGTCTGGCGACACCTCGCCTCGGTCAAGGCCGGCCGGGTGCACGCGGTAGACGCAAACCTGCTCAACCGCCCAGGCCCGCGTGCCGTCTCGCTGCTGCCCGTGATCGCGGATTTGCTACATCCGGTCCGGGAATGACCTTGTCACACCTTGGGCGAAATCTAGCTTAACAGGCTCACCCCCTACACGTGCCTGTTGCCATGTCTGAAATCCCCGACCATGCCCAGTTTGTCTGGAGTGACGCCCACGGCCAGGGCCGACACCGCCTCGTTATTTTTCGCCGCACTTTCGAGCTTTCGCGAATCCCCGCCTCGGGCGAAATCGGCCTTTTTGCCGACACCCGCTACCGCTTGCGCGTCAATGGCGAGGTCGTCAGCTACGGCCCCGGGCGTTTCTTCGTAAAGTCGCCCCAGTACGACCGTGTCCCGTTGGCTGCCCGCCTGTGCAAAGGCGCCAATGTGCTCACTGTCGAAGTCCTTAGCCGTGGCTCCGCCGGCTCCTACGAGTCGGCCTACAGCTGTGGCGGTTTCAAAGCTTGGGGCAGCATCCAGGATGACGCCGCTTCCGTCGATCTGGCCACCCCCGGTGAATGGCGCTGCCTGGAGCCCGAAGGCTGGGACCACTGGAGCGAGCCCTTCTCCTTTGCTCAGGGTCCGGTGGAAATCGTTGACCTGAGCCAATGGGACCGCGCGTGGTTTACCCCCGGTCCCACGCCCGCGAATTGGTCGACCCCGGTGCCCCACGAAGATCCAAACCACTGGGGAGCGCTGACTGAGCGCACCCTGCCGCTAGCGGCCAACGACCTGCTGCGTCCCACCACCGTCCTGCTCGAATCCGCTCTGGATGATGACGAGCACCGATACGGCCTGCGCCTTCCCTTCGAAGCGTCCAAGGCCTCATTTTATGACGCAGAACACCCACGCCAGGACAGGCCGCAGCGCGCCGCCCGCTGGTTCACGCACCTGCATTCCCCGCGCGACCAAAGCGTCACCGTCGGCCTTTTCTGGGGGCCGAATTACCTGAATGGCAAAAGCGTAGAGGGGGCCAATCGCCACGATCGCGGCAACCGCCAGGACTTCACTCTGAACCTGCGCAAGGGCTGGAACTTTCTCTACGGCGAGCCTCGGCTCCTTTTCGACGCCTGGATGATACAACTGGGCCTCCCCAAAGACGCCGGCCTGCAGTTGCGAGCACTGCCGGACGAAAATTGCCCGCACGCCTTTTTCCGCGCCAAGGCTTCGCACGAGGTCGTCGACAACGGCGACGAACCGACCCAGGGGATTCCTGATAGCCTCCATGGTATTGCCAATCTGGATACGGCCTGGGAAGTGGTGACGCTGCCGGCCAGTCCCGTTTCGCCCGCCCGCGAGATGGCCTGGGATCGCCCGCCGGAACACGTTGCAGTCGACGCACCCGAACACGTCGATGGCCGCATCGTTCCGCTTGGCCCCGATGGCTCGGGCACGTTGACCTTCGACCTGGGGCGCGAATTTCTGGGACGCGTCGTGCTCGATATCGAAGCGCCTGCCGGAACGACCGTGGACATCGCCCAAGAGGAACGCCTAAGCCCCGCCAACGCCCTGCGCTTGTACTCGCAACACTGGGGCGTCTCCAGCGCGGACCGCTTCATCCACCCTGGCGGCAGATTTGTCTACGAAGGCTTGCTCGAGCGCGGGGGACGCTACCTGCAGATCACCGTGCGCAACGCGACCGACACGGTCATGGTGCACGCCGCTCGGATCCGCTCCAGCAGCCTGCGCTGGCCCGTGCAGGGGCGTTTCGAGTCGCCTGACTCCGTCTTCGTCTGGACCTGGGAAGCCAGCCAGCAAACGCTGGAGTGCTGCACCAACGATGTCTGGCTCGACTGCCCCTGGCGCGAGCGCGGCATGTACCTAGGCGATGCCCTCGTCGAGGCCGCTGTTCAGCGTGCCTACAACGCCGATCTCGGCGTTCACCTGCAGGTGCTGCGTTTGTTTGCCGACAGCCAGCGCGCCGACGGGCAGATGCCTCCGGTCGGCCCGGGCAACGTCAACTCGCACCTGCTCGACTACACCGTGCTTTGGGTGCATGTGCTCTACGATTATTGGAACGCGGGCGGTCAGCTGAAAGACCTCGCGCGCTTCTGGCCCGCCCTCGAAAAAGTGCTCTACGGCAGCTTTTGGAACGAAGCTGAAAACGGCCTCTGGCAGATCGGTCCCGATCATCGCGCCTTTGTCGACCACAGCGCCAACGTCGAGCAGAAGATCGGACAGAGCACACCCTTGAACGCGTTCCGCTTCCGCGCCCTGCAGATGGCCTCGGAGATGGCCCTCGCACTGGGGCGCAAAGACGAGGCGCAGCGTCATCATGTCGAAGCCGAGAAAGTACGCGCGGGCTTTCAAACCCTCTGGCTCAGCGAGGCCGGGCGATTCGCCGCCAGCCGCATCGATGGCAACCTCTCCGACGCTCGCGCCACCCACGCCAACATTCTGGCCCTCCTCTACGGTCTGGCCGAGGAGGCACAAATCCCGTCCGCCCTCGAATACGTGAAAGCCGAGCTGGACCAAAACCTCCGCTTCGAAAAGGGCCATGTCGAGTTGTACTTTCTCTACTTCGCCTTCGAGATGCTCTACACGCACGGCGAAGCGGGCTACGCCGAGGAGCTCATCCGCTCGCACTTTGGCCTGATGCAACGCAAGGGTGCCTGGACTGTCTGGGAGTGCATCTGCCGCGGTCTCGAAGAAAAAGGCAGCTACTGCCACGCCTGGTCCTGCGCGCCGGTAGCGATGTTTGCCACCCAGACCCTCGGCGTCACTCCGGCCGAACCGGGCAATGCCGAGCTCATCCGCATCGCTCCGAATTCCGACACGCTCGAGTGGGCCCGCGGTTCCGTCCCGCACCCACGGGGCCCGGTCATCGTGGACTGGCGCATCGAGGGCGAACTCCTGTTCCTGCACGCCAGTCTGCCCCCGGGAACACGCGCCCAAGTCGAGCCGCGCGGTCGGCTGTCCGGTCTCAAGCAACGTTTTCAGCTTCAGGAACGCCCCGGCTGAGCCCAACGCGTTCTAAAATTGCCTGCATGCAACACACGCAAAAAGCCCCCTTCCGAAGAAGAGGGCTTTTTTATACGGGAGGCCGTTTAAATGACTATAAGCTCACATCCAATTAGCAAACAGCCCGTAGCGACCCCCCAACAACAATCATCCTTAGACACCAAAATTTTTTGCAGAAATCTTATCGGAAAAGGCTTTCGAGATTCTGCCCGCGCTTCAGTGAGTGTTGGGGACTTCACCTGACGTGGACATTATTCTCGTCCTCAAGTGAGCAGACTTTATCAAAATTATCGCAAGCTGCCTATCGGGGGGCGACATGTCCGTTTCCTAAGTGGATGCTTGGCGGCGCCTAGGCATTCCCCCGAGCGTGACAAAAGGATTCGAAAACCCTCACGCACACGGCGGCAAAGAACCGAGTCACGCGTCGATTTCGGTGCGCAAGCCGATATAAATCAGTGGCTTACACCAGTTGCCAGCAAAGTCACGAAGCCCGGCTCCTGTTGCTCGCGGGCTACCGCGTTAACCTCCACCTGCTCGAAGCCAGCCTCGCGCAACCAACGGTACAGCTGGTTCTCGGAAAACCCCAGCCAGCGGTCCGCGTACAGCTCGCGCGCCTTCTCAAAGTTATGTTCCGCGAGGTCGAGAATCGCCAGCCGCCCTCCCGGGCGCAGGATGCGCCGTGCTTCGGCAATGGCGGCTTCCGGCTTGTTTGCGTGGTGCAGCGCCTGACTGAGTAGCGCCAAGTCCACCGATGCAGCGTCCAACGGGACCGCTTCGATATCGCCCAGCCGATACTCCAGATTGCCGATTCCCTGCTTCTGCGCCAGCGCGGTGCCGACCTCCACCATTTTCTCGGAACTATCGATGCACCAGACCTGCTCAGCATGACGCGCCAGCAACTGCGAGAGCATCCCCTCGCCCGCCCCGAGATCTGCCACGGTGATGCGCGGCGTCAGCAGCAGCAGAAAATGTCCAATCGCCTCCCAACTGCGACCGGGACAGTAATTGCGACCCAGTCGGCCCGCCACAGCGTTGAAATACTGCTCCGCCGCCCGGCGGCGCTTTTCGAGCACACGCTCCAAGTGCGCGTGATCCTCGCGATATTCGGGCCGGTCCCGCGCCGCCTGCGTGGCCGACTCAACCAGCTGGTACAGCGGGCGCTCCAGATCTGTATTCACCGCGTAAAATGTCTTTTTCCCATCCTTGCGGTCCATTAACAAGCTGCCCTGACGCAACAGGGCGAGGTGGGACGAAATACGCGACTGCCCCATGGCAAGGATCTCCTGCAGCTCGGCCACCGAGAGCTCTTCCTCCCAGAGAACGCACAGCAGGCGCAGCCGCGTGGTGTCGGCCAGCAGTTTGAGAATATCAAACGGCTCGGGCATCAGCGACGTCCGCGAGCCTGTGGACTAACCTTCTTGCGAGGCGCCGGCTCCTGAAAGCAAGGCCGCGCCGCCTTCATCAGCCACGTCCACCCAGCGCTCAATATTTTGAAGCGTCCAGGTCTCCACGGCGCCGTCGATATTCGTTTCAACGGTTTCGCCGACGCGTTTGGAAAGCAGCGCCTGACCGAGCGGGGTTTTGTAGGAGAGGATATCGCGTTCCGGTGCGCTGTCCCAGGCACCGAGAATCGAGTAGCGAAGCCGCTGGCCGGTCGAACCCTGTGTCAGGTCGACGACCGAACCGATGCCGACAAACTCCGAAGTGGCTTCGGTGAAATCGGTCTGGCGAGCGCGCGAAAGCTCGGACTCGAGAATCTCCTTGCGCGCCAAAAGGGTTTCCTGGTCTTGGCGGGCCATCTTGTACTCGGAGTTTTCCCGCAGGTCTCCATGCTCGCGGGCGGCCGCGATGGCTTCCTTGTTGGCCGGAATCTTGTTTTTGATCAGGTCGTTCAGCTCCTCGCGGCGGGCCACAAAGCTCTCCTTGGAGACCACCAACGCGTCCTCTTCCTGTTCAGCGGGCGTATCCCCGGAGATCAGGTTTTGGATGCTCGGGAAGCGCTTGATGAAGCGCGCCAGCAGGGACTTTTTGGTCAAATCCTCGAAGCCCTGATTCATCAACAAGGTCTGGGCGAGGTCGCGCGCGTTTTCGCCGGAGGCCTCTGCCAGCAGGTCCGGGATCAAATCCGGATCGTCGCTCAACACATCCGCCAGGGTGATGCGGCGGTTGCCGGTGTTTTGCAGCGCTTCGTTATCGACCGCCATGAGGATAGCCGCGAGCAGCCGCGGGCCGATCAACCCTTCCACCAGCCGCGCGTACTTGCGCGAGTTGCGGTTCTTTACAATCCAGTACAGCATCGGGCCCTTGATGCTCTGCTCATCGAGCCAGCGACGGAAGCAACCAGCCACGTCCGTCTCGCAGTCGCGCTCACAGAGAAAATTAATGCACTCGCTGGTGAACTTGCCGCTGCTGTTGCGTAGCAGGGAGATGCACTGGTCCTTCCAAGTGTCCGGCCAGGTGCGCGTAACCAGATCGAGGAAGCGCTTGTAGTAATTGCTCGGCAGTTCGTCGGCCAGTTCGGAAAGATCCTCGGTCTCCAACAGGATCGATTTCGAGGTTGGCTCGATGACTTCGACGTCTTCATGCAACTGACGGCCCAGGTCGTTACGCACCCAGACTCCGTGCAGACGCTCGGCCTGAGCCATTTGGCGAGAAGCTTTTCCGACGGCTTCAGTTAAGTCCTGGAAAATCTGTGGCAGATCGCTGGCGATTTCCTCCACCGAGTCCGCGAGTTGATACAGCTTTTCCGCCAGAAGGATTTTCTTCTTGGGATTTTTCTCCGCGTAAAAATCTTCGAGCACCTCCTGCTCCGGCTTGAGCGGCTCCTCGCGCAACACGTAGGGGTCGGTCTTCTTGGAGGGCACCGCGATACGGGGGTCCTTCACGAGCAGCTTCTTGGTGGCAGTCCACCATTTCTTGAAGCGGTCCGGCCCCAGCAACAGACGCAGGACGCCCTCCAACTCCAGGGGTGAGGCCGTCATCTCGGGATAGCCCGAGAGGATCTCGGCAATCAGATCCGTCTGGCCCTTTTTGATCAGCGCTTCGACCTCGTCGGGCTCCTGACGCTGGCGCACCAGAATGTGGTTGCCCGGCAGGATGACCAGCTTGCCAACGCAAAAAGCCGGGTCCATGGGGTGGCCTTCCTTGCCGTCGGCGAAGTCGATGATCAGCTTCTGGTTGACCTCGTCAAAGTCTCGAATGTGCCCCACTCCAAAGGTGCGGTGGATGCAGTAAGTCCCCGGTTGCATCTCCTCCAGGCGTTCGCGCTGGCTTTTGAGCCGGGGGTTTTTCTTAATAATCAGGTCGATGGCTTCCTTATTCATCCAAATAGCGTCTCGTCAGCAAAGGCGTGCGTACATTAGGCATAGTAGACTGGCCGAGGACCGGGAAGCTTTTTGATGCAGGCTTCATGGTCTTCGGAGTCAGGGGGGTGGCAATTAGCGGCGGAACTGTGCAGGCGCTACCGCACCCAACCGCAAAAAGCGGATCAACTGCTGCTAGCGTTGCCTAATTCTATAAGGCAAACAGAGCGTCGCCGTTGTCAATTTCTATTTTTTGCCGCCCTGCGGCATCGGGGCCGCATCGACGCAGTGCTTGCTGAGCTGGTGCGGCGCAGCCCCCGGGCCAAACTGAAATCGCTGCTGGAAGTCGCTCTGGGGGAGCTGATTACCATTCGCGGCCCCTACGGACTCGGTGCACCTACACTCGCCGACGTCGCCCAGACCGTCGATCATGCCACCGGCGTCATCAAACGTCTGCTCAGCACCCGTGAAGCCGGGTTTGCCAATGCCGTGTTGCGCAAGGCGACGCCCCTGCTCGATGCCCAGGAGGCGCAGCTTGCCGCCCAGCCCACCGCTGCGGATCTGCTAGCAACTACGTTCAGCCACCCGCTCTGGCTGGTGCAGCGTTGGTTGGCCACCTTCGGACCTGAGGCCACCCGTGCGCTGCTCGCCTGGAACCAGCAGCCGCCCGACCGCTTCCTGCGCCGAACCGCCAGGGGCCGCCGCGACAATTACTCGCCCGACCCCACCTGCCTGGTCCCGACGGATTTTCCAGAGTTCTTCCGATACGTCGGCAACGACTGGAATCCGGTCGAAGCCGCGCTGTCCGCCGGCTGGCTTTACGCGCAGGACCCCAGCACGCGCCTGCCGGTCGAGCTGGCGCAAGTCCAGCCGGGCGAAGCCATCCTCGACGCCTGCGCCGCTCCTGGGGGAAAGTCCCTCGCACTGGCCGAAGCCCTCGGCGAATCCGGCAACCTTGTCGCCATCGACCGCCCCGGCAGCCGTCTGAACGCCCTCCGCCAAAACCTGACCAAGCTACCCGAATCGCCCAGACGCCGCGTCGAAGTCCTGGAGTGCGACCTGCTTGAAGACGCGCTTGAGAGGCTTCAGAACGCGCAACTGCCCACGCAGTTCGATGCGATTGTCCTCGACGCGCCCTGCACCAACACGGGCGTCCTGCGCCGCCGCCCCGACGCCAAGTGGCGCCTGACCCCCGAGGATTTTGCGCGCCAAACCGACCTGCAAGACCGTCTGCTCGACGCCGTCCTGCCCCTGCTCAAGCCCGGGGGTCGCCTTGTCTACAGCACCTGCTCCATCGACCCGGAGGAAAACCGCGCCCGCGTCGACGCGCTGCGGCAACGCCACCCAGGCCTCAATGTCGAGGCCGAGCACCTCAGCTTCCCTTGGAAACACGCCCACGATGGCGCCGGTGCCTTCCGCCTGCGCAACGGCTGACCCGACCGCCCACACCATGCGGCCCGACTCAAGTCCGGCGATGCCCTAACCCAGCAAGCAGCTATGCAGTGACCTGCCGGCGGCGGCGCCGGACTGCCAAACCCAAGGCCAAGACCCCGAAGAGCGCCGCATAGGTCGAGGGCTCGGGGATGATGTCGGGCCCGAAAATCGGGGTCAGGATGAAGGCCTCGCCTTGGCCGGCGGCGTTGGTTCCGCTGCCGACAATCTGCCCGAGTTCGTTGATGTCGAAAACGACATTCAGAAATTGCCATTCGGCCTGGTCTTCGGGCGAAAGGCTGTCGAAGAGCGAGATCATGCCGAGGTCTTCGGACCAGAAAAAGGCCTCCCCGGAATCGCCCACGACAAAGCCGAGATCGTTGATCGCCCAAGCCTGGCTGGAGGTGCTGCTCCCCAGCGTGCCCAGGTTGGTCGGAGTGCCGTCAGCGTCCCAGACGATCGCGCGCAATCCGCCGGTCGCCGGCCTTGCGTTTCCCGCCACCTGACCGCTGTCGTTGATCGCACGTGCCGTGCTGAATTCACCGCCGAGCGCGCCCAGGTCCGTTGGATTACCGTCAGTGTCCCAGCGCGTTGCGCGGAGTTGGCCGCCGTTCGCGGGAGAAGCCGTAGCCTCCCCGGCCACCTGGCCGCTGTCGTTGATCGCAACAGCCGCGCTGAAGGTACCGCCGAGCGTGCCCAGATTCGTCGGTGTGCCGTTACTGTCCCAGACCGTCGCGCGCCTTTCGTTGTTCGCGAGAGAGGCCCGCCCGGCCACCTGGCCGCTGTTGTTAATAGCCTGCGCAATGCTAGAGATGCCGCCGAGCGTGCCCAGGTTGGTCGGCGTGCAGTCAGCGTCCCAGACCGTCGCGCGCGTTTGGCCGTTCGCGAGCGTGGCCCGACTGGCCACCTGGCCGCTGTTGTTGATCGCCTGCGCAAAGCTAAAGGTGCCGCCGAGCGTGCCCAGTTCGGTCGGCGTGCCGTTGGTGTCCCAGACCGTCGCAAGTGCCTGAAAGCCCGCTAAAAAGGTCTCCCCGGCCACCTGGCCGTTGTCGTTGATCGCTTGGGCTAGGCTGACATTGCCACCCCCGCAGGAAGCCCAGGCCCTCGATGCTGAACAGAGGCGTGGCCGATGCGTGGTGCGTGGTGGAAAAGACCGCGGCGCCGGCCAATAGTACAGGCAGGCCGCGGCCTCGCGAAAGGCGTGAAACAATCATGACTGAGGATGTGTTAATGGATGATGGATTGTGCGGGCGGTCGCCACTGCGTCACATCTGTCTTGTGGAGAATGCCGCAGGTACACCTAAGGGCAAGCCTGATCCGCTATCAGGCCCACGGTATTACACATCTGTAACAAAACCCTCGCTGCATCACCCCTTGATGCGCATGGCCTCTCACAAAGGGCCCCCTGCCTCTGCTTGGACGCCGTAATTCGCCTGCGAAAGGGGTGACTGCTGACTTCGGAACTTTATCCGCCGCCCGCCGCCAGCCAGCGATAGACGCCCCGCCAGACTTCGGGGTCGTTCATGTAGTGGCCCAGGTTGGGGACGCGCACCAGTTCGGTCGCTTCGGGGAGGAGTGCGTGCACATGCTCAGAAAATTCGATAGGGCAGACGACATCGCCTTCACCATGCCAGATGCGCAGCGGTAGGCGCAGATTTAACAACTCGTTCTCAAACAGCCAGGGCCCGCCCAGCAGACGCAGATCCCGATATACCCCGCGCATGCCCTGCCGAAATGGCTCCTCCAGCAGCCAGGACCACATAAAGGGGTCGGTGATGGCCTGTCGATCGTAAGGCCCAAGCCGCGCGCGCATCTTCGATTGAATCTGGCGCGGGTCGACAAATTCGCGCATCGAAGCCGCCACCGGGCAGATCAGGCCCGGGGGATACTTGCGGGCCAGCCGAAACAGACGCCGCTTGGCCGCGTTAAAATGGCGACCGACCTCAGGTTTGAAAATCGGCCCCAGGCAACCGAACAACGCCGCGCGGTTCACTCGCTCCGGCAAGGCCAGCGCCGTTGCCAGCAGGTAGGGCGTCCCGCCGCTACCCCCAAAGAGGTGCACCTTTTCCAGGCCTAAGTGGTCCAGCAAGGCGGCCACATCCCGCGCCACGGAGGCCAGCGTGCGATTCGGATCGAAGTCTGACCAGCCCATGCCCGGACGGTCGAAAGCGATCAGCTGGACGCCGGTTTCCGCCGCCTGGGGGTGGTGCATGCGCGCCTGCAGACGGCTCGAGGGCAGGCCATGAAACAGGAGCGCGGGCACTCCGTCCGGATCGCCAAAGGTCTCCCAGGCCAGGTACCGGCCATCGGGCAAGCGCACCCATTCCGGCCGCTCACGCCAGGGAGGCGGTTCGTTTTCGGCTCTGGCTTTGATGGTCAAGCTCATGGATGCGTGCCGACAACGGTTGCGGCAACAGGCTCCTACTAGAGCAAGAAAAAATCCCCGGCCACCCATTACAGGCGTACCGGGGATTGCGTGTGCTTCCGAAAATTTTTGCAGGTAAATTCTGCTACTGGCAGCGAAGGCGGGCTACTTGGCCGGAGGCCCGCGACGCGGGCCGCGCGGTCCCGCCCCGTCGTGGCGACGGATGAACTTGGCCAGCGCTTCGTCCCCGCTGATGCCTTCGTCGGTCAGGTCGATGAAGACCGGACCGCGTTGAATCGCTTCTTCCTCGGCGACGGCTTCCTCATCGCCTCGGGGCGCGATCGCGACTTGACGCAGGACACCGCGCAGGCGCTTGGTCTGCACCACACGCGAGGCCTCCCGTTCAGGCGCCAGACCGTAGCGGGAAATCAGCTTATCTTTGTCCTCGGCGTCAGCGATAGCGATGATGGCCCCACCCGGCGCGCGGTTGTCGGTGTCCACGGTGGGCACCCAAAAGACCACGTACTCCTCGCTGTCGGAAAAGGCCGGCAGGACGCGCAGAAAAGGTGTATCCACGCTCACGGTTTTGCCTTCAAGCTTGTCGACGTGAGCCTTGAGAAAAGCAGCAGTGTTTTTCGAGTCGGCGTTGGCGCCAACGCTGGCCATGACGGCGGTCAGGGAGATCAGTCCCAGGGTAAGCAAGTTTTTCATGACAATTTGTAGAGTTACGAAGTTCGACGGCGGGCAGCCGCTCCTTGGCACAGCGGCTCATCGGTTGCTTCCGATGTTGCGTAAAACCCCGCCCCCGCCCGTGCGTTGCAAAAAAAAGTGGCGGGCCGTCGCAGACTCAGGACTTTCCCGCCTCCGCGGCACGCGGCAGCGGGTCGTCGGGGGTTTCGGGCGATACATCAAAAGGCCCGATCAGCGCCTTGAACGCGAAAACCAGCATGGCGGCCAGTCCCCAGACCAGCCCGAGCACCACCCCGGCATCCACCAGCCCGCGCCACGGCTGGGGCAGTTGGCTGACAATAAGCACCAGCAGGATGATGCCGGTCGTCAGGCAGTAGGCAACGATGCGGCGTTTGCGCGTTGCGTGGAAAAAGCCCATGCAAAACAGCGGTGCCAGCAACACCCGCGCAGGGCTGGGGTGGCTGACCAGGTACTTGGCCCGGGCTACCACGCGCGGTGAAAAGGCCTGCTGAAAGCCGCGGTAGCCCTCACTCATGCCCATGAAGATCAACCAAGGCACCAGAAATACCCAGTGGTACCACAACAGTGTGTAATCGCCGTTGAAAGCCTCCAGGGCCTTCAGGCTGAGCCGCCAGGAAGCACTCCCGATCAGCGCGAAAACCCCCAGCACGCCCCACACCGCACCCAACCTGCCGACCATCCTCATTCCGCGCGGATGAAGTCCCGGTGCTTGGCGGTGAGGGCTTCCAGCACGTTCGGCGGCACAAATGCCCGCAAGCGTTCCTGCGTGATGGTGGCGATCTGCTTGATCAGGTTGGAACTGGTATAAAAATACTCCTGGTTGGGCATCAGAAAGATCGTCTCGATGGAATCGTCCAGGTGACGGTTCATCTGCGCCATCTGAAACTCGTATTCAAAGTCGGATACAGCGCGCAGCCCCCGGATCAGCGCCACCGCACCCATTTCGCGCGCGAAGTCGACCGTCAGTCCCTCCAGCGCGGCCACCGATACGCTCGGCCAGCGCCCAAGGTTTGCCTCGACGAGTTCGCGGCGCTCTTCCAGGGAGAACAGCGGCTGCTTGGAGGCATTGGTTGCCAGGGCGACGATGACCCGGTCAAAGAGCTTGGTCGCACGCTCGATAACATCGAGGTGCCCAAGGGTTACCGGGTCGAAGGTGCCAGGATACAGTGCAAGGCGTTCGGCCATCTCATCGCAGAGGCTTGTCATGGACAGGCCCGTAGGCAAGCACTGCTTGACCTGGGCAGCCGAAGCCTGTCGGGTGGCGCTGACCTGATGAAACCATGTGGACGCCGGCCAACATCCTGACCCTCCTGCGCGTGCCGTTGCTCTTTGTCGTCGCGGCGCTGCTAATGGCCGATGCGATGTGGGCAAGCTGGCTGGCGATCGTGGTGTTTGCCGCAGCGGTCGTCACCGACTGGCTCGACGGTCGCCTCGCGCGGGGCTCCGGCAGCGTCTCGGACTTTGGCAAGGTGATGGACTCTCTTGTCGACAAGGTTCTCATGACCGGCCTCTTCGCGATGCTACTGATTACAGACATCCTGGCGCCCTGGACGGTATACCTGTTCCTGCTCATTTTGACCCGCGAGTTTCTGGTCACAGGCCTGCGCATTCTTGCGGCGGGCCAAGGCGTGATCCTCGCCGCCGAAGCCGGGGGCAAACTCAAGACAGCCATTCAAATGGCCGCCGCCATCCTGCTGTTGTTCGGCAACCCCCTGGGCGGCAACTGGCCGCAATGGCGCTGGGAAAGCGTACAACTGCTCGGGCTCGCCGGGCACCTCTGCTTTGTCCTGGCGACGCTGCTGACGCTTTGGTCGGGCACGGTCTATTTTCTGAAGTACGGGCAACTTTTGACCGAGACGCGCGCGGGCGGCACCGTGGGCGGTAAAGCCGGTGAGAGCGGAACTTCCGGTCCCTTCATGCGATGAGGAGCATCGTCCGCTTCTTCCCGTGGATTCAGTTTGTCGAGACCCACATCGTGCTCAACGTGGCCACGATTCTGGGCCTGGGACGCAGCGGCGCGGCGCCTGGCACTCGTGGCTCCGCCGCGGGCCTGCTCTGGTACCTCATCGCCTTTCACTGGACCGCGCCACTGCCGGCGCTGCTGATTTTCCTGGCCAGTTGCTACGTTGCCATCGCCTTTTGCCACGAGGCCGAAGCGCGCCTTTATAAGGAGGATCCAAGCGAGGTCATCCTGGACGAATTCGTGGCGGTGCCGCTGGTCTACCTGCTGATTCCCTTTCACGCCTTCAACGAGACGACGCTTTACGTAGTGCTGGCGCTGGGCTTCGGCCTGTTTCGCTTTTTCGATATCGTAAAGCCCCTCGGCATCGCCCGCCTGCAAAAGCTCGAGGGGGGACTGGGCGTGGTGGTGGACGACCTGGCGGCGGCCTTCGCGGCCAATCTGACGCTGCACCTGCTCCTGATCGCGGCCAACGCAGGCGGACTGCTTTAACCGGTTGCCAGGGAGGTCAGCGCGGCGATGTAGCCATCGATGCCCAGGCCCGAAATCACGCCCACGCAGGCCCCGCCGGTCAGCGTCTTGTGCCGGAAATCCTCACGCCGGTAGATGTTGGAGATGTGCACCTCAATACACGGCAGCGCGCAACCGGCAATCGCATCGCGCAAGGCCACGCTGGTGTGCGTCAAGCCACCCGGATTGATCACGTAACCCGCAAAGCCCGCGTCGGTCCATTGCGCGATCTGATCAATCAGCGCTCCCTCGTGATTGGACTGAAAAAAGGCCACCTCGACATTCCCCAGCTGGCTTGAGGCCTCCTTCAGGATATTCTCCAGATCGGTGAGGGAGTGCGCACCGTACACCTCCGGCTCGCGCTTACCGAGCCGGTCCAGGTTGGGTCCGTTGAGGATACCAATGCGCTTCATCGCGCCCAAGAAAGCGCGGAGCGAGCAGATTGACAAGGACTTACGTCTTCAGGCCTGATAGGTCGGAAAATCCGTGTAGCCCTTCGCGCCAATATCAGCGTACCAGACATCCACCGGCGCATCTTCGTTGAGCGGCCAACCGTTGGCGAAGCGCGCGGGCAGGTCCGGGTTGCTGATGTAGGGACGTCCGAAGGCGATCAAGTCCGTGTCGCCGTCCTTGAGGCGGGTCTCGGCTTCGGCCTGGTCGTAGCCGCAGTTGCCCATCAACGGAGCGGAAAACAGCCCCCGAAACTCTTTCAGGGTCATCGGCTCGCCCAGCTCGTGGTAGCCGAAGGCCAAGCCATCCATCACATGCAGGTAGGCCAAGCCGAAACCATCCAGCTGCTTGGCGGCGTAGGTGAATGTTTCCCGGAAGTCGGGTGAGCCCATGTCATTGAAATTACCGTTGGGCGAGAGGCGCACACCGACGCGTTCGGCCGGAAAGACCGTAGTCACGGCCTGGACGACTTCACCCAGCAGGCGGTAGCGGTTTTCGACCGAGCCGCCGTAGGCATCGGTGCGCTCGTTGGTGCGCGACTGCAAAAACTGGTCGAGCAGGTAACCATTGGCCCCATGCACCTCCACCCCGTCAAATCCTGCCGCCTTGGCCCGCTCCGCGGCCTTGCGATAATCTTCCACCAAACCGGGTAACTCGTCGGTTTCCAGTGCGCGTGGGGTCTCGTAAGGCTGCTTGCCCTCTGGCGTGTGGACGTACTCCCCACCGTGCTTGATGGCCGATGGCGCAACCGGCAGCGAACCATCTTCTTGAAACGAGCTGTGCGAAGCACGCCCGCAGTGCCACAGCTGCAGGAAAATCGGCGTGCCTTTGGCATGGACGGCCTCGACAACTGCTTTCCAGGCCTCGGCCTGGGCATCCGTGTAAATACCAGGCGAATTCACCCAGCCGCGCGCCTGCTTGGAAATCGTGGTGGCCTCCGTCAAGACAAGCCCGGCTCCCGCGCGCTGGGCGTAGTATTCGGCCATCAACGCGTTGGGCACACGGTCCGAACCCGAGCGGGCGCGGGTCATCGGCGCGAGGACCACGCGATTATTCAAAGTAAGCGAGCCCATCGTGAAGGGCTCCATCAGTGGCGTTGCGGTTTGTGTCATTGCCCGCAACAAGCCGCCTGCCGGGCAAATCGCAACACCGGCTAAGAGATTTTACACAACGTCGACGCCTGGCGCGTTCGCGGACTATCGGCGACGCGGGCCGTAGGAACGACGGGGCGCGTTGCGCTGAGAGTTGGCGTTGCGCAGGCGGTAGGTGATACGCGCTTTCTCCAGGTCGTAAGGACTCATCTCCATTTTGACCATATCGCCGGTGGTCAGCTTGATAAAGTTTTTGCGCAGCTTGCCGGATATGTGCGCGAGCACCTCGTGCCCGTTTTCAAGCTTCACGCGAAAAGTTGTGCCGGGCAGCACCGCGCTAATCTTGCCCTCTACTTCGATTGCATCATCTGCCATAAGTGATGTGAGTGAGTCCTGTGTTTGTCTGATTATTCTTCTTGGAAAACAGCAGAGTATACCGCAAGTGCGCCCAAAAGAAAGATTTCTTCGCCGTGTATCCCGATCCTTTTGAAGACGCCACACAAGCTGCGCCGGCTCCGCCGGAGTGCCCCTTCGAGAAGCTCTTTCCCTCGCAGCTTCAGCGCGACGACACCTTTTTCATGAAGCTCGCCTTCAATCAGGCCATCGATGCCTGGCGACGCAATGAGGTGCCCATCGGCGCGGTGATCGAGTGCGGCGGGTATGTCGTGGGGGCGGCCCACAATCAGGTGGCCGGTGCTGCTGACCCGACCGCCCACGCGGAGATCCTTGCTATCACGCAAGCCGCTCGCGCCATCGGTGACTGGCGGCTCAACGGCGCGCGACTCTTCGTGACCAAGGAGCCCTGCCCGATGTGCTCAGGAGCCAGCATCATGGCCCGCCTTAAGGAGGTCATCTACGCGGTCAGAGACCCGAAGATGGGCTGCCTCGGCGGGGCAACGTCGCTGCACGAAGTGCCCGGCCTGAACCATCGGCTGAAGGTCCGCAGCGGTGTGCTCGAAGCAGAATGCAAAGAACTGCTGCAGACTTTTTTCAGGTTAAAGCGAAAAGACCGGCCCGAGGTTGACGGGCTTGCGTAATGCCCTTGCATTACCAACACACTCGACTTCAACACATTCAATACAGACAAGAAACCATCATGGCATACACACTTCCGGACCTTCCCTACGCTCCCGCCGCGCTCGAGCCGCACATCGACGCCAAGACCATGGAGATCCACCACGGCAAGCACCACAACGCTTACGTGACCAAGGTGAACGACGCGATTTCCGGCGCTAGCTACGACGCCCCCGCCGACATTGAAACACTCGTGGCCAAGCTCGACGCGGTGCCCGAAAGTATTCGCGGAGCCGTGCGTAACAACGGCGGTGGCCACGCCAACCACGCCCTGTTCTGGACCATCATGGGACCGGGCAAGGGCGGTAACCCGAGTGGCGCGCTGGCTTCGGCCATCGACAGCGAACTCGGCGGCTTCGAGAAATTCAAGGAGAGCTTTGCCAACGCGGGCGCCACACGTTTCGGCAGCGGCTGGGCCTGGCTCGTTGTCACCGCTGACAAAAAACTAGCGGTAGGCTCCACCCCCAATCAGGACAGCCCGCTGATGCCCAAAAGTGTTATCGGCGGCGAGTGCTTCGGCACGCCCATCCTCGGCCTCGACGTCTGGGAGCACGCCTATTACCTGAATTACCAGAACAAGCGTCCCGACTACATCTCCGCCTTCTGGAACGTGGTTGACTGGGATGCCGTAGGCGAACGCTACGCCAAGGCGACGGCCTAAGGCTTTCCACTCCCGCAAGTTTTCATTTTCAAGTCCCTGGCCGAAACTGCGTAGGTCGGGGACTTCTTATACTTCGAAGACTGGTAGCTAGCCGGGGTTGAAAGTTTGCCCGTGCCGCAGTGCAGCGCCAGGTCGTCCTTAAAACCATCCGCCCAACGCTGCATGTCCGTGCGGTAATACTGGGTGTACAACCGGCATATCTTTGCACACCCCACGTTGAAGTGCAGGCCCGTCGGCTTGGGGTAGTGGTAGGGTTGCTTGGAGTACACGGCGAACAGGGTCCGCGGTCTAAGTCGGCCACAGGCTTTTCGTTTTTATCACACGCACGTAGTGGGTGTGCCGCACCCTCGTTTCGTCCCCCGGTCGAAGTATCCTGTGGCGCGTGGCTCATCGCCCCCAAGAATCTCAGCGTCAAGTAGTTAACCAGGCCTTTTCAATTGTCGGCCCCCTGCCCTCTCGCCTGATAAAGGCAGGCATCGGCTATTCGCGGGACTCATTTTTACGGCGTTTTAACCCGTGCAGGGCGCCGCAGCGCGGGCAGCAAACGCCGAAAGCCCGGCGACAGCGCCAGCAGGACGGCAAAATACACTGTCGCTGCCAGCGGAATCAGTCCGCCAACCGCCGCCAACGCCGCTTGCTTGGCGTCGGCGATGTTGTTTTGCAGCAGCAACCACCCGTAACAGGCGACCAGCGCAAGAGTCGCGGTTGCCGCCACAATGGGAAGCAATCCGCGCAACTGGCTCAGTCGGCTGGCCTGGGGAATCCGCTTCATCAGTCCCTCGCCCAGCAGGATCACCTGCAGCAGGACCGAAAGCAAATTTGCCAGTGCCAGGCCGAGCGCGCCTAGAGGGCCCATCAACGCCAGCGAGGCGGCGGTATTCACCACGAAGGCCACAAAGGCCACCCTCACCGGAAAACGCGTATCCTTCATCGCGTGAAACGCGCGCGTGCAGAAAGACGTCAGCGAATACAGCGGCACGGTCAGTGCAAAGACGCGCAGCAACGTTGCGGTGGCCTCCACGTCGGCTGCATCAAAACGTCCCCACTCAAAGAGCGTGCGCAGGATCGGTTCGGCCAGAATAAACAATCCGGCCGCGGCGGGAAAGGTCAGTGCGTGGATCAACCCGACACCTTCGCCGTAGGCCTGGCGCACGCCCTCCGCGTTGCCCTGGGCCTGAAAACGCGCGATTCGCGGAAAGGCCACCGTGGTGATGGCGATGGCAAACAGGCCCATCGGCAGTTCGACCAGACGGTTGGCAAGGTACAACTGCGCGACAGCGGCTTCACTGACACCAAAAGCAAGCAGACGCGACACGGCGATGTTGATCTGCACGATACCCGCGCCGAGCAGCCCCGGCAGAAAAAGCCGATGCAACTCTGACAAATGTTCGCTGCCGCGCACATCCGCTCTGGGTCGCCAACCATGTCGGAAAAGGGCCAGCGCCGGGAGTGCAACCTGCAGCACCCCGCCCACCAGCACCCCGAGGCAGAGCCAGCGCGCCCGCACTTCGGGCGTCTCGCCAAGCGCGTAACCAAAAACGCCCAGCGCCACGATCATCGAGAGGTTGAGCCAGACCGCGGATAACGCCGCCAGGGTAAAACCCCCGAGCACATTCAGCGCCGCACCCAAAACCGCCGCCAGGCAGACCAGGGCCAGGTACGGCGCGAGCAACGGCCCAAAATGCTTGGCCAGATCCCAACGTTCGCCCTCCAGCGGGAACAACGCCAGCAACAGGTAACCCACCGCCAGCAACACCACCAAAACAAGCAACAGCCCCAGCAAGCGCGTCAGTACTCGGTTCAGAAAAAGGAAGCCTCGTTCCTTCCCCTCGGCTTCGGTGGCTTCGGTCATCACGGGTACAAAAGCCGACGTCAGCGCACCCTCGCCCAGCAGCCGCCGAAAGAGGTTGGGGATGGTAAAAGCGATCAGGAACGCCGAACTGAGTGCCCCCGCCCCCAGCACGGCAAATAGCAGCATGTCCCGCAACAGGCCCAGCAAACGCGAGCCCAGCGTCGAGACCGCCACCGCGGCCATGCTCCTCAAATGCGCAGCCATCAGCGTCGTAGGCCGGGCTCTCGGCAACCACCGGTTTCCCTGTTGCACAACGCTGGGCGAACTTCCAAACTCCTGGCCAACATCAGCGTTCTTTCCGAGCCATGTCCTTGATTCAACGTCTGTCGATTCGCCTGCAAAACCATCCCAAGCGCGTGGTCTTCCCTGAAGGCGGCGACCCGCGCATCCTGCAGGCTGCCCGCCAGTTCGCAACCAAGCGGCTGGGCATACCCATCCTTTTAGGGGACCGCACCCAGATCAAGGAAAACGCGGCGCTGCTGAACGTTCGCCTCGATGGCATTCGTGTGATCGAGCCTGCGCGCAGCGACGAGCTCGACGGCTTCTGCCAGAAATTTCAGGGTCTGCGGCGTTTCCGCGGTATGGCTGACCGCGAGGCGCTGGAGTACGTAACCAACAACAACTACTTTGCCACGCTGATGCTGGCCACCGGTGGTGCGGACGCCGTGATCTCCGGGGCGACCATCTCGGCCTCTAGCGCCCTGCGCCCGCTCTTTCAGATCATTCCGCTGCAGGAAGACGTGAAGACCGCCTCCTCGATGCTCATTCTAGAGTTGGAAGAATCCGGGCTGGGGGTGGACGGCGTACTGTTTCTGGCTGATTGCGGTGTTATCCCCGAACCCGACGAGACACAGCTATCGGACATCGCCGTGACCACCGCCACGCTCGCCCGACACCTGACCAACGTGCGTCCGCGCGTAGCGTTGCTAAGCTATTCATCCAAGGCCTCAAACCCGAAGCGCACATCCATCTCGCGGATGCAGGCCGCCACCTCCCTGGCCCGGGAGAAGGCCCGTCGACACAACCTCGACGTAGACATCGACGGCGAACTTCAGGCCGACGCCGCCCTCGACCCGGAAACGGCCAAGGTCAAGAACATCGAAGGCTCAGTCGCCGGCCAGGCTAATGTGCTGATTTTCCCCGATTTGAACAGCGGCAACATCGCCTCGAAGCTGATTCAAATCACCAGTGGCGCGCGCTCGTACGGCCAGATTCTAACCGGACTCAGCAAGCCCGCCGCCGAGATTTCCCGGGGGGCCAGCGCGCACGACATTTTTGGCACCACAGTGCTGGCCGCCGCCCAGGCTGTCGACCTACACCTGCTTTACCCGATGGAGAAATCCCCAGCGACGTAAGCGAAGACGATGTCCACCTCGCCCCCAACGCCGTCCCCGGCCGCCTCGCGCAAGCTTTTCACGCAGTCGCCCTTCGCGGAGGAAGACCCGCAACTGCTGGAAGCCCCACGCAACAGCACCACGCGGCGCATCTTCGTGGCGGCGACCCGCCAAAACGACGGCAAGACCACCACCTGCCTGGGCCTGTACGGCGCGCTGCGCGGCATGATGCCCAAGGTGGGCTACATTAAGCCCGTTGGACAGCGTTTCATCGAGGTCAAGGGACACAAGATCGACGAGGATTCCTTCCTTCTGGACAGCATTTTCAACGTCGAAACACCCATTGAGGCGATGAGCCCCATCGCCGTCGACAGCAGCTTTACCCGGCGCTACCTGCGCGACCCCGAGCCCTCGCTGAAAATCCTGATCGACAAAATGTGCCGCGCCTTCGACCGCGCCGCCTACGAGAAGGATGCCATCATTATCGAAGGCAGCGGGCATGCCGGGGTCGGGTCCGTCTTCGACCTGTCCAACGCCCAGGTGGCCAAGGTCCTCGGGGCCAAGGTTATCATCGTGGCCCAGGGCGGCATCGGGCGGCCCATTGACGAGATCGCCCTGAACAAGGCGCTCTTTGACAAGTATGAAGTCCCCGTGATCGGCGCGATCCTCAACAAGGTGGTGCCGGAAAAGCTGGAGGCGGTGGGGGAGTTCGCAGGAGCGGGACTGGAGCGCCTCGGCGTGCCCCTGCTCGGTGTCCTGCCGCATCAGAAACAGCTGACCTCGCCAAATCTTTCCCAGATCGTCGAGGAGATCGGCGGCCGCTGGCTGAACGGACGGCTGCAGGGCATGAACGAGCGTATCCTGCGCGTGGTGATCGGTGCCATGACTGCCAAGGGCGTCATCGATTACCTGCAGCCCGGCGTGCTCATCATCACGCCCGGTGACCGTGACGACATCATCTTTTCCGCGATCGCCCAGGCCGGCATCTCCGGCAAGAAAGTGGTCTCCGGCATCATCCTCACACGTAACATTTTGCCCCATCCCAAGCTGATGGACATGCTCTCGCAGACGAACATACCAGTGGTCATCTCCAGCGAGGAAAGCTACTCGGTCGCCTCGCGCATCAACTCGATGACGGTCAAGACACAGCCGCAGGACACCGACAAAATTCCCATCATCAAGCGACTGATCCTCGATCACGTGGATTTGAACAAGGTGCTCGCCGCTTTCTCCGCCAGCGAGCCGCTGAGCTGAAGGAGCCTTCCGCCCTCGCCTTGACCCTGACGGCAGCGCCGGAAATTTCTGAGTATGAGTATCTCGCAGTCAGCCGAGACCAAGCGCATGACCGCCGAAGAGTTTGAAAAACTTCCGGAGGGGCCCCATACTTCGAATTGCGCAAAGGCGAACTTAGCATGGCGCCATCTCCACGATTTCAGCACCAAGAAATACTAGGTGAGTTATTTGCAGAGTTACGTAATTTTCTCGCTGCGAATCCAATTGGTAAGGTTTCGTCCGCACCTCTGGATGTCTATCTCGACAACGAGAACGTCGTGCAGCCTGACCTCCTGTTCGTTTGCAAAGAGCGCCTGGCAATCATCGAGGACTACGTGAAGGGTGCGCCCGACCTGGTGGTGGAAATTCTCCCGCCCTCCACGTCAGAGCGCGACCGCGGGCCCAAGCGCGCACTCTACGCTCAGCACGGCGTGAAAGAATTCTGGCTGGTCAGTCCGGAGGCGGCGTCCGTTCACATCTACCGCTTTGCCGAGCGCGACGATCGCCCCGTTGAGATGCTGACCGGGGCCGATGCGCTGACCTCGCCGCTGCTGCCCGGATTTTCGATTGCCGTGGAGTCGATTTTCGCGCGGACATAGTTCCCGTGCTTTCCGTTCGCATCATTCCCTGCCTGGACGTTACCGCCGGGCGCGTCGTCAAGGGCGTGCGCTTTGTCGACCTGATCGACGCCGGTGATCCGGTGGAATCCGCACGTGCCTACCAGAAACAGGGTGCCGACGAGCTGGTCTTTCTCGACATCACCGCCTCCAGCGACGAACGCGCCATCCTGCTGGATGTGGTAGAGCGGACCGCTTCCGAATGTTTCATGCCGCTGACCGTCGGGGGCGGGCTGCGCAGCGTGGAGGACATCCGCATCATGCTCAATGCCGGGGCGGACAAGGTTAGCCTGAACACCGCCGCGGTTTTGGATCCCGAACTTGTGGCGCGCTCCTCGGGGCGCTTCGGCAATCAATGCATCGTCGTGGCGATCGATGCACGCCGCATCCCGGGCGAGCACCGCTGGGAAGTCTTCACTCACGGCGGGCGTAAGCCAACTGGTCGCGACGCCGTGGCCTGGGCCAAAGAAGTAGTCCGGCTCGGTGCGGGCGAGATCCTGCTCACCAGCATGGACGCCGACGGCACCCAGGCAGGCTACGACATAGAACTCACGCGCGCCGTCAGCGAAGCGGTACCGGTGCCGGTGATTGCTTCGGGCGGAGCAGGCACGCTCGAGCACCTGGCCCACGTGTTGAAGGCAGGTCAGGCGAGCGCTGTCCTCGCCGCCTCCATCTTTCACTTTGGCACGTTCACCATCCCGCAGGCCAAGCAACACCTCGCTGAGGCCGGTTTGCCGGTGCGTGTAGTAGCCTCCGCGTAGACACCGCTCACAGCCGCACGTCGGCTTCGCCACGCAACGCCGCCAAAAAGGTGCGCCAGGCCAGGGTCGCACACTTGACCCGCTGCGGATAGCCTTTAGCACCCTCCAAGGCCGCGGCATCGCCCCAGGTGTCGAGTTCCAGCGTTTCGTCGGAAGCGCCGGTCAGGGCCGCACAAAAACGCTCCGCCAGCGCCGCTGCCTCATCCGCGGGGCGTTGCTGCAGTAACTCGGTCAAGGTCGAGGCGGATGCCTGCGAAAGGGCACAACCCTGCCCTATAAACCGAATGGTCAGCCGATTGGCCGCATCGCGCTGCACGTACACCGTCAGTTCGTCCACGCAGCCTGGATTTTCACCCCGCGCCGATTGAGCGGGTTCGGTTAAAAAGCCCTGATTGCGGGGGTGCCGGTGATGGTCGAGGATGATCTCCCGGCGCAACTCTTCCTGCAAAGCCGCGTCCATCGAAAAGTGGGTTAAAGCAATCGACGAACTTTTTCCAGGCTCGTGGCGAAACGCTCGACCTCTTCATGAGTGTTGTAAAAGGCGAAGGAGGCTCGCGTCGAGCCGGTCAGACCGAAGCGCGCATGCAGCGGCTCGGCGCAGTGATGGCCCGTGCGCACGGCGATCCCGTCGGTGTCTAGAAAGGTGGCCAGATCGTTCGGATGGGCCCCTTCAATGTGAAAGGTCAACGCGCCGGTCTTCTGCGGAGCCGTCCCCAGGATGCGCAAGCCGTCAATACCGCGTACCCGCTCGGTCGCTTCGGCCAACAGCGCATCCTCGTGGGCCAGGGCAGCCTTACGGTCCAGCGCAGAGACATAGCGGGCCGCTTGGGCAAGCCCGATGGCTCCGGAGATGTGCGGCGTGCCGGCTTCAAAGCGCTCCGGCACCTCCTGAAACGTTGTCCCCTCGAAGCGGACGTTTTGAATCATATCGCCACCACCCTGGTACGGCGGGAGGCTGTTCAACAGTTCGGCGCGTCCCCACAAAAGCCCGCTGCCGGTCGGACCAAACAGCTTGTGTCCGGAAACCACGAAAAAGTCGCAACCGAGCGCCTGCACATCGACGGGAAAATGCGCGACCGACTGACAGCCATCGACCAGCGTCGTGATTCCGCGCTCCCGGGCCAGCGTCACCCATTCCGCCGCCGGGTTGATGGTGCCCAGCACGTTGGAAACGTGCACAAAGGCGAAGAGCTTTGTTTGGGGCGTCAGACGCTTGACCACTTCCGCTGTCTCGATCTCGCCGGAATCGGTCACCGGCACCACCTGCACGCGCGCACCAGTGCGCTCGGCAATCATCTGCCAAGGCACGATGTTCGCGTGGTGCTCCATCTCGGTGATGAGAATTTCATCGCCGGGCTTCAGGTGGGTGCGTCCCCAGCACTCGGCCACCAGATTGATACCTTCGGTGGCGTTGCGGACGAAAATGACCTCCCGCGCATCGGGCGCATTTATAAAATCGGCCAGAGTCTGGCGCGCTGACTCATAGTTGGTGGTGGCCTCGGCGCTGAGGGTGTGAATGCCACGGTGAATGTTTGCGTTTTCCTGCGCGTAGTAGCGCTCCAGGCATTCGATGACCTGGTGCGGCTTTTGAGCTGTGGCCGCATTGTCTAGGTAAACGAGCGGCTTACCCTGCACCGTGCGGTGCAAGATAGGAAAATCCGCCCGGATGCGCTCGACATCGAAGGCGGGCAACGGTGTCGCCAGAGTGCTTGTTTCGGTCATGGTGCTGGGAACGAACGCCCGCAGCCGGCACCGGCAATTGCCTGAATCTTCATCGCCAGCTTAAGGTCGCGTTCGGTTACCTTACCCCCGACGTCGTGGGTATTCAAACTCAGGCGCACGGTGCTGTAGACGTTGTAAATCTCGGGGTGATGGTCGGCTTCCTCGGCCTCGAAGCCGACACGCACCAAGAAGGCCATGGCCTCTGGAAAGCTGCCAAACTTCCAGGTGCGGAAAATGCGGTCGTCCTCAAAGGTCCAACCTTTCAGATCCGTCAGGGCCTCTTCGATGGCTTCCGGAGTCAGCGGCGCGGTCATACGGACAACGCTCGAAAGAATTGACTGGGCTGTCAAACGCGTCCGACATGGCTTTGCCATTGATCTTATGCAAGCGGGCGATTATCCGATCCCCTCTGAAGGATTGTTTCGAGGAAACCAGATGGGGCTGAACCCTGTCTGATTTTCTGGCCAATATCCTGGAGACGCTGTGTTCATGGTGAAGTCCGCAATTTCGAACGCCGAACAGAAGGCGCGACACATCGCCATCATCATGGATGGCAATGGCCGCTGGGCCCGCAGCCGTGGCTATCCGCGCGTGGAGGGGCATCGCCGCGGCGTCCAGCGCGTGCGCGAAACCATCCGGGCCATGCCTGCGCTCGGCATTTCGCACCTCACGCTCTTCACCTTCTCCATCGAAAACTGGCGGCGTCCCGGCACGGAGGTCAGCGCCCTGATGGAACTGCTCTCCGAAAGCCTCGACCTCTACGTCAACGAACTGATCGAAGGCCAGTTTCGGCTGCGCGTGCTCGGGCGCATGGCCGAGTTGCCGCAGCATGTGCGCGAGCGTCTGGAACGGGCCATGAGCGCCACCGCGCAGTTTACCGATCGCAATGTCATGATCGCGCTTAACTACGGTTCGCGCAGCGAGGTGATTGACGCGGTCAAGGCCTACGCCCGCGACGTGCAAGCCGGACGGGCCAACCCGGACAGCCTCGACTGGCAGGATTTCAGCCAGTACCTCTACACCTGTAGCATCCCCGACCCCGACCTGTTGATCCGTACCTCCGGGGAATCGCGCCTGAGCAATTTCCTCCTGCTGCAACTGGCCTACGCCGAGCTTTATTTCACGCCCGTGGCCTGGCCTGACTTCGATGAGCGCGAGCTCCAACGCGCCCTCCACGACTACGAAGCGCGCGAGCGCCGCTTCGGACTGACCGGCGAGCAGGTCGGGGTCAACGCCGACGAGACGGTCCTCCAGGACTGAGGCCCCCGCCCTGCCTTGTGAAGCAACGCGTCGGCAGCACGCTGGTCCTGTGGGGTCTGGCGCTAGGCATCGTTTGGGGCTTCGGCGTGTACGGTGGCTGGTTTTTGCTGACTGTGCTGGCACTACTGGCTCAAGGCGAATTGTATGAGCTGTTGCGAAAAATCGGCCACCCGCCGCAAAAACGCCTCGGGATTTTCCTCGGCGCGGCCCTGCTCACGGCTATCTTTTTCCTGCCCGCCGCCTCCGCCAACGAAGCTTACGGCAACGCCTCGGCCATCTTTGCCCTCTGCATCGTATTGCTCAGCCTCGTGCTGTTGCTGCGTCGACTGGATCGCCGCCAGGCGGCCAATTTCATGGCCACGCTTTTCGGCTTGGTTTACGTCCCCTATCTGTTCCAGTTTTACATGCTTATGGCGCGTCATTATCACCTCGCCGGACAAGAGGCTTTTGCGGTCGGCCTGCCGCTGTGGGTCATCCTCACGGCCAAATTCAGCGACGTGGGCGGTTTGCTGGTTGGCAAGTTTCTCGGGCGGCATCCCTTCGCGCCGCACACCAGCCCGGCCAAGACCTGGGAAGGAGTGGTCGGCGCGGTGCTGGTTTCGGTGCTGATCGGCTTTGTGGCCTGGGCGGTCCTGCGGGATGTGGTGGGCTGGCTCCCCGTCAATTTCGTCTGGTGGGAGGTTTTGATCGTGGCCCTGCCGCTGTCCATGGTGGCGGTTGCCTCCGATCTGATCGAGTCGCTGCTGAAACGGCAGGCCCAGGTCAAGGATTCCGGCAACGTCATTCCCGGAATCGGGGGCGCGCTCGATCTTTGTGACAGTATCCTGCTTTCGGCCCCGGTAGCCTACGTTCTCCTGCGCCTCACGGTGATGGACCCGCCCAACCTATGACCCAGCGCCGTAAGAACATCGTGCTGCTCGGGGCCACCGGCTCCATCGGCGAAAACACGCTGAAAGTCCTGCGGGCCTATCCGGATCGCCTCCGGCTGCTGGGTATCGCAGGCAAGCGCCAGTTTGGACCGCTGGCCGCGATCGCCCGCGAATTTGAAGTCCCTCACGCTTGTCTCTTTGATGCAGATGCCTGCCAGCAAGCCCAGGAGGCCGGAGCCTTTCCCGAGGGCACGCGGCTGGTTTCAGGCATGGAAGGGCTGACCGAGGTCGCCTGTCTCGACGAGGCCGATCTGGTGGTGATGGCCGTTGTCGGCTGCACCGCGCTCGAGCCCGCTCTCGCCGCGCTGGAAAAGGGTGTTTCCCTCGCCCTAGCCAACAAGGAACTGCTGGTGATGGCCGGCAAGTTTGTGACCGAGGCCGCCCGCCGCAATGGTGCTGAACTGCTCCCTGTCGACAGTGAGCACAACGCCATCTACCAATGCCTCCACGGCAATCCCCACGAAGGCCTCGACCGCATCATCCTAACCGCCTCGGGCGGCATGTTCCGCGACAAGACCCTCGCCGAAATGGCCGAGGCCAAGCCCGAACAGGCCCTGCAGAATCCGAATTGGGACATGGGCCCGAAAGTCACCGTCGACTCCTCCACCATGGCTAACAAGGGCCTCGAGCTGATCGAAGCGCACTGGCTTTTCGGGCTGCCGTCCGCGCGCATCGATGTAGTGGTGCACCCGCAAAGCATCGTGCACTCGATGGTACAGTTCCTCGATGGGGCCATTCTGGCACAACTTTCGCCCCCTTCGATGACCTTTGCGGTGCAGCATGCGCTTTTTCACCCGGAACGGCTCAATGGAGTGCAACCCACGCTCGACTTTAACCAGACCTTTCAGCTGGATTTTCGCCCGCCGGACCTGACCCGCTTCCCCTGCCTGCGCCTGGCTCGCGAGGCCCTCGAAGCCGGCGGCTGCGCTCCGGCTGTCTTCAACGCCGCCAACGAAATTGCCGTGGACGCCTTTTTGGACAACCGCCTGCCATACCTTGCGATTCCACGCTGCATCGAACAGGTTTTGGGCGAGTTTCGGGGCACGGAACCCACGGCCCTGGGCGCTGTGTTAAAAGCTGACGCCGAGGCCCGCGCCCTGGCCCGCGAATCCCTGCATCAACTTGTATGAGCGACTTTCTCAGCCTGTTCACCAACATTTGGGGCATCCTGATGGTGCTCGTTTTTTTTGGCGGCTCCATCTTCGTCCATGAGCTGGGCCACTACCTCGCCGCGCGCTGGCGGGGGGCCAAGGTCGAGCGCTTTTCCATCGGCTTCGGGCCGCGGTTGTTCGGTTGGACCGACAAGAACGGCGTGGATTGGCGCATCTCGCTGCTGCCCCTGGGCGGCTACGTGGCCCTGCCGCAATTAGCAGATATGCGCGCCATCGAAGGCGGTAACGAAAACGAGCAGGAAAAACTGCCCAAGCTGACCTTCAGTGACCGCTTTTATATTTTGGTCGCCGGGGCCTTTTTCAACGTCCTCTTCGCCATCGCTCTGTCGATCATCGTTTGGATCGTGGGCCGCCCGGCCTTTGAGCGCGAATACACCACCACCATCGGCGTCGTCTCGCAGCAGCTACCGCTTTCGATGGTGCGCGAAGATCCCGAAATGGTACCCGGGCCCGCCCGCCTGGCCGGGCTTCAGCCTGGCGACCGTATCCTCGAAATCGATGGCACCCGGGTCGATAACTGGGAAGGCGTCAGCTCGGCGCTGATACTCGGCGGCGGTCGTGACGCTGCCGACAACCCGTCGGCAGAGATCACCTTTGAGCGCGCAGGTGAATTGCAAACGCTATCGGTCAAGCCGCGCCTGGTTGAGATCAATCCGACCAGCGGCGACCAGATGCGCCAGATTGGGATTTTTCCCGCCGAGCGTCTGCTGGTGACCTTTGTCACCGAAAATTCGCCGGCGGCCCGCGCCGGACTGCAGCCGGGTGACGTGATTAAATCCGTCGACGGCCAGGACCTCTTTCACCTGCAGAATTTTATCGAGTATCTGGCTGCCCATCCCGACAAGACGGTCGAGTTGAGCGTGCGCCGCGACGAGGCAACGGTGACCCTCACCATGCAGCCGCAGCTGAAGGCCAGCCGCAAGCCCCTGGCTCATTTCGCCCCTGCCATCGAGGAAGGGGCCGAGGCGCCCGAGCCGGTCATCCTGCGCCCGCTTTATGGAGCCGACGAAAACGGCCGCCTGCTGGCGGAAGGCGACCCCGGCGCGCCCGACACACCGTCCAGGCTACAAGTTTTTCGTGTGCCGGATACCTTCCCCCTGGCTGAGACGCTCGAGCCCACCGATGTTATCGTATCGGTCAATGGCGAACCCTACACGTCGCTGGCTGACTTTGTGGCCAAAGCGCAAACCGTCCCGGAGGACCAGCCTCTGCCGCTGGAGATCCAAAAAGGCGGCCGGGGCGGTACCGTCGAGATGAAAATGCCCATCAGCTACCGGGCGTCCGTCCAGATGCCCGAAAAACGGCCCATTGTGGGCTTCATCGGGGAGTCGCCACGGGTACGCATTTATCCGGATCCCGCCGAGCAGTTTGAGGACAACGTCGACCGCATCTTCAGCACGTTGGGCGGGCTCATCAACCCGCAAAGTGACGTGAAACTACGCCACCTGTCCGGGCCGGTCGGAATCGGGCGCGCGCTACACAATTTCTTCGCGGAGTTTGGCTGGGACGAGTTCCTGATGGGCCTCTATGTGACCGTGCTGCTGAACGTAAACCTGGCCATCCTCAACCTGTTGCCCATCCCGGTGCTCGACGGAGGCCACCTGGTGTACGCCCTCATCGAAAAGCTGCGCGGGAAGTCGCTGCCACCGAACTGGGTTGCCGGGACGCAGGGTGCCTTCGCGGTCATGATCCTCGGCCTGATGGCCTACATCATCATTTTCGATGTGCTTCGCTGGCATGGCGATACAACCTCCTCGCCACAGGAACAGATGCTGCGTACCGAGCCCAACTCCTTCTCGCCGCAGTTCTCCGAGTCCGAGAGCTAGCACGGAATTCGGCTCGCCATTCGGGCTTTGCGTTTCGGGCACGGGTCTGTTCAGTAACGTTTGATGGACGCAACCACCGTCTTGCCGCCGTACTGCCGTTCGCGCTTTCGCACTCTGCGCCGCTTCACCCGCGAGGTGAAGGTCGGCGATGTTGGCGTCGGCGGAACCAATCCGATCCGGGCGCAATCGATGACGACCACGCCCACCCAGGACGTCGAGGCCACCGTGGCCCAGAGCATTCGACTGGCCGAAGCGGGCTGTGAGATCATCCGCATCACCGCTCAGAACAAACAGGCCGCCGCCGCCCTCAAGGACATCCGCACACAGTTACGGGCCGCCGGCTTCGACAACCCGCTGGTGGCCGACATCCACTTTCTGCCCAACGCCGCGATGGAGGCCGTCGAGCACATGGAGAAAGTCCGGGTCAACCCGGGCAACTACGCCGACAAAAAGAAGTTTGCCGTGCGCGAGTATTCCGACAGCGAGTACGACGCCGAGCTGCAGCGCCTGCACGAGGCCTTTTCGCCGCTGGTTAAGCGCGCCAAGGAATTGGGGCGGGCCCTGCGTATCGGCACCAACCACGGCAGCCTCTCCGACCGCATCATGAACCGCTACGGGGATTCCCCGCTGGGCATGGTTGAAAGCGCCCTGGAGTTCATTCGCATCGCCGAAAGCCATGGGTTCCAGGACATCATCCTCTCGATGAAGGCGAGCAATCCCAAGGTCATGATTCAGGCCTACCGGCTGGCGGTGGCCAAGATGCTCGAAGAGGACATGCATTACCCGCTGCACCTGGGCGTGACCGAGGCCGGCGACGGCGAAGACGCCCGCATCAAAAGTGCGATTGGCATCGGTTCGCTGCTGCTGGACGGCCTGGGCGACACCCTGCGCGTTTCCCTCACCGAGGATCCGGTGGCCGAAGTGCCTGTCTGCCAGGACCTCATCCGCCGCGTGACGGCCCTCTGGGCGCAGGGAGCCAGAACCTCCAGCGATGAAACGGACGCCCCCGACACCGGCGTCGATGCTTATGAATATCGCCGCCGCGAAACGCCCACTATCAACCTCAGCCCCAACGTGCGCGTGGGTGGCATCGAGTCGCCGGCAGTCATTGTGGACGCCCCCGCCCAGGCTCAATCCGCCGACGACCTCATCGCGGCTATCAAGCTTGCGCACCGAACCTTGCGCGACAGCCGCATCGAGGGCTTGGTCCTGCGGTTCGGCCCGAGTCATCGTTCGCTCGACTCGCTGGCCAGCCTCGGCGCGGAGTTGAACCGCATTGTCGAATTTGTGGTGGCCGAACTCGATCCGTCGATCGACGCCCAGGACTTTCAGTCATTTTTAACGGGATGGCCCGAGGGCCTTGGGTTGGTAGTTGCTCCAGGCGCTTTTTCTGCTCAACGCAGCGATTCCTTCAAAGCCTGGCTGGCCCTGGCCGACCAAACCAAAGGGCTCACGCTGGCGCTGATTCTGACTCAGGCCGAGGACGTGCCCGCGCTGGCAAAACTGCTGAACGACTCGCCGACCGACGCGATCATCCTCAGCTGCATGAATGCCGAGGGGACGCATGCCACCGGCGCCGTTCGACAAATCATGCAGGCGTTGCACGAGGCGGAGGTGCCGGCGCCGCTTTGGCTGCGAGCCACACCCACGACCCAAATTCTCGACGAGCCGCACTTTGGGGCACGCCTGCTGGAGCACGCTATCTTCGCCGGCTCGCTCTTCTGCGACGGCTTGGGTGATATACTCAGCGTTGAAAACGACGAAACGGAAAAGCCCCTGCCGCTGGCCCAGCAAACCTCGCTGGTCTATAACATTTTGCAAGGTGCGCGTATGCGCTCGAGCAAGACGGAGTTTGTTGCCTGTCCCAGTTGCGGACGCACCCTTTTTGACCTGCAAACCACCACCGACCGCATCCGCAAGCGCACTGGCCACCTCAAGGATGTGACCATCGCGGTCATGGGCTGCATCGTGAACGGCCCCGGTGAGATGGCCGACGCCGATTTTGGCTACGTCGGCGGGGCGCCCGGCAAGGTCAACCTGTACGTGGGCAAGACGCCGGTGAAGTTCAACATTCCCGAAGCCGAAGCTGTCGAGCGTCTAGTCGACCTGATCACCGAGCATGGCAAGTGGGTTGAAGCTCCGGCGGACTCCGAAGACGCCGACCCTACCGAAGAATTAAAGGTTGAAGTCTAGCCCTGCCTGGCGAACCTTCATCGCCTTGTCCGACTCCGCTCCAGACACCTCCGCCGTCACGGCCTCCAGCGGTGCGTTTACCCGGCCCGACGGACGCGCCCACGACGCCCTCCGGCCTGTCTCTTTCCAGCCTGGATTCGCCCCGCACGCCACCGGCTCGGTGCTGGCCAGTTTTGGCAACACCCGAGTTATCTGCGCCGCCACCGCCGACACCGACGTGCCACGCTGGATGCTCGACCAGCAAAATCCGCGCGGCTGGGTCACGGCGGAGTATTCGATGCTGCCCTACTCTACGCTGGACCGCAAAAAACGCGACATCGCCAAGGGAAAACTCGACGGGCGCAGCGTCGAGATTCAGCGGCTGATTGGCCGCAGCCTGCGTGCGGTTTTCGACCTCACGAAAATGCCGGGCATCACGCTCTGGCTCGATTGCGACGTGTTGCAGGCCGACGGGGGCACCCGCACCGCCGCCATCTCCGGGGCCTGGGTCGCCGCGCGCCTGGCCATCAACAAGCTCTTAGAAGAAGGCAAGCTTCAGGCCGACCCCCTTGCCGATGCCGTCGCCGCCATCAGCGTGGGCATCTGTGAGGAAACGCCCCTGCTGGACCTGGCCTACCTCGAGGACCGCGATGCCTCCGTCGACGCCAACATCATCATGACGGGCGCGGGCCGTTTTGTGGAAATTCAGTCCTCTGGCGAGGAAGCCACCTTTTCCAGCCAGGATTTGCAGGCGCTGCTGGACCTGGCTAAGAAAGGCATCCGGCAAATTCTTGACCTGCAGCAGCAAACGCTCACAACCACTTAGTTTCCCTCCCGCCCCTCGACCACGCGCTCATGAACATCCACGAGTATCAGGCCAAGGCCCTTTTCGAAAAGTTCGGTATCCCGGTGCCCAAAGGCGTCCCGGCCACCACCGAGGCTGAAATCGACGCCGCCCTGGCCTCATTCGCTCCGGGTGCTGGGATTGTCGTCAAATCGCAGATACACGCTGGCGGACGCGGCAAGGGCACCTTCAAGGACGGCTACAAAGGCGGGGTCAAGGTTTGCAGTTCCGTGGAAGAAGCTGCCGCGGCGGCGCGCGCCATGCTTGGTAATGTCCTCGTCACGCACCAGACCGGCCCCGAAGGCCGCCAGGTCAACACCGTTTACCTGACCGAGGCCTCCACCATTGCCAAGGAGTACTACCTGGCGCTGCTCATGGACCGCGAAACAAAGGGCCCGCTGATCATCGCCTCGACCGAGGGTGGCGTCGACATCGAGGAGGTCTCTGAAAAAATGCCGGAAAAGATCATCAAGCTACCCGTACATCCACTGGCGGGATTGGAAGCGCATCAGTGCCGGCGGGTGGCCAAGGCCCTGGAGCTTTCCGGCTCGGCCGCCAAGGAACTCACCAAGCTCCTGAAAAACCTTTACCGCCTTTTCGTGGAATGCGACTGCTCGCTTCTAGAGGTCAACCCGCTGATTCGCGACGAGGCCGGCCACATCGTCGCACTGGACGCCAAGGTCAACTTTGATGAAAACGGTCTGTTCCGGCACCCGGACATTGCCGAACTGCGCGACGTCAACGAGGAGGACCCCAAGGAGGTCGAAGCGGGCAACGCCGGACTCAGCTACGTTGCGCTGGACGGCAACATCGCCTGCCTGGTCAACGGTGCCGGCCTCGCCATGGCCACGATGGACATCATCAAGCACCACGGCGGCAACCCGGCCAACTTCCTGGACGTTGGCGGCGGCGCGACCGAAGAACAGGTGACCGCAGCTTTCAAAATCATCCTCACCGATCCCAACGTGCGCGGAATTCTCGTCAACATTTTCGGGGGCATCATGCGCTGCGACGTCATTGCCCGGGGCATCATCGCCGCCGCCCAGAGCGTGAAGATCGAAATCCCCCTGGTCGTTCGCCTCGAAGGGACCAACGTCGAGCAGGGCCGCGAAGCCCTCGCCCAGAGCGGGCTCGCTATCACCTCTGCCGGTTCCCTGGACGAAGCCGCCCGCAAGATCGTCGAAATGGTGCAAACCGCCGTCTGAGTTGACCGTCCCCAGCCCTGTTTAGCTTTTCATGAGTGTTCTAGTCGACCGCAACACCCGCCTCGTTGTTCAGGGTATCACCGGCAACTCCGGCAATCTGCACGCCAAGCTTTGCAAGGAATACGGCACCCAGGTTGTCGCCGGCGTCACCCCCGGCAAGGGCGGCCAGACGACCCTGGAGACTGTGCCGGTCTTTGACACCGTGTTCGAGGCGGTCGAAAAAGAGGGCGCCAACGCCACCATGATTTTCGTTCCGCCGGCCTTCGCCGCGGACTCTATCCTCGAGGCAGCCGCGGCAGGCATCGAATTGATCGTGTGCATCACCGAAGGCATCCCCGTCATGGACATGGCCCGGGTCAAAGCACGTCTGTCCACCAGTCCGAGCCGACTGATCGGCCCAAACTGTCCCGGTATCATCACGCCCGACCAGTGCAAGATCGGCATCATGCCCGGCTACATCCACAAGCCTGGCAACATCGGCATCATCTCACGCTCGGGCACTTTGACGTACGAGGCGGTCTGGCAGATCACCTCCGCCGGCAAAGGACAATCCACTTGCATCGGTATCGGCGGCGACCCCATCAACGGTACCAGCCATACTGACGCGCTGAAGCTTCTCAATGAAGACCCTGGCACCGAGGGCATCATCCTGATCGGCGAAATTGGCGGTTCCGCTGAGGAAGCCGCCGCTGCCTACATTCGCGAGCACGTGAAAAAGCCTGTTGCCGCCTTCATCGCCGGTACCACCGCCCCGCCCGGGCGTCGTATGGGCCACGCCGGTGCCATCGTCTCGGGAGGTACCGGCTCCGCCGATTCGAAGATACAGGCCCTACGCGAGGCCGGTGCCGCGATTGCGGAAACGCCGGCCGAAATCGGCCGCACCCTGCTCGAGCAACTGTAGTCGCCTGCGTTGGCGCGCCCACCTCAAGAGTGTTTCCGCTCGGGCGGGAGCGCTTTTCTGGCGTCCGGGCAGTTTCGCGGCGTTCATTGCAAACGTTGATAAACGTAGTGCCTTCAGGTAGAATTGCCTATCGCCCGCGGCAATCCGTAGGACGAATTGTGCAGCCATGAAACAAAGCAGACAGCCTTTTCCAATCAGCCGAGACATAGTTCACTTGATAGCGAACTAAATAGCATCCGGTTCTTTTGCAAAGTACGTGTAGACTCAGTTATCGACTGAGCAAAAGTAATGAAACTGTGATATCGTTAAAAAATGTTACTTAGACACGTTTGAAATTATGTAATCAAAAAGAAAGACGGCTACACCTAGTTACCCGATGATTGGATAAAACGCTTCCTTAGAATAAGATACAAACCTAGATTGTGAAAACAATTTTAGCATAAGTTGACAAAATTCTTTGCTTTATCGCGTTGAGATACCCTAGAACCCCAACAAACGTGAACTATGGTTAAAAAGAAGAAGTCACACGCCCGAGCGCCGGGAATGACTCAGATCTCGATCAGTCTGCCCGAGGCCCTTGTCGACAAAATCGATGAGATCGCCGCGACAGACAATCGTAACCGGTCGAATTTCATTTCGACCTACCTGGAACAACTCGCGCGCGAGCAGGGCGGCATGGCAGCCGAACCTACGGAACCCTTCGACAGCGCTGGCCGTAAAGGCCGCGTCAAATCCCGCTAGGTCGGCTCCACGAGGTCCGTTTCGTTTAACAAAACTGACTGACACCGCTGGATTCTGAGGCTTATCTAGCCCCAGTGGACGGCCCTTCAACCATGGACATTTACCACGCCTGGCTGGAGGGCCGTCTTTACTATGCGGTTCACCTGCTGGGCTGGATCGTGCCGGTCATCGCGCTGCAATGGCTGGGTTTTGGAAAACTGCTCGCGAGGAACTGGCGGCCGGTGTTGTGGGTGCCTCTGATTGCGGGTGCTTATCTCAGCGCCACCGATGTGGTGGCCGTCAGCCAGGGCGTCTGGTTTTTCGACAACCCGCAGGCGCCCGGCTGGAACCCCAATCTGGGCCCCTCACGAAATCTCGGCTGGACCTTCCTTGGCGTACCTGTCGAAGAAGCCGCCTTTTTCTACCTGACCGCCCTGCTCGTCACGCAGAGTTTTGTGCTTTTTCTGCCGGAGCGCCTGCGCTGGAATAAGCAGGCCCCCGGAAGCTGAACTCAAGAAGGACTTTGCTAGCGGCGGCGTGAAAAACGTTTTTTGCCGGAACCGCGGGCACCTTTGCGCCGGCCTCCCTTGCCGCGAGTCGTTCCGTCGACCTTACCTCCGCCCTTGAGCGCCTCGATCTGGTCGCGCAAAACCGCCGCCCGCTCAAAATCCAGCTCGCGCGCCGCCTCGAGCATCTCGCCCTCCAACTCGGCCAGCACTTTGGCCACCTCAGCGTCGCCTCCAGCCTGCTGCAGTGAGACCGGGTCGGTTTCTTCTTCGTCGCGCGGCACGTGTAGGCTGCTTTGGTCGCCACGCTTAACGCTGCGCGGGGTGATACCGTGCGCCTCGTTAAAAGCCATTTGCTTTTCCCGGCGCGCTTCGGTGATCTCCAGCGTCTTTTTGAGCGATTCGTTGATCTCGTCCGCGTACAGGATCACGCGACCTTTTTCGTGACGCGCGGCGCGTCCTGAAGTCTGAATGAGGCTGGTTTCGCTGCGCAGGAAGCCCTCCTTGTCGGCGTCCAAAATTGCCACCAGGGCCACTTCGGGTAGGTCCAAGCCCTCGCGCAGCAGATTGACCCCGACAAGCACATCGAAATCCCCCCGGCGCAAGTTGCGCAAAATCTCAACCCGCTCGATCGCGTCGATATCTGAGTGCAAGTACTCAACGCGGATGTCGGCTTCGCGCAAAAAGGCCGTCAAGTCTTCGGACATGCGCTTGGTCAGCGTGGTGACCAGCACGCGCTCGCCCGCTTCCACCGCCAGCCGCACCTCGCCGATCAGATTCTCCACCTGCCCCTTGGCCGGACGCACATCCATGACCGGATCGAGCAAACCCGTCGGACGGATAACCTGATGGGCGACCGTTTTCGAGATCCCCAACTCGTAAGATGCCGGGGTGGCCGAGACAAAAACCGTCTGCCCGGTGATCCCGGTAAACTCCTCGGATTGCAGCGGACGGTTGTCGAGGGCCGAGGGCAGGCGAAAACCGAAGTCCACCAGCTTCTGCTTGCGCGAGCGGTCGCCGGTGTACATCGCCCCGATCTGCGGCCAGGAGGCGTGGCTTTCGTCGAGGATGGTCAGAAAATCCTCGGGGAAAAAGTCCAGCAGGCAAAACGGACGTTGCCCTTGCTTACGACCTGAAAGATGGCGCGAGTAATTCTCGATGCCGTTGCAGAAGCCCATCTCCTGCATCAGTTCAAGATCATACTCCGTGCGCATGCGGATGCGTTGCGCCTCGATCAGTTTGCCGGCCTTTTCAAAATCGCGGATGGTCTCCTCGAGTTCCGAACGGATGCCCTTGACCGCTCGGCTCATCTTGTCACGGGTGGTGATGTATTGGTTTGCCGGATACAGGTTGAAATAGCCATACTCGCTACCGGCGGAGCCGGTCAGCGGGTCGAGCTCGTGAATCGAGTCGACCTCGTCGCCGAAAAAACTGACCCGGATAGCCGACTGCATGTAGGCCGGAAAGACATCCACGATGTCGCCACGTACCCGAAAGCAGCCGCGCGACATTTCGATGTCGTTGCGCTCGTAGAGATTCTCCACCAGCCGCTCTAAAAAGGTGGAGCGGCCCAGTTCCTCGCCCCGGCGGATGGGGATCATCATCGCCCGGAAATCCTCCGGCGAGCCTAGACCGTAGATGCACGAGACACTGGCCACGACTACGACATCGCGGCGACTGATCAGCGAACTGGAGGCTGCGATGCGCAACCGCTCGATCTCGTCATTGATTGATGAATCCTTGTCGATATAGGTGTCCGTTTCCGGCACGTACGCCTCGGGCTGGTAGTAGTCGTAATAGCTCACGAAGTACTCCACGGCGTTGTCCGGAAAAAACGCCTTGAACTCGGAGTACAGTTGCGCGGCCAGGGTCTTATTGTGCGAGAGCACCAGCGTGGGCCTTTCGACCTGAGCAATCACGTTGGCCATGGTGAAGGTCTTGCCCGAGCCCGTCACCCCCAGCAGCGTTTGGTAGCGGTTGCCTGCCTCGATCGAGGAGACCAGCTTGCCAATCGCCTCGGGCTGGTCGCCCATCGGCGTGTACTCGGCTTTCAGATCAAACAGGCTGCCCACAAATTTCTCGCTCCGCCGCAGATTCAGCCACTGCTCTCCAGCGGATGCAACCACGCCGCACCAGTTTCTGCTTCGGTCAGACGATCGGCCAGGATGGGCAGCAGGGCGTCCGCCTCGGCTAGTAATCCTGTACGTACCACGCGCAATTTCGAGTGCTGCGTTTGAACCTCCGCCACAATCTGATCGATGTCGCCGCCTGGACCCGCGTGCCGCCCGGGATTCAGAAACAACATGGCCAGCACCACGGTTTGCTCACGCAATTCAGGTGAGGCTAAAACATGTTCGAGGAGCGGATCGTTGAACGCGTACTCGGGTCCCTCGCGACGCTCCATTGAGGACGGGCGCACCCCGACCACCTTCGGGCCCAAGGCGGTCTCCATGTGCGCCGCCAAGGCGTTACGCAATTGCGCCAGGGGCTCTATCGGGCTGCCGTGATCCACCAGCACCACCGGAGGCGAGTGCAAGGCATGTTTGGACACGACAGCGTCCACTGCAGCCACCAACGCGGTCACCAGTCGGTTATCGGGTGCATGCACGTCGGTACCCGCGAGCGGTTGCGCCAGGTTGACCCGTAGATTCGGAAATGTCTTCTGCAGTGCGGCGAGACGCTGTGGAATGTACTCGGTCAAGGCCCGGCTGGGCCCGAAAAACAGTGGCAGGACTGTGAAATCCATCTCTCCCGCGGACGCCCGAGCCCGCAAAAACGGCTCCAAAATCTCCGCGGGGCGCCCTCCCAGATCTTCCGGTGACAATTTGCTCGAATGCAGCAACGAGACGGGCTCGACGGTGCGCCCAATCCGCTCGGAAAGTCTCCTGGCGACACGACGCAGCCCGAGTGTTGCCTCCGGCTGAATCGAGCCGTTGTCCACCAGTAGGATGGTGGAATGGTTGGGGGGATTGTCTGCGCTCATTGCGGATTCAAACGCGGCAGGTGGTGAAAATTCTTGCGCCAGTCGATAAAAGCGAAGCATTAATAAAGATTAAAACAGGGTATGCGCAAAGACTTGGGGATCATTTACGTGTGGATTCTGGCTCTTGGAGCCTCACTCATACTTGCTGGCTGCGGAGGCGACGAGCCTGCCGTGGCTGCCGACGATACGCTGCCGCCTACCGACGGCGCACTGGGCGGAGGCAGCGCAGACCGGCCCGACTTTGTCTCCGACACCAACGTTTTCAGCGGCGACCTCCCCCCCGAACGCGATCCGGCGTTTCTGCAGGCAGGCGCTTTCGGCCCGGGTGCCACCAATGGCCCGGCTCCCATCGCCTCCGTGTATTTTGATTTCAACGACTTTTCGGTCGGTCCCTCCGAGCGTAACAAGCTCTCGCCCATCGTAGATTACCTGCGCGGCAATCCCGGCATCCGCTTGGTTGCGGAAGGCCACACCGACTGGCATGGCACGACCGAGTACAACATCGGGCTTTCCGATCGGCGCGCCAGCAGCGTCAAGCAGTACCTCTCGCAACTCGGGGTGGATCCGGCACGCGTGGAGATACTTGCCATGGGTGAAATCGAAGCCCAGCAGGGTGCCCCCAAGGGCTCGCCTACCGCTGCCCAGGATCGCCGCGTCGACCTGCTGCCCGTCCAGTAAGCTTGCTCGCTAGGCGTCGCAGCCTGAGAATTCGCTCAACGAGCCCCGCGTGCCATACGGGTAAAATTAGATCCTGGCTTTGCGCGTTATTGTACTTCTTTGCGGCAACTTAGTTCGGCACCGTAAGGCAGACCTTCTCACGCCGCAGCCAGCTTCCGCAGGATCGCTGCGTAGGTATCGATAGCATTGCGCATGATGCCCAGATGGAAGCTTTCGTTGGGCGCGTGCAAATTGTCCGCCGGGGTAAAAAGCCCAATCATGAGGCTGTCCATGCCGGTAGCCTTTTTCAACTGGCCAATGATTGGCACGCTACCGCCTTCGCGCAAATACAGCGGCGCGCTGCCAAAGTGCTCCTTGATCGCCGCATCGGCAGCTTCGAATGCTTGGGCCACGACCGGTGACTGGTCCGTAGGCGTGTTCGGACGACCCGGCGGGATGACCAGCGAGGCATCGCCGCCCTCCCCACGTTTCACCTCGATGCGAAAACCCGGCTCGACGCGGTCCTGCAGGGCTTTGACGACCGCCTCGCGCACGGCGTAGACGTCCTGGTTGGGCACGGTGCGGCAGGTGATTTTCACGAAGGCGCGACTGGGCAACACGGTCTTGCTACCCTCGCCCTGATAGCCACCACCCATGCCATTGAACTCCAGCGTCGGGCGGAAACGCACGCACTCAAGCGGGCCGTAGTCGCCCTCGCGGCGCAGCGCGTCCACGCCCAGAAATTCTCGGTAGGCAGCCTCCGTGGTTGGGTAGCGCGTGAGTTCGGCTCGCTCCCACTCGGCCGGTGGCAAGACACCATCATAAAAGCCCGGCACGTTTACGGTGCCGTCATCGTTGTGCAGCGAGGCGCACAGGCGAGCCAGCCCGGCCAGGGGGTTGCAGACCCCACCACCATGCACCCCGGAGTGCAGGTCCACGCGCGGGCCGATCAGCGTCGCCTGCAAGCTGATGATGCCGCGCAAAGCGGTGGTGATGACAATTTGCTCGGGCGAGGGGCTGCCGGTGTCGGACACCAGGATGGCGTCTCCCATTAGCCGCTCGGCGTACTTTTCGAGAAAGCCGGGCATGCTCGGGCTGCCCATTTCCTCCTCGCCCTCGATCAAAAAGGTGAGCCGCAGCGGCAGCTCGGGCGTCTCCGCGAGGACCCGCGCCAGCGCGGCGAACTGCACGCCTTGCGGCCCTTTGTTGTCCGCGGCCCCGCGCGCGAAGAGCCGTTCGCCGTCGACATAAGGCTCAAAAGGCGGACGGGTCCAGTCCTCGTCAGGGCTGTCGGGGTTGGCTGGTTGCACGTCGTAGTGCCCGTAGAAGACGAGGTGCGGCAGGTCGGTGCGGCTGGCGTTGAAGGTCGCCAGCAGAACCGGGTGCAGCGGCGTGGCAATTTCTTCGACCGCGAAGCCAAGCGCCCTCAACTGCGCCGCCGCATACTCGCGCGCCCCACGCATACCGTCTGCGTAAGCCGGATCGGTAGAGACGGAGGGAAACCGCGCGTACTCAGATATGAAGGCAACCGGGTCAAACATGTACAAACGCTGCCTCACCCCGCAGCCCAGCGCAAGCGTCTGGTGGCAACTAAGCCGGCTACCTCACCAGCCGAAATGCGTTCATCTGGTATGGACTAAGCCGACTTCTCCTGACTTGGCCGCAGCCTCTGCTTTAGCACCACAAAGCCAAGCGAGACTACCGACACAACAAACGCAAAAATGGCAGGTTCAGGTATGACTGGAATGGCGGTGCCTACGATGACGCCCTGTCCCTGCACTGTTACGCTTTCGTTGAGGATGAGCGTGTCGCCGTCAAAGGTTAGACTTAGCCAGCCAAACAGGTCCCCTTTATCTGCGACTTCTCGAAGCTCGAAGGGATCACCATCAAACAGTGAGCGGTCATCCCAGTAAGCAAAAATCATCGTCTCGTTTTCTTCGAAAAAAATCTCCGCCGTATTAGGATCCGGCGGCCCAAAGTTCGAAGCAAAGGGGGGTGTCGAATTTACAAAATCGACGTCGAAAACCTGGCCAACCTCGCCGAGGTAGAACTTGTTTGGTTCTGCAATTGCTCCAAAGTTAAAATCAAAAGTTCCTTCTCCAAGTACGTTGATAAAAATTGCCAGCAAGCCTTGTCCAGATGGAATAGAATTTTCGAGTTTGATATCTATTGAAGGAAAAGGAAATGCGCCTGTAGCTCCGTGAGCGGTCAATTCAGCATCGTTCAAGAAAACTGTTTGTGCGTAAAGCGAATTTAAGCCAAACATGATTGTGCTTACGAAGATTAAAATAAGAGCTTTCATATTAAATAATTTTATTGCGTACGTAGTGGAAATAAACTTATATCTATAAAGGTAAGGGTATAACCTCCGCCAAGTTCCAGCATTAAGTCGTTAACCTCGTCAATAAAAGCGGTTATAAATGGCCCTGAAGAAGAACTTAATTGAGTAAATAAAAGTGTAAGATTATTATTAATTATGAAAAATACTGGGTTTCCACTATCACCAAAATCCCTTTCTACATAGAAACTTAACCTTAAGTTTTCTTGAGGTGCGGCTATAGAAAATTCTTTCAGAGATGGCACAGATTCAGTTGAGTTGCATATGCCTGTCAGAGCTTTTTCTTCTTGGTCAAAGCCTATAATTGGAATGTCTGTAAACGCCCATAACTTTTGGGCGAAATCAGGCGGCAGGACTTTATAGTAGGTGATGGAACTCGGCACGTCCGAATCAAGCAGACCGATTTGGATGTC
>JBHJGM010000002.1:0-358341 GCA_050331815.1 Opitutales bacterium | reverse complement strand
GGGTTGCTGCTGGGACATTCTCCTTTGATTACGGTTGTCGTTGGTGTTTTTCGCAGTATCGCGTCGGAACTGCTCTATGGGACCGTTCGCTTCGCCCGTGATACCGACGACGACGGCGTTTATGACGATCAGGACGATTTTCCGACCGATGCCGCAATGACCACGTTGTCAAGCGTCCCCGGGGATTCAGCAGCTCCGGTCATCACCTTGGTCACGCCTGAAAACGCCGTTCTTCAGTAAACCTTTTCCCACTGCCGATAATGCCCTCAAAAGCCTCTTTGACGATCTCGTCGATCCTGCTCACGCTGGTATCGGTAGCCATTGGACAGACCGCGTTCGCCGCCGATGTCCCGATTCATCGGGTGGACAACGCCGTTGAAGCTCGCGAGCGCCTGGAACTGCTTTGGGTGGAGCCTGAGATTCGACGTAGCAAGCAAGCTGAAGGCCGGCTGCGCATTCAGCCCAGCGGCCGGTTCGGCGTCGCTAACCGTGCTCTTTCAGCTCAACCCTCGGACAAGGAATTGCAGGCACTGGCTTTTTTCAATGAGCCTCTCCAGCCTCTCTCGGGTGAATCCCCCGCTGCCGAGACGGCTGCATTGGTCGCCGCTCTGAAAGCTTACCAGGAAGGCCAGCGTTCGGAGGATGTCTCAGGCTTTGTCGAGTTTATTGAAGCCTTTCCCGAGTCCCGCTGGCTAGCATCGCTCGAACTCAATCTGGGCCGCATCGCTTACGACACCGGGTACTTTTCGAAAGCGTTGGATTTCTGGTTCTCCGCCTGGGAACGCAGCCGCCAGGCGCAAAGCAAAGTAGGCGTCCGCATCGCGAACCTTGCGATTGCCGAGTATGCGCTGATGAACGCGAGGATCGGTCGCAAAGATGAACTGGAGCGAGTCTTCGCGATGGTTGAAGGTCGTGAGTTTCAGGGCAACGCACGTATCATTATTGAGAGTGCCCAGGAAGGGCACTTCGCGATGGTCAACGAGCCTGGTGTCGCTTTTCGATGTGGACCTTACGCGCTGACCAATATTGCGCCCTTACTCAATCCAGACTCGACCGGCCTGATCAGCGGCTTTCTGGAACGGGCGAAGTCGCCTCCAAGCGGTTTCTCGCTTACTGAAGTGCAGGCGATGTCCAGCGACCTCGGGCTCAACTTGCAAATGTCCAAGCGCGAAGTCGGCGCTTCGATCATCGTTCCTTCAGTCGATCACTGGAAAGTAGGCCACTATGGAGCACTCACCCGGGAGCTCAACGGGTACTATCTTCTGGTCGACCCGACCTTCGGCAATCGCACCTGGATGAGTGCCGAGGCCATCGATGCCGAGTCCAGTGGATTCTTTCTTGCGCCGGCAGGCAGCCTTCCTTCCGGCTGGTCCGCCGCTCGCCAATCTGAAGCGGCCAAGATTTACGGTCGAGGTCATTCAGGTGATGGAGGCACAAACGAGACTGGCAATAGCGACCACCAACGAGGTGGTGATGGTTGTGACGACCTCGCCATGGCGACCTATTCCTTTCACACCTTACTCGCCAGTCTTCGGATCACTGATGTTCCGGTCGGCTATCCTGCAGCGAGAGGGCCAGATGTTCGCGTCCGGGTGAGTTATCATCAACGCGAGGAAGATCAGCCCGCAACAATTGACTTCACCAGCTTCAGTCCGCTATGGGTGAGTAACTGGGTGTCCTATCTGACGGACAACCCGAACATCCCAGGTGGCGACATCACCCTGTACCAGCGGGGCGGCGGCAATGAGACCTTCACCGATTTTGACCCGGTGACGCAAACCTATGGACGGGACCCTCAATCACAGGCAGACCTGGAACGCTTGAAAGCGAACACCTACGTCAAACGCTATCCCAATGGCTCTTTGGAATACTACGAGCATTACATCGGGACCGTGGGCACCCAGCGAAAGGTGTTCCTGACTCGTGTTGTCGATCCGGCGGAAAACACGGTTAAGCTCGACTACGACACCACCTTTCCAACGCGCCTGAGGTACATCCATGATGCCATTGAATTGACGACAGAGTTCTTTTACGACCTCCCCGACGAAGACTATCTCGTCACCTCGGTCGAAGATCCTTACGGGCGCACCGCGACATTCACTTACACTTCAGTCAACGGGGAGCTACGCCTGACGGATATCGAAGATGTTTACGGAATCATCTCCAGCTTCGGCTATGAATCCAACGGCGATATAACTTCTTTGACCACGCCGTATGGCACGACAACTTTCGAACTTAGCCCCGTCGACTTGGGCAGATCCAGTTTGATTCGGTACATTGAAGCCATCGACCCTTACGGTAACCGCGAGCGCATCGAGTACAACCTCAGCTCAGCTCAAACCGGCCTGCCTGGCTTCATCAACGACCCACTCCCAGACTCCTCAATCGTCGATTTCCGCAGAAGCGATAACGACGACCGCAACTCGTTTTTCTGGGACAAACGGGCAATGAAACAAGCCGAAGGCGATTACTCGTCGGCTCATCTCTACCATTGGGTTCAGCCTGGGAATCTCGACGCAGCCTCCAGTATCCTGGAAAGAGAAAAACCTGCCCTCCAAGGGCGCGTCTGGTACAACTATCCGGGTCAGCCTCAACCCTACATTCAGGGAGACCTCGCGAGTCCCTCGGTGATTGCACGAGTGGTTGAGGACGAGTCCGGTGTCCAGGTAACTCAGGCTTCTCTCTTCGAATACAACGCCCTTGGCAACGTTACCCGGGTGACCGATCCTCAGGGTCGGGAGACTGCCATTGAATATGCGGCCAACGGGATCGATATCCGGTTCATTCGCCAGAAGGTCGGCGAAAGCGGCGGTCAGCCCATCTACGAAACCCTCGCGACCTACACCTACAATCCCGCGGACCCGCCGCACCGTCCCGAGACCGTCACCCTCGCCTCCGGCAGCACGACGGAGTTTTCCTACAACTCGTATGGCCAGGTCGAAACGGTGCCCGACGACCTCAATCAGGTCGTCACCTTCACCTACGAGACTAACTCCGCGAACAACGGCTACGACAAGCTGCTCTCGATGACCGGTGATGTTCCCGGCGGTGACGTCAGCTTCACTTACGACAGCTTCGATCGTGTGCGTACCATCACCGACTCCGAGGGCCACGTCATCACCTACGACTACGATGACCTCGACCGCGTCACGCTCGTCACTTTTCCCGACAGCTCTTACCAGCAGTTTGTCTATCAGGATCAAAGTTTGGTCGCCGTTCGTGATCGGGAAGGGCGCAGGACCCACTACTTTCACGACGCGCTGCGCCGGGTCGTGGCCGAGCGCAATCCCGCCGGCGAGTTCATCCAGTACGAGTGGTGCAGCTGCGATAGCCTGAGTGCCATGATCGACGCTTCGGGTAACCGCACGGAGTGGGTGCGTGACGTACGAGGCCGAGTCCTCTCGGTCATCCAGCCGGACGGCACGGCGATGCACCGCACCTATTATCCGCTTTCAGGTGCTCTCCAGCAGATCACCGATGCCCTCAGCCAGACGACCGATTATGCCTACTTTGTCGATGGCAATCTCGCCACCATCGATTACAGCGACGCGGGGACACCGAACCTCTCGATGCTTTACGACCAATGGTACAATCGTCCAACGTCGATGACCGATGGGATTGGCACGCACAGCTATGCCTACCATCCCAATGACGGCTCGACACTTGGTGCGGGTAACCTTGCGCGGGTCAACGGGCCTTTCACCGACGACACCACCAAATACACCTACGATGATCTGGGGCGCGTGAGGCAGATGCAAATCGTCGACGACGCCACCTTCACCACTGCCTCCTTCTCCGAGGAGTTCGTCTTTGATGCGCGCAGCCGACTGGAGCAGGTCATCAACGACCTGGGCACCTTCGATTACACTTACATCGGGCAGTCCAACCGCATCGACACCATCGCCTATCCCAACGGGATGACCGCCGACTATGACTACTATACGGCTAGCGGCGATTTCCTGCTCATGCAGATCCAGAACCTCAGCAGCGGCACGACGCCCACCGTCCTCTCCCAGTTTGATTACACCTACCGGCAGGACCGCAACATCGAGACCTGGACGGTGCAGCAGGGTGGTCCGGCACAGACCTGGACCTTTGGCTACGACGCCGAGCAGCAACTTCAAACCGCCGTCCGGCGCAACGCCGCGCAGACGATCATCGACCGCTTTCGCTACGGCTACGACCCTGCCGGCAATCGCAACAGCGTCACCTCGAACGGCTCCACCACCAACTACGCCGCCAACAACCTCAACCAGCTGACGACAGAGCAGGGCTTTGGGCCGACCTTGTTCTCGGGGACCTTGAACGAGCCCGCCTCCGTGACTGTCGACGGACAGACCGCCCAGGTCACTTCCGATGGCGGTAATGCGCCGTACACCTTCGAGGCGCTCATCGACCTGCAGGAGGGCAGCAACTCTGTCGTCGTTGAAGCCACCGACGGCAACAACAACACGCAAACGAATACCTACGTGGTCACCGTCGGTGGCGTGGTCCGGCAGCTCGAGTACGATCTGAAGGGAAACCTCCGCTTTGAGCGCGATGCCCAGGGTGCCATCTTAAGGGAATTCCGGTGGGACCAGCTCAACCGCCTGCTCACGATCATCGACGGCAGCAACGAGACCGAGTTCGCCTACGATGGCAATGACCGCCGTGTCCGCATCATCGAAAGGACCAACAGCGTCGTTCAAAGCAACCACGTCTACATCTGGTCCGGCAGCGGAATTTTACAGAAGCGCAACGCCGCAGGTACGAGCGTGGAGCGGAGCTATTTTTCCCGCGGATTTATTGAGGGAAGCGCCAAGTACTTTTGCACCAAGGATCACCTGGGCTCAACCCGTGAGGTGGTCGCGAACGACGGGGTCACCGTCGAATCCCGCTACGACTACGATCCCTGGGGCGAGACGACGAAAATCGGCGGCACCGGCGCGGAAAGCGACTTCCTCTACACCGGGCATTTTCATCACGCCGGCAGTGGGTTGTACCTGGCCCAGTACCGAGCCTACGACTCGGAGCTCGGACGGTGGCTCTCACGGGATCCTTTGGGCTTCATCGATGGGCCGAATCTCTACGCCTACGTCGGCAATCGCCCAACATATTCATTTGACCCTGATGGACGTTCTGCTGTTAGCGCGTTAGCTACCGGTTGGGCAGGCGCACTTGCTGAGCCAACTCCAGTCGGAGAAGTTGTCATGGCTGGAGTTACTGTTGGGGTCGGAACTTACGTCGTTGCAGACGCTGTTACTGACTTTATCGGCGATCTTTTTTACGATCGTAAGGCTGCAGCACCTAGGCGTCGGGAGAACAGCAAGAAGAGAGCTAGAGAGGCTGCTGAAAAAAGATGTCCACAAGGAAAAAAACCAGTTCATCATCCTCATGGGAGACATGGCCCACATTATCATCCAGTAGGGCGAAACGGGAGACCAACACATGAGCATTACTATTATCCAGGCACGATGCTACCACCATTACCGTCATTAGCGGATGATGATGGTGGTTCTATTGTTTTTCCAAATACGACGTCCTCTTCACTTTACTAATTTATGAATGAAGATCTTCAGGAAGATATAATTGATGCTGTAGTTAATGGAAATTTAAGCTTTCTGAAAACATTTCCATCACATGATCTCACTAAAATGCAAACAATAGCTGAGTATACTTTGCTGCATTGGGCCGCTCAAGAAAGCCAAATCGAGATTATCAGTTTTCTAATTTCTATCGGTTGCAAAGTGGACGCAGAAGATGATTGTGGGCATACTCCGCTTCAAAAAGCTTGTGGTGAAGACAGCATTGAAGGAGTAAGGCTGCTACTTTCTGCAGGCGCAGATCCGAATTATAGAGCACATGACCAAGGCACCGTGCTAATGACTGCGGTTTGTTATGCCTCCCCCGAGATAGTAGAGCTCCTGATTAAATCAGGCGCTTTGAAAGACTCACAGGATGATGAGGGCAAAAGTGCACTCGACTATGCGCGTATGCACAATCGGAAAAAAATGATAAAAATGCTTCAAGACTGACAAAAACGAACGCAGACTAAGCACGGAAGGTGTGCTAAGTCGCAGCAAAGATAAACACGCAAAGCAGCTTCTGAGCGAGAAACGAGACTGAGAGGTAATTCTCTTGTGACCCTTTGGGCTTCATCGATGGGCCGAATCTGTACGCATATGTGAGAAACTCACCCTTAGGCAGCATTGACCGGCTTGGTCTTTATACTACAGCGACAAAAACTCTTCCTGCAGCAGGAAAAACTGTTGCTGGAAGAGCGGCAACGGCAGGCGGCTTTGTTACAGGCGTGGCATTTGTGCATGCAGCACTAGTCTTGTGGGAATTAGAAACCCAAGGTCTCTCTAAGTTGTTAGGCGAAGAGATGCATTACGACATGTATGATGTTACAGTTCCTCAGCCCGAATTTTCATAGGGCTTTCAGTTTGATCCTTCGTTGGAATTTAAGAACCCAAACCGTGACGATGATGAATGCAGAAAGTGTCAGGAAGGTGCTAGTAATTGGAATCAGGATGAATGGTTAGACTATTGCTATACGATGCCACCGCATCTTCGTCGGCAATGTATGGATGCATCCCACGGGAATGATTCCGGATCAGTTAATCAGAGAAAAGGTCTATGCTATGAGGCGTTTGGTGATTGATAAGCTAATATGAATCAAGATAAGAAACATTTAATAGGGGCAACACGCTTTAAAGATCGGAACTCAAGCAAGCATGAGCCTCACTATTGCAAGCTCTCTCTTGATATGCCTGAGGAAACGAAGAAAGATTTTTGGGAGTGTCAGTACACAATAGCTGAGACTAATGGCATAATTTTAAGCAGTGGTCGAGGCGTCGGCGTTGATGCACTGCATTCAATATTCGTAGCATTAAATCGCATACATGTCTTCTTTAAGAAAGACAATGTTGAATGGTGTTGCGTCGACAATGAAGCTCTTAGCGCAAAGTATGCCTTTCCCTTGCCAGTCAGTTATCTTAATGACCGTTGGAGTGAAGGAATTCTTTGTGCGCTAGAAGATGCCAAAGTAGTCTCAGTAAATGAGCATCACAAAGACCTCCAGACTAGGATTTCTTTGAAGAAACCAAAGGAGCCTCAAAATGATGAATGAGGTTTTGATTTTCAACGAAAGTGAACCTCCTACACAGGTCAACCATAGCCGAGATAGCCGAGGGCATACCAAATATGGATGCTGAACCTTAGGTAATCGCGCATTAGGTAGCTTCTCGACTGTCAACCCTCCATCTTTTCAGGAGCGAACTTTGCCTACCTTTAACTGAACGACCAAACACCCAGCCCTGTTCGTGGCCCGCTGCTATGTTGCAAGAGGATTCATCGAGGACAGCAACATTTTCTTTTACACAAAAGATCACCTGGGCTCAACGCGCGAGGTGGTAGCCAATGACGGAGTCACCGTCGAATCCCGCTACGACTACGACCCCTGGGGCGAAACGACGAAAATCGGCGGCACCGGCGCGGAGAGTGACTTCCTCTACACTGGGCACTTTTACCATGCCGGCAGTGGGTTGTATCTAGCTAAGTACAGGGCGTACGACGCAGAGCTAGGAAGGTGGCTGAGTCGAGACCCGCTAGGCTTCATTGATGGGCCAAACGTATATGCGTATGTCGGCAACAATCCAATCAACGTTTATGAGGTGCACGGGTTAAAGGGATCTAATCCTGGTGAAATCGTACACAACAGAACTGGAACTTACTACAAAGTTATGAGTAGTAGGCGAGCTTCGAGTTCAAATGGGAGAAGACAATACTCGCCTCCCAGATGTGAAAGCGCCGGCACTGCACGCACACGCGACGTGCTAGATGCACTAGCCGCTAATCCTGTCCCTAGCCATGCAAGGCGCATAATACCAAGAAAGTCTTATGGGATTTCTAAATTTAGCATTAGCGCACATCACAATGGGTCTGAGATATGGGGTGTGTCTTCAGAGAAAGGTACAGAATCATCGATTTCGTCTCAGGAGCTGATTGACGCACTTCACCCCTCTAGATTCACAAATAACCCTAAGATTAATTTGGACATCTGCTTTGGCAAGCGTATCGCCGACGAAGTTTCTCAAAATTTTAAAGATGCTGGAAAACCCGTTACGATTACTTACACGAGCGGAGAAAATCGCAACATACCGTATACGCCGATTGATTACCCTGGCGGAGGTTCAACTCAGAAGATTGGCAATTAGTCGCCCTATCTTATTCATGTATAGAAGCTATCTGTTAAATCGACGTTCAGTTGGCATAAGCGCTGTAGCGTTCTTGTGGCTGTTAATACTGTTTGGATGCGGGAACGATTCGCCGCTTCATTCTACGGAAGACATTGCTTCTATGCTTACCAATTCTAGGATAGGATGCGGAGACAACGTCAATGAATCGATTCAAGCTAAACCGGACCACCTATTTTCCTTTGTAGGTGTAGATGAAAGGCTCTATCAGATATTCATATTTGAAGACGGAAAGAAACGTATTGAAATAATAGCCGTTGATGGTCGTGCAATTTATGCAGAGCTTATTGATTTTAGTAAATATGAGCTGACGGTTGCGTTGATTTGCTTCGATGAGTACTCTCTTTTTTTAGAGGAGATTCCAAAAGGCGCGGGTTTTGCGTTTGTCGATCTGAGCCAAAGCGAATCTACAAGCCAATCTGAATAAACCTACAGGCCAACCATAAGCCGGTCCTGTGCCAAGGCTCATATGATCTAGGGAACACCCAAAGGGGTCAGGCTTCGGCAAGATGGAAATGATACAATCTATTTTCCATTTTCCTGCGGAGGTCTGACCCCTTTTTGAGTCTCCTGAAGTTCGTGATGACGGTATTCGTATTTAGTCTTGTTGAAGTAAAACCGTATTGGAAGCGGTTGACGAAAGGTTTTCCTTCCGAGTATTCGGGTGCCTTTGTAAACTGTCTTGTGCTCGCCGAACACTCTGCCAAAGCAAACTACATTCTAAAGAGCGCATTAGCCGGCGATGGCTATGAGGTATGCTCACTCGGAGAGAAGCGTGTTTTTAGTGCTGCTGGGCAGGATCAGGAAATAGAAAAGTACGCTAAAGACCTGACTAAAGATGACCCAGTATGGTATGGATCATTTAATTGTTATCCATAGTGAATATGCCGTGCCTGATTTGAACCCACACGAAATCGCATTTATAGAAACCTTCGTCTTGCCTGAGCGAAGGGAGCGCTGGTTAATGAAATTTGGTAATCCCAAAATACGGAGTCGGTTTCTGACTCGCTTAGCGGATTCTAGAGATTTCTGCCCTAATCTCCTTGAGAAAATAGAGGTAACATCGCTTCAAAGCACGTCATTAAATGATATTATAAAATTACCAAAAACATGGTCAGGTATCTGCTACATTATATCTCAGTGGGACGCAGCAGACCAAAAGCAACTGCCATTTAAGGATTGCATTACGATGATACATGGAATCGGACTTGGGTCGGTAGTATCTATTGTCCCAGGTAGCGTTTGCTTCTATGAGGGAGAAATGCCAGGAGATACATACTTGCTGAAAAGAGAGTAAAAGTACTAAATTCTAAATCTCTTTGTTTTTAGTAATAATGGTGTCTTGCATAGCAAGCGGCTTCACCGAGGGAGCTAACCAGTACTTTTGTACCAAGGATCACCTGGGCTCAACGCGCGAAGTGGTCGCCAACGATGGAACAACGGTTGAATCCCGCTACGACTACGACCCCTGGGGCGAGACGACGAAGACCGCCGGAACCGGCGCCGAAAGCGACTTCCTCTACACCGGGCACTTCCATCATGCCGGCAGTGGGTTGTATTTGGCACAATACCGAGCCTACGACTCGGAACTCGGCCGCTGGCTGAGCCGAGACCCCCTGGGCTTCGTCGATGGGCCGAATGTTTATGCGTATGTCGGCAACAATCCCTTAAACAGGATAGATCCTGACGGACGATTTTGGGTTCAAGCCGGAGCTGGACTTGCCGGAGGACTCTTCAATGCCGCATACGAGGGCCTAACCGGCGGAGATCCTGTCCAAGGTTTTGTTTCTGGATTCGTAGGAGGGGTCGTTATGGCCACCACATTCAATCCAGCGCTTGCAAGAAGTACTATGGCCATCGCTACAGGCGTCTCTGGTGCTGCTGGAGGAATGGCTGAAGCCCTTGTCGACGAACTCTTTGACGCTTTCGACGGTGATGATAGTACGGATCCCTGTGCATCGTCGGTGCTTGAAAGTGGCTTTTGGGGTGGACTGACAGGTGGTTTCCTTGGCAAGTTTTTGGATCGGTTTGGAGATGTCTTAAGAGATATGCCTGTGGAGCAGGTTATGCTGCACTTAAATCAAATGATCTTCCAAAATGTAGCTGACGATAATGTTGATCTTATTGACGAAAAGAGGGAATCAGAGCCGAGGCGAAGATCACAAAGACGTAGAGGGGGTCGCCATCGATATCATTAGGCCAAAAATGACAAATGTGATGAATCGGTTTATTAGGATACTCGTAATATCTTCGTGGGGAGGCTTGGCCTTTTTTAGCGTATACTTAGGTTTATACCAGATTCTGCTCGTCATCGAAGCATACGTATGGGGCCTATTTTCGTTATTAGGAATCTCATCTGTTGAGTTATATAAGGCAGCGTCAATTTTATTTTCACTAGTTTCAATATTAATAGCACTTGTTCCATTACGTGAAAAAGTGAAAGTCCAATCACGAGCCAACAAAAGTAGTCCTAAAAATTAAAGCAAGCATAGATGCAGAAATAGCTACTAGGTTGTAAATCTCACAATTTTAGACACCGTGAAACTTCCCAGATGGTAAGAAGGAGCCATCCAAGACAATCTTGTTTCTGATGCCTTGGTCGGACTGGGTGATACCGCCTCGATGGGTGGCACGAAGGCCTTTCGACAAGGTTTCGGTTATGATGACGACCGCTATGATCCCGATTGCAACGAAGCCTACCGATGGGGCGGCTACGCCGGCGATGTCTATGATCTCTTGAACCAGAAGGGCTTGCTGAAAAATGGCTACCAACTAGGAGCAAAAACAGTTGGCTCCTATACCCACTGATTTAAGAGTGGCAAGCGATATCATGGAAAGGGTACACCGAAGAGGGCGAAACAAACTGCACGTGAAAAAGCCGGGAAGCATGATGATCCTCATGTACGCACTGACTGGACAGAGTCACCAAACGAGAGGCAATCGTACATTGACGAACATAATCGATTGTCAGCTGATCGTGGCCCAAGAGATCCAGGTAACTACAACCAACGTAATTCACCAGGTGCAAAATTTTAAATGTAGCACAACCTTAGCGCTAAATCCGTATAGGATCTCGGGCTTCACCCAAAAAGATGAAATGCTAAAATGCGATTTCAAATTAACAAAAAGCAAATTGACGGGATCTTTATTCATGAAGAGAGGCATGGAAGTTATGTGTGCGTCGACTCGTCACGTATTAAGGCCTCAATGGCGTTGCTCGAAAATAATGATGTAATTGGAGTCGAGATTCATAAAGATTTTGGCTTCCAAGACGATAATCTGGAGTTTCTGGCAAACTACCCCGAAATTAAAAGACTAGTAGTAGCCTCGAAAATTGCTGATCTTAATGGGCTGGCCTACTTGGAGAAGCTTGAGTATCTCATGCTCAGCGAAGGTACTTTGCCCAAAAGCGTACTGGCAGAAACTGCTTTTCCGTGTTTGAAGCATTTTAGAGGAGGTTGGTCTCCTGATCTCATTAATCTATTTGATTCTGCGCCTCTAAGCAGGTTATATCTCTATGGTGCCAAGCTCGGAAGTCATGGATTGAAAGCGCTATCAGGTCTTTCAAAACTTCAACACTTGGAGCTAGTCCGTGGTGATTTAAGTAATCTTAATAACCTCTGTCTTTTCCCAACACTCAGAATTCTTGATTTAGCCTATTTGCCGAAGCTTACTTCACTCCAGGGGATAAGTGCTTCAAGCATGCAGTTACGAGAGCTGCATTTAGAGAATTGCCCGAATATTGAAGATTTTCATGAGTTAGGAAAATTAAGCTATCTTAAAGTGCTGTCCTTAAATTCTTGCAAGTCTATCGACTCTATACAGTTTATATCGCACATGAGAGCACTGGCGTCCTTTAGGTTTGTACATACTAACGTAGTTGATGGAGATCTTAGTCCTTGTTTAAATCTAAAGTATGTCGGTTCGTTCAATAAAAGACATTATTTACCTTCTGTGGATGAGATTAAGAAAAAAATTGGACAGTCGACCAAATAGATACACCTACAGATCAATCAGTCTAAGAATGAACCTGCAGGCCGACCATAGCCAAGGGCATACCAAATCTAGATGCCGGGTCTTAGCTAAATAACGCATTGGGCAGCTTCTCGACTATCAACCCTCCATCTTTTCAGGAGTAAACTTTGCCTACCTCTAACGGAACACCCAAAGGGGTCAGAACACCCAAAGGGGTCAGGCCTCGGCAAGATGGAAATGATACAATCTATTTTCCATTTTCCTGCGGAGGCTTGACCCCTTTTTGAGTCTCTTGGCGTTGCTGCATTGGCGCTCTTTTTTCCTACCCTTCCCATCGATGACTTCGCAAATGGCATCGCGGCCCTGCCAGCCGACCGTTGAGGCTGGTCTCGGCCACGGCATGATCCCGCAGGTGTCTTGCAACATCATCATCGCCGTCGTGTGCAGGCTTGCGCTAGCTTTCCGCGGAAGATGAAAGCCATTGTCCTGCGTAACTTCGGCGGTCCCGAAAACCTCCGACTCGAAGAACTGCCTGACCCTCGGCCCGGGCCCGGCGAAGTTCTCGTTCAAGTCACAGCCAGCAGCGTAAACCCAATCGATACGAAAATCCGAGCCGGCGCCGTGCCCGCACTGAGCCCGGAGTTGCCGGCGGTGCTCCATGGAGATGTGGCCGGGCAGATCCTGGCCGTTGGTGCTGGCGTGACCGGTTGGCGCGAAGGCGACTGTATTTTCGCGCTGGGCGGCGGGTTCAAGGGCAGTGCCGGTGCGCTGGCCGAGCAGATGTGCATCGACGCGCGTCTGCTGGCGAAAGCCCCGGCAAAGCTCAGCGATGCGCAAACGGCCGCGTTGCCAGTGGTTGGCCTCACGGCCTGGCAGGCCGTCGTCGAACGTGCCCAGGTGCGGCCCGGCCAGCGTGTGCTAATTCATGGCGGTAGCGGCGGGGTTGGCCACATCGCGGTGCAGCTGGCTCGCACAGCCGGGGCCCACGTCACGGCGACCGTTTCCACCGAAGAAAAAGCCGCCGTTGCCCGCGAACTCGGTGCTCACGAGGTCCACCTCGGGCGTGAGGTGGCCGAATGTACTTTCGACGCCGTCATCGACACCCTGGGCGGCGAAAACCTCGGGCGGAGCCTCACGCAAATCGGCATCGGCGGCACGGTGGTCTCCATCGCCGGACGCACCACCGCCGACCTTTCGCCCCTTCATGCTAATGGGGGCACGCTGCACATCGTCTTTGTCGCCCTGCCCCTCCTGACGGGGCACAACCGCGAAACGCTCGCCGCACAACTTAGCCAATTGGGCCGCCTGGTAGAGCTGGGGGAACTGCGCCCCACCCTGGCCGAGACTTTTTGCTTTACCGAGGCCGCAGAGGCGCACGCGACGCTCGAGGCCGGCAAACACATCGGCAAGATTGCCCTGTCCGGCTGGTAAGAAAAGTTGCAAGTGCACGTTTGACAGTAATGTGCTCATAAGAGCACTATACGGCGTGCAACCCCCTCAACCCAAAGGCCGCGGCGCGGCGTACAATCCTCCCAACCGCTTTGAACCCACGCACGTCGAGCTGGAGCCGGAGGCGTTTGTTGACCCCGAGACTCCGGAGGCGGCGCCGCGGCAGAAGACGCCCACACGCATCATCGAGGATTGCACCCAGGCCATCCTCACGCGTAACGACAGTCCGGACATCAACTTTCGCTACAGCCTCAACCCCTATCGCGGCTGCGCGCACGGCTGCGCCTATTGCTACGCGCGCCCCACGCACGAATATCTGGGACTCTCCGCCGGCATCGACTTCGAAACCGTGCTCCATGTGAAAACGGAGGCGCCTCTGCTGCTGGAACAGGAACTCTCCAGGCCCTCCTGGCAGCCGCAGCCGGTCGCAATGAGCGGCGTCACCGATCCGTACCAACCGCTGGAGCGCGAGCGCCAAATCACCCGCGGCTGCCTGGAAGTGCTGGCCCGACTACGTCACCCCGTCATGCTTATTACCAAAAATGCGGGAATCCAGCGCGACATCGATCTGCTGGCCGAATTGGCCCGCTGGAATTGCGTGGGTGCCAACCTTTCGATCACCACACTCGACGCTGAACTAGCGCGCAAGATGGAGCCGCGTACAGCATCCCCTCGCCTGCGCGTCGAAACGGTGCGCAAACTTGCCGAGGCAGACGTGCCCGTAGGCGTAAATATTGGACCTGTGATTCCCGGTCTGAATGACGTCGAAATCCCGTCGATTGTGGAAGCGGCCGCGGCGGCAGGCGCACGATGGATTAATCTGGTGCCGCTTCGACTGCCTTGGGCTGTGAAAGAAATTTTCTTCGACTGGCTGGAACGCCATTATCCAGGCAAAAGCGCCCGCGTGGAACAGCGATTACGCAGCCTGCGCGGCGGCAAGCTCAATGATCCAAATCACCACAGCCGCTTCATCGGCGAAGGCCCTTGGGCCGAACAACTCAGGCAACTGCTGCAATTGGGCAAACAGAAGGCGCGATTCACAGAACGCCCAGCCAATCTAAGCTCACGGCACTTTCGGAGGCCCGGCGGTACGCAACTGGAGCTGGCGGGCCTGTAGGTTACTCGCGGAAGCCAAAAAAACGGTCGTCCAACCACACCAGGAATGCTGCCACAGCCACAGCTACAACCGTGCCCTTAAGCACAAGCCCCGCCATGCCGTCAACGCCGCCGCGTTCGGCAAGCACCATACCGAGCACCGCGACGAAGAGCAGCAGCGACCAGGGCAAAGGTTTAAGCAAAGTAATCATGGCTGTCTCAGGCTTGAGCGCGGAAGGCTGAAAAATATTTCGGTACCCTCCCCATCCAGTGTGCGCAGGCCTACCTTACCTCCGTGTGCTCGAACCGTCTCACGGGCCAGGAACAAGCCAAGATTACTCTCCACCTGCCCGTTTGCCGGGTTGGCATTATCCGGAGCCGCCTCAAAAAGCCTGCCGGTAAGCTCGAGCGGCAACACCTCGCCCGTTCGCGCTACAGTAAACCAGACAACGCCATCATCGGGCCGCGCGGACACCTCGATCCGGCAGTCACAGCTACCTTCCTGCAAGGCATAGCGAACGAAGCGCTCGAGCACTGTCTGTACCTGTACGCGGTCTGCGCGCACTTCCGCATCCATTTCAGGTGGCGTCATTTTCAGCGGAATTTGCCGCGCCTGAGCGGCACCCTCCACAGAGTCTACCGCAGCTTTCAAGATTGCACTTACAGGCGTGTCTTCAAAAGCCAGCGACTGCTTACCCGCTTTCAGTGAAGCCATCAGCAACAGGCTTTCCAGCGAATGCAGCAAACGATCCAGCTCCTTGCGGGCAGTCATCACCAACTCAAGCTGATCGGAGTCTATCTGCATGCGCATCTGCTCTAACAGCAGATACACTGACATGCGCGCCGCCGTCAGCGGCGTCTTTAGTTCATGGCTGACGGTTGCGATCAAATCCCGGCGGAGCTCCTCAGCAAGCCGCAACGCGGTCACTTCGTGCAGCACGACCAGCGCAAGGGATTCCGAACTTGCCGGCGATTCAAAGGGAAGCACCTGCGGAAAGAAAAAACGCTCTTCTCCATCCACGCGCCAAAAAGTCATGCGGTCGAAGGAGTCGCAGTAAAATCCCTCCTGCGTTCTCAAAACTTCTTCGACGATAGTGCGCAGATCGCTGGGCAGCTCTTCGTCGATTTCAGGCGCACGCAGAAACCATTCGCCACGTGAGTTGCGAAACGAGGTTTGGCCTTGAGCGTCCGCCACAAACACAGGCGCTGGAAATGCCTGCAGCAGTGTTTTCGTCGCAGAGCCGTCGATGATGCCGGAAAATGTATCCACTGCTTCGAGGCTCATTGTTTCATCATCCCAAATTTCTTGCGCTTGCGATACAGCGTAGCCGTATCGATGCCTAGCACCCGGGCGGCCTTCTCTAGGCTTTCCGCGCGGCTGACAATGCGCCTGATGTGTTCTTCTTCGAGCTGCTCGAGCGACACCTCCGCGCCGATGCGCACATTACTCCCGTTCTGCCCGTTAAATTCAGGCGGGAGGTCATCAATGGAAATTTGGCCGTTCTCGGTCAGAATGACGGCACGTTCGATAACGTTGCGCAGCTCACGCAAGTTGCCCGGCCAGGAATAAGAGAGCAACGCGGTGCGCGCCTCCTCGGTAAAGACCGTATCACGACGACCGGCTGGATTGGTAAAGAAGCTCAGAAAACGTTCCGCAATCGGCAAGACGTCTTCCGTGCGTTCCCGCAGGGGCAGCAAGTCGATGGAAATAACGTTGAGGCGGTAGTAAAGATCTTCGCGGAAACGACCTGCGTTCACCTCATCGAGCAAATTTTTGTTAGTAGCAGCGATGACACGTACATCCACCGTACGTGTGCGTGTTTCACCCACACGCTCATATTCGCGTTCCTGCAGCAGACGCAGCAGTTTGGGTTGAATTTCGAGCGGCAGTTCACCGATTTCGTCCAAAAAGAGTGTGCCCTCTTCGGCAGCGGCAACTTTGCCCCAGGTTTCACCGACGGCTCCCGTGAACGCGCCCTTAACGTGCCCAAACAAATCGCTTTCAAGCAATTCGCGGGAAAGACTCGGGCAGCTTACCGTGATGAAGGGCTTCGAACGTCGTCCGCTGCGTTCGTGAACCGAACGTGCCAGTACCGTCTTACCAGTTCCGCTTGGGCCGAGAATGAGAATCGTCGCCTCGGAATTCGCCGCACGAAACGACAAATCGATCATCTTCTGCATCGTGTCGTTGCGGGAGTTCAGATCGGTCGAGGGCACCTCCTGACTGACACGATTGCGGAGTGTTTCGACTTCAGTTTCCAACGAAGCACGCTCCTGCAGCTTACGCAGGATTTGACGGATTTGGTCCGGAATGAAGGGCTTTTGGATATAGTCGTACGCGCCATGGCGCATCGCCTGCACCGCGGATTCTACCGACGAATAAGCCGTGAAAACGATGACCGCAATCTGGTCGTCAACCGACTTGATGCGGTCAAGTACCTCGAGCCCACTTTCTTTACCCAGACGTAAATCAAGAAAGGCAGCGTCAAAACGCTCTTCCTGTAGCGCGCGCAACGCTTGAGCCCCATTCTCAGCGGTCGACACCTTGTGACCCATGGTGGTCAGGGCCATGGCCGTCGTTTTGAGGATGTTCCTCTCGTCGTCGATGATGAGGATTCGCATACCGATACAGTACCAATTTACGTGCCAGAGACCGCCATGCTTCTTTAAGCCATTCCGCATCAACGGATTAGGAAACATGTTGCTTCTTAGGATACGATGAAAGCAAGCTTTTTGCAGTTTGCACGGAATAATTTCATGCAAAACACGCTGTAACGCAAAACCGAGTTGCGAAACCGTCTGCCCTGAGACCCGCAATAGTACAAAAAACGCTCCCTCAAACGAGGGAGCGTCCGTAAATTTATTTGGTTGCAGCGTTTAGCTTTTGCGACGACGCAGGCCGGCAAGCCCAAGAGCCAGTGCTCCGAAAACAAGCGCGTAGGTTGAAGGTTCGGGCACCATGTCGCCAGTAATAATCACATTATCGACAACCAGGGCAGCAATCGTTCCGTCCGGAAGGTTGTTGTTGAAATTCATCCGGAAAGTTACCTCGGTAGCTGAAGTGCCCAGCTCATCCAAGTCGCTCGCGGTGAAGCTGAAAACTGACTCGGTCGCGGTGACCAAGACGCTGTCAACCGTCATGAAATCGCCATCGCCAACCGCAAACTCCACGTCGAAGGTGTAGTCACCGCCGCCATCGACAACCGCGGCAAACTGGAAGCCCCAGTTCATGAATGGGCCGATGCCACCAGCACCCGGGGTTGCCGAGAAGTCGAAACTGCCGGTACCACCGCCAAAGGTCGGGCTCATGGCCAGGTCGGAAGCGAAGTTCTGGCCATCGCCATTGAGCGTAGTGATTTGGTTGGGGTCAAAGGTGAGAAAAGCCGGATCCGGACGGTCGCCGATGTTATCCAAGAGGCCAACGCCCAGGGAAGGGCCAACCGGCGTAAAGTCGACAGGTGCCGCAAAATCAGTGGGGCTTCCGGGAGAACCGTTGCCCGTCCAGGTACCAAAAGGATTGGCATCCGCCCCGGCACCATCACCTGGGGCGAAGTCCGAGAAGTTGGCAGCCAGGCTGTTGACCGCGTTTGGCGGACCGGCAGAAACGGTGTTGTTGAATCCGGCGCTGCCGAACTGAGAGAACTCCCAACCCGCAATGATGTCGGTATTGGGGAGATCGAGCTGTGCCCAGGTTTGCGGGGCCAGCGAAAAACAAGCGCTTGAGGCTAGGAGGAGTCGCAAGGTCGAATGCATGAATGAAGCAAGTAGCGTAGCGTGATTAGTGAACGCTCCTGCCATCGGCTATCAGCGGATATCGTTAACCAAATCCGGTAAATTTGCCGTCAGGCGGTCTGCGTTGAGGTGTTGCCAGGGAAAAGTCAGTAGCAGACAACAATCTTGCTGACGCGATTCCTTAGCTCAATGGTATTTTGGGAAGCAGGCTTGCATTCACAAATTTTTAACGGCCTCTCAGGCGCTACCTTAAGTCTGTATTTCCGCTTAGCGAACCCGCTTCGGCTGCAACGCAATCGAGAGATTCTTTCTAGCGCAACGCCTTGCTCACATACAAAACGCATAAAAAAAGCGCCTCCCCGAGAGGAGGCGCTTTGTAAATGATTGATTCGCAGTGCTTCGCAAAAAGTAACCCGGAGGCTACTTACTTGCGGAGGCGACGACGCAGAACGACGAGACCCAGCGCGATACCACCGAAGATGGCCGCGTAGGTCGAGGGCTCCGGAACTTCCGGGCTGAATGAGCCGTAGAATCCGATGTTGTCGATAACTGCAAACTCAGGCTCATCTACGTTTGCAAACGAGACTTCGAAAACGACCGGAGATCCGGCGGTTACGATTTGTGAACCGATGGAGCTAATATCGATGATACCGCCATCATCATTCGCGTCGACAGTGAAAGTCTCGCTGAAGCTACCGAACGCAAATGTCACGTCGAAGCCATCTTCAGCACCGAAACCAGCACCTTCAACGTCAGTCGTTCCCGCAGAAAAACGGATTTCCTCGAAGGTGTAAATACCTTCGACAAACGTACCGATATTGAACTGAGCGACTGCTCCATTTGCGTCAGAAGGAGCACCAAAGATGCTGCCTGGATTGTTGTCCAGAACAAGCGAATTCGTTTGATCAAAAACGCTACCGGTAGCTGCGTTTGTGGTGTTTTGGGTAAAAATCTGAACCGAAGTAAACGGATTAGCCGAAATGCTGCTTCCGGCCGGGAAGGCAGAAACATCAATGAAACCGTTGTTGATCGCGGTCAGCGTGTTTTGGGCGGGGATGTCGTTGAAAATATCCCCAGCAGGGCGATTAGACGGGCCATCGAAAAGAAAAACAGCGAAGGCTTCATCAACCTGCGCGAGAGCGGGCGCAGCAGAGCTCATGAGCACGGCGCCGATAGCGATAAGGTGGTTCTTCATTTATAATAATATGAGATGTTGATTGGTATGGTGAGGATGATTGCTTTTAACAGTTGCCAGAGACTTGGGTAGGACAAGCCTCTGGCGTAGAATATTTAGATTTGTCCTGATTTAGTAAATCCTAAAATCCAACTTCGACTTAATTAGTCGTTCGTGGTATCCAGGAAGTCGTCGAGCGAGTCAGCCAGAAGGCCGGTCAGGTTCAGAGCCGTCCAACCGGTGGTGTAATAAATCGAGGAGTTGATGGAAGGAACCGAACCGACGAAGCCTACGCTTTCAAGGAAAGCGCCTGCAACGGAGCTAGAAGTCAGACCCGGGTCGACAGGCGTGGGGGCGACCGCACCAGCCGGAATCGACAGGAGCACCGCGTCGGGACCAGCGGTACCGGACGTGCCATTGGCGTCAATCGTGCCGAAGGGGCTAGCGGGCAAAACCTGATTGGCCGAAGAAGCGGCGGAGAACTGCGCTTCGGCTTCGAAAGCATCGTCGCCGGGATTCGCGAAAGCGTCAGCAAAAACGCCGTCCGGGAAGGGAAGCAGAACGTTGCCGAAGAAGCCGGACAGACCGGAAGCAAAACGGTCGTCGGAATTCAACGAACCGAATTCCGCCGGGCCGATGACGCCCACATCCGGGTCGATGTCAAACCATTGGTCTTCGTGGAAGCCGAAAACAGAGTTGAACATGAACGCACCGCCACGGTCACGCCAGAGGATCATCTCGTCGAGAGAAGACGTACCGGGAGCTGCGGCGATATCCGCATCGGTCTGGCCCCAAATCGTCCAGTTGGCAAAAACTGGGAGAGTGATCGGAAGCTGAGTCGAGTTAACATTCGGCGTGCTCTCGGATGCATCATCGCCGTCGAGCTCGATACCGTGGTCACCCCAGAAGGTGTTGTTGATGTTGGTAGCGTTGTCGGACATGATGATGGTGCAGAATTGCACAGCACCGTTGTAGCCGAAGTCGAAGTCCATGGCGTCGTCTTGCACCCAAGTAACAAGCGCGTTGCGCACGTTAACAGTACCGCCGAAGAATTCGATGCCGTCGTCAGCGGTCAGGTAAATGTCGATGTTCGAGATTTGAGTGCCACGACCGACGCCGCCCAAGGACAGACCTTGAATTTCGTCACCTTCAACAATGTTCAGACCGGAGTGACGAATCGAAACGAAGTCGATGATGCCGGAGTCGTCGTTGTTGTTGACACCGCCGAAACGAACGAGCTCGGAGGAGGGAGTGCCACCAGGAGTCGTGAAGACAGGAGGCAGGCCAACACCTTCGAAGAGCTCTTCGCCGGTGGTGCCATCGTCAGAACCGGGGTCGCCGGCGTTGATTTCGGTTTCACCGAGAATACCGAGAGCGCCCCACATCCCAGCGAAGGGACGGAATTCAACGCCGCCACCGGAAGCCGGAGCCGTAGAGAGGCTTTCGAGCGGAAGCGGCGAGGTATCCGGGGTGGTATCGACGAAAACTTCGTCAGCAGCACCGGTCCAACGAAAAGAAGAAAACGGGTTAATGTCGCGACCAGCCATGGTGGAGAAGTTAGGGTCCCCTGGAGTGGTCGAAAAGACCGCTGCGGTAGTGAAAACGATTGGAGCGGCGAGTTCGCCGTCAGCGATGATTTGTGAGCCGCGAGTAATCAGCAGCGAGCCCGGGCGGAGAACGCCTGTGGAGGGCTGGCCACGAACGATAGTGCCCGGCAGAATGGTGACGACGGCGCCATCAACAGCGAAGGTATCGCCCTGAAGGATATAACCGTCGTTTCCATTCGGAGCGAGCGTAATGTCTTCAGTGATGATAAACACGTTATCCGTGAGGTCGGGCTGAGTGATCGCCCCGGCGGGAATGTCGGCACCAAGGATGGCAATGACGGCCGGGTCGGTGTTGTCCAACGTTCCGTCGAGCGGAATTGGTTGCGCGAATGCAGTCGAGGCGACGGCGAAAGCGCTGAGCGAAGCAATAGTAATCTTCATGATATGATGAGTTGTACGTGATTGAGTAAGCCCAAAGTCCCTCCGGACGAAAGGCATTGCGGACAATACGCACCTAAAACGCCAACACCACTACATTTATGTAACAAAAAGGTTACAACACGTAGGGTTTTGATTTACCTCCAGCGGAAGTTTCCACTAGAAGGAGTAATCGATTCCGAACGAGTAGGTACGCCCGACTCTGAATTCCTGTCGCACTCTTCCGCCTGACACGTCAGAATCATACAGGAGCGTACGCGTCGAATCGGTGACATTATCGACAGAAAAGGATAACGATAATCCACTCTCAAACGTCTTGGTCAGTACCAAATCCACAGTGTGGAATCCACCCCGGAACGTATCAGGCACCGCGCCGGATGTTGCCAGGCCACTACCCGCTGCGTCGAGAACATCGCTAACTTGAGAGTAAACGACCGTCGCGGTAAGCCCGACCTCGGGATTCGCGTAGGTAAGATCTAGATTGATGATCCGCTCAGGCTGGTCGAAAAGGCGCCTTTCCTCTGGAATGACATCGGAGACGCCGTCGACCCCCAAGACGGCCGATCCGGTGCCAAAGGAAGTAAAGGGCACAATTAAGTCATCAGCCGTGCCTAAAACCGAATCTGGACCGGCAAAGGTCGCAGAATTGGTGAGAGAGACGAACGAATCCAAAAAGACGTCCGGTGATTTTACAGTTGCATCAATGAAGGTGAAATTCCCTCCGATGGAAAAATTCTCCAGCCCTTCGATAAGGGTGCCAAGGTTTTTGCGTGCCTCGATTTCAAAGCCGCGGATGTCTGCCTCATTCGGGTTGTTGATAAAAGTCAGGATGGTATCCGAGCCATCGGCTTGAATGCGGACCTGTTCGATTGGTTCAGATACTTTTTTCTCGAAGAAAGAAAGGGCGACGAGGTCGCCGTTGTTAAAGACATATTCGAAGCGGACGTCTCGGCTTACTACATCGGAAAGCTCCAGAGCCGGATTGCCAAGAATCGAATCAGCCGAATCCAAGTCCCGGGATACATAAGGTGAGAGCTCTCTGAAAGAAGGTCGGGCCGCCGTCTCAGAATACCCAATGCGCACCGTGAAATTATCCGTAGGGGTCAAAATTACGCTCAGTGCCGGAAGGATAAGCTCCTCGTTGATGTCACCTGTGATAACCCCTGGTACCGCTGCCCCTGGTACCCCTGGAAGCAATGGAGGTGGGTCAGGGATGTCGTCCGGATCGATCCCAAGAATTTCGCCTGCAGTAACACCGAACTGAGGAATGACATTGGTCAGGAAGGTGGTCACTGGAAGACCGCTCTCCAAGACGCCGTTGCCTTCGGTCTCAATTTGGATCTTTTCCAACCGGGCTCCTCCGACAATTCGAAGCCAGGGAAAAATCCGTAACTCTTTTGAGAGATACCAGGCGGCTACGTCGCGCTCGGATTCGGCGGTCGAGAAAGGCGTGAAGCCATTATCCGAGACCACGCCGACAAACTCTTGCGCCAACTCGGTGACAGAGGGGGCGACAGCCACCCCGAGCGGAAGATCGTTGAATTCAAGTGTACTCTGAAGAATGTTTCTGGAAGATCTTTCGAACGAGAATCCTATGGCAAAATCACCATCGAGGATCGTCCCAAAATCGACCGGATAGGTGAAATCAGCGGCCACGTAATCCTGTTCTTCGAGAATGTTACGAGTCGTAACAAGCAGCGGCACGCCTAGTTGTACGTCGTTGCCATTGTCCTCGAGCGTAAAGAATTCACCCGTAGTTTCGTTTTCAAAATAGTTGAACTCTGTCTGTCGTGCATTGCTTGAAACTTCCGTGTTCGCGGCAACCCAGCTGACTTCCAAGTTGTCGAGATTGGTAAAGACATGGTCCCCCAAGAGTTGAAAGGAATTGAAACGGCGTTCCTGGTATGAGGTGAAATCTTCAGCAGCAAACACGACGTCATCACGCAGGTTTGGAAACAACGTTTCCAGAAACTCATCGATATCTGATGTCGACGTGTTGGCCGTGTCGAGGCCCTCGACAAAATTTGGAACCGTTGGATTGAGCGAAAGGGTGAAGTTTCCGACAAAGGAACTGACGGTAATGCCCCCTCCGAGGAATATGCTGCCTTCGGGCAGAAATCCATTCTCGCGCCTTTGAACAGAGGAGGTCGCCGCCCGACTGCCCAAAAGTACGAACTGCATACTATGATTGCCCGCTTCGTCCAGGTTCAATCCGAAACCCGCTAAGCCTGTTTCCAAGACTTCGCCAGTCGAGTTGGTGAGATCGAAGATGAAGTCCGAGCCTGGCAGCGTCGTATCTGTCAGCGGCGTACCGTTGTATCCGTTGAAGGGGATGAGATCCCCGCCGTTAAAAAGCGTTGGGCCCTCAGGAGTGAGCGACCCTGAAACAAACTGGCTGGAATTGGGCGAACCGACTTGAGTGGCAAATCCCTCCGGCAGAAACCCTGGCGAGATGGAACTAGTGTTATTTGAATTTGCCGGTGTCGCAAAGCGGTCCTCTTGGAATCCATTCGCAGTCTCATAAGTGCTGCTGTACGTGGCGGCCCCAACGATAGACAGCCGCCGACCGAAAATCTCCCCGTTACCGCCAAAGGAAACTTTTCCTGAAATCGCCTCAGGAGGCGGCGAACTCCGGCCCACCGAAACTGCCGCTTCCGGAAACGGATCACCCAGGGCAAGAGCGGGGCGTTCACTGAATCCTCGCGCTGTGAGATCTCGAGTAATCGAGAGAGTCTCTCGCAAGTAGTTCTGCTTGGCGTTAACGTTGAACTTGTAGCTGGCACCGGCGGAGAATTCAAAAGCGTCGGGAAAGGATTTTGTCGTCAGTGAGATCGCTCCCCCGCTGGAGTTTCCCGGGGAATCAGGCAGGAAAGTCTTTTCCACTACCAAAGAGTCGATCGCCGAAGTAGGAAACAGATCCAGTTGAATACTCTGTCGAATAGGGTCCGAGCTTGGGACCGGAATGCCATTAAGGCTGGTGCTGCTGTAGCGGTCGCTTAGGCCGCGGATTACAGCAAATTGTCCTTCGACGACACTGATTCCGGGCACCTTACCAATCGCCCCGGCGATATCGGAGACCCCCAATCGCGCAAAGTCCTCCGCCGTCAAAAAATCGACCGCAGAGTCTGAAGCGCGACGAATAGCCTCGAACGAAATCGCGCGTTCCTCTAGCTCCTCGACTTCGAATTCGAAGGCTGGGAGGCTGAAAATGTTTCCACCATCGCCAGTATCCGGTCGCATGGAAAAGCTAACTTCAGCGACCTCGCCCGAAACAACCGGCTGCCCACTAAGTGTCGCGGTCTCATACTCTGACTTACTAAAGGTGAGTCGGTAACGGCCGACAGGGACGCCTGGGATGCGAATCTGCCCTCGCGTGTTCGACTCCTCGATCAGCACATCCGCACCGGAATCATCCTGGTTTTCGACAATCACCGTTGCGTCCGCGAGAAAATCTCCCGTTTCTTCGTCGAAAATCTGGATTATCAGGATTCCGGTTGGCTGGCTTCCTGTCGTTTCGGCGGCACCATCCGCATCCTCTGCCTCGGCTTCGTTTCCGCTGTTCGAGGCATCGGCTGCTTGTCCCCAAAGCCCACTCGGTGCAAGGACGATGGTGCCGATTAATGACAGATACAGGTACGCGGAACGAAACATCACGAAGGCCTCAGGTCTGAAGCTTAAACGGAGAAAACTCATGGGACTACTGCTGAGCAGCCGTGGCGCGGGCTTTTTCGTGAGCCCGTATCGTTTCCGGCAGATTCGTTAGGAACGTATCGAGCCCCGAGGCCGAAACAGCGTTCGTTGTTTCGGCGAGCTTAGCCTGATCGAAGTCGATGAGGACAACCTTCGGCCGAGGCTCAACTCCATGTCCCAGCAAACGCGCGTAAGACTCCGCTTGAAAAGACGGCACGAAGCTCCAGTGCTTCATCCCGTGCTCAACAGCCAGATCAATCAACTTCTGGTCTTCAATTCTAACCGGAGAGACGACAATTTTCACACGATACTTGCCATCGATGCTGCTAATCGCCTCCTTGTGGTTCCGGACCGTCTCAACCACGCCTTTGAAGGCCCGGCTTTCCATATCCACATAAACCAGCAGAAAGTGCGTTGGAACCGCGCCCTCGAAGATTCCCTTTTGACTTTCTCCCAATACACGCGCGGGCAGAAATGTCCGCATGTAAAGATTGCTCACGAAGTTCGAGCGCTTCAGCAGGTCAGGGTTTTGGGCAATTTCTTTGGCACGTTCGAGGATATCGGTCTGCTTGAGGGCAATACGGTGGAGTCCGTTTGATCCAAAATCGATCAACACTTCACCATTCTCGACAAAGACAGTAAAGCCGGTGAGGCGCCGGCCCTTGAGGCCTTCCATGGGTGTTCCCTGGGGGTCGACCACTGCGACGCGTTCTGGCCATAGCTCCGAGCGTGCTTCCAAAGTCTCGTAGCTGATCCCTTGCGCCGACAACACGCCGAAAGAACAAAAGAATAAAAAAATGACGGGGACTTTCATCAGTGGATGAATTGAAGGGAATGACTCAATCAGGACAGAAGTGTTTGGGCTTAGATTAAGACAGAAGCGCTCAAGAGCGGGCTTGCGCCGCCTCTTCAATTTTGCCCAAGAATCGACGTACACGAGGCTCTTCCTTGATTTTCAGGGCTGCGCGCAATTTTTCCACAGCACCATCATAATCACGCTCGCGCACAAGAAATTGAGCATGCTTTACCAGCGCGTCGTAGCTGAATTCTTCTTGCCTCGCAGCGGAATCCAGCCGCGACAGTGCAAGCGTCTTTAGGGTTTCAGCTTCCTGCAAAACCGCTTCGGCCTGATCCTCTTCACCATCCGCTTCGAGGGTAGCGGCTCGTTTTGCTTTTTCTTGGGACTGACTCCAGTAAAAGTCCGCCAGTTCGATTAAAGCTTCGCCGCGAGTCGCGTCGCGGGAGACAACTTGTTCAAGCGTTTTTGCCGCTTCTTCGGGGTTGCCGATTGAACGCTGTACCTTGGCTTCGAGTACAAGCAGTTCGAGTTCCCGACCTCCGGAAATTTGCTGTGCGTACTGCGCGCGAAGGCGATTCAGAAGCGCATCAGCTTTACTGGAATTGCGTGTTTGTTGAAACAAGCGTGCAGCCCGCAAGCCATCATCGAAGTCTTCTGGAAAGGTGCCGGAATCAATTAGCTCCTCATAAGCACCAAGCGCTAGGTCGAAAATCTCCTGCTGCACATAGATATCGCCTAGAAGCTTCAGTAGCGAGCGGTCCGGGTTGCCAAGGTTGCGGGCGATCTCCAATGCCAGCGCAGCTTCCACCGGACGCTCCAATCCTAGCTGTGCGTTGGCTTGCAGCATCCAGAGGTTCACGTTGTCCGGGTCCTCCGCTAGCACAGTATCCAACAGGCCAAGCAGTTCAGTATACTTCTCCAATTCGACCATTGCCTGAGCCAGGCCCAGGGTCCATTTGCTTTCGTTGGGTTGGAGTAAAATGGCGTTCCTGTAAGCCTGTTCGGCGGCTACGAAGTCCTCCGCCTGCATGTTGCAGAAACCAAGCAAGCCGAAGTTTGCCGCATCGCGAGCACCCAGTTCGACCGCACGGGAAAGATGAACACGGGCATCAACATAGCGTTCACTCAAGGTTAAAAGGAGTCCTAGGTTGCGGTGTGCACGTTGATACTCGTCGAAAGCCTTGATCGCCACGCGGTACTGCTCCTCTGCCTTTTCACGCTGTCCTTCTTGGAAATAGAGATTAGCCAGCACGAAGCGGATGGGAGCGCTGACATCCGGCGTCTTGGCAAACTCCGCCTCAAGTATGGCGATCGCCGCAGAGTAGTTACCTCCTTCAAGGCTTGGCAGAAGTGTCTCTCGCAGGAATCGAACTTCTTCGTCTTTGACTTCGGGTTCTGTCTCGGCCACGCGTCGATAGGAACCGATAAACGCCGCCTTGAAGTCTTCATCACGAAGGGCCTCCTGAACAGTCTGAGGTGGTTCAAATCGTCGAGACTCCTGGCCAGACAAAAGTGGAGTCGCCAGAAGCGCACCAACCATGAATAGTGATGGAATCGGTGTGAGCATGATTCGTCAGCTGAATTTGATATTTACCGGCAGCGTCGCTTGCGCGCTTACCGGGCTTCCGTTGACGCGCGGAGGAGAAAAACGGCGGCTCTCGATGTCACGAAGCACGGCATCGGTAACCTCCCCAGGAAGCGATGAATGGCGCGACCGCACTTCAACCACATTGCCACTGGCGTCGATCTTCAGAAAAAGCACAACCGTGCCACTAACGCCTTGATTGCGCGCCCGAATTCCCTGTGAAAAACGAATGGGCGAAGCGTCGAGCATCCGCGGCGGCTCGTCCAATTCCGCAAAGCTGAAAACTCGGCTTGTATCGAGATCTTCCTGCGAAGAACCGATTTCGGGAAGGCCAGTATCAATTGCGAATCCAGAACCGATTCCCGCGTCCAGATTGATGTCAAGTGCGCTGAGATTGAGCTGCGGTGGCTCGGCATCGAGTTCGGGCTCCGGCTCGGGCTCCTCTTCTTCGATGACCTCTTCTTCCTCCTCGATGTCCACGTCCGGCGGCTGAACGAAAACGATGTTATCGGGGCCTTCCTCCGGTCGGGGACGGTCGGCGGACAGTTGCTGAGCCAGCGCGATGACCACGAAGAGAAAAAACGAGAAGGCCACGCCCACCAAAATGGAGACAGCAAACATGCTGCCGGCTTCAGGTCGTTTGAAGGTCTCGGTGCTCTCCATCACAGAATCCTTTCAGACGGACGTGCTGCAACCGGTCAGACGGCAAAGGAAGAGGCCGCGCTCATGGGGAAGCGCGCAAACTGGAGGCGATTTTTGCAAAGGTGATTTTTATTCAGGGAAGGGAGTGACGATCAGGTTTTCAAATTCCAAGGTGAGTGAGCAGGAAAAAGGCCGGAAGCCGGGGAGTCGAGTCTGGATGCGTCACTCACGTGTGGAGAAAAAAATCTGCTTGGCTCCCGCGTTTTTAACCTCGCGGTGCAGGCGGCGCAGGATTCCGGTGTCGCCGCGGATATCCCCCTGGATGATGACCGGGTAATCGCGGTTTTCTACAAGCAGTTGCCGCACCTGGGCTCCAGCCCCTGCCACGCTCATCTCCTTGCTGCCGTAAAAGATTTTATTGTCCTTGGTGATGGCCAGTATGATGGAGTTTTTGGCCAGGCGCTCGGTGACCACCGAAGGCGGCTTGATGATTTCCACCTCGGGCTTTTCGACAAAAACGGTGGTCACAATAAAGAAGATCAGCAGGATGAAGATACAGTCGATCATCGGCGACAGATTGATCTCTGTCTGCTCGTCCTCGGCGTTGATTGCGCGTCGCTGGCTCATCGGTACGGATCAGTTGTAGCTGACCTGGGAGGCCTTCGCCCCACCCTCCAGGACTGCGTTGTAGGCCGGCACGAAGATGCCGATATCGGCCTCGGTGTTCGGCTTGATGATGACCTTGTCCTCATCGTCGACGACGCGACGGCGGATGATCGCCGGAATCTGCGACAGCAGCACCTCCGTATCGTCGAGGAGGATTTTATTATCGGAGCGAATAACGATGGTGATGTTCTCGCTCTCCTCTTCGGAGGAGCTGGGCGCCGCCTCCGGCTGGTTGATCGAAAAACCTTCCTCCTCTACAAAGACGGTGGTCACGATGAAGAAGATCAACAGGATGAAGATACAGTCGATCATCGGCGAGAGGTTGATCTCGGTCGACTCGTCGGAGTCGTCGGTGAGGCTGCGGCGGGCCATTAGATTTCGCCCTCCAAGCGGCTCAGGGTGACCGATTCCAGGCGCGCGAGCCAGGCTTCCAACAAGCTGCGCTGGCGCTGAATGAGCATGACCATGAACAGCCCGGGCAGTGCGATGGTCAGGCCCGTTTGGGTGGTAACGAGCGCTTGCGAAATACCGTTGGCCACGGCTCCGGCGGTTTCTGTGCCCCCGCCAGTGGCGATGCCGAAAAACGTTGAGAGCATGCCCAGCACGGTGCCGAGCAAACCCAGCAACGGCGCGGCTGAGACCAGCGTGTTCACGAAGCGAACCCGTCGATCAATGGTCGAGACCAGCGCCAGGCGAACCTCGTCATAGCGGTTGCGTACATCCTTGATGGTCGTGCAGCCGGAGGAGACATAACGCAGGATGGGCTGCACGCGATTGGGGGCATCCGCCGGCTTGTCCAACCATTGGCTCAACTGCACCCGCGTGCCGCTGCTGGTGCTCACCCGCCAGGTGTAAATCGCCAACTGGAAGGCCTGCGTGTAGAGAAGGATCGACAGCAGAAATAGCGGGATCATCACCCAGCCACCACTGAGGATAATGTCCCAGGCCTCCAGTAAAAATTCCATCGCGTGCGGATTCTGGTGCGCTGGCTATTCCTGCGTCTCGCCCTTGGTGTGCCGCAAGGTGGTCAGCCCATTGACGAAGGAAACCGCGCCCTGCTCCAACAGGCCAACCTTTCGCTTGGCCATGCGCGCCAGCAGGCCATGCAGGATCAACACCGGGATGGCGACGATCAGCCCGAGCGCGGTGGTGATTAGCGCCTCGGAAATCCCCGAGGACAAACTGCGGGCGTCGCCCGTGCCAAAGATAGTGATCAACTGGAAGGTTTTGATCATGCCGACCACCGTGCCCAATAGGCCCAGCAGCGGGGAAGCCGCCGCGGTAATGGCCAAGAACGGCAGGAAACGCTCCAGATAAGGGCGCGCGCGTAAAATCGATTCGAAGAGCAATTCTTCCACCAGCGAGCGCTTCTTGTCCGAATGCGTGACGCCTTCCTCCAGAATTTCGCGACCGGCCCCGCGTGCCTTCGCCGCACGGTCCATGGCCGCCTTCTGGTCGCCTTTTTCAATCTGCTTGAGCACCTCCTCGACATCGCGGCTGCTGGGGGTCGAAAATTTGCTGATTTCGAAAACCTTGAAGGCGGTGATCAGCAGCGCGAGCGAGCCCAGCGCGATGATCACATAACCGATAACACCGCCGTCCTCAATGTACTGCCCGAGGGTCTTGCTGGCTTGCTCCTTCTTCAAGGCGCTACCGAGGGTCGAGTCTAGCGGCAGCGAGCCCTCTCCGGTGGAGGCCAACTGCGCGATGCCATCAGTGAGTCCGGAGGGCAGCACCGCCACGGACGGAGCGGGACCCTGACGCCCGGGCTCGACCAGGCCCACCAGCGAACCATCCTCGCTGGAAAAAAAGACCTGCGGGCCAACCGAGATAAACGTTCCGGAAGCCTCAACCGCGTTGTCCACCTGACCCAGGGCCGTGCCCGGATAGCGGTCGCCGCCGATCAGGTTCAACATGCGATCCAGAGCCGCATCCACCACGGCCAGTTGCCGCTCGCGCACCTCGGCAAAGTTCAACGTCTCGCTTTCGGTAGCGTTGAGCGCGGCATCGACCAGATCCGCGTACGTGTTCGCTTCGCTGAAATCCAGGCGTGAGGAAAACTCGTTGACAAACTGCGTCAGCTGGTCGGTTAGAAATTCGTTGCTGTTGGCCAGCTGGTCGACGGTGCGCTGCTTACGGTCCACATCGGCGGCACTCGCGTCGGTGGCGCGCTTGAGCTGGTCGCGCAGCTTGGTCAGCTCGGCGAGCTTGGTCTCGAGGGTGCGAATCCGGGTGGACACGGGCACCTTCTCTTCGGTGATCTGCCGTGTTACCGCCGCATATTCATCAAGGGCGTCCTGCAGGCGCTGGTCGATATTCTGCGAGGCAGCATCAAAGGAGCGCGTCTCCTGAGCAATAGCACTGGTTGAAAATAGACAGGCCGCGATGCAGGCGAGCGACAGCGAAACGAAAAAATTCAATTTCATCAGACAAGGGAAAACGGGGGAATGATACACGGGGGGATTAGTTCAGCCTCAGAGGCAGCTTCACGAACTGAACCTCGTCGGTGTTGCCTTCGGCAATATCGAGGAGCAGGCGCACGTCCTCGGCGGACTCGCTGATGTCCTCGAACACCCACTCACCGCCGCCTTCGGGAGGATACCCAAACGAGGCGCGGGTGCCGGTCGCGTCGACGGTGAACGCATATGAAAGACCCCAAAAAAGCGTGCGCACCGAAACGCGGTCGGCTCCATCGAACGAGCGCAGCTCTTGCACGATCCGGGTGGTGTCGTTGAAACGGTCGGCCTGCGTCAAAACACCCAGAATGGCCACCAGGCGGTTGCTGGTCGTGAATTCGGTTTCCAGGGAGTCTTCCGGAATCTGCGAGGTCAACGCCTTGAGCGCGCGTTCCTCAGTCAGGGTCTCCGGCAGGCGCGCGACCACCTGCCGCACCTTGGCCTCCAGGCCCACGAGCGACTCTTCCAAATCCAGCCGCGCATCATTGAGCTGCTTTTGCTCCTCAACCAATTCACCCAGGCGCCCGTCGTCCTGCGTTTGGGTGGTCTCCAGCGTCTCAATTTCTGCTTCGAGCGCGGCCACCTGCTGCTCCAGCAGGTTGACCTCTTCATCGAGAATGGCCTTGTCCTGATTCCACTCTTCGCGGACCTCCGCAATGTTTTGCCGGGTCTCGACCCACTTGCGGATTTTTTCCTGCGTTTCCTTAACGTTGCTCTGCGCGTTAGCGAAGGGAACGCCGCTGAGCAGACAGATACACGTCAAGCCGATGAGGTGGGGGAATTTGCGCATAGATTTTGTGAGGTGTGTCCATACAGCAAGTGTTCCAAATCAATGCAAGCAGGAATCAAGTTACAGGCTTGTAACAGTGTGATTCCCCTACGCGAAACTTCCGTACAAAGAAAAACCGGAGGCCAAAAAGACCTCCGGTTTTTGAGAAATGGGTGTACGGGTGGCGTACTTAATTGAAGCCCTACGGGTCGATGTAAGCCGCGACCACCGCCGGTGCCGCATAGATCCGCTGCTCCTGGCGTTCGATGCGAGCCTCCGTACGCCACTTGGCCTCGTTGCGTGCGACACCATACCGGTTTGTGCCGCCGCTGAATTCATACGCTAGAACTGTATCCAAAGTAAAGGTGCCGCCTTCGAAACCAGGTGTCCAACTGGCCTCGCCCGAGAAAGTGCCACCCGTACGCGACGCGTGCACATTATCGGGCAGTTCCGCGCGCAGGCGTTGCAGATCGGTCGAAAATGACCAGCGCGTCGCGCTGCCGGTGGTTTCGGTGCGGAAGGTACCTGGGAGTTCACGCGACACCAGCTCGATGCCGTAGGTGGTCTCCAGCCGAAAGCTCAAGGCCTTGGCGTCAGCTTGCCAAAATTCGCCTGAATTCTGAGTCGCCTCCAGCAGCGCTGCGTTGGAATAGGACTGCGGGTACATGGGAGCCACCGAAGTCAAAATGCTGCGGAAGGGCTCTTCGATGCGGCGACCCTCCGAACGAATCTGCGTGCGCGTTTTTTTGCGGCCAGAACGTTCGAAACTGAGGGCCCCTTCGCGCGGATTGGCGGTCATGCGTTTACCATCTGAAGTGACAACCAGTGTCACCTCTGTGTGGTTTTCACGCACGGGCTGTCCATCGACGTCGACTTCGAGGATCTCCACCGTCGCGGCGTACTCGGTGAGGATTTCTTTTTCGATGCGGGATTCGTGGATGCCGCCTTCGGCAGTCGTCGCGCTGGTGCGTGTTTCGGTCACGCGAAGCTGATAGACATCGCCGGCCGCATGCACAAACGGCTGTTGCTTGAACGGGGCAGTGGGTGCGGTCTCGGAAGCCGGGGTGACGACGGCGGGGGTGAAGAAGCAAAGCGCGCACAGCGCCAGTCGAGTCTGTTGAGTCATACCCTCAAAAGTCGGCCACGAACGCACCTGTATAAGACTTCGGTGAATAACTTCTGCGCCCCGGTGCGACATCGGTGACTTACCCGACCCAAATCCATCCGTCTTCCACATGATATCCGGCCTGTATCCACCTGGCGACTACACGGATCGACACCCACCTCTCAAAGAAAAACCCTCGACCGCCGAAGCTGCCTAGGTTGTCAAAATCCTGCCAAAAAATTATACCTCAGCTGGGCTCAGCTGAGCCCGGCTGCGCGCGTCCACCGCCGCCATGCCACAAACCCAAACCCAGAATCCCTGCGTTGGTGCTCGGCTCCGGCACACCTTCCACGAGTCGGTAAGTAGCCCCCTCGTCACTGGCTAGTCCACCTGCAAAGGTCTCTCCAAGTAGTACCGTGTCGAATTCCAAGCGCCGAAAATCCACATCGGGCGGATCCGGTGCCGGAACAGTAACGCCTTCGGGAAACAGCTCAGGAAACGAGGCTTTATCTTTTAGACCTACCTTTCATCAAGCTTCGCAAATAAAAAACCTCCAACCCGAGGCCGGGTCGGAGGCTTCGAAAAGCGTGGGGTATTTAACACTAGCTGCGGCGCGTACGACGACGCAGCGCGGCAAAACCCAAGATAAGCAAACCAAAGATGGCCGCGTAGGTTGTTGGCTCCGGAATAACTTCGCCTGCGAGCTGGTAAGAAACGCCGAGTCCCGAACTACCAACAGGGTCAAAACCGTCACCCGGGGTAACCGGGCCGGAAAGCACGACTTGATCAAACTCGGCGACCTGAAAATTTACGTCAGGAGCATCGGCGACAGGAACGTCGACGCCGGCAGGGATGGTTCCAAAGCTTGAAGCTGTTGCAACAAATACGCCGTCAGAAGAAACAGCATCTGGTCCATCGAAAACGACGAAGAAAAAGGTGATATCGCTGTTATCAATAAAAGGTAGGTTTGTCTCACCGTCCAACTGGGTTGTTGCGATTGTAGTATTTACAGCGAACAAACCTGGAACGATGAATCCGTCGGATGCATCGAGCACTTGGAAATCAGCAAGATTTGCCTGTGTGAAAGAACCGAGATCAGGTAGCACGCTATTTTCAATGAATCCAAAGGCACCTGTCGCCTGGCCGTCGTCTAAAAGCTCGCCATCAAGTCCCCGGAGCAAGAAGCCGCCAGGGAGCGGTGTTGCACCATATAACAAGTCAATTACATCGGCTTGACCGAAGGATAGAATGGAGGAGCCGGCCAGGATAGCCGCGCCAGCAATGAACGTCTTCATGGGATTTGGGGAATTGAAAGCTGCAGCGTGTTGCGGCAGTGTTCGTGTGTTGGGGAAAAGGGTGGATTGTTTCAGGTCATCGATTCGACCTGTTGTATGCAGATATAACTTAGTCAGAAATCCAAAGGTTTAGCAAGCCTTTGTCGCTAAAAATTAAGGGTTTAGCGCATTTTCATGTGATGTGTTTTTATCAGTATCTTCAAGATCAGTGGATACACGAATATGTTCTCAAAAAGACAACATTTCCAGCCTTATATCCATAGCTGCTGGTGTCACGCATTTTTGTGCATCATTCATGAGATTCAAAAATACTCCGGGTATTGCGCGCTCAATAATTGTGTTAGGGGCCAGGCTGCAGCCGAAGTTCTGAAATTTCAGGAGCCAGGCTGTAGACACTAGCCATTATCTTTTCTGGGTTTTGGCGATCTACGCACCTCGAAGCTCATCGCCTGGCGGAAGCTTTTCAGTGCCCATGAGGTATTTAAAACAAAAAAGCCTCCGGCCGCATAACGACCGGAGGCTGAATGAAACAGAAAAATCTCGCTTGAGAGAATGTTCTGTCTGGATCTGATTACGCTTGCGAAATTTTGCTAACGACTACTTGCGCAGACGGCGACGCGCAATGCCGAGACCGAGAGCGATGACGCCGAAGATGGCGGCGTAGGTGCCCGGCTCAGGGATTTCGAGGGCGAGGCTGTAACCAACACCTTCAAGGCCGGCACCTGTGGGGTCGAAAACACCATTCGGAACAATGCCCCCTAAGAGGACGTTGTCGAACGATCCTGGCTGGAAGTCAGCGTCAGGAGCGTCAGCTACAGGAACTTCAACGCCGAGAGGAAACGTCGGGAAGCTGGAATCGGTCGCAACAAAGAGACCTTCAGCCTCGGCGAGACTCGGGCCGGAGTAAACAACGAAGAGAAAAGTGACATCCGGGTTGTTTACGAACGGCAAGTTGGTGGAACCATCCAGTTCTGTGGTCGGAATGGTTTCAATCACACTGAAGAGACCGGGCACAATGAAGTCATCGCTGCTGTCGATTTCGTTGAAGTTATCCAGCATGTCGGGCGTGAAAGCACCGAGGTCGATGTTGGTGTTGGCAACCCAACCGAAAGCACCTGTAGCGACGCCATCGTCGAGGAGGGTGCTACCATCGATATCAAACAGCAAAGAGGAACCTGGGGCGGCCTGGACGCCGTAAAAAAGGTCGATCACGTCGGCCTGACCGAAGCCGCTGGTGGCGCCGCCGGCAGCGAGGAGAGAACTAATAATAAGTTTTTTCATGACAGTCTAACAATATTGGAGGTAATCCGGATTAAAGAAGAGGTTACTTAAAGGTGATTTTAAATGTGGGGGGTGATGGAAGGATGTGGAGCACGGGACTCATGGCCCGTGCTCCACGTGTCAAAATTGTTAAGGAACGACAGGTGTTGGGCCTTCATAAATGTTGGCCGCACCTGAATTGAAAAAGAGAATTCCAGAACCAATCGGGATAACAGTACCTCCCTCATCGTCGGAAAAGTTGGGCGCCTGACGCCAGCCGGTACCGAAAACACCGTCGTCCTGGAAATAGAAGGAGATAAAGGTACCTCCGGGCTGCGCGATGAAGACGAGGTCAACACCAGCTTGGTCGAAGGCCGTACCCGTAGCATCTACACCCTGTACTCCGTCGGTGAAAAGGCCAAGGGAATCGAGGGTCGAACCAACCGGGAAAGGACGGTTGATGAAGCTGAAGCCGCTCGGCAGGTCGATGCTGAAATCGGCCGGGTTCACCATGCCAGAGATGATCAGGTCATTAGTGGTCCCCGAAGTATCTTGAATGAGAAGTACTTCGTCAGGGTAAACCACGGTGTCACCGACGTCATCAGCGAAGTTGGGAGCCTGACGAAAGCCGCTGCCGAAAGTGAAATCGCTCTGGAAGTAGAACGAGGTGAAGACGCCTGTGGAAGTGGCCACAAAGATGAAGTCCGCGGTGGACTGGTCGAATGCAGTCCCGGGAGCAAGTCCGAGGTCGTTAGCGCCAAAGAGGTCGTCGAACGAAGAGGCCGCGAAAATCTGGTAGGTTTCGGTGCCCGCAGCGACGCCCGCTGTGGTGACAGTCACGGTATTAGCAGTGCCATCCGTGGCGGTAATCGGAAGGATAGCCCCGTCGTTCGCGCCGCTGGTGAGCAGGACGAAGAAGGTTTGGCGACCGCTGGAATCCGTACCAACGAAGTCGTTGGTATTCCAGGTGGCTTCGTCATCGGTGAGGACGGCACCGGCAGCGCTTTCAAACTGGCCGGAAGCGAGCATGTCGCCGAGGAGGGGAGCGTGGAAGGCATTAAAGCCCTGCACGAGGTCGTAAGTTTGGTACCCGAAGGTATCGGAGGTGGCGGTGAAGGTCGCGGCATTAGCAACCCCGCCGATGGCCAAGGAGGCCGCTGCAAGCGTAAGCGAGATTTTCAGTTTCATTGAGCGTATCAGTGTTAGGTGGTGAAGTTAATCTCGAGAAGAGACCGTAAACACAGGGTAGCGGTCCTTCCCAGATGGGTTCAAGCTAGATAGAAATCGGTTGAGAGGTTTGGGTAACCGGGGACGGGAACATCTCTACTGACACACAACGCACGACCGTAGGGCCGCAGAAGCGGTAAGCGAGGGGTGGGATGGTAGTAACTATTGGGGATGGTAAAGGGTGAAACTCCTGAAAAAGTACCTCAACCAGCGCTTGAATCAAGCGTAAAATGTATGGGGGAGGCCCCTGATATAGGGGGTGCCCCTACCCGATGCAGGGGGTTGAGAATGCGTTCGCGTGGAGCCATAAGTCCATAGCCACGATGGTGTTGCAAGCGATTACCGGTTCCTCCAGGCGGCCTTCTGCGACGGTGTTACTGATAAATGATAGGTTATGGGGTTAAAAAAAATCAGCAAAAAGCCAAAAGGATTGCGAAAATCCGGTGTGAAATGGGTAGGCTACGCTGTGATTGATGGACAAAACGCTATCCCGATGGAGCCAGTTGTGCTGGTTTTTTCGGGCGGTCTCGATTCGAGTGTACTGCTTTGGCACCTGTTGAATCAGGGGGCGCACGTATGGGCCCTGACAATGAATTACGGCCAGCGTCACGGCAGAGAGATCGAAGCTGCCCGGGCGATCGCCGCGGAGGCCCAGGCAGCCGGGAGCCGATTCAGCGGTCGGCTCGAGGAGCACCTGGTTGCGGATTTTTCCCAGCTGCAAGGGCTGTTGGGCGGGAGCAGCCTGACCGACCTGTCAGTGGCAGTTCCGAAGGGACATTATACGGAAGAGGCGATGAAGTCGACGGTCGTCCCCAACAGAAACATGATACTGCTGAGTATTGCCAGTGGCTGGGCCATTTCAAAGGGGGCCCGCAAAGTGGCTTACGCGGCGCATTCGGGTGACCACGCGATCTATCCAGACTGCCGCGAAGCCTTTGCCGAGGCCATGAACGCGGCGCTGGGGCTGGCCGACTGGAATCCTCTGGTATTGGCGCGGCCGTTCGTCGGCTGGTCAAAAGCGGACATTGTGCGTGAAGGCGCGCGACTTGGAGCGCCCTTAGGAAAAACCTGGTCCTGCTACGAAGGAGGTGAATTTCATTGCGGGGTGTGTGGCACCTGCATCGAGCGCCGGGAAGCCTTTTATCTGGCCGGTGTTGAAGATCCCACCGTTTACGATGCGCAGGCGCCCACGACGGAAGCCCTGGCCGAGGCCGGTTGGCGTTTGAGCTGATAAGCGCGTGGGAAATGCGGCGGTTGAGATTGCTCTGGCTGAATGACGCTGGTTCAAAAGAGAAAATGCTGACCTGCCGAAAACTCTACGCGGACATCCCTTTTGCCCACCGGCAGTGGCGGCATGACGGACACTGCGCTTACATCCATGGGCACAACTGGGCCATCGGGGTCGTCTTTGGCTGCAGCGAGTTGGACGCTAACGACTTCGTGGTGGATTTCGGGCGGCTGAAATACCTCAAGGCGTGGATTGCCGAGAAACTAGACCATGCCTGCGTGCTGGCCGAAGACGATCCGCTACGCGAAACGCTGGTGGCGGCGGCTCCAAAAGCCTGGAAGGTGCTGATGGTGCCCAGTCCATCCTGCGAGGGGCTGGCAAAGTATATCTTTCAGGCGTTTGATGCCCTGGTGCGCGCAGACACCGAAGGGCGAGCCTGGGTTCAAGCCATCGAACTCTTCGAGGACTCGAAAAACTCAGCGTGCTACGGGCACCAACCCATGGACCCGCCAGCCGCACCGCGCCTGCAGACGTAGCCAGGGGAGACTTTCTCAATTGAGTCAGGAGACAGAAAAACGCCTGCCGGTGCACGAATGCTTCGCCACGTGGCAGGGCGAGGGGTGTCACATGGGTCGGGCCGCCTACTTCATCCGTACCTTTGGTTGTCCGGTGAAATGTGCCTGGTGTGATGCGGCCGGGACCTGGCACCCGGATTACATTCCGCAGACGATCGAACGCTGCATGCCGGGAGCGCTGGTTGAACGGGCGCTGGCCTCGGATCCGGAGTTTGTGGTGATAACCGGGGGCGAGCCGGCGATTCACGATCTGACGCCGCTGACCCGCGCGCTGCACGAAAGCGGGCTGCAGGTGCATCTGGAGACGTCGGGGGCTTTCGCACTGAAAGGGGCCTTTGACTGGGTGACGGTCAGCCCGAAGTGGGACGCTGCGCCGTTGGCGGAGGTGCTCGCTCAGGCGGATGAGTTGAAGATCATCGTGGAGTCGCCGCGAAGTATTGGCGGCTGGCTTGAGACGATTGCGCCGCAATTGAAGCCGGGATGCGTCGTCTGGCTGCACCCAGAATGGAGTCAGCGTGAGAACCGCGCGGTGCTGTCCGCGATCTCGCAGGCGGTGAAGACGGGCTGGCGGTCATCTGACGACCGGGTGCGTATCTGCCCACGCGCGGGCTGGCAATTGCACAAGCTCTACCGGGTGGATGCGATGGACCCGCATGCGCAAGCGCCCGCCCCGCTGGGTGGGGATCCGGCGCTTGGCTACTGAGCCCACGACAACGCAAGCAGTCGTCAGGGCAGTGTGACCAGGGGCGGCACTTGAATGGTGGGGGTGTATCCTTCGGTCGGATACTCGGCATGGAGGACCGAGCGAATGCCACCGCGACCGGTCCAGATAGTCTCGATGCGCATCCACTTGGGTGTGCACGCCTCGGCCAGGTCCGCCAAAATACGATTGGTCACAGCCTCGTAGAAGATGCCCTCGTTGCGAAAGCCCTGAAGGTAAATTTTGTAGGCCTTGAGCTCGAGGCAGGTTTTCGCCGGGATGTATGACAACAGAACCTGGGCGAAGTCTGGGTGACCGGTCTTGGGGCAGACGGAAGTGAACTCCTCGGCGAGGTGGCGGATAAGGAAATCACGCGCCGGTTCAGGATTGGGAAAGGTTTCCAGTGGGGCTTTCATTGTATGGGTTAGCTCGGCTGGCAAAAAACAATCGGCTTGCCAGGAAAGGCAAGCCGGTGCGTGGGAGAAAAGATGTTTCCTGGCGGGCGAAGCTAGGCGGCGCGTGGTTGCGCGCGGCTGGGCTGACTACTTGGTGGCGAGTTTTTTACCCGCAGCGCTCTCGTAGAAACGCGCCAGTTGAGTCGCGATAAAATTCGAGCGATTGCGATTTTCGGCATCGGCCATCTGGTCGATCTTGGCGACAAGGTCGCTGGGCAGACTGATCGAAATCTGAGTCATCCCGGGCGCGCGAGAGGCGGTCTTCTTCTTTTTCGGCATAGTCGAGGGTGAGTTAGCTTAGCAAGGTTCTGTCTGAAAATACGAAAGCGAGCAGGAGGGATTTTTCAGAGAGACTCTAAGTGAAGTGTGCGATACCTGAGCGTAACTTCCCGCGTACGGTTACGACCTGAGAAGGAGCCCTGTGTGGTGCAAAGGGGCGAAAGTTTCTGTCTGATTGCATATCTGTCAATACGAAACATGGGAGATTTTTTAATGCGGAGACTTTGTGCGTCGCGCGGACGTTGAGGCCTGCCGCAATTCGTCGATAAACAAGCTCTGGCCAATGAAAGCTCCTGCGCACTCAGCCTGCGCCGCTACGATGTAAATTGATATGGCGCGTATTTTAATCATGGACGCCGACGCTGGCTTCGTCGGTCGGTTGCGGCGCGTGCTGGAGGCGCGCGAGCACTCGCTGCACGCGGCCTTCGACGAGGCCGGGGCCTGGCGTCTGCTGCGCGAGTTGGGGGGCGCGGATCTGCTGCTGTTGGACCCCGCCGCGGGCCGGGGCAGTGGGTTGGAGTTGCTACAAAAGGTGCGGGCAAACGCGTTGCTGGCGGCGATGCCGGTCTCCATCTGCACGCGGGAAAAAAGCCGCGCGCTGGTGGCCGAGGCTTTGGAGCTGGGCGTGCAAAATTACTTGATCAAGCCTGCAAAACCCGCGCAACTGCTGGCGGAAATCCTGAAAGCTGAGCGCATCGACTGGCGCACCGCGCATTTTGAGCCGATTCCGAAAGTTTGCGCGGCAGAAGGTATTTTAAAGGACGATTACCCGTCGCTGGTGCATGCCGCGCTGGAGTCGGTCATCCAATGTGAAGTGGCGCTGCGTGGAGGCGGAGGGCCCGACTCGCGCAAAGAGAAAACGCGATCCCTGGCCGCTGTTACCGCGCGGGCGTCGCAGCTGGGCTTTGAAGCGCTGGGGCACGTGACGCAGGCGCTGGTAGAGGCCCGCGCGACGGGTGACACGGTTTCGCTGGAAAACGGCCTGGGGCAGCTACGTCTGGCCGGCAAGGTGATCGAGGCACGGCAGCGCTCTCTGCCCTTTTCGTCCGTATGGGTGCCGCGCAAGCCGGATCCCGAAGATGTAGAAGGTCGGGGCGGCGAAGCGGTGATCGACGTGGTCTCTGTTTTGCAGCCGACACCGGCACCGTCCGCCAGCGAGGCGGAAGCACCGATCCCCTTCACGGAGGCGGTCAAGACGGTGCTGGCTCCCTCTGTCGAACCCGAGGAAGCCGCCGACTCGGAGCTAGCCCAAATCGCCCGGGGACAGCCGTTCCCGGTTTTTGCCAGCGTGGCCAACGCCATCGGGCGGCTGCTGCAACAGGACGACCTGGACCTGGAGCAGGTGACCGCCTGGATTTCCCGGGAGGCCGGTCTGACGACACGCGTGCTTTCGCTGGCGAACTCCGGTTACGTGGCCCCCGCCACGCCCATCGAGGACGTGCGTATGGCGGTACAGCTGCTAGGGACGCGACGGGTGCGGGTCCTCACGGCTTCGCTGAACGAAGGCGCGGACCTGAACCGGCAGTTTACCGGCTTCGACTGGCAGGCCTTCTGGAGCCATCAGGTTGGCTGCGCGATTTTGTGCGAGGATGTGCTAGAGGTCTTGAACGCCCCTGCCCTGCCCGGCATCTACCTTGCCGGCTTGCTGCACGACGTGGGGAAGATTCTGCTGTCGCAGCGCTACGCCGAAGCTTACAAGAAGGCCCTGGCGCTGGCGCTGGCGGAAGGGCGTCCGCTGGTGGATTTGGAGCGCGATCTCTTTGAAACCGATCACGAGGCGATCGGTGCGTTTTACGCGGAGGAAAACGGTCTGCCCGAGCCGTTCCCGAGCGTGATCGGGTTTCACGGTAAGCCGCAGGATGCACCGCTACGGCATCAACCGGCGGTTGCGACGGTGGCGGTTGCCAACTGGTTGTGCAAGCGGCACGGGCTGGGCTTTTCCGGAACGGTCCTGCGGGAGCCCGAGCCCACGTTGAAGGGGACGCCCGCTTGGGAGCTTCTGCAGGAATGGGCGCAACCGATGCTGGGAGTCGAGCGCTTTGAGCGGCAGATGGAGCGACGCGTAGCCCGCGCACGCTACGAGCTGCACAGCATCGCGCGCGAGCTGGAAGGCCGCGGCAGACGCTAAGGCGTGCGCTTAGCTGAAGCGGTCACGGATGAGGACTTCGTCGAGGGAGAGCTGACCGGCGCGGGGCCAGGCGGCCTTGGTGGCCTTGCCGATGGTGATGAACATGCCGATCACGTAATCTCCGGGCAGGTTGATGAGCGCGGCGACCTTCTCTGGGTCGAAGCCGATCATCGGGCAGGAGTCGTAGCCCATGGCCTTGGCCGAGAGCATGAGCGTTTGCCCGGCGATGCCGACCGAGCGCATGGCCTCGTCGCGCTGAATGGCTTCGTTGCCACGGTAAAAGTCGCCAATGGCCGGGACCATGAAGTTGCGCACAGCTTCCGGCGCGTTACGCCAGTAGCGAGACGGTTCGCGATCCCAAGATTTCAAGTCGGCACAACAGATGACAAGCAGAGAGGCGTCGGTCACCTGGGCCTGATCCCAGGCAGCGGCCCGCAGATCCTTGCGCAGCTCCGGGTCGGTAACGGCGAGGAAGCGCCAATTCTGGATGTTGAAGGAAGTGGGCGAAAGGATGGCGTTTTCGAAGAGCTTCTGGATTTCCTCTTCGGTGAAACGGTGCTCCGGGTCGTAGTGTTTGACGGCCCGACGGGCTTCGATGGCGGCAAATGTATCCATGATTTTGGGCTGATGCCGCAGGATGCAGGCAAGGTCAAGCAACCGCTGGGGATGCCACCGCCGCGCGTGGAAGATTTAACGATTCTGCAACGAACTGGAGAGCTGCAGGACCGAAGTGACCACCGAGAACACGATGAGCGCGACGAATGCCAAGGCGGTGGTCATGGCCAGGGAGGTCAGGCCCTTGATCAGCTTGTCGAAGTGCCCGTTGAGGGCGCGGCTCTGGGTGGTGAAGATCTGCTTGAAGCTGGCCACCAGACTGCCGGTGTTCTCACCGACGGAGAGGATGTCGATGTCCATCTCCTCGAAAAAGGCATGTCGCTTGAAGGCGGCGGAAAAAGGCGCGCCGTCGTTGATGAGCTGGCGCGAGGCAGCGAACTGGGCTCGCATGGGCTGGTTTTTGATGGTATTTTCTGCCAGGCGAAGGGTTTCGGTGGTGTTAACCCCGTTGGAAAGGAGCGCCGCAATGACGTTAGAGACGCGGCAGACCTCCGAGGCGCGAACGATGGCACCAATTAGCGGGATGTGAGTCATCCACTTGTCGGTGGTCCAGCGCCCGTTGTCAGTCTTGCGCCACTGGATGAAGCCAAGCACGGCAAAGACCAGCGAAAGCACAATCCACGGCCCGTAGATGACCGCGCCCTCGGACAGGCCGATCAGGATGGCGGCGGAGGTGCTCATCTGGTCGCCCATCTTTTCGATCATGCCCTGGATGCGCGGCAGCAAAAAGGTCACGATGAAGACCCCCACGAACAGGCCCATGACCATCAGGAAGACCGGATAGGCCAGCTTCTTTTTGATGGTGCGCTCGAGTTCCTCGGTCTGCTCCAGGTATTCGATGATGTCGGCGAGGATGGGTGCGAGGTTGCCGGTGGCCTCGCCCGCCTCGACCAGGTAACTCAGCGAGGAGTCGTACACGTCCGACCGCCGGCGCATGGAGGCGGCAAAGGTGTGGCCTTCCGAAAGTTCGCGCCAGTGGCTGTCGGCCAGCTGTTTCATGCCGGGGTCGGTCAGGCGTTGGGCCATCAGGCTGACCGAGTCGCCTAGAGGCATCCCGCTGGAGTGCAACTGGTGCAGCTTGGACAGGAAAGGCAGCGCGGCTTTGCGGCTGAGCTTTTTTTCACCGCCGCCGAAGCCAAACAAGGGGCGGCTGGGCGGTTTGGCTTCCTCGGCAGGAGCGACATCGCTTTGGGCAAGGGCCGCGCGGTCGGGGCTTTTGGGTTTCTCGCGGGCGGCGCGGGCTACTATTGAGGCGCGCGCGGGCTTTTCCTCCGCGGCATGTCCGTTGGCCCCGTTGGCTGCAGGCGACTCCGCGGACTTCATCGGAGCGCGGGTGGAGCGTCCCCCACCCTTGGCTGGTGCCACCTCCACGGGCTGGACACGGCGTGCCCGCAAGGCCCGCACGGCTCCCTTGCGATCAGGCGCTTCCAGGGTGCCGGAAACGGTGCGTCCGTCGGCATCGCGGGCTCGGTAGTTAAATTTCATGAACGAAGTAAATGCTTGGGCGCGGTCCTTGAGTCCTATCACTTGGAACCGGGTGCATGGGCGGGTGTTTCAGGATTCGAGCGCTTGCAGGAGCAAAATGGCAAGAAGGCCCACAACGAGGGCTTCCGCTGGAAAGGCACAGGCAGCGATAATGCAATAGAAGGAGTTGTTGCGGACGGCAAGGATGGTAATCGTCAGGATCTTGAGAACAATATAGGCCCCGGGTGCCGCGAGCCAGAACCAGACGGCGTTCTCGCCGAGGTCGCTCAGGTGATCAGCGACCAGGGCCACCACTCCCATCAGCAGCATACCGATCCAGGGTACGAGCAACCATGGCCAGCCACGCTCGGAGACCGGTTTTTCCTTGGGAGATGTCCGTTCGCTGGATTCAGTCACGGCCTCGGGGGAGCCTGAAGGCATCAAGCGGGGCCATTGAGCGCGGCCTCGCGTTCAACCAGGGTTGGGTGAGAGTAATAAAAAGCGCTGAAGGCCGGGTGCGGGGTGAGGTTGCCCAGGTTCTTGGTGTGGAGCTTGCGCAGAGAAGTGATGAGCGGCGCAGGGCTTTGCATAGCCTGGCGGGCGAAGGCATCGGCCTCATACTCGTGCTTACGGCTCCAGAAATGCCCAAGCGGGCCAAACCAGAAGGTCACGATACCGCTGAGCAATGAAAAAAGCAGCAAGGCGGGGGCGACGGAGGGCGGCTGCCCGCCAACCCAGAGGAAGGCGATCTGCGCGTCGAAGCCAAACGCGCCGATGAACCACGGCTGTGCGGCCAGCCAGCCCAGAATGGCGAAGCCCAGCAGACTGAAGCCGGCCCCGACCACGAGCATCTTGGGGATGTGGCCGAGTTTGTAGTGGCCGATTTCATGAGCGAGGACCGCCTCGAGTTCACGCTGCTCGAGCTGTTCGATCAGCACATCGTAGAGCACGATGCGGCGGAAGCGCCCAAAGCCCGTAAAGAAGGCGTTGGAATGGGTGGAGCGCTTGCTGCCATCGATGACTTGAATGGTCTGGGCGTTAAAGCCGGTGCGGTTGGCCAGTTCGAGGAGGCGGTTGCGGAGTTCGCCCTCGGGCAGCGGCGAAAGCTTGTTGAACAGTGGCAGGATCAGCCGCGGGTACAGAACAAGCATTAGCAGTTGAAAGGTAAACAACGCGAGGAAGCCCCAAAGCCACCAAGTTTGCGGCAGCAGGTTGAAAAACCACAAAAGCAACGCCAGCAACGGGATGCCGATCAGCGCGGCAATCGCGGTGCCCTTGAGCTTGTCAGAAAGCCAGAGTTGCAGGGTCATTCGGTTGAAGCCGAAGCGCGCCTCCAGGCGGAATTGGCTGTAGTATTCGAAGGGCAGCCCAGGCAGACTGAGCAACATGCCGACTGCAAAAAGCACGACCGCTTGCGCCCAGATGCCATATGGGTTGGCGCTGAAGAGACCCGACAGCGCGTCGTACAGCCAGGGGAGCACGCCGACAAATCCCGGCAGCCAGCCCGAAAATAGAATCAGCCCCAGAAAGACACCGCTGAAACAATCCTGCAGGGTGCCGAAGCGACTGCGCGCAAGTGTGTATTCGACCGATTTGCGGTAGGTATCGGCGTCGATGACATCGGCAAAAGCGGCGGGGACTGCGGTTGCGTTGGCCCTCACGTGACGGCGGTTGAGCGCGCTGAGCAGGCATTCGCAGGCGACTTTGGCCGCTAACAGGAGCGCCAGAACAATTAAAAAGAGGTCCATGAAACTGTAAGCATCATGTCCGGCGACGTTGATTGAGCAACCCCTGGAAAAGACACCGACGGACGAAAATGAAGGCGCAAAATCGCCGGTTGAACTCCGGCACGTTTTTTGCAAGTCTCGTGTTCGAGAAGAGAGGGAACCCCACCGCCTGAATGTCAGCCCGTAAAAAGAGCGCCGAAGCGCTGCCGTACGAACAAGCCGTCGAGCGCCTGGAAACGCTCATCATGCAGATGGAAAGCGGTGAGATCGCTCTGGCGGAAATGGTGACCAAGTACGAGGAAGGCGTGAAGCTGTGGCGGAACTGCGAAAGCCAACTGGGCAAAGCGCAGGCAACATTGGAGCAGATACGCGAAACGCGCGGGGATCTGGCGCTCGAAGGCGCTGATGAAATGGACTTTGGAAAAGAAGATGCGTGAAACGCAGCATCAAAAAGAGGGTCGTTAAGTAGCGGATCGTGGATTGACCCAGGAAAGTGAACCTACCTTATTGCTTGATATGTCGATTTTGAAACAAATCGCAAAGCCGGAGGATCTGCGCGATCTTTCGGCGGAGCAGCTCAGCCAACTGGCCCAGGAGATACGCTCACGGTTGATCGAGGTGACTGCCCGCAACGGCGGTCACATTGGCCCCAACCTGGGAGTTGTTGAGCTGACGCTGGCCCTGCACCGTGTATTTGACACTCCAAAAGACCGCTTCGTCTTTGACGTCTCGCACCAGGGTTACGTTCATAAGTTAATCACGGGGCGCAACAACGCGCAGTTTGACAAGATTCGGCAGAAGGACGGCTTGTCGGGCTTCCTGTGCCGCAGTGAGAGCGAGCACGATTGCTATGGCGCGGGCCACGCGGGCACCGCCCTTTCGGCCGCGCTGGGAATGGCCGTCGCGCGTGACCTGCGCGGTAGCGATGAGCACGTCGTCGCCATCTGCGGAGACGCCGCCTTTACCTGTGGCATCACCTTTGAGGCGCTGAACAACGTATCCACTTCGACGAAGCGCCTAATCGTCATCCTCAACGACAACGAGTGGTCGATCGCCAGAAACGTGGGGGCCATTGCTCGCTACTTAAACGAGTTGATCACCAACCAGACCTACAACCGCCTGCACAAGGATCTGGAGTCGTTCCTGCAGCGCATGCCAGGCGGGGAGTCGTTGATCCGCTGGGGCGCCCGGGCCAAGCGTGAGGCCAAGGATTTTATCGTGGCCTCCAGCCTCTTCGAGAAATTCGGCCTGCGTTATCTGGGGCCGATCAATGGACACGACACCGAGTTGCTGGAGCAGTACCTTGATTTTGCCCGGCACGCCGATGAGCCAATTCTGCTGCACGTGCTGACAAAGAAGGGCAAGGGCCTGGATGTGGCGCTGGAGAACCCCGAAAAATTCCATGGCCTCAGCGCCTACGATCCGAAAACCGGCAAGGCGGTGCAGAAATCCTCCGGGCCGGTCAAGTATCAAGACGTTTTTGGAAATGCCCTCGCACGGGCGGCCCAGGCCGACAAGTCAGTGGTGGGCATCACCGCCGCCATGCCTTCGGGTACGGGCCTGAATCTGCTGGAGGAGGCTGCGCCAGCGCAGTTTTTCGATGTAGGCATTGCCGAAGAGCACGCGGTGCTGATGGCCGCGGGTATGGCCACCAACGGGCTGAAGCCGGTCGTTGCCATATACTCGACCTTTCTGCAGCGCGCGTTTGACCCGGTCATCCACGACATCTGCCTGCAGAATCTGCCGGTGGTCTTCGGAATGGACCGCGCGGGGCTCTCGCCCAACGATGGGCCGACCCACCACGGGGTGTTTGACATCTCTTACCTGCGGCCTGTGCCGAACGCGGTGGTCATGCAGCCGATGGATGAGCACGAGCTTGAAGACATGCTCACCCTTTGTCTGAACCACAACGGCCCAACCTTCATTCGCTTCCCGCGTGGCGCGGCCACCGGTACGCCCAGGCCGCACGTCAACGGCGATACCATGCGCATCGGCCGGTCCAAAGAGATTGAGCCGGGCGAAACGGTTCGCATCTGGGCCCTAGGGCCGATGGTGGCCGAGGCACAAAAAGTGGCCGCGGCCCTGCGCGAAGCCACCGAACTCGACGTGGGCGTGGTCAATGCGCGTTTCGCCAAGCCACTGGACGAAGAACGCCTGCTGCACGATGCTGCATCGGCCAGTTTGCTGGTGACGATGGAAGACCACGTGCTGAACGGGGGCTTTGGTTCCGGCGTTATCGAAACGTTGCAGGAACGGGGCGTGGATGTTCCGGTTCAACGATTTGGCTGGCCCGACGCGTTTGTCGAGCACGGCTCAGGCACGGGCGACCTGCGCGCCAACCACGGGCTGACCGCTGAGGCCATGACTGAGCGATTGTTGGAAAAGCTGCAAGCGCTGGAAATCACGAGCGCGACCCCGCTTTCGGTGCGTCCCACGGAACCACAGGTCTCCGTCGGTTAGGCATTGCGTCGGTATTGGTAGCCGCCTCTTGCGGAATCAGGAGCTGGAGCTTATCTCTAGCAATTATCTATTAAAAGTGACTTTGACGGTGATTTGTCTGTCGATAGGGACTCATTGAGCTAAATGTCACTAAAATGTGTATATAGGTGTTAGGCGAGGCGGAAGCTGCATACACTCGACTACGTAACGTGCTTTCAAACAGCGATTTCGATGCATAGAACCCACATCTTTCGACTTTAGATACCTCAAAAGTCTCTTTATCAGGACAAATGAATTCGCTTCCTGCTGCGAATACTCAGTAGAAGTTATGAGAGTCAACGTAAAGTTACCTTACAGTGACCAATGATGTCCCGGGCTGACTGAATGTTGATTATCAAGCCCCGACTTAGGGGGCATGCAAACATTCAGCAGCCTGATTCGCGCCCCTTGGCGCATGGTGCTCTTGCTGGCTGTTGCGGGAAGTCTCGTCCTCACCGGCTGCAACTCGGTCGACCCCAGTACGTATTCGACCGTAAAGCTGCCGCCCGCGATGATCTACCCCGCCAAACCCCCAAAGCCCACCGTCGTTCTGGGAGAGCGTATTGAACTGCGCTCTATGGACTCGACGACCTCCGCTGTCGCCCCGGCAGCGCCCAATCGTGATTTACCCCTGCCTCCGAGCTATGTCAGCCATGAGCCAGGCCAAACCCTGGGTCGCGATGAAATTCTGGCCGAATTGCGCTCCAGCGGGGTGCGCACGCGTTTCAACGTGACGGACAACCGTTACGTGGTGCCCTCACACACCTGGATGAACGAGGAGTACCAGCCGTTCTTTGACTGGTACCTGCGCTACCTGGACACGGATTACCATGCTGAAGGTATGGATTGTGACAATTACTCGAATTTTTATAAGCAGAACCTTGTGCTGGCCAATCTGCGCTCCGGTGGCAGCCGCCACGGCGACGTGCCCTGCGCGGTGATGATCGTCAACCAGCACGACAAGGGCATCATTCACGCGCTGAACTTGATCCGCACGGACCGCGGCTGGTTCGCGGTGGAGCCCCAGGAGGGGCGCATCGTTTCCCTGCGCAATTACCGTTATTTGAACTATATCCAGTACGTGGACATGTAGTGGCTACCTGACTGTTCTTTTTCCAAGCCTACCCCTGGACGCGTTCGCCCGCACCACAAGCCGCTTCCCCACCGGTTTCCACCGGAGCGAACGTCCTCCGAGCAAGCCCCCTCGACATCACCCCAATTAGTCGGGATGCAGTCCTGGACCCGGATTCTCCTTCCGGGTCCTCGACTGCCGCGGAAAGCCTGAGTCGCTTACGCATCTTCAGCAGTTGGGCCGCAAACGTTTTAAACCGTTGCTGGTGGCGGCGATGGAGTCCTGGCGCCCCGGAAGATAACCGGCAGCGCCAGCAGCACGCCGATACCCAGCGGCAACAGCAGCCAGCCGGGCAGGCCCAGGCCGGCCGGAAGGAAGCCGACGACCAACGCCAGAAATGCCGCGATGAGCGCAAAAGGCATCTGGGTCTTTACGTGGTCGACGGGTTCAACATCTGTCGCGATTGCGGAGACCACTGTCGTATCGCTGATGGGCGAGCAGTGATCGCCAAAGACCGCCCCGCTGAACACCGCGGCGACGGCGGCGGAAAACAGCAACTCGGCCCCGGCGGCGCTTTCAACCAAACCCGGGTGCAGGCCAACGACTTCGATCGCCAGCGGAGTGAGGATGCCCATGGTGCCCCAGGAGGTCCCGGTCGAAAATGCGATGAAGGCACCGGTTACGAAAATTGCCGCCGGCAGCGACCAGATGGGGAGGTTGTCGCTGACCACGCTGGCGATGATTTCGTTCGCCCCGAGCGCGCCGAGCACATTGCCCAGGAGCCAGGCCGAGAGCAGGATGCCCACCGGCGGCAGCAGCGCTTTGGCGCCGTCGGCGTAGGCCTGGGTGGGTTTTTCGGAAGTGGATTTCCAGGGCCAGAAGGCGAAGGCTGCCAGCGTGGCGGCGAGACTGGCGAGGATTAGAACGAGCGGGCCCGCATTGGAGCCAAAGGCCCCGGTGATTTTGTCCTGAGTGAGAGGGAAGTAGCTGGCCTGGGGGTCCGCCTCGGGCAGGCCCAGAAAGTAAAAGCCAGCGGGCATGGCCAAAATCAAGACCACCAGCGGAGCAAAGGCAGAGGCCAGCGCGCCGGATCTGGATGGCGTCACGGGATTTTGAATACGTGTTTCAGCAACTGCGTATGCGGTTTGGGCGGCTTGGGCGGCAGCCTCGTATTTACTCATGGGACCCGGGTTGAAGTGCTTCCAGGCGGAGACTGCCACCAGGACGAGGGTGAACCAGCAGTAGAAGTTGAGCGGGATGGAGCCGAAGAAATAAAGGTAGGCATTGCCCTCGTATTGAAGGCGGGCAAAGCCCTCGCTGATGTAGGCCAGTTGAGCGGCGATCCAAGTGGAGAAGAAGGCGATGCAGGCGACCGCCGCACTGGTCGAGTCGACAATGTAGGCAAGTTTTACGCGGGAAACACCGCAGGGCCGCGCCAGGTTGCGTGTGATGCGGCCGACAAGCATGCTGTTGGCCAGCCCGTCGAAAAAGCACACCAGGCCGAGGCCTAAGGAGCCCAGTTGCAGGCGCTTTGAAGCGTCGCCGCCGGTTCGCTGCAAGCGATTAAAAAGCGCGATCAGGCCCCCGCCCTTTTCGATGACGCCCGCGAAGCCGCCCATCATGAGGGTGAACGCAATCGCGCCGACCCGCCAGGGACCGTCGAAAATGGGCGCAAAGTGATCAGCGGCCAGGGTGAGGTACGCCTGCCAGGGATCGCCCTCGGCCAGCAGGATAGCGCCGGCGACCGCGCCCGCCAGCAGGCCGACGATGGCCCGACGCAGCAGCAGCACCACCGACAAGGCAACCACCGTTGGCCAGAGGGCGTGGAGGGCATTCAGGTCGAGGGCCTCGATGGCGTGCAAAGGAACCAGGCCGAAGGTGGCCAGAAAAACAAGCAGGGCACACCCTTTTCGCCAAGGCTGGATTGGGGGCGTCAAATCGCTCATGGCTCAGTTGTCGGAGAGGGCATGGTCAGCGGCGAGGTCGGCTCCTGTGGCAAGGGCACGCGCAGTCCAGTCGCAATCGGGAGCGGACCAGAAAGAATGCTCCGGAGGCAAACCTAAGGGAAGAAAGATACAACTGGCCAAGTAGACACTAGCACGCGAGATATAGCTCTCGCCCAGCGAAGGCTGCTTGCCATGCAGACCGATATTCAGAAATCCATCCTCTGCGTAGGTGCCCGGAGCGGTGAGGGTGCGTTGCATGACAGCGGTCAGTGCACCACGGACTTGCGCCGGTTGTAGCGTTTCGGGCAGGTCGTCACGCCATGACATGTAAGCGAGGTGGTGGAAAGCACCACCGCGGTACGTTATGGACCGCCCCAAGGGAGGGAAAAAGCCGTCAGGAGAGATCATGCGTTCCTGAATTTCGGCATAGCGCTGGGCTCGTTTGCACATGGGCGCGCGAAAACGATCGAAGCGGGCTTCATCGGCGAAAGTTTCCAGAACATCGAGCAGCATGGGCTGTATAACAAAACTGTTATAGTGGTCCATGCGCAGACTTGGGCCGTCGCCGTAGCAACCATCGCCCTTGTACCAGTCCTCGTGAAATTGCAGCGCGGTGGCCACGCGCAGCGTATCGTGGGCTTGGCCCTGGCGATACAGAAAAGCTTCGTTGGTGGCGGCAAAGAGGAGCCAGTTGTTAAAGCCAGGCAGGACCGAACGGCAGGCTCGGATGCCGCCGAGGACCTGTGATTTAACCACTTCATCGAGCGGATCCCAAAGGGCTTCGGGCGCGCGCAAGAAGGCTTGGGCGAGAAAGGCGGCATCCACCAGCGGCTGTTGACCCGTTGCGGCCCAATTCGCGAAGTCGGGCGAATCCAGGTCGGCCACAGCTGCGATTGCCTCGAGCGCGAGCGCGCGCAGATTTTCACGCTGAGCGGCCTCCTCCCGCTCGGTTTCCAGCGCGGGTTGCAACCAGGGGGCGATTCCGTTGAGCAGTCGAGACAACGCTTCCAGAGCTGCAAACTGAACGCGCTCAGCCGGCTGCCGACCTTCCGGATTGAAGTTTGTGTGAAAGCGTCGCGCGGCAAGCGTGCTCAAAAGCGGGCGGGCCAGGCGCGTGGCCTCGGCAACCCAGACGGGTCGAGCGGGCTGCGGCAATTGCATGGGGACTGGCGTTAGGCCTTCCACAAACCCAGGTCAATCATTTGGCGGGTGGCGGCACCGGCCCAGTCGCGGTTGGCGGCCGGGCTGGCTGGACTGGGGTGCAGGATGGTGCCCACCTGCGGCGGGTTGGGCAACGCTTCCAAAACGGTACGGGCGCGCTTTTCGGCAAACTGCCCCACCCCGACGACCCACTCCGGTTCAAGGGATTCGACAACGGCGCGCAGGTGGGCGTCGCAGAGGCGGGTCAGGGGTTGGGACTCAGCGACCGGGAGCTTGTCGGGTGTGCGATTGCGCCCGGTGTCCTCAAGAAAAACCAGCGGACAGTAGTTGGCAACAAAGTGCTCGCGGAAGAAGTTTTTTGGCTTGTCGAAGCGTTCAGCGAAGAGACCCCAGAGGCGACGACCGCTCACCTCGGAGCGCGCGCAAGCGTAGCCTTCGATGGGGCGCTTGGGGTGCTGCTTTTCGGGGGACTTGGGCCGTGAGACGATACGCATCCAGTCGCGGGCGGCGGCGACTTCGCCAAAGGGGATGCCGGTCTGGGTCATGCCCCAGGGGCCAGGATTCATCCCGAAAAAGACGATGCGCTTGGCGCCAGAGCCAAAACGCTCAAGGTACTCGCGGTGTGGCTCGAAGGCGTAGTCGAGAGGGTTGTAGACAAAGGCGACGGGCGGGCCGAAAGACAGGGCGTTGACGCCGCGACGCAGCTTTTGCGCCGCGCTGACGAGTGGGTGCGTGGCGGGCATCTTAGGGGGTGGTCGCCGGCTCGGGCTCGGGGGTGCCGGTGGGGGTGTCTGGACCCGCCGTGGGAGTGCCTTTTTGCAGACGCTCGATGCCGGAGCGGTCGCCGATAACGTAGAGCACGTCGCCGGGCTGGAGAATTTCTTCGGGGCCAGGTGAGGTCGTGCGGCGGTCCCCGCGCTGGATGCCGAGCACGGTCACCCCGTGTTGGCGGCGCAGGTTAGCACCGGCCAGGGTGTTACCGGCCAGTTCACTGGCGGCGTCGATAAAGAGTTGCTCGACCTCGAAACTGGCAGGGCCGCTCAGCGGGGCGGAGGTGGCGTCGGAGGTTTGATCGAGCAGGCGACGGGCATCGTCGATCTGGGTCTGCTCGCCGAAGAGGAAAAGGTGGTCGCCCGGGAAGATCTGGAAGTCGGCGTCGGGGTTGTACTGCACGGTGCCCTGCCGCGAAAAGGCGACAATGGAGGTGCCGGTTTTCTCACGCAGCCCGAGGGTTTTCAGATTTTGGCCCGCGGCGGCAGTGCCGGGCTTGACGTTGTACTCATGCAGGACAACGGGCCAGGGATACTTTTCGGAGATCTCGCGCAGGGCATTCTGCCGGGCAGTGGCGTCGACGTTACTGGTCTGCTGCTCAAAGGAGCGCATGAAGAGCAACTCGACCTGGCTGTTCACGCGGATCATGTGTCGCCAGGAGAAAATGCCGGCCAGGCCAAGGGTCAGGATGAAACCGGTCAGGCCGACCCCGGTGGGCAGGTGCGTCGAGGCGACCGCGAAGAAGAAGCCACCGATCAACACGGCCACCAGCACGAGAACGAGGTTGTGAAAGATGTTGCGCAGGCGTCCCTTGAACTGTTCCTGGGCGGCCACGGCCCCAAAGGCCGCCTCGGACAGGATCAAGACAATGGCGTTGAGGTTGCGAATGATGGCGATGGCAAAAAGGGCAACCACCAGCGCGACCGGCAGCCAGACCACGGGGATGAGCCACTCGGAGGTGGCGGGCTCGATCTCTGCCTCCAGCCAGTTACTGAGGATGGACCCGGCGGCGATGAACCCGGCCACGAGAAAGAGATTGAGCACGATCTGTAACAGCGGACGGCGGGTCAGTTTTAAGACCATGCTGCGGCCCAAGCTCTGTTGAATGGAGCCGCGGAAGGTGCCGTAGAATGAAAAAATCTGCAAAAAGGCCTGAGGGGAGCGTCGGCGTACGGCTTCGAACAAAGCGTCCGAGCGCACCGTCATGAGCAGGGCGCAGGTGGAGGAGATCATCGACACACCCACGGCAATGGCCATCAGGTCGTTGTCATTGACGCCGAGACTGATCGCGAGCCCGGCTATGATGAAGCCGAACTCACCGATCTGGGCCTTGGCCACACTGGCGCGAAAGGCGGACGAGGCACGCTGCCCACCCAGAAAGAAGCCCAGCCAACAGGTAGCGATTTTTACTGTAACGGTAAGGAAGGACAGCAGGAGGATGATCCAGGCGTTGTCGATGAGCAGGCCCAGGTCGATGATCATGCCCACCGCAACAAAGAAGACGGCCAGGAAGAGACTGCGCAAAGAGGCGGTCGCGTGCTCGATCTCGTCGGAGAGGGAGGTCTGCGAGAGAATCGAGCCAGCCAGGAACGCGCCCAGGGCGACTGAAAAATCCAGCTCCTGCGCCAGCATGCTCACGCCCAAGACAACACCCACCACGGACAAGGTCAGCAGCTCGGGGCGGGCGACTTTCTCCATCAATCGGACTGCCGAGGGCGCAACCAGTTTGCCCAGGAAAAACACGAGCACCACAAAAATGCCCAGACCCAGCGAGACAGCCCAGACGTTGCCCCAGTCAAAGCGGCCCGACAAGCCGACACCCGACAAGATGACCAGCAGAGCGACCGCCACCACGTCCTCCAGGATGAGCACACCCAAAGCCAGCTGACCGTGCGGCATGCGCAGGCGTCCCAATTCCTGCAGGACGGAGATCGTCACCATGGAGGAACTGATGGCCAGGATTCCGCCCAAAAACAGGCCTTGGGTGGAGCTGTAGCCGATTAACGGCGCGACCTGAAGCCCCAGGAACAGGAAAGCTGCCGTTTGCAGGCAAAGCGCGGTAAAGGCGGGGGCCAGCACGCGGCGCAGGATGCTGAGGTCCATCTCCAGCCCGATGTAAAACATCAGGAAGACAACCCCCATCTCCTTCAGATCGGTGATGGCCTCAAGGCGAACCAACGGCGCCCAGGGCATGCTGTCGGAGCCAAGCAGCAAGCCCGCAAGGACATAACCCAGGAAAACCGGAATGCGCAGCGCGTGGAAAATCAGCGCTACCAGCGCCGCCGCCAACGTGACCAGCCCCAGATCGGTGACGAGTTGGACCGGCTCGGCGGAACCGGCCAGCAGCGTAAAAAACGAAGCACCCTCAATCCCAGGCATGGTCAAATATTGCCTTTGACGTGATACATTCCCGTTTCATTTGCGAATGTTGGACAGAATTTACGGCAAATGTGTAAAAAAGGTGTTTGAGTGCGGCGCCGGTGCCGCCGCGCGTGGTTTTTGCTTCAGGACAGATGGGGAAATTCAAGCAAGGGGGATGCACAATGACACCATTAAAATCGGAGGCCGAAGGGGCTGTACCGATGCACCTGGACTGGGTGACGTTGGTCCCGCGGTCGTTTCCACAAGCTGAGTCGCATTTTTTGTGCCGCACGCGTGAGGGTTTGAAGGCGCTTTACGACGAAGACGTCTTCGAGCACCTGCGCATGGACGAGGTCGTGCCGGTCCTGTTTCGGGCCGGGGCGGACTGGGCCGTGCCCGCCGTGGATCGCGGTCCTTTGTCCGAGCGGGTCGAAACGCACGTGCGACGCCGTGTGCAGGCACAGGTGGAGCGTCGCCGCTGGGCCGCGCTGGGACAGTGGCAAAAAGCCGAACGCGTGGGTTAAGGCGGATTTTGCTTTTGCCGGGCGCAGGCTCTGGCAGTCTCGGCAGCGATGGGCGCACCGGGTTTGTTTTGGCATGCATCCAATCGGCAGGAAAACCTGGCCGAGGCGCTGGTTGATTACCTGCGCACAAACCCGCGGGCGGATCCCCTGACGGCGGAAACCATCCTGGTGCCCAACCACGGGCTGGGCCGCTGGTTGACGCATCGCATTGCCGAGGGGCTGGGCGTCGCCTTTAACCTGCACCTGCCTTTCGTCCGCACTTATCTGGGCGACTGGGCCGCAGACCTTACCGGCAGCCCCAGGCCCGACTCTGCACGTTTTTTCTGGCAGGTTCGCACGGCGCTGGAAACGCCCGCAAAGTGGGGCGGGGAATCGATGTTTCCCGCAGAACTCGATGATCTGGCCCGTACGCAAAGCGCCTGGCGGCTGGCCCAGCTTTTCGAAGAATACAGCCTGTATCGGGGCACTTGGCTTCGACAATGGGAGCGCAGCGCTGAAGGACCCTGGCAGGGCAGATTGTGGCGGCATCTGTGCGAAAACCAGCAACCTGCGACGCTTGGCGCGGCCTTACGGCGGCTACTTGAAAGCATTGCGACAGGTGCAGTTGATCAGACGCCGCCGCTTGCGCGCTTGATCGTGTACGGTGTGGCCAGCCTGCCGCCGCTGGTTATCGATTTGCTGTCATGGCTGGGCCGGCGTGTGCCGGTGCACCTGTACCTGTTGGAGCCGACGCCTGATTTTCAGGGAGACCTGCCGGCACGGCGCGAGTCCCAAACAATACACGACCGAACCGGTAAAAAACTGCACCTGCTCAGCGCGTTGGGCCGGCTGCAACGGGATCGCACCAACCTGCTGGTGGACCGAAACGCCTCGCTGGAGCCCGCAGGGTTTGTGGAACCTGGCGAGGGCAGTTTGCTGGAAGCCTTGCAGCGCTCGCTGTTTTTGAACTGCGCCGCGGCTGACCGGGAGTTACCCGCGGACGCCTCCGTTCAGGTGCACGCCAGCCACAATCCCTTACGTGAAGTCCAAGCCCTGCGCGATGTTCTGCTGGAATGTTTTGAAAGCGTGGACGCGCTGGAGCCCGCCGACGTTTTGATCGTGACGCCCGACCTTGACACGTATCAGCCACTGATTGAGGCCGTCTTTGCTTCCGCGCAGCCCGCGCAACGCATCCCACTCGCGCCTTACGAAACCCGACCCGACTCGCGGGGCCAGTGCTCGCTGGCGCTGAACCGGTTGCTGGCCCTGGCTGGTTCGCGTCTGGAAGCGGCGGCGGTGTACGCGCTCATGGAAGAACCCGCCGTTGCCCAGGCCGCCGGCTGGACTTCGGCAGACCTCGAGCGTATCCGCTTTTGGATACAGGAGTCACGGATCGCCTGGGGCCGCGATGCAACGGACCGCGCCGAAGCCGGCCTGCCCGCCTATGCGGAAAACTCGTGGGCGTTTGGCTTCGAACGGCTGCTGCTGGGCGTCATGATGGACCCCGATGAGGCGATCGTCTTTGCAGAGCGCGTCCCAGCGCGCGGTGCGGAGGGACTCGATGCTTTGAAACTGGGCGAGTGGATCGCCTGGACGGAGAGACTCTTTGCATGGCTGGCAACCGCGCGTGCGACGCACACGCCGAGCGAGTGGGCCAGGCATTTACAGGGTGCAGTGAAGGAATTTCTTGGCGGCTGGGAGTGCGCAGCCTCCGCCGAAGCGCACAGCTGGCAGGCAGCTTTGCAGCGACTCGCCTCTGCAGATGATACCGCGTTGCGCATCGACCTGCGTACGCTTCGCTACCTGCTGGGCCACTGGGTGCAATCCGGAGAGGTGGGTGCGCTCTTTCGGGGTGGCGTCAACCTCTCGACGCCCGCACGCGCACAGGGAATACCGGCAAGGGTGGTCGTGTGTCTCGGCTTCAACGATGGTGCTTTTCCGCCCAGGCAGAACTATGAGGCGGCCGATTTACGCGAACGCCTGCTGGAGGGAGAGCCCTCCCCGCGTGACGTTGATCGCCAAAGTTTCCTGGAACTACTGCTCAATACGCGAGAGCGAATAATCCTCAGCCACTGCGGACTTTCCACCCAGCCGGATGAGGAGGCTCCGCCATCCACGCTTATCGCCGAAGTGCTAGAAGCACTGCCCGTATCCGTAGAATCGATACAGACTATTTCGCGCAGACATCCGCTGCTGCCTCACAGTCCGCGCTATTTTTCAACAGAGGGCCTGTTTACCTACGATCCTTCTGTGGCGGTGCTGGCGAACGCACGCTTGCCGGACACGGCTCCGGCTCGCTTATGGACTTCCGATGAACTACCTACGACTGCAAATGCAGCAGCGGTTGAACTGCAGACGCTCATTGCCTTCTGGCGCAGTCCGGCGGAATTCTTCCTGCGGCAGAGGCTGGGCATGCGCTTGCCGGAGTTGACTGAGAGTCTGCCTGAGAACGAACCCGAGGGCACAGACGGCCTGGAGGCGTACCAGTTGCGGGAAAGACTGCTGAAGACACTTCGCGCCGAAGACGATCCCGACCAGGCGATGGAGTTGCTTCGCGCGAGTGGGGCTGTAGCGCCAGGCGAGCCTGGGCGGCTTCAGTTGCGTAAGTTGCAAAGCGAGGCTGCGGCCACCTTTGCCAGCCACCAGCGCCTGGCTGGTTCAAGCGAAGCGGCCAGTCTGGAGGTTGATTTGCCAACAGCGCGGGCTCTCACGGGCAAGGTGTATCCAATTTATGAGGACGTGCTGCTCGACGTCCGCGCGGGTAGTGTGCGCGAGCAGGATTCGTTGGCGGCGTGGATTCGGTTGTTGGCTGCGGTCGCTAGCGGCGGGAACGTCACGAGAGCCATTGTGGTGGGCCGTAGCGGACGGGAGGCGTTGTCTGCCCCAGAGGCAGAAGACGCTTTGAGTTACCTAGGGGGTTTGCTGAAGGGATTTGCCCAGGGACAATGTGCGCCGCTGCCCTTTTTCCCGGCGACCTCGCTGGCTTTTGCAAAGGCTCGTATGTCGGATCGGCAAAAAACGGATCCGTTTACGCAAGCGGAGCTAACCTGGAGGGGTAACTACCGAAACGAGGAGTGGGCCGAGGGCAACAAACCCGCCCATCGGTTGCTTTACGGAAGTGATTTTCCCGAGCAGAAATCCTTTGAGCACTGGGCCGAAGCTGTGGGCGGACCGCTCATAAAACATCGCCTGAAGCGGAGCGATGACTGAGCCCACCACGCAAGATTTTGACTGGAGCGCGCCGCTGCCGGGTGAAGGAATCACGCTCATCGAGGCCAGCGCAGGCACCGGCAAGACGTTCACGATCGAGGGCCTGTGCCTGCGCCTGGTACTGGAGACGGGCCTAAACATTGAGCAGGTGCTGGTCGTGACCTACACCAATGCAGCGGCGGCCAACCTGCGGCGGCGCCTGCGCCAGCGTTTTTCGGCAGCTGCGGCAGAGTTAAATGAAAACCGGATACAGGATCCCGCCTTGCTGCCTTTTGCAAACGCTAGCATTGAGGAGCGTATTCGTCTTTCTGATACGCTGGCGCAGGCCTTTACTCGAATCGATGAAGCCACCATCGCCACGATTCACGGCTTTTGCCAAAAAGTCCTCAGAGAGACCGCGCTGCTCGCGGGCGGGCTGGCTGATTTCGAAGTCGCACCGGACCCGTCCTTCAACCGGGAGCAGCGTATTGAGGATTACCGCGGACGAAATTTTTTACAAGGGCGGCCCTGGTTGGGCACACTGCTGTTTGCCAAAAACGACTGGCGCACTCGGCTGAACAACCTGGACGCGCTGTCGCTTTTTGCGGGTGGTTCCCGGTTGCTTCCGGACAACACGTTTACTTCTCTGGATGCTGCTGAAGCAGCCGTTCAGGCTGCATTCGCGGCAGCAAAGGAGGGATGGCAGGCAGACGACGTGGCGCTTGGAGATTTGTTGCGAAATCATGATGCGCTTTCGACTGACCAGCGCAACTGGGTAGGCTCACGTAATGAAACAGTGGATACGCTGGAGGCCTTGTTCACTTCCGGAGCGCCCAGCCACGCGGCGTTGGCAGCATTGGCTTGTGTCAGTGAAGAAGCGATTGAGCGCAGCATCCTCAAGCGAAAGCGCGCACAATGGCCGGGGCATGGCTGGTTTCGAGTAGTGACGGCTTTGCAGGAGACAATGCGACGGGCCGAAGCCACGCTCTGGCGCGACTTTGTCGAGCAGATGAAACAGGCACAGCACGAGGGACTGCTTTTACGTGCGGAGCGTACCTACGATGAACTGCTACTGGGTGTTGCGGCATCTGTGCGAGGTACGCGCGGAGGCGCTGTCATGGAAGCACTTCACAAACAGTTCCACTGTGTGCTCATTGACGAATTTCAGGATACCGATCCTCTACAATGGGAGCTGTTTGAGCGAATCTTTGGGCGCGCTGCCTGTCGGCTGTTTCTTGTGGGTGACCCAAAGCAGGCGATTTACAGCTTTCGAGGCGCGGATATTTTTACTTATTTGAAGGCACGAAAGGCTACCCAGCAACGATTCACCTTGACGACGAATTACCGTTCGCAAGCAGCGCTGATCGAGACCGTGAACGCGTTGTTTTCAGCCAGCACGGCCCCCTTTGTTTTTCCGGAAATCACGTTTCAGCCGGTAGCCTCAGGCGCCTCAGCGGAAGCACAGGCTGGTGCTTCCCTGGAGTGCTGGCTGCACGGGCTTGAGGTAAAGAAAGAGCTGACGGTGACCGCCGCGACCGAACGCGTGATTGCGTTGACTACCGCGCAAATTTCCCGGCTGCATAAAGAACATCCAGACATACCGCTGGACCACTACGCTGTACTGGTTCGCACGAACCGGCAGGCGCAGGCGGTGGCGCAACGGCTGCGGGCGAACAGCCTGCCGGCACGGTTGTTTTCCACGGGCAATGTGCTCGATACGGATGAAGCCAGCTGGCTGTACTGGCTGATGCGGGCAGTCGCTGAACTCAACCGCGATGAGTTTTTGCGCACCTGTCTGGCAACCCCGCTGTTTAACTGGGCAGCTCAAAGTATTCATGAATTGAATACGAACCTTGAACTGCAGACGGACATCGCACAAAAATTTCAGCAGTGGAATGAAACCTGGAAGCAGCGCGGCTTTCTGGCATTTTTTGTGGCCTTCGAAGAGTCGGAAAGTGCTTATGCGCGCCTGATTCAGCGAAACCAAGGAGAGGACAGCGTTTCCTGTCTGCGGCACCTGGTTGAACTGATTCGCATTGGCGAGTCGCAAGGCAAGCTCAGTCCCGCTGGCTTGTGTGACTGGTTTGCGCGATTGATCTCAGAAAAGAAAACCAGCGATGACGAGCGCTTCGCCCGGCCTTTTGAAAGCGAGACAGCCGGCGTACAAGTTCTGACCACTCATAAGAGCAAGGGGTTAGAATATGAATTCGTACTTTGTCCGTTTGTCTGGCAACCGCCCAAGGAGCCGGCTTTTCCCTTGCGCGCGCATGACCCCAATGAGCCGGGGCTGTGCGACGTTTATCTTGGCGAAGTAAAAACCGCTCCAACTGCGCTGCGAAGCCGAGCCGAAGCGGAGATCGCCAGTGAGGACGCGCGCCTGCTCTACGTTGCGCTGACGCGGGCGCGGCGTCGCTGCTTACTTCACTGGGCCAACACCAAGGGCGCAAAGAACGCTGCCTTGGCACGACTGGCACCAGAGGGCAAGGACCTGGAAGGCTGGCTGCAATCGCTAGCCGATGAACATCTAGCAGCTATCTCCACAAAATGCGCCGAATCGTTTCCAGTGCCCAGGCACGCACTCCTCAGCAATGAATCGGAGAACGTCACCCAGGTGGAAGTGCGCCCTTGGAATCGAAAACTGGTTGCCCGCCCGATGACGTCAAGCTTCAGCAGTCTGGTGTCTCAGGCAGGCAGCCCTGCGGCAGACCACGAAGACCTGCCAGTGCTCTCCAATGAAGCTGCCACCGAGGCAACACCCACGCAGTTTAGGGCTGGAGCGGCGACTGGGCGGCTGTTTCATGAAATCTTTGAGCGTATCGATTTTTCAGATACGAGCACTTTCTCTCAAGTAGTTGTCGATCGCCTGAACGCGCACGGATTGCCTACGGTGGGTCCGCCTTTTGAAGCGGCGCTGCAGTGGGTTGAGCGCACGGTGGCGACGCCGCTAACGCAGGTCTCGCACGGATTTTCGCTATCGAAGCTCAGGCGTGGAGACTGCCGCGCCGAGGTCGAGTTTTCGCTCCCGGCACGCTGGGGCAACGGCCAGCAACTGTCACTGGGTTTGGAGCAACTGGGTTTGCTAGGCTCCGGGCAGCACCCTGCGAATGCGGTGGCTGCGGTGAATGGCTATCTGCGCGGCTTCATCGATCTGCTTTTCCAGCACGAAGGCCGCTATTATATCCTGGATTGGAAAACGAATCTGCTGGACGACACCAGCGAGGATGGCCTTCGCAAAGCCATGCATCGGGCCTCGTATCGCCTGCAGGCGTACTTGTACGCGCTGGCGGCGGCACGCTATCTTGGCACACATGCCAAGCTCGGCGGCATGCTTTACTTGTTTGTCCGAGCGATTGCGGAGCATTCGACATCTGAGCCCGCAGAGGGCGTCTATTTTGAAAAACCCGACCCCGCCATACTTGTAGCGCTGGCGAACCTACTCGGGATGGAACCATGATGACAGCGCAAGCTTCCGGCGAAACCAATAATACCGCTTCCGGTGTGGTGCCATTGGCTGGGGCCATATATCGCTTTTTGGCTAACGTAGCGAGCAGGCCGGAGCCACAGCTGGAGTCTGCCGTGCAACGGCTTTGCGAGGCGCTGGAACAGGGCGATACGTGCATCCAAATCGCCGACCTGAACGCAGACGAAGCCGATTCGAGAGCGGAGGCGGAAATGTCCGAGCGCTTGCTGACGTGCGGAGTGGCCGGCAGTCCAACGCAGGGCCGACCACTGGTGTTAACCCGCGATCATCGTCTGTATTTTCGACGCAACTGGCAGACGGAACGCCACCTGGCCGAGGCCCTGGTTACTCGATTGCGCGGCTCTGTTGCTCCGCCCTCGCCTGCATTTCTATCAGCGCTGGAAAATGTATTTGGGCTCGAGGATTCACCTGCCAAGGCGGCCGCTCGCCTGACCGCAACGGCGCCGCTCACACTCATTTGCGGTGGGCCCGGAACCGGCAAAACAACCGGGGTCTTGAAGTTGCTGGCGTGCCTGCACGAGGCCGGCGAGAACTCGCTCGAGGCAACCGCCTTGTGCGCGCCGGGCAAGGCCGCCGCACGCCTGCGTGAAGCCATTGGCGGCACCGAGCGGCTTCCCGAAGCTTTGAAAGAAGCCTTAACCAAGAACGTCAGTACGATTCACAAGCTGCTCCAGCCATTGCCGGAGGGTGGCTTTCGGCACGGCCAAGGCAGGCCTTTGCCGTTGCGTCGGCTGATCGTGGATGAAGCCTCCATGATCGACATGGTTTTGCTTAAGCATCTGCTGGAGGCACTCCCAGAAGATGCATGCCTACTGCTGTTAGGCGACCCGGACCAGCTGGCCTCGGTCGAAGCCGGAGCGGTCTTTGGAGACCTGACCCGCATGCGTCTGGCCAGCGAAGAAGAATCGCGTATTGATGATTTGGATACGTTTAAAGCTGCGATGGAGCGGCAAACTATTCGATACACCCAAAACTTTCGCTTTGTACAACAGCCGGGCATTTCAACGCTCTGCGAATGTGTTCGAAACGGAGATACCTCCGCGGCCCTGGAGCTGCTCGCCAGTGAGGGCTCCAACGAAGTAATTTTAAACGAGTTGAGCCAGCCTGAGCCGATGAAAGACCGCGCGCTGCGCAGCGCATTGCAGGAGAGCCTGCAGCCGCTGTTGGAGGCCATGGAGGTTGAGACGGCACTGAACCGTCTAGATGCGCAACGGGTGCTATGCGTTCTACGCCAGGGTCCCTTTGGGGTCGCCGGCCTGACACGCAAGCTTTTCCGTCAGCAGGGTATCGACGAACAAGCGCCGCACAGTTGGCCCAACGGAATGCCGATTCTGCTCACGCGTAACGCGCCTCGTCTGGGCCTAGCCAACGGCGACGTCGGTGTCCTCTGGCGGATGCGCGGCTTCGCGCAGGTGCATTTCAGCCGTGACATCGTGGTGCCGCTGTCCGCGCTGCCTGCGTGGGAGGCTGGTCCAGTCCTGACAGTGCACCGCAGCCAGGGTTCCGAGTACAGCTGTGTGCATCTGGTACTGCCGCCGGAGGATCACCCGCTGCTAACGCGGGAGCTGATTTACACCGCCGTCAGTCGGGCGCGGGAAAGAGTGGTTATCTGGGGTTGTGGAGAGGTGCTCGCCAAGGCCATCGCTCAACGCACGCGCAGAAAAACCGGCCTTTTGGAACAACTCGCGGATTGCTGGAAATCACCCAAATTAAGCTTCTAGCCTGCAAGGCCCATATAGCGACGGAGTATTTTCCGCTGTATCGACCAGGGGGATACACGCGCCAGCAAGGGTGCCATCCGCGCCTGAAAAAATGTGCCGCTGCAGACAGTGCCACGCCGGCCTTTTTCCAATGCGTTGATGAGATCGCGGGCCGCTTTTTGCGGCAGAGGCGCCTCCGCCATCAGGGCCAGCTGCCGCTGCAGGCTTCGCGCGTAGTCCGACCGGCCACCGGGGATTGCAGGCAGTTCCGTGGCGCGCCCGAAGTTAGTTCGAAAGTCGCCCGGCCTGAAGTCAATAATGCGCACCTCAGGCTGCGGGCATTCCAAATCGAGACTGCGACTGAGCCCGGACAAACCAGCTTTCGACGCGTTGTAAGCGCTGAGAAATGGCAGCGGAAACTGGGCGGCCAGCGACGAGACGTTGACGAGGCAACCGCGACCGCGCTGCAGCATCCGGGGGTAAACCGTGCGGCAAAGCAGCGCCGGAGCGGCCAGCAACACCTCTAGCTGCCGCTCAAATGCTTCGGTGGAAAAATTCTCGAAGGGATAAGCGGCACCAAAGCCGGCGTTGTTGATAAACAGGTCGAAGCCGGGGGCCTCCTGACGCAAGCGCTCGACAAAGCTGGCGAGGCTATCCGCGTCGGCCAGGTCAAGCGACAGCCAATGCTGCGCCCCTTCGTGGGCTTCGAGGCTTAAGGATTCAGGGTTTCGGCTGGTTCCCCACACCTCAATGCCTTGCGCTCGCAGGGCTTCGGCTATCGCCTTGCCGAGGCCGGAACTGGCTCCAGTGACGCAGGCGGACGTGTATCGGGATTTCAAGGACATCTACGGGCAGACTTAAACTCCTGCGACAGGCAGGCAAAATCTTTTTCACCTCGGCGGAGTCACTAAGGCCTTGACCGTGCGGGCCGTTCAAGGCGAAGCAGTCGCCATGGCGTCTTCGGTCACGATCGTCACGCACGAGTTTTTTCCCAAGCGAGGGGGCATCGCCGTCTATGTGGAGGAAACCGCGCGCGCAGCGGTCAAGGTAGGCTACGGTGTTGAGGCATGGGCACCTCAGACTGATGGGTTAAGTGAGCGCGGCTTTCCCTTTCCGGTTCACGCGCTGGGCAACAAAGGCAGCCTAGGAGCCGGCTGCCGCCGGACCACGCGCCGAAAACTCCTCGCCCGGCGTAGTGATTTTTTGGATACGCTACTCTGGCTCCCGGAGCCCGGACCCATCATGGCACTGGCGGAGCAGGCGGCCTGGAAGTCTTTCAGCGACATTCCGATTGTGCTGACCCTGCATGGTTCGGAGATTCTGCGTTTGCACCGCTGGCCGCACTGGCGGGGCCGTTTCGCGCGACTGCTCGAGCGGGCGGACCGGATCGGGGTGGTCTCTGAGCCCATCGAGGCATTGTTGCTCGAGCGCTTTGGCAAAAGTCTGGTTGGAAAAACCATGCGAGTGCCTGGCGCGCTGCGCCATGATTTTGAAAGCCCCGTGGAAACATTCGTGCCACCGCCCGAGCCCACGGGTGAGCGCATTGTCTTTCTGACGGTGGCGCGCGTACATCCACGCAAAGGGCAGCTTGCCATGCTCGAAGGTCTGGGAGCGCTTCCGGAGCCACTCAAGAAGCGGGTGCTGTACCGGATTGCCGGGCCGTCGACCGATGAAAAATACCTGCGCGTGCTTGAGCGTGAGGCAACGCTACTTGGCGTTGCGTTCGAGTACGCAGGCGCGGTGGCGGACACGGACTTACCGAAGATCTACGCCCAGGCGCGGGTGTTTGCGATGACGAGCCAGAGGCTCCGGCAAAGCATCGAAGGCTTTGGGCTGGTCTATTTGGAAGCCGCGGCCCGTGGCTTGCCCGTGCTGGCGCACAGAACAGGCGGGGTGACCGAGGCAGTGGCCGACGGTGTCTCGGGGCTGCTGGTTGAGCCCGGCGATCGAGCCGCGCTGACCCAGGCCTGCCGCCGTCTGATTGAAGATGCCGAACTGCGTGCCCGGCTGAGCGCGGGCGGGCGCCAGCACCTCGAGCGCTTCAGCTGGAGCACCAACGTTGAGCGGCTGTTTGCCACATGCCTGGCGAAAAGCGGTGACTAAGCCGTGGCCGGGAGCTTGACCAAGCCCTTGGCGATGGCGTAGCGGGTGAGCCCGGCGATCCCATGCAGGTTGAGCTTCTGCATGAGGTGGGCGCGGTGGGTCTCGGCGGTCTTAGTCGAGATGTCCAGGCGGGCGGCGATCTCCTTGCTGGAAAAACCTTCGGCGATGAGCTGCAGCACCTCGACTTCGCGCGAGGAAAGCGATTCGAGCGAGTCGTCCTGTTCGGGGTTGATCATGATCTCGCGCGTGATGCCGACCACGGCCGGGCCGAGGTAGGTTTCGCCGGCGAGGACCGACTCGATGGCCTTGTGCATTTCGGACAGACCGGCGGTCTTTTCGATCATGCCGTTGACGCCGGCCTTCAGCGCCTGGCGCACCATGCCGGTTGAGAAGTACGCTGAGAAGAGCAGCACCAGCGTGTGCGGCATCTTTGCCTTGATGCGGCGCAGCACCTCGAGACCGTTGATCGAAGGGATCTTGATGTCCGAGAGGACAAAGTCGGGCTTGAGCTCCTGCACGCCTTCCCAGCCCTCAAGGCCGTCACCAAAGGTGCCCACCAGCTTGCAGTTGGAGTAGTTGGCCACCACCTCCACCATGAGGTCGCGGACCATCGTTTCATCCTCAATAATGACAACTTTTTTCATTCGGAATCCTTTCCCTCGGCAAGGTCTGTGGCGTCGGTAAAGAGTCGCATGGCTTATCGTGCAAATAGACGTTCAACGCCGGCCTCTCGCCGAGGTCCGTGCGTGCGGTCAATGGTCAAAAGTCCATCATCCCGCACAGAATAAATCAGGCATTTCACACAGATTTTTAGGGGAGAGTTTGGCAGTCGCATGGAGTTGGCTCGTTTTTACGTTTTTGTGACGGCCTCCGTGCGCGCTCACTGTGTGAAGCTACCAGGGTCTATCGCCGCGCCAGGCGATCCGTTTAGGCCCATTCGCATACATAAATGAACCGAGGCGCTTCCCGCCGCTCAGCCGAAAAGCTCCTGCTGCCGCGGTTCGGCAGGTGCATTGATCATGGCTCGCAGCGTTTCCAGGCGGTCGGCGTCGGCGGGCTGCTTGTCGTCGCGCCAACGATGGATACGCGGAAAACGCAGCGCGATGCCGGAGCGATGCCGTGTGGAGGCGGCGATCCCTTCAAAGTGTAACTGGAAGACGTGCGCGGGCGGTACGACCCGCACCGGACCAAATTTATCGAGCGTGTTTTGGCGGATCCACTTATCCAGCCGTGCGATCTCCTCGTCGGACAGTCCGGAGTAGGCCTTCGTAAAGGGCGTGAGTTCCTCCCCATCCCATACGCCAAAGGTGTAGTCGGTAAAGAGGTTGGCGCGTCGTCCATGTCCGGCTTCCGCGTAAATCAGGACGGCGTCGACCTCAAAGGGATCCACCTTCCACTTCCACCAATCCCCGCGCTTGCGTCCGGCTTGGTAGGCTGAGGCCAGGCGCTTGAGCATGAGCCCTTCGGAGCGGCGTTCGCGTGCGCTCTGGCGGAGATGGCCCGCCTCAGCCCAACTGGCTGCGTCGACCTTCGGCGATACCAAAAGTGGCGGTGCCTCCCCCGGCAGCAAGCGCTCCAGGCGCTGGCGACGCTCGGCCAGTGGCCGCTCACGCCAGTCCGCACCGTCGGCCTCCAAGAGGTCGTAGGCCATGAACGACATGGGCACTTCCATCAAAAGGCTGCGGGTGAGCCCCTTGCGATTGAGCCGTCGTTGCAGGTCGGCAAAAGGCAGGGGCTCGCCGTCGCGCCAGGCCAGCAGCTCGCCATCAAGCACCAGCCCCTCCGGCAACCGTGCGGCCGCCTGCACGATTTCCGGATACTGCGGCGTGACCAGTTCTTCGCCCCGCGACCAGATAACCGTTTCCTGTGCGCGCCGAATCAGCTGCCCCCGAATGCCGTCCCACTTCCATTCGAGTTGCCACTCGTCGATGGAGCCCAACTCGTCGGGTTCTTTTTCCAGAGGTGAAGCCAGAAAAAACGGATAAGGCTGCGTGAGGTCAGCGGCAGTCTGGTTGGGCGAAAGCACCGACTCGAAGAAGGCGGCGGTCGGCTCCCAATCGCCCATGATGCGGTGCGCCAGGGTGGCTTCGGGCACGCCCGCCACCTGGGCCAGCGCACGTGTGACGAGCTTCTGTGACACACCGATTCGGAAAGCGCCGGTCAGCAGCTTGTTCAGCACAAACAGGTGCTGCCCGCTGTGACGCCGCCACCAGTCCTTAACGACGCGCTCCTGCTCGTGGGCCATCTGGCTGCGCAGCTCGATGATGGTGGCCACCACCTGATGCAGTGCTTCAGGTGCGTCGGTGCCCTTCTGGTCGACCAGGAGCGAGATGCACTCGGCCTGGTCACCCACCAGCGTGTAGCACTGGCTGACCATCCATTCCGGCAGGCCGGACACCTCACGCACCCATTCCCAAACCAGCTTGCTCGGCAGCAGGCGTTTGATGCGCCGCCCCATCAAAAAGTAGAGGCCCCAGATGGCGTCCTCGGCGGGAGCGTCCTGAAAATAGCGGGCCAGCGCCTCAACCTTGGCGTTGGTCGAAGTCGTGCCGTCGAGCGCGTCGATCAAATCTGCAAAGCGCTTCACTTTGCTACCTCCGGTGCCGGCGCGGTGTCGGCATCAGGGTTTTCGGTCTGTACTTCGTCCTCGCTGGTTTCAGCGCTGCCGTCTTCGCCGGTGTAGGCGGTCTCGAGTTCCTCTGCGCGAAGGCCCCGCTCCTGGCGCAAAAACCGGGCGACCGCCTCGGTTTCACCATGGGTTGTCAGGACTCGGGAGGCCCCGGTCTCCTCGATCGTCTGCAGCAGGTCGGGCCAGTCGATGTGGTCAGACATGACAAAGCCGCGGTCGTAGCCCCGCCGTCGACGGATGCCCCGCACACGCATCCAGCCGGAGACAAAAGCATCGCTGAACGGCCGAAAGCGCCGCAACCAGGTGGTGCCGTAGGCTGAGGGCGGTGCGATGACGAGCCGACCCGCGTGTTTTTCGCCTTTGCGGTCCGGGGCCACGCGCTCGGTGTCCGCCAGGTCGATGCCGAGGTCGCGATAAAGTTGCGTGAGTCCCACGAGCGCCCCATGCAGCAGCACGGGCTGGTCGAGGCGATCCTTCAACCCCCCGAGCAATCGCTGCGCCTTGCCCAGCGCATAAGCGTACAGCACGGAGTTGACACCTTCGGCCGCGTTGCCTTCGTGCCAGCGGACTATCTGGTCGACGACGGCTTGCGTAGAATCCCAGCGATAAATGGGCAGCCCGAATGTGGCCTCGGTGATGAAGCAGTCGCAAGGCACCGGCTCGAAGCCCTCGCAGGAGACGTCTGATTGGCGCTTGTAGTCACCGGAGACCACCCAGACTTCGCCCCGGGCTTCCACTTGGATTTGCGCCGAACCCAAAACGTGCCCCGCCGGATGCAGCGAGACGGTTGCCTCACCGATGCGGCGCGTTTCGGCGTACGGCAGCGATTCTGCGGAGATCTTGCCCAGACGGTGGCGCAAAATCGGCTCGCAACTGGGCGCGCACAGGTAATGTCGGCTGCCGTAGCGGGCGTGGTCACCATGGGCATGGGTGATCAGGGCGCGACCGACGCCCCGCCAGGGGTCGATGTAAAAGTCGCCCGCCGCGCAGTACAGCCCCTGTGGACGTACCTCAATCACATCGCCTTGCGCCACATAAAACCCTGCGCCGCCGAGCCGCCCGAGTCAAACCGGGCCCGTCCTACCCATCGATCAGCCGGTCGAGGGTGAGCCAGCCTTCAAGGGGAATTTGCTCGGGGCGGGCGTTGGACTCGATGCCGAGGTGTGCGAGGTGCGTGTCCACCCATTCGGTCAGGCGCTCGGCGATGGCGGCGTCGCGGTACTGGCGGCAGAGTCCGCCGATCTGCTTGCGCCGCTGGGTAAACAGGTCGCGGATGAGGCGCTTGGTTTTTGTTTGAAAGGTGTGGCTGTGCTCGTGACGGACCAGCTTGAGCAGCGCCGAATCCACCTCGGGCGCGGGAAAAAAGCAGCGTGAGGACACCTTGTGCGTGCCCCCCGAAAAGTACGCCGCCTCCAGGAAAATCGTGATCGGCCCGTAGTGCTTGGTACCCGGGCGGGCGGTGTAGCGGTCGGCGGCTTCCTTCTGGACCATCAGCACCATCATTTCCGGCAGCCAGCTTTCCAGCACGGCGTCCATCCAGGGCGTGGCCACGGCGTAGGGCAGGTTGGCGACAATCTTGAAGGGCGCATCGTGCAGCCAGGGGGCCCCGCCACCGGAAAGCCCCGCTAGCGGAAATTCAAGCGCGTCGCCCTCGCGGAGGTCCAGTTGCTGCGGGTACTGCGGGGCCAACGCCTCGCTGAGATAGCGAAACAGATCGCGGTCGAACTCAATGGCCCACACCTTCGCCCCGGCTTCCAAAAGCGCGCGGGTGAGCGTTCCCAAGCCAGGCCCGATCTCGACCACCAAGTCGCCCGCACGCAGAGCCGCCATGCTGAGCGACTTGCGCACGATGTTGGGCTCGACGAGGAAGTTTTGCCCGAGTTGCTTGCGCGGGCCATGCCCCAACAGGTCGAGGCACTCACGGGTTTGGGTGAGGGTCAGCACGGGGCGCGTTCAGCTGTGCGGCGGCTTCGAGAGCGGATGCCAGAGACTCCAGAACTGCCGCACGCGAAACACCAGCACCGAAAACCCGAGCAGACACACGCCAACGCTGATCGTGGAAATAAACAGGGAGCGCAGCCCCGCCTCCAGCGCGGACATTTCAGGTGCGAGGTCGCGATAGACGGTGACCGTGACCACCGAGGTACCGGTGGTCCAGAGTTGCAGGAACAGCTCGTTGGCGCGGAGCAGGCGGACGAAACCTTTCACAAGTGTAGTTTACAGCGATTGAAAGGCTTTGACCAGTTCTTCCGGGTCTTCTTCCTGCATCAGCGCCTGCCCGACCAAAATCGCGCGGGCCCCGGCCTGACGCGTGCGGTGCGCATCTTGCGGGGAAAAGATGCCGCTCTCGCTGACGGCCACGATGTTTTCGGGGATCTGCGGAATCAGCGCCTCGGAAATCGCCAGATCGGTTTCGAAGCGGGTGAGGTCGCGGTTGTTCACGCCGACGATGCGTGGCTCAAAGCGCAGGGCACGCTCGAGTTCGCCCTCGGTGTGGATTTCGTACAGGGCGTCGAGGCAGGCCAGTTCAGCGGCATCCTTCAGCTGTGCGATCTCCTCATCGCTGAGCGCACGCACGATGATCAGTATGCAGCGCGCGCCGGCTTCCGCTGCTTCGAGGACCTGCACGGGATGAAAAAAGAAGTCCTTGCGCAGTAGCGGCACCGGGCGGCCATGCTGTTGCAGGAAATCGGCGGCGTCCCACAAGTCATCCATTTTGCCCCCGAAGTATTTTTCATCGGTCAGGACGGACAGGGCATCGACACCAGCGTTGAGGTACTTGCGCACCTGCTCCACGGCGTCCATGCCGGCGGCGATCTCGCCCGCGCTGGGAGAGCGGCGTTTCACCTCGGCAATCACCGCGAGGTGGTCCTGATTGAGCGCCTCGAAAAAACTCGGCCCCGTTTGCCGCATTGAGCCAAAACGGCGCAGCTCCTCACGACTGAGGGGCCGCAGCTGCTCCGCGTAGCTCTGGCGCTTCCACGCCATGATTTCCTCGAGTTTGTCCATCGGGGCTAAGTCTTTGTTAGTCAACACATCAAGTGCACCAAGACAGCGTCTGCGCACATCACTTGCATGGGACGCGAGCGTATTGAAAATGAGTTCGCAAGCTTGGCAACGCAGCGAGCCTGGTCGCTTTTCAAAATCCCGGTCTGAATGGTTTTTGACAGGCGTGTGGGAGTTGGCGATCCTGTTTTTCTGCCCACGAACGACCCAGCCCGCATCCAGATGTCTCCGCTTGAGCAACTTCGCCAGACCGTGGCCCATTTGAGGGGCCCCGAGGGTTGCCCGTGGGATCGCGAGCAGACGCATCAGTCGCTGGCGCGTTGCCTGATTGAGGAGGCGGCGGAATTGCTCGACACCATCGACCGCGCCGACATGCCGCACATGCGGGAGGAACTGGGGGATCTACTCCTGCAAGTGGTCATGCACGCGCAATTGGCTGAAGAAGCCGGCTTGTTCGACCTGAAGGCGGTGGCCCAGGATATTAACGACAAGCTGGTGCGCCGGCATCCGCACGTCTTTCCCGTCGAGGGTAAAGCGCGTCCGGATTTGAAGAACGCCGAGGCGGTCATCAACAAATGGGAGGCTATCAAGGCGGCCGAAAAGAAAAACGGGCCGGCCTCTACGGGACTGTTCAAGGCCTTGCCTCCGGCCTTACCCGCGTTGCTGCACGCTTTTGAAGTTTACAAGCAGATCGTCAAAAAGACGATTCCCGCCGGTGAGACCGTCGACCACGAAGCCATCGAAACGCTGGCAGACGGTCTCGACGAAGCTCAGGCCGGACAGCGTCTTTTTGAACTGGCTGCCGCCTGTCGCAAGGCCGGTATCGACCCTGAATCCGCGTTGCGCCGCCACTCCACAAATGTGGTGCGCGCGCTTGAAGCCACCGCTCCCGCCCGTGCCCGCCAAGACTGATCACACCCACCTGCGCCTGGTTTCGGTGCCGACCTCGAGCGGACCGCTCCTGCTGCCCTACCATGTGCGCCGCTCCAAACGGGCCCGCTTCATCCGGGTGTCGCTGGATGTGCGCAACCATGCGCTGTTGACCTTACCCCAGCGCGCCTCGCTGCGCGAAGGGATGGATTTTCTGCGGTCGCAGGGGGACTGGCTGGACCGCAGCCTGCGCAGCGCACCGCGTCCCTTCACCCTGTCGGAATGGCTGGAGCGCAAGCCGCGCCTGAGCGCCTTTGGCAAGAGCCTGCGCCTGCGTTTCGCCCATAGCGATCACCGCCCGGACTTTCGTCTCTATGAGGAATCGCGAACCGTCGCCTTTCTCGTGGCCAACGACGAAACCTACGACGAAAACGTGCTGAAGGTCTGCCGGCAGTTTGCCAAGGAAGTGCTGACCGCGCGGACTCTGCAACTGGCCATTCAGCACCGCCTGCACCCGCGGCGCATCACCGTGCGCAACCAGCGCACCCGCTGGGGCTCCTGCTCGGGCAACAAAACGATTTCACTTAACTGGCGGCTGGTGCTGCTCTCGCCACGGTTGCAGGACTACGTGATCCTGCACGAGCTGGCCCACCTGCGGGAGATGAATCATTCCGATGCCTTCTGGGCGGCGCTGCGTGAGCTCGATCCACGGGCCCGCCAAAACGATCGCGCGTTGACGCTGCAGCAGACTCCGTTGATGGCTTTGGGGCGCTAGATCGCCTGAGCCATGCCTGCTACTGAAAAGCCCGCGCCGGAACCCGGTCGCGGCTCCCGACCTCCGATCCCCGACGCGGTCCGTCGAGACTTTAAGCGCAACTACGCGGCCCACAGCGTGGAGGGGGGCTTGTTCATTGGTGCGCTGGCCTTCATCTCGCCGGAGACGATCCTGCCGCCGTTCCTGGAGGATCTGGGCGCGCCCTCGCTGCTGATTGCGGCTATGCCCATCCTCTTTTGGCTGGGCTTCGTGGTGCCGCCACTCTTTGTCAATCACCGCATCGAGCGTCTGGATCGCTACAAGCCCTGGGTCGTTTTTTGGGCCTGGTTTCAGCGGGTACCGCTGGTGATACCCGCCACGCTGCTGCTCTTTGCCGACGCGCTGCCAAACTGGGTACTGCTGGCGACGATTCCGACCATGATGTTTTTTCTGGGGATGGCCGGAGGGGTGACGATTCCCGCCTGGAGTGCCTTGATCGCCAAGGTCATCCCGGCGCACCGCCGGGCGTCGGCGCAAGCGATTCGACAGGCGCTGGGCGCAACCCTGGGGATCGGGGCGGGCTCCGTAGCGGATTGGGTGCTGAGCGAAGTTCAAGGTCCCAGCGCCTACAGCATCCTGTTTTTTACCTCGGTGCTGATTTTTTTGGTCGGCTTGGGAGTGTTCAGCCTGATTCGCGAGCCGGACCTGCCTCAAACCAAACGTCCGCCGCAGGATTTACGCGAGAGCCTGCGCGAGTTTGTCCGGATGGTGCGCGGCGACCGGCGGCTATTGAACTACCTGCTGTCTCGTGGATTTATCCTGGGGCTGTTCATCCTGGTACCGTTTTTGAGCATCCACGCGATTGAGACTCTTAACGAGGACCGCGCCTACTCCGGGCTGCTGACGAGCTTCCAAAGTCTGGGCATCCTGCTGGGCAATCTGGCTGCGGGCTTCATCGGGGACCGCTTTGGGGGCAAGGTGATTATGGTGATCGCCTTGAATGCGCTGATCCTGCTGACATTGCTGACGCTAGTTGCCTCGCAGGAGTGGGTCTTCTTGCTGATCTTTATCCTCTGGGGCGCGGGCTTCAGTCTGCAAAACGTGGGTCACCAGACCCTTCAACTGGAAATCGCTCCACCGGACCGCATCGCCGCTTACGTATCGGTGCAGATGGCCGCCACGGTGCCGTTCATGCTGGTCGCGCCGCTTCTGAGCACGGGCCTGCGGTACCTATCCACAGAGTACCTCGAGCAGGCGATCTGGCCGCTGGCGTTGCCCGCGCTGATCAGTCTGGTTGTGGCGTTGATGTTCTTGCTGCCGGTGTCGGACCCAAGGCGTGAACGCACCTGCGGTTGATTCAGCCAAAGGTGACTGTTTGCCGGTCCGGGCCCTGGCCGCTGGCGTAATCCTGAATGGTGGCAGCCACTTGCTCAAAGGACGCTCCCTTGATCCGCTCCTCGGGAATGATCAACGCATTGATCTCAGAGAAATAGATGAAGATGTGCTCGCGCTCGATGATGACTTCCCGGATTTGCTCCCAGCGCAGCCCTTGCGTGCCCTCGGGAGTGTCAAGGGCCAGGCCCTCGCTGAGGATGGTCAATTGCTGCTCGCGCCCGAAACGCCCGGAGGTGTCTTTTTCGGCGAGTTGCTCGGTTTTGGTCAGGATAAGGCGTTCGTAAGCAGCCGGATAGGCCACCACGTAGAGGATGCCCAGGCAGAACGGCAAGCTGGCCAGCCACGCCCAGTACCCGGGTAAAAAAGCAAAGCCGACCGTGAGCACAGCCAGAAAGGACAGGGCGATGACCAGGGCCTTGCGTTTCTGCTTCCGCACCCGGTCGGAATGGGCCAGGTGGTAACGCGTGAACGCCAGTTGGTCCGCAAGTTCTATGGAGTAGCGAAAGGTCATCGAGAGGGCGGCGATTCCAAGTCTGGTCAGAATAGACGACGCCCAAAATTTTGGCTAGCCTAAGCTTTTAGAGCGGGCTGAAAAACCGCTGGGACGGGTCGGCCAACGCGCGCCGGCACAGCCAAGGGTCATTCCCAAAGGGCATTGGGGCCTTGCCAAGCCTGCGCCGAAAGCGGCATGCTCACGGTTTCTCGTTAGCAACGCCTGCCTCCCGCCGAACCATTTGACTGCCGATGCCCAAAAGCATGCTTGAAGACCTCTCCGAAATCCTCGTCACCGAGGAGTTGCTTCACCAGCGCGTCGATGCGATGGGGGCGGCGATGACCCAGCATTACAAGGATATCGGGGTCAACGAGTTGGACATCATCTGCATCACCAACGGCTCGATCCTTTTTTGCGCGGATTTGATGCGACGTCTGGACGTGTATACACGGCTGGAATGCGTGCGCGTCTCCTCTTACCGCAACGACATGAAACCGGTGTCCGAGCCGGAGATTCTGGCCAAGATTCGGCTGAATCTGGAAGGGCGGCACGTGTTACTGCTCGACGACATTTTGGACACGGCCCAGACGCTGACCCGTCTTTCGCAAGTGATTCAGGCGCAAAAGCCTGCGTCGCTGAAGTCCGCGGTGCTGCTCAGCAAGCCCGCCCGTCGTCAGGTGCCCTACGAAGCGGACTGGATCGGCTTTGAGATCCCGGATCAGTTCGTGGTGGGTTATGGCCTGGATTTTGCCGAGCGCTATCGCAACCTGCCCTGCATCGGTGTGCTCAAGCCGGAACTGCAGAAGGCGCCCGAAGCGGTGGTAGCATCGGTCTCGACCGCCGAATAACTCAGGGCACCGAGGGCGTGCAGCCATGTCGAATTCTTAGGCTGGAGGCCAAAACCTCCGAAGATGTACTGGGCACCTCCGGACAGCGCCCACGGGTGAGTTCCCTGGAGGCCACTTACCAACCCTTGTCCGGCCGGTCACCGGGCGACTGACCAGCTGCCCGCTGGAAACTTGAAACTCTTTTAAAACATCATGGGCTGCGGAAACTACCTCCCACACGAAAGCGAAGAACCCTGGCCGACAAAGGCCTATAACAACGCCACCTTTCTCAACGGCTCGGCCAGCCGACTTTTGCGGGTGCAGTGCGAGTTGCTGGAACCCGAGCAGCGCTTCCGTCAGCAAAAGGTACACAACACCATCGTCTTCTTTGGGTCGGCCCGTACGCTGCCGCCCGCCGACGCGCGTGAGGCGCTCGAAGCAGCCGAAGCCGCGCTGGCAGCCAACGCAAACCCCGAGGCGAGCGTTACGCTGGAGGCTGCACTCACACAGGCGCGCCTGCGTGAGAAAACCTCCGCCTATTACCAGCACGCCGTCGACCTGGCGCGCGAGCTGACCCAGTGGTCGTTGAAGCATCACGCATCCAGCGAGCAGCGCTTCCACATTTGCTCCGGAGGCGGGCCCGGGATCATGCAGGCGGCCAATCAGGGGGCTCAGGAAGCCGGCGGCAAATCGATCGGCCTGGGCATCAGCCTGCCTTTTGAGCAGCATTCTAATCCGTACATTTCCGACGAACTCGATTTCGAGTTCCACTACTTCTTTGTGCGCAAGTACTGGTTCCTCTACCCGGCCAAGGCGCTGGTGATCTTCCCGGGCGGCTTCGGTACCATGGACGAGTTGTTCGAGATGATGACACTGGTGCAAACCGGCAAAATCCGTAAGCGCATGCCGACCGTGCTGTTTGGCTCGGAGTTCTGGGACAACCTCATCCACTGGGACACCTTTCTGGAGTGGGGCATGATCTCCGAGAAAGACCTGGAACTGTTTCGCGTGATGGACGATGTCGGCGAGGCGCGCGACTGGCTGACCGCGCAAATCCAGGAGACGCTGGATATGAATGGCCCCATGATCGCGCCGGCGGTGCCGTAACCCGTGGGCATCCGTCAGGCTGGAGGCGTGGGCTCAGCCGCCACGGTTTCGGCGGCGTCCTCGGCCAGTTCGAGAGCCTCGTAGCGTACATTGAGGGTACGCAATTCCGTGCCACGCAGGATAAAGAAATCGCCGGTGATCGGGTAGAAACGCTCATCAGGAAAAAATGCCTGAGGAGCCTCGAGGGCTTCTTGCGGGACGGTTGAAATGTCCGCCAGGGCCTGGGCGGGCAGGTCATCGGAGGCATCTTCGGACAATGGCCTTCGGAACGCCATGGCGAGGATCAATTTGTCGATCTGGCCCTGGCCGGTGAAATAGAAATTTTGAAGTAGCCCAAAGTAGAGGTAATCGCGCTGACCTTGTGGCACCACCGCGGCGATCCAGACAAATTCCGGGCGCTGGATTTTAAAACGATTGCGGGCCAGTTGGAACCAGATTTGTAGTTTTTCACGAAACGTAAACGTATTGTCGACCAGTGAGTAGTATTCGCCGCGAAAAAGATAATCCCAAGGACCGAGGAGCCGGAAGGTGTCGAAGCAAAGGTCGAGCCGCAGCACGCGGATGAGACGGAAGGCCAGCGAACCCGCGATCGCCCCGACAATGACCTGGAAAAGCAGGTACGCAACGACGCTGGTGCCATGGCGCTCGATCTGGCTGGCGACCGTCCCGATCTGATCGGCATCTGCATCGGCCCAACCGACCAGCAGCAGCCAGATTTGCCAGTCAACGGGCTGGCCCAGCAGCGAGGCCACCTCCGCGCCGATGGCGTGAATGGCTGCCGCAAAGCTGACTGCGATGGCCGCCTCCTCGGCGAAGGTGCGTGTGCGCAACGAACCGCGCCAGGTCTGCAGAAAGAGCCCAACGCGAAAAGCAAAGCCAGGCAACAGCAGTAAAATAAGAATCAGCGCCGAGAGGGCGACGCTCATCGGCAGCGCGAGAAGTAGCCGTTTTTCGGCTTGAAGGGTACGACCCGGTAGGTGTTGCCCTCGGAATCCCGGACGACGACCGAACGCGTCCCCCGGGCAATGCCCCGGACGGCCTTTTCAATCTCCCCCGGCACCTGATATACCTTGCGGGCTCTTTCGCTGATGGGAACGCTGGGCATGGCTGAAATTTCCCGCAAAGCGCGAAAAACGTCAAGGGCGCAGCACCTGGCCGAAGCCGGCACCGAACGGTTGCGAGCTCATGGAGCAGAGCTGTTGTCGCCCACGATGGTCAGGCGCATTTCGCGGCTGTTAGCGCGAATTTCCGGCACGTACATGGCATGGCCGAGCGCGGGCAGGCCGTGGAACATACCGGGCACCTCGGCGCGCAGGCTGTATCGGATTTCCCAATACCCTTCGGGCAGTTTGCTGATAAAGCTGGCGATGTGGCGGTCGCGCAGCTCCTGGTAGACAGAACGGCTGGCCCCCGAATAGCGGTCATCCTGCCGCCAATAGGCGGCCTTGCCATCGGGTGTCGTGGTACCTTCTAGAAAGGCCTGCACCACCTCTTCACGCACCTCGCGCGCGCGGATGTTGGCCCCGCCGCTGCGAATGGCCACAGCCTCCAGGCCCGCCGGCTTGATGTCCTCGAAGATAAGGTACTCGTAGTCGTTTTTGCCCTCGACCAGCAGGACGCACTCGATGCGGTCGCCGGATTGAACCGTCTCGCCGTCGTTCAAAGGGACCAGTTCCTCGCGAAAGCCGTTGAGCAGAGTCGGCACCGGCTGGATGCGGTAATATTGGCGGTGCAGAAAGATCTCGTTACCAGCGGCGGTGATCGGCTCTTCCAGCGTGAAGTAGTCCGCGCGGGCCGAAAAGTACAAGGCACCCGTGCCTCCCGTGCGCGAGAGGGTAATGGTGTTGGCACCCTCCCTGAGCACCTCGGGGTCCACCTCGAATTGCGAAGGGGCCTGCAATACAGTATGCGGCGTCAGCTGTGCTTCACCCACCCGCTTGCCGTTGACGTCGATACCGTAGCTGAAATCGCTTTCCAGCTCGCCGGAGCTTCGTAGGTAATCGTTGAGCGCCAGCAGGGTGATCGCGGTGTCGCGGGTGTTGGACCACTGCGCGCCGCGGCGGTTTTTGACCAGCCAGTTCATCGTCGGCACGATCAAGTCCGCCTCGGGCTCGATGGCCAACAGCGCACGCAGGGCAAAGGCCGTGGATTCGACGCCCCCGTCGGACCAGCGCCAGTAGACGCCACCGGCACCCCAATGCGCGGTCGGGATGACGGCGGGGTTGCGGTTGCCTTGCGCATCGCGAATCAAGATGGACTGCTCGGGATTGTCCGCGCGCTGGACCCCGTTGCGCAGGTTGCGCGCAAGGATAGCCGCCTCGTCAGAAAAGTTGAAGGCGTGGGCTGAGAGCGCCAGCAGGGCGCGGGTGTAGCTGTTCAGGCGGTCGCGGTTCTCCCAGAGCTCGGCGAAGGCGGTGGCCTCGTTGGGCGAGGGGCGGCTGTCACGCGCCGAGCGCTTGGCCTCGGCCAGCGCGTGCAGCATCCAGGCCTGCAAATCAGGACGCAACTCAGCCTCGACGAGTTTAAAATCCAGAAAGTCGCGACCCCGCTCGAGCATTTTTGGCGGCAGGTCGAGCGCGGCTTGTTGGGCCAGGGTCAAGCCCCAGACGACATAGGCCGTCATGAAAAGGTCGGAGTCGTCCGTCTTCCACCAGCCCCAGCCACCGTCGCTGTGCTGAAAGTCCTTTAGGCGCTCGATGCCCTGTCGGGTGACCGCATCCAGTTTCTCGATACCGGCAAAGCGGTCCAGGTTCATGACGGTGGGAACGGCATCCGGCTCGATGCCGCCAAAGACCTTGTCGGCGATGGCGTCCGGCTCCACGCCCAGATCGCCCAGGGTTTTCGCCACGCAAACCGCCGGCAGAAAACGGCTCATGGTCTGCTCGACGCAGCCGTAGTGATAGCGGACGAGGTAAGGCATGGCGTCGAGCATGGTCACCGCCAGGCTCGGCGTGACGTGCACGGTCAACGCGCGCGAATCGGGCTTGTGCCTGGGCAGATTCAGGGTCAGCTCAACCGCTTCGGAGTCCAGCCGGCCCGAGAGCGCTTCAAACTTTTCGATACCATGCTCGAAGATCTCGAAGGATTGCTCCATGGCGTCGGCGTAGCGATCGCCCACGCCGGTCAGTTTGACCGATACTTCACCGGGGGTCGCGGCCTGGGCCTGCCAGTCCACCCGCAGGTCCTTGCCGGCGGGAATGCGGACTGAATCGGAATCAGCTTCGCGCGGTTGCAGGGTCAGGGCGTCGCCTGAAATCTCCAGGCTTGGGGTGATCGAAAAGTCGGAGCGCGTGGTGTTGTTGAAAACGCCGGACAGCAGCGGCTCGTCGCCGACGGTGAAGAAGCGCGGTGCCTGCAGGCGTGCAATCAGTGGCAGGCGGGTGACGACCGCTCCGCTCCCCTGCCCCACCTTCGTAGTCAGTGAGAGCGCGCGAACGAGTGCCTGCCATGTGGTCACATTTTGTGGCAGCTCGACGGACACGTTTGCCTGGCCGTTAGCATCGGTAGTTACGTTGGGCGACCAAAGCGCGGTCGAGCGAAAGTCGCTGCGGACGATGATTTCGGGGGTCGTCGGAGCCGCATCCGCCTTGGCAGCTTGGCTTCGCGGCGGAGCCGGCGGTGCGGACAAAAGGGATACTTCTTCGAAGACCTCCGGCATCTCCACCACCGACAGATTACCAGCCACACCACCGAATGGTTCGTTCGCCAAGGATTTGAAACTAAGTCCAGAACCATCGCGAGCTTCTTCGGTGCCTCTAGAGATCGAACGAAACGGGCTGAAAAGTTCGGCTTCACGCGCATTTTGCAGCTGCGCATCATAATCGGCGGCGATCAGGCCCTGCTGGCGCAGGTAATCCTCCCAGGTTTCGCGCGAGAAACGCAGATCGTAGAGCGAGGCGCGACGCGAAACACCCGAACTGCGCTTGTCGCCGTAAAAGGCCTGCCGAGGGTCGCCGGCCAGGTCGCTTTGTATGTAAAGCACCGACTCGTCGAAAACCGAGAGCGCAAACTCACCCAGCACGGGCTGGCCGACGCTGTCGGTCAGGGTGACTGTGAATCTGGTTGCCTCGCCGGGCTGCAGGAACTTGCGCTCCGGTTCGATCGCCACATTCAAGAACTGCTCCACCGGCGGCACGATCACTTCCTTAGAGTCTTCGAGGAAGTTCAGGTCGTTGAACAGCGCCGCCGAGAGGAAGACATTGGGGGTCCAGGCCTCGGACACTTTCAGGCGTACAAGTTCGACGGTGCCCTCCACCTTGACCAGCTGCTGCTCAAAGACACCGTCTGCGTGGATCGAGAGCAGGACGTGGCGGTTGGGCACCGGGGTGGTGATCATGACCGGAAAACCATCGCCCACGCGGGCCGCCTCCTTGTCGATGACCAGCTGAAGGCCACCCTTGTATCCAATTTCCTGGGACGCATCGTCGGCGGCGTAGAAACCGGCTTCGGCTTTCACAGGGACCCCCCGGTCGTCGAAGCTCAGCCACTCGATTTTGTAAAAGCCTTCTCTGGGAATGACAAAGGCCGCGATGGCATCGCCGTTGTTGTCGGTACCAAAGGTGCGGCGCTCCACCGGTTCGGAGACGTAGCTCTGGCGCACGCGCACGTAATCGGCTTTGTCCGCGCGTCCCTCGCGCACGAGACGGTCCAGTTCCCGCCCATCGATGGTGCGGTTATTGGGGCCCAGCCAGATCTGGGTCCATTGCTGGCGGGTCAGTATCAGACTTCCGGATACCGGCAGCCCCTGGCTGTTCGGGTTTTCGCTGCGCACAGCGATTTCGGCGCGTTCACCGGGCTGATAAAGGTTCTGCTCGGGCTTGAGAAAAACGTAGTACGGCTGTCGGGTCACCTTGACCTCCGCCTGCCCGATCACCACGCGCCGTGAAGCGTCGGTTACGCGGGCTTCGACGCTGAAACGCAGGTCGGAGCGACTGCTGGCAGGGGTATCGAAGGTGAGCCGCGCCTTGCCGTCCGCGTCGGTCCGGACGGTCTGCCGCAGGGTTTGCTGGCCACCGCCTCCACCCCGGAACGCGCTGTCATCGTAGTACCAGGCAAACTCGCGGCGGGGTTGCCACCAGTGCGCGTAAAAGTTTTGCGTGACGATGATCTCGACCTCGGCATCGGGCACTCCGCCGCCGAAGTAGTACTCCGCGCTCACCTCGACCTCCACGGAATCACCCAGACGGTAAACCGCTGGCGTGCCATCGGGCTGCGTGCCGACGTCGACGTTCACCTTGTACTCCGGAAGCTTGTACTCCTCGAGGCGAAAGAGGGTGGCCTGCCTGGTGGAATCGCGGTAACGCCCGGGAGTGGTGGGCGGGTCACTCAGCGCGATGGTGTAGCTTCCCAGCTTCATGGCGTCGGACAGTTCGAGTTCGCCGGTCATCGTACCAAATTCGCCGGGCGTGACCGGCCCTTCGCTGACCACTTCGCCTTGAGGGTTCAGGATGCGGTAGTGCCAGTCACTTTTTTTCGAAAGCACCCAGCCCGCCGTGGCGTCCCAATCACGCAGGACAATTTTCCACTGGACGGTCTCGCCGGGACGGTAGGCGGGCCGGTCGGTAAAGGCATAGATCCTTTCATTCTTGCCAAAGGTGCGTGCACGCCCGGTACGCGTTGTAAAGGTCTGGCGCTGCGGGGTACCCGCCGTGACGATCTGCGTATACCAGCCGTCTTCTTCGGGGAAATTCAGCGATAACAGGCCCTGGTCGTCGGTCACGCCGCTGACGCTGCGGAACACTCGTCGGCCATCCACCCGACGTTGGAAGGTGGCCCGGACGGGGGCGCGTGCGACGGGCGCGCCGGTTCGGGCATCGGCGAGGTAGCACGCCAGTTGATTGCCATGGGTCTGCACGAGCAGCGCCACATCGGAAACCAGGACCAAGCAGCGGCCCCGTGCTTCACCTGAGACCGCCTCCGCGATGAACGCCCCTGCCGGCAGCTGCGCGTTGAGGCGCAGGGTGCGGCGTCCCTGCACATGGGCGCGGTCCGTCGTGACATTTTCGGTGAGCACGAGCACCGGGTCGCGTCCGTTCAAGTCGATCTGGTCGGGCAGGCTTTCGTCCGAGTGCAGCGTCTCGGCGGGCAGGTCGACGGGGTAAAAGCTCACGACCGCGTCCGACACATTGCGCCAGTTCAATTGCAGCGAGACCAGTCCTTCGGGCAGGAACGCGTTGTTGGCGGAGATCTCCAGGCTGGCTTCGGTGATGGCCTGGACGCGGTTTTCGGCCAACTCGTAGTAACGCGACTCACCCCGACGATATGCGTCGATAATTCGACGGTAAAGACGCAGCGCCCGTTCAAAGTCCGATTCGAGGATCAGGTTGCCGCTGCGCGTGTCGTAGCGGTTGCTGCCGTTTTGCTCGGCCCAGCGCGCGAACTCGAACAGGACATCGTCGAGCCAGTCGGTGCCTTCGGCGGACTCCAAGGCACTTGCAAAGACCTCACCGGCCCGCAGGCGCTGGCGCTGATTGCCTTGGAGCGAGAGCGCCACCCCGAAGAAGTACTGCGCCTGAGCCCGCTCATCGAGGCCCTCGGTGATCCTCACGGCGTTTTCAAGCACGTCGACGGGCACCATCCAGTACCAGCGATAGGCCGGCCCGTAGTAGTTGCGCGTGCCGCGCTGCGCGGATTCAAACACGATGTCCAGGTAGCGCTGCCGGGCGAGTTCGATGTCGGTCGAAGACGCGTACCAGTCGAGGGTCTGGCGCAGGAAACTCCAGCCCTGATTGAAATCCCAGACGTAGATGCTGCGCCCCTTGGCGATGAAAAAGCTTTCACCCTGAGACTGCCGGATGAGCGCCCAGATCTCCGGCGGACGATTTCCGGTGCCAGCGGCTTTTTCTACGGTCTGCGCGAGCGTGTCTAGACTGGTGCGCGCCTGAACAACGGGCGTCAGGTCGACGCTGTTGGCCGCGGCGGCTTCGCGCCAGGTTGTATCATGTATTCGATACGCCACCCAGTGCAACTCCGCCTCCGGGAGGTCCATGGTCAGCAGGCTTTCGTAAATCTGCCGGGCCAGCGCGAAGGAACCCTCGGCGTAACGAGCCTCGGCCCGCTCTTTTTGCTCGGCGTAGTCGGGCGGCGGGGCAACCACCGGTTGCGCCGCCAGCGGCGGACCCACAAAAAATGTCAGCAGGATCAACGGCAGCAGACGGAAGGAAACCTTCGTGAATTCCAACATGGGACTGAGTATACAGCTTATGAGCGGTGGCACGGGAGGTTTTTCCGCGCCGAGAATGCAGTTTGCGGCTCCGCGAGAACGCCGCAAATCTTCTGGCGGGCCCACGGTTTCTACAGTGAAATACGTTTGAGCCCGTCCTTTCTTAGAAAACTTGCCCGGACATGGAAGCCGCCCCCGAAGACATCCAACTGATCGGTGCCGAAGTGGCCATTCGCTGGCCCGACGGCACCGAGCACTACTTGACGGGCCCATTCCTGCGAGCCCATTCACCCAGCGCGGAAAACGTCGGCGAAGTCGATATCCTGGGCGTGCGACACGGCGGCACGGAGAAAACGGCCGAGGATTTTGCCCAGGTAACCGTCGCCAACTGGACGCGCATCGGGAATTACGCCGTAGCCTTCGCCTTCAGCGACGGACACCGCACGGGCATCTACTCCTGGCCTTACCTGCGCAAGCTTGGCGAACAGGCCGGAGAGGCGTGAGCAGCGCTTATTTAGGCGGCTCCGCGCCTGCCACGTGCTGCAGAATTTCCTCCCGGATGTAGTCCATGCGCCGTAGCAGCAAGTCAGCCTGTCGGGGGGTCGGATCGGTATCGATGGGGAAGCAGGACTCCAGTCCCCGCCCGCTTCGGACCGCCTCAACCCAGTCCTCCATCAGGGTACAGTAGGCATCCATCGCCCGAGCGGGGGTGGGTGCCGCTTGCGTGACGAAGTGTGCTGGCGGCAAATCCCCCACGACAACCCAGAGGTACTCGTCCGCGTCACCCACAGGCGTTTCAAACGCGAAGAGAAAGAGCGCGAGCTTACCGGCTTCGAGGTGGCCCAGGTAGCGTTCTCGGATGGGCGGGCACCAGCCATACCCGGCAATGTAAACCGTGGCTGCCTCCAAGGCGGACCAGAAATCCGCCTGAGCCGCCGGCACCTCCCTTTCCGAGATCAGCAGGTCGAAGCGTACGGATTCAGGGGTTCGGCGCGTCGCAGCCATAGGCCAAAGTTCAAGCGGCGGGTGGGTGCCGAGGCGAGTCGAAGTCGCGGGGTAGTAGAAAGAAAAAACGCCTGCCGGATGCCCCGACAGACGTTTGAAGGAAAATACCTGAGCGGACCCTAGTACTTGACGCTGCAGCCGTACGCCTGGGTGACGGATTGCGCAATCGCCTCGCCTTTACCGATGCTCTTAAAGGCGGCCATGACGAAGTTCGTCGCCTTTTCAACGTCGGAAGGACGCGCGCTGGGGATGCTGTCGATGGCACCGTGGTACACTAGCACGCCTTCCGGGTTGATGATGAAAATCTCGGGCGTGCGAGTGGCGTTGTAGCTCTTGCCGACCGTGCCATCCTCATCGATGAGGTACGCGGTGGCTTCGGCGCCCAGGGCCTTCAGCTTGGCGTTGATGTCTTCGGGCTTCATGTGACCCTGCTTGCCGGGAGCCGATGAGCAGATGCTCAACCACACGGCGTCGTGACCGAGCACCGCCTTCTGAGTAGCCTGCATGTTGCCAGATTCGTAGTGCTTCTTCACGAACGGGCAGCCGTGGTTGGTCCACTCGAGTACGACAAACTTGCCTTCGAAATCCGACAGGCTGTGTTCGTTACCCACGGAACTGGTCAAGGTGAACGCGGGGGCCTTTTCGCCCACCTTGGGGGCGTCCGCGTGGAGGGAGGTGGTGAAGGCGACTAGCGCCGCTGCGAGACCGGTAAACTGGAGAACTTTTTTCATTTTCGTGTTTTTGGTTCAGCCAAAAGGCAGGTTTGTAGCTTTTTTTGGACAATGAATACACGAATTGGTTTTCGGTAATTTGCAAGAATGCGGCGTTGATTCGAGGGCGGGTTGGCCCGTAGAGAAAGAGCTCGCAGCCGATGTGTGTGGCTGTCCTGAACGTGTATCTTCCCCATGAACAATTTGTTACGTGCGTCCCTGTGCGAGGTGCTTGGCACCTTTTTTCTAGTCTTTGTCGGCGGTGCCGCGATCATCAACCAGGGCTTCCTGGGCGCAGGCTTCGGCCTAATCGGCGTGGCGCTGGCGCACGGGTTGGCCCTGGCCATCGCGGTGACGGCCACCATGAACATTTCCGGCGGGCAGATTAACCCGGCCATTTCGATCGGGCTGGCCCTGATCAAGCAGCAAAGCTGGCAGGAAGCCGGTGCCTTCATCGTCAGCCAACTGGTGGGGGCGGCCCTGGCGGGTCTGCTGCTTTTCATCGCATTTCCGATTGAGGGCGGGGCGCTGGTTGAAGCCGGTGCCAGCCAGGCCAGCGCATTGGCGGCCGCCACCCCGCAGCTGCGGCCGGGGCTCTCCGCGGTTTCGGCCATCGCGATCGAGACCGTAGCCACCTTTTTGCTGGTGGCGGCGATTTGGGGCACCGCGGTTTCAAAAAGCGCGCCTCCAGGCATCGCGGGCTTTGGCATCGGCCTGACCGTGACGTTTCTCATCCTGGCGGTTGGGCCGCAAACCGGTGCCGCCATGAATCCAGCGCGCCACCTGGGTACCGCAATTTTTGGTGGGGCGGAGGTGCTCGCGCAGACGTGGATTTACTGGGTCGGCCCGCTGCTGGGAGCCATTCTGGGCTTTTTGGCCGTACCGCATTTTATCGCGCCGAAAATTGAGAAGGGTCCCGCTCCGGAAGCCCCGCCGCCACCGCGCTAACACCCGAGCGCCCGCCCGAAACTTGACCCCAACCGCTTCCATGGGGATGCTCAAAGCGTGAGCCAGACCGTCAACGAAGCCTCGGCAGCGTCGGAGCCCGCCAAAGACGCGGTCTGGGAAGCCCTGCGTGAACAGGCCGAGAAAATCGCCCGGCGCGAGCCGATGCTGCAGGCACTGCTTCAGGAAATCATCCTGGACCGCGCATCGCTGGCGGAGGCTCTGAGCTTTCGGCTGGCCCGCAAGCTCGGGCGCGCCGCACTGGAAGAGCCGATGCTGCGCGAGGTGTTTTCGCAGGCCTTCGCCCGCAAGCCGCAGATCGTCGAGCACGTGCGTCACGACATCCTGGCGATTTGCGAACGCGATCCAGCGGCACGTGGCTTCGTCTCGCCTGTGCTCTATTTTAAGGGCTTTCACGCCATTACCGCGTACCGCGTGGCGCACTGCCTCTGGACGCATGACCGTGAGGACCTCGCCCTGTACCTGCAGAGCCTGATTGCGGAGGTCTTCGCCGTGGACATCCATCCCAACGCGCAAATCGGCTGTGGGGTGATGCTTGACCACGCCACCAGTTTTGTGGCGGGCGAGACGAGCGTCATCGAGGACAACGTCTCCATCCTGCACGAAGTCACACTGGGGGGCACCGGCAAGCAAAGCGGCGACCGTCACCCGAAGGTGCGCCACGGGGTGCTTTTGGGGGCCGGGGCCAAGCTGCTGGGCAACATTGAGGTCGGCGTGAACGCAAAGGTCGGCGCCGGCTCGGTTGTACTGGCAGATGTGCCCGCGCATACGACCGTGGCCGGGGTGCCCGCCCGGGTGGTAGGCGAGATTCGCGAAGCCGAGCCCGCCCGCGTGATGGACCAGCACTTTCGCTGCAGCTAAAGCGGCTTCAGCCTCACCTGGTTTTCTCCATAAAAAACGCACCCGCTTGTGGAGCGGATGCGCCGTCAAAAAAGCTGTCTTGATGGCGCCAGCCTCAATCGTCGCTGCTCATCACAAGCCGCAGCACGTACCACAGCAGCAGCGTAATCGAGGCAAACAACTCAAGCGAAGCGCCCACGTACTGCTCAGGATGGTAATGATGCAGGACGTTGGAGGTATCGTAGAGGATGAAGCCCGCTGCGAGCAGGATCATCGCGCCCGAGAACCAAGTGCCCATCGAAAAGCCAAAAAGCAGGCCGCAAGCAATGATGCCAAGCGCCACGAAGCCACCGACCATCAGTATCGAACGCATGAAGGAAAAGTCCGTTCGGGTGATGAAAACCACCCCGGTCAGGCCAACGAAGAGCGTCCCGGTAATGGCCGCTGCCTGATAGATCAGGGAGTTGTCACCTGCCTGTATCTGGGCGAGCAGCAGGATGGGCACAAAAATGATCGCCTGCCCGACCACGTACAGGCCCAAGCCTGCGTACTGCAGGGTTTTGGACTCCGCACGGGCGGCAAACCCGCGCGCGATCACACCCACCAGCATGACACCGCCCAGCAGCGCCAGCCAGGCGAAGCCAGACGAGAGCACCATTTCGGCAAAGCGGTAAGAAATCGGAAGCTGAAGCAAGACGGCCTCCAGCGCGGCGAAGGCAAGCAGTGCACCCGCGAGGTGTGTGTAGGTGCGGCGAATAAATTGCGCCCGAATATCGGGCGCAGACTCCGACAGGGTCGGCGCGGTGTAAGTAGTTGCAAAAGCCATGGGAAAACGAATTCTCCTCATGCTGAGCAGCCCACATGCCGGGGCAAGCTCCAAGCCGAAGTGCCATGAAATCGCTACAGACCGTAACCGCATGCAAGGTAATGCATCATGCTGAAAGAATCTTGAAGCCGGGCCAGGCCTGGTCAGAAAGCTACTGATGCGCAATCTCTTCTGGTTTATTTTCATCCTGGTCGCTTGCGTGATCTGCACGGCGGCGGCACCAGAGTTCGGGCTGCCCGCGTGGGTCGGCTATTTGATCGGCATCAACCTGGTCACGCTGATTTTGTACGCGGTGGACAAATTTGCCGCCGGTCGCGGTCTGTGGCGGATACCTGAACTGTTCCTGCACGGCGTGACGCTGGCAGGCGGCACCCCGCTGGCCTTCCTCTCGCAAAAAGCCTTGCACCACAAGACGATCAAGCCGGCTTTCCAGCGGCTGTTCTGGATCATTGTCGGGGTGCAGATCGTATTTTTGGTCGGTTGGCTGGGTTACCAGCTCTTTGGCGGCTGAGCGGGATGGGATTGCCCTTGGAGGCGACAGCGCCTTAGCCTAGCGGCATGCTCATTACCCCCGAACAAAAGCGCCAGTTCGTTGAGCAGGGATTTCTGCACCTGCCCGGCGCCATCCCCAAAGAACGCATTCACGCCGCTCGCCGCCTGATCAATCACCACCTCGGGCAGGGCTTTGACGCGGAGCAGCGCAAGATTTTTGCCGCCCAAAGCTACTTCCCCGAGTTGCGCGAGCACCCTGACATCAAGGGCCTGGTGGAGGACTCCCCGGCGTACGCGATGGCCGAGGATTTGACCGCTCCCGGTGAGCTGAAGGAAGTCTGGCGCGGGCAGATGGCGCTGCGTTTTCCGCAGTTGGAAGACACCGGTAAGCCGCCCGGCGGACACATTGATGGCACGCCCTCACCCACCAACGGCGTGCCGCCCGGAACCATCTATTCGTTTACGATGCTGGCGGGTATCGCCCTGAGCGATGTCCGTCGCGAAAACGCGGGTAACTTTACCGTCTGGCCCGGTTCGCACCTGAAGCTGCAGGCGTGGTTTCAGAACCGCACGCTGATGGACCTGATCGACGGTGCCCCGCGGCTGGACTACGGCCCTGCGCATCAGGTGCAGTGGGAAGCCGGCGATCTGCTGCTGGCGCACTACCAACTGCTGCACGGCATCGCGCCCAATTACTCGCCGGACATTCGGTACGCGGTTTTTTTCCGCCTGCACCACAAGGAGCACAAGGGCAACGAAGAGGCCGCCATGCGCGACATTTGGCGTGAGTGGAAGGGTATCCGCGCGGTGATGGAATCTGCGGTCTAGCTTCCGATAGGAGTCATTTACGCAAACACTTGCCCCAGTCCTCGTAACGATCGGGCCGCAGACCATGATTGCCTCGACCGGCACGAGGACTTCGAGAGGCCCTAGTGCATTTCGAATGGCTGGCCGACAGGGATTCGAACCCCGACAAGCAGAACCAAAATCTGCTGTGCTACCATTACACCATCGGCCAAGGCGCTTTATGAAAAGCAAAAGTAAACGCTAGCGCATTCTCGACTGCGCGCAAGTCCAGTTTAGCCCGGGGGTTTGTGGCTACTTTGCCGGTGCGCATGAAATCGCATTCCCGAATACAAGGTTTTTTGAAGAAAACTCGGGATTTTACTGTATCCGGACATCCGTAAAAGTAGGTATGCACGGTAAATTAAAGCAGGAGCTGGCGTTGCTTTTGCCTTGTGGGGCGGATAAAATTCACCCGACATTAGCCCCACAATGTCTGCATCCCCCACCAACATCCTGCTGATCACGAGCGACCAGCAACACTGGAACACGCTCGGTTGCATCAACCCCGAAATTCATACGCCCAACCTGGATCGGCTAGCTGCGCAGGGGACGCGTTTTAACCGCGCCTACTGTCCCGACCCCACCTGCACGCCCACGCGTGCCTCCATCATCACCGGGCAATGGCCCACGCAGCACGGGGCCTGGTCCCTGGGGACCAAGTTGCCGGAAACCGCGCACACCGTGGGCGATGACTTTCATGAGGCCGGCTACGACACCAGCCTCATCGGCAAGGCGCACTTTCAGCCGTTAAAAGGAACCGACGCGTTCCCCTCGCTTGAGTCCTACCCCACGCTGCAGGACCTGGACTTCTGGCGCACCTATGAAGGACCCTTCTACGGCTTTCGGCATTTTGAACTGGCGCGCAACCACACCGACGAGGGCCACGTGGGGCAGCACTACGCGCTCTGGATGGAGGAGAAGGGTCTCAAGAACTGGCGCGACCATTTCACCAAGCCCGGGGGCAATCGCGAACAATCTCAGCTGCACAAGTGGTCCATCCCGGAGGAGTTTCACTACAACACCTGGATTTCCGAGCGCACGAACGCCCGCCTCGATCACTGCCACAGCCAGGGCAAACCTTTCTTCATGTGGGCGAGCTTTTTTGACCCGCACCCCTCCTACCTCGTGCCCGAGCCCTGGGACACGATGTACGACCCGGCCACGATCACGGTGCCCGAAGCGGTCCCCGGCGAGCACGAGCGTGCCAGCCCGCTGGTCCAATTGACCCAGCAGGCCAATCCGGATTTTTCCTTCTTGCAGGAACCGGACGGAAACGGGACGCACGGCTGCTCGTCGCACCAGCACGACAAAGCGGATCTGGCCAAGGACATCGCCTGCTACTACGGCATGATGAGCTGTTTGGACAAGCATGTCGGGCGCATCCTGGACAAGCTCGACGCCCTCGGCCTGACCGACGACACGCTGGTGGTCTTCACCTCCGACCACGGTCATTACTACGGCCACCACGGCCTGGTCGCCAAGGGGCCCTTCCATTACGAGGATGGCGTGCGCGTGCCGTTCCTGGCGCGGTGGCCAAAAAAGATCGCCGCCGGGGCGATCAGCGAGTCCATCCAGAGCCTGGTGGATCTGCCGGTCTCCTTCCTCAAGGCCGCCGGCATCGAGGTGCCGCGCACGATGTCGGGCGTGGACCAACTGCCCTGCTGGACCGAAGGCCAGAACGTACGCACACACACCTCGGTCGAGTTTCACCACCAGCCCACCACGCTCAACCTGCGCACCTGGGTCGACCCGCGTTACAAACTGACGGTGTATTGGAACCAGCCCTACGGTGAACTGTATGACCTCGAAGCCGACCCCGGCGAAATCAATAACCTCTGGGACGACCCCGCGCATGCCACCCTGCGTGAGCAACTGACACGGCAGTTGCTCTTTGACGAGATGGCCAAGTGCAACCTGCCTATGCCTCGGCTGTACGGAGCCTAAGGTGCTTTCCCGCTTTTCACCCGAGACACCTAAGCAGCACCCCACCCCATGAAAGCCACCAAGGCCACCTTTCTTCCCCACGCGCCGGAGCTGCACCTGCGCAACCTCACCGCCAAGCCGGCGCCCCCAGCCCGTTTGCGAACCCTGCAAAACGTGCTGCGCCTGGTTTTCGCGAAAACGATCGCCCCCAAATCCCCAGCCCCATGTCACTCATTCAAATCTGCGGACTCTGCAATGTCCTCTTCGGATGCTTCTGTATCCTTCTTTCTGCACCACTGATCGGCGGACGCGTCGGGCGGAATCGTTTTTTCGGTTTTCGCACGCGCCAGGCCCTGACCTCCGATGAGGCCTGGGAACGGATCAACCGCTACGGAGCCGAGCGCCGCATCACCTGGGGGCTGGTCATCGCTTTTATCGGCGGGCTGGGCATAGCCACGGATTCGCCGGTGATCTTCGACATCGCGCGCTTTGCGCCGCTGTTGGCGATCATCCCGAGTGTGCAGACGGTTCTATTCAGCCGACGCCTTACCAATGAAGCGTCGTCCGCGGCCAGCATGATGTTGCCGCGCGGATAGCCTGGACTACCCCTGACCGCAGTTGCCGGTCGGCTGTTCGGTGTCGCCGGCGATAAAAGCCCGCGCCTTGTCGTAGCTGCGGCGCTGAAGAAAGTGCACCAACCGCGGCGGTAGCGTCTGGCGGTCATCGGGCGAGATCACGTCCAGTTCGCGCAGGGCGCTCAGGCGCTCCTCGGGAGTTTGGGGATTCTCGACCTGGCGCAAGAGCTGTTCGATCCTCGTAAGCATGGTGGAATTTCGTCCAGATGGCCCTGGGAATCAAGATAGCTTCAGCCTTTGCCAAGCGACCCGATCAGGCTTGCCGACGGCAGGTCCCTGACTATGCTGCTTGAATCGGAGCGTAAGTCGTACCCAATGAGAAATCTGGCCTTTGCCAATCGCGCCAACGCGGACGTCATTGACGCCTACTATAACGACTGGCTGCGCCAGCCCGACTCGCTCGAGCCGGACTGGCGGGCGTTTTTTGAGGGCTTCACCCTCGCCCAGCAGCTACCGCCCCCGCGTTTTAAAAACGGCAAAAACGGGCACGGCAATGGCAGCACGGACACCCTCGCGCGGCCCGCGAGCCGGGAAGCCGGCACGCCCGACGCGATCAAGCAAGCCAATGTGATCGGCGCGATCTACGCCTACCGTTCGATTGGCCACACTCAGGCACACCTCAATCCGCTGGCCTCGGAGCCACCGGTCAATCCGCGCCTGTCGATGGAGCGCCTCGGCTTTGAATCCGCCGACCTGGAGGACGTTTATTACACGGGCAACTATTTGAAGGGCGGACCTATGAGCGTGTCCGACCTGCTCGACCGTCTCAGCACCACCTATTGCGGTCCCATCGGCGTTGAGTACCTGCACATTCAGGAAACGCCCAAGCGCCGCTGGCTGCAGCAGTGCATGGAGGAGGGCAACAACCAGCCGCGCTACGATCGCGAGGCCAAGCTGCAAATCCTGCGCAAGCTATTCGAGGCCGAGATCTTTGAGCGCTTTTTGCACACGCGCTACGTGGGGCAAAAACGTTTTTCCCTAGAAGGCGCCGAAACGATGATTCCGCTCTTAGAAGCGATCATCCAGCGCAGCCCGACGACCGGCGTGCACGAGATTGTCATGGGCATGGCCCATCGCGGTCGCCTCAACGTGCTGGCCAACATCGTGGGCAAATCCTACGAGTTCATCTTTCGCGAGTTCTCGGAAAACTACCTGCCCGACACCGCGCACGGCGACGGCGACGTCAAATACCACCTGGGCTACGAATCGATTCGCCGCACCGCCGATGGTCACGAGATCGACGTGCGACTGGCCTCCAACCCGTCGCACCTGGAAGCGGTCAACGCGGTTGTCGAGGGCAAGGCCCGGGCGCGCCAGCGCATCCGAGGCGACCTGGAGCGCAAAAAAGTGCTGCCGCTGCTCATCCACGGCGACGCCGCCTTCGCGGGGCAGGGCGTGGTTGCCGAGGTTTTCAACATGTCGCAGCTGAAGGGCTACCGTACCGGCGGCACGTTTCATCTGGTCATCAACAACCAGATCGGCTTCACCACCGATCCAGACGAAGCCCGCTCCAGCCGCTACTGTACCGATGTGGCCAAGATGGTCGAGGTGCCGATCTTTCACGTCAACGGTGACGATCCGCTGGCCGTCATGCACGTGGCGGAGATGGCACTGGATTACCGCCAAGCGTTTGGTGACGACGTGGTCATCGACCTGTATTGCTACCGCCGCCACGGTCACAACGAGTCGGACGAGCCCGGCTTCACCCAGCCGGCGATGTACCGCACCATTGCCAAGCATCCAAAGATTTCCCAGCGTCTGACCGACCACATGATCGCTGAAGGCGACCTGACCGAAGCCGAGGCCACCGAAATTCAAAACGAGTACCAGAAAACCCTCAACTCCGCCTTTACCCGCGAGAAAGAGGCCGAGGGTTCTTCCAAGCGCAAGCGCGACCAGTACTCTGGCTCGACCGCCGTGTTTCAGCCGAGCTACAACTTCCGGCCTGTTAAAACCTCGGTCAACAAATCGCACCTGGAGCCGGTTGCGAATACCCTCACCAGCGTGCCGGACGGCTTCAAGATCAACCCCAAGATCAAGCGCCAACTTGAAGCCAAGCGCGCCAACTTTGAAGCGGGCAAGGACATCGACTGGGCCTTCGCTGAGCAACTGGCCTTCGGCACCCTGATGCACGACGGCACACCGGTGCGCCTCTCGGGCCAGGACAGCGAGCGCGGCACCTTCAGCCAGCGTCACTGCGCGTTTTACGATGTCGAAACCGGCGAGCGCTACGTGCCGCTGGAACACCTCGAAGGCGATATCGCAAATTTTTGTGTGCACAACTCGAGTCTCTCCGAGGCCGGTGTACTTGGCTTCGACTTTGGGTATTCGCTGGATTACCCGGACATGTTGGCGCTTTGGGAGGCTCAGTTTGGAGACTTCGTCAACGGAGCCCAGGTCATCATCGATCAATTCATCACCAGCAGCGAATCGAAGTGGCAGCGCGTGAGCGGGCTGGTCATGCTGCTGCCGCACGGCTACGAGGGCCAGGGCCCCGAGCACAGTTCGGCACGGCTGGAGCGCTTTTTGGAAGCCTGTGCCGAGAACAACATCCAGGTCTGCAACCTGACGACGCCCGCCCAGTATTTTCACCTGCTGCGCCGTCAGATGAAGCGCCCCTTCCGCAAGCCGCTCATCGTGATGGCGCCCAAGAGTCTGCTGCGCCACAAGGGATGCGTTTCCAGCGTCAGCGACTTCACCCGTGGGCACTTCGAGGAGATCATCCCCGACGCGGCGGCACCCGAAACTCCCAAGCGCGTCATCTGCTGCGCGGGCAAGGTCTATTACCACCTGCTGGCCTACCGGCGCGAACACAAGATCAAGGACGCCGCCATCGTCCGCGTGGAGCAGTTTTACCCTGTGCACGAGGAACTCTTCAAACGCACGCTCAGCAGCGTTGGCACGAAGACGCATTTTGTCTGGTGCCAGGAAGAGCCCCGCAACATGGGTGCCTGGAATTTCTTACGCGACGTACTCGAAAACGCCACGGGGATTCGCCCGGCCTACGCCGGACGTGAACCCGCTGCCAGCCCCGCGCCCGGTTCGCTGGCCCTGCACAAGCTGGAGCAGGAAGCGCTCGTCAAGCAGGCCTTTACGCTCTAGAGGTTTCTGACGATGCGGATGATTGCCACGACGCCGCCCGGCGTTGTATCCGTCTTTCAATGACGACTGCAGCCATGTCGACCGAAGTTAAAGTGCCCGCTATGGGCGAATCCATATCCAGCGGTATTCTGGCCGCCTGGCACGTGAACGACGGCGACTACGTGGAAGTCGGGCAGGTGCTCTACGATCTGGAGACTGATAAAGTCACTTCCGAAGGGACCGCCGAAGCCGCCGGGGTAATCCAGCGCCAAGCCGCCGAGGGCGACGAAGTCGAAATCGGCCAGGTGGTGGCCGCCATTGACACCGAAGCTGCCAAGCCCGCCGAGGGCAAGGCATCGGAAGACACGGCCAAGGCCGCCGAACCGCCCAAAAAAATCGAGCCCACCCCCGCGAAGACGGCCGCCGTCGAAAGCAACGGCAAGCGCGCCACACCCGGGCCGGATCGCTCTGAAAACGCGGGTCCGGCCGTCCGGCGTCTATCCGCCGAAAGCGGGCTGCAGCCCGCCTCCGTCCCTGGTTCGGGTCCGCATGGCCGCGTGACCAAGGCAGACATGGTCGCCGCCATCGAATCGCTCGAGGCGAAAGCGCCGTCCAGCGCTTCGGACCAACCCCGACCCATCGAGCCCACGCGCGCGCCTTCAGCCGCGCCCGCCAGTGAACGGCAGACCCGCCGCAAGATGACGCCGCTGCGCCGCAAGATCGCCGAGCGCCTGGTCTACGCGCAGCACGAAGCAGCCATCCTGACCACTTTCAACGAATGCGACATGAGCGCGGTCATGGCCCTGCGCAAAAAGCATCAGGACGCCTTTGTCGAGCGTCACGGCATCAAGCTCGGCTTCATGTCCTTCTTTGTGAAGGCCGTGGTGCAGGCGCTCCAGGCCGTACCCTCCATCAATGCGCAGGTCGACGGCGAGGAGATCGTCCAGAATCATTTCTTCGACATTGGCATCGCCGTCGGCACGGACAAAGGGCTGATCGTGCCCGTCGTGCGCGATTGCGATCAGAAGGACTTCGCGGGCATCGAGCAGGGCATCATCGATTACGCCAAGCGTGCCAAAGCTGGAAAAATTCAGGTGGGCGATTTGGAAGGCGGTGTCTTCACCATTTCCAATGGCGGGGTCTACGGCTCGATGCTCTCCACACCTATTTTGAATCCACCGCAAAGTGGCATCCTCGGTCTGCACAACATTCAGCAGCGTCCGGTAGTGATCGATGGCGCAGTCGTGGCGCGCCCGATGATGTATCTCGCCCTGAGCTACGATCACCGCATCGTCGATGGGAAGGAAGCTGTGACCTTCTTGGTCAAGGTCAAGGAGGCCATCGAAGACCCTGCGCGCCTGCTCTTCGGCATATAGGCCGTACTTTAAACTTTCGGACATCCGCCGATTGGCTGTGGCCAATGAGCCTACAAGGCAAAACGCTCCTGCTGGGCATCGGCGCACAGAAAACCGGATCCTCCTGGCTGGCTCAGTATTTTTTGTCGCATCCGCAGGTACTCGCCAGCCCGATGAAGGCTTTTCACTTCTTCGACCTGGCCTTCTCGCCGGTACCCGAAGAACGTGCGCACTTTCGTCGTCGAGCCCTGCAAAACCTGGCTCAGGAAGCCACCTCCTTGGCCAAAACAGGCACCCTGGACAATGCGCAAGGCGAGGCTTTTGCAAAGCTAAGAGCGCTGATCGACGGGGCGCGTCTGCTCTACGAGTCATCGGCCTACCTGGATTACTATCGCCGCGAGATTCAAACAGAGCGCGTCTTCGCGGACATGTCGCCCGCCTACCAGCTGCTGCCGCCCGAGACCTTTGCCCGTATGCACCATTGGCACGAACGCGTGAAATTTCTCTTCGTCATGCGTGACCCGGTGGACCGCCATCTTTCCCAGTGCTGGTATGATGCCCGCGCCCGCGGCGAGACGCTCCGTGCACAGACCGTTCTGGCGAACCTCGATGACCGGACCTATTTCGAGAGAAGTAACTACGTGAAGACGCTCGAATCCCTCGACGAAGCGGGCGTACCGGAAACGGACTGCTTGGTCCTTTTCTTCGAGAAATTGTTCACTGAGCCAACCATGCGACGCGTTTGCGCCTACCTGGGCGTGGATTACTTGCCGGCTGCTTGCGACACCTCGCACAACGCCACGGTTCGCCACAAAGAATTCGACCAATCGGTATTGCAGCACTGCCGAGACCGCTTCAGCTTCGTGTACGAATATGTTTATGCCCGCTATAAATCACATGTGCCGACGAGTTGGGCAAACGCTGCACACTGCTGCTCCTGATGGCTGAAAACACATTTGACGTTGCCGTCATTGGCTCCGGTCCCGGCGGGTATGTCTGCGCCATTCGCGCCGCCCAAAACGGACTCAAAACGGCCCTCATCGAGAAGGACAAGACCCTGGGTGGCACTTGTCTGAATATTGGCTGCATCCCCTCGAAGGCCTTGCTGCATTCCACGGAGATGTATCATTTTCTGCACGACCGCGGCGCGCACCACGGCATTCAGCACAAAGACCTGCAGGTCGATATCGGCGTACTCATGAAGCACAAGGATGCCGTTGTCTCGAAGCTGGTCGGCGGTGTGAAACAGCTTGTTGAAGCGCGCAAGATCACCATTTTTCACGGCAGCGGCAGCCTTGCCGGCGAGGGCAAGGTCGACATCGCTGGCGAAGAGAAAAAAGCCACGCAAATCGCCGCGAAGCACATCGTGCTGGCCGCGGGGTCCGTGCCCGTGGAACTGCCTTTCATGAAGTTCGACGGGAAGACCGTAGTCTCCAGCACGGAGGCCATCGCCTTTGAGAAAGTCCCCGCGAATCTCGTGGTGGTGGGCGGCGGTGCCATCGGGCTCGAACTGGGATCGGTTTGGGCTCGCCTGGGCAGCGATGTGACCGTGGTCGAGCTGCTGCCCAAAATAGCGCCCACCTTCGACGAAGACGTATCCAAAATGGCCTTACGCATCTTCAAAAAACAGGGCCTCGCCTTTGAACTGGGCGCCAAGGTGACCGGTGTCGAAAACGAGAAGAAAAAGACTTTTCTGACCGCAGAGCGCGACGGCGAAAAGCTGCGCTTTGAGGCCGACAAAATTTTGGTCTGCGTGGGCCGCCGGCCCTGTCCGGAGACTCTCAACCTGGACAAGGCGGGGGTCGAACTCGACGACAAGCGCCGCGTGAAAGTCAACGCGCACTTTGCCACCAACGTGCCCGGCGTGTACGCGATCGGCGACTTGATCGCGGGGCCGATGCTGGCCCACAAGGCCGAGGAAGACGGCGTTGCCCTGGCGGATCATCTGGCCGGCAAGTATGCACATGCCGACTACACGCGCGTGCCCAACGTAATCTACACCGAGCCGGAAGTCGCCTCCGTCGGCCTGGGCGAGGCCGAAGCCAAGGAAGCCGGCCACCAGGTAAAGTCTGGCAAGTTTGCATTGGCCGCCAACGGTCGAGCCATCGCCACCGACGCCACTGACGGCTTCATCAAGGTTATCGCCGATGCCGAGACTGATCGCGTGCTGGGTGTGCAGATGATCGCCAAAAACGCTTCCGAGCTGATTGCCGCCGCCGTCACCCATATGGAGTATGGGGCCAGCACCGAAGACATTGCCCGCACGATCACCGCACACCCCACCTTGGGTGAGTCCTTCAAGGAAGCCGCCCTGGCCGCCGACAAAGCCGCCATCCACAGCCTGTAGTCAAGTCTCCAAACTTTGGATACGCCGTGTCGCCAGCTCCACGTGCTGGGAGTCGCCTTCGATGCCGATGGCAAATCGACCCAGCTTTTGAGCCGCGATGAGGGTGGTTCCGCTCCCTGAAAAAGGATCGAGCACGAGGTCACCAGGCCGTGTCGAGGCTTCCAGGCAACGCTCGACGAGCGCCAAAGGCTTTTGCGTGGGGTGTTTGCCAAAGGCTTTTTCTGCCCGGCCCGGTGCGGTCAGCCGCCAGACATCCTTCATCTGCCGATCTTCGTTGGCCGCCTTCATCTCGGCGTAGTTAAAGGTGTGCTTGCTGCTCGCATCCCGGGCGGCCCAAATGATCAGCTCGGTTGAATGCGTGAAATAGCGGCAACTGAGGTTGGGCGGCGGATTCGGCTTTTCCCAGACAATCGTATTCAGCAGCTTGAAGCCCAGTTCCTGCAGGGCAAAGCCCACCGAGTAGATGACATGATGCGTGCCGCTGACCCACAACGTACCATCGGGCTTGAGCAGCCGCTGACACAATTCGAGCCAGCGCCGATTGAAGGCATGGTTTTCCAGCGCACCTTTCGAGGTGTCCCACCTGCCCTTGTTGACGCTGACCATGCGCCCGTTTTGGCAGGTAACGCCATCATTTGAGAGGAAGTACGGGGGATCCGCGAAAACGCAATCGACGCTGCCCGCTAAATCTGCGTCGCGCGCGGCACCTTCCATCGCCTCAAAGCAGTCACCCTCGATTTGTACCGAGGCTGTGGATACAAAGGCAGCCTTCTGGTCTAAATAATTTTTCCAGCGAGAAAAAGGGCGATCGGTCTTGGACGCCGGTTGCGCTGCGGAACTCATGGCAGGCAACTTTCCGATCCCCATGCTCAACCGTAGCGCTGGAAGAGCAGGCAGGCGTTGTGGCCGCCGAAGCCGAGGTTGTTGCTGATCGACACATCAATCTTCATCGCGCGCTTTTCGTTCGGGATGTAGTCCAGATCGCAATCCGGGTCGGGATCGGCGTAGTTGATAGTCGGCGGGGCGAGCTGATCATGGACAGCCATGGCACCGACAATGGCTTCGATGCCGCCGGCGGCACCCAGGAGGTGTCCGGTCATCGATTTGGTCGAGCTGATGGCGAGTTCCTGGGCGTGCGAGCCAAAGAGCTTCTTGATCGCCATGGTCTCAAACTTGTCGTTGAGGGGCGTCGAAGTGCCGTGCGCATTGATGTAGTCGACGGCTTCCTTCTCCACGCCAGCATCTTTGAGCGCGAGTTCGAGGCAGCGCGCCAGGCCTTTACCCTCCGGGTCGGGGCTGGTGATGTGAAAGGCATCGCAAGTCGCGCCGTAGCCGCTGAGCTCACAATAAATGTTTGCGCCGCGCGCCTTGGCGTGCGCTTCACTTTCGATGAGCAGCAGGCCCGCTCCCTCGCCCATCACGAAACCGTCACGGGAGGCGTCGAAGGGGCGCGAGGCCTTGTCGGGCGTCTCGTTGTAACGAGTGCTCATCGCCCGCATGGCGCAAAAACCGGCAATGCCGAGTTCGGTCACGGAAGCCTCCGTGCCGCCGGCGATCATCGCATCGGTCTCGCCAGCCTGAATCTTGCGCATGGCCTCGCCAATGGCGTGCGCACCTGAAGCGCAGGCGCTGACCGGGCTGAAATTCGGACCGCGCGCATCGAGTTCTATGGCGACCACGCCCGAGGCCATGTTCAGGATGATCATCGGGATCATGAACGGCGAAATCTTGCGCGGCCCGCGGTCGAAGAGCGTGCGGGACTGCTCCTCGATGCTCTTCATGCCGCCGATGCCCGAGCCGATGATCACGCCGAAACGCTCCGGATCGACGACGCCCTTTTTCAGGCCGGCATCTTCAAAGGCCATTCGGGCCGCCGCCACCGCCAGGTGTGTATACCGGTCGTTGCGCTTGGCTTCCTTGAAGTCCATCCAGTCCCCCGCATCGAAGTCATCGACCTGCCCGGCCACCTTGCAGGGAAACTGCGCGGTGTCGAAACGGGTGATACCAACGATACCGCTCTTGCCCGCAAGCAGGTTTTGCCAAAACGCGTCTTTGCCCAGGCCTACGGGGGTCACTGCCCCCATACCCGTGACCACAACGCGGGGCTTCTCTGCGCCCGATGTCGTCATCTTACCAAAGTGTTGGCCGCCTCCTTACGGCCGTAGCAACGGCGCAGGCGCCATCAACCCTTCTTTTCTTTGATGTAGGCGACGACGTCTTCGACTTTTTGCAGCTTCTCGGCTTCTGACTCGGGGATTTCGCCCTGAATCTCGTCCTTAAACTCCTCTTCGAGCGCCATGATCAGCTCGACGATGTCGAGCGAATCGGCGTTGAGATCGTTCATAAACGACGCCTCAGGTTTCACCTGCTCCTCGTTTACGTTGAGCTGGTTAACGATGATCTCCTTGACGCGTTCTTCGACTGTTTTCTCGGCCATGGTGTCGCAATACTAAAAACCTATGTTTGTGATCACATCACCATACCCCCGTCAACCGAAAAAGTCTGGCCTGTGATGTAGCCGGCTTCCTCGGAGCAGAGGTAGGTCACCATACTTGCAATTTCTTCGGCGGTACCGAACCGCGAAAGGGGGATGAGTGACTTCGCGCGCTCTTCGACCTCGTCGCCCAGCTTGGAGGTCATGTCCGTCGCAATGAAGCCAGGGGCCACCGCGTTGACGGTAATCGTGCGGCTGGCCAGTTCGCGGGCGAGCGATTTGGTGTATCCGATGATACCGGCCTTAGAGGCGGCGTAGTTGGCCTGACCGGGATTGCCCATCAGCCCGACGACGGATGAAATGTTGACAATGCGGCCCCAGCGCGTGCGGGTCATCGGGCGCAACAGCCCCTTTACCCAGTAGAAACAGCTGGACAGGTTGGTCTGCAGCACGTTTTCCCAGTCTTCCTCGCTCATGCGCAGCAGCAGCGTGTCGCGGGTAATGCCGGCGTTGTTTACGAGAATGTCGATGGTGCCATGCTCGCCCAAAATTTGTTCGCAGGCCTTGGCCACTGCGGTGGCGTCGCCGACGTCCACCGGTAGGGCCGTGGCCTTGCCTCCACGCTGGGAGATGGCCTCGGCTGCCGCGCCGCAGGAGTCCGGATTGCGGCTGACGCAAATCACGTGCACGCCCTCGTCTGCCAGAAAATCCCCGATAGCTTTCCCGATGCCGCGCCCGGCTCCAGTCACTACGGCGATACGGTTGTTAAAAGTCAGCTTCATAGTAGCAAACGCGCAGACTGCACCAAGCCCCGCGACAAAGGCAACCCCTGTCGCAAGAGAGTCGGCGCAAGGGTTTTTCAGGCGAGGCCCAATGGCCAAGCCAACCGGCACAGGGCAGGCCCCACCCCTAGTAGACGTCGCGCTGGTAGCGCTTTTCTTTTTTAAGACCCTTTACGTAGTCTTTGGCTTCGGTTTCGTCCATGCCGCCCCGATCACGACAAATCTGATGGACCGCTTCGTCGACGTCTTTGGCCATGCGTTTGGCGTCGCCGCACACATAAAAGTAAGCGCCACCCTCGAGCCATTGCCAAACCTCTTCGGCCGCCTCCAGCAGGCGGTGCTGCACGTAAATTTTTTCCGCCTGGTCCCGAGAAAAGGCCAAGCTGAGTCGGTGGAGGCTCCCTTCGTCCTGGTAGCGTTGCCACTCTTCGCCGTACAGGTAGTCGGTCTCCTGATGCTGATCGCCAAAAAACAGCCAATTGCGGCCGGAATCGCCAGTGGCTGCGCGCTCCTGGATGAACGCGCGAAAGGGGGCGATACCTGTCCCCGGGCCCACCATGATGGCGTCCTTACCCGACTCCGGCGGTAGCCCGAAATGCGAACTGGCCACGAAAACCGGCACGCTGGGAGCCGCAATGTCCACGCGGTCGGACAAGTAGGTGCTGGCCACGCCGACACGCGCACGTTCGTTTGTGCGATAACGCACCACGGCAATCGTCAGGTGGACGCACTCCGGATGCAGCACCGGCGACGATGCGATCGAGTACAAGCGCGGCACGAGACGACGCAGGAGATCGACGTACTCCTGCGCTGAGAAGCGTACGCTCGGAAATTCCTCGGCCAGGTCGATGAATTCGCGCTGCTCCAGCCAGGGTTTCAAATCGTCCTTGTTGCTGTCAGCGAGGAGCGTCTCCAGGCGAGCGGTTTCGTCGGCGTATGTGGCGCGTTCGAGAAAGGCCTGGAGGGTTTTCTTAGTCGGTGACGCCAGGGACAGACGCGCGCTCAAGGCTTCCCGCAGCGAGATGGCCGTCGCATCCTTGGGCAGCTTCACACGCTCCTCGCCGGTGAACCCATTGATTTTGAGCACACCCTCGACTTGCTCGGGTGGGTTTTTCGGGAAAACGCCAAGTGAGTCGCCGCAGGCATACGTCAATCCGCTTCCCGAGATATCCACCTCTACGTGGATGGTTTCCTTGAGCGGATTCCCCGGATTGAGCCGGTAGCGCGCGCTGACCTGCGCGGGAAAGGGATTGTTCTTGTCGTGAACGGGCTTTTCGATCTCGGTCGACATGGTTGCTTGCTCGTAACGCCACATAGTGTGGCCAGAATCGTTCAAGCAAAACGCGTTCCCCCGCAGGCTCAAACCCGAAATGAAAAAGCCGCCCGCCGACGACCTTGTCCGTGTCCACAAATACATGGCAGACCGTGGGTTGTGTTCACGTCGCGAGGCCGAACGCTGGATTGAGGAAGGCCGTGTGCTGATTAACGGCAAGCCCGCGCGCATCGGCCAGAAACTCGACCCAGCGGGTGACCATGTGCAAGTCGACGGACGTTCCCTGGGCGGCAAACGCACCACCCGCCCGCTGACCCTGGTCATGAACAAACCCAAGGGCTTTCTCTGTTCCAACGCCGATCCCTTTCACGCGCGTACCATCTTTGACCTACTCCCACCCAACTACCGCCGGGAGCGCCTCTTTTGCGCCGGGAGGCTCGACAAGGACAGCGAAGGTCTGGTGGTGCTCACCAACAACGGCGACTTGGCCAACCGGCTGACCCACCCGTCATCGGGCGTTATCAAGCGCTACCGCGTGCAGGTCCACAAGCCCTTCGACCGGGCTCACATCCCGCGCTTGCTGCAGGGCATCCAGTATGAGGGGGAGGTGTATCAGGCGATCAAGGTCGTCCCGCAAACCAAGGGGCCGGATCTGGAACGTCGGATTGAAATCCATCTCGACCACGGCAAGAAGCGCGAGATTCGCCAGATGCTGCTCGCCCTGGGCTACCACGTGAAGAAGCTGCACCGCTTCCAAATCGGCAATTATGTGCTGAAGGGACTCGCCCCGGGGCAGGTCAAGAGCCTCTCCGAACGCGAATTGGGTTTGTTCTTCACGCATTCAGGCGTAAGGTGAACCGATGGAGTTAAACATGAAGTTGCCTGCATTCATCCGCGGTTTGGTTTTGATTTTTTTCACCGCGCTGGCCGGGAGCCTCTTTGCGCAGAATACCGGCACCGTGCCCGCCTATTTTTTTGCGGACGCCTCAGCGCCGATCGCCGCTAGCCTGCCAGCCAACAGCGTTGTGCTGGAGGATGCCATCCCTGTTGAAGGCCTCGAAGGTTGGGAATCCATCGAGTACGAAGCGACTTTTGAAGGCTTTGTCGATCCGGTGGCCATCCGCGCGGACTCCACCATCGAAGCAGCCACGTTGATTTACTCCAGCGACCGCCCGGACAGCACGGTGCTGGCCGAGAGCGACCCCCGCGTCGCCGTCAAGGTGCTCGAGCGCGGTCCACTCTGGTCTCAAATCCGCACCACCCAGCGCGTGACGCTTTTTGTGCCGGTCGGCCCCGCTGCCTTTGCAGGGGGTTCAACTGCCGCTGCGCCTGCTTCCGGACAGGCTCCAGCCAGCACACAATTGCAGCCTCTGCCGAATTCTACCGCCGGGGCAGCGGCTCCTGGAAACGACACCATCGAGACTTTTAACCGCGAGGAGGGATTGCAGTCGATTGAGGGCGACCTGGAGCCCATCGAAGGCAGTGGGGCCGCGTCCGGTGGCGCGGTGGCCGGCACCTCGGGCGAATCTGAAAACAGCCAACGCGCCGCCCCCACGCCGCCGACTCAACCGCAGCAGTTGGCGCCCGCAGCCGCGTTGTCGCGCACCTTTTTTGGCACCCTCCGAGAGCGCAAAACATTCTTTGGCCGCAGGAAAGATCCGCGCTACGCACTCTTTGCGCCTGACGGCGATCTGCTGGCCAACGTCGACCTGTCCAACGCGTTGATCTTTGGCTCGGTTGATTCCTATCTGGGCCGCCGCGTGGTGGTGCAGGGCGTGCCCAAGGCGATCACCGGTCGCCCCGGCGTTGTGATTCAGGCCCGCACGTTGCACCTGAACTGACCAGGCAGCGGCGGCTGCCTTTCAATCCTGCGCTTGCCCCGGGGCCAGACAGCGGCGAGGCTCACGCGCCATGGAACTGATCGATGGAAACGCCGTGGCCAAGTCGGTGCTCGCCGAGGTGTCCGAAGGCGTGGCTGCCCTCGAAGGCCCACCGCCTAAAGTGACCTTTATCCGTTTGGGCGAAGACCCGGCTTCGGTCTATTACGTTGGCAAAAAGCAGAGGACCGCCGCCAAGCTCGGCATCGAGAGCGACCTGTGCGCCCTGCCGACGGACACCTCGAAAGCCGACCTGTTGGCGCGCATCGACGCGCTCAACGCGGATGTATCCGTCAACGGTATCCTCGTGCAATCCCCGTTGCCCGATCACATTGCCGAAGTCGAAGCTTTTAACCGTGTCGACCCGGCCAAGGACATCGACGGCTTGCACACCGTCAATGCCGGCAAGCTCCTGCAGGAAGATGCCAGCGGCTTTTTGCCCTGCACGCCCGCGGGGATCGTGGAACTGCTCGCCCGCGCGGAAGTCCAAACGGAAGGGAAGCACGTGGTCGTGCTCGGTCGCAGCCTGCTGGTTGGCAAACCCATCGCGATGCTATTGATGCGCAAGGGGATGCCTGGAAACGCCACCGTGACCGTCTGCCACTCGCGCTCCCAAAATCTTCCTGAAATGACGCGTTCCGCCGACATCCTGATCGCCGCCATCGGGCGTGCGCGCTTCGTGACCGCCGACCTCGTGAAAGACGGGGCGACGATCATCGACGTGGGCGTCAACAAGGTCGACCACCCCACTTCGGCCAAAGGCTACAAGCTGGTCGGCGACGTGGACTTTGAAAACGTCGCGCCCAAAGTCGCCAAAATCACGCCTGTGCCCGGAGGCGTGGGCCCGATGACCGTCTCCATGCTCATGCGCAATACGCTCAAGGCTGCCCGCCTGCAGCGTGGATTATCCGCCGAGGCCACCGTCGCCTGATCCAGGCACCGACATTTTTTTTCATCAATGCAGCCCCCGCCCACGTTGCCACCTCCCCATCCGCCGGACACGCCGCACTCGCTTCCGGACCTGGAGGCGCTTTCGCCGGCCCATCGGTTGCGCCCGGGCTCTTATCGGCTGCGCATGGTGGCCTTTCTGCTGGATTTCGTGCTCGTCTTCGTCCTAACCGGATTGATCCTGGAAAAAGTCGTCTGGCCGCAGTTTGAAGGGGGCAAAGCCGAGTTGCTCGCATACTCCGAGGACTTTTTCCATGTATGGGTCGAATCCTCGGGCGAACCGGATCTGTTGGCCGCCCTGCCCGAGCCATCGGAACAACTCAAGCAACTGCTTGGCACGAGCCACATGACCGTGCTGCTGACCTTTTGGATGGGCTTTTTCCTGGGCGACACGCTGATGGGCGGCCGTTCCCTGGGTAAACGCGTCTTTCGCCTGCGCGTGGTGCCGCGCGACCGGCTAGGAAGCCTGCACCTGGCTGAGGGCCTGTTGCGCTCGGGCTTGAAAACCCTAACCCTCGTGCCGTTTCCGGTGCTGCCCCTGCTGCTGGTTAACTACCTGATCCCTCTGCTAACTTCACGCCGGCGGGCCGGCCATGATTTTCTGTGTCGCAGCTGGGTGATTTCCGAGCCCAATACCGAGCCGGTAGCTTCTGAGATATCGGCAAAGAGCGCTTAAAGCCCCGGGGCTCTCAACCGATGAGGTTGACTGGTAAGCCCCTAATCATGAACCAAAACCCACACAGTGCGCCCGCCGGCTCCCTGACGGCAGGCCTGGCCATGAGTCATTTTCGCAAGCCGAGGATCCTAGTTGTCGACGATCAACCCGTCAACATCACCCTGCTGGAACGCAAGCTGAAGCTTGAGGGCATGGAAGTTGCCTCGGCGCTGGACGGGCCCACCTGCCTGGCCATGGTGCCCGATTTTCGCCCCGATGTCATTCTGCTGGATGTGATGATGCCGGGCATGGACGGCTACGAGGTATGCTCGCGTCTGCACGCCGCCGAGGAGACCAAGGACATCCCCGTTATATTCATTACCGCGAGCGTCTCTAAGGAAGGGCGCCTGCACGGTCTGGAGTCTGGAGCGGTCGACTACATCACCAAGCCTATCGACCTGGAAGAAACCACCGCTCGGGTGCGCACGCAAATCAGTCTGCGGCGCACCTACCGCGAGAACGTCGATCTGCAGCGCCGCCTGGGCGAATCCCGCCGTTCCGCCGCGGTGGGGGCCGTGACCCAAGGGGTCGCACACAACCTGAACAACCTGCTGGGCGTGCTGGTTGGCTACGTTGACCTGCTGAAGATCGGCATCGCCGACCCCGAGAAGGTCAAGCGTAGCGTCAACCTGATGGAGACCTCGGTCCGCCGGATGGTCGAGATCATCAGCAAACTCAGCAGCATCGCCTCCGAGGAAAGCTTCGATCTGATCGGCACCAACCTCGGCACCCTGCTCGACAGCAGCATCACCCGCTTCCGCAACGAGCAGGACTTCGACGGGGACGTTCCCATCATCAACAATCTGCCGCCCGACTACACCTTTTCGACAAACACCGAGGTCTTTGAAAGCATACTCGAGCGTCTGCTGACCAACGCCTGGGAATCGTACCTGCCGGAAGCGCCCGAGAAACCTGTTTGGATCGAAGTCGAACTGTCTGACGACGACGAGGCCTACCGCCAGCTTTTCGTTCGCATCCACGACCGCGGCGAAGGCATCTCCGGGGAGGTGAGCGAAAACCTCTTCGACCCCTTCATCACGACCAAGGTGACGGTGGGCCGCGGGCTGGGCCTGACGATGGCGCGGCACGCCGCGCGAAACCTCGGTGGCGACCTCAACGTCGCCGAGAAGACAGACGGGGGCGTCTGCGCAACGCTCTGGTTCCCCGCCAGTTGAGCGTTTTTTGTTCGCCCGCCGCACCGCCGCTTACCTAGCGTCGGCCCATGAATCGCATGGGCTTTATTGGCGCGGGCAGGATGGCTTCGGCCATGGTCGGCGGGCTGCTGGCCAAGGGCCTCTACGCGCCTGAGGCGCTTGCCTGCACCTGCGGCAGCGACCCGACCGGCCGCGAACTGGCCCAGCGAACCGGCATCACCTACTTCGCCGAGGCGCAGGCCATGCTGGCGGAAACCGACGCGCTGGTCCTCGCCTGCAAGCCCCAGCAACTCGACGCACTCGATACCAGCTACACCGCGCACACCACGGGCAAGCTGATTGTATCCATCCTGGCGGGCACGACCCTAGAACGCCTGCAGGCGCGTTTCCCCAAGGCGCGCAACCTCGTGCGAGCGATGCCCAACACACCTGGCCAAGTCGGTGCGGGCATTACGGCGTTTGCGCCGCTGCACCCACTCGAACCGGAAGACCGTGCCATCGTGGAAGGCTTGCTGGGGGCGCTGGGCGAAGCCCTCGAGCTGCCAGAAGCTCAACTGGATGCTGTAACTGCTATCAGCGGCAGCGGCCCGGCCTACGTGTTTGAATTCACCGCTGCCCTGCGCGAGGCCGCCGTCGGGCTCGACCTTGCTCCTGACGTCGCCGACCGGCTCGCACGGCAGACAGTGATCGGCGCAGCGCGTCTCCTAGAAGCTGCGGGGACCGATCCGGAGGAACTGCGCAATGCCGTTACCTCCAAAGGGGGCACGACGGAGGCTGCCCTGCAGTCGATGACGCAAGCGGAGCTGCGCAAGCTGCTGGCGGAGGCGACCCGGGCCGCCCACCGGCGCTCGCTCGAACTTGCCCAGGCATGACCGCGCTTACCTCCAATCGAGCGGCCTTTGCCATGCGTCCGGTTACCGCCAGCGATCGCGAAGACGTGAGCGCGCTGGTCGACGCGGCGTATCGGGAAATTGGGGACAGAGTTTTCCTCCAGGGTTACGACGTCGACCTGACCACGCTGCCTGAACCCTACCTGAGTGCCCAAGGGGCGTTCATGGTTTGCCATGACACGCACGGCAGGCTCGCCGGCACGCACGCGGTGCGGCCCCTTGATCGTGCGCAGGGCGTCGTCGAGTTCAAGCGGTTTTACGTGCGACGCGATCTGCGCGGGCAAGGCCTCGGCCGAAAGCTGATGGACTGGGCCGTCGACTGGGCACGCGCCCGCGAGTTTCAGCGAGTCGAGTTTTGGTCGGACACCCGCTTCAGCCACGCGCACGCCCTGTTCGAGCACTGGGGATTTCAGCGTGGCGCAGTCCGCACGGGCAATGATGGCTCGATGCCGTATCAAGAATATCACTACAGCCGAAAACTTTAATTTCCTCGACGCATGCATGATCTGAGCAAGGGCCGTATTCTCGTCACTGGCGGCGCCGGCTTTATCGGCAGCGCCCTGATCTGGGCGCTCAACCAGCGTGGGCTCGACAACATCCTTGTCTGCGACCTGCTGGGCGAGGGCGACAAGTTCAAAAATCTCGTCCCGCTGCGCTTTCACGATTATATTGAAGGCGACGAGTTGGGCGATGTCATCGAGGAGGCCCCCCGCGCCCTCGATGAGATCCGAACCGTCTTTCATCTGGGTGCCTGCTCCGCGACCACCGAGACGAACAACCGCTACCTCATCGAGAACAACTACGAATACACCAAGCTGCTGGCAGGCTGGGCCCTGGAACGAGGCAACCGCTTTGTCTACGCCTCGTCCGCTGCAACCTACGGCGACGGCAGCCAGGGCATGGACGACCGGGACCTCAATTTGCACCGGCTGCGCCCGCTCAATATGTACGGCTACTCGAAGCACCTCTTCGACCTGTACGCCCAACGCTGCGGGGTGCTCGACCGCATCGTCGGCCTGAAGTATTTCAACGTCTTCGGGCCCAACGAAGGCCACAAGGCAGACATGCGCTCCGTCGTCCACAAGGCGTATCCACAAATCCGTGACGATGGCTCCGTGAAGCTGTTCAAGAGCTACCACACGGACTATGCGGACGGTGAGCAGCAGCGCGATTTTCTCTACGTGAAGGATGCCGTGGAGATGACCCTCTACCTTGCCGAGCGCCTGAAATGCGGCGGCCTTTACAACCTGGGCTCCGGCGAGGCGAACACCTGGAAGGCACTGGTTGAACCCATCTTTGCCGCGCTCGGAAAAGAAAGCCGCATCGAGTTCATCGACATGCCCGAGTCACTGCGGGCCAAGTATCAATACCACACCTGCGCGGACATCACCAAACTACGCGAGGACGGCTACGAAAATCCGATTACCCCACTGACCGAGGCCGTCACTGACTATGTATCCAACTACCTGATACCCGGAAAGTACTTGGGCGACTAGGCGCATGCAGCACGCCCGTACAGGCAACGCTTCCGGCCCGTTAACGCACTGCGGGTAACCAAACCCTCAGCCTGAACCGCTAGTCCAGCGGATACAGTTCAAGCAATTCGGGACCGCTCCACTGCGAAGTCCGTCCACCTAACGAATCGCGGATGGCCTTCACTTCGTCCGGCGTAATCAGGGGGTGCTCGTTTTCCCAGGAGTTACGCACGTAAGATACCGCTGCGGCGATATCGCGATCCCGCCAAAAATCGTAACCCACCATGGCTGCGTTGTATTCGTTGCCCTTGACTTCGATGGGGCCAGCCAGGCCGTTGAGAACGATCTTCGTTATGCGGGCAGGGTCACCGCCAACCCACTCCGAGCCGTTCAGTGGCGGAAAGTTACCGGCTACCCCGTTGCCGTCGGCCTGGTGGCAGGTCACGCAGTTTTGGTTGTAAAGCGTTTCGCCCCGGGCCAGGAGCCACTCCGGGCTCGAGTAGTCGGGCAAGTCGCTGCCCCCTTCGTCGGCGATGACTTTGTTAGGGTCGAAAATGTCGGCGCGAAATTCGCCAGCGCTGCTGACCATATGCAACCCGCCCCAAAACATCAGCGCGCCAAAAATGAAGAGCAGAAAAATCGGGATAGGCGAGAAGCCTTCGGTTGGCTCTTCCTTCTCGCGCGCCAGCTGTGTGTGCAGGGCCTGCATCTGGATATCGCCGTAGCGACCGGCCTCAATCTGCTTGGTACCGGCATCCTCCGCGTTGGGTGCGGGCGCAATTCTGGAGTCTTCTTTTTTCGGCTGGCTCACGATTCGCTCAAATCACTCAACTAGTGTGGCCTCGGGCAGTTCGTAGGTCAAACGCAGGCTCAACAGATACGCCACCAGCGCCTCGGCCTCTTTGGTCGGGACCACCTCGTAGCCTGGCGGCGGCTTGCGGGTGTAAGGTTCGCCGCGAAGTTCGTCGGGCAGAGTGAGCGCCTGCGGGTGCGGGCGCTCGCCGATCTCCTGCACCGTAAATAGGTTTGGAAACGGCGGCATGATGGAGTTTTGGTGGCTGTCGGGAAACTGCGGGTCCCACAGGTGCACGTAGTGCCAGTTGGCACCAGGAATGCGTCCACCGATGTGGCTCAGGTCCGGCCCGGTGCGCATGGTGCCCAAGAGCACGCGCTCCTGCAGGATATAGTCGCGGGCCACGGTGTTGCGGGGGCCCCAACCGCGTTCGGCGTCGAGCCCGTAGCCCTGCACGCGCACCTGCTGGCTGTGGCAATACATACAGCCCTCGCGCTGATAGATCAGCTTGCCCTGCTGCGCCAGGCCGCTGATGGCCTGCGGATAGGACAAGCCGCTGTCGTCGGGCGAGTACGGCTCCAGATCGCCCCATTGCAACATGCTGGCCAGCACCAGCCCCGCCCAGGAGAAGGCCAGTGTGAAGAAGATACCGCAAAAGATGAGAGGCAGACTTTTCACTAAAAGGTTTTACGTGTGTTCAGCTGGTCACGGCGGGGCGGGTGGCTTCATCGCGACGGGCGCGGGCTTCGTCGGACAGCGGGGCCAGCAGCGTTGGGCCCGTACCGGAATGCTGCCCACGCGCGCCGATGACAATCCAGGCAAAGTTAATGGCAAAGGCGATATGGCCAACGGTCATCAGAATCCCCGCCACCGAGCGCGAGAAGAGCCAGGGCAGCAGGTTTTTCACGATGTTGTCGAAGGGCGTCACGACGTTCTTGATCCAGTAGCGCTCTCCGTCGCTGTTAGTAAAGAGCTCTTCGCCTTGGGGGGCGGGCTCAACCGAGACCAGAACCTGTTCCTCAGCGAAGGTGTGCATCTCCAGCCCTTGCAGCCAGCCTCCGATGGAGAGCCCGACTACGTACAGGCCGATTCCCAAGGCGGTCGTCCAGAAGTGAATGGAAATCAGCGCGGCCGACGGCCATTCACGGTAAAGAATGCGCGGCATGAAGAAGTACACCGCCCCAAACATCACCATCGTGTAAAAAGCGTACACGCCGTGGTGCGCGTGGGCCACGGTAAACTGAGTGAAGTGCGTGATCTCGTTAACGCTGCGCAGGGCCATCGCCGAACCGATCAGGCTGACCACGGTGTAGCTCATGGCCCCGTAGACGATGAAGCGCAGCGTCGGGCTGGCCCAGACCTGCCGCCAGCCTTGCGCAGCGGTGAAGTGGTGATTGATGGCGGTGACCACCACCGGAATCACCATAAAGATGCTGCCTACGGTACCTGCCGCCTGTAGCCAGACCGGCACCGGGCCGCCGAGCAGGTGATGCACGCCCGCCCAGTTGTAAAAGAGCGCCAGGCTCCAGAAGCCCAGCAGCGACAGGTAATAGCTGTGAATCGGGCGCCCCAGCACCTTGGGCAAAAAGTAGTAAATCGCACCCAGGCCCAGCGGCGTCAGCCAAAGGCCCAGCACATTGTGCGCGAACCACCAGTTGGTGAGGCTTTGCACGGTACCCTGCACGGGCAGCCACAGGATGAGGATCTGCGCGATGGCAAACAGCCACGGGAACCAGAAGGTGGCCCCCAGGAAGTACCACTGCGAAACGTAGGTGTGGTGCGTTTGGCGGTAGCGAAAGGCCAGCGCCATCCAAACCCCGATCAGGCCGTACGAAACAAAGAGGATCGGCGTTGAGTAGGCCGGCATCTCCAGCCATTCCACTGAGGTCATGTCACCGCCGACGATACCGAGAATGCCAATGGTGACGCCGACGTTCCAAAAGACGCCGGCTAGAAAGAGCAGCGTGGGGTAGCGTACCACGGTCATGCACAGGCGAGACATAACCCAGATCGCCACGGCAAAGCCGACGTTGTTGGCCCAGCCGTAGATCATGGCATTTAAGTGGGCCGAGCGGGCGCGCCCAAAGGTGAACACCCCTGTCTCCGCGGTCCAGATGCGGAATTCGTCCCAGTGAAGGCTGAAGGAGGCGATCAGCGCGAGGACGGTACCCGCCAGCAGCCAGAGAATGGACGAGGCCAGGAAAAGGATGGCCGGCCACTTCACCGACGCATCCACCTCACTCAGGCGCGCACGGCGCGGCACACTCGCGGTTGGCCGAGCGCTCAGGTTGGTGAAAAAGGATGCGAAAGGGCTCACAGGTTTGTTAAGTGGGAAGCGGGGGAGTGAATCGATTCAGGCGTGGGGATCCGTTCGCTGGGACTCTTTTTGGCGGTCGCGGCGGCCTTTTTTACCCGGGAAGTAATCCTGCTGAACGCCCTCGGGCTCTTCCTCGTTAAAAATGGTCCGAGCACCTTTTTCCAAATTCTCGAGCTGCTTGTTTTTGATAGCCCAAACCAAAGCGGCGACCACCGAGATAAAAAACAGGACTGCCACGACAGCCAGGGCCACCAGGGGCAAGTTCCAGGATTCCATGGGATTCAGTCAGTCTAGGACGGGCGCTTCATTCCTTCTTGGTTCAGGTTCAACTCAGCGGGTCGGCTCAGGGGGTGGCGGGATTTTCCATGGGCGGACGCCAGACTTCGCCTGCTTGCTGGCCCGAGCGAATCTCTTGCACCGCCCGGCGCATCGCTTCCTCGATCGGGAGCGTTGTATAAGCGGCGTTGTCCGCCACGGGTTGGCGCACCTCGGACAGGAGGCGCTCCTGGCTGGCCTCGATGGCCTGGCGCCGATCGTAGCGCATCTGGTTCAAGTTGAGCGGATCCACCGGCGGGCGGGTATAAATATAAACGATCAGGGCGATGATCAGAAAAATTCCAATCGTTGCGATGATGCCGAGAAAGTTCGCCCAGAAACCGGGCGGAGACGCGTCGTGCGGCTCAGCGCCTTCGGGCAGTTGCTGGGGGTCGGCCATGATGAATTATGAAATGCGTGATTTGGTTGGTTAGAGGGAGGCGTTGACGGATTCATCGATCCGCGGGTCGTGAATCGGGATGACCTCGGTCTTGTTCATGCTTCGCAGCAGCGCCCAGACAAAGAGCCCGCCGATGCCGACGATCGCCGCGATGTCGAAGAGGATCGAAGCGTCGAACAGCGCATCGAGCTTGTAACCCAAGGGGTACTTCTCACTGGCCTCGGGCACGTTCTTCTTGCCAGGGATGATGTTGAAGTAAAAGTCGGTGACCGCAAACGCGGCGATCCAGTAGCCGATGAACAGCAGGCGCTCCTTGAACTTGTTCTTGAACCACAACAGGTAGAAGAACGGCACGATAAAGAAGCCCACCACCAGGGCGCCCAGGCTAAACCAGTACCACGGGCTGGTGTCCCAGGTTTCGGTCAATTCGCGAATGTTGTACCAGAAGGTTTCCTCGGGGATGTTCGCGTTGTAGATGAGGAAATACTGCGAGAAGCTGATGTAGGCCCAGAAAATCGTGAAGGCCAGGCAGAGGCAGCCCAAGTAGTACTCGTGGGCGGGCTTGTAGAGACCGCGCAAGTGCCCCTTATGGCCGAGGTAGAAGCAGAGGATAATCGTGGCCGCCAGCCCCAGGCGCACCGATACCGCGAAAAACCACACCCCGTACATGGTCGAAAACCAGTGGTAGGCGATCGACATGTAAAAGTCGAAAGCGGCGAAGGTCAGCGCCAGTGCCGTCAGCACGATGCCCGCGGCCGAGAGTGCCCGGCACTTCACGTAGGTTTTCGCGTCGGGTGCGGTGTCCATCTGGAAGGACCAGGTGCGCAGCCGCCAAGCAAGGAAGTTCAACACCGCAAAGTAGCCGATGATGCGAACGATGAAAAAGGTGACGTTGAGGTAACCAGCCTTGTGCTGGTAGAGCACATCGTCTTTCACCAGTTCGGTGGTGCCCGGGTAGGTGATCGTGGACGGGTGCAGCCACTTCCAAAGGGTCACTTCGCTGCTGAAAAGACAGACCAGCAAAACCGGCACAAAGGCTGCGCAGACAATCGGCATGCCCGCGAGCATATGCTCCATCTGCCGGCGGATCACCGTCGCCCAGCCTGCGTCAAAGACATAAAACATCTGGATCAGCATGAGCGTGCCGATGCTGACCGAGAACCAGAAGGTAAAGCCCATGAGCCAGCTCTCAATCGGGCGCGGATTGGCCGAGACGAGGCCGTAGATCAAGCCCGCGCCGGCGATCAACAGGCCAATGATGCCGATGATCAAAGCGGTGGTGGACAGATCGCGACGGCCACCGGCGGGCGCGATCGCCTCAGGCAGAGAAGGGGTGGCAGCGTCAGTCGTCATCGATTCGAGTCTTTAAAAGAAAAGGGAAAAAAGATCATTTGGCCGTGGCCAGTTGGGAAAGCTGTAATGCACGGATGTAGGCGACCACCGCCCAGATTTCCTCGGCAGTCAGTTTGTCGCCGTAGGCATACATGGTGTTGTAACCGTTTTGGATAACGTCGAAGAGACGCCCTTCGGGATACGCGCGGTAGGTATCGGTGTGGTAGGAAGCGACCACGCCGAAATAGCCACGGCCTTCCATCCACTCTTGATTCTGCGCGGCGGCGGCGGTGACGCCCATGCCGTTGCCCGCGGCTCCGTGGCAGACCGTACAGAAAATGTCGTACTTTTCCCGGCCCAGTTCCATCAGCTCGTTGGTCACAGGCAGCGGGAAGCCATCGACCCAGTTGCCTTCGGCGTCCTTGCCCAGATAGAACTCCGGGCGCTCGGCCACATCATAGGCGAAATCGCGGGCGAAAACGACCTCGCGGTTCAGCGCACTGCCACGGCGTACCGTGTTGGGCACAAAGGGACGATTGTCGCGCTCGTCGGGCCAAAAGTCGTTTGAAGTCTGCGGCTTGTACTTGGCTTGGTGGTCCATGTCCGGAAACACCTCGATGGGCTCATTTTCGGTTTTGCAGCCGCGAAAGCCTAGACCCGTTACAAGGGTCAGGCAGGCTCCGAAAAATACTAGCAGAAAAATACGCATCCGTTGATGACTTGGCGGGCTTCAGGCGTCGTTGACCAGTTGCACCTCAGTGCCGCCGATGCTTTCAAGCAGTTCGCGTCCGCGGCTTTCGTTGAATTTGGGGTCGTCGCGCTGCAGCAGCAGGAAGAAGGCGTCGTCGCTGGCCTTGTCGAACGACGGGTGGTTGAAAGAAGGGTGGTTGTGGCGGGGCAGCAGGTTGGAGATGAACATGCCCAGGAACGTGCCAAAAGCCGCCAGCAGAATGTTCAGCTCGTAGAAGACCGGAAACGGGAAAACCATGCTAAAGTACGGCTTGCCGCCCACAATCAATGGGTAGTCGAAGCTGTTCATGTACCACACGATAAGCACCCCGGTGGTAAAGCCCGTGATGCCACCCACAAACGTCGCCCGCGGCACCTTCGAACGCTTCAACCCCATGGCGTCATCCATCCCGTGCACCGGAAAGGGCGTGAAGACATCCCAGCGCTGGTAGCCTTCGTCGCGCACACGCTCGGCCGCGTGGTAAATCTCCTCGGCGCTCTTGAACCGCGCCATCAGACCGTAAGGGCGGCCTTTTGCGGGAGTCTGTGCTTCGTCGGACATGGAACTAGGTGCGTTTGGTAAAGATGTGCGTGATGAATCAGTGCGCGCCACGGAATTTGCCGGGGCCCTGAGTGCCGTCTGAGTGTCCGTGCGGGTCGGCTTCGGGGGTGACAGCCTTGATCTCGGCAATGGGCATCAGCGGCAAAAACCGCAGGAAGAGCAAAAAGAGTGTGCCGAAGATCCCGAACGTTCCAAAGAAGGTGAAGATGTCGACAATCGTCGGCGAGTAGTAGCCCCAGCTCGAGGGCAGGAAGTCGTTGGCCAGCGAGGTGACCGTGATCACGAAGCGCTCGAACCACATGCCGATGTTCACGAAAATCGAGATTATCCACACTAGCCAGGCGCGCTTGCGAATGGCCGAGAACCAGAACAACTGCGGGCTGATCACGTTGCACGAGATCATGATGAAGTACGCCCACCAGTACTGGCCGAACGCGCGGTTGATGAACGCGAAGCCCTCGTAGGGATTGGCCCCGTACCAGGCGATGAAGAACTCCATCGCGTAGGCGTAGCCGACCATCGAGCCGGTCGCCAAAGTGATTTTGCACATGTTGTCGATGTGCGTCTGCGTGATCAGATCGTGCAGCCCGTAAACCGCGCGCAGCGGCAGCATCAGGGTCAGCACCATGCCGAAGCCCGAGAAAATCGCCCCGGCCACAAAGTACGGCGGGAAGATCGTGGTGTGCCAGCCGGGCAGGTTCGAGGCGGCAAAGTCGAACGAGACGATGGTGTGTACCGACAACACCAGTGGCGTGGAAAGACCGGCCAGCAGCAGGTAGGCCATCTCGTAGTTGCGCCAGTGGCGGTTGCTGTTGCGCCAGCCCATGGCCAGGACGCCGTAAAAGTATTTACGCCAGAGCGACTTTGCCCGGTCGCGCAAGCAGCCCAGGTCGGGCACCATGCCCATGTACCAAAACAGCGCCGAGACGGTGAAGTACGTCGAGACGGCGAAGACGTCCCACTCCAGCGGGCTGCGGAAGTTTGGCCAGATCGCGTTGGCGTTGGGCAGCGGAAAGAGCCACCAGGCAAACCAGACCCGCCCGATGTGAAAGAGCGGGAAAAGCCCCGCGCAAACCACCGCAAAGATTGTCATCGCCTCCGCCGTGCGGTTCACCGCCGTGCGCCACTTTTGCTTGAGCAGACAGAGAATGGCCGAAATCAGCGTGCCGGCGTGCCCGATGCCGATCCAAAAAACGAAGTTCACAATCGCCCAGCCCCAGAAGACCGGCGTGTTCAGGCCCCAGACACCCACACCGCTGACCACCTGATAGGCCAGACCAAAAACGGTGAAGGAGGCCGTCAGGACGCTGACCAGGAACAGCGCCCACCACCATCTGGGTGTGGGCTCTTCGACGATGCGGCAGATCTTGTTGGTGATCCAAGCGTGGCTGCGCTCGTTTTCGACCAGCACATTGCGTGGCAACTCGGCGGGTTTGGTCCGCTCGAGCACCTCGGGCGTCGGTACGCTATGGTCTCCGGTAATGACAGCCATGGTTCGGGAAAATCAGTTCAGGAAAGGGATGTAAAGAGAAGGCTCGGTCAGGTCAGTTCGCCGCGGGCTCGTTGTGCAGTTCAATGTCCGGAGCGCTATCGCCGCCGTTGCTCGCCCCGTGTTTCTCACCGCCGTGATGCGAGCCCCCGCCGGACTTAAACTTATACTCCATCTGGCTCAGCGGCTGATCGTCGTAATCGGGCATGCGCTTGTTGGGATTGCGCAGCTTGGCCAGGTAGGTGGTGCGCGGGCGCAGGTTCAAGTAGCCGAGCACGGAGTAATCCCGCAGCGACTGCTTCTTCTGGTAGACGTCGCTCGTTTCGTCGGAGATGTCGCCAAAGGCGATCGCGTCGGCGGGACAGACCTGCTGGCAGGCCACTTGGAACGTGCCGTCGGGAACCTCGATGTTGTCGGAGTCGCGGGCTTTTGAAAGCTGGTGGATCCGCGCGTTCTGGATGCGTTGCACACAGTAGGTACACTTTTCCATCACCCCACGCATGCGGATGGTCACCTCCGGATTCTTCTGCATCTGCGAAAGATCCTGGTCGGTCACCTCGCCGAGCGGGCCCTTGTAAAACTCGCCGACCTTGCGCTTGTTCCAGTCGAAAAAGTTGAAGCGGCGTACCTTGTACGGGCAGTTGTTGGCGCAGTAGCGCGTGCCCACGCAACGATTGTAGGACATTACGTTCAGGCCCTGGTCGTCGTGCACGGTGGCGTTGACCGGGCAGACCTGCTCGCAGGGGGCGGTCTCGCAATGCATGCAGGGCACCGGCAAGTGGTTGGCCTGAACGTCCTCCGGGATTTCGACCGTTTCGAGGGTGTCCTTGGTGTGGCCACCTTCGCCCTTGGCCTCGGTGCCCACCGCATAGTAGCGGTCGATGCGAATCCAGTGCATCTCACGCCCGCGCAGGATCTGGTCCTTGCCGACGATCGGGATATTGTTCTCGCTCTGGCAGGCGATGACGCAGGCGTTGCAGCCGGTGCAGGTGTTCAGGTCGATCGTCATGCCCCACTGCTGCGCGCCCGCCCCGTTTTTGCCTTTGAAGGAGGGGTGATCGTAGAGCGAGTTGCCGCGGGGGTTCTCGGTCGCCTTTTGGGAAAGAGGCGCGTCCTTGTCGGGGCCGTAAATGGGCGGCGAGTGCGCCTCGGCCCCCATGTGATCGACGAAGTGTGGATCCTTGGAAAAGTAGCTGACATTGGCCTCGCGCAGCAGCGCGCGCCCTTCCATCGACCAGTGCTGCTGCGTGTTGGCGATGTCCATGAGCTTGCCGGTCAGCTTGAGCGCGCCACCGACGACGCTGGTCCGACCGCCCCGAGTCAGCGGATAATAATCAAAGCCCATGCCGCTTTCGCGGTGATTCGGATTCAGGCCCACCCGGCCTACCTTGCGCCGACCCATGCCTACCGGCAGCACGATGGAGTAATCGGCCAGCCCGGGCGAGATGTGCACCGGTGCCTGGACAGTAGTCTCGCCCAGGGTCAGTTCGGCGATGGGCGCCTGTTCGTAGCCCGCGGCAAAGTCGTTGGCCTGGGGCATCAGTTGCCCGGTGCTGTTCATCCGGCTGCGGGCGGGCGCGTAGCCAATCTCTCTGGCCAACACAGGGCTGATCAAAATCGGATTGTCCCAGGTCAACCGGGTCATAGGGTCGGGCCGCTCGAGCATCCAGCCGTTGTTGGCGTAGCGGCCGTCCAGCGCATGCCCGCTCGGGACGAAGCACAACTCCAGGGTATCTTTCGACGGAGCCACCCCGCCAAAATCGCCGCCGCGCAGGACCCGCAACGCTTCAAAACCGCCGAGCTTCGCCGGCTTATAAGCGCTGCCATCGAGCACCCCTTCGGCCAGCCAGGTCTGGAACGCGGCCTCTGAAGCCGCGCCGTTGACCTCGTCGAAGGTGGCCCGAACCAGCGCGTAAGGGTCGATTTGCTCCACCCCCGCCAGGCGCGCCAGCACGGTGTTGGCGTTCAGACAATCGTCGAAAATCGGCAGGATCAACGGCTGCACGGGTACATAAGTACCATCCCAGGCCCGCCCGTCGTCCCAGCTTTCCATGTAGTGCAGCGCGGGGATGAAAACATCCGCCAGAGCCGAGGTCTCATCCTCGCCGGGACCGTAGTAGCCATGGCGAATGACCATCGGCACCTTTTCCAGGAGCGAGGCAAAATTCAGATCGCCCGGCGCGTCGAAGGCCGGATTGCCACCCAGCACGACCAGCGTCTGGACATTCCCGGCGGCCATAGCGTCCGCCAAGGACTCGATACTGGCCACCTCGGCTGCCTGGGGCATTTCAACGTAGGTGACCGTATGGCCCGAAGCCGCAACCGCCTCGTTGATCAGGAAAATCAGCTTGTGGGCCTCTTCGGAAAGGCCGCGTCCACCGACGACCAGAGACTGGTGTTTGACCCCGTGCGCGACCAGGTCGTTGGCGCATTCCTCAATCCACTGGTTGATGAAGGCCGCATCCGCGCCGCCCTTGCGGTAGGCGTTGACCGGGCCCGATTCGCTGCGCAGGAACCGCGCGACATCCCCCTGGCCCTTCTTCTCGAGCACCGCCGCGCCCAGTTGCGCCAGAAAGGCGGTCATCTGCACCTGCGAAAGCCGCAAGCGGTGGTCGGCCTTCGCGCCCGTCAGGCTAAACTGCGCTTCGACGGCATACAAGCGGGCCATCTTCTTGGCCTCTTCGGGCGTGTCTGCCGCGCGCGCCTTGGAGAAGGCCAGATTGTCCGCGACCGATCCCGGGGCATCACCCAGAAAGTCGGCGTCGACCGCCAGCACGCAACGCGCCTTGGAAAAATCGTGCTTAGCCCGCACGTGTTTGCCGGTCAGGGTCTTGAGCGCCGCCTCGGGCTTGCCGAAGCCAAGCGGATCGTACTCAGCCCAAATCGCTCGCGGCATCGCCTTTTTTAACGACTGGACCAGACGCTGCCGGGTAACCGAAGACGATGGCTCGGCCAAAAAGGCCAGCCCCTCCCCCTGCGCCTTGGCGGAGCCGACCTGCAACTCTGTCAGCAGGTCTTCCACTTGCGCGCGGCTCATCTGGTTGCCGCTCTTCAAGGCGAAGGGCGCGCGGTCCTGATCGTACAGGTCAAGCACGCTGGCTTGCGCCCAGGCATCGGTTTTGCCGCCTCCGGGCGCGTAGCTCGGATTGCCCTCGACCTTGGTCGGACGGTTTTCGTGGCTCTCGACCACCAGCGGCAGATTCGCGAGACCGCCGGGCTGCGAAGTGGCGTAAAAATTCGGAATGCCGGGGATGACCTGTTCGTTGTGCTCGGGGGCACGCGAATACGGCACGAGGTACTTTTCCGGGCGGCGACAACCGGAGACGCCCAGCCCGGCGAGCGCGAAGGAGGCGCCCATCAGCTTCAGAAAGCCGCGGCGGTCCGTGCCCTCCTCGAGTTGCGCGGCACCTTGCGGAAACTCACGCTGCAACCACTCGTCGAACTGCGGCGACTGCTCCAGTTCATCGAGGCTGCGCCAATACAGCGGCCCAGCCTTTTCGAGTTCCGAGGGTTCGGGATGTTCAAAGCGATGCTTCATCGATGGCAGCCTGAGCAGCTTTGCGGCGGGTTCACCTTCCACTTTTCAACGTGTTCGGTCCCCCACTCCACCTGCTCGTCGAGACTGGCGAACTGCCAGCCCAGGTCATAAATTTTGTCCAACGGGCGAATGTATTCCTCGGGCGCGCGGTGACACTCCAGGCACCAGCCCATGCTCAGCGGCTGGTCGTGGTAGACGACTTCCATCTGGTCGATGCGTCCGTGGCAATCCACACAGCTGACGCCGCGGTTTACGTGGGCGGCATGGTTAAAATATACGTAATCCGGCGCAGCGTGAATGCGCACCCAGGGGATCGCCTCGCCGCTGTCATAGCTTTCGCGCACCAGTGCCAGGGCCGAGTCGTTCGAGCGAATCATGCTGTGGCAGGCCATGCAGGTCTCGGTCGTGGGGACGTTCGAGTGGCCCGATTTGTCGACATGCGTGTGACAATAGCGGCAGTCCATCCCCAGCTGTTCCGAGTGCAGCTGATGGCTGAAGGCGACCGGCTGTGTCGGCTGGTAACCCACGCGGGTATACTTCGGCGTGGCGTAGTAAGTAATACCCGCCGTAACCGCCGTACCTATAAAGACCAACGCAACCACCAACTTAATGGGGACAACGTTGGACCACTTCGGGAAAATATTTGCCATTCAGGACAGTATCAGGACACAGAGCCGAGCGAGGCTCGTTGCAATCATCTAAAGGACTCGCTCGCGGGAAACTGCTCGGGGCTCGCGGGACAGAGAAATTTCACGCGTGCGCGTTTGTTGGGGTGCGGCTGAATTCGGCTCTTGGGACTTTGAGCGCAGACCGCGCGCCATCAGGACGGCAACGCCAGAAAGTCCGGCCCATTTTAAGAAGCCTTTGCGATTGGAGGTATCAGCCATGGTTCAGGAAAAACGCCATAAAGGTTTTTGAGCTTTTGCTTGGCAATAGAAAAAAGACGAAAACACACAGACAAGCGCATTCTACAATTCGTTATCGGTCATACAGTTGCGATTTACCTTGAAACGGGCGAACCGCATTTCGTCCATTTGCGCCCAAGCCCGATTTGGCTGGGTCGGCACGCCGTCGTGCGTGCATTTCCAGCCAGACACGTGCCAAGGGGAACTCGTTATTGCCTGCATACTTACCACATCGTGTCAGCGATGGTTGAGGGCTCAACCACATGCCAAACGTTTTGCCGCGACAGTAGTCAGGCTGCTGATACCGATTAGCTTAAAGACCTTCGGTCGCTTGCGTCGAACGTAGGGCCCGCACGGATACAAACGCACTCGAGCCAACCATCAAGAGCGCCGCCACCACCGGGTGCAGCTGCCCGAAAGCAGCCAGCGCAATACCGATGCCGTTGTATCCAGCAGCGAAATACAAGTTGTGACGCACCCCTTGACGCACCTTGCGCCCCAGGGAAATCGCCTTGGGTACCGCCTCCAGATTTTCACCCAGCAGAACGCCGTCGGCACTTGCGGTCGCCAGCTCGGCACCTTGTCCCATGGCCAGCGAGGCAGAGCCCGTCGCCAGTACGGGCGCATCGTTCAGGCCATCGCCGACGAAGAGCACACGCTCCCCGCTGGACTGGAGCGCTTCAACGCGAGCAGTTTTGTTGGCCGGGCTCAAGCCGCATTGCAGCTTCACGCCCTCGATGCGTTTCCAGAGCGGTTGCGGATCGCCGGTCAGAATCTCCACGGACAAGCCCTGCTGTTGCAGGTTTTGGAAAATGCGGCCTACCTCACCACGCAGATTCTCCAGCAGGGTGACCCGGGCCGCCGGAACCCCGTCGACGGAGACAAAAACGCTGCGCCACTCGCTCGCGGCAGAGTCGTCCAAGCCCACCGTTTCCGACTCGCCAAGGTTGCCACCGAGGAGGCCAGGCTCGCCAATGCGCAGGGTGTGCCGACGTTCCCCCGCACAAATTTCCGCCTCAATGCCCTGCCCCGGATGCACGCGGCTGTGTTCCAACTGCCAGGGATTGTCTGGTCCCTCCGCCGCTCGCACAAGGGCACGCGCAATCGGATGTGCGAAAGGCGCTTCCGCCGTCGCCAGCGCGGTGCGCAGTTCGGTTCGCGTCAGCGGGCAAGCGGAAGTTATCAGCAGGTCGACCGCCACCAGTTCATGTTCACTCAGCGTGCCGGTCTTATCGAAACAGACGGTGGTGACCCGAGCCAGGTCGTCCAGCAGTTGACCCGAGCGCGCCACCAGCCCCCACGTCGTCAAGCGCTGCAAGCCGCCCCAGACGGCCACAGGAGTTGCCAAACCCAGCGCGCAGGGACAGGCCACCAGCAGCACCGCCATCGCATTGAACAACGCCACCGGCCAACTAGCCAGAATCAACCAGGCAACGAAGGTGCCCAGACTGACCGTCACCACCACCGGCACAAACCAGCGCGTGATCGCATCGGCCTGCACTTGCAGCGTGGAGGGCTTCATGCGCGCCTCGCCCACAGTACGCAAGATGCCATCGAGCACCCGCTCGCCCCATGCATGGGTCACGCGCAGGGTCAGGGTGCCGTCCACCGCGATCGTTCCGGCGCGCACCCGGTCGCCTGCGCGTCGCACCACTGGCAAAGGTTCGCCGTTTAAGCTGGTCTCGGAAACATAGCTTTGCCCGCTCTCGACGATAGCATCCACACAAATGGCTTCCCCGGGCAGCACCCGCACTTGTTGGCCCGCCGAGATTTGCGAGACCGGGACGGACTCCGTGCGCCCGTCGGAGCGTAGGAGGTACGCCGTGTCGAATTGTTGGCGCAGGCGGTCAGCAGCGGCCAGAACCGCACCGCGCGAGCGCTCACTGGCCAGACGCCCAAAGGTGTACACACACAGCACAATCGCCACCACCTCGTAGTAGACCGCCCCCGTGCCCGTCAGCGTCGAGACGAGCGAGCCGCCCAGCGCCCCCAGCAGGGTCAAGGCAAAGAGCAGTTCCACCGTGACACGCCGCTGCAAAAGGGCCGCCCAATTACGCCGGAGCAACGGGCCGCCCAAAAGGCCCAAGACCGCCAGCGCCGAAGCCAGCAAAACGCCGTGATAAATCCAGTAGCCCGTCGCACCCAATTGCTCGGCGACCGCAGCTTCACCGACCTCGTCCCTGTAAAGATTCCAGGCCAACCCGAAAACCATGCTTTGCCCGGAAATGACCAGCGCCGCGCCCAACCGCCACCAACGCCCGGATGCTCCGGACGACTCCCGCGCCTCCACTGGGCCGCAGGCGGGACAGGTCGGCAGCGCAACCGGTGGTGCCTGCGCGGACACCCCCTCGCAGCACGAACCGGCTGGCTGGGTGGGCTCCGGCTCGGTTGACTTGGCGGGTTGGTCCAAAATCGACATTCGTACTCAGGCTAGCCACTTTCGCTTCGATGAACAGCCTTTGCCGCACGATTCTGGGGCGACCCTTCACCCGATGGCTCCTCTGCAGCCTAATGGCCTGGCTGCTGGCCGGTCCGTGCCTCGCGGCGGAGACGACCGTTCGCGTCCTTTGCTGGAACGTGCGCAATTACCTGATTACGGATCGGCGTGTCGAAGGTGTCTGGCGCGAAGACTATCCCAAGCCCGAGGTCGAAAAGGCGGTCTTGCGCGCGGTTATCCAGAAATACGACCCAGACATCCTTGCTCTGCAGGAAATGGGCGCACAGCCCTTTCTTTTAGAGTTTCAGCGCGACCTGCGCAGCGCGGGACTGGAGTATCCCCACAGCATCCTCATGCAAGCCGACGACTCGGTGCGCCACACCGCCGTGTTGTCGAAGCTTCCCTTCGCCGCAACCGCGCCCGTGCGCAAAATGCCCTTCAATTACTTCGGCGAAACCGTAAATCCCCTGCGCGGCTGTCTCGAAGTCATTTTCGAAACTGAGGAGACCCGCTGGAGCCTGGTCAACCTGCACCTGAAAAGTCGCTGGACCGACGACACACGCGACGACGAATCGCGCCTTCGCCGTACCCGCGAAGCTGAGGTCATCCGCAACCACCTGCGCGCCAAGTACCCGATCGGCGGCGGCTACCCGCTGCTCATCGTCGGCGATTTCAACGACCACCCCAACAGCGGCGTGCTCGATCGCTTTTACGACATTGGCCAGACCCCGCTCTTTCCGCCGATCATGGCAACCGACTCCCGAGGGCACCTCTGGACCTATTACTGGGCTCGCCAGCAAAGCTACCAGCGCGTGGACTTCCTGCTAGGCACGCCCGCGTTGCACACGCATGTCCAAACCGCCTTCGTCGTGGACACGCCCGAGCCGCTGGACGCCAGCGACCACCGCCCCCTGGTTCTTGACCTAAAATTCGATTAGGGGGCTCAACCAGCCGCAGCACGCGCCTGCTTGAGCGCCTCAATTTCAGCAGGGTCGAAGGGTGTACCGTCGGGACGAAGCACATCGTGAAACCATAGCTCGGGCTCAGGAGCGCCTTCCGGCGAACCCCAGGGGAAAATGGTTCCGCTCTTGCCCGACACCAGGCCCCAGTTGTACGCGCCCACGCGCGCCTCGACAAAAATCGGCAGGTGCGTTTGGAAAAAACTGTGCTGCGTGCGCGCCATGTACTCGGTGCAGATGACGGGACGGCCCAGGCTCTGGAACTCCGCGATTTTGCGCCTCAATCCATCCTCGGGGCCGTAATCGTGAAAGGTGACGATGTCGCTGGCATCCAGGCAGAACTGCTGCACCGCCAGCACCAACTGCTCGGCCTCGCTGAGCTCCGCTCGGGTCGGCGGATGCACCGGATTGGGCGAACGCCACGCACAAATGCTCAGCGGTTGCGAAGGTGCCGCGGCCCGCGCCCATTCAAAAACCGCCTGCACCAGCCTGGCGGAGTGCCCGGCCTTGCCCTGATTCCCGTCGAATCCCGCGTTGGTCGGCTCGTTGAACAAATCCCAAAACACGATGCGCGCATCACCTGCGAACGTCTTCAAAATATCGGTGACGTAGCGCTCCAGTCGCGGCCACTGGCGCTCGTCCTGCAGGGCGTCGACACCCGGGCTTTGGGCCCAGCCGGAATTGTGCACGCCCGGTACCGGCGCCGGCTGCGGGCCTGCCTTGGGGTGCGGGCGGTGGCAGTCATCAAAAAATACCAGGCAGGGGCGAATGCCCAATTCGCTACATATTGATAGAAACTGATCCAGCCGGCGCTTGAAGCCGTCAGCGTCAGCTTCCCAGAGCAGATCGTGCAGGTACACCCGCATTGAGTTCATGCCACACGCAGCTGCCCAGCTGAGTTCGCGCCGGTTGATTTCCGGATCGAAGGTATCCGCCTGAAACATCTCCAGCTGGTTGATGGCACTGGACGGTAAGTAGTTGGCCCCCATCAAAAAGGGCAGTTTTGCGTACCACTGATGTGCAGCCTCATCGCTCAGGCGCGCGGCGCGTAGCGCTGGGGTTATCTCAATCGCCATGGCCCCAGCCTTGCGCGCGAACTACGCGCTCAGGCAAGCAAAAAGCCGCAACGAAGGCGTCCTCATGAATTAAGCATAACTACTAAAAATTAAGATGAATGCTGAATTCCTGATGTGTCGCGAGATACGCCGTTGCCGCAACCTTCGACAGGCCGCAGACTCGAACAAACATAACCCCGCAACTGGAGACAAATTCATGCAACTGATTCGTTCTCAGGCGCTCTTCGCGCTCGCGCTGGCTCTAGTCACAGGAGGACCCATCATGGCTGACACGCTCACCGCCCCGGCTGCTCCCAAGAAGGCAGCCGATTGAGCAAATCGCACCGAAGACCGACGCGGAAATGAGCTGGCCCAATGATGACTTTCGCGAAGAGCGCGTGCGGATCGCTAAAGCCCGCGAGCATGACCGCGCCGCCATTACCGCGTTGAAGCACGCTTTAGCTTTGCTCGAAAGCTGAGACAAAGCGGTCGCAAGAAGAGCGCCGCCTGTTTTTGGCCTCGCCTTGCTTTACACAGGAGCCGCTCGCCTATAAATCGGCGGCGCCACTGGTCGTAGCGCTAACCCCGCCGCCTGCGCCGACCGTGATCGGCACCTGCCGTTCGGCAAAGCCCGGAGCCTCAAAGAACAGCGTGCCGCTGCCGGCGCGCCCGCCTTCGATAACGATGCTGACGGTGCGCTGCCCGGGCGGAATGTTGACCGGCGGCATGATGACCGAATTGGGAACATCGGTGGTGACGTTCACCGGCAAGCCTCCGGCGGGCGCGGCGTTGTCGAGACCGATGACGAGCGTTGTGCGTTCGCCCGGGGCGATCGCCAGCGTTTCCGGCGTGATGAAAAAGCGAGACGGGTCGACCAGAAAGCGGCCCACCGGAATGACCGTATCGGCGGAATGCCACTGGACCTCGTACTCGCGCTCAGCCTGCAGCGGCGGCACCACAAAGGCGATTGCGTTCGGTGAATCATAGCGCGTCTGCGCCTCGTAGCCACCCACGACAATCACATCGCCCGGGGCAAAGCCCGCGCCGAGCACCGGGATGGTCGCCCCGACGGGCCCCCGGCTGGACTGCAGGGTCACCACGTACTTGTTGGTCAAAAGAAGCTGGTACGGCTCGCCCTTCTTGGGATCCTGAATCGTACGGTCACGGTTGCCCGCCAGACGGTCGACCTGATAGTTCAGGATGTAGTAATACAGGGCGCTGTTACGCTCGGGCGGCATTACATAGTCGTAGAAAAAGACCTTTTCGCCGGTTTCGCTGCGAGTCATCGAGAAGCGATTACCGTCGATCACGACAAAAGCCTCTAGCGAGTCGTCCAGCACGGAGGCGTCCGGCACCGAAGCGCTCATGGTCAGCCGATAAATGCCCGAAGGATTTTGTGGCACGCGCTCGCTCGTGAGGTTGTTGAGTCGGGTATTGCAGCCCCCCAGCAAACCGACACAAAGCAAGAGTACCCCCCAAGTTATAAACTTTTGCTCCATAACAAGAAAGCCGCAGATTAGGCGGAGCTTTGAACGCACTGCAAGAAAAAGCGCTAGCATTATCATCGCATGGGTACGGCCTGTACGTCCATGTGCCGTTTTGCGCGAGCACGTGCGACTTTTGTGCCTTTTACCAAGAGGCCCCGGAGCGCGCGGCAGTCGAACGCTACCTGGAAGGCATCCAGCGCGAAGTGGCCTTGCGCCAGCCGCCCCGGCGCGCACGCACCGTCTTCATTGGCGGAGGCACCCCGGGCGTCTTGACGGCCCGCGACTTCCAGCAATTAGGAAGTACCCTGCAACCGCTGATCGACCCGGACGGCTTCGCGGAATGGACCGTCGAGATGGCCCCCTCCACGGTCAAGACCGACAAGCTGCGGGCATTGCGCGACAGCGGCGTCACGCGCATTTCGCTGGGCGTGCAGAGCTTCAACGAGCGCTTTTTGGAGGCGCTGGGGCGGCGTCAATCCGCGAAACAAGCCCGCGCGGCCTATGATTTGATTCGTGCGGAGGGTTTTCAGAGCGTCAACCTGGACCTGATCTTCGCGATCCCCGGCCAGGATCGCCCCGAACTGGAAGCAGATCTGGAGGCCGCCGTCGCGCTGGAACCCGACCACATCTCGACGTACTGCCTGACCTTTGAGGAGGACACAGCACTGTATGTACGCCTGAGCGAAGGGCGGCTTGCCATCGACGAGACCCGAGAAGCCGACCTGTACGCGCGGACCTGGGACTTTTTGGAAGCGCGCGGCTACGCCCAATACGAGGTTTCTAATTTCGCGAAACCAGGCCACCTCTGCCAGCACAACCTGATAACCTGGCAGATGGGTGATTGGCTGGGCCTGGGCCCGGCCGCGGCTTCGCAGTGGACCAACCAACGCTTCATGAACGTGCCGGATTTGCAACGGTGGGGCCAGGGCCTGTCGGAGGAAAAGCTGGAAGTTGTTGAAGCGTACGAACTCACCGAGTCGCTGCTGCTGGCCGATCGGCTAATTTTCGGGCTGCGCACCGTCGAGGGCGTGCACTTGGAAGCGTTGAGAACGCGCTTTGGCGATTCAGCTGTGCAGGCGGTCCTGAACTGGCCCATCTGGGCACGCTGGCGGGCGGCCGGCTGGCTGGAAGCTGAAGCAAGCTGCCTGCGCCTGACCCGCCAGGGGCGTCTGCTCGCCGACCGGCTGGGTGTGGAAATCCTCGAAGCCCAGGAAAACCAGGACGCACCCCAAGTGATATGCTAAAAAAGTATTCGCGGGCCGATTCGACCGGAAGCTCCCAGAAAACGCGGAACCCGCACTATTAGGAACGGTTTAAGACTTGCCAGTGCGCTGCTTCACGTCCGGGATTTGCGACGTGTAATCAGCCGCGCCGGGCACGTCCCTTGGCGGCTTGACCGCTACCGATTCCCCTGGAGACCCGAGCCGGGTCCACCCCTTCCTAAATGTCGCTCCGGTCCATGTTGCTTGGCTTGTTGGCGGCCGCCTTCATTTGCGCGGTCACCTATTTCAACAACCATGTCCTGGAGCAGACCTTTCTGATCGGCAACCACCTGCCGCTCATTGTCTTCGGCGGGCTAACCCTCTTTCTGCTGACCCTTAACCCGCTGCTGGCGCAGGTGAGCGGCGGGCGCTGGTCTCTGCGGGCGCAGGAACTGGCGGTAATCGTGGCGATGAGCCTGGCGGTGGGCGTGCTGCCTAGCTCCGGTTTTCTGCGGGGGTTCACCGCGATGATCATCCTGCCTCACCAGTACAACCAGACGGAGCAAGGCTGGCGCAAGGCCCAGCTGCTGGAGCAGACGCCCGACATCATGCTGGCTGACCTCGATAGCGATTCGGGCAACCCACGCGTCGTCAACGATTACATCAGCGGGCTGCAGGTAGGCGAGCAGACGATCGGCCTGGGAGACATCCCCTGGGCCGGCCTGGATGCCACCTTGTCCTTCTGGCTGCCGTTGATGCTGGTGCTGTGGGCCGGGTTGATCGGCCTGGCCCTCGTTTATCATCAGCAGTGGTCACAGTATGAACACCTGCCCTACCCCATAGCGAAGATCGCCGACTCGCTGCTGCCGGACCGGGAAGGGGCCGGGGCTTCCTCGATCATACGCGACAGCGGTTTTCAGGTGGCCGCCTTGCTGGTCTTCACGATCCAGCTGTTACGGTATCTGTACGCGCAGGATTGGGGGCTATTTGACATCAACCTGCAGATCAAGCTGCAGCCCTTCGTTCAAAAGCTTCCCACCGAGTACCGCAATCCCCTGCATTTTCTGAATTTTGACCTGTATTTCGCAGTCATCGGGGTGTCCTATTTCCTCACGCGCGATGTTTCGTTTTCGTTGGGCATCGGGCCGATCCTGTGGGTGCTCGTCAACGGCACCTTCCTCATCTACGGGACCAATCTGAAGGGCGGTGGGGTCTTCGCGGCAGACTCATTTTTGACTTATGGCGCGTACTTTGGGCTGACCCTCATGATCCTGTACACCGGGCGTTTCTTTTACCGAAGCGTTCTCCTTAAAGCGGTGGGCATGAAAACGCGCGAGCAGCCCGCGTCCTATGCGGTGTGGGGCATGCGGGTGTTTTTGCTCTCGATGCTGTCGTTTGTCATCGCGACCTGGTCGATCGGGCTCGAATGGCAACTGGCGGTCATCTTTCTGCTGGCCATTCTGGTCGTCTTCACCGGCATGTCGCGTATCATCGCCGAGACGGGGCTTTTCTGGATTCAGCCGCTTCTGTACCCGGCGGTGCTCCTGCTGGGCCTGTTCGGCGCTCAGGCCCTGGGGCCGGAGATGGTGCTGATCCTCTCCTTGCTCGGCATGATCATCATTGCGGACCCACGCGAGGCCTTCATGCCCTACATTGTCAATGCTTTGAAGATCGTCGACCAACGCAAGGTCAGCGTGGGCAAATCGGGCGGGCTGATGTTTGCGGCGGTGGTCGTCGGCCTGCTGGTGGCCGTGCCCATAACCCTGTACTGGCAGTACAACGGAGGACGTCCGAACATCGACGATTACGCCTACGAATCGATGGCCCCCAAAGCCTTCAAGGACACGCTGCAGATTCAGCAGCGTCTCGATTCGCAGGGAAAGCTCGAGGATTCCCAGAGCCTGGTCGGCTGGGAGCGCCTGGGCGCGCTCTCACCTAACCCAATGAGCCTGGCCGCCTTTGGCGCGGGCCTCGGCCTGGTGGTGCTGTTCACTTTTGCGCGGCTGCGTTTCACGAAATGGCCGCTGCACCCAGTCATGTTTTTGACCTGGGCGACCTGGGCGATGACGACCTTTGCAATGAATTTTCTGATCGGCTGGTTCATCAAAACGGTGGTGCAGAAGTACGGCAGTGAGGGTGCCCACGCGCGGGTAGCCCCGGTCATGATCGGCCTGATCGCCGGGGAATTGCTCGGGGCGCTCATCCCCGTCATTATCAGTGTCGGCTACTATTTCGCGACGGGCCAGCAGCTCGAAAAGTTCAACGTCTTCCCGGGATGATCGTTTTGGAGACACGAAGTACGGTCTGGCACGATTTTCAGTTGGAGACACCTGCTGACTGGGAACTGCTGCAGTACACCCGCGACACCGCCGAGGGCCGCCTGGGCTGGGCCGACCGTCATCATTACCGCCTGGAAGTCGGCTACCGCCAAGTCGAAGGCGCGCCCAACCTAGAGCGCTTCCTCAGCGATTACAAAGTGAAGCTGGAAGTACAGGAAGCCCGCAAAATCAAGGACACAACGGCTGGCGGCTGGCCGGGGATTTCGGCCCATCACGACGGACGTTTCACCACCCGCTACTTTCGTTACTTCGAGCCGCTGCGGTATCTGATCGAGATTGTTTTTGCCTGGCCCAAGGCGCGGGACCGTCCGTTGGAAACGCAGATCCTGGAGAGCGCGATCGCCCGCCGCCCCCGCTATTTACCGACCAAAGGCGACAAGACTACCCCGGACCATGTGACCAGCGAGGTGTCCAGACGCTTTCAGGCCTTTGGGCTCGATCTGGAAATCGATGCAGAATGGCCGCTGGTGGAAACAGAAGTGCAGCCGGCGGTGGCGAAACTCATTTTTGCGCCCGAAACCAAGGACCGCGCCGAGCGTCGCTATGAACGCTACGGCATGGTGGAACTCTGGCTGGAGGGCTCAATCCTGGACTGGCTGCGTCAGCAGTTGCCGGCCAAGGCGGTCGTGGAGCAGGAGGAAATCCTCCACCCTTCCGGGCATGAAGTGTCTCTCATCAGCGGAATCGTGCCGCGCGAGAGCCTGGTCTCGCGCTTTTTGAAACCCTTTCGGATGCGCGCCGCCGCCTGGCGCTGTCCCCACGACGGTCGCCTGTATCACGTGCGGAGCATCGCGCCCACGGAACCTTCGTCCATTCACGCGGACAGTTTGAGTTGCTGCCCCGCTCACCGCTTTATCTTGTGAACATCGACACCGCCAACAAAGAGACGCGCGAATGGTTCCGTGAACACGGGACTTGGACGTCGATGCTGAAGGCTAAGGTGGTGCGCAACGAAGCCGCCATCGTGCAGGGAGACCCGCGGCAGGAGTTGCGCATCCGCGTCAAACAGAAGCCCAATCCCTGGCTGGTGCCGCCCTTTTCCTGGATGATCCGCCCGGCGGAGGAAAAGGAAGTACACCTCGACCGCACCGGATGCCAGATTTACGAGATGTGCCACCTGCACAATACGGTGGAAAACATCGTGGACAGCTTCGCCCACGAACACAGATTAACTTTTCACGAGGCCCGCGTGGCCGTCTGCAACTACCTCTACGGTCTCGTCCAGCGTGGCGTGCTCGTGCTGGTGGTGCCCCAGAGCGAGACCGATGAGAGCGTTTGAAGTTAAGGAACAGCCCAAGATGGGCCTCAAGCAGTTGTTCGACCTGACACTGGTCGGCATCCGCTACCGTCTGTTCCGTTCCTTCATGACGATGCTCGTCATCACCGTGGCCATCGCCTTTTTGATGAACATGCTTTCGGGCAGCCTGATTCAACAATCGGCGCTGGATGAGGTGGACGCGCGGATTGCGAAACTGCGGCTGTCGCTAAACTGGCAGACGCGACTTTCCCAAAGGGTCACCCCGGCGCAAGTCATCGAAGATGTGGCTGGAGCCCAGCCAGGTTCGGTTCCCTTTACGGAGGCCCTGCATTTCGGCCAGTTAACCGAGGCCGAAACCAAGGATCTGGCTGCCAAGGCAGCCACCGCGGAACTCTATCTGGGCTTTTTCAGGCGGCTGGATTTCTCCGAGCGCTTTACCTTGTTGCAGACGCGCCAACTCAGCCCGCGCATCTTCGATCGGTTGGGCGGCGAGGCCGAATGGGCGGCGTTTCTCCAGCGGCTGGAGGGCCTGCGTTCGGTACGCCTGAACACTCCCGAGGAGGATTTTCGGGCCTTTCTTGACCGCTGGCCTGAACTGCGCGCGACGCTCGAAACCGTGGCCGAAAATCGCAACGCGGCGGTGCAAGCCCTGCGTCCGCAACTGGAGCAGCCCACCGTGATCGCGGCTTTCAAAAACCTCGATGGCGGGCTGGACGAAACCGTCCGGCAGACCGGATTCGCGCTCAGCCCGGAGTTGGCAACCATCATCAGCGAACAGGCGCAGCAACTCGCGCTGGCCACCACGACCGAAGCCGCGCTGTCCACCGGCATGCGTCGTGAGCTGGCTGGCAAAATGGACGTAGAGCCGACCGACATCGACACGTCAACGCTTTGGCGTTTTCTGCGCAACCGCGGTGACGCCGATTGGTTTGCCCAAACCTACGCCGAGACCAGCCCGGAGTTGCCGCCTTTGGCAGCGGACTCGCTCGTCGAAGTCGCGCGGGGCAAAGGCGAGGAGCAGCGCCTCAGCGAGATCGAGCAGGGCAGCGCGGGTCTGCGCACCGGCGGCGGCTTCCTTGGGCTGGGCCCACGCCTCGGCTGGTTGCTGGCGGTGTCGCTGGTCGTCTGCATCGTGGGCATCGCCAACGCCATGCTCATGTCCGTCACCGAGCGTTACCGCGAAATCGCCACGCTGAAATGCCTCGGCGCGCTCGACCGCTCAATTCTGTGGATTTTTGTGATGGAAGCCAGCCTGCTTGGCCTGGTGGGCGGGGTGATCGGCTCGTTGATGGGCATGCTCATTGCCCTGGGCCGGATGGCCGCCGGCTACGGCGACATCGCATTTCTCTCGCTGCCGTTCCTTGGCTTGCTCGGTTCGCTGCTGGGCTCCATTGTGCTAGGGACGCTGCTGGCCGCCATCGCTTCCGTCTACCCCTCCCTGAAGGCCGCGCGCCTCGCTCCCATGGAGGCCATGCGTATCGAATGATTTCGCTTAGCTGACCGCCTGTTTGTTCTCCCTGATGTCCACCGACCCACAGCACGAGGCCACCCCCTCCAGCAGCGCCAAGACCGCTGCCGGGCAGCCGCTGGCTTCGGAAGTCGCGCCGCCGAAAGAGGATGAGTTGCGCGTTATTATACGCACGATAAACCTTCGCAAGATCTACCAGATGAAGAAGGTGGAAACCGTCGCGCTGGCAGGTATCGATTCGGAGATCTACACCGGCGAGTTCATCTCGGTGATGGGGCCATCGGGCTCCGGCAAAAGCACCTACTTCAACATGATCGGCGGGCTCGACAGCCCCAGCAGCGGCAACGTCTACATCGACGAGGTGGATGTGGCCCAGCTGACCGCCGAGGAACTCGCCTTTCTGCGCTGCCACAAGATCGGCTACATTTTCCAGCAGTACAACCTGATTCAATACATGACCGCGCTGGAAAACGTGACCACGCCCATGGTCTTCGGCGGGGTCCCTCCGGACGAAGCGCGCGACCGCGGCATCGATCTGCTGGACATCGTTGGTCTGAAGGATCGCTGGTTTCACAAGCCCATCGAGATGTCTGGCGGGCAGCAGCAGCGCGTGGCGATCGCGCGTTCGATGGCCAACAACCCAAGTATTCTATTGTGTGACGAGCCGACGGCCAACCTCGACTTCAAAACCGGTCAGGAAATTTTGAATATCCTCCGCCGCCTCAACAACGAGCGCGGAGTGACCATCATCTGCGCGACCCACGACCACCGCATGCTCGATATCTGCGACCGGCTGATGTGGATTCGCGACGGTCAGATCGAGCGCGTCGCCCGGCGCGATGAAGTCACCATCGAACTCGGCTCGGTCGACGAGCATTAAACCGTGCGCCCCCTCTCCAAAATGTCCCTGCCGCATATTTTCCGACGTTGCCTGCCCTACGTACTGAGCCTGTGGGTCCTGGGGGCCGGTCTGTTGTCCGCGCAGGATGCCGAAGCCCTGAAAGCGCAGCTGAAGCAAGACACCCGGGCTCTGACGCAAACCCCGCACCGGCTTTCCGGAACGGATGCATACTACGCGGCGACGGATTATGTACTCGAACGACTGCGTTTGATGGGCTTCACTGATGAAGAGATCGTGGTACAGGACTTTCCGACTTTCCAGTCGGTGACCCGACGCGACGCCGCCGGCCAGCGCTTGTCCACGCTGACGCTCAGAGGCGGCCAGCGCCTGGAGCTTTTCCCGCTGCGCCCCAATGCGATCATCCCACCGACCACACCGCCCAACGGCATCAGCGGTCCGTTCATTTACGGCGGCGATGGCTCGCTGGGCAGCTTCAAGGAAAGTGTGGCGGGGAAGATTGCGTTGCTGGATTACGACAGCGGTAACGCCTGGCGGCGGGCTTTTCGGATGGGCGCACGAGCCGTCATCTTTGTGAAGGGCGACAGCCCGACCTTCGATAACCAGTACTCGCACCACACCGTCGCGCCCGCGAACTTTCCGCGCTATTACTACGAGGGCACCGTCGAGGATCTGCTGGATGCCGGGCACGGACGGATCGATGTGCAGGTCGTCTGGCGAGGGACGGAGACCGGCATGGGCCCCGATGGTGAGCCCACCGTCACCGGCACCGGGCGCAACGTGCTGGTCTTCCTCAAGGGCACCGACCCGTTCTTCAATTTTGTCGTCAAGGACGAGAAGCAGCCTGAATGGATGGTCTTGGCCGCGCCGCTGGATTCCTTTGGCACGGTGCCCGAGCGCAGCCCCGGTGCCTACAACGCCATGAACGCAGCCGCCCTGCTGGCGGTCGCCGAGGACTTCAAGCAGAACCCCCCGCGGCGCAACATGGTGCTCGCCTTCTTCGACAACAAGGCGCGCGGCCACAAAGGTGCCATCGCATTTTACAAGTCGTTCCTGCGTCCCGAAAACGATGCGCACTTTAGTGAGCGTGAACGTTCGCTCGAAAACGAACTGGAGTATGTGGCACTGATCGAAGCGGCGCTGGAGCAGGACAATCCGGTGGCGATCGAGCAGGAAGGCTTTTTTACGATTCTGTGGAAATTCGTCAGCGGCGGCGATGAGGTCCGGCAGGCCCAGGCCATTGTTAAAGTGCTGCTGCGGCGCATTTCCAACGAGGGGCTGGCCGCCGCGCGCGATGCCGAGGCGCAACTGAATTTCCTGCAACTGGAATTGGAATCGAAAGGTGAATCCCTCGAGCCCGCGCAACAGGCCGAGCTCGAAGCGATCCGAAAAAGGCGGGCCGGCTGGAACGCCTTCAAGGAGGCGCTGGAGGCGAACAGGCTCGGGCCGGCGTATTATGACGAATATGCCATGCAGGAACCCTTCGAACTGGCGCTGGCTCAAGTGCACGCCTACATCGAACGGACCCGCAATCAGGTGGCGCTAAAGCAGAACGTAATCGAAACCGAAAAGCGCATCCGCGAGAAGCTCGATGGGGGGCTGACCGTGTTGCACACCTCCCTGATGCTCGGCGATGCGACCTCGCGCTGGGGCCTGTTATTTGGCGGTGAATCGGCCCTGCGCTCAAAGGACGACCGCGGCTCCCTGTACGTGAAGGTGATGGACGCCTTCGACGTAGCCGCCGCCGCGCTGGAGCGCCGAGGTGTCGAGCTCAGCCATTTTGCGCGGGCAACCGCGCGCAACGAGATCAGCCCGCCGCACCTGTTTTACGCAGGCAAAGGCTTCGCGCACTCCGGCGACATCGCGGGGCGGCTGACCGTCAAGAACATGGCCCTGACGACCTCACAGGATGCCTTTCGACGCTTGGGCACCCCCGGTGAAACGTACGCCTCGATCAACTTTGAGAACGTCGTCGCGCAACTTACCGAAGTGTTGCCCACCCTGCGTGAAGTTGCCAACGGCGAGGCGCTCTCAGGGGCCTCCTCGATCGCCCGTCGTGACGATTTCTTTGAAACGACCATGGACGGGAATTTCAACTGGAGCGGTTCAATCCTGCGGGCCCGCACCCTGGGCAGTTCCACGGCCAACACGCCCGTCAACGGCGGCATGGTCATGATCATGGAGCGGCCCTCCAAGGCGCGCCAGTTTGCGGCCTATGACTACAAGCCGGTCAACATCCCCGCCTTCGACGATTTCTTCATCGTGCGCAGCAACGCTTCCGGTGCCTATGGCTGGGGCCCATTCGAGACCGAGGAACGCAGGCTGATGGCCTTTGCCGCGGACTTCGATGAACGCGGCTTCGTCGCCTTTGCCAACGACCAGGAAACGACCCAGCACGCCCGCCGGATTTTGCGGATGTTTCCCGCCCGGCACGGGGCGTTTGTCCTGCCGCCCCAACCGCTCGCCGACGAGGTGTTCGTCTTCGAGGCGCTCAACAACAGCAACCTGGGCCGGCGCGAGTCCTTTCGGCTGACCCTGGACGGCGTGGCCACCTGGTTTTGCGAAGAAGATGTGGAAGGGGTGAAGGTCTTCGATGAGGAATCCGTCTTCGCCCTGAACATTGACGAAGCCCTGCTGGAGGATTCGGTAGACCGTGACAAAATCAAGGACGACTTGATCTACGGGACCGGGCTTAGCTTCCGGGCTGACGGCGGGTTCTTCGCGCCGCCCATCGCCGAGCGCTCCGCCGCGGACATCTCGCGTCTGAATCAGTTTCGCCTGGATATTCTGCGTGCACGCAACATCTCGAAATCCTCGGTCGACCAGTTGCACGCCGAAAACCGCGACCTGCTCAAGGCGGCCCGCCAACAGATCGAGGAGGACGAAAAGGCTGCCTTTGCCGGACTGCCAGAAGTGGACAGCGCCGCCGTTGCCGAAGCCCTGGCGGCCTCCTCCTGGCTGAAGGAACGGCGGGTTTACGACGACACGCGCGGCTCGATGGAGGATCTGGTCACCGCCGTGATCTTCCTGTTGCTGCTGAACATCCCCTTCGCATTTGCCATGGAGCGGCTGCTCATCGGAGCGACAAACATCTACCGCCAGACCGCGTTCTTCGCGATGTTCTTCCTGGGTACGTTCTTCCTTCTGTACTTCACGCACCCGGCCTTCGCCATCGCCGCGACGCCGGTGATCATCTTCCTGGGCTTTGCCATCGTGCTGCTGTCGGGGCTGGTGATTTTCATCATCATGCAGAAATTTGAGGTGGAGTTGAAAGCGCTGCAGGGCGTGGCGGGGACGGTGCACTCCGCGGACGTGTCGCGCTTCAACACCATCCTCGCCGCAATGAACATGGGCATCTCGACGATGCGACGCCGCCCGCTGCGCACCGCACTGACCGCCGCCACCGTCACGCTGCTGACCTTTACCATCCTCTGCTTTGCCTCCTTCGGACGAGAGATCGGGATCGTCAAAATTTTTGAGCAGGGCACGCCTGGTTACACGGGGGTCAATTACCACCGGGTCAGCTGGGGGCGCGTGCCGGTGGAGGTGGCCGAATTGTCGACTAGCCGCTGGGCCGAAAAGGAAGGCGTGCTCGCGATCGCCCCGCGCATCTGGATCGTCCCCGAGCGCGCGAACGCAGAAACACCCACGCACAATCCTGGACGCATCCTGACCGATGGCAACGCGGACAACCCCATCGTCTTGCGCGGCATTTTGGGGCTGGACCGCGCGGACGCCGAGCTACGCACGAACATCGCATCGATGCTCGGCAATGAACTCAGCGACTTCGACGCGACGATCTGGGTCACCGAACCGGTCGCCGAGCAGTTAGGGGCCTCTCCAGGCGATAACGTGATGATGGGTGGCCTCACGCTCAAACTCGGGCCCATCCTCGATCCGGTGAAAATGCTTAACATCACCGATATGGACGGCAGCAGCATTTTACCGGTGGACCTCGACGATCCCGAAATCTCCTCGCAGCACAACAGTGAAGACTCGGAGACCACCGCGGCCTCTCAAAGTTGGGAGCCGCTACTGGTCGACAGCATCGCGATTGTCTCAAACCAGGTGGCCGAGAGATTGGGCGGCGACATGCGCACGTTGCATATTTACACCGACGACGCGATCACCGCCATCGAGATCGGCGAGGAGCTCGCCTCTATGCTGAACGCCCCTGTCAACGCCACTCGCACCGACGGCGTCTACCGCCATGTGCCCGGAGCGGTCCTGCAGGCCAGCGGCCTGCGCGATCTGTTCTTCCCGGTGCTGCTGGGTGGGCTGGTTATCTTCGGGACAATGCTCGGCTCGGTCGCCGATCGCGAGAAAGAGATCTACACCTTCAGCGCCCTGGGGCTGGCGCCACCACACGTCACGGGCCTCTTCTTTGCTGAGGCGCTGGTGTACTCGGTCATCGGTGGGATGGGCGGCTATCTCTTCGCACAGGGGGTGCTGGCAATCCTCACAGAGTTGGCTGCCCTCGGCCTGATCACGGTCCCGGAGATCAACTACTCTTCGACCAACGCCATCTTCACCATCTTCATCGTCATGCTGACGGTCTTGATCTCGGCGGTCTTCCCGGCCTTGAAAGCTTCGCGCAGTGCCAATCCAGGGGTCATGCGCAACTGGAAACTGCCCGCGCCCAAGGACGACCTGCTCGACATCACCTTTCCCTTCACCGTCTCCGAGTACGACATCACCGGCGTGGTCAGCTTCCTCAAGGAGCACTTCGACGCCTATAAGGACACTGGCATGGGCTCGTTCATGTCGCGCGATACCGAGTTTTTCTCACCGGACAAAAGCTCCGTGGGCCTGCGCGCGCGTCTGGCGCTAGCTCCGTTCGATCTGGGCGTCACTCAGGACTTTCGTCTGTATTCAGCTCCGAGCCAGATACCCGGCATCGACGAGGTGAAAATCCAAATCACGCGCCTCTCCGGGCAACCCAAGGACTGGGCGCGCTTGAACAAAGTCCTGATGGACGACTTGCGAAAGCAGTTTCTAATCTGGCGATCCATCCCTCGCGAGACCATGGAAACCTACCGCATGCGCACCCTGCAGGAACTCAACAAGCTTGAGGAAACCGCCCAGCCCGCCACCGCCTAGCTCGAACTTGCCTAAACACCCCTTGCCTCCTTTCGCTTCCCTTCCTTCATGGCCGCCCTTTCGAAATTCCTGAAACGCCCACGCAAGCAGGACTCGGAAATCGAGCAGTTTCGCAGCCTGATGGAAGTACCCTCGACCTTCGAGGACGGCTTCAATTTCAAGACGTTTTTAGGCGCGCTCTTTATCGGGCTCATCATGATCCCGGGGGCGCTCTACATGGAGCTCTTGGCCGGCAACATCAACGTGGGCCCGGCCGCGCAGTGGGTCACGATCATCCTCTTTATCGAGGCGGCCCGACGCGCGCAACAAAATCTGAAGAAGGCTGAGATCTTCATCCTGTTTTTCATGGCGGGCATCGCCGTGCACATACCCTTTCACGAAACGCTTTTGTGGAACCAGTTTTACCGCACCAGCGAAGCGGCCTACGCCATGGGCATCGCCAACGACGTGCCCACCTGGTACGCCCCCACCCCGGAAGGCAGCTCGTACGACACACGATCGTTTTTCCAGTCGAAGTGGCTGGTGGTTATCCTGCTGGTTGGGATGAAGATTTTGATCGGCCAAATCAGCCAGGTGATCCTTGGCTACGGACTCTTCAAGCTGACCAGCGACATCGAGCGGCTGCCCTTCCCGCTGGCCACGGTGGGCGCGCAGGGCGTGCTCTCGCTGGCGGAGGACACTTCCGAGCGTAAGGACAACGACACCTCCTGGCGCTGGCGGGTGTTTTCCATCGGCGGCGCGCTCGGCATGGGTTTCGGGTTCATCTATCTGGGCATCACAACGCTTTCGACCATCTTCGCGACGCAGCCGATCATGATCCTGCCGCAGCCCTGGGTCGATCTGACGACGGACACCGCCTCGATCCTTCCCGCCGTGGCCACTGGTTTCAGCTTCGACCTCTCGCACATCATTATCGGGATGGTCCTGCCCTTCTGGGCCATGGTCGGCAGCTTTATCGGAGTGGTCGTCACGTTCATTGCCAACCCGATCCTGTATCGCTTTCAGATTTTGCAGGAGTGGAAACCGGGCGATGGAACTGTCGACACGCTCTTCCTTAACAACGTCGACGTTTACCTGAGTTTCAACATCGGCATCAGTGCGGCGGTGGCCCTGGTGGGCATCGCCCAGTGCGTCGCCATCTTCCGGAAAAACCCGCTCAAAAATATCCAGCAGGATGTGCCCGAAGGACGGCTCGACCAGCGCGCCCAGACGCCCATCGGGCGTGGCGACATCAAGGCCTGGATCATCCTCTCGGTGTATCTGGCCGTCACGGTCTTCTGGATACTCGTTTGCGGTTACCTGATCGACTGGCACACGCAGGTGATGGCCGTGCTGATCTTTCTAGGATTTTTCTACACGCCGTTACTGGGCTACGTGACCGCGCGCCTGGAGGGGCTAGCCGGACAGGTTGTGGAGATCCCCATGATCAAGGAGGCGATGTTTATCTTGAGCGGCTACAGCGGCGTGGCCGTCTGGTTTCTGCCCATGCCCGCAATCTCGATGGTCGGCCTGGGGCAGATCACCGTGCGCTACCGCGAGTGCGAACTGACCGGCACGAGTTTCAAGAGCCTTTGGAAAGCCACCCTGCTCTTGTATCCGATCATTCTCGTCTGCCAGGTCTTCTTTGCCAGTTTCATCTGGAGCCTCGCGGAGGTGCCCTCGGCGCGCTATCCGTTTGCTGAGGAGTACTGGGACCTCGACGCAAAGAATCGCTCGATCGTCTTCAGTGCCACCCTCGGTGACTACTCGACCTTCGAACAGGCCTTCAGTTGGACAACGGTGGGGGTCGGCGCGTCGATGGGGCTCGGGCTGTTCGCGGTCATGCGTTTGGTTCAGGCCCCGATCTTCCTCACCTACGGAGTCGTCAAAGGACTGAACCAGTCGATGCCGCACATCATTCTGCCTAACTTCATCGGTGCGCTCATCGGGCGCTACTACTTCCAGCGCAAACTGGGGCTGAAGTGGCGGCAGTACATTCCGGTCGTGGCGGCTGGATTCTTTTGCGGATACGGCCTGATAACCATGGTGAGTATCGGATTAACCTTCCTATCACGCGCCGCGATTCAATTCGCGTTTTAACTTCCAGAGATCGCTCCCCCCACGATGTCCAACGCCAGCACAGGCGAGTGCCTCATCAAGGTCTCCCAGATGAATAAGGTCTTCCGGCTCGGCAAGCTGGAGATTCACGCCCTGCGTGACATCAACCTGGAAGTCTACGACGGCGAGTACCTCTCGATCATGGGCCCGTCGGGCTCGGGCAAAAGCACACTCTTCAACATGATCGGCGCGCTGGATGTGCCGACCTCCGGGGAGGTCGATGTTTCTGGCGTCGACCTGACGAAGCTAACCAGCCGGCAGCTGGCGTATTTTCGCGGCAACTATATTGGCTACGTCTTCCAGTCCTACAATTTGATCTACGCCTACAGCGCGATTGAGAACGTGGCGCTCCCCTTGATCTTTTCCGGCGTGCCGCTGGAAGATGCCCGCAAGAAAGCTGAGGAGACGCTGCACCGCGTCGGTCTGGGCCACCGGGTGACGCACCGGCCCGACGAGCTTTCCGGCGGACAGCAGCAACGCGTGGCCATCGCCCGCGCTCTCGCCAACGACCCGCTTATCATCCTGGCCGACGAGCCCACGGCCAACCTCGACATCCACACCGGCCAGGAGATCATCCACCTGATGGCGGAGCTTTCCGAGGAGCGCGGCGTCACCGTCATTTCGGCCACCCACGACCACAAGATGCTCGCGCAGAGCGACCGCATCCTCTGGATCAAGGACGGCACGGTGGACCGCATCGACACCGACCCGAAAGGCTCGGTCAAGGTCGGCTCCATCCGCTAAGCCAGCGCGCCCGCGTCCCCGAAAACTGGATATGCGATGGCCGCGGCGGCACAGCAACTCAAACGGCAGGTCGGGCTCTTTGGCGCGCTCATGCTGGGTCTGGGCTCGATGGTGGGCACGGGCATCTTTTTCGTCAGTTGGCAGGTGGCGACGGAGATGGGTGTATGGATTTTTCCAGTTATCCTTGCTGCGGGTCTACTGGCCCTGTGCAACGGCCTGAGCAGTGCACAGTTGGCGGCGAACTTTCCCGTCTCGGGCGGGACCTACGAATACGGCTGCCGGCTGCTCTCCCCGTTCGCAGGCTTTGCCGCGGGCTGGGCGTTTCTGCTGGCTAAAAGCGCCAGCGCGGCTGCAGCCTGTGTGGTGGCTGGGCAACTGCTGGGGCGGCTCCTCGAAATCGACCTAAACGCGCCTTACGCTAACCTGCGGATGGCTGTGCTGATCTGGCTTTCGCTGACGGTGGCTGTACTCTTCGGGCTGAGGCGTACCCAAATTCTGAATACTACCATCGTAGTCTGCTCCACGGCAGCAATTTTCGCCGAATGGATCCTCGTAGCCATGGATAGCAGTTTCGGCATGCAGTTGGAAACGGCACCTGCTACGGGCACGCCCATCTGGGCGGCCGTCCCGGGAGCCATCGCGTTGATTTTCGTGGGCTTCACCGGTTACGGTCGGGTAGCCACCCTGGGTGAGGAGATCCTCGACCCGCGGCGTAACATCCCCAAAGCGGTCATGCTGACGGTGGCTGCGGCCGGGCTGCTCTATGCGCTGGTCCCCCTGGCTGTCTCGGGACGCGAGCCGTCGATTTTTTTCCAGGCCGGCGCCATCATCGCCCTGTGTGGCATCGTCCTGAATCTGCTGCTGGGACTCTCCCGCATGCTGCTGGCCATGAGCCGACGCCAGGACATGCCCGCGGGTTTTGCGCGCCTGAATCGCTCGGGCGAGCCTAATCGCGCCATCATCGGAGTGGCTTTGCTGATCGGTGCCTTTATGCCGGTGTCTCAACTCGGTGCGCTCACCGAAAACATCTGGGCTTTCAGCGCCTTCACCGTGCTGGTCTATTACGGATTTGCCAATCTGTGCGCCTTGCGCCTGACGAAGGCGCAGCGACTGTATCCGCCCGCGATCGCCATCGCCGGGCTCGCAGGATGCGTGGGGCTGCTGCCTTTCATCCAGTGGCCGGTGATTCTAGCCTCGCTGGCGATTCTCGCGTTGGGTTTCGCCCTGCGGGCTGCGCTGCAGTCCGGTCAACCTGCCTCCGATTCCGAATCCCCTAACGATGCCTGAGCAGCCGGCTCCGGCCCTGACTTCAATAGTTGCTTCAAAAACGCCAGGCCGCCGGCTTCGTCGTCGAACGCTCCGTCGAGTTGGGCTTCGAAACAGGCATTGAGGATCGTGCCAAAGCGGGGTCCCGGCTTCAGGCCCTGCGCAATCAGGTGGCGGCCCATCACGAGGGGCTTGGGCGCGCTATCGGCGATTTCGAGTGAGGCGGAGCGCTCGAGCAGCCAGCTGCCTGCCGGGAAATCCCCAGGCAGCGGCGGACGCCCGGCGGCATCGGCCTGGCAGACACGTACGAGCCGGTCGATGCGGCCCACTTTGTTGGCCAGTCGACGCACGGCGCTATCCGAGGAGCGGCCGTCGTACAGGGCGCCCGGGCGCATGTGCGTCTCGACCAGCGGAAGCACGCCTTCAATAAGATCGGTCTGAGCGGTCAAACGACGCAGGAAAGACTCGGTGGGCCCAAGGCCAACTTTTTCATGTCCGGGCGATCGAATGCGCCCGTCCTCAGCGGTGACGGTCGCCTGGGGCTTGCCCAGGTCATGGCAAAGCACAGCCAACCCGACGACGAGATCCTCGCGAGGATCGCCGCTGCGCCAGCGAGCAAAGGCATCGAGACAATGCAGCGTATGCGTCCAGACATCCCCCTCGGGATGCCAGAGCGGATCCTGCGGGCAGCCGATGAGCGCCTCCAGTTCGGGATAGTAACCGACCCAGCCGACCGCTTTCAAAAAGTGCAGGCCCAGGGAGGGTTTCCTTCCCCGTAGCAGAAGTTTGCTCCATTCCTCGAACTGGCGCTCGGGCGGCAAATCTTCCGGCTCGATCTGGCGGCAAATTTCGAGAGTCTCCGCCGCTACCTCCAGCTCGAAGCGAGCGATGAACTGCATCGCCCGCAATACGCGCAGCGGATCCTCACCAAACTGATCCGAGCAATGCCGCAAGTACCTCTGCTGGAGATCGTTCACCCCTCCCAGCGGGTCGATAAGCTCAAAATTGAGCGGATCGAAAGAAATCGCGTTGATGGTGAAATCGCGCCGGGCGGCGGCTTTAGCGGGCGATAGGTGAGGGTCACCTTCGACAACAAACCCCTTGTGACCGGTTCCCAGCTTGGACTCGCGCCGCGGCAGGCTGACGTCGATTTCAAGGCCTTTCAGTTTAAAAACCCCGAAAGCCTTGCCGACGGTGGCGACTTTGAAGCGCCTTTTTAGCAGGGCTTCCAAAGTATCCGTCTCCATCCCAAACACCTCAACATCAACGTCTTTCGGGCGAAGGCCCAGCAGGGCATCACGCACGCAGCCACCGACCAGCAGCGCCTGAGCGCCCAGCGATTGCGCGTCCTGAGCCAGGGTGCTGACGGCCGCTGCTTCGCTTGTGGGGAGCCAGGAAAGGTGGTTCAGGGTGTCCGTGGGGCTCATGAATATAAACGCCCGTTTGTTGGAATAAACCTGAAGTTGGAGGAATCTAAAACGACTAATTGACTATATTGCCTTAGGAGGTCAAAAAATGATCATGTTCACACAGATTCCATGGGTCAAGATGCAGGGCGACCCCGAAGCGCTCAAGGCCCAATCCGAGTATTTGGAGACGCTCAGTGCCGCCGAGCGTGTGGCGTGGGCGCATCAGGAGTTTGGCGATGAGCTGGTAATGAGCACCAGCTTCGGGGTGCAGTCGGCGGTCATGCTGCACCTGGTGACGCAGGTCGTGCCCAACATTCCCGTCATCTTTATCGACACCGGCTATCTCTTTGCGGAGACCTATCGCTTTGCGGACGCCCTGGCCCAGCGCCTGCGCCTGAACCTGAAAACCTACCAACCGCTCCGCAGCGCCGCCCAACAGGAAGCCGTCGAGGGCAAACGCTGGGAAATGGACGCGGAAAAGCTCGAGGCCTATAACTTCGAGAACAAGGTTGAGCCCATGAACCGGGCGCTTAAGGAACTGGGAGGGTACGCCTGGCTGGCGGGTTTGCGCCGCGAGCAATCCAATTCGCGCCAGGAGCTGCCCGTGGTGCAAACGCAGCGCCGCACGGTGAAAATTCATCCCATCCTCGATTGGAACAGCCGCGATATTTACCAGTATCTGAAAAAATTCGACCTGCCCTATCACCCGCTTTGGGACGAGGGATACGTCTCAGTGGGCGACTGGCATTCAACGCGTAAGCTCGACCCGGGCATGACCGAGGAGCAGACACGCTTCAACGGGGTCAAGCGCGAGTGCGGACTGCACGAGGTGAGCCACCGCTACGATTTTCACATTTAGGTGATTCAGGGCGAAAGGCTCCGTGAAGGGTTGCCGTTCGGGCGTCCAGTCCGCATCTTCTAGCGATACCAAGACAAAGAAACCCGCCAAGTACTTTTAGCCATGCTCCTCGCGCCCGAAATCCGCTCCCAGATTGAAGAAATTCACAAGCGCTGTGGGTATCTGTGGAGGTATCTTTGACGTCCCGAAGAAGCAAAGCCGCATCGAGGAGCTGGAAGCAAAGATGGGCGAGGGCTCCTTTTGGGATGACCCGGAAAGCGCCCAGACAACCATCAGCGAAGCCAACCGCCTGAAGACGGTGGTCAACCCGCTGGCCACCTTCAAGCAGCGGGCCGACGACCTTCTGGCCATGCAGGAACTGGTCGACGAAGCCGACGAGACCGACGGCGCGGCCATGGCCGGGGAATTGCGCGAACAAGCCGAGGCCATGATGGCCGAGGTCGACTCGCTGGAGATCAGCTCCTTTTTGAGCGGCGAACTCGACGCCAATAACGCCATCCTGACCATCCACGCCGGAGCCGGTGGGACCGAATCCTGCGACTGGGCTGAGATGCTGCTGCGCATGTACACGCGCTGGGGTGAACGTCGCGGTTTCACCGTCTCGCTCGACGATTTGCAACAGGGGGAAGAGGCCGGCGTGCGCGAAGCGATTCTGCGGCTGGAAGGCCCCAACGCCTATGGCTACGCGAAGGCCGAACGCGGCGTGCACCGGCTGGTGCGGATCAGCCCCTTTGACGCGCAGAAGCGTCGGCACACCTCGTTTTGCTCGGTCGACATCGTGGCGGAAGTCGACGACGACATCGATCTGGAGATCAACGACGAGGATCTGCGGGTGGATACCTACCGCTCCAGTGGCAAGGGCGGCCAGCACGTCAACCGGACCGAGTCGGCCGTGCGGCTGACGCACCTGCCCACCGGCATTGTGGCGGCGTGTCAAAACGAACGCTCCCAGCACAAGAACAAGGCCACGGCCATGCGCATGCTCAAGTCGAAGCTATACGAAAAGCTGCAGGACGAGAAGCGCAGCGAGATGGAGCGCTTTTACGGGGAAAAGGGTGAGATTGGCTGGGGCAACCAAATCCGCAGTTACGTCTTCCAGCCGTACCAGATGGTCAAGGACCTGCGCACCGGCTCGGAAACGGGTAACATTCAGGCCGTGATGGACGGCGACATCGACCTTTTCATCAATGCGTGGCTGCGCGCGGGAGGTCCGCGTACCCGAGCCGAAGGCGTCAAACTGGAGGATGATTGAACCCCCATGACGACGTCCGCCCTCAGCCACCCGGTCCTGCAACAGGTTTTTGAAGCCACCACGCTCTTCGCCGAAAAGACCTGGCAGCTCTCGCCCGAGCCCATCGCCCTGAGCGCCAAGCAAGTCGGCGAGTTGGAGCGGATCGGACAGGCCTGCGTGGAATTTCACCGCGCACTGGAACTGCTCTACAGCCGCTCCTGGCAGCGGAAAAACCTCATGCGCAACCGCAAGCTGGAGGCCCCCTGGGTGGCAGGCTACCTCGATCGTGGTAAGCCGGCGGCGCTCGTCGAGCACGCGCGCCATCCCGCCTTGAAAAACACGCTGCCCAACGTGTTGCGCCCCGACCTATTGCTGACCGAGGACGGCTTTGCCCTGACCGAACTGGACGCCGTGCCCGGAGGCGTGGGCCTGACCGCTTTTTTGAACAAGCTCTACGGCGACGGCCCCTTCAAACTGGTCGGCACCGCCGAGAGCATAGTCACCGATTTTTACGACGCGCTATCCAGTCTGCTGCCCGAACAAGATGATCCATTGATCGCCATTGTCGTCAGTGACGAGGCTGCGACATACCTGCCCGAGTTTGAGTGGCTGGCCGAGCAGCTGCGGCACCGTGCTTGCCGCGTGCATTGCTTTCATCCCAGCGAGATCATGCCGCTGGGCTCCACGCTCTGCGCGCCTATCGAGGGCAATCCGATCAAAATCGACATCATCTACCGGTTCTTCGAGCTCTTCGATCTAGAGAACGTGGCCACGGCCCACCACATTACCCGCGCTGCCGAGAATGGTGAGGTGGTGGTGAGCCCGCCCATGCGCCCTTTTCAGGAGGAAAAGCTAAGCTTGGCCCTGCTGCATCATCACGTTTTGGAGGATTTCTGGCGCGAAAACCTCTCGCGCGGCGCCTTCAAGCAGCTGAAAAAAATCGTGCCACAAAGCTGGGTGGTCGATCCGGTGGAATTGCCGCCGAACGCCGTGCTGGATTCGCCCTGGGTGGGTGGCAAACCCATCCGCGAATGGGAAGAACTCGGCGAGGCCTCCCAGAAAGAGCGCAACCTCATCCTCAAGGCCAGCGGCTTCCATGAAACTGCCTGGGGAGCGCGCAGCGTGGTGCTCGGCAGCGACAGCTCGCGCGAAGAATGGACCAGCGCCTTGCGCGAGGCGGTTTCGATGAGCGATGAGGTGCTGCATATTTTGCAGGACTACCGCAAGCCCATACGAGTGCCCCACCCCGTCTACCGGGAAGACGGCAGCGTCAGCGAAATGGAAGGCCGTTTGCGGCTGTGCCCGTACTACTTTGTTCAGGAAGGAACCAGCCACCTCAGCGGTGTCCTGGCCACCTTTTGCCCCCCCGACAAAAAGATCATCCATGGCATGCGCGACGCGGCCATGCTGCCAGTCCAAGCTCGCGACTAGCCGATGGGCACTACTCCCCGGGAGCCTCCATCGCGGTGACGATGTAAACGCGCCCGTTCTTGATGCCGAGCGGATACGTCGTCCCGGTGAATTCCTCGGCTTCCTCCTGGCTCTTGGCACTGAGCCCGGTTTTCGCGTTGGGATCGATCAGGTCGCCGTACTCCAGCACCATGTTAGCGAGCACGGGTAGCGTGGTGACGTATTTGATTCCTTGATACGTGTAACTATTCAGCTGATCTTTCTTGGCCGGCTCGATGCGGATGCGATCGATGTGGTAGCGAAAATCTTCCTCAAAGCTGCGCACCAGTTGCTGCCGGATAAACGGGGGCGAGGCTTCCATGTAGACAAGCTCCAGAACGCTGAGCATGTCCTCGCGTTTGTGCGCATCGAGAAAGGCGGCTGCTATGGCCTGGTAGGTGCGCGGCGCCCCCGATTTCCACAACTCGGCTTTCATCTGCGCGGCAATTTCAGCCTCACGAGCTTCCTTGGCCTCTTTGGTAGCCAGCGCCTCTTCGTGACGCATCTCAAGCTGCCGCATCGGCATGCGATCGATGAAAGAGATCAGCTGGGTGAGCGGGATGGTTCCGCTCAGCTGAAGCTTGACCGAGCCATCCTTGCCCACCAGCGCGGTGACCAGACCTTCCTTGGGGAGTTCGAAATCCGCGCGGATACGCCGCAGATCGTCGGCGGAATAGTAGTTCGGGCCGAGCGTGCCGCCTTGACCGATGACAAAGCGCCCGATGAGCAGGTCGCGCGCTTCCCAAAGCGCGGTCGTGCGGTCGATCTCCTCAAGGTAGTGGCGGTACTCGGGATCGTTCGCCGATGGCGTGAGGATCAAAAGCAGCCGGTTTTCCCAGAGGTACGGTTTGAGCACTTTGGAAATGGGCGGGTTTTCAAGCGCCTTGGCGGCATCCGAAGGCATGTCCTGACCTGAAAGGTTGGTCGCAAGAACCGCGAGTAGGGTGAAGTAAAAAATCAGCGTCTTCATGGGTCGAAACATAGCAATTGAAGACTGAATACGCTTTCAGTTTAGGGGTACTTGAAGGGGATTTCCAGACCGCAGTTTGAAGTCTCAGTCTGCAGCCAACGCACCCAAACAGACAACACTGTGGCTGATGTGTTTCTTTTCCAGCCAAGCGGCGTCGTGGTCATCGTCGATTTGCAGGGATTCGCCCTTTTGGTAGCCAAAGGCATAGGTACCATCAGGCTGACAGGTGTGCAGCGGAGCGCCCCGGCGACGCCAGAGGCGCGTACGGCGAACCGGGCTGTCGGCTTGGATGGGGTTTGGGAAGTTGATGTTGTCGATGCGCGCCTGGGTTGGATCGGTGGGCTCGGCCAGGCGGGCAAGGGTGAACTCAACCGCACGCTGGCAGCTGATCTCGATCGACTGCATCACCTCCGGCCATTCGTCCTGACGGCCTGCGGCGATCGCTTCGAAGAAGGGCTTGGGCACCTGCTGGGAAAAGGCCAGCGCGGGCAGACCCCAGATGGCACCCTCGGACGCTGCGGCCACCGTGCCGGAATTCAAAAAAAGTGTGAGCGAGCAGTTGATGCCGACATTGACGCCGGAGAGTACCGCGACGGGCGGCTCGGACAACAGGTGGCCAAGCGCCAGATTCACGCAATCGGTAGGGGTACCATCGACGCTGTATGCAGGAACCGGATACGCCTTCTGCGGTTCGACGCGCAGGTTCCGCCGCCGTGTCATGGAGCGCCCGGTCCAGCTTTGCTCGTGCTTGGGTGCAACCACCGTGATGTCGAAGTCGGTGCGGTGGGCCTCGACGAGCTTGCGCAAAAAGACGCTGTCGATGCCGTCGTCGTTGGAGATGAGCAGGTGCGGACGCATGGCCAAACCAAGAAGGAAAGAAAAAGGCCCGGCCGCTGCGGAGCAACCGGGCCTTTGAAAAAAGACTGCTTCGTCAGGCGTTGGCGGACTCGCGGCGACGACCGCCGCCCTTGCCCCCACGGCCACGACCACCGTCGCGATCGCCACCCCGGCCTCGGCCACCCTTGCCGCCACCGTCGCGGTCGCGGCCTCGGCCACCGCCACCACCTTCGGGCTTGGGCGGCGGCTCGTAGGGAATGCCCTTTTGCTCGCAGATGGCGGCATGGCGGGAGAGGCGCACGCGCCCCTTATCGTCGATGCCGATGCACTTGACCAGAATCTCGTCGCCCAGCTTGCAAACGTCCTCGGTCTTTTCGACGCGGAAGTCAGCCAGTTCAGAGATGTGGACGAGACCTTCCTTGCCCGGCAGGCATTCAACAAACGCACCGAACTCCTTAATCGAGCGAACGATACCTTTGTAGGTCTTGCCGACCTCGATATCACCGGTGACGAGTTCAATCTCGTCGAGGGCGCGCTGCAGAGACTCCTTTGACGTGGAGAAGATGCTGACCTTGCCGCTGTCGTCCGGGGCGATGTCAATCTGCGCGCCGCTGAACTCGGTGATGCGCTTGATGGTCTTACCGCCGGGGCCAATAAGCGCACCGATCTTCTCCGGGTCGATCTGGATGGATTCGATACGCGGGGCGTGTTCCTTGAGCTCGGTACGGTGCTCCGGCATGGTCTCGGCCATGGCGTCGAGAATCTTCAGACGCGCGTCGCGGTTCTGAGCGATGGCGGCCTTGGCGATGTCGAAGGGCAGCCCCTGAATCTTCAGGTCCAGCTGGAAACCGGTGACCCCTTCGCGCGTACCGCAAATCTTGAAGTCCATGTCGCCGAAGTGGTCCTCGGCACCGAGGATGTCGGTTAGGATGACGTGCTTCTTGATCGTCTTGTTGTCATCAAACTTGGTGACCAGGCCGCATGAAATGCCGGCTACCGGAGCCAACAGCGGCACCCCGGCGTCGAGCATGCTCAGGCAACCGCCGCAGACGGAGGCCATCGAGGTCGAGCCGTTGGACTCCATGATGTCGGAGACGATACGAATTGAGTAAGCGAACTCGTCTTCCGGCGGAATCACCGGTAACAATGAGCGCTCAGCCAAGGCACCGTGACCGATTTCGCGGCGTCCCGGTGAGCCAAAACGCCCGGTTTCGCCCACGGAGTAGGGCGGAAAATTGTAGTGCAGGATGAAGGACTTCATCCGCGTACCACCAGTCAGCCCATCCAGTTCCTGGGCGTCCTTGCAGGTACCGAGGGTGGTGGTGATCAGCCCCTGGGTTTCGCCACGACTGAAGATGGCCGAGCCATGCACGCGGGGCAGCACACCGACTTCGCAGGTGATGGCGCGCAGATCCGCGGGTCCGCGCCCATCCACGCGCTTGCCCTGCTCCAGGATGTTTTGGCGGTAAACAGCTTCCTGCAATTCCTCGAAGGACAGGCGCACTTGATTGGCGTCGAAGTCATCTTCACCAATCTCGGCTTCAAGCTTTTCCTTGCACTCATCCTCGAGAGCGTCGACGGCGTCCTGGCGGTCCTGCTTCTTGTCTTGGAAGACCGCCGCCTTGAGCCGGTCACCGACGATTTCGCGGCAGCGCTCCAGGTACTTTTCCTCAGCAAAGTAGAGGTCGAAGGCGCGCTTTTCCTTGGCGATTTTGGCGGCAAGTTCCTTCTGCGCGTCGATGATGCTCTGAATGGCCTCGTGGGCGGTTTCGAGCGCCTCGATGAACCTGTCCTCGGGCATCTGGTCGGCCGAGCCCTCGATCATCATCATCTCCTTCTCATTGCCGACGTAGATCAAATCCAGAGAGGATTCGAAGATCTCCTCGTTGGTCGGATTGACGACAAAGTTGCCATCGACCTCGGCCAGCCGGACGCAGCCGATAGGGCCGTTCCAGGGGATGTCCGAACACATCAGCGCAGCGGAGGCACCGTTGACCATCAGGATATCCGGCTCGTGAACCAGATCGGTCGACATAAGCGAGCCAATGACCTGCACCTCGTTCATGAAGCCCTTTGGAAAGAGCGGGCGCAACGGACGGTCGCACAAGCGGGAGGTGAGGATTTCCTTTTCGGAAGGACGCCCCTCGCGCTTGAAATAACCGCCCGGAAAACGTCCGGCGGCTTGAAACTTTTCACGGTAATCGACCGTGAGCGGGAAAAAGTCCTGGTCGGGACGCAGGGTGTTGGCGGCGGTCGCGGCGACAAAGACTTCGGTTTCGCCGAGCGAAATGACGACCGCGCCGTTGGCCTGCTTGGCGATGGTGCCGGTCGAGATGGTGATGCCGAGTTTCTCGTCAACTACGGCGTGTGCTTGTTTCATAGTAGTAGGTAGCGTTGCTTAGGTTTTTTTGGGCCTGTGGGCGGCTGGGACGCCGGATGGACGGGATCGGGTGATCCACGCCGGCAGGCAGGATTCAAAGCGGGAGCCAGTTTACAACTAACGGACGCATACGGTGCTTTTAACGGCACGCATGCGCTCGGGTCGGCTGGCGTCGAGGTGAGCCACTGTAACTAGCGGCGGAGATTCAAGCGCTGAAGAATCGCGTTGTAGCGGTCCAAATCCGTGCGCTTGAGGTAATCCAGCAGCTTGCGGCGCTTGTTGGTCATCAGGATGAGACCGCGGCGACTGTGGAAGTCCTTGCGGTGACTGCGCAAATGCTCGGTCAGGTGGACCACGCGTGCGGTGAGCAGGGCAATCTGCACCTCGCAGGAGCCCGTGTCGCCTTCCTTCAGTTGGAAGTCTTTTATGATCTGGTCTTTATCAACGGTATGCTGAGCCATTCGGTGTGTATCGTCGGACTGCGGTTGAGGACGGGCGAACTGCACCCGCCGGACCCCAGCCACTCGCCGTAGGCCCCGCTCAAACCAGCACCCAAGGAGGCTGGCTCAACCGTCGAAGCGTGCCCTTTCGTTGAGCAGACTTCTAGCGCAAAGTCGAGAAGATGAATGGTTTGGGCGCTTTCGGCAAGTCCAAACAAACCGGGATCAGCCACCCAGCAGCGGCCCCAAATCGGCCAGAAAAACGCGTCGGGTCTGGCCATCGGGAGCGCCGTTGAAGACCACGAAGCGGCCGCTGCGGTCCCAGGCAGGGTGCGGGTCGATGCGCAGGGCTCCGTTGCTGCTAGGTTGGCTGGTGCGGATGCGTACGATGGTACGGTCGGAGCCGGTTTCGAGGTCGATCCAGCGTAGCAGGCTGGTCCCGTCGCCCGGCCCTGCCCTTTCCTTGGTGTAGGTGTCGGTCAGAATGAATTTCTGATCCGGGGAAAGCGTCGGGTGGCCGGAGCCGTGGACGTTTTCGATCAGCAGACGCTTGTCGCTGCCGTCGCGGTTCATGATGACAAAGTGCAGGCGATCGTAGTGAAACTGGTTGTTACAGGTCAGCGACAGCCCGTCGGGCGTAAAACGGGTGTGGTGCCCGGGGCGGTTCCAAAAGGAGGCGCCCATGGCCAGCTTCAGGTCGCTGCCGTCGGCGGCCATCGTGGCGATGTAGAAGTGCAGCGGGTGATTGCTGATGGTCGACATGCCCAGCGCCCAGGCATGGTGAACGCCGCGTACGGTGAAGAGCAGGTGCGTGCCCGCGGGCGACCATTGGGCGTGAAACCCGTAGTAACACCGTCCCGCAACGGCCGGGCGTTCATGTTCGGGAATGAGGGCCTGAATAAAATCGGCCAGCGAGAGCAGCAGGCGGCACTCGCCGGTTTCCAACGAAGTCAGGTACAGCCCGGTGTCGGCGGGTGGGTCCCAGTGGATGGGCACCTTTTCATCGGGGATCATGACACCGTAGCCAAACTGCGTGCGTCGCGTCCGTTCGAGGGCAGCGCACAGCGCCCACTTCCCGTCTGGAGACACATGGTAGACGCCACGCCCGAATTTCTCGAAGTTCCCGGTGTGTGGGTTCAGGCGGACCGTCACCGGCTGCCAGGTTTGCAGGTCGGTATCGTTGAAAAAGAGGGTGCTATCGTCCACGCCCCAGTTGAGGTTGGCCCCAAGTTGCGTTTCCCAGCCGGCGGTTTCGTAAACGACTTTCTCAGTACCGGTTTCCAAATCGATGAGGACGATCGCTGCCTTTTCTCCTGGGCGGGGCAAGCGATCCTCGAAAGGAAAGCGCGTGACCGCGGCGAAACGGTTCGACGGCGACAGGGCCGGCGTGTCGAAGAAGCGATGGATGCAGCGGCCCTCCTTGGGCGTTAGGCACCAGACGGGGACCTGAGGCTCGTATTCGCCGTAGCGCGGGAAGGTGGAGGCCAGCTTCACGGTTTGGCGGGGGGCGGCTTGCCGGAACTTGAAGCAGCTTCGGGCTTGGGCAAAAAGAACACGGCCAACAGGCAGACCAGGACGGTTTCGATGATGAAGAAGCTGTACTCCTCGAAGGGGATGTGCCCCACGAGGGTCGAGCCGTCGGGATTTTCCGCAGAAGCCGCCCAATTGCTCAGCGGGTAGCCCAGGGAGACATTTTCGCCAAAGCTCCAGATACCCAGCCAGACCGCGTAATTATCCCAGGGCGTTGTGTAAGTGAAGGCGATCAGCGCAACCACCGCGATCACCAGAAAGTGCGCGCGCCGCAGACGATGGCGCCCGAACCACAGCAACAACGCGATCAGCGGCAAAGTGAAAATGAGATGATAGCCCCAGTAAGTCACACGCGGAAGGCAGACGGATTTAATATCTACGCAGGGTAAACGACATTAGATAATTGGCTGAACGGGAGTTTCCTGGATTTGGCTGCCGCAGGGACATGTCACCGAAATCCAGTAAAAGGGGGTTTACCCTTGTCGAAATCGCAGCAGTGGTCGCCTTGATTGGAATCATGCTCGCGATCGCGGTGCCGCTTTTCAAGACGCATCTTGAAAGCGCGCAAAACGCCAAGTTCATGGCGGATCTGCGCACCTTCAGCGGCGCTTTTGAAACCTACCGCACGGAAAACGGCGCCTGGCCACCCGATCAACCGCGGGACCAGTCGTTTCCGAGCGGCATGGAGTCATACCTTGAGGGCAGCGGCTGGGAAGAGTCCAGCAGCCTGGGCGGGAGCTTTTTCTTCGACAGCTTGCGCTTGCACAGCGGCGTGCCCTGGCCCGCCGTGATCTCCATCGGTGACTATAGCTCGGGCACGGCGCAGGTACCGGTGCGCGCCAGCCCCGAGCAACTGGCCGCCATCGATCAGGCCATCGACGACGGCAACCTCTCGACCGGCAACTTTCGTCAGGGTTTTCAAAACATGCCCATCCTGATCCTGGATGGCACCTACGCCTCCTATCAAGCAATCGCCAAGGAACACGATAAGAATGGAACCTCAGCCCCCAGTTGGTGAATCGACGCGTCACCTGTGGGCGGTTACACTGCATGGGCTGACCAGGGATTTAACGCCGCCAGAAGGCCCGGCTCTGCCGGAGTCCCTCGGAGAGATGGATACGCCGCAGATCGCGCAGTGGTTGGATAATCTGCTGCAGGCCAAGGTTCCGGCAACGTGTGAGGTGCAGCTACGCCTGCGCTCGGACACCATCGAGTACCGCATCGAGCGTACAGGCGCACAGCTCTTTGCCAGCGTGCCCGGAGATCCCAACCGCTCGAACCTGCCGGTCACACCGCAGGCCTTTGCCGATATGCTCAATGGGGTGAGGCCCCGCGCGGTTCTGGATGAACCGGCAGACAATCTTCCCGCGAAAAAACGCCGCAAGTATCGCAGTCTCAAGGAGTGCAAATCCATCGGCGTGTGCCTGCTGATCTTTGGCTTTATGCTGATCGGCTGGAGCGTGAAAGGAAGCCTCGAGCGACGCAGCCTGGAAGAGACCGTTGAAGCCAAACCCATCGGCGATTCCAAGATTCTCGAAGTTTTTCGTCAGGACTTTTGCAAGGTCTGGGTCACGGGCGAAGGTCACGGGCATCGACGCATTGAGCTTTCGCCCAAGGGGGAAGCGTCTCTGTATCAGTGCTCCGACACGGATGCGGGTCTGAAGTGGGTCCTGCTCAACCGCGAGCCGTACGAATTTCAGCAGGATTCCAGGCAGGCCTACGCGGTCATCGAAGGACTTGGACCTGTGCACCTGGAAGGGCATACACGTATCCTGTACTACGGTGACACTTACAGTCCGCTTACCGAAGGACTGAGTATCGCCACGAGCGCTCAGCCGGTCCAATAACCTATTGATTTTGAACGGTATGCAAATTCCGTTCAAATGCATGATTAGGGGCGTGCAGCCGTAAAGGTCCTGTCCCGGCGGGCGACTTATAAGAAGCGCCTTTCACCTGGCAAAAGGCGGGCGTTTCGGCGCGCGGATTTCGTACAGCCTGGGATCAGCGCCACCAACCTTCATATGCCCCTAAAGACACCAAACGGAGCGCCGCGGCGGTTCACGGTAGCCAGCGACGACACACGTCGACGGTTCGTCGAGGGGCTGATCACGTCGCTGTCGGTCGGGTGCCTGGGGCTGCTGGGGCTGTATTTTTTCGACAGGCACGAGCGTGCCAGCGATACCCGTCGGCTGCACGCCGCCAGCGTTCAGCTTGCCAAAGACGCTGCGCGCCTTGCCCCGCGTGAAGCCGGGAACGCGCACACGCCGTCCGGACACGCGCTGGATTGGTTTTTGGAAGGCCGCCCGGAAGTCACCCAAGCGAGCTACTGGACGGTGGGTGCGGCTGGTATCGAGCCGGTGAGCCTTGAAGAACCAGGCTCGGCTGGGAATGTGAACCCCGCAAACGCCTTGAAGGACACCCTGCGCAACGATCAGGAGGCCGCCATCGAAGCGGTATCGGAATTGGTGCCGGGTGTGATTCGCGTACTGACAACAGGCCCGCAGGGGCGGCCCGATTCGGCCGTCATCCACCTGCCGACAACAGATGCCTCGACCATTCCACGCGTACTGTTGCTGGAGTTCGACACAGCATTGATGCCTCAGCAATCAACGCACTCCGGGGAGGCCACCGACTGGCTCGGGCTGGCCACGCTCGCCCTGGCGCTCGGCTCGGGTGTTTTGGTTTACGTTGTGCGCACGCATGAGGCGCGCAAAACCGATGACCGGCTTCGGCAGTTGATCGCGGTGGTGGAGCAAAACCCCTGCTCGATCATGATCACCGATCGCGAGGCCGCCATCGAGTATGTGAACCCAAAGTTTACGGAAGTGACCGGCTGGGAAGCGGCAGAGGTGATGGGGCGCAATCCGCGGGTGCTTAAATCCGGGGCGATGACTCAGTTAGCCTACGAAGATCTTTGGAACACATTAAAGGCCGGTAACACCTGGCATGGTGAGCTGCTCAATTCCAAAAAAGATGGGCAGCTGTTTTGGGAGTCCGCCTCAATTTCGCCGATTTTGAACAAGAACGGCGAGACGGTTCACTACGTGGCGGTGAAGGAAGACATCACCGTTAAAAAGCTGGAGGAAACAGTACTCAAGCGCAGCAACTCCCTACTGGAAGCGCAGCAAGAATCGGCGGTGGATGGGCTCCTGGTCATCGACGAGTACGACAAAGTCAGCAGTTGGAACAGCCGCTTTTGCCAGCTCTGGAAACTGCCGATCGATACGCTGGAGTGCGAAGGGGAGCGTGAGTTGTTTGAATTGCTGGCCCGGAAACTCGATGACCCGGTGGCGCTCGTGGCCCAACAGCGCTATGTGAGCCTGCACACCAAACGCAGCAGCCGCGGCGAAGTGACGACCCAGGAAGCGCAGGTCTTTGACTGCTTCTGCTCGCCGATCGTGGCCGCCAACGGTGAATACTTTGGCCGGTTGTGGACGTTTCGCGACGTCACCGAGAGCCACCGCTCACAGAAACAGATTCAGTCAGCCAAGGAGTCGGCGGAGCTATCCAATCTGCAACTGGCCGAAGCGATGGACCGCCTGCGCGAGATGGCCCAACAGGCCGACGGGGCAAACCGCTCCAAGAGCGAGTTTCTGGCCAACATGAGCCACGAAATTCGCACGCCGATGAACGCGGTGATGGGCATGACCACCCTGTTGCGCGACACAAACCTCTCACCCGAGCAACAGGATTACGTCGACATCATCCGCAACAGCTCCGATTCGCTGCTGACGATCATCAACGACATTCTGGACTTCTCCAAGATTGAGGCCGGCAAAATGACCATGGAATCGGTGCCGTTCGCCCTGATATCCATCTTTGAGGATACGCTTGATCTGGTCTCCACCAATGCCGTTGAGAAGGACCTCGACATGGTCTTCAGCATCGGGGACGACGTGCCGCCGAATTTGTTGGGCGATCCCACACGCCTGCGCCAAATCCTGATCAATTTGGCCGGCAACGCGGTGAAGTTTACCGAGGAAGGCGAAGTAAAGCTGAGCGTGCAGCGGGTGGAAACCGTGGACGCGGCGGACTGCCGTCTGCGCTTCGCCGTGCAGGACACCGGCGTTGGGATAGAAACCGAGCGCGCGGACCGGCTCTTCAAGGCCTTCTCGCAGGCAGACAACTCCACCACGCGCAAGTACGGTGGTACCGGCCTGGGCCTGGCCATTTCAAAGCGTCTGTGCGAAATGATGAAAGGGCGCATCTGGGTGGAGAGCGAGGTAGGCAAGGGCTCGACCTTTTACTTCGAGATTAAGCTGGAAGTGGACCCCAATCCCTCGCCGGAGGAATTCCCGGTTGAGCTGTTTCGCGGCAAACGGCTGTTGGTTGTCGATCACCATCCGGCCAACACCGAGCTATTTGCGCAGCATACCGAAAAGTGGGAGATGGAGGCCATCCAAGCCAACACAGGCGCCGATGCCCTGCGCTACCTTAAGGGCGCTGAAGCCCACGTGGATGTGGTGATTGTGGACAACCGCCTGCCCGATCTCAACGGCTACAGCTTCATCTCCAAGATGCGTCAGCTCCCTGCCGGACAGGAGGTGCCGGTGGTCCTGTTCTCCTCGATGGGCATGCGCAAAATTCCCAACGAATGGAAAGAACTAAACATTCTCGGCGTGCTCACCAAGCCGGTGAAGCAGGCCTCGCTGGTTTCCGTCCTGACGCGAATTTTGAAGACCGATGACCGGCGGCAGCGCCGTTCGCAGCCGCCGATGGTCGTCAACGGGCGTACGCAGGCACCGATGGTTCTGGAAGACCAGGCAGGCAAAAACCAAGGCTTGCGGATCCTGCTGGCCGAGGACAACGCGGTGAATCAGAAAGTCGCCTTGCTGCTGTTGAAGCGTTTGGGCTATGCGGCCGATGTTGCCGCCAACGGACGCGAAGCGGTCGAAGCGGTGCGACGCCAGCCTTATGACGTCGTCTTTATGGACCTGCACATGCCCGAGATGGGAGGGCTGGAGGCGACCTCGCATATCCTCGACCTGGTACCCGAAGGCGAGGCCCCCTACATCGTGGCGATGACCGCTGCCGCCCTGCAGACCGATCGCAACGCAGCTATTGAAGCCGGGATGAAGGACTTCGTGACGAAGCCGGTCAAGGTGGGCGAGATCGAGCGCGTGCTCGGTTACATCGAGTCGCAGGTCATTCGCCGCTAAACGCAGCCGCGACGGACGTAGCCGTCGCCAGGTGAAGCGAAGAATTCAGCTGTGGGAAACGCCGAAGCGAGTTCAGGCGATACTTGAGCGCAGCACCCAGTTGGCTTGCAGCCCGGGCGCTTCGGACACCTGGTCCGCCACATCAAAGAGCGAAAGCCCGGGTTGCTGCTTGAGCGCCTCGTCGACGCTGGCCACCTGATGCAATTCCATGGCGAGCTGGCCGAGTTCCGAATCCGCCGGAAAACTCAAGGAGCGACCATCGGGTCCCTTGAGCGTAAAGAGCGAACCCTGTTCAAGGCTCAGACTGATGCCGGCACCCGGATCGAATTGGTCCAGGAAGGAACGGACTTCCGGATGCTGCAGCAACTGCTGTTGCAGGTGAAAGCGATGATTGGCCAGCCCCTGGGCATCGGTCACGCCCTGAGCGGACAGGCGCTGGCTGAGCGGGGAGACCGCTTTTGCCTGCGTGGGGGCCTGGATGGATTCTCCGGAGAAGGCCTCGCCGACAGCGTTGAGCGCGCGCTGGGCGGTGGGGGCAATGACGCCTTCGAGGAGGCGGTGTCCGGCGGCCATCAGGCCGGAAGCGAGGATCGGGTACATCAGCAGTCAGGGTCTTGAGGAAGTCGAAGGCAGGCAGAATCTGCCATCGGGGAATCTGCCTGCATAGGAGCAGCGTCGATGCCACCAAGCAGTGATCGCCCAGCGGGCATGGCTTTTTACAGGAAGTTAAAACAAAATCTCCGGCGCATGGTGACGCCGGAGATTTTCTCCCCATCCCACTTCCTGCGGAAGCAAGTGTAAAAGTGTTAAAAGCCTGGCCTTAGAACTGCATGTTCTCGCCGAGGATGATCGTCTCGATATCGAGGAGGGTTTTGACCTTCCCCTCGACCTTGGCGATGCCGTGGATGAACTGATTGTCGACGCGTCCGCCCAGGTCGGGCTTCTCCTCGATCTGCGCGGCGTTGATGTTGAGTACCTCCTCGACGGCATCCACGATGAGGCCAACCAAAACCTGCCCGCGGTTTTCACACTGAACCTGCACCACAATGATACAGGTGCGCTCGTCGACCTGCTCGTGGCCGAGGCAAAACTTCACTCGCATGTCGATCACGGGGATGACCTTACCACGCAGATTGAGCACGCCCTTAATGTAGCTAGGCACCTGAGGCACTGCGGTAATCTGCTGATGCTGAATGATCTCCTTGATGCGCAAAACGGCCAGGCCGTAAGTCTCCGCGCCCAGGGTAAAGGTGAGGTACTTTTCGGCGACAGTGGCGCGGTGGGTGTTTTTCTTGGTTTCGGTGGCGGTCTCGGTAGCGGTCGATGCGGACATGGCTCGGTGTGTAAGCTCTGCGTTGAAAGAAAATCGGTTTGTTAGAGCCCTAATCGGAGTTGGAGAGACTGGCTTTAGCCTCTAGCCCAATCACATCGACGTAAGAAAATATGTAAAAAAGATTAACAATCGGTGAAAATGTGCCGATTTCCCCACCAAATGAAAACACAAGCGCCCTCAGCCGGAGCCTCCGCAAAGCCCTTCCTCGGGGTTTACTTTGCCGATTGCTCCGTCTACGGCAGGCTGTATCGTCTGCCGGACGGCAGCGCGTACACCGGTTGCTGCCCCAGTTGCGGGAAATCCGTGCGGGTACGCGTGGGCAGCCAAGGTACTTCGCAGCGCTTTTTCGTCGCGCGCTGTCGGTAGGATCTGGCCCCGGGTATCGTTCCCACCCGCAGGGCAGCCGGCGCTACTTCAAAACGTCGAGCGCCAGCGGCAGCTTGCCGGCAAAACGCTCGAGCCGCTCCACCGCGCGGGTGCGAATGCTCTCTTCCGGAAAGAGGATTTCGAGGGAGTTGGAACGCGTCCAGTCGTCCTGATGGGGCAGCTCGATGGGCTCGGCTCCGATCAGGCCGCTGCAGCGCGCAATGGACTCGGCAAGCTCGACGGCGGCGGCAAACTTAGGATGTTCCACGGCCAAACTCGGCGCGACGTGGAACTGCACGCTCTCGAGAATCTCCGCACCCATCTGGTGCCGCGCCAGGTAAAATGAACCGATCAGGCCGTGGTCCCAACCGATGTTTTCGCGTTCAAAAGCGGTGAAGGCCTGCGCACTATCCAACGGGGGCAACGCGAGGTTGCGCGCGAACTCGACCGGAAAAATCTGCGCCTGGGCGATCAGCCCAATGTTGTGGACCAGCCCGGAAATGTAACCGACATCGAACTCCTCGTTCAAATTGGCCAAACCGTGGATTTCGCGATTGGTCACGGCCACGGCAAGGCTGTGCTCCCAGAAACTTTGCCAGGTGGCTCCCGAGGCGCTGCCCGCGCACATTGAAGAGGTTTCGTCGATAACCGGCAGGCTCATGGCCAGCTCGCGAATCTGGCGCACACCCAGGTAAAAGACGGCGTCCTCGATGGCCTCGACCTTCCGGGACAGACCGAAGAGCGCCGAATTGACGATCTTCATCACGCGGGTGGAAAGACTGGGGTCGCGTTCGACGATTTCAGCGATGGAGGCCGAGGTCGCGTTCTCGCCTTCGAGCAGTTCTTTAAGGGACTCGCCGATGCGCCGCAGCGAGGGCAGCATCGGGCAATCGTCGACCTTCTGCTTCAGCACATCGAGATCGCCCACCGGCTGGTCGGCGAGCGTGGTGGGTTCCTTTTTGCGGGCAGACAGCATAACGTTGAGCGTAAAGCGGATTTACTTGTTGTTCGCGTTGGTGCCGATCAGGCCCTTGACGGTCTCCAGACGCTCGACGACCTGGATGACGATCTCCTGAATCGACTCGGGCGTCTGGCGGGCCATCTTCAAAGCGTTGTCGTCCAAACGGAAGGCCCAGGCGTCGCGGCCATGGTTCGTACCGGTGATGGCGGCCACGTAAACAGCCGTGTGCAGCACCGCGGTCATGCCCTTGTGGGCGACGGCCTCTGCGGGCACGTACTGGTGCTGGATCGGTTTCCAGGCCTCCTCCGGAAAATTCCAGTGACGCAGCAGCGCGGCGGTGGCCTCGGCATGGTCGAAGCCCATGACGGCGCGCTCGGCTTCGAGCATGGTGAGGTTCTCCTCCTCGATTTTACGGTAGACTGCTTCGTAGTGTCCGGAGCCCAACTGGTTGATAGCCAGCTTGCCGATGCAATGCATCAAACCGACCGTATAAGCCAGTGAGGAATCCTCAGCGGCCAGCCCAGCGATGTTTTCGGCGGCCACGGCAGTGGCGAGAGAATGCTCCCAGAGCTGGCCCTCGGCGAGCAGGTACGCTTCGAGGCTATCCTTGCCGATCAGCTTGCGGCAAAGCACCAGGCTGACGAGCTTGTACAATTCGCGGAAGCCGAGTCGGTTGACGGCTTCCTCCAGATCGGTGCTTGTGCTGGCAAAGCCGTAAAAGGCGCTGTTGCTCAGGGCGAGGACTTGCGTGGTCAGGGCGGCGTCGAGCTTGACCAAGTCGACGATGTCCCAGGCGCAGGCGTCATCGCTTTCGAGTACGGTGAGCAAACGCGGCAGCACCTGCGGGCTAGGCAGGAGCTTCTCGGTTTGTTTGATAAGTGATTCGAGTGTCATGCCATCTCCACGTAGCGATTACCCGAAGGCATCTTGATTTCGAGGGTGCCATTGGAGAGCGTGAGGTGGAGGGTGCGGTTGGTCACGCCGCCGACATCCTCAAAACAGGCACGCAGGCCCGCGCCGTTGAGGATCTGGCGGATGGCCGCCGTGTTGCGTTCGCCAATCTTGAAACTGTCGCTGCCGCTGAGCACCGCGGCACCGCCGGCGAGCACGATGCGCTGGTTGCGGGTGTTCGCGCCCAGGCCCTGCAGATCGCGAAAGAACACGCGTAGACCTGTATCTGCGAACATGGCAGGCTGATTGCGTGCCTTGTCCGGCGAGAGCTTCGACTCGGGTAGCATCACGTGCAGGATGCCCCCCACCCCAGTACCCTTGTCGAAGGTGACCACCGCCACGCAGGAGCCCAGCGCGTAGGTGCTGACCGTGGCCGTGGCGTTGTTGGAGACCGCCTGGTCCCCCACGCCCACCACGATACGCTGGGTAAAAATTCCGCCAATGGAAGGAGCGCCGCCCACAAGTATCCGTTCGCCTGAAAGTTAGTGTGAGGCTGACCGCTTACGCGTTGGCGTACGGTTCGCAGAGCAGGCTGTCGAGTTCGGCCAGGCGTTGGCGTTGGCGCGCCAGCGATTCGATGATGAGCGATCGTTTGTTCTCGAGGTTGGTCAGTTTCATATTGAGCAGACGCTGATTCGAATCGGAAGGCGGCGGAGGTGGCGCTTTGGGTCGAGGTTTGGACACGGCGGCGATCGGAGCGGAGCGGGGTTGGGGACGGCGGCGGTACGGTACGGAAAGGCCGACTACCAGGCACATCACGCCGACCGCGCAGTAGGTCATGGAAAAATGATCGGCGAAAAGGATCCCCATATAAAGGAATATTACACCCAAAATAAGCCCGAGGACGCCCACCAGGCAGAAAACGCTCAGTCCACCCGCTGGGCTGGGTCCGGCAAACTGCACCTTGACGTCGGGCGACTCCGTCAGCTTTTCGTCAAAGCGCTTGGCCCGGTTGTCAGCGTTCATCTTGCTGAGTTCCTCGCTGATGCCTTCCAGGGTTTTTTCTTCGCGCTGGATGGACTCGTCGATCTCGTGCATCTCGCGCAGCACACCGTCGCGCCGCTCGTTCCAGGCGTTCTGGATTTTTTCGCGCAGCTCGCGTTCCTGTGGGTGAGCAACCAGACTGTTGTACTCGTTGAACTGTGAGCGAAAGGGATCCGCGACAGCCTGATTGTGCTCGGTTTCGTAAAAGAAGTGGGGGTTGGCCTTGATGAACAGGCGGACCGTCTTTGAGTCGGTCGGGAGGATCTGTTCGATCAGCTGGTTGTTGAAGAAACGAAAGCGGGCCAGCAGCGAGAGGATCCCCAAATCGGCGGCGTTGCCAACCGAGTGAAACAGGTCCATGCAGATTTGAGCCCGTCGTTCGAAGGCCTCGTACTCTTCGGGCTGGCGCTGCTTGTGCCAGGCAGTCAATGCGTCGGCCACCGCCCCGCTTACCTGATAGCCTCCGGAGGTGGGCGTCAGTTCCAACTCCAGGCGCAACTTGAGGTAGGCAAAGGCGTCGTCGCCGGTGGTGCTTCCGGCGAAGAATCGCAAAAACTCGCGGCTGAACCAACGCAGGTGCGCGGCCCAGAGAATGAACTGGTTCTCCCGCTGGCTCTTGCCCTTGAAGACGCCTTCGACCAGCGAGACCTCCTGCTCGCTGCCCGCATTCGACTGACTGTCTAGGTACTCGGCCAGGCGTCCCGGTACCCCGCCGGTGGTCTCGTAGGCATGGTCGAGCTGATCGGCAGGCAGGTTGGCGGACTCCAGAAACGCCGCCGTCTGCTGCTTGCTGAAGGGTGCCAGTTCGATGGGCGCAGTGACCTCGCCCACGCGCTCCCAGATAGCCTTAAATCCGGTGACCGCAGCGGGTTCCTTTTCGAGCACCGTGAAAAAGCGCTGCTCACAGGATTCCGCATGCGCCTTGAAAACGCGCGGGAGCCAGACGCCGAACCAAGTTTCACAAATCGGCGGCCAGCGTTCAAAATCGTCGAGGTACCAGAAGAGCCGCACCTGGGAGATCCGCCGGCCTTCTTTCTGGTCCGGGTCGATGAGGTTGACGCACAGCTCGGTCAGCCACCATTCAAACAGCGCGGCGTCGGGACGCTGCGGGTCGAAGGGCGGTCGCGTGCCGTGGTCGAGGTAGGCCATTTTCTGGGCAAAGGCATGGCGAAAGCGGACCAGGCGCTTTTGAATGGCGGGATGGCTGGCCCGGATGTCCGGTGTGATCGCTTCCAGCCAGGCGCGCACGTCGGCGCCTTCCGCGGGGACTTTGGCACGGATGCAGACGGACGGAATTTGCAGGCTGGAGATGCGCTCCCAAAAAAACTCCAGAAACGCGGACTTGCCGATACCGGTGGGCCCGTAGACGCACGTGACCGTGGGCACGCCGTTGCCACGAAAGCCGCGCCCGATATCCCGGGTAAGGCGATCGATCTCGGAATCACGGCCTATGAATTTAATAGCCATTTTGCGATCTTAGCTATGCATGAATCGTCAAGATACGGGCTCCCCTGAAGCGCCAAAGGCTTCAAAATCCGCAGTATAGGCTCTATAAAAGCAAACGGCTCCCCAGGTGCGGGGAGCCGTTGGAAAAAAGCTTGGCCGGGAGCGTCCGCTCAGTTCTTCCAGCCACCGTCTGAGACGACGAATTCTTCTTCGTTCTGACGCTGGGGGAAGTTCAGGTCGCCGCCACCCTGAATTGCGGGCGCTTCCGGACGGATGGAAAAACCTTTTTGTTGGCCTGAAGCACCCCCGCCTTTGGACGCATTGAAATTCGACTGCGGCGGCAGGGTGGCGCCCCCGTCCATCACACCCACCAGACCGACGACAACGCCACGGAGCGCTTCGATCTGCGCCTCGAGTTCCGAGCAGGCAGAGGCTGTTTCTTCGGCGTTGGCGGCGTTGGTTTGGGTGGCACCGTCGACCTGAGCGACCGCCTGGACAACTTCGCGCAGTCCGCTGGATTGCTCATCGCTGGCCTGCGTGACGGAGGTCACAAACTCGTTCACGGTGGCGACGGTTTCGACGATGCGGTCGATTTTCTCGCGAACGTTTGAACAGAGCGTTACGCCGTGCTCACTGCGGGCGCTTGCCTCGGTGAGCAGTGATGAGGTGTCCTGAGCAGCCTGCGCGGAACGCTGCGCGAGGGCGCGCACCTCATCGGCGACCACGGAGAATCCGGCACCGGCTTCCCCGGCCCGCGCGGCCTCGACAGCAGCGTTGAGGGCGAGGATGTTCGTCTGGAAGGCGATCTCGTCGATCGTCTTCATGGTCTTGGCGATCTGGTCGCTGAAATCCTTGATGGCGAGCATGGCCTCGTTCATCTGCTCCATGCCGCTGCTGCCTTCACGGGCCACATCGCTGGCCTGCTCGGCAAGTTCGAGCGCCTTGCGAGCACTCTCGCTGTTGCGACCGGCCAGGCCGGAAATTTCGTCAACGGAGGCGCGGGTCTGCTCCAGCGCGGCCGCTTGTTCGGAGCAACTGTTAGCCAGCGAGGAACTTGCGCTGGAAATCTCGGTGGTCGCCGAACCGGACTGTTCCGAGGCGGTGTTGAGATCTTCGATAGCGCGGCCCAATGGCAAGGTAACCGCTTTGCGCACGAGAAAGTACAATCCGCCGCAAATTATGATGACTACAGGTATCGCCCAGAAAATCACCTCGATGATGCCGGCCTGTGCGACCTCATCGACGCCTTCCAAGTCGGCAGTCAAAATGAACGCGCCGCGAAGGTCGCCCACATCCCAATCTTCCATGGCGAAACCGAGCACATCCTTGCCGTCGCCGGTGGGGCTGTTCTTGGGGTCGCCGTGACAGAAGAGGCAGTCCTCGGTGATGAAGACCGGGCGGGCGAAGGTCACCGCGTTGATGTCGTCACGCTCGATGAAGACCTCTTCAGCGCCGGCTTCAAGCTGACTCAAAATCTCGAGCTCGAACGCATCCGGGCGGTTCTCGCGGTTGCGCGGGTCTTCCCGAACCACGCGAAACTGAAAGCCCTCCAAAGCGGCGACTTCCTTCAGCCCGTCCCAGGCAGCTACGACCGGAACGGTCTTGTAAAAGGTGGTGGACTTGTAGTCGCCGTTAGCATCTTCCAACTCGGCGGAAAGGGTTTCGATATCAAAAGCGTTGGCCTGGCTGAGTTCGGAAAAGGCATCGCGCACGCTTTCGGCCTGCACCAGGGTGGCCCGCAACTCGTGCTCGAGCATTTCGACGCCAAGGTCGTGGGCGACTCCGCTCTGCACGTAGAGGGCCACCGCGGTGGTTAAGGTGACGGCGCCCACGGCGCTCCCGATAATCTTGGTCCCAAGTTTCATAAATCAGACAGGCAAAATGTGTGGAACTGACGTCATCTGCTGAGGCAAAGCGACCTGAAGCACGACGGACTAATCATCGTCCAGTAATGACGTGGCCTTACCGCATTCACGGTAAAAAGTTCGCTAAAGGACAGATACAGTTAACTGATGATAGCCAAGGAGTAACCTTGAGTCCTCCTGTAGCTCGCAGCTTTACAGACACCCTTATCCCAACGATCAAATGGTAAGCCTGATCACGGCTTCCTCTTGCTGCCTCAAGAGCGCTTACGCGCAGCGGCAGCGGCGCGCCCGGGGAAGCGCGTCTTGCGCGCGGCGGCTACGGCTTCCTCATTACTCTGGCGCACAGAATCGTATAACTCCTTGCGATAGACGGAAATTTCCCGAGGCGCCTTGATTCCGATTTTCACCACATCGCCCTCGACCTTGGTGATCCGTACCTCGATGCGCCCGTCGATGACGACGGCTTCCTCAACTTTGCGGGAAAGCACGAGCATGGGTATAACCTTTTTAGGCGGAGCTTAGAAAGTGGCGTGCGAGTGGCAGCGGATCAGTCGCCCTCGGCTTCAAACAGCTTGAAGCGGGCAGTGTAGTTCTGAAAGTTTCCGATCACGACCTGACGGGCGCGACGGTTGCGGCGGTTGACCACAATGGGACCAACCAGGTTGAGGGTGACTTCCACGCTGGCCTGCTCGTGGATGGAAGCGATGTTCAGCAAGAGGACCTCCTCGGGCTTGGTGATTTCAAGGAAGCCGAGGTCGTTGTCGAGAATCTCAGGCTGATAGCCGGGAACAAGCGGACCGGGCTCCACGACAAGCAGGGTGAGGCCACCAGGTTGCTTGTCGCGCAGGCGCAGAAACGGCAGTTCCTCCTCACTGAAGACAATCTCGGCTTCCTTCATTTCGGGAAAACCGATGATGCCCTCGGGCAGTTCAACGATGCTGGTATCCAGACCGGCTTCGTTCTTCTCTATGTCGGCAGTAGCCACGAGAACCTATTCGGAACAAAGGATGAACCGTTTAAGTATTTTTTTACGTGCCGCGCTTCACAGCGGTGCTGGGCCACCGCTGAGTCAGTCCGCCCGAGGCTGCTTAGAGATAATTGAGCAGGGAGAGGTTCATGATTTGTGAACCACTTTGCAGGGCAGCCTGATAGGCAAGGCTGGTGCTGTTGAGTTGCACGAGGGTCTCAGCCAGGTCGGCGTCGACCTCCTTCGAGATGTTTTGCTCGTAGTTGAAAAAAGCCACGTCGCTGCGGTTGGTAACAATTTCGAGCGTGGTCAGATGCGAGCCGATGAGGGACATCTCCTCCACCAGGATGTCCTCCTGGGCGCGGATGTTCTCCTGGGCGGCCTGAATGGCGCTCACGTCTTCAGCGTTCAGCGCATCGCGCAACGCGATCAGGTTGTTCATGCCATCGACCAGGGCCGCATTGGTCGAGGTGCGCGTGAAGGGAGAAAAGTCCTGGGACTCGGTGATGCGAAACGTCGGCAGATTGGTCGCATGCCCGACGTAGGCCGCAGACTTGATCAGGTTGTCCGGATCGGGCCGCGTGACGGTGAACGGCGCCGTCTGGGTGGCGGTACCCGCATGCAGGTATTCGCCCAGGTAATCGCTGTTGGCCAAGTTGACGAAATCCTCCAGCAGGCTGTCGACTTCGATTGCGTAGGCCGGGAAGCCGTCCGCGGAGGTCAGCCCGTTGGCTTTGATGGCGACTTCGCCCGCTTGCAGGAGGATCTGCTGCATGCTTTCGACGCTGTTGAAGGCGGCGTGGCTGAGCGCATCCGCCCGCGAGATATTGCGGCGAAACTGCTGAATCTGGTCCTTTTCGCCCTGAAGCTCAAGCGCGCGGCCCACCGCAGCGGGATCGTCCGAAGGCAAAAACACCTTTTGCCCGGTGGCTGCCTGATTTTGCAGCTTGTGCTGCTGGTAGTTCAGCCGCTCCAACTGCGGAATCAGCGTGTTGACGAAACTAGAATCGGGGACGCGCATCGTGAGAGCCCTTCAGTTAAATCGCACCTTAGCGTTTTAGGCCGTTGACCACGACTTCGAGCAGGGAGTCGATCACGGAAATCACCCGGGCCGATGCCTGGAAGGCGCGCTGGTACTTCACCAGATTGGCGACCTCCTCGTCCATGGAGACCGCCGAGATGGAGTCGCGCTGCGCGCGCACGTGCGTGGTCACCAGGCTTTGGTTTTCCAGGCTTCTTTCGACGGAGCTGACATACGTACCCAAGTTTGAAGCGATCTGGGACGCGTACTGCCTGAAGTCGCCGGTAAAGCTGTCGCCGCCTGCCGGAGCAAAGACGATACCGTTGTCATCGCCGACTTTGGCGGCATTGAGGATCAACGTGGAGTCACTGGCGTCGCCTGTATTGTTGGTGCGGAAATTGGCGGGCATGTTGTTGTCCACGCTGATGGTCGCGGCCGTCAGGCCCGTGGCCTCGAAAAAGTCGTAGTCCGGATTGCTGCCGGGATTGAAAGCCGTGTTGACGCGCGTGACCAGTTCCGCGGCCAGCTCGTTGACTTCGGCGAGCGATTCGACCGCCTGGCTTGTGATGGCTTCGCTGATACCGTGAATGCTGCCGCGCGTCATCGAGACGTTGCTGCCAGCCATCTGAAAGGTGTCCGCCGTGACCATGGTCAGCGTATTTTCGAGCTTCTGTCCATCGACCGCCACCAGGTCGGTCCCACTGGTTTCTGCGGTGAAAATGACCTGCAGGGTACCGTCGTTACCGACCGTGCGAAAGTCCGTGTATTGGGCTAGTTCCTCCAGAGCAGACTGGCGCTTGTCGCGGAGGTCCACGGCGGATTGCGGGTGCTGCAATTCAAAGCGCGTGATTTGGCGGTTCAGATCAGCAACGTCCTTCAGGATCTCGTTTACGCGGCCGACCTGGTTTTGAATCAGGTCGGTGCCGTCGGCAATCGCCTGATTGATGTTGGTGTCAACGGCCCGAAACTCGGCGATCAGCGCTTCCGCGCGCTTGAACAACAAGTCCCGCTGGCTCGGGTCCGAGGGATTGGAGGCCACGCCATCCAGGGCTTCAAAGTAGCGACCGACCGCGCCGAAGAGCCCGGGGCTGGTGCTCAGTTCGCTGCTGCCATCGGCGATGCTGGTCGAATCGGAGCGGTCGATGGATTCGCCCAGGGCCGTTTCGAGCTGGCGCGCCAGGTCGTACTCGCCGGCCAGCTTAGCCTCATTGGAGACTTCGCGCAAAAGGGCCGCATCCAGCAGCCGGTCCCGACTGTGGGAAAGGCCCTCAACGGTCAACCCCATGGACATCGGCCCAAAGGGCGTCTCCACCGAACCCAGGTTAGTCACGTTGACACGCTGGCGGGCGTAGTCCGGGTTGTTGATGTTGGCGAGATTCTTGCCCGTGATCTCGGCCCCGAGGCCGTGAATCTGCAGGGCCTTCGCGTTGGTACTTAAAGCTGAAAAGAGACCGGACATGGCAGGAAATATTAAAAATTCTCAGACGGTGCCGAGGATGCGTCCGCCAGCCGCGACGGGGCCGCGGTGCGACATCTGACCCTGGCGCGTATACGTGCGGGTGCCGACATCGGGCTGGATGAGTCGCACGATCTGTTCGATGGTCTGAATGGCCCGAGCCAAGAGCACCTGATTTTGCCGGGCGCGTTGCTGCGAGCGGTCGAGGGTGCGGTTGATTTCGTCGACAAGGCCTTCGATCAGCGGCTGGCTGGCGCGCGGACAAAACGGCAGCCAGTCGTGCACGGTGGCCTCCGCATCCAGGCCAGCCTCAACGACACACTCGCGGACCCACGCCTCGCGGCTGGACCGCAAGGCCGAGGCGCGCTCGCTGGCCTCGTCAACATCACTTGCATGCGCGGAGACAGCTTCGGGCTCACGACGGAGGATGCCCTGCTGCTGCGCATTGAGCAGCGAGAGCAGTTCGCCGTAGCCTTCTAGCTCCGCGCGAAGGAGCTCCACTAGGTGTTCGGCGCGATCAGTCTGGGTTGGCGTTTCGATCATAGCGAGGAATGCGTAGCGTTTTCAGGGCCTGTTGGCGTGTATTGCGTCAACTGTTGCTGGAGGACGGAAGTAAGCCCGAGGCCCCCGCCCTGGCTGAGGCCCTGGGCGATGGCATCGGTGAGAAAATATTCATAGACGGCGCCGCCGCTGCCCGAGCCCATCGAGCCAGAAAAGAGCGGTTCGAAAGCCTCGCGGGCGATCTGACGCAGCATGACCGCCTCGAACTGCCGGGCTGCCTCCGCCTGTTGCGCTTGGGCCGAGACCGCCTTGTCCGCCATCAGCGATTGCAGCTGGGCGGTATCCATCAGCGGCGTGGCCGCAGTCAATTGGGAGGCATCGACGTTCATCAGGGAAAAACAAGGGTCAGTTGAGGACCAATTCGGCCTGCAGCGCACCGGCCTTTTTGAGCGACTGCAGGATGGACATCATCTCGCGCGTGGAAACGCCCAGAGCGTTCAAGGCGGTAGTCAGGCGTTCGATGGTCGGGTAGTCGGGCAATACCTGGAAGCCACCATGGCGTTCGTTGACGGTGACGTTGGCGGCGTCGGTGGTTTCGGTGGTGCCCTCGCTGAAGGCCGGCGGCTGGGACACATTCTCCTGCCGCGCGATGGTAATCGTGAGCGAGCCGTGGCTGACGGCAACCGTCGAGATACGCACGTTCGAAGTAGCCACGATAGTGCCGGTCTTTTCGTTGATGACGACCCGGGCGGTGAGGTCGGGCTCAACGTCGAGCTGGCCCACATCGGAAACAAACTTGGTCACGTGCGGTGTGTATTCGGGCGGGATCGTGATCGTAACCGTAGCCGAGTCCAGCGGATGCGCGGTGCCGGGGAAGGAGGCGTTGATGGCGTCAGCGACGCGCACCGCCGAGGTAAAATCGGGGTTGAGCAGCATGAGTTCCAGGGAGTTGTCCGCGCCCAAACGCATGGGCACCTCGCGCTCCACCATCGCTCCGCCTGGGATGGTGCCGACCGTCGGGTGATTCTGCTGGACTGTGGCCCCGCCAGGTCCACCCACGCCCTGCAGAAAACCGCCGATAGCGATCGCACCCTGGGCTACGGCGTAGACATTTCCATCGGCTCCAACCAGCGGCGTTTGCAGCAGCGTGCCCCCCTGAAGGGTTTCCGCATCGCCGAGGGTGGAAACCGTGACGTCGATTCGCGTGCCGGGGCGGGCAAAGGGCGGAATCTCCGCCGTGATCATAACCACCGCCACGTTGTCGCTTTTGATGGAGTCGGGCTCGACGGTCAGCCCGTAGCGCAACAGCATGTTGGCCACGGCCTGATCGCGAAAATCGATCTGGCTGTCGCCCGTGCCCGCTAAGCCAGTGATTAAACCGAGTCCGGTCAACTGGTTGGATCGCACCCCGCTGACCTCGGTAAGGTCCTTGATGCGAGAGGCGTCCGCCCTGCCCTGGCCGGTGATAAGCCAGAGCAGGACAGCCACCAGAGCCAGAGCAGCTTTCGAGTAGGTGCGTAGCGGCAACCGTGTCATCGGGGCAAGGTGTCCAGGAAAGTGTGTGCTCAAAATTTTAGAAGGGGTTGACGCGGTCGTTGAAGCGCAGCAGCCAGCCTTTTTTCTGGGCCTCGGTCAGCGCGCCCGCGTTCAGGAACTCGAGCCGCGCATCGGCCACGCGGTCGGAAGCGATCTGATTGCTGGCGGAAATGTCGGCCGGTCGAACCAGCCCGCGAAAGACCGCGTAGATAGTTTCACCCGAGGTCGAAATCGCACGTCCGCCCTCCACGACCAGCACGCCATTGGGCAATTGATCGATCACGACCACCGAGATGGTCGCGCTCAGGCTCTGGCTGTTGGAAACCTCGCCGCCGCCGGAGTATTGGTTGGAACCGTCGATATCGGTCGCCGGCAACTCGCCATTGTGCGTGCCAAAGTTGCTGGCCGCCGCCGAAAACAGCCACTGCGAAACCTGATTTTGGATGGAGGCATCCTTATCCGTAGACAGGCGCAGCGTGGTGACCACGTTGCTGGTTTCGCTGACGATCACGGTCAGGATATCGCCCCGGGCCGCGGCCTTCGGGTCGGCAAACATACTGCGTTCAGTGTTGGAAGCGCTCAGCCAGAGCGACTGTGCGGGTGCCCCGGGCGTAAACGCCAGGGCACCGAGCAGCGGCAGCCAGTAGCGGCTAAAAGTGGACGCGAACCTTCTTGTCATCGATGACCTCGGCTTGAATGTCTTTGTGAGATTGGGGATTGCGAATACGGATAAAATCGGAGCGACCGCCACTTTCGAGCGCAACGGCCTTCATGGTGATCGACAGCATGCCCTCCTCGCAGACAGCCTCGACGACCTCACCCTCGCGCACCAGCGGGATTAGCTTGACGTCGCGCCAGAGCAAGGGACGGCCGGCACTGACGGAGCGCGTCATTTCGTAGTCGCGCAGGTCCGCATCGGCAGGGATGGCCGGGTTGTGCAGCTCGAGCAAATCGATGTTGCGGATGAGCAGTTCGTCGGCGTCGACCAGGGCTTCGGTGGTCATGGCGCGGCGGGCAAAGTAAACATCGCGCCACAGTTCGGCCCGGACGGGCATTTGAAAGGTCCCTGCATCCTGTCCGTCGACCTCGAGCTTAAAGCTCAGCAGAAAGCTGCGAGTGAAACCGGAAGCCGGGTACTCGAGAATCTCGACGTGCCAGTTGTCAGTGCGTGGCTGCAACGGACGCCAAGCCTTCAAAAACTTCAGGCGTAGTTTGCCCGCTTCGTTCATGCGCGCCTGCAAAAGCATGGCCAGACGCTGTGCGATCGCTTCCTGATCGATGATCGGCGGAAGCTCCCGAGTCGACTTTGGCAGCACTGCTGACTCGACGGGACTGACGCGCACGGCAACCGGTCCAGGCGGTTCGTTAACCGGCTCAAGCAGCGAGTTCAGATCCGCCAGGGCCGCGGCGCAAAAACCGAAGCAGCAGAAATTCAAGGCAAGTTTCAGACGAGGAATGATCATGAAAAGGAGCGAAAAGATTCAGCGCTTGAGCTGGACGACCCGGGAGAGCATGTCGTCGCTGGTCTGAATGGCCTTGGAGTTGATCTCGTACGCACGCTGGGCGACGATCATGTCCACCATTTCCTGAACGACGTTCACATTGGACATCTCCAAAAAGCCCTGGCGCAGTTGACCGAAGCCGTTCTCGCCGGGGCTGCCGGACTCGGGCGTGCCGCTGGCAGGTGTTTCCTGGTAGAGGTTTCCGCCGAGAGAACGCAGACCGGTCGGATTGGCGAAGCGAACCATGCCAACCGTGAAGCTCGACTGGCCACCGGGGCTGCGCACCGTCACCTCGCCGCCAGGTGCAATAGCGAAGTCGAGGTAATCCGAGGGCAGGTTTTGCAGGCCAGAAATCGGGTAGCCATCGTTGTTTACGATGCGCCCGTTGGAGTCCACCTTCCAGGCACCGTCGCGGGTGTAAGCGCGCGAGCCGTCCGGCAGTTCCACCTCAAAGAAACCCACGCCCTCAATGGCCACGTCGGTCTCCTTGGTGGTCTGGGTGAGCTGACCCTGGCTGAAAACCTTGGTCGTGGAAACGACTTCCACCCCATTGCCCAGCGCCACTCCGGAGGGCCGCACGTTGCCGTTGCCCACTTCGGTGCCGGGCTGGCGCAGCTGCTGATAGAGCAGGTCCTGAAACTCCAGCTTGCTCTTCTTGAAGCCCGTCGTGTTGACGTTGGAGATGTTGTTGGAGATGGCGTTGAGGTTGAGCTGCTGGGCTTCCATGCCCGTGGCCGAGGAATAAAGGGAAAGGTTCATAAAAGCTGCTTTGAGGGATTGGGAAGGTTTCGAGGTGCGTATCGAAAAAATGGCTACACGCGGAAGGCCGTAGCGGATTGCTCGTAGCGCTCATCGTAGGTTTGAATGACTTCCTGGCTCGCCTCGTAGGCGCGCGATATCTGGATCATCTTCACCATCTCCTCGACCGGGGAAACGTTGCTGGCCTCGTAGGCACCCGGGACCACTTGCGCCTCGAGCAGTGGCTCTACAATCGCATCCGAGCCCGCCGGTAGCGCGAAGCCGGTCCCGCGCGGGACGAGCTGGTCGAGCGCGTCCACCTTTGAAATCGCCAGCGAACCGATCTGAGTGGTGCCCTGGAAGACGTTGCCACGCGCATCGTAATGCACCGTGCCCTGACCTGGGACCGTCTGGATGGAACCGCCCTGACCTTTCACCTCCAAACCGCTCTTGGTGACCAGGCGGCCCTCGTTGTTGAGCAAAAATTGGCCGTCGCGGGTGTAGATGGTGTCACCGTTGATGTCCTCAACCTCGAAGAAACCCGGGCCCTGCAGCGCGGCGTGGGTGGGCTGCTCGGAGTAAACCATCGCGCCCTGGCTGTGGATGATCTCGGTGTGTCCTGATGGTGTCAGACCGCCGACAACCTGCTCAAATTGCCGCCCGGTAACTGAAGGCATCGCCCCCATCTCCACGGCGTTGAACGCCATGCCCGCCTTTTTGAAACCCGCCGCCGTGGCAAACGCGAGGTTGTGCGCGGTGGCATTCTGCCATTGCTCCAGACTGTCGAGCGAGGCGGCTCCCTGATACAGGCCGATGTTCATGCAACCTGTTGAGCAGCGAGGGTGCCAGAGATATTAAGTCATTGATTGACAACGAAATAAAATCTTAACCGAGCCGGCGCCGGAAGGAGTTGCCCGCCCCGTGACAACCCGAACGTAAAGGACGTAAAAATCGAAGCAACTGGCGCATCGGGTAAAGACCCGACGAGCGGCGCGTAAAGGCCTGAGACCGGCAAGCCTGCACCGGTCGCCCATTCAGACGGAGCCGTCGTACTGGCAGTCCAGCTCGATCTGATTCGTACCGCCAGCGTAGGTCACAATGATGTGTCGAACTATGTTATCCTCGCTGATCACTTCCACCGTCGGCGCTTCCGGGTCATCAGCGTCCGCATAAATGCACTGCGGCTCGTCCACCGTAGCCGGCGAAGCTTTCTGACGGGGCCTGGCGTAGTGATCGGCCAGACTGGCGAAGCCCGATGGGTCGCCACCACGCGCATCAGGGGCGGACAGCTTGGGGCAGTTGCTGGCGAGGTCTTCCATGATGTAGAGGGAAAAATCTGACGATGGCCTAGAAAGAGACTTTGTCGGCTTCCTGAACTTCGAGGCTCAATTCGATGCGCTGATTAGAGGGGTCCTCCGGTTCAATGCCCGGAAGCCCGTGACGATCGCCGTAGCCGCTGATCTGGGATACTTTCGCAGGATCGAGGGCAAAGTGCTCAAGCAGACGACGGGTAGCGTTCGCGCGGTCAGCGGTCAATTCCCAGACCCCGTAGTTCTCGGAAATCGTCGGGTAGCCAGCCGGGGTGTAGGCATCGATGCGCACGCGAAGCTCGTAGCGATCCATCAGCCAGGAAAGGTTTTGCACGGCGTAGTTGCCCCAGGTTGTGAATTCGGAGGTGTGGCGCTTGAACAGCGGCTTGCCAGGCCGGTCGTACAGAGTAATGCGCAAACCTTCCTGGGTGACCTCGATCTCCACCGGCTTCTGCGCTTCCTCCTGATTGATGTTCATCAGCTTGTAAAACTCGTCCGAAATCTCCTGAAGCATCTCCATGTTGACGCGGCTTTGGCCATTGGGCGGGCTGTTCTCCAGACTGGACTGAGCGGGCGAGCCGGCCTGAAAGTCGAAGAGGCTGGGCCCCTGCTGATCGGGCGCGTCAAATGGATTCTGAAAGTAGCGAGAGGTCGCCTTCACGATCTCCTCGTCCTGCGAACAGATCCACAAAACCATAAACAGCGCCATCATCGCAGTCACGAAGTCCGCGTAGGCCACTTTCCAGGCACCGCCGTGGTGCTCACCGTGCTTCTTTTTTTTGCGGGCCATTTAGCGAACGCGGCCTACTTGGCCCCTCCGAGGGATTTGAGGATCTGCTCAAGCTCATCGGCCTCGGGCTGCATTTCGGAGTCGAGCGTGCGGCGGGCGATCTCAATGGCCATGAGTGGCGCGAGCCCCTTGGCAAAGCCGGACACGGACTTGGACATGACGCCGAAATATTGAAAATGGGAGCGGTGATTGAAACTGATGCGTTTACAGAGCGGATTGATGAAGCCGTACGCACCGAAGACCCCGAGAAACGTGCCCGTGAGCGCAGCCGCCACCTTGTAGCCGACCATTTCCGGACCTTCGGCGATGGCGCCCATCGTGTTAATGATACCCAGCACCGCCGCGACGATGCCGATACCCGGCAGCGAGTCGCCCACCAGGTTGAGCACGCCGACCGGTCCGTGTGCCTGCTCTTCCTTGGCGTCGATTTCGCTGTCAAGGATGTCCTCGAGCTGGTCGGGCTTGATCTTGCCGTCGATGATCGGGCGCAGCGCGTTGCAGAGAAACTGGATGCGCTCGGGCTCGTGGCTGACGCTCGGGTAGCGCTGAAAAATGCTGCTGTTTTTCGGGTCGGAGACGTGCTCATCCAGCGCGATAAGACCGTTGCGTCGACCGATCATGAAGATCTCGTAGAGCATTTTCAAAAGATCCATGAAGTCCTCCTTACCCGCGCCGTGGCCGGAGATGCTGCCCTTGATGTCGCCCATGAGCGCTTTGACGACCGAGGGCGGGCTGGCGATCATGAGCACGCCGATGGCGATCCCACCAATCACCACGAACTCGGACAAGTGAAGGAGCACAATGGGATTACCCCCGGCGATCATGAAACCACCGAGCGTCGACAAGATGACGACGAGAAATCCGACTATCAGGAGCATGGCAAAGCGGGCCGTAGCAGACAGGCCCTACCGTGTAAGTCGCCCGCGCGAGCCTACTTATTAATCATGCGCTTGAGATAAGCCCGCAGCCCGACAATCGCCTGCGAGTGAATCTGGCAGATGCGCGACTCGGTCAGGTTGAAGACCGCCGCGATTTCGGCCAGACGCATGCCCTGCAGGTAGTACATCGTGAGCACGCGACGGGGCGTGTCGGGAAGTTCCTTCAAGCGCTCGCGCAACAGTTCCAGCGTCTCGTTGTCCTCGGCCACGTCACGGCCGTTCATCTGGGTGGCGTCCGAAATGGCGTCGTGCAACGAAGGGGCCTCCGGGTCGTCCGAGGTGGGCGCGCTGTCGAGCGGCACCATGTAGATGGAGCGGCGTTGCTCGCGCAGGCGTTCGTGCTGCTCCTTGGTTAGGCCCAGTTCCTTGCAGATCTCCTCGTCGGTGGCCTCGCGGTTGATGCGCTGCTCCAGCTCCTCAACAGCCTTACGGTACTTCTTAGCGTTGATGCGGTCGATGCGGGGCATCCAGTCGATGCGGCGCAGTTCATCGAGAAGGGCACCGCGCACCCGCAGCGAGGCATAATTGCCAAAGGAGTGGCCCTTTTTCGGATCGAATTTGCGCGAGGCGGTGATCAAACCACTCACGCCGACCGAGTAAATATCCTCGGGGTCGATGTGCGACGGAAAGTAGATGCGCATGCGCGACACGATGGACTTGACCAGGGGAAGGTAGCTTTCCACGAGGTCCCAGCGCGGTTCGCGCTTTTCCTTGGTCTGTTTTCCATAGGCCTTGGTGGCCTGCTGACTTCGGCCCGTCTCAGTCGCTTTCACTGCGGGGGAAACCTTTTTTTCAGTTGTCGTAGCCATTGTATGCTTTCGTTGGGAGTATCAGAAACCAGTAGCAAAAGTTTTGATTACGCCTCCGCCCCGACGGGCTCGGAAGGCGATGCAGCTGCGGATTCAGGCGCAGGTGCACCAGCCGTGGCTGTTTCCTTTTCGGAAGCTTTCTGGGCAGCTTCGGCAGCGGCGGCGTTGGCATGCTCGCGGGTCCGGCGCAGGCGTTCATTTACCTGGCCCAGGGCTTCGGCGGCGGCCTTTTCCGAAGCGGCGGCTTCCTCAGCAGCCGCTTTTTCTGCTAGAGCGCGCGCCTCGCGCACACGCTCGCGGTACTTCCGCTCCAGCACCGACTGCATGTTGTTGAGCACAACCAGCATCGCGCCCTTGCACATAAAAAAGCCCAGCAGGCAGCCAATGGAGCCGTTGCGCAACGCGATGAACGGGTCGCCCGAACCCAACATCGTGCCAAAGAAACAGGCCATGAACCCGGCGAAACCACCCAGGGCCAACATGAACTTACCTTCTTTGACGACGATTTTCACGATACAGTAATCAAAGCGTTAGCGACCGATGAGGGCGGGAAGCGCGCGGTCCATCATGAAGCCTTGCACGTCGCGCGAGCATTCGCCGCTGATGCCGGGGCCTTCGCTGAAGAACAGCGTGGGCAAACCCGAGCGCAGCAGGCAGGGCCACAGGCGGTTGGGCTGTCCGATCTCATCCAGGTGCGTGAAGACCAGGTGCGTCGCGCCGATCTCATGGCCGGCTTGGACACCTTCCTTCAAAAGCTGGAGATCGTAGGCGGCGTTTAACACCAGCACACGCGTGTCGACAGCTTCATCATCCAGGCGCTGGCGCGCACTGGCCCAGCCCATAGCGTCGCGCAGTGTCACACCCGGCAAGTCGTAGAAAATGATGCTTTCGGCGGTGAGGGAATCGCGGCTGTCGCCTTCGCGCAGCAAGGGCAGGCCGAGCACATCGCAGTAGGTACGCAGGGCGTCGTCCGGGTTAGGCTCCTCGTGATCGAGCTTGAGCACGTTGAGGTTCTGCGTCTGGTCGAAGAAAACCTCCTGGGCCAGTTGCTTGCAGAGAGCCGTGGTCTTGCCCACCCCGGGCGTACCCAAAAAAGCGATGCGCGGACCGAGCGGGCGCTCCTCAACCTGGCGCAGTTCACGTCCCAGCCATTGAAACACTTCTCCCAGAGCCTGTTCCCGTGGCAATCCACAGAGCCTCGGCCACTCCGGGGCGTTTTCCAGACGCGAGAGCAGGCCTTCATCGAACTGGGCCTTACGCAACAGATCCGCCAGGGCGTTCGTCGGGCGACGGGCTGGCTTGGGCTCGCGCAGCAACGGGGAGGCCGGGGCTTCTTCTTTGTCGGGCGTCTCACCTGTGCCGGCTGCAGCCGCGTTTGCAGAAAATGAATCGGCCACGGACTGCGGGACGGCTGCCGGTCGCGCGTATTGAACCCCTGAATCGCGGGTATCCTCCGCCGGGCGTACGTACGGTGCACTGCTGCGCTCGGGCTCGGCTTCGCCTGGCTTATGCTGTTTGGGCGTCTGCTCGGTAGAGTCAGCGTCTTTGGGAATGGTTGCGATGACCTCCAACTTCGGGCTGCCCAGAAACCGGGTGAGCCCCTTGCCATCGACCTGCTTGACGGTGAGCACGCGTGCCTGCGGACCGAGATTCTCCCGGATGAGCGTGACCGCCTCTTCCGCCGAACTGACGATAAAGCGGAACTTGCGTCCGACAAGGGATTCGGTGGGCTGGTCCTTAAGTGTCGTCATCGTGTATTCAAAAGTTGGTTACGAAGGACTTAGGCGGTCATCGCTTCGGCGTTGGGCGACTGCGGCATCTGTGCCTGAGGCATCGGGGTAACTTCACCGCCACGCGGCAGCGGAGCGGTGATAACGCCCAGGTTGCGAATCTCCGTCTGCGCGGGCACTTCCTGGTAGGCCAGGACACACAGGCGGGGAAAGTTCGGCTCGAAGAAGCGCCGGAAAGCCAGGCGTACCTCGCTTGTGGTGATGAGGATGGCTTCCTGGCCTTCGTCTGAAAGCTGCTTGGTGCAGAGCGTGAGTTGCTCCAGCAAAAAGCCCGTCAATTCCGGGTCCATCATCAGGCCGACCTCGAACTGCGTGCGCTTAACGCGGGAAACCAGGGCCTGCTCCAACCGGGGCTCAAGGGTCAACGCGGGCAACTGACCCTGGGCATCGTGTAGCGCGGTAATGAAATACGGGCCCAGACGGCGACGGGCTTGTTCAGAGAGTTCGTCGGCGCTCTTGGTCAAGGGCGCGTAGTCGGCGATGGTCTCCAAAATGAGTGTGAGGTTGCGAATCGGCACCTGCTCGCGCAGCAGGTTCTGTAGAACCCGCTGTATTAATCCTACGGATACGAGATCCGGCAGCAACTCACTGATGAGCGTGGCATTCTTATCCTTGACCGCATCAATCAACTGCTGGACATCCTGACGCTCGATCAGTTGATGAGCGTTGTCGCGCAGGACCTCGGAAAGGTGAGTGATCAAGACCGAGCCCGCATCGACCACGGTGAAGCCATGAATCTCGGCATTCTTGCGCTCCTCGTCGGCCACCCAAACCGCATCCAGGCCAAAGACCGGCTCGACCGTGGGCGTCCCCTTAAGTTCAACTGGGCTGCCCGAGACGTTCATCGCCAGCCAGCGCTTCGGCTCGAGCGTGGCGCGGGCGACCTCTTTGCCGCGCAAAAGGAAGCGGTACTCGTTGCCTTCGAGCTCGAGGTTGTCGCGGACGGCCAAGGGCGGAACGATCAACCCAAGCTCCCGGGCGAACTTCTGGCGCACGCCCGTGACGCGCTGCAGCAGGTCGCCCTGATCGGCTTCGCTGGCCAGGCTGAGCAGGTTGTAACCGAGTTCGATGGCGAAGCGGTCCGTGCCGATCATCGTCTGCAATTCCTCGATCGAGCCAGGGCGCGGCTTTTCGGGTGTCGCGTCCGGCGAGACGTTGGCCCCACCGGGTAACGCGGGCTGGCCGGGCGCGTTTTCAAGCATACCGCTGGCTGCCCGGGCCTTAGCCGCACCGCCTTTTTTCTCAAGGAACCAGGCGGCGGTCACGCACGCGACCCCCAGCATGCCGAAAGGCAGGGTCGGCAGACCGGGCACTAGTGCGAAGATGAAAAGCATCGCGCCCCCGATAGCTAGGGCCCGCGGATAAATGGAAAACTGCCGAGCGATTTCCGACCCGAGGTTCGAACCCGTGGCCGTCCGGGTCACCAGCATACCCGCGCCCACGCTGACGATAAGGGCCGGAATCTGGGAGACCAGCCCGTCGCCGATCGACAGCAACGTGTAGGTCTGCATCGCCTCCATGATGGGCAGGCCGCGCTGCCAGGCACCAATGGCGATGCCGCCCACGATGTTGATCAGCGTGATGAGGATTCCAGCCACCGCGTCGCCGCGTACGAACTAGCTGGCACCGTCCATCGCGCCATAAAAATCGGCTTCGTCCTGGATTTTCTTGCGACGCTGGGTGGCGGCGGCTTCGTCGATGAGCCCGGCGTTTAGCTCGGCATCGATAGCCATCTGCTTGCCGGGCATGGCGTCGAGGGTGAAGCGGGCTGTAACCTCGGCGATGCGCCCGGCACCCTTGGTGATGACGACAAAGTTGATCACCACGAGGATGCTGAACACCACCACGCCCACCACGTAGTTGCCCTGCACCACAAAATCGCCGAACGACTGGATGATGCTACCGGCGTAACCGTCCACCAGAATGAGGCGGGTCGAAGCAACGTTGAGGCCGAGACGAAAGAGCGTCACGGCCAGCAGCATGGTCGGAAAGATGGAAAACTCCGTGGGGTCGCGCAGGTAAATCACCACCAGCAGCACCAGCAGCGAAAGCCCGATGCTGGCGGCCAGCAGCAGATCGAGAAAGACCGGCGCCACCGGCAGAATCAGCAGCGTGATGATGCCGAAGAGGGCAAAGGTGAAGAGCAGGTCGCTGTTGCCCAGCAACACGTCCCAGCGCCCGCGCCCCGGCCCTGTGGCCTTCATCGTTGGTTCCTGCTGCGCCATGCCTGCTTAGGAAGCCATCGCCAGGCGGCGCTGGCGCAGTTGGTGGAAGTAGTACCGGTGGGTGCGGTAGACGTGAGAGAGGATCTTCGCGATTACCTCGTACAGTTCATAAGGAACGGGCTCGCCGACGCGTCCCACGCGGAAAAGCAGGCGGGCCACCGGCTTGTTTTCTACAGTGGGCACACCGTGCTGGGCCGCGATCGCCTTGATGCGCTTGGCAAAGAGGTTTTCGCCCTTGGCCAGAATGACCGGGGCCAGATCGCGGCCACGTTCGTACTTCAGTGCAATGGCGTAGTGGGTCGGGTTGGTGACGACGACGTCGGCGTTGGGCACCTCGTCGAGCATCTGCGTTTGCAACGCACGCAGGGCGCGCCGGCGCATTTCACCGCGCACCTTCGGATCACCCTCGGCGTTTTTGCGCTCATCGCGGACCTCCTGCTTGGTCATCTTCAGGTCGCCATTGGTCTTGCGGCGCTCGAAGAGGTAGTGGATGAAGGCAATTATGGCCAAAACCGCGATCAGCCGGATCATCAGCAGCGCGGAGGTGTGGCCCAGGAACCAGACGATGTGATCGATGCCGACCGGCGCGTAGAAAATCGGGTCGGCCATCGCCTGCAGAATCGCTCCGTAGATGACCGCGCCCACCAGGCCGAACTTTGCCAGGTCAACGAAAAACTGCATCAGACTGCGCGAGGAGAAGATGCGTTTGAAGCCGTTGACCGGATTGAACTTGTTGAAGTTCACCTTCAGAACGTCCGGCGTCAGGCGAAAGCCGGATTGAAGTCCGCCGGCCAGAATCGAGGCGAAGACGCAGCCCAGCAGCACGGGCGCGGTTACCGAACCGGTCAACAGGGCCACCTGGCCAAAGGTATGGGCGGCGTTTTGCTGCGAGGGCGTGAACTCGTTCAGACTTCCCAGCAGGTCCCGAGAGAAGGTCATCACCTCTGCGCCCATTGAGGCGCCGCCGAAGGCCAGCGCCGCTGAACCGGCGATCATCAAAGCCGTCACGCCGATCTCCGCCGCCTTGGCGAAGTTGCCCTTGCGGCGCGCTTCGTCGAGGCGTTTGGTGGTTGGCTGTTCTGTCTTCGAGCTCTTATCGGTGTCGGCCATATGAGGGAAGCTTGGGCAGACTCGCGACGGCAAACCGCCTGAGCCACTTCCCCACTAAGCAATGCCGGTGCCAGCATTTTAAATCGTTGATATGCAATTGCTTAGATTACTCTTCGATACCGAGAGGCAAAATCTGCCCCCTCGAAGTCGCGTCCAACCCCGAAAACTTTAGCAAAATCCGGAGTTTTTTTCCGGGTGGGCTTGAGTGGTTTCAACCTCCTCAGTGGCTGGTTACAGCCCAAGGAAATGCAGCATCCGCAGCGGGGCATCCTGCAGGCTGCCCACGATATAGCTGGCGATCAGCCCCACGGTGGCACCCAGCAACCAGAGTCCGGCCAGCACGCGCACTGCAAAGCTGGTGATGAAGACGTTGATTTTTGGCGCCGCCTTGCCCAAGACGGCAAACGTCAGGTTGATGACCAGGTTGACCGCGATGACCGGACCCGCCATGCGTACGGCGATTTCGAACAGGTCGTTCGTAGTCCGCACAAAGGTTTCGACGCCAAAAGGGGCGGGCCAGACGTTCCCGATCGGGACGAGATGAAAACTGCGCACGCAGGCGGCGATGATCTCATGGTGGATGCCGAGGCTCATCATGGCGACGGCAGCCAGGTTGAAGTAGAGCACCGTCAGCGCAGTGGATTGCGTTTGCGAGATCGGGTCAAAGGAGTCCAGTCGCGCCAGACCGGCTTCCTGGGCAATGATGCGTCCGGCCAAATCGACCAGATAAAAAGTCATGCGTGCGGCCAGTCCCATCAAGACGCCCACCGAGAGCTCCTTCAGAAAAAGCACCACGAGGTAGGATGCGTTCAGGGCGATGGCGTCCGTCGGAGGCAGCAGCGGCACGAAAACCAGTGACGTCAGTCCGGCCAGGGCCACGCGAATGCGGATGGGGATGGAACGCTCACCAATCGCCGGCAGAAACCCCAACAGCGCTCCCAGCCGGGTAAACACCAGGGCCCACAACAGAACCGAGTCGACCGGGATGGACACGGCAAGCCCTCGGCAACTGCGGGTTAGACCGCGATTTCGGGGATACGCGCGATCAGGCCCATGGTGAAGTCCATTAGCGAGCGCAACATCCAGTTGGCCGAGATCACGATCACGACCGCCACGCAGACCAGCTTCGGTACAAAGGTGAGCGTCTGCTCTTGGATGCTGGTTACCGATTGCATCAGACTGACAAACACGCCCACGGCAATCGCGGTGGCCATGATCGGTGCCACCAGCAACAGTGACTCGGTCAGGGTCTGGCGGACGATATCGACGGCAAGTTCAACGTTCATACGGCAAAACTTTGGACGAGGGATTTTACGACGAGGTACCAGCCATCCACCAACACGAACAGCAACAGCTTGAAGGGTAGCGAAATGATCGCCGGCGGCATCATCATCATGCCCATGGCCATCAACGTGGAGGCCACGATGAAGTCGATCACCAGAAAAGGTACGAAGATCAGAAAGCCCATCTGGAACGCCGTCCGCAACTCGCTCAGCACGAAGGAAGGCACCACTACCTTCAGCGGAAGCTCCTCACGCAGCGTCGGGCCCTGTCCGGACATCTCGAGAAAAAACTCGAGGTCGGAGTCACGCGCATGGCGCAGCATGAAGGCCTTCAGATAGTTGCCCCCAATCTCAAGCGCTTCGCCGGATGCGATTTGATCGTCCAGGTAAGGGGTCACCGCCTCGGCATGGATGCGCTCCCACACCGGGGCCATGATGAAAAACGTCAGAAAAAGCGAAAGCCCGATAACGATCTGATTGGAGGGCGCACTGTTCACCCCGATGGCGCTACGTACAAAGCCCAGCACAATCACAATCCGCGTAAAACAGGTGGTCAGCATGACCATGGACGGAGCCAAGGTCAGCAGCGTCATGACAACCAGCAGCTGGATACCCACGCCGACATCGTCGCTGCTGTCGCCCCCATCGATTGAGATGTTGATGCCACCGCCACTGGGCGCGACGGTCTCGCCTTCCGGCTGGGTGGGCACCACCGGCTCGACCGGTGTCACCGGTGTCTGTGCCTGCAGCTGATCCGGCCAACCCGCCAGGCACGCCAACCAAAACAGCGTGACGCACACGGCCCGCCAGCGCGGTGAAAATATATGGAAGGCCGAACGCATCGCCTAGTTTTGGCCGTTTCGCGCCTGCACCGTCAGGTCATCCTCGGGGGTGTCCTCGACCGAATCCGAGAAGGCCTGAGCGAAGTTATCGTTGAGGTAGCACAGGTGATTGATCAGGCCGGGCCCGACTCCTATGAGCATCTTCTTGTCCGCGTACGCGACGACCACCAGGTACTGCTTGTTTCCAAGCATGCGCGTCTCCTCGATCTTCAGGCCGCCCTCAGTTTGACCGAGCGCACGATTGATACGCGATTTCAGCGGCCCCTTGCCCTGGCGCATGCGCTGGACCAGCAAAAAGCCCCCCGCGCCTAAAATAGATAGGAAAATAAGCGCCTGAATCAGACCGCTCACAAAACCAGCCGGGGCATCGGTGGTATCCTCCGCAGCGGCTTTGACCGCTTCCTCGGAACGTGTCTTGCCGGGATAAATGTAGTCGCTTTCCGCGGCGGCCACGTCGCTGCTGAGGTCATCAGCCAGGGCAACCGGCATGGCTGGCATCCACCCCAAGAGGGCCCATGCCACAATCCATCCCGTTCGCAGTCCCCTGCTCCATGCCATCGATCAGCTCTCTCCAACCAGCTCAGTGATTTTGATACCGAAGTGATCCTCGACCACAACGACTTCTCCATAAGCCACCAACTTGCCGTTCACGAACAGCCCCACCGGATCCTTGGCCTCCTGGTGTAACTGCACGATGGAGCCCGGAGCCAACTCGACGATTTCGCGCATCGGCAAGTCCGCCGTACCGAGCTGCACGGTGACGCGCACTTTAACATCCAGGACGACGTCCAGATTTTGTGATTGCAGCGCACTTTCCATAGTAAATTACCCTTCTGCTTCCTGCTCCAGCTTTTCGGTGACCTTGACTGCGACGTGTCCATTCTCCACGCCCGCCTCACCCAGATAGCGGGTGGTGTTGTGAAAACGCAGACGCGTTTCGCGGTTGATCGTTTCGGGCAGTTCCAAGACATCTCCCGGACGCAAGGCGAGCAGGTCCTGCACGGTCAGATCGAAGGCGTCCCATTCGGCGTAGACCGGCACGTTGATCCCTTTGTACACCGGCAGCCACTTGGCGTGGCGGTCCATATCAGTACCTTGCCCGAAGCGTCGGTTGGCGGCCTGCATCCGTTTGACGATCGGCTCGATCATGTAAAACGGCACGGCGATCTGCAGCATCTCCGAGCAGTCGCCGATGGCCGCTTCGATATCGAGCACCAGCATAATCGAATCGCTCGGGGAGGTTTGCAAAAAGCGCCCATTGTTCTCACGCCCGATAATGGAGGCGTTGAGGTCGTCGGCCTCCTCCCACTGCCGGCACCATTCGTCCAACACGATGTTCATCACGTCGTCCATCAGCGCCTGCTCGATCTCGGTCAGGTAGCGCTCCTCATGGATGGAGTGCCCCTGGCCACCGAGCATACGGTTGACGATCGTCAGCGCCAGACGCGGATTGATATCCACCACCCCGACGCCCGAAAGCGGGTCAATTTTGAAAAGTGCGATGTGCGTTGGGTTGGGGATCGACTCGATGAATTTCGCGTAGGGCGCCGTCCCCAGTTTCGACATTTTCATCGAAAACTCCATGCGCAGGAACATCGCCAGGCGCGCCGAAAGGTAGTGCACGAAGTTCTCGTGCCGGATACGCACTTGCCGCAGTTCGACCTCGGTCAGAAAGACCGGGTTGCGAAAGTCGTAGACCTCCACATTGACGCGGTCGTGACTGCTGAAGAGCTCGCCGTTGCAGCTGTAGATGGACTCTTTCTGCTCGGCGCTCGCCTCTTCCATGAGCGCATCGATGTCGCCCTGACTCAGCAGATCGCTGAAATCGGTTTCGCCATCGGGCAGCAATGGATTCTCTTCGTCGTCGGACATCGTCTGCTTTCGAACGCGTAGCTACTGAATCACAAATTCGGTGAAATAGAGCTTCTCGATCACCCGGCCCTTCAAGACCGACGCATATTCGTTGAGCAAGTCGCTGCGCACGACGTTCTTGATGCCCGGCTGATCGAGTTCGGTTAGGGTCAGCTCCTGCAGGATGCTGATGGTGGCGTCCTGAATGCGCGGGTGGTTTTTTTCCACAATCTCAGAGAACTTTTCGTCACGACCTTCGATCGTGAAGCTCACCTTGATGTAGCGGCTGCCCACGGTTCCCCGGATGTTGGAGACAATCCCGTTGAACTCCGCGGTGTGCACAGGGCCGTGGTAATCTTCCTCGTCGCCATGCCCTTCCGCGTGGCTGTCCCCATGACCCTTACCTTCAGCGCTCAAGCCCAGCTTGTCAGCCGCCCGCGGCATGAGCACAAACTCAAACAGCGCAAACGTCAGCAAAGGCATCAGGATGGACACCACCGCCAGCGGGATGATCGGGCTGCCGCCAGCGCCCCTTTTACTGGCCTGGACGTCCTGGCCCTCGGCCTGCGTAATTTCTTCAATCTGCGGTTCATCTGCCATGACGGCCTCCGTTCAGTGAGCTTGCGGTGAAAGCGCGGCTGGTGGGCCTAGCGCTTGAGGTTGACGATCTCCTGCAGGAACTCGTCGGAGGTGGTGATGACCCGCGCACCCGCCTGGAAACTGCGCTGCACGGTGATCATGTTCGAGAACTCCTCGGTCAAATCCACGTTCGACAACTCGATGGCCGCACTGCGGATGATGCCGCGCCCGCCCGCTCCGGGTGAGTTCTCCGCCACGCTCATCGCCAGCGTGCCGCTCTTGGGGCCGGCCGCATCCATGCCGGTGAAGAGCCCGTTACCCTCGCGCACCAGTGCCTGCGGATCGTTGAAGGTATGCAGCAACACCTGTCCAACCGTCACAGTTTTACCGTTGGCCAGCAGCACCACGAAATTGCCCGTCTCGTCAAAAGTGAACGAGTCGATCTTCAGCTGCTCCTTGGCCAGATTCTGAATATCGGCGTTGGGAATGATTTGGTTACCTGGCGTGGTACCGTCCGTGTCGGTGTTGTTGGTGATGTCAGTACCCACGGTCAGCGCCGGCTGTGGCACGCGCAGATCCCCAAAGGCCAGGTTCGGCGTACCAACCGCAAAGCTGACACTCGCAAGGTCCGCGCCGGTCGCGGTAAAGGACAGATTGTCGTCGATCAGACCCTGCACCCGAAACCCGCCCTGCGTGACGATGTAGCCTTGGTCATCGACGCGGAAATTGCCCATGCGGGTCACGAATTGACGGTCGCTGATTGAGTCGCGCACCGCAAAGAAGCCATCGCCCTCAATCGCCAGATCGCTGGGGATACCGGTCGCCTCGATCGGGCCCTGGGTGTAACTGGAGGTGATGCCGGATACGCCCACGCCGTTACCCACCTGGGCCGCGGTTTGGTTTGAGCCGCCCGCGGGGTCGGACGCCGCCGAATTGCGCAACGTGTTATAAAACGAGTCGGCGTACTCCACGCGTTGCTTCTTGAAGGCCGAGGTGTTGACGTTGGCGATGTTGTTGCCGATCACTTCAAGGCCCTTGGTGTAGGTCTTGATCGCGCTGACGCCGCTGGTAAGTGAGTTGATGAGTGCCATGGTCGGTTAAACTGAGGTTATGAGTTGGTTTGGGTTCGTCTGCCGGCCTTAGCCTGCGGGTTGGCGCACTTCCTGGATGTAACGCGTGTCGTAGCCGACACCGTCGATCATCGCTTCGATGCGGCGTGTGCCATCCGGACTATCAATCGCGCGGACTTCCTCCACGATTCCGGTTACTTCCAGGTCGTCCTGCGCCGTGGCACCCTTGACGAACCATTTGACCTCCATGCCGATAAAGTTTTGCGCGCTAGTCAGTTGCTGCTCGCTGCTAAAGGCACTGAACTCTTCCACGAGCGTCTGCATCTGCTCGAGCGAGGTAAAGTTGGCCATTTCAGCGATGAACGAAGTGTCGTCCATCGGCTCCAGCGGGTCCTGATTGACCATCTGGGTTGTCAGCAATTTCAGGAAATCATCGGAGCCAAGCTCCTTTTTGATCTCCCGCGCCGGTGCGGCTTGAAAAAGCGATAGGTCCACGCCGCCGCTTACAAAATCCGATGCTTCGAGTGTCATGAGTTGGGTAGTTGGGGATTTGAGGTACTATGCAAAGCGGGCGCGCGGCAGCTTCGGCTGCGCGTCCCATTGAAAATCGATGGCCAGGCCACGGGTCGCCGCTTCGTCGGCCAATGCGCCCCAGCCTTCGCGCAGAGACGCACGCAGGGCTTCTGGCATCTCGCCCAGCGTAATCTGAACGCGGCTGCCACCAAAAAGCTTGAGCCGGAGGTCGACAATCTGCCCGTCTTCGAGCGGCAGGGTCACGTTGAGGCGTTCCGTGCCGCTGCGACGCAAACGCTCGATCTGCTGCAAAACCGCTGGCACGACTTCTGCCGCTCGTTGTGCCCCAGCGGAGCCAAAACCGCGCTGAGCCTCGGCGCTCTGCTGGGCCTGTTCAAAGCTCGGACCGGCATTGTCACGGGCCATCACGTTACCAGTCAAAGAAGTGCGCCCGTCACGCGAACGCCCCTGGCCAAAGGACTGTTCGCGCGAGTCACCACTAAAGCCACTAAAAGACCCGCTCGAAGCGCCAAACCCGCTGCCGCCCAGTCCATTAAAACCAGAGCGTAAGGCATGTGGCGAAGGCCGCGTTTCGATCTCAGGGTTGGTGACTTTCATCGGAGCTTCGGTTTCCTGAGCAACCGCTGTGCCACCGACTTTTGACTGTCCCTTAAAGACCTGTTCTGCAACGCTTAACATAATTTCAGAAAGTGCCCTAAAGATAGACTCCGAGCCCCGTGTGCTTGTCTGTTCCGGGGCGCGGGCGGCAATAATTTCCGCAAGTACGGCGGGTTCCGCAGGTGCGCCCAAACCCGTCAGCTGCGCGCGTGCCGCATCCGCTTTGTTCAACTCGGCACCCAGCGTGGTTTGCACGGGCTTTTTGCTCGCTTCAGGTTGAATCGCCGGCTCTGACACCATTGACTTTACGGCCAGTTCTTTCGGCTTCGCAGCAGTCGTTTCGGCAGCAAATCGATCTGAAGCATACGATACCGATGCTTGCGCGGGGACGGTCTTGTTTTCAGCGCCTTCCGCAGCCATGGTCGCCTCCTGCGTAAGCGGAGGCTGGCCCATCGTTTGTGATGCTCGCTGCGATTTTGCCGGAGCTCCAGCGACTGCCGCCTCAGACTTTTGAGCGGTGCGCTCCTGCGAATGTTGGGCTGCCTCCTGAACCTCAACGCGCGTTCCGTTTCGCTCGCCTGCGGATGTCTGAGGTGCAGCTTGAGCCTTGGCTCGCAGCGCTGCCTTCGACGCAATCTGATGTGGCTCGGTCGCCGCCGGCTCGGGCGATTTTTCAATAGTTGAACGCATCGTCGCAGCCCCCATAGGCGAGGTCGGCACCTCGGCACTTGCCTTCGTGTGACTGGCTTGCGCGTTGACATCTCGCTTCAGCTGTTGCGGGTGAACGAGCACGGGCTCGCCGTCCTCGGCAGCATCTTTTCTCAACAAAGGCTCCGCTGCACCTTCGGCTTCGGTGTCCGAAACCTCACTCTTCGGAGGCATCGGCACCGGTCTCAATTGGGCCGCGGAATTATCCGTCTCCAGTCGCCTTTGGGCGTCAGTGGGTAGCTTATTCTCCTCCTGTCCCTGGGGCTCAGTCTCCAAGCGGCGCTCTTCAGGTAACTCAAAAAGTGGGGCATCCGAACGCGGGCGCGGACGCGGCACACCTGGCTCAAACGTGTTACGGGCCGGGAGTGCGAACTGGATTTTGGCTGGCGGATGTTGCACGGTAATTGGTGATCGAGGGTTATTTTTTGCCGCTGACCATCATGCGCATCATCTCGGTCAGCTTAGCCACGCGCTGGCGCATTAACTCGGGTGACTCTGGATCGTTGGACATCTCCATGAAGATGGGCCCAATGGCATCGCGCGGCATGTTGGTGAGGATTTTCACGATGAAATCATCCTCCAATTCACGGAAAATCTGGATCACGTCCCCAGGCGGCATGTCGGCATAAATTGAGGCCAGGTTTTTGATGTTTTTCACCTCGCTCTCCTGCACCTCGATAATGACCTTAGAAAGTTGGTCGCGCACTATCTGCATGTCCGTGCGCAGCCGCTCCAGCTCAGCGCGTTCCGCCGCCAAACGCTCTTCAAAGCGCTGCAGTTCAAACTCCCTGACCTCGATATCCTCGATCTGTGTCAGCAGATCGTCCGAGAGCGTATCGATCTCCCGGGTAAAGAAGTTGAAATGCTCGGCGGTTCCTTCAACGAGGCCGAAGTCCTCCTCCTTCTCGGGCAGGATCGTATCCATCATCCGAATACTCAGGAAGACCGAGGTCACGACATTCACGACCAGCGCGAAGAGCGCCAGCCCCCAGGCTGTTTGCAAAAACTTCATGAGGCCAGGATGCCTCCTTCAGCCAGAGACGCGCGCCCCGTAAAAGCCCGGCGCAGGTTGGCCAATTCCTCAAGCTGACGCTCCTCTGCCCGCGCTTGTGTTTGCTCGTGAGCACACCGCCGCCGCTCGCGCAAGCGTTCCAACACCTCCACCTGCATACGCGCCTGGTTGTAGCCCACACGCGCCTGCGCTTCAGCATCCGCTCGCTTTTGTTCCTCAATGCGCGCCTGCATCAGATGCTGCGAGAGACCTTCCTGGGAAAGCAGCAACTGCTGTTGCGAGGAGACGTTGAAAGTGTGCGCCCGTCCGGCTTTCATCGACTCGCCCAGTACCGCCTTGGCCTTGAGGGCGGCATCGATCACCGCCTGAGCCTGACGACGCTGCTGCATCGCCTGAACGAGTACGCCCTGCGCACGCTCCTTTTCCGATTCGCGCAAGCGCAGCAGCGCTTCGAGATTGAAACGAAAAGGCTTCACGCGGCGATTTCCCCCAAAATTTTTAACGACTCCGCACGCTCGCTCAGCTGACTCGACGACTGCCTGAGAAAGCGCTGCAGCGGTTCGTGACGGGCGATGGCCGTATCCAGTTTCTGGTTACTTCCGGCGGCGTACGCTCCGATGTTAATGAGGTCTTCGTTGCGCTTGTAGAGGGTGAGCAGGTCGCGCGCTTTGGAGACGAGCGCCAGTTCCTCACCGGAGAGCAGAGTGGTCTGCAACCGGCTGATGCTGCCGAGCACATCGATCGCCGGATAGTGGTTGGCCGCTGCCAACGAGCGATCCAGCACGATGTGCCCGTCTAAAATACCGCGCACGGCATCGGTCACCGGCTCGTTCAGATCATCACCCTCAACCAGCACGGTGTAAAACGCCGTGATCGAACCGGTCTCGCCCATGCCCGACCGCTCCAGCAAGCGCGGCAACAACGAAAATACCGACGGCGTGTAACCGCGCGAGGTCGGTGGCTCGCCCACTGCCAGACCGATCTCGCGTTGCGCCATCGCCAGTCGCGTAACCGAATCCATCAGCAGCAAAACGTTCTTCCCCTCGTCGCGAAAACCCTCCGCAATGCGCGTGGCCAGTTCGGCCGCGTGCAGGCGCATCGGTGCGCTTTCGTCGGAGGTCGAAACCACCAGAACCGAGCGCGCCAGACCCTCTGGCCCCAGATCGTTTTCGATAAACTCCCGTAGCTCGCGCCCACGTTCGCCCACTAGGGCGATTACGTTGACATCGGCCTGACCGCCACGGGCGATCATCCCCAGCAGCGTGGATTTGCCCACCCCGCTGCCGGCAAAGATGCCCAGCCGCTGCCCTTGGCCCAGCGGCACAAACGTATCAATCGCACGCACGCCGGTGGCGAAAGGCGTGCGGATACGCTGGCGCTTCATCGGGTTGGGCAGGCCTGAACGCGGAGCCGCATTCTGACGTGCGCCGATGCGCCCCAAGCCATCCATCGGCCGGCCCAAGCCATCCAGCACCCGTCCCAGCAGCGCTGCTCCGGTGGGCACCGCGTTACGCCCGGCAACCGCCACCGCCCGACAGCCCGCGTGTAGATCGCGCACCTCGCCAAGCGGCATCAGCAGCACCCGGTTGTCGCGAAAACCCACCACCTCGGCGGTCGTCGACACCTGCTTGCGGTCGGAAACGATCTCGCACAAATCGCCCAATGCCACGTCCGGACCCTCGGACTCGATAATCAAGCCGGTCACCTGCACGACGCGCCCAACCTTCTCCACCGTCTGAGCGGCGGATAACTGGTACGACATCCAGTCGAGGCTTTCTGTGATATCTGTTAGCATGGATTAGTTTGAAATTTGTTCGGCCAGATTGCGCAGACGGGTTTCCCGACGGGCGTCCACCAGCCCAAAACGCGTGCGCACCTGGCAGTCGCCGCGCGCCAGTTCAGGATCCGCGCGGAAGACCAGTTGCGGGTAACGCTCGGCCAGCTGCGCATCGAGCCCTTCAACCAGACCGCGGTCGTCGGGATGCAGCCGGACCTCGACTTCGCTGTCGCCTGGCGCAGCGTCGGCCACGTGTTTTTCCACCACAGTGCGCACGAGTTGCTGGTCGATGGGCAAGGCACCCATCACCTCCTCGGCCACGCGCAGCACAAGCTCCGGCAGGCGCTCGCTGAGCGTGCGTTTCAACTCGGCAAACTCCTTCTCCACGGCTTGCAGCACATGCTGCTGGAGGTGCAGCATCTCCTCGCGCGTTTCGTGGATCTGCCGATTGCAGACTTCCTCCACCGAAGCCTGGCCCTCCTGGCGCGCCTGTTGACAGAGCCCTTGCAACGCCTCCGCAGGCACGGCGGGTGCCCCCACCCGCCGAACTTCGACGCGGGAAAGCGGACGCGGCAGACGCAACGTCTTTTTAAACTTTGTCGCCTTCGGCATCGAGCGTGATCTCCTCCTCTTCTTCCAGACGACGCACGGTCTGGATAATCCGGTCCTGGGCGGCTTCAACTTCCTTGAGGCGTACCGGGCCCATCATCTCGATTTCCTCCTTGAGCGTCTCGGCCGCTCGCTTGGAAACTGAGGCAAAGATGGCCTCTTGCAGGATGGCTTGGGCCGACTTCATGGCCACGACCAGATCCGACATCTCCACCTCCCGGGTCACGCGCTGAAGGTCCGACGCGTTCAGGCGCTGCAAGTCGTCGAAGCTGAACATCTTCTTGCGAATCGCCGCACCCAGACCCGGGTTGCGCTCCTCCAGCTTGTTCAGCAGCGTTTTGGACATGTCCTTGTCCAGGTTGTTAAGCAGGTCCGCCACCTGACGCAGCCCGCCGCTGTGGTGCAGCGTGTAGCGTTCCTTGGTGCTGATGTGTTGCTTCAGCGAGGTAACGACCTTGGCCACCATCTCGAGCGAAGTCGTATCCATCGAGCCGATACGCTCGATCACGTCCTCGCGCATTTCCGGCGCAAGCATCTCGACCACCTGCGTCGCTTTGTCGATGTTCAGGTGCGACACCAGAAAGGCGATCGTCTGGCTCTGCTCATCACGCACCAGGTTAAAAATCTGTCGCGGCTCCATCTCGGAGATCTCCGCGATCAACTCCGGCGTGTTCCCCACCGGCGAGATCCGGCCCAGGATGGAAGCGGCTTTGTAATCGCCTCGAGCCATCTCCAGCGCGCGCTGGGCAAACTGATTGCCGCCCAGAATCGCGTTCATGCTCTCGCCGATGATCTTCGAAAACTCCTCGATAACGGCGGCGGCCATCTCGTCATCGATGATGCGGATGTTCGAAATTTCGCCGCAGACCTGCTCCAGTTCGTAGTCGTCAAAACCCTCAAGCAAACGTGCGGAGGCCTGCGGGCCTATCACGATCAGAAAAACCGCTAAGCGCTGCGTCTTCGACAGCGACTCGTACTTGACCGGCTCGTTATTGATGTGCGGCATCGTGGTCTATTCTGGCACCCGCGCCTAGCGGCTGCTGTTGCTCGTCATCCAGTTCTTGAGCGCGATGCTCACGTTGTCGGGCTTTTGCGAGATGAGGTCGTTCAGCAATTGCGGGGTCGGCTTGGCCATCATGCGCTGTCGGCGTTCCCCCGGCTGGACGATGGGTTCGCGATCTTCGACGATTTCCACGCCAAACTGATCGAAGCGGTGGCGGCGCAGCATGCGCACGAAAATCATGAACAGCAGCACCGCCACGCCCACGGCCAGAAAGCTCTTGCCAGTTTCCATCCAACGGTAGAGCGGCCCGTTGATCATCGCCCACAGCCCGTCCTCGGTCTCGGGCACGATGAAAGGCATTTCAGAAACAGTAACCTGCGGCTTCACGTTGGTCCCCTGCGGCACCGCCAAGCCCAACGCCTTGCTGACCATTTCCTGAATCGACTGAATCTCCTCGGGCGTGCGCGGGGCGGCCTCGACCTCGCCGGTCTCGGCGTTGAGCTGCGTCCGCGCGGCGACAAACACGGCCGCAGTCACGTTGCGAATATCCCCGGGGCTTTTGCGCGTCTCGCGCGTCTGCCGATTGACGAGGTACTCCGTCTCGGTGTTCTTGCGGGTGTCCGAGGTGCGGTTCATTGAGCCCGCACCCCCCTCGGCCTGCTCCTCGGGCAGGTTGGCGGTGATTCCCGCGGCGGTGTTGCCGCCACTACTCTCGGTTGAGTCCGTCCCCTCCTCCGTCTTGGTCTGGCGCGCCACCACCTGGCCTTCGGGATCGTAAATCTCTTCCACCATCGTGGTGGCCTCGGTCTCCAAATCCACGGAAACCCGCGCAACCACGTTACCCTGGCCAACCACCGGCAAGAGCAGCTGCTCAATCTTGTCCTGCAGGTAGGACTCGTGCTTCTGCTGCATGCGCAGATGCCCGCCGGCAAGACTGTAAGACTCATCCGAACGCACCCGCTCCGACAAAACGTTGCCGCGACTGTCCACCACTGCGACTTCGTTCAACTCCAGCCCTTCGACCGCATTGGCCACCAGAAAACGCACGGCATTGATCGAGCTTTCGTCCAGCACGCGGCCCCCAGTGTCCACAAACACCGACGCAGTCGCCCGATTCTTGGCACTGTCTAGCAGAAGGCGGTTCTCTGGCATAACCACCATCACGCGGGCATCACGCACGCCGCTAAGTTGAGAAATCGTGCGGCTCAACTCCCCCTGAATCGCGCGGATGTAGTTGATCTGCTGATGCTTCTCACTGTAGCCGAAGTTGCCTTCGTCAAAAATCTCGAAGCCGACCCCGCCGGTGGCCGGCAGACCCTTGGCCGCCAGGCTCATCCGCAACGAATGCACGTCCGCGGAAGGTACCCATACGCCATGGCCGTTGGAGCGCAGTTCGTGCGGCACGCCCTGAGCCTCGAGTTCCTGAACCACCTCGGCCATCTCTTCGGGCTCCAGACCGCCGTACAGCAGCTGCATCGAAGGTCGGCTCGACCAGTACATCAAGGCACCCATGCCGATGAACACCCCGGCGATCGCCAGGACAATGCTCATACGTTGAGGCGTGGACAACTCGGTCCAGAATTGGGTCAATTGGGAAGTGATTCCGCTCATCAGTTTCGGGGAAGACGCAAAGGAAAGTATTCAAAAAATCACTACACCTGCATGCGCATGATCTCTTGGTAGGACTCGACCAGCTTGTTGCGGGTCTCCACCAGCAGGGTAAAGGCGACACTGGCTTCCTGCATCGCGATCATGCTGCCGTGCAGGTTGTCGCTTTCACCGCTCATCAGCTTGCGGGCTTCGGCGTGGCCAGTCTTCTGCTTGGCGTCGACCTGGTTGACCAGATCGCTCAGCATCGAGTCGAAGGAGGGCCGGGAAGCTGCGTCCACTTGGGACGGCGCGCTGGCGCCCGCCACTCCCATCTGCCCCAAATTGCGGTTGATGCTCGACAGCGTCTCCTGCGGCGTCGCCTGACGCAGAGAAGCTGTGTCCTGTGCTTGCAGAAGGGAGCCCAGTCCCGTGATGCCTTCGATGCCTGCCATGAGAAATGCGTCTTGAGGTCGGTAGATCAGGAGGAGATTTGCAGGGCGTGGCGGGCCATCTCACGGGCCGCGCGCACCGCTTCCAGATTGGCCTGATAACCTCGCTGCGAGGTGATCAAGTCCACCATCTCGCGCGCCATCTTGACGTTGGGCATGCTGACCATGCCATTAGGGTCGGCGTGCGGATGGCCGGGGTTGTACACGCGCTCACCCTGCGCCGGGTCGTCCATCACACCCGCCAGACGCACCCCGCGTAGCATGCGATCCTGCGCGCCCCGCATCTCGGGGTCCATGAAGCTCTCGAAGACCGCCAGCTTGCGCTGATAGACTTCGCCGTCGGGTCCGCGGGTCGTATGGGCGTTGGCGATGTTCTGCGCGATCAGGTCCATGCGGACGCGCTCGGCGTCCAAGGCCTGGACACTGGGTGAAATGCCGGGGAGGAGGTTCATTGGATCAAAAAATCGAGAAGCTTTAGAACGTGGTGCGGCCGGTGATGGCTCGCTTGAGGCCCTTCAAGCTGTCGCTCACGTAGCGGCTGAGGAATTCGAACTCCATCGTGTTGCGATTGATCTGCTGCATCTCGTGCTCGATGGAGACGTTGTTGCCGTCCGCACGCTGGCTGCGGGCCTGGACGTCGCGTTCCAAAACCGGCTGGAGTTGCTCCATGGCGCGGCTGCCTTCGCGCCGCTCAACGGCCTGGCGCAATTTCGCCTCGAAATCCACCGCCAGGTCCACGCGCTGGTAGCCCGGCGTCTCGGCGTTGGCAAGATTGCTGGCCAACGCCTGGTGACGCAACTCGGCGGCATCCAGAAGCGTTTTCGCCACGGAGTAATTTTCGGTGCTGAAGAGGGTTTCCATGAGGGATTGCGGCCCTTACAAGCATCGCCTATGCCATGCCATCTGAAGTAAGTATAAGCCATTCACATTCAACGGCTTAAATTCTTTGACATCCGCTTTACTCGCATCTTTTGCCCGCCTCGGAACATTCTGCCTACAGCGTTTCACCGATGCGGGAGTTCATCCTTTGCCGCCTGCGGACGTAAACCATCGGGAAACGAAATCGGGCCCGACCCTAACGCACCTATAAATCTGCTCGCGGCTTGGCCGACTTAGAAATGCATTCCTCAGTCTCTAACCGATCATGAGCAGCGTCGCCGCCAAATCCTCCGCCCCCCAAACCCACGACCTCAGCGACCGCGAGTACGAGTACTTCCGCTCGATTATTTACGATCACTGCCGCATCAACCTCGGCCCCAACAAACGCGAACTGGTCAAGGCGCGCCTCAACAAACGCCTGCGCGCGCTCAAGCTCCCGAACTTCAAGGCTTACATCGACCTGCTGCAGGGGCCCAACAGCGAGGAGGAATGGACCAACCTGATCGACTCCATCTCCACCAACTACACGTTCTTTTTCCGCGAACCGGCCCACTTCGAATTCCTCTACAAGCAGGCCCTGCCCGAACTCGCTTCAGGCGGCGGCACCTTTCGGGTCTGGTCCTCAGCCTGTTCCTCCGGCGAGGAGCCCTACTCGGTCAGCATCGTGCTCGACCAGTTCTTCAAAGGCCAATCGGAGGCCTACCGCATCGAGTGCACCGACATTTCAACCCGCATCCTGGCCAAGGCCCGCGAGGGCATTTTCGCCCCGCCGCAGGTTGAAAAAATCCGCCGCGACTGGATGAAAAAGTACTTCGAGCAGGGACGCCGCGGCAACGAGGTCCTCTTTCGCATCAAGGAACCGGTTCGCGGGCGGCTCAATTTCACGCACATGAACCTGATGGATCGCAGCTTTCCCTGGCGCGAGCCCTTCCAGGTCGTCTTCTGCCGCAACGTCATGATCTATTTCGACCGCGAAACGCAGGAAGACTTGGTACAACGCATCGCCCAGCACATTGTTCCCGGAGGTTATCTCTTTATTGGACATTCGGAAAGTTTGACAGGTGTGCGTCATGGATTGAAACTCATCAAACCGTCGATTTACAAAAAAGTGTAAACCGGCAACAACGTCTAACATATCGTATGGGAGAGACCGGGCCAGTCCGGGTGCTCATCGTTGATGACTCAGCGGTAGTACGCCGACAAATCTCACGTTTCCTTGCAGCCGATCCGGAGATCGAGATCGTCGGCACCGCCGGAGACCCGTACGAGGCCCGCGACCTCATCCTCAAGGTCAAGCCCGACGTCCTCACCCTCGATATCGAGATGCCCAAAATGGATGGGCTGACCTTTCTGGGCATCCTGATGAAGCAGCATCCGCTGCCGGTGGTGATCATCAGCTCACTCAGCAAATCCGGCTCAAGCGTCGCCATGGAGGCGCTCAACCGAGGCGCGGTCGAGGTTCTGGGCAAGCCCAAGAGCTCGCGCGACATCGGCAACCTCGGCTCCCTGCTGGCCCACAAGGTCAAGGCGGCCGCACGCTGCCGGCTGCAGACCCACATCGATGCCACCCGTGCGCCTTTCGCGCGCCGTCCCATCACCGCTCCCCCCTTCCAAAGCTCCGGCGGGGCCCATCCGCGGCAGCTTGTTCTGCTCGGCTCGTCCACCGGGGGAACGGAGGCGGTCAAAAGTGTCATTTCCGCCCTGCCGGCCAGCATGCCGCCCATCCTCATCGTTCAGCACATCCCGGCCTTTTTCAGTTCTGCCTGGGCCGACCGCATGAACCAGATGAGCGCGCTGGAAGTCCGCGAAGCAAAGGACGGCGATCGCACGCAACCGGGCCTGGTCCTGGTCGCTCCCGGCGATCAGCACATGACCGTTACCTGGGTTGGCGGTGCCTACCGCATTGGCTTGAATATGGGTCCGCCCGTCTGGCACCAGCGCCCCGCCGTCGATGTGCTCTTTCGCTCCGCCGTGGCCGCTAAGGCCGCTCCGCACGCCACCGCCGCCGTCTTTACTGGCATGGGCCGAGACGGCGCTGAAGGCCTGCTGGAATTGCGCAAAGGCGGTGCCAACACTTTCACCCAATCCGCAGATACCTGCGTCGTCTACGGAATGCCCAAAGCCGCTGACGAACTGGGTGCCTCTCAAAAACAAGTCCCCCTGCCGATGATGGCGCGTGTCCTCTGCGACGCTGTCCAGGCACCTTCTACTCCGATCGCACGATGAACGCTACGCAAACATGGAATCTATCACTTCCCTTCTGCGCGAGCGCCCACGGGCTCGTGCACCATTGCCTGCACCGACGTGGATACCCCTGCCGGTCTTCCTGTCTTCGGACGGCCTGATCGAGCAGTTGCCGGAGCACCGCGAGGCGCCCACCTGGTTTCAACCGGGAGCGGCCCTGGCGGGCGCATCGCTTTTGGAAGCGCTCGATGCCTCCGGGTGGCACCCCGCCACGCCACAGGATGCTGGCCCGCTCGAGCCCGGCACCCGCCTCGAACTGGTGCACCAGGCCGATGCGTCGCGTAAAACGCGCCTGGATGTTTTCGAAAGCCCATCGGGACTGCTGGCAAACTTGACGCTGACGGACCTCGAGCCGGACGCAGACCAGGCACAAAGCCGCAACGGACACGACCCGCACTCCGATTCGCTTCAGCACTTTCTTGCGGCCTGTCCAAGCGTCTACTACCGGCAGGACGCCGATTTTAATTACCTTTGGATCGGCCCGGGAGCCGAAGACCTTTTCGGAACCCCGCCTGACCAGCTGACCGCTCAGCCCGGCAGCTTCTGGGAGCAGGTTCTGGAGCGCGATCACCCCATTTTCAAACGTCTCGGCGGCGATCCAAACACTGCCCGTCAAAATCACCGGCTGGACTTTCGCATCCGTCATGGCCGCCATGGCCAGGTGCGCTACCTCCGCGATGAGCGCCACCTGCGGACGGATCCGCACACCGGCCAAGCCGTCTGGGAGGGCGTTTTCTGGGACATTTCACGACAGACAATCGCTGAGAAACACCTGCGCCGAACCGCCTGGAAAGAGCACCTGGCCACCCTCACCAGCGGCCTGGTTCACGACTTTTCCAATGTGATGGCCGGCATCTACGGGTTGGCCGATCTGTACGCTCAGGACCTCGACGAAAACCACCCCTGGTACAAGGGCATGGGCCAAATCCGCAAAAGCTCGACCGAGGCGCGCAAACTCGTGCGCCGCATCATCGACCTCAACCGCGAGCAGGAAACCGCACCCAACTACCACAACATCGAGACGCTCATTCAGGAACAGCTCGAGCTGGCGCCGGCCATCCTCCCAAAGGGCACACACATCGAAACCAGCTTCTCCGGCGAGGAGATACCCGTCTACCTCGACGCCGTGACCTTCCGGCAGGTTTTCCTGAACTTTCTCATCAACACCCGCGATGCCCTGGGCACCAAGGGCCGCGTCGAAATCGAGGTCCGCAAACGAGCCGCCGAGCAACCGATCCTCGAGGAATGCTACGGCTGCGGTGGTCTGCGCGCGGGCAGCGACGGCGTCGAGATCCGCGTCCGCGACAACGGCTGCGGCATCCCCGAAACGCACCTCGCCCGCATCTTTGACCCCTACTTCACCACCAAAGACACCACCCAGGGCTCAGGTTTTGGTCTCTACAACGCGCGTCTGTTCGCCGAGGAAAACCGCGGCCACCTGGGCGTGTGCAGCCGCCCGGGCGAAGGTTGCGCCATGGTCCTGTTTTTGCCCATCGCCGATTTCTCCGAAGCTTTTTCCGAGAATGCTCCCGAGGAGACCGCACAGGCAGCAATGGAGACGGGTACCCGCCGTCGCGTGCTGGTGTTCGCCGCGGAAAAAAGCCGCGAATGCAACTTGATTGATCTGATGATCGCCCGCCAGTGGGAAGTGCTGACCCTCACCCGGCCCCAGGCGCTGCGGGACCAACTCAGCGATGACACCCAGCCGCCGCCCGATCTGGTGGCCCTCATCGACATCGATCAGGATGTGCACGCCAGCGCCCTCACCGACATGGCGCGCGTGCGCTATCCCGAGGTGCCGGTCGTGCTGCGCGTTTTTGGTCGCAATCCCGACGAGTTGACCACCAACCTCCGCGAGCGTCTGACCGCCGTCTTCGACGAAAGCCTGCGGGATGCCGACGTTGTCAAAAAAGTGTCAACCCTCTTCCACGACTGCCGATAAATTGCGCATGGCCGAAGACGATCCACCCATTCTGGTCGTCGACGACGACGAGATCATCCGAATCGCCCTGCAGGAGACGATTGAGCACGAGGGCATTCAGGTGGTCACCGCCGGCAGCGGTCCCGAAGCCCTAGAGCGCCTCCGCCAGGAGCGCTTTGGCGTGATTATCTCCGACCAGCGCATGGCCGAGATGACCGGTCTGGAGTTTCTTGCCCAGGCCAAGCACATCCAGCCAAACGCCTCGCGCATCCTCATCACCGGCGTGCTGACGCTCAAAACTGTCATCGACGCGGTCAACCAGGGCGAAATCTTCCGCTTTCTGGCCAAACCCTGGATCCGCGAGGAATTGCTGGCCACCATCCGCAACGCAATGCAGCGCTTTGAATTGCTGGAGACCAATGCGCGCCTGCAAGCGGACACCCTGCGCCTCAACGATCAGCTTTCCGAGGCCAACAACGCGCTCAAGCAACGCTTTAAAGAATTGGCCGACCAAAAGGCCCGCCTCGACGAGGCCCACGCATCCCTGGAGCGCAACTTTCAGCAAAGCCTCGAACTGGCCCACCGACTGGTCGGCACCTTTTATCCACTGCTGGCAAAATTCACCCGCAACTGCGTCGCGCTCGTCGACGAGATGGCGGAAGCGGCCGGCATGCCGGCGGGGGAGCGTCACGTGCTGGAGGTCAGTGCCTGGCTGCAAAACGTGGGATTGCTTGGCGTTGCCCGCGATACGCTGACAAAAGTTTTCCGACGCGGCGAAGTCCTCACCGACGAGGAGCGCCAGCTCATGTACAATCACCCGGTCTACGCCCAGGCCCTGGCCTTCTTCGTGGCCGACCTGGAGGGCGTCAGCGAGACCATCCGCGCGCACCACGAGCGCTGGGACGGCTGCGGCTACCCCGACGGACTCACGGGCGAAGGCATCCCGCACCCCGCGCGTTTTCTGGCCGTGGCCGCCGCCTACGTTGAAAGCGGTCTACCGCCCAACGAAGCGGTCGAGGAGATCCAGTCGCTGTCCGGCAAGGCCTTCGATCCGGAGGTTGTGCGCATTTTCATGAAGGTGACCCAAAAGGCGCACCTGCCGCGCAAAGTGCGGGAGGTGACCTTTGCCGAGTTGCAGGCAGGCATGGTCCTCGCCGAGGGCATCCACAGTCCGTCCGGCCTGCTCCTGCTGCCTGAGGACAAGCTGCTGACCAAACCTGTGCTTGAGAAGATCCGTCAGCACAACATGCTCGACGCCGTTACGGAGCGCCTGCTCGTTTATGTTTAATCATCCTGCCGAAACCGACTGAATGTCGAATCCTCCCACTGCGCCCAATCCTGCCAACGTCAAGCTGCTGGTCGTTGAGGATGACACCGCCTCCGCCTTCGTGCTGGAGACCATTCTTCTGCGGGCGGGCTACACCGTGCTGCCGGTCACCCATTCCAGCGAGCAGGCCATCGAGGCCGTCCGCCAGCACCGTCCGGACATCATCCTGATGGACATCAACATCCCCGGCAAACGCGACGGGGTCGATACGGCGAGCCTCATTCGCAAGTTTCACGATGTCCCGCTGATTTACCTGACCGGCTTTTCCGACGAGCGCACCATCGACCGCGCCAAACGCACCGCGCCGTTCGCCTACATCCTCAAGCCCTTTCGCGAAAAGGAAGTCGCCATCACCATCCAGATGGCGCTCTACAAATCGAAAATCGACCGGCAGGTGCGTGCCAGCGAGGAGCGCCTTTCGGTCACCTTGGGCAGCCTCAACGATGGCGTCATCTCCACCGACGCGCACGGGGAGATCAATTACATGAATCCCTCCGCCGAGGCGTTGACCGGGGCATCCCTCGACCAGGCCACCGGCCTGCCCGTTGACCGCGTGCTGCGCCTGAGCGATCGCAAGACGCGTACACCCCTCCAACAGCTTAACGCTTATCTCTTCGGCGACGAATTCACCGGCAGCCGCAATGATCCCGTTCTCATTCAGGGCGAGGCCTACGAGCGCCTGGTCAGGATCCAGACCTCGCCCACGACCGACCCGTCTGGCACCATCACCAGTTGGGTAATTGTGCTGCGCGATGTTTCGGAAAAATACCGCACCGAACAGCAAAACCGTATCATGGCCAGCGCGTTGGAGTCGCAGGAGGACGCTGTTCTGATCTTCGAGCTTACCGGGTCGGAGGCCGCCCCCGCGGTCATTCACGCCAATTCGGCCTTCGAGCGCATCACCGGCTACAACAAGCCCGAAGCACGCGCCGGCGGGCTCGCGATCCTCGCTCCCGAAAAAGAGGACGTGCCCGGCCAAAACGCGCTACGCCGCTGCCAGCGCGAAGGTGAACACCACGCCGGTGAAGGCCTCTATCACAAAAAAGGCGGCGAGCAATTTCTGGCAGCCTGGTCCATCTCGCCGGTCCGAGCCGATGGACAGCGCCTGACGCACCTCGTCTTTACCATCCGTGACGTCACGCGCCTGCGCCAGCTCGAGGAAAACATCCGCCAGTCCCAAAAAATCGAAGCCGTTGGCCGGCTCGCTGGAGGCATCGCGCACGATTTCAACAACCTGCTATCGGTCATCAACTCCTACTCGGAACTGCTCGAACTGAAGATGGACGGACAGCCGTCCGACCTCACCAAGTACGTGGAAAACATCCGCACCGCCGGTCAGCGGGGCGCGGCCCTGGTCTCCCAACTGATGACTTTCAGCCGCCGCGAAAGCGGCACCCCCAGCATCCTGCACCTGAGCGAAGTTGCCTTTGAAACCCGGCAGTTGCTGCGCCCGCTCATCCGCGAGGACATCGCCCTCGAAGTTGCGTTTCCGGCGGATTTGCCGGCCATCCGCGCCGACCGCAGCCGCATCGAGCAGGTCCTCGTGAACCTTTGCCTCAACGCCCGCGACGCCATCGAGGGGCGCGGCCAGATTTCCATCGCCGGGCATGTCGAAACAGTGGATGCGCTCTCCGAAACCTCCGGTGATTTCCGCCTGCCCGGACGTTACGTGGTGCTGGAGGTTTGCGACGACGGTGTCGGCATGAGCGAAGAAGTCCGCGAGCACCTCTTCGAGCCCTTCTTCACCACCAAAGACGTCGGCAAAGGGACCGGTCTGGGTCTGGCCACCGTCTACGGCATCGTGAAACAAACCGGGGGCTATATCGAGGTCCGCAGCGAGTTGAACGAAGGCACGTGCTTTCGGCTCTTTCTGCCCGCCGTCGCTCACGAAGCGGACGCTGACACCGAAGCCCCCGCGCAGAGGCCCGCGACCGAAGCCGAAACCGGCACACCCTCACGCCGCTACGCGCGCAAGAACCCTGTGCGCGGCAGCGAGACGATCCTTTTGGTCGAAGACGACGAAACCTTCGCCGACTGCATCAGCGGCCTGCTCAGCCTGAATGGTTACATCGTTCATTGCGTTAACGATGGGCGGGAAGCCATCGAGCGTTTTAGCAGCCAGGCCAAGGCTATCCGCCTGCTGGTCACCGACATCGTGCTACCCGGTGTTTCGGGCAATGAAGTGGCCGAACATTTCGTGCAGGCAAACCCGGAACTGAAAGTTATCTTCATGACCGGCTACGAAAAGGAGCCAGAAACCGAGACACCCCTGCCCTCAGATACCTGCACGCTGCACAAGCCATTCTCCTTGAATGTGGTGCTGGACAAAGTGCGCGCGCTGCTCGATACCCGCGAAACCCCCGCCGAACCTGTCTCCGGCGCGCGTGTCTAAAAGCTACGATTGACAGCCGCAAACGAGGCAACCATTTGCTTGCCTCCGGCTCTCCGCTGCGCTTTGTTAGAGAGTTTAACGGCGGCATAAGCGCGCTTTCTGGATTCGCAACCCACTCCACTGCAATACGTTCGGGGCTCCTCGCACAGTCCTGTTTTGTTGATTCTACCGCAATGCCCAACGGCGGCCCCTCCATTGTAATCAGCGGCACCGGCAGTCATTTTCCCGACTCCATTGTCACCAACGAAGACCTCGCCCGGCGCATGGATACGTCGGACGAATGGATTCAAAGCCGCACCGGCATCCGCGAGCGTCGCATCGCGGTCAACGGCACCGAGTGCTCGGACATGGCCACCATCGCCAGCGAGCGTGCCCTGCGCGACGCGGGCCTGCGCGCCGAAGAGATCGATGCCGTCATCGTCGGCACCCTCTCGCCCGACATGCTGTTCCCGGCCACCGCCTGCCTCGTCCAAAAAAAGCTGGGCCTGCGGCACAACATCCCTGCCTTCGACCTCAGCGCCGCCTGCTCGGGCTTTCTGTACGCGCTCGAAGTCGGCAGCCACCTCCTGCTGGGGCCGCAATACCGCAACGCGCTGATCATCGGGGCCGAAAAGATCTCCAGCGTGCTCGACTGGCAGGACCGGTCCACTTGCGTGCTCTTTGGCGATGCCGCCGGGGCCACCGTGTTGACCCGCCGAGACGAGTCCGGCATCGGCATCCTCGGCAGCATGCTCGGTGCCGATGGGGAAAACGCGCCGCTGCTGAGCATGCCCGGCGGCGGCTCCGCCCGGCCCGCCAGCGTGGAGTCCCTGGCCGGACGCGAGCACTTCCTCAAGATGAACGGTCGTGAGCTCTTCAAAATGGCCGTTCGGGTCATGCAGGATTCCGCGGTCGGCATCCTCGAGCGTCACGGCCTCAGCACCGATGACATCGCCTGCGTCATCCCCCACCAGGCCAACATCCGCATCATCGACGCCGTCGCCCAGCGCCTGGGCATGCCGATGGACAAGTTCTATATCAACCTAGACCGCTTCGGAAACACCTCGGCGGCCTCCATCCCGCTGGCCCTCGACGAAGCCAAGCGCGCTGGCCGCATCCGCCCGGGTGACTATATCCTGTTTGTAGCCTTTGGCGCCGGGCTGACCTGGGGCGCAACCCTTGTCAAATGGCACTGAAACTGTCGCGCGCGACGCCGATACCCCGGTCAAACAAGCCGCCCGATTTAACTTGGTCCCCTAGCCAGCCAACCTCTATAAACACGCCCATGACCCACTTGCACGCGATCCGCCTGATCGGCGCTGTCGTTGTTCTCGCTCTGAGCCTGCCGCTGGCCCAAGCCCGGCTCGAATATCAGGACGGTGTCGGCTGGTACGATACCGAAGGCCCCATCCGCTCCAGCCTCAGTTCCAAGGACGAAGCCGATGCGCTGCGCCTGATGAACCGCGCCGCCGAGCTTCAGGCCAGGGGTAATCTGGGCGGTGCCATCACCCGCTACAAAAAAGTCGCCAAGCGCTACGACGAAACCATCTTCGCCCCCGAAGCGCTTCTGCAGGCCGGACGCCTCTACTTCCAGCGCAACCAGTTCGAAAAGGGCTTTCGCAACTTCGCCGAAATTCTCGGACGCTATCCCGAGTACCCGAAGTTTCAGGAGGTCATCGAAGGGCAATACGCCATCGCCGAGCGCATGGCCCGCGGTGAACGCCCGCGCCTCTGGGGCGCTATTCCCGGCTTTCGCAACTACAGCGACGCCCTCAACTACTACGAGCGCGTCGTCAACAACGCCCCGTACGGCGAAATCGCCCCCCGCGCCCTGCTCGAGCAAGCCCGTCTGGCCAAACGTCAGGACGAGGACGCCATCACCATCGATGCCCTCGACCGCATCATCAACCTCTACCCTGAAAGCGCCGAAGCCCCTGACGCCTACCTGCTGCTCGCCGACACCTTCGCTGGGCAGGTCAGCGGACCGTGGTACGACCAGGGCCCCACCCGTGAGGCCATCAGCTACTATCGCGACTTCCTCATCCTCTATCCCCGCCACCGCGAAGTCCCCATGGCTCAGGACAACCTCGCTCGCATGACCAACGTCAACGCCGGCAGTAAGTTCCTTATCGGGGAGTTTTACTACCGCTACCGCGACAACCCCATCGCCGCGCTGACTTTCTACAACGCCGCCATCACCATCGACCCCGAGTCGGAGTTCGCCGAACGCTCACGCCAGGCCATCGCCAAAATTCGCGAGGGCAGGCTGGCTCCGCGCACCCCGGTCGACTGGCTCTTCCCGGAGTTCCGTAATCCCAATCGCGAACCCTTTGAGCGCATCAAGCAGGGCATCGAGAGCCCCGATCTCTTCGAGCCGGAAAGTCCGCCCATCGAGCCCGTCTCCACCGCGCCCTCGCCCCTCGCCGAAGGCGTTGAGGCACCCGGCACGGATCCCCTCGATGAAGCGACCCCCGTGCCCGCAGAAGTGCCGGTTGAAGAGACGCCCAAACCGCCCGCGCCGATTCGCTACCGCCGCTAAGCTGGCCTGTCACTCTGAACGCCGTGCGCTGGCTTTATTTATTTCGGGTGCTCGCGGGTCTGTGCCTGCTGCTGACCGGCTGTGCCCATTACAGCCTGGATCGCCCGGGGCAGCTGCCCTTCGACACTCTCTATGTCGAGCCGGTGGAAAACCGCTCCTTCGCCCCTCAGGCTCAGGAAACCCTCTCCCTGCAGCTGATCACCGCGTTGCGGCAGGCGGGCGTGACCACAGTCGCCTCGCCTGCGCAGGCCGACGCTATCCTCAGCGTTTCGCTGGCGGATTTCCGTCGCGAAGGCAGCGCCACTCAAGCCGGAGACACCGGTCTGGCCGCCAGTTATATCCTGATCCTCGAAGCCGATTGCACCCTCAGCGCCAGTAACGGCGAGGTTTTCTTCGAGAACCGCCGCATCCTCGCCCGCGAGCAGATCTTTCTCGATTCCGGGCAGCAGCCCGCGGAGTTTCAGGCCATGCCGGTGCTCGCACGCACGCTTTCGGGCAACATCCGCGACGCCGTTGTCAGCACCTGGTAGTCGACCGAACCATGCCTCAGCAACCCCTGCGTCTGGCCCCCTCGATCCTCGCCGGCAATCACGCCAGCCTGGGGGCATCAGCTGAAATCTGCCAGCAGACCGCAGGTGTCGAGTGGCTCCACCTCGACATCATGGACGGGCATTTCGTCCCGAATCTCACCTTCGGTCCGCAAACCGTTCAGCAGCTGCGCCCGCATGCACCGGATCTTTTTTTCGACACGCACCTCATGCTGGACAACCCCGACCAGCACATCGATGCCTTCATCGATGCAGGCGCCCAACTCATCACGGTCCATGTCGAGCCTGCCGACCGTTACGACATCGCCACCACTTTACGCCGCCTCCACCAAAAAGGCATCCAGCGAGGGGTCGCGCTCAACCCCGGCACACCCATTTCCACCGTGCGCCCCTTCCTCGACCGCGTAGAATTAATCCTGGTGATGACCGTGCAGCCGGGCTTCGGCGGGCAATCCTTTCAGGAGTCCTGCATCGAAAAAATCGCCCAGGTGCACCAGTGGCGCGAAGCCGCGGGCCTGAACTTTCGCATCGAGGTCGACGGCGGTGTCGATCTGGAGTCCGGGGCGCGTTGCCGTGAAGCCGGGGCGGACACCTTTGTCTGCGGCACCGCCTTCTTCAAGGCCGAGGACAAGGCCGCCTTCGCCGGGGAAATACAGCACAGCCGCTAGGCTTTAGACTTGTCAGCCCGCGCCAAGGCAGGGCTCCCTTAGCGGTGTCATGAACGTCCTCTACCTCCACATGCACGACATGGGCCGCTACAACAGCGCCTATGGCTTCAACCTGCCGACGCCCCGCATCCTCGAACTCGCCCGCCAAGGCACCCTCTTTCGCCGCGGTTTCTGCAACGCCCCGACCTGCTCGCCCAGCCGGGCGGCCCTGCTCACCGGCTTCACCGCCCACCAGGCCGGTATGACCGGGCTGGTCAATCGCGGTTTTCAACTCAAGGCCCAAGACCCGCACCTGGCCCGCTTCCTCCACGCCAACGGCTACGAAACTGTGCTCAGCGGCGTGCAGCACGAGTTTCGCTACACGCAGATGGACGAATTCTACGACCGCAAACTCTCCCAGCGCGACGATCTCCCTAGCCACGAAGCCGAATACCCCAACGCCTCGGAGAATTGCAACGACATCAAGAACGCCGAAGCCGCGGCCGCCTTTCTCCGCGAACGCGATAGCCAACAGCCTTTTTTCTTAAGCTACGGTCTCGTCATGCCGCACCGTGACTTCTTCGACTCGCGGGGCCTCGCGGACTACAACCCGGCCTACGCCGACGCTCCGCTGCCTCTGCCGGATCTGGCCCGCGTCCGCCAGGACATGGCCGACTACGCCTGCACCATGGCTTACGTCGATCACTGTGTGGGCATTGTCATGGACGCGCTTCATGAAGCCGGCTTGGACGACAAGACGCTCGTCTTCCTCACCACCGACCACGGCGTCGCCTTCCCTTGGATGAAGTGCAACCTGACCGACCACGGCACCGGTGTCACCTACCTGCTGCGCTACCCCGGCAACCCGACCGCAGGCACCGTTACCGACGCCCTCGTCTCCCACTTGGATTTCTTCCCCACCGTCTGCGATCTCTGCAACCTCGAGGCCCCAGACCACCTCTTGGGCAAGTCCCTGCGGCCCGTCCTGGCAGGCAAAACCGACACCCACCAGGAAGAAGTTTTTGCCGAAGTCAGCTATCACGCCGCTTACGAGCCCATGCGCAGCGTGCGCACCGAGCGTTGGAAACTCATCCGGCTGTTCGACCACGACCAGGACTTCCGTCGCCCCTTTGCCAACATTGATGCCTCCTACAGCAAGGATTTCACCGTCGAGGCGGGCTTGCGCGAACAGCCCCGCGACCCGGTCCAGCTTTACGATACCTTCCTCGACCCGGTCGAACGCAACAACCTCGCCCACTCACCCGCGCACGCCGCCGTACTCGAAGACATGACCGCCCGCCTCGACCGCTGGATGCGCGAAACGGACGATCCGCTGCTGCAAGGCCCGGTGGCGATGCCCGCAGGTGCCAGGATCAACAAGCGCGACCACATTGGCCCCGAGATCGCGGACGATTTCGAGCCCGAGGATATCCGCTAGCGCGTCACCGGCTCCGGATCAGCGGTCGGCTGCTCCCGCAAAATCTTGTTGGCCTCGGCCACATCGCGTTGGCACCGCGCTTCCAGGTCGTGCTCGATCGCCTCGCAGGCAATCCGGATCGCATTTTGGATGTAGGCGCGGTTGCTTGAGCCGTGCGCCTTGACCACCAGGCCACGCACTCCCAGCAGGGGCGCGCCTGCGTAGGGCGTCGGGTCCAGGCTCTGCTTCATTCGCTTGAAGGCACCCTGAGCCAGAAAGGCACCAGCCATCCGTAGCGGGTTGGCTTTCAACTCGTCTGTCAAAAAGTCCTTCATCATGAAAAAGGCAGACTCCAGAGACTTCAAAAGCACGTTGCCCGTGAAGCCATCGATCAGGCAGACATCGACCGTGTTGCGAAAAATCTGAAAGCCCTCGATCGGACCAACGTAGTGGATGAGCGCATCGCAGCGCTTGAGCAGTTCATGCGTGCGGGTGGCCGTATCATTGCCCTTGCCCTCCTCGGTGCCAATGGTCAACAGACCCACGCGCGGGCGCTCCAGGCCCAGCACCGCTTTGATATAGCCCGAGCCCAAAATCGCGTTTTGCACCAGCCGTTCCGGGGTCGGGTCGGGGTTGGCCCCGGCGTCCAGCAGCAAAAAGCTGTGGTCGCGGCTGGGAATGATCGACCCCAACGCCGCGCGCTCAATTCCGGGCATGCGACGCAGGATCAACGTACCCGCCGCCACCAGAGCTCCAGTGTTCCCGCAGCTCAGCGCCACCTGCGCCCGGCCATCGCGCACGAGTTCGACCGCGCGCACCATCGAGGAGTCCTTCTTATGCTTGATGGAGGGAATGGCCTTCTCGTCCATGCCGATGACCTCACTGGCATGGTGCAGGCCCACCCGCGGATGCCCGTTCAGGCCCTTTTGGCGCAGCAGAGCTTCGAGTGTCGACTTGTCGCCCACAAGCACCATCTCGGCGGCCTTGGGCACCGCCTCCAGCGCCAGCGCCAGCGCCACGGCCTCGACCACTTCTTCGGGGCCACGATCGGCACCCATCGCGTCGATCGCCACAATTGCCCCTGATTCCTGCCCTGCCATGTATCTCCTCAACTACTCAAACGCCTCCGCCTCAAGCCGGTCCACAAAAAAGCGCCTGACAACTCGGCCAGACGCTCCGCAAAGACTCTCGAACGGGTCTTAAAGTTCCACATCCTGAACTTGCCGACCGCGATACATCCCGTTGTTCGGGTTCACGCGGTGGGGCATAAAGGCCGTGCCGTCGTTGGGGTCCTTGGCCAACTCAGGTGCCTTGAAACGATTCGCGCCACGACGCTTGCGGCTGCGTTGTTTAGATTGTTTGCGTTTGGGCTGACCCATGGCTGTTATTTGGTGGAAAAACGTAAAGAAAAACATTTTGCCCCTTGTCTGTCAAGCGCGCGCGCGGTGCGCCGCGGCCACCTTTATATACTTCTCCGCCAGTTGGCGTAAGCCGGCCTGCGCTGCGGCGTCGAGCGTCTTAACCACTTTGCCAGGCACACCCATCACCACCGAGCCCGGCGGCACCTGCATGCCCTTGGTTACCAGGCTGTGTGCCCCCACTACACTGCAACGCCCAATCACCGCACCGTCCAGCACCGTCGCATGCATGCCGATCAGACATTCGTCCTCAATCGTACAGGCATGAACCATCGCCAAGTGCCCAATGGTCACGTACTTGCCGATGCGCACCCCAAAGTCGTCGGCCAGATGCACCACCGACCCATCCTGAATATTCGAGCCTTCGCCCATCTCGATGGAGTTGATGTCACCCCGCAGAACGCAGCCCGGCCAGACGCTGGACTTCGGCCCTAAGGTGACCGCACCGATCACGGTAGCCTGAGGGGCCACGTAGGCACTGGGGTGTATTTCCGGCGTCCGGTTCAGAAACTCGGCCAGCCTTGCTTCAACATCATCAGCCATTTGCGCAGCCCAAAGCGCTCCCTCGTCGAAGGCAAGCCCCTCGCTTCAGGAAGCCCTTCCGGGAGATTGCGGTATATGAAAGTTTGTCAATAATCGCACCGTGCCCAACCCCCTCCCCTCAATGGTGTGCGCACTGACCCTCAGTTGCGTGTGGACCCCTGCCTTTGCTCAAAACGTGGAGGCTACTAACAATCTCGACCGCATGCGCGCGGCGGACGACCCAAGCGACGCTGCCACCAGCGCTGCCGTCCTCTCCGCCGACAGCTCAAACGATCCAACCGTCGAAGCTGAGGCCGCACGCGACGGCTCGCTCTTCATCCGCGCGGGCGAAGATTTGCTCCGCGAAGCGCAGGACCGGCAATACACCTTCGAACAAGGCGAAATCGAAGGGCTGCTCGAAAACGACCTGCCGCCAACCGAGCCCAAGGGCAGCTTGAGCATCGAGGTTGAGCCCAGCTTCCAGGACGCGCTCGAGGAGGACTTCGTACGGGTGCCGGTGCGTCTGCGCTATGGCTTCACCGATAACTTCGAGGCCTTTATCGGGGCTTCCGCCTTTTTCGCCAATCCCTCCGGCGATGCCGAGGGCAACAGTATCAGCGCGATTCTCTTTGGGGCTAAATACCGCTGGCACGACAGCCTCAACCCCTTCGACACCATCGACGTCGCCACCGGCGTGGACGTGAGCATCTCCGTGCGCGATGAGCCCGCTCAGGTCGCCGACGGCCTTCACCGCATCGAGCCTTTCATCGTTTTTTCCCGGCCTTCCGATCTCATCCCAAACCTCACCTATTTCCTCAACCTCGGCTTCGATATCGCGATCGACGGCGGTATCAGCGGGGTCGCCGAGTTTGGCGAAAACAGCGAAACCTCCGCCGTGCTCAGCCCAGGCGCGTACTATAATTGGGGCCGCTTTGTCTTTGCCGTGCGCTTCGACTACGAGAACGATACCTGGGCCGGAGGTGAAACCGAGACCCTGTTTATCGAGCCGGGCTTTCGCTACGCCATCCCGACCAAGGTGACCTCCTGGCTGATTCCAGGCGAGTGGATTGCGGGTGCCTCCATCCGCCGCGGCCTGCTCGACGCCAGCGAGGAAACCGAATACGCGCTGACCCTCGAATGGGATGTCGACCTGTCGCAAATCTGGGCCCGCCTTACCGGCAACTCCGAGGACGGCGAATAGACCAAGCAGGCCTCGCGTTCAGCTGCGCGCGCCGCGAACCAGATGCAGGCTGTCTTCGGCCGGCGGATTCTGAGCCCATAGCGCGAGGTATTCCTTCAGATTGTCGTGGCCCATGTACGCGCCCAGCAGTTTCGGATCGCTGCGCAGAAAATCCACCACGATGAGCCCGTCGAGCGCATAATTGAAATCCGGATCGATGTTGAAGCTGATGATCTGCCCACGCATACGCAAGTAATGCCGTAGCAGGGTCGGCGCGCCTTTGTGGTCGGTCTCCACCTCAGAGATGACCGCCGACACGTCGTCAATATCGCGCGCACCGGTCAACAGCGAATGCTTCTCCGAACCGCGCAGCTTCCCGCGTGGCGGACGCTTGGCCTTGACCAGGCGGCGCAGCGGCGAAAACACCGACTCGCCCACCTGTTGTCGCAAAAACTGCACCATCAGGTCGCGCGAGATGCTCTGGTACTCGCTGGTAATGCTGACCGGCCCGAAAAGCACATGGTATCGAGGGTTCTGATACACGTAGAGGCAAATCCCCTTCCACAACAAAAAGAGCGAGGCGTGCTTTTTCTGGTACTCTGAAACAACGAAGGAGCGCCCGAGTTCGATGCCGTTTTGCAGCACGTCGTAAAAGCCCGGCTTGAACTTGAACAGTGTGGACGAGTAGATGCCACCGCGCCCGTGCGCGCGCATAATTTCATCGACGGCGCCCATCCGATAAGCTCCCACGATCGCCTGCGCTTTCTGGTCCCAGACAAACAGGTGGCGGTAAAAGCGGTCGAACTTGTCCAGGTCCTCCGCGCGGCCCGTACCTTCGTAAATCTCGCGAAAGGTCTGCTCGCGCAAACGGCCGATTTCCTTGAGCACATGCGGAATTTCCGGAGCTTGCACGCAAAAGACCTGAAAGCGGTTGTGCTCCACCAGACAGCGGTCCGCTGGCAGCGCCGCCACATCCTGGGCCAGCAGTTGTTTGTCCACCGCCGGGGCGACGGGCTCGAACTTGGCTACCGGATCACGCGGGCGTCGTTTCAAGGGAAACCGCCGCCGCGGCTTGCGCGCATCATGAGCACGCCCTTTTAACACGTAGGACTTTAGACGCAGAAACTCGGTCAGGGCCTCCTCCGATGGAAAATCGGTCAACTGCCGGTAGGGGATGGGGTTGCCCACGCGCACCTCGATGGTCTTGCCACGCTGGCACACCATCTCGCGTGGCAACAAGCCCGTGCGCAGGCGCGGATGCAACAAACCGGCCATTTGAAACAGCCACGAGTTTTGCCCCGGAAAATAGACGGGCAGCACCGTCGGCTGCGACATCCGCACCAGCTTGGCCGTGCGGTCGAGCCATTGCGGGTCGGTGACCTGACGCGACTTCAAATGCAGGTGCGAGACCGTGCCCGAGGGAAATGTCCCGACCATCCCGCCTTCACGCAGGTGCCGGATCGACTGCTTGATGCCGCGCAGATTCTTCGTCGCCGCTTCCGGGCCGCCAAACGGATCCACCGCAAAAATCCACGGGCCAAGCTCCGGTATGCGCGCCAAGAGAAAATTTACCAACAGCCGCACATCCGGGCGCACCGCGCTCAAAATCGCGCCCAGCACCACCCCGTCGATGGCTCCAAACGGATGATTCGACACCACCAGCACGCCGCCCGTCGGCGGTATCTTGGCCAAGTCTTCGTCGGTGATCTCGTAGGTGATGTCCAAGCGGTTGAGCGCCTCGTAAAAGAAGTTTTTCACGCGCCCGGCTTCCGCATCCACATGCAACCCGCGGTAACCCTTGTTCAGCACGGAAACCCCTAGCAGACGGTCCAACACCGGTGAGGCGACTTTATACGCCAGCCTGCCCGGTGCCGAAGGTACGGCTCGGCTCAAATCGATCAGTCGCTGCCGTGGCTCCTCTTGCTGCGTCATCGCTTCACCCATACGTCCATCCACTGGCTGGCCCGGTTCCCCAAATACGGACCGGCAGGCCCACGATCACGCGTGGCGTGGATCTCGCAGCCGACAGCCTCTTCCTCACTGGAAGCAGACTTCGCCTATTGCCGGATTGGGTCAATCCAATACGGAATCCAGCACCGCGGACCTATCACATTGTCAACCGGCTGGTTGCTGCCTTCCATGGAGCGCATGGATCGCCCCAACATCATTTACATCCTCGCCGACGACCTTGGCTACGGCGACCTACGCGGCTACAACCCCGATTCGAAAATCCCCACCTCCAACCTCGACCGGCTGGCCACCACGGGCCTGCGCTTTACGGATGCCCACGCCGCCTCGGCACTCTGCACACCCAGCCGCTACAATGGGCTGACCGGGCGCTACGGCTGGCGCTCGCGGTTGAAGCAGGGCATCGTCTGGGAGTACGACGGAGCGCTCATCGAACCGGAACGCCAGACCGTGGCCCACCTGCTCCAACAGCAGGGTTATGCGACTGCCTGCTTCGGCAAGTGGCACCTGGGACTCGACTGGACCACCCGCGACGGACGTCACCCCAACGACACCCTACCCTTTGGCAAATACGCCCCAGAGGTCCGCCACGCCTACCAGGCAAACATCGACTTCAACGCTCCTTTTGGCGGTGGACCCATCGACCGCGGCTTCGACCACTACTTCGGCGTCGATGTACCGAATTTCCCGCCCTACACCTGGTTTGAAAACGACCAACTGACACCCCCGCCCGACAGCACCAAACCGCCCGATATGTACGGCCATGACGGCCCGGCGCTCGCTGGGTGGTTGGCGAAGTCCTCGACGCCCTTGAGCGCACCGGCACCGCCGAAAACACCCTCCTCATCTTCACCAGCGACAACGGACCCGAGCACGCTACCCGCGACGACATCGGTGCCTGGAAACGCATCCAGAGGCATGGGCTCTACAGCATGGGTCCCCTACGCGGCATCAAGCGCGACGCCTGGGAAGGCGGTCACCGCGTGCCCTTTCTCGCCCGCTGGCCCCGGCACACGCCTGCGGGTGCTGTCTGTGACCAGCTGATCCAGCTGGGCGATTTCATGGCGACCTGCGCAGCGATCACCGGAGCAACCATCGCACCCGGCCAGGCCGAAGACAGCGTCAGCTTCCTGCCGTTTTTGCAGGGCCAGTTCGACCAACCCTGCCGCGCACAAGCCGTTATTCACGGTGCCCACGGCCCCTTCGCCCTTCGGCATGACGACTGGGTCTACATCGATGGACCCACCGGATGCGACCGGGGCAACGAAGAACCCGGCTGGTTCCAAAAGGAACGCGGCGCAGTCCCTCACGACTTTACAGCCGAGCTATACAACCTCCGCGAAGACCTCGGCCAACGCCACAACCGCTTGGCCGACGAGCCCACCCTCGCCGCCGAACTGAAAGCCGCCCTCATAACCCTGAAAGGCTAGATTCAGCCCAAATCTAAAATCATAGATTCATTAGAATCTCATGCACCACGCACCTCCCCGCTTGCCAAGGGTACCGCGCCGCGATAGAACATAGACCCCATATATGAAATATATTTTCGTGACGGGGGGCGTTGTTTCATCGCTTGGCAAAGGACTGACGACGGCAGCGCTGGGGGCGCTGCTGGAACACCGCGGGCTCACGGTGCGCCTGCAAAAATTCGACCCCTACCTCAACGTCGACCCGGGGACCATGAATCCCTTTCAGCACGGCGAAGTGTACGTCCTGGAAGATGGCGCGGAGACCGATCTGGACCTGGGCCACTACGAGCGGTTCACCGGCGGTAAGCTCTCGCGCTTCAACAACCTGACCTCCGGGCAAGTCTACGAATCGGTGCTGCAAAAAGAGCGGCGCGGCGACTACCTCGGCAAAACCGTCCAGGTCATTCCGCACGTCACCGATGAGATCAAGCAGCGCCTGCGGGCGGCCGCCGAGGGCGTGGATGTGCTCATCACCGAAATCGGCGGCACCATTGGCGACATTGAGGGCCTCCCCTTCCTCGAAGCCATGCGGCAGCACCAGCTCGACGTCGGGCGCGAAAACATCCTTTTCATCCACTGCACGCTGATTCCGTACCTCGCCGCCGCCGGCGAACTCAAAACCAAACCCTCCCAACAGTCCGTCGCCAAGCTGCGCGAGATCGGTATTCAGCCCGACATCCTGGTCTGCCGTAGCGAGAAGCCAATTTCTCACGATATACGCCAGAAGCTCAGCCTGTTTTGCTCGGTACCGGTGAAAGCGGTCATTGAGGAACGCGACGTGGAGACCTCCATCTACGAGTTGCCGCTCACGCTCGCCGCCGAAAAACTGGACGACATCGTGGTCGACAGGTTGCAGCTGCACGCTCCCGCCCAACCGCTGGACGCTTGGCAGTCCGTGGTGCGCCGCCTCAAGTTTCCGGCCCACCGCGTCGAAATCGGCGTGGTCGGCAAATACATCGAACTGCAGGACGCCTACAAAAGCGTCTACGAATCCCTCACCCACGGGGGAATCGCCAACGACTGCGGCATTAACCTCGTACGCATCGACTCCGAAGCTATCGAGCGCGACGGCGCGCAAAAGCACCTGAGCGGACTCGATGGCATCGTCGTGCCTGGCGGCTTTGGCGAGCGCGGCGTCGAAGGCAAGATTCTAGCCGCTCAGTATGCCCGTGAACAGGGCATCCCCTATTTTGGACTCTGCCTGGGTATGCAGATTGCCGTCATCGAGTTCGCGCGCCACGTCGCCGGACTGAAGGAAGCGAACTCCACCGAATTTCACCCGTCCACGCCGTACCCGGTCATCGACATCATGGCCGAGCAAAAAACCGTCACGGAAAAGGGCGGCACCATGCGCCTGGGCGCCTACGACTGCGCACTCGTCGAGGGCACGCACGCCCACCTGGCCTATGCCGCAAACTCCGGTACCTCAGTCCGACAACGCGCTGCTCAACGCACCCCAGCACCTGTGCCTGTCGTTGCCGGTAGTGGCAACGGCGAAGCCAATCCAGCGCACGAAGAACTTCCGGATGATGCCGCGCTACATGTGCTTGAGCGCCACCGCCACCGTTTCGAATTCAATAACGCCTATCGAGGCCCCCTGAGCGACCACGGCATGCAGATCGCTGGCTACAATGCCGAACGCGACCTGGTCGAGATCGTCGAAGTTCCCGGGCACCCCTGGATGGTCGGCGTGCAGTTCCATCCCGAATTTCAGTCAAAGCCCAACGCTGCCCACCCGCTCTTTGCGGGCTTCATCAAGGCGTCGCTGGCCCGACGCGAAAAACGATAGGCCGTTGGTTAATTCAGCTGCTGGTCAAGCCGCTTGACCTCCACCAGCATATCGTCGAAGCCTTCGCTGCCCAGCCGCTTGCGCAAGACCCCGTTGGCCTGCTGCCAACCCTCGGTCGCGCGTACAAGCAACTCGGCGCCTTTTTCCGTCAAGCTGACCGAACGATAACGCCGATCGGTCGAGCTCTGGGTCATTTCGATCAAGCCTTCGTCGATCAGAGGGCGGACATTTCGGCTCATCACCGTACGCTCCACCGCAAGGTGTTCGGCGAGTTCCTTCACCGAGCAAGGGCCTTCCGATTTGAGAACAGCGAGTAGAACGAACTGTCCGGATGTAATTCCATAGGGCCGCAGCGCGTGGTCGTACATCGAGCTGACGTGGCGTGCCAGCTTCTTCACGTTGAAGGCCACACAATGATTCACCGCTTCGCGGTAACGCTGCTGCTCCAGTTTAGGGTCCTGAGTCATGTGCAATCCTTTCTAAAACCCCTCACCCTAGGGGTTGATACGTCCAAACACAAAACCTACTGACTCTTTTTTTACATGTACATATCCTCAAAGTTAACAGGATGCTTCGTAGGAAAAAGTCTGTAGTTAACGGTCGGTGAATAAGGCCGATGATCGCTTGGGTTTGATTGAAAAACCGCTAGGAGCACCCGCCACTGATCAATTTTTTAAAACAGTCATTATAAGTAACAGCCATGAACCATCCCGCCTTTCAAACCGCGGTCGCGGAACTTGAGCGTATTGTCAACGATCCGGCTTTCAGTCGCCTGCGGTCGCGTTCAGCCAGCGAACTTTCCGCGGAAGAAAAGGCACTTTTGGAACGGGCAAACGTTCAAGCCGATGAGGTTTCCCGCCTGCGAGAATCTGCCCACCGACAACGCACGCCCTATTATCTGGGTTAAAGGACCGGCGAGGTCGCAACTCCGTGGCAGCTCCCACCGGCGTGAAAATAGTTGCCTGCGCGTGCATTCCATGACGAGCGTTTCCCATGGGCGAATGGGAGAAACGCTCGGTGCTGGCAGTGCGGCTGCTTTCGCTGAGCATCATAGTGTTTGGCGCAATCAGCCTGGCGGCAGCCCTGGCGGACTCCGTGGGCGAATTCAACCCGGCTTACCTGCGTCATTACTTCATGACCGAGCTGCTGCGCCCCTTGCTCTGGCTGGCTTCGGGTATTGTGCTACGCCTGGTCGCCCGACCACTGGGCCGCCGTCTGGCGCGCGGCCTCGACGACTGATCAAATCCCCACCTCGTGCCGCATCCATTTCGTCAGCTTTTTTAAAAAGAATTGGCCAGCTTCCAGATGCGCGGCGTGCCCGACCACCGGCAGAATCTCGTGGGTCACCCGTGGTAAAAACTCCATCATCTGGTTGGCGATCTGGGTGAATTTCGGGTCTGCCTCACCGGTGACCAACAAGACCGGCAAGTCTAGCTTCGAGAGCTGTTCCCAGGCCGAAGGCAGCGCACCGGTGCCGTGGTTTCGCAAGCTTGCGGCCAGCCCCTGCGCCTGGTGCTGACGCCGCGCACGCAGCATACAGTTGTAGTAATTCGGGTCGATGTTAGTGCGCTGCGTGGCGATCAAAGGCAATTCGTTCCACTCCTTTAAAAACGCGGAGGTACCCATTTTTTCCACGCGCTGAGCCAGACCCTCGTCGTATTGCCTCCGCGCAGCACGATCCTGAGCATCGCGCAGCCCCGGGCTGGCTCCCACCAGGACAAGGCCAACCAGTTTTTCAGGAAATGCACCGGCGTAATGCAGGGCCAGCCGCCCGCCCATCGAATAACCCAGCAGAACTCTCGGCTGGCTGTCCTCGATGAACGCCCAAAGCGAATTCAGGTAGGCAAACAAGTCGGGCAGAGCCCATGGCTCGTCACCATCGGGACTCATGCCATGCCCCGGCAGAGCGGGCGCCACCCAATTCCAGCTCTGGCTGCCTTCCGCAAGCAGCGCAGTGTCAACCGGCGTCCCCGTGAACCCGTGCAGGGCCATAATAGATGCCTTGGCCCGGTTGTCCACAGGCCAGAAATGGAACTGTTTCCTGTTAATGGAAAGGTGCCTTCATCGCCAGTATGCGTCTGCGTGGATGCTGGTTTGTCTGTGGACCCGGTCATCGTTTGCGGCACAAAAACCGCGCCGCTGCATCCGGTGTAAGAAGTCTCGCGACATCAAGTCAAATCATCTTTCCGAAAGACACATAATTACGGAAACTTAGATATAACTTGGTCCGGTTCTACTCCTCGTAAAATCCGAGCATCTTGAAAATTCCATCCTCTTTTACGAGGTAGAGGCTCTGGTTGGGGTTGTGCAACAAAATCCCCGAACCATCCAGGTCATTCCACCAGGAAGGCGGCACCAGAATCATCCCGCCGTCGCTGCGGTCGTGCAACTGCAGGTGCATCACGTAGCCGCTAGGAAAGCTGTCCAAGTGCCGCTGCATGTCGAAGTTGGCATTGGCCGACTGACCATAGACCAAAAAGTCATTCAGCGTATAGATACGCGTGTAGGACGAATGAAAGTCCGCCACCGGCTGCGCCGAGGTCAATCGCACGGGAATCGTCCGCGGATTGACGACCTGGAAGTAATTGCCTGAGCTGATCGGCCGGCTCACGCTGCCGCCCCAGGCGCTTTCGAAGGCATCCCTGCCGACGCGACCCGAGTTTGTCGAAACCGTGTAGTTGTCCTGAAGGACGTCGGGCGAACTCCCTGAGATGCTCAAAAAGTAATCCGGGTAGCCTTCTCCCTCGATCGTGTTGCTGATGAAAAGTGCGGAGCCAGAACGAAACCACGGGCTGACGTAATGAATCGTCGTCGCCTCACCTTCCGCATCGTATTCGAAGCGGTTGCGCAGGATCAGATTGTTCTCGAAATGCGAGATCAGGTTCCAAGCTTCGTTCCCATAGGCCCAGAGGGCCAGTGCATTGCCCGTAAAATCCCGAAACGTGTTATCCTTGATGACCGCGTTGGACATCCCGAAGGAAAACAGCCCAAACATGCCAAAATCCTCAAACACATTGTCGTAGATAACAATGGTGGACGGGGTGGTGTTGTAGGAGACGCTGCGCCCGCCAACCGTATAGGTTCCTGGCCAGTTCGGGTCGTTTTGCAGCGATACGCCGTTGCGCGCACGCCAGGGGTAGTTGCGGGCTGGTGAAAAGCGGTTGTGGCGCAGAATGAGCGTCTGCGTGCCGCCGCCCGCGCGATTGGTCAGGTAGGTTTCTACTGCGGCGTTGAAGCAGTCGTAAATCTCGCAGTGCTCGATAAGCCCTGCGGGACCGGACACCGCCGAGGAAGGCGTACCATGAATAATCGAATGACGAATGCTGGCGTCGCAGCCCGAAGCGCCGCCTTTATAGATGATCTCACCCCGGAAAGAATCGATTTCGATGTTCTCGATCAGAATGTCTTCCAGAGTCACCTGGCCCCAACCGAATGAGATACCCTTATTAGAAACATCCCAGTGGAAAACCCTGTCTTCTTTTGTGTACCAGCTGTCGTCACCCTCGGGTGTGGCATTTCCGGTGATTCGCATGTCGCGAATCGTTACGTTACGGATGGTCGCCGTGTTTTGACCTTCCGGTGGCGTGAAGACAAAGCCATGAAAGCGGTGGCTGAATTCCCGTCCATTGTTCCAGTTCGAGGTGCTGCCAACGAAGTAGTTGGAGCCGGAACGCTCGATGAAGAACTGGTCGGGGTCGCGGGCTCCGTAAACCTTCATCGACAGGGTGGTTGAGCCGCGTCCGGCTCCACGAATCTCCAGGTTGCTCTGCCGAAGGTGGAAGATCGTATCTTCCCGAATCGTCTGCGGGGCTACGTTGTAGGTACCCGCAGCCAATACAACGCTCCCGCCGGAGGGATGGGCTTCGACTTGCGAAATGGCCGCGCGGATGGCCTGTGTATCATCGACGTTGTCGTTGGGAAAGGCCCCGTGGGACGAGACGTGGACGGTGATAGCACTCGAAAGCGAGGCGCAAACGAGAATACCTGAAACAAAGGTAGCGAATTTAAGGGCGTGGGATAGGGTATAGTTCATCGATAGACATGGGCATGGAACAGCCGTTTGGTGAGTGGCACCCATGTGCGCACGCGGATGTGTCGCATGCCTGGCGTTTGGGGACGCCTACACGGGTGTTTGGCAAGGATGGGCGGCTGCGCCTGAAGCGGGATTCAGGCCAGATGGGTTTGATAGCGTTCTATCGCTTGGCAGCGAAGAAGCGCACAAGGGATTCAGTAGGTTAGGGAAACGCCGGCGATGCTTCACCGCAGGCGTGTGGTTCTATTTACGTGTGAGTTTTTTTGCGAAAGCGCCCGGAAGCTAGGTAGCGAGTTTCCGGAAAGCAAGGCCTTCTTTTCAAAAACACAGCGGCGAATCCCTACTTCGGGACAACCTCGAAAGCCCCAAAATACAGGCCACGCGGTTAAACCGCCGACTTTGTGCCGTTTACCAGGCCCAGCGCATCCAGCCGCAGGTAAAGCTGACGGCTGACCCAGGCATCGGTCGCCGCGTAGACCTGCTGGTTGCGGGTCAGGTCACGGCGCGCCCAGTTGGACACCTGCGCATTTTTGGAAATTCGAAAACCCAAAAAGATGGCCGCCAGGCTGCGCAGACCGGTGTTGCTAATGGATAAGGGCCGGGTCAGCTCGGCGATTTCGCAAAAACCCGCTTCGTCAAACGGGAAAAGTTCCTGCAGCTTCCGGATGTCGTCACGGATGGCCACGCCGGCTTTCACGATTTTCGAGTTGTTGAAGAGCTCGGCCAGCCGCGGAGACTCCTCCACCCGGCGAATCTGAAACAGATAAACCTTCTCGGAACCCGCCAATTGAACCAGAGAAACCGGGTGGTTCTCCCCTTTGCGAAAAGAGGGGCGCGACTCGGTGTCGAATCCAAGCAAGGTCTCGCCAGATAATTGCTCCAGCGCGGCTTCAAGCTTCTCCAGTGTGTCGACTAGTTCATAGCTCCCGTGATAGCGCATCAGCGGCAGGACGTTGATCTCCTGTTTGCTGATGCTGCGCGGAAGCGAGTCGAGTTCGGTGGACAAAGTCTCTTCCAAAACAAATGCCGGGTCGCTGCCACGGCCGAGGGCAGGCTCGCTGTGGCAATTTATCGAAACGTCTAGATTACGAAAATTTGGGCGCGTGGCCAGCCCGAAGGCGCTTGAGCGCTGGTAGAATCCGGATCGAGACGAGAATCAAATCTCAATTTCCAGGCCGTCGTAAGCCTGCGTAACTCGGGTGGGACATGTGTGGAAAGCTTGTTCGCCGGAGCGGTGCATAGCCGGTTTCTTCCCGACAAGAGTGTCACGGTATTCGCGGGTTGCTTCCTCGAAGGCGATCAGCGCCTCATCGGTGCTACTGGGCTCGGCATGGAAAAGCACCAGGTGCGAAACCCCTGCCCGGGCCGCCAGTTCCACACCCATCACGTTGCTGGAATGGCCCCAGTTGGCCTTCGAAAAGGTCGCGTCGATCAGGGTGTACTGTGCGTCGAAGATCAGCACGTCCGCACCATCGAAAAAGGAGACAAAGGGGTAATCACCATTGCTGGAGTCGAGCTTGTGCTCGGAGTCTGTTGAGTACACCACGACCTTGCCCGCGCGCTCGAAGCGATAGCCGTAGGACTTGCCGGGATGGTCCTGCTCGATGCTGCGAACCGTAAATCCGCCAATCTCGAACGGACCGCCCGGCTTACGCACCTCGAAATGAATTTTCGCCGGAAGCGTGTCGAACTCGATGGGGAAATACGGAGCCGACATCTGCCCACGGATAGCTGCCTCCAAATCCGCGTGGCAGGCGTGCAGGTAAATTGTGTGCTGCGGCATGAACGCCGGCGCAAAGAACGGAAAGCCCTGGATGTGATCCCAATGCAGGTGGGAAAAGAAAATGTGAAAGTTCGCCGGATGCTTCAGGCGGCCCTCGTTCTGCAAAGTATGCGAAAAATCGCGCAGGCCTGAACCCGCGTCACACAGCACATATGTATCGGGCTGCGCGTCGTCGATTTCCACGCACGAAGTGTTGGTGCCGTAGGTGCCCCAGTGCTCAAAGCTGAGGCGGTCCTTCACGAACGCCTCAACGGCACCGGGCGCGGACAAGTCCAGGCCGCGTGCTTCCTTCAGCGCCGCGGTCACCTTGTCTCGCACCTTCTGGGCCGACACCGAGGAGGGAGTCGAGCCACGGGTGCCCCAAAATCGCACCTTCATAAATCAGAAAAGACAGCCCTATAGAGGCTTCCACAGGCCGGGTCCAGCGCTTAGGCGCGCTTGGCGCTCAGCCAGCTTCCCCAATCGGACAAAGGGAATTCCCCCATAAGCGGATCCTGCCCTTTCAACCATAGCGCTTGCGCGCATCTTCGGCGGCGCGGCGCATTTCCAATTCCGCGAGTACCGCCTGCAAGCCCGCCGGGTCCGGAGGCTGAGGCTCCATCCAGGCTGAATCGATTTTGGTGTCCTCTGGAAAGCGTACCATCTTCAGGTTGAGCCGCACCCGCTCGGCCTGCTCGCAATCACTGAGGAGCGCCTGAAACCGCGGCGGCTTGATGGAACCCGCGGCGGCCAGGATGCCTTCCACGTCGCCATGCTGGGCGATCCACTTGGCGGCAGTCTTGGGGCCCACCCCCTTCAACCCCGGGATGTTGTCGGAACTGTCGCCGATCAGCGCGAGATAGTCCGGGATTTTCTCCGGCGGTACCCCAAACTTTGCCTCCACGCCGGCCGCGTCCAACTCACGCCAGCCCAGCTTAGGGTTTGCTGTCGGCGGTGGCACAATTTGCCCGACGTTGCCCCCGATCACCTGCGCCAGGTCCTTGTCCGCGGAGACGATACGCACCTGTTCGCCGCGCCTGTCGAGTTCGCGCGCGGTCGCAGCGATCAGCTCGTCGGCTTCCTCGCCCGCCCTTGTGAAGGCTGGAATGCCCATCCGCACGGCGAGCGTTTCCATATACGGCAGTTGCTTTTCGAGGTCCGCCGGAGCCTCGTCGCGGTTGGCCTTGTAGTTGGCGTCAAGGGTCTCGTGTCGTTCGGAGCCGCCCTTGTCAAAAAAGACGGTCATGCGCTTGGCTTTAAACTGATCCGCGATCATCCAAAGCGTACGCACCCAGCCATGGAGCGCCCCGGTGGGAAACCCGTCCGAACGCGTCAACTCCGGCATTCCATAAAACGAGCGAAAGGCCAGGTTGTGGCCATCCAGCAGCAAAATCATTCCGGCAGCATCCACGCGCCGGTCCCACTCGCCAAGCGGAAAGGTTCTGGTTGCACAAAACCCGGTAAACGCGCAGGCTGGTATCATGAACTGGCAAGACTGTGATGCCATTGCGAAGGACGCTAAGCCACGCTTGAAAATCACGGTTTCGCCCTAGCGACTGCGTGTATGGATCTTCAGCAGGGACAGCTGTTGGCGTGGCAGCTTCCAGATAATGCGGCTTCATAGAAAATCTGTACGCACCTCATTTACGCTCAAGATCGCCTAGTTTTTCACGAAAACATATTCGTATGTTGCGCCGCTGTTTGCGCGATTCCTGAGCGAGGTCCGCGCGTAGACTGAGGCTACCCTCAAAAAGCCCGGAGGGATCGCCTACCACCTTTCCCCAAGTCGGTAAAAGGCTTGTCAAAACCGGCAGTCATCATCTGGCGACCGTGCAGGGGGAGTCACTGAAGACGACCTTTATTCCGGAGCACGGAGGCTGCCTTATGGAAATTCAGGACGATTATCTTCACGACGAAAGCGATCTGCGCTGGGGTCTTTCCTACGCCGTAGGATTTCACAATCTCGGAATGCACAACGAAGCTTGGGATGAACTGGACTCGCTGCCCGGACACTGGCAGCAGCGCGCCGAGGTACTCTGCCTGCGCGGCCAGATTTTGCTTTCGCAGGAACGCTGGGGTGATGTGGTCGAGCACTCGACCGCCGCCGCCGAGCGCTACCCCTCTTCGCCGGACTTTTACATCCAGGCCGCGCTGGCCTACGACAAGCTCGACCGCCCCGAAGACGCCCGCTGCATCTGGCTGGCCGCCCCTCGCGAGTTGCGCAGTACCGCCTTTTATCACTACAATCTGGCGCGCTGCGAAACCAAGCTCGGTCACTTTGCCCTGGCCCGCCAGCACACCCGCGCGGCCATGACGCTTTCCAGCGAAATCGCCAAGGTCGTCAAGCGCGACCCGGCCCTGCTGTTCTTCGCCGCCGAGCCCGAGGCGAACTAGTCGACTGTTGTCGCTGCGTCGCGGTCTGCGCTGACATTAAGTTCCTGGACGGTTTCCCAGGCGATCTCGCGCAGGAACTTCAGAACCGGCAAGACCTCTGGAAAATCGGCGACCCCGTAGGCACGCAGCGTCGCGGCATTATTGCCCAAGGGGGCGGGATCGCCGTCCAGCGCACTGGCGATAAAAACGTTGCCCGCCAGCCACCGGCCAAAGCCGACGTTGGCGTGGATGTGGTCGCGGTACAGCTGCGAGGTGTGGTGCAAGGGCTTCGCGCGGCCCGATTCAATTGCCAGGTGCACCGCGTAAAACGCTTCGCCCACCGGCGCCATACGCAGCGTGACCTCTGGTGAGACGGCCTGCTGCACCTTTGCGAAGATTCGCTGGTGCACCTCACGCGAAAGCACGGTGATCGGTGCCTCGTCGCTGTCAGGTGCGGGCGTAAGCCAGAGCGCTGCGTAGTCCTGAGTTTCCTTCGGCGCTCCGCTTTCAAAGCGCGGCCACGCGGCCAGATACATATAGATACTCTCCGCGTTGCGCGGGTTTTGCTTGGTGGCGTGTTCGATCAGCTGCACCATGGCATTGGCCTCGGCTGCAATAGTGCTGCGCGAAAAAGGTTGCAGGGTGATCACCTCGAAGTGCGTCGACAGCGCGACTTCCCAGTTGGCCGGTTTGAACAGGCGATCCTCGCCGCAACTTTCTTCCGGGTGTTCCAGGATGTGGGCGAGCCCCTCGTTGCAGCGAATGTGGTAGCCCAGGCGCGCCTGAATGCCTCCGGCGGCAAGGTAGGTTTCCAATCCGCGTCCGCCGTTGAGCGTGTCGACAGTAAGCGAGTTTCCGATCGCATACGCACTGAACTCGCGTGCGGCTAAAGTGGTCACGGTCAGAGCCGCCAGGCAGGTGGCAAGCGCGAGCGACTGGAACCGTCCAGGCATGGAGTCAGCGGGTTATGAAGTGGCGTCGGTTGCCAATTCATTCTGCAGGGCCTTCGACGGATTCTCCGGATCGAAGTCTGGCTTGGCCAGCAGGATGACCTTGCCCGGCTTGCGGAATCGGATACCCGTGCGCGGGCTAAAGACGCGCAGCTTGCCGTCTTCCTCGACCAGGAAGAGCAGCCACGGATTGTGACTGGCCGAGTCCCCGCGCAAGTCTACCAGACGCTGGAAAGAGGCCTCGTCCTCAATCTCCAGCGTGTGCAGCCGTTCGCCGGCATGAAAGCGTTCCTGCAACCGGTCAAAGGTGGCGTGCTCGCTGAAGAGCGGATTGAGCGCCTTAACGTCCTGGCGGTAGGGGTTGTCCTCCTTGGCGTAGGGCACCAGGTGATAGATGTCGCCCCGCTCCATGAAATCGCCCAGCGCGCCCCGCGCGGCGGCGTTGATCTCGTCATTGCCTGTCAGCAGCGCCGCCGTCCCAATCTCCGAAAGGTCCAACGAGTCGAGAAAGTCTTCGGAAAAAATGTTGCCCCGGGCTGCATTCAATTCCTCCTGCTTCGACACGAAAATGTTGTGCTGATTTGAGTCGATCAGGGTCACGATAATCTCCGCCTCCCTCAGGGCCTTGGCAATGTCGCGCGCCCAGTCGTGCGCGCCGAGGATCAGTAACCCCTGCGGCGAAAGGTTGGATAACTTCAGGCGCGCGGCCGCCCAGCCCGCCAGTGCTCCGTAGAACAGTACCGTCCCCACGACCACCACCAGCATCTCCGCCAAAAGTTGCTGGCCGGCCAGATCGTCGCCGTCGCCCGCCTTCTCATCGAGTTTAAGCGCAAAGACCGAAACCAGCGCCACCGCCACGATCCCGCGCGGTGCCAGCATCATCAGCAGGCCTCGTTCGGGCCAGCTTACCTTCGAGCCCGCTGTGCCTACCAAAACCGCCAGCGGGCGCACCACCACGATCAGAAAGATCAAAAACCCAAGGCTGCTGAAACCGATCAGCTCAATCGCCTTCGTGTCTACCCGCGCAGACAGAATGATAAACAGGAACGAAATCAGCAGGACTTGGAGGTTCTCTTTGAACTCCACGATCTGCCGAATGTCGATCGAGCGGGTATTCGTCAGCAGGATGCCCAAAAGCGTAACCGTCAACAGCCCAGATTCCGGCTGCAAGGTGTTAGAGGTACCAAAAACTGTCAGGACAAGGGCCAGCGTCAGCGGGTTGTGGAGATAATCCGGCAGCCATTTGCGGCGCAACACCTGATAGATGAGCAGGTACGTCAAGGCGCACAGGCTCAGCGAAACTACCAGCGTCTGAACGATGCCGATCAGCAGCACCTCATCCATGCGGTCGCTGTCGGCCAGGTGCATTTCAAAGACCAGCAGCGCCAGCACCACGCCTATGGGGTCGTTCAGGATGCCCTCCCACTTGGCCACGTATTTGACTCGGCCGCGGGGCTTGATTGTCCGCAGCATCGGGATGACCACGGTAGGGCCGGTAATGGTCAGCAGCGCGCCCAGCAACGCCGCCAAGTACCACTCAAAGTCCAGGAAAAAGCGCGCCCCCAGTGTGGCCAGAATGAATGTGGCAACCACACCCAGCGTGGTCAGGCGTATGATGGACTGGCGCGCGCTGCGCAGCTCACGCCAGCGCAGGGTGAGACCACCCTCAAAGAGTATGATGGCCACGGCCCCCTCCACGATGGCAAAGAGGTGCTTCCCCATTACCTCGTCGGGATTGAGCATGCCGCTGACCGGGCCCAGCAGAAAACCCGTTACGAGCAACAACGGGATTGCGGGTACTTTCAAGCGCCACGAGACCCACTGACACAACGTGCCTACGAGTAAAATGAGCGCCAGACTGCCGAAGGGAAGACTATCCATTTAAAAGCTAAACGACGACTCTCAACTGCCTCCTCAGACCTAGCAACTGAAAATCCGCAATCGATTTGCGGCCCTCCATCGATTAATCAGGCTTACTGTTCAAAGACACTTCACGTGAAAATTATCGGACACCGCGGCAGTGCGGGCACGCATTTGGAAAATACCCTGCCGGCGTTTCGGGCCGCCTGGTCCAGCACGGCCGATGGCGTCGAAGGCGACGTGCGCCTGACCGCTGACCGTCAGCTGGTGCTCCTGCACGACCCAACGCTCGCGCGCACTTTTAACTCCGAACAGACGGCTTCAGCCTCGACGTTCGAACAACTTCAAGCGGCCACCCAAAAGCATTCGGAAGGTCCTGTGCCCTCGCTTGCGCAACTGCTGGCGGAGGCTCCGACCGAGCGCTGGCTCTTCGTCGAAATCAAGACCGATGCCGCCGACGACACTGCCACACCCGAACGCTACCTTGCGGCGCTGAACCAGGCCTTCGATCAAGGTCGCATGCCTCTGCACTTCGTGCGCCTGATTTCATTCGATCCATTTCTGCTGCTTCGCCTCAAGCAACTGGCCCCTCACTTCCGCTCGCTCTGGCTGCCGCTGCCTCAACTAGACGCGGAGGCCATCGAGGCTTTCTGGACCGATTGCCGCCTCTCTCAATTGGATGGCATCGGGCATTCAAAGACGCTGGGCACGCTCCCAAGCGACTTCGCTGGCCAGTTGCGAGACGCCGGCAAGGAGTTGTCCGTCTGGACCGTCTACGACTTGGAAACCGCGTGCACGTTTCAACAGGCAGCGTACGACTTCTTGACGACCGACTTCCCGGCGGATTTTGCGAGCGAGCTGCGCTGACGTGGTTGCGCTGCTGAGCCGATCAAACCCGCCAGCATAGCCAACTGGACGCCCTCGTTAACGAAATCCGGACGCCCAGTAGCTGGTCCAACTCAGCCCTCGGCCACCCGGGGCAAATCCTCGGTGGCTTCGGGAATCTCCACGGCCAGGGCATCTTCAATCTTCACCGCATTGCGCTGGCCGCCCCTGAAGTAGTGGATGTGCTCGAAGCCACACTCGCGCAGCAGCTCGAGCACCGCTTCGAAATGCTGGGCAACCTGTTCCGGTCGGTGCGCATCCGAGCCCATGGTCAGCTTCACGCCCATCGCGGCAGCCCACTTCAAAATCAAAGGGTCCGGATGCACCTGGTAAACGCCCTTGATCAAGCCACTGGTGTTGACCTCCATGCAGACGTCGTTGTCGAGAAGTGTGTTGAGAAAGTGGCGGATTGCCGGCTCGTGGTCGGCGGGCTCAAAGTGCTCCACCGTACCATAAATACGTATGACATCCGGATGGCCGATGGTGTGGTAGCGGCGGCTGGGAATGCCCTCGGCCAGGTGTCGGAAGTACGTGTCGATGATTTCGCGGTCCTGCTCGTAGCCGCGCACACGCAGCCAAGCGCGGTAAATCGGCAATTGATGGTGCAGCGAGCCAATGATGAAATCCCAAGGGTACGCCTGCAGCACCTGATTCATCGGGGCCATCAGCACGGGATCGGGAAAGACCTCCGCCTCCAGCCCACAGAGGACTTCCACGCCCAGCTTTTCACCGTACTCAGCGGCTTTGGCGATCAGCTGGCGGTATTCGTCGAGGCGGGACTTCGCCATCCGGATGGTCGGCCCACCAAAGGCAGCGGCTTCATCCATCGGAATGTGGCAGGTAAAGGTGATCAGGCCCAGACCGCGCCGGGCCGCCTGCTCGACAAATTCGGTCGGTTCGCCGTAGGCATGCCCGCAAAGGGGCGTGTGCATGTGACAGTCAAATTTCATGCGAAAAAGAGCTCCGGCGAGGCGTTGGAGGCAGCCGTCGGGTGTGTGAAACTAGCTGAATTCACCCAGGTGGCAAGCAGTGCCTGTGCCTTCCGCAGTTTCACGAAAAATTCTTCGGGGCCTGGCGACTTCGCCAAAAGCGGGACTTGCACCCCCGTCCAACCCCTCCGATCCTCCTGCGCATCCCCCACCGACTGCCCGATGAAACCGCGTTCGCTGCGCCACCGTCTCGAAAAATCCGCCAAACTGCTCTGGCAAATCCAGAAGCACCACGCCGAGGCAACCACGCACTTCAACCCGGAACGCGGCGAGCAGGGCCTGGTGGTGATCGATTTCGAGAAAATGCTCCAACTGCCCGATTGGGCCGCCAAGCTCGGCATCGATCTGGAGAGCAAGGGCTACGTCTTCACCAAAACCCTCAACCCCTGGCTGGGCGAATGTACCGTGCGGGGCCGCCGCGAGGCGCAGCCGGATGTAATCTTCCAACTGGCCTGCCCCATCGACCGCTCCTCGGTGACCGGCGAAACCCGCAACGAGCCCTACAGTTTCAAGTAACGCCGTTCAGGGCCTCCGGGCTGAGGCACGCCGCAAATCTCCAGGGAGTTGAGCTCTGCGACGGGCTGCCGGAGTTTTCTTTTCGTTCTTGAGGTGACTTCGGGCAGTAGCCCACAGTGCATCTTTTGTGAACCGCATATGAGCGCTGCCAGCCAAGATCCGTTTCGTCGCGCCCGCCCCAAACGCTTCGCCGGATTCGAGAACATCTGTCTGTATCTGGTGATCGGACAGTTCATTGTCTTCACCATGGGCTGGTTCCGTGGTCCGGAGGGTACGGCCAAGGTCATCCAGCTGCTCAGCTTCGATCCGGGCCTGTTCTTTTCCGGAGAGGTCTGGCGGGCCTTTACCTTTGTGGCGCTCCCGCCTTTCTGGCCGCCCCCCGGGGCGATTCTGGGCATGGTCTTTCTCGCTTTTGCCTGGTACATCTTTTACCTGATGGGCTCCTTCTTGGAGGAGATGTGGGGCGCGCGCCGGCTCAACCTCTTTCTGCTGACGTGGTGGGGCTTCACCCTCTCGGCGAGTACCTTCGCGCACTTTATCTTTGGGCAGCCTTTTGCGGTGATCGACACCTACCCACTCAAAATGAGCGTCTTCATCGCCTTCGCCTTCCTGAACCCGAATTTTACGCTGATGCTGTTCTTTGTGGTACCGGTGAAGGTGATCTGGCTGGCGGCCTTCGCGCTGATACTGATGGCTTTCAACTTTATCGGGGCGGTTGCCAACGCGCAATGGGGCGCTGTCCTGGCCATTCTGGCAACTCTGGCCAACGTCGGCATCTTCTTCGGTCCACGCGCGTTTTTCCTGCTGCGGCAACGCGAACGCCGCCGCCGGTTTCAAGCGGGCGCGGCCCCTCCACGGGCGTCGGGCAAACGATCCGCCGCAGGCAGCGGTTCCGAGCGGGGCTCCGCCGCGGAGGCCTTTCACAAGTGCGCGGCCTGCGGCAAGACCGACCAGTCACATCCGGACAAGGACTTCCGCTACGTGCAGGACAAGGACACCGAAGAAAGCCGCTGCTATTGCCGGCACTTCATCCAAACCGGCGAGAAGTGCGAGGACTGAGCAACCAAACGCTGTTCAACGCCCAGAGGTCTCAACTCACTGCCCCATGCCTGCCTGGACGACGCCCTATCATCTGCTGAAGGAGGAGTTCGTGCAGCGCGCGGACGAGGGCTGCGACATCCCGCGCGAGCTTCGCGAGGATTATGCCGCCCTGGATCCCGACCAGCCCGACCGCGCGGCCGTCGAACGCCTCTACGACGCGTTGATCGCACTGCCTGAGGATGAAACCCTCGCAGCCAACGAGCCCAACCATCTGGAGGCCATCCGGGCCCTGCGACCCGAAGGACCGCGCGACCTGCACTGGTCGCCCGACGAATCCGAACTCTTTGACCGTCTGCACGGTGCCTGGACGGGCCGTTGCGTCGGGTGTGCCCTGGGCAAGCCTGTCGAGCATATGGGCCTTGGCCGCGACGAGAAAGGACGGCTCAACGGACGCAAAAACATCCGGGCGTACCTGGAAGCCCGCAACGCCTGGCCACTGGAGGATTTTTTTCCGGGTGCCGATGCGGGCGACGGGCGCAAACTCATCTGCGCGCAATCCCAGCGTGAGCAAATCGGCTTCATGGAGTCCGACGATGACCTGCGCTACACCTGCATCGGGCTGCGCGTCGTCGAAGATCATGGGCTCGACTTTACCTGGCGTGAGGTGGCCCGAAGTTGGATTCATAACCTCACGGTCCCGCAATTTTGTACCGCCGAGCGCCAGGCCGTCCTGAACTACTTTGAAGCAGGGCGCCGCGGCGAACTCGACGACCCGGCGCTGCAGTGGATTCGCCGCTACCGCAATCCTTACCGCGAGTGGATTGGCGCGCAGATACGCTCGGACGGGTTTGCCTGGGCCGCTGCCGGCAAGCCCGAGCTGGCCGCCGAATTTGCCCATCGCGATGCCTGCTGGACGCACGAGCGCAACGGCATCTACGGCGCGATGTTTTGCGCAGCCCTGCAGGCGGCGAGCTTCGTCGAAACCGACCCCCGCCGTCTCGTGGAGATCGGGCTGTCGGAAATACCCCGTAAGTGCCGGCTCGCGCAAGCCGTACGCAACTGTCTCGAATGGGTGGAGTTTTTCGATAACTGGGAAGCCTGCATGGGCAACGTCGAGAAGACCTTCGCCCACCTGCACACCGTCCACACCATCAACAATGCGCTCATTTGCGTGCTGTCGCTCTTCTACGGCCAGCTCGACACTACCCGAACGCCCGCCATCGCGGTCGCCTGCGGTTTGGACACCGATTGCAACGGCGCAACCGTTGGCGGCATTGCCGGTGCCATATCCGGAGCGCGTGCCTTCGGGGGCAGGCTTGCCGCAAAGCTAAACGATACTCTGAAGCCCGAAATCCACAGCCTGCCCGAAACCATCACTTTGACCGAACTGGCCAAACGCCACGGTAAGGTCTGGGGCGCGGTAGACACGCTGTGTCGCGGCCCAAATCTCTGATTTTAAAAAAAAAGGGACCCGGCGGTGTCCCTCCCGCCGGGCCCAAGTCTTGGATTGCAACTACTAGGTCCTTTGTCTGTTTGTTGACAAAATGGGTATAGAACACCCCGTGCCAGTTGGATTGCAATTTTTCTAAAGCGTTTTTTGAGAACGCTTTATAATATCAAACCCATCAGCTCTCCCCACTGAGGGCACACGAATTTCGGGCAGATTGTGGGATCGCGCACGATGCAAAGCGCAAATTGCATGCACAAATGCGGGGGCGAGCCGCTTGAGCGCTATCGGGTAAGCCCGATGTAAGGCTAACCCGGTGATAAGCTGCGCCGGAGCTGCCTGATAGCGTGTACGTTATTTTAGACAACGAAACCGTCGACTTCGAGGGACCCGCTCCGGCCAGCCCGCGCGCCTGCTTCGATCTGCTCAACGGGCATCTGGGCGAACGAGGGCGCTGCCTGCTGCGCTTTGAGGCCGACGGCGAAGACATTCTTGGCCAAGCCCAGCCGCGGTTCCCGGAGACGGCCCGCGAAGTCCGCGCCTGTTCCACCTCGCAAGCCAGCCTGCTGGCGCAATTCGCCCGCAATCAGTTGAAGCCGTTGCAGTCGCTGGCCGCCTTAACGCCCCAGTTACAGGACGAGTTTCTGACGCAGCCCTGGTCACTGATGCGTCAAAAGCTTCCGGCGTTTTCCGCCGCGATTCAGCCTGCGCTGGAACTGCTCGGACCACTCGCCCAGTACAGGGAATCAAGCGGGCAGGCCACCGTCGCCAGTCTGCAAACCGCTTTTCAACAGGGCCTGGAAGCCATGGCCGAGAGCGCCGAAGCCGAAAGCCCGGCGGAAATTTCCGAAGCCCTGGCGGACGCCATCGCGCCGTCCCTGCAACTGCTACAAGCCCTGCTGGACCAGCAAATCCTGCCCGCACTGGAGGCTGAAGCAGACGTATGAAGCTGCTGCCCGCCAACGAAGCCGCGCTGGCCCGGCGTCATCCGCAGGTGTTGCAACGTCTGCGGTTGTTAAGTGCGGCTGAAGTTCGAAAAGTCGCGAACAGCACCCGCTTCGACCCTTTTTCGGTAACTCACAACAATCGCTCGGTCCGGCCCTACGGACGCGCCCCACAGGCAACGATTCAGCGCTGGCTGGATGCCGTGGAGCCCATTCCACACAATTTTATCGCCACCGCGGGCTTCGGCGATGGCGCACACCTGGAGGCTTTTGTCGCGCGCTTTGACGCCATCGCCTACCTCGTCTGTCTGGAACACTCCGCAGCCCACCTCGCGGCTGTCCTCTCAAAGCGTGACTGCGCGGAACTACTGAATCATCCGCGCTTTTTCCTGGCGGTGGGCGCACCCGATGACGCCTGCTTCGAATTTTTCGACCACGTTCAATTTGCCGAACTGGAGCGCGCGCAACTCGTCCTCTTTGCGCCGCTGCACGCCTTTCACGAGGCAACATACAACGCGTCCCTGCAACGCCTCGCCGACACCCTCGAAGTCCGCCGCGACCTCTACTTCACCAACGTGGGCGATGGCGCAAGGTTGCAGGAAAACTGCCTCGCCAACGCCGGGCGCTTTCTGGCCGCGCCAGATGTGGGGGCGCTCGCCGACCAATTCAAAAACGTGCCCATGGTGCTCGTCGGTGCCGGGCCTTCGCTGGATGAGGCGGTCGACTTTTTGCGAGCGACTCAGTCACGGGCGTTGATCGTTTGCTCGAATTCCAGCTACCGCAAGCTGCGCAACAGCGGCATTGTACCGCACCTGGTTGGCGCACTCGATCCGAATCCCTCCACCGACCGCGGCTTCGAGGGCCAGCCCCTCGACGGGACCTGCCTGCTGGCACCGTTTTTTGTATACCCGGCGGTCGCCGAACGCTTTTCCGGGAGGACCTTCACCTGGTCATCGGAACTGGCCACCCTCAGCTTTCTTAAGCGGCGCCTGGGCCTGCAACCGGGCACACGCCTGATTCAGCAGGGGACGATTTCGGCCTCGCTGGTCGACCTGGCCAAGGTGCTGGGCTGCCCAAAGATCTGCCTGGTCGGCCAGGACATGGCGCTGACCGCCGACGGGCGCAACCACACCGCCGACTCGTTTTACGCTGACGAAGCCCGGCTGGTGTCGGACACCGAGCGCTGCCGCAACCTGCCGGGCAACACGCTGGAAAGCGTCCCAGTCGACCCGGCCCTTTACGTCTACCTGCGCACCTTTCAGAAACTCGTTGCGGACAACGCCGGCACCCTGGAGTTCGCCAACACCGCGCGCCAGGGCGTCCGGATCGAGGGCGTACCATATCTGAATTACGCCGCCGCACTGGACTGGTTGGGCCGTTGCACACACACCGTCGAACCCTCCGCCAGGATCGAAACCGTGTTGGCCGCCAACGACTTGGGCATCGAAGATTGTCAGGCTCAGCTGACGGAAGCGCTGGAGCCGCTGCAGCGCTTTGGTACGCGGCTGCTCAAGCGCGCCACCCAGGCCGCGCGCGAAGCCGAGGCGCTACCCGAAAAGCTTTCCGGGGCCAACTATGCGCGTCACGGCGACATTCGCCGGCACTTCAGCCACGCCGAGGCCATCAACGCGCTGCTGGACCGCTACCCAAACGAGTACGCCGTCTTTTTCGAAGGACAGGCCAAGGCCGAACTCGTTGAATGCATGAAAGCGCACCAGAGTCTGCTGGACCGGGCGCACAGCGCGCCGCCCGCACCCCACTGGCTCGAAGTGCAAAAAAATCGTGAATATTTTTGGGCGCTCGCCGAAAGCGCCTTCCAATTCGTGCAGGTGCTCTCCGCGCAAGCCCCGGCAAACGCGAGCCCAGCACACACGCAGTAAATTCGCGCCCCGCGCGGACGACTTAGAAAGCTGTCCGTTCAGCAACGGGCGACGCGATCCGTTGCGTCATTTCGTCATTTTCAGCTTACCCTCAATCGCTCTCAAGTCATGCAACTCGGCGGTCTCGCATCCGGCCTCGATACCCAGCTGATCGTCGATCAGCTCATGGCCATTGAACGCGTGCCACAGGATCTCAAGCGCACGGAGATCAGCTCGCTCGACCGCGAAAAAAGCACGCTGAACGAATTTCAGACCAAGCTGAAAAACCTCCAGTCGGCCGTCGACGATCTCAACGAGAACGACCTCTACTTTGGCCGGACCGCGAAATCGCTGACCGACGCCGAGTTTGCCAAGCTGACCGCCACCGCCAGCGACAAGACCGTCACCGGCACCTACGCCTTCAGCGTCACCCAACTGGCCACGGAGTCCTCCGTCTTCGGCACAAGTAACATCGGCACCGACATCTCGGCCGCCAGCGTCCTGTCCACGCTCAACGTGAGCACGCCCATCACCGAGGGCACCATCACCGTCAACGGCGCCCAGATCGAAGTCGACCCCTCCAAGACGCTGCAGGAGCTGATCGACGACATCGAAGCGGCCACCCTCACCGAGGGCAACCCGGTCGAGGTCTCGATCAGCAACGACCGCCTCCGCATCACCGCCATGGACGGCAACCCGCCCACCGCCAACGATGCCCTGCCCGTCTCGATCGGTTCCGCCGGCGACGAATCCAATTTTCTGGCGGTCATGAAACTCTTCACCAACGAGAGCGGCTACGCCGAATCGGCCTCGCCCGTGGGCGTGGTCAACATCAACGCCGCCGTCAACAGCGCCTTCAGCGGATTGAGCAGCCCCCCGGCTGGCGCGGGCTCGTTCATGGTCAACGGCGTGGAGATCAACTTTGACCCGGAGTCCGACTCCATCCTCTCGGTGATGAACCGCATCAACGATTCCACCGCCGGCGTACGCATCAGCTACGATTCGGCCAACGACCGCTTTTCGCTCGTCAACAAGAAGACCGGCTCGCTCGATATCGACGTCGACGACAACGACTCCGGCTTTCTCACCTCGCTGGGCCTGACCGGCCAAAGCGTCACCTACGGTGAAAACGCGGTCTTCAGCGTCAACGGCGGCAGTTCGCTGACCAGCTCGTCCAACACCTTCGACAGCTCCGTCCATGGAATTTCCGGCCTCTCGGTGACCGCCAGCGACCTAACCACCGGTACCGAAAAAATCGAGGTCAAGCCCGACACCGAGGACTCGCGTGAAAAGGTCGACGCCTTCATCGCCGCCTACAACGACTTTGTGGCCTTTGTCGACGTGAACACCGACATCACCGTCGACGGCGACGAGGTGACTTCCGGCGTACTCGCCGGCAACCGCGAGATCACCTCCATGCGCGACTCCATCCGCCGCAGCATGTTCCAGGCGGTCGATAGCCTGACTGGCGACATCAAGCGCCTGGCCGACATCGGCGTGGACTTTGCCGCCGACGGCTCGGCGAACCTGGAGGTCAAGGACGCCGAAAAACTCGCCGACGCCCTGCGCGACAGCGGCGAACAGGTCGCGATTATTTTCACGGACTCCGACCAGGGGCTGGCCTCCGGTCTGGACGAGCTCATCGAAGGCTTTCTCGATGATTCCGGCGCGGTCGAAACGCGGCTGGACTCCATCGAGTCGCAACAGCGCCGCCTCAACGACCAGATCGACCAACTCGAACGCCAGCTCGAGATCAAGCGCGATCAGCTCGAAATCGCCTTCCAAAGAATGGAGGAAGCCCAGAGCACGATGAACAACCAGCTGCAGATCCTAAACAGCAGTCTGGGTTAGGCCGATGGATCGAGGACACGGCGTGGGATTGAAGATTTTTCAGGGAATGGGGCAACAAAGGGGCAAGCGCATCGGAGGGTGCGCGCTGTTGCTGCTTCTGTCCCTGAGCGCCTGCCGCCACTCGACAGACCCGCGCGAGGTGAATGTGCGCGCCGAGCCGTTTCAGCCCGCCAACACGCTGGGCGTCACCCTGTTGCCGGGCACAGTCCAGCGGGTCATCCTGCTGCCGATTCACTACACCGACGCCAACGCCCGCTTTCTCGACGAACTGGACCAGAACCTTGCCCGCGAGCTGACCCTTTCCCGCCGCTTCGAGGTGCTCTCCATCAGCCGCGAAGCGCTTTACGAAGCCTATGGAACGCACCAGCTCTCGCCGGTTTACCCCCTCCCGCCAGACCTTTTCGATACACTGATCGAGCGCTACGACGCAGACGCGCTCATTTTCACCGAGTTGACCACCTACGAACCCTACAAGCCGATCGCCATCGGTTTACGACTGCGGCTGGTTTCGCTGGAGTCAGGTCAGAGCCTCTGGGCCTTCGACCACCTCTTCAACTCCGGTGACCCTCGCGTGCTGGCCGGCGCGCGGCAATTCACGGAACTGCGCAACACCTCGCCCTTTCCGCTGAACACCGCACACGGCACGCTGCAGAGCCCGCGGCGTTTTTCCAGCTACTGCGCAGCTCTGGCCTTTTCGACCCTCCCGCCGCGCCAGCCCGATCCGCTCGACCCCAGCTACCTGGCCCCCGCGCCAGCAGCCGAAACCCCGTAGAAACTTTCTGTCAAACACGCCTTGGCCGAAGCGTGTATGAGCAGCGAAAACCAGGCTCTGATTGCGCTTGTCAGGCGCACGCTAGGAGCTTGTTTAAACGCAAATGTCCCCACATTTGCGCTCCCTGAAATCCCTGCTCACTCTTTGCTGGATCCTCGGTGGATCCGCCACCTTTGGCAGCCACTTTGGCAGTGGCTTCGGCAACAAATTTGAGACGCACCGCGTCGACAGCCATGCGCCCATCGGCGTGATGGGCGACCATGTCCACCTAGGCGGCGAGTTCATGCTGTCATACCGCTACATGTTCATGGAGATGGACGGGCTGCGCGATGGCACCGACACACTGACACCCGCTCAGGTGCTCACGCAATTTCCGGTCACGCCCGTGCGCATGACGATGCAGATGCACATGGTCGGGCTGATGTACGCGCCGACCGATCGCCTTACCTTGATGGCGATGCTGCCTTATCGAATCCTTGAGATGGACCACGTGACCGGCATGGGCGGTTTCTTCACCACCGAGTCTGAAGGCATTGGCGATCTGAAGCTTTCCGGCATTTACAAGCTGACCGAGTTCGATGGCGGGCAACTCCTGCTGAATTTCGGCTTCAGCGCGCCCACGGGCTCCATCGACGAGATGGACGCCACCCCGGCCGCGCCCAGCGGCACCATCCTGCCTTATCCGATGCAGCAGGGCTCGGGCACCTTCGACGCGATGCCTGGCATCACCTACAACGGTCAGTCCGCGGCCTGGAGCTGGGGTGGACAGCTCATGGGAACGTTTCGCCTGGGCGAAAACGACCGCGATTACCAACTGGGCAATCGATATGAAGGTACCGTCTGGCTGGCCCGCGCTGTCTCGGAGTGGCTGAGCTTCTCGGCCCGTACCCGCTATCAGTACCAGGGCAATATCGACGGTGCCGATCCCGCGCTCAACCCGATGATGGTGCCCACCGCCGACCCGGACCTGCGCGCTTTCTCGCGACTGGACATGCTCTTTGGCGTGAATTTCCTGGCTCCAAAAAGTCTGGGCGTTTTTTCGGGACACCGACTGGCGGTGGAAGGCGGCCTACCGGTCTACCAGCGCCTGGACGGTCCCCAACTCGAAATCGACTACCTGATCACGGTCGGCTGGCAAAAAGCCTTTTAGATCGGGGCAGCCAGCAATCGAAGCGCGGAGCTCGCGCAACGCGGAGCGGGGCCGCTTCTGTAACGCATTTGCGGCTTAAGCGGGCGGGCCGACTGTCGATGCGGATCCGTTTCACAAAGATTTGTGGCGGTTCTAAAGGTGTTTTTGCGTTCACTAGCCTCGGGTATCTTCCGGATAGGGGGCAAAATTTTCCGGCAAAAATATCCAGAAACCGGCCTAAACTTCCGGATTAATCTGTCGAAATATACAGCATAGCCCTGATCGGGCCAATTCTACCACCAAACGCTACAATGAATATCGATCCCACCAACTCCCACTCCGCGGACCGTCTGGAAGGCTTCCAGACCAGCCCCCGGAACAAGGTCGGTTCGAAAGGTTTCACTCCTGACGAACTGGATACCCAGGGCCGCCTCAACGGCTCTGCGGAGCGCTTCAGCGCTTCCGAAGAAGTCCTGCGCCAACGCGCCCTGGTTAAGCAACTGATGGCCGAGCCCGAAATCCGTCCCGAAGTCGTGGCTCAAGGCAAATCCCTGCTTGAGGACCCGGACTTCCCCTCCGAGGCCGATGTCGACCGTCTGGCCCGCAGCCTGGTCGCCTCGCTTCTCGAAGAAGAGGCCTGAGCGAGCGTTCCACGCAAAAAAACGAAGCTTTCCTGTTTATTACCTGAGACACTTCAAAGAATTCTGATTCTTCCCACTGATGCGAAGTTAAGGCCTCCCGACCCCGGGGGGCCTTACTTTTTTTTACACAGTGGTGACGTCTGCCCGGTCGACCGCCTGCAAACCAAGTATGAGTTCTCAAGAACACCAGGCAGCCTGCCGACTTACCTCGCAGCGAGCCGGGCACACCAGCTCAGCTCACCAACGTCAGGCGCTGGCTGAAATCGCCACCCATACCGTTCTCGGCGAATGATTTACGCTCCCAAGTCCAAAGCCAGTTCCTACAAGGCGGTCTCCGTCCAAACAGCCTCTCCGGGCCGCATCGTCCTGATGCTTTTTGACGGTATTCTACGCTTCACCGGGGCCGCCAAGGCCGCCTTTGACAACCAGTCCCTCAATCCCACCCAACGTAACGAGGCCATCTCCAACAACCTGATTCGCGCCCAGCGGATCATTACGGAGTTGCAGGCCAACCTCGATATGAACGTGCCCGGGGAACTGCCCGAGACGCTCTATAAACTCTACGATTTTTTCTTCGCCAAGCTCAACGAAGCCAACATCCACAAGCGCCGCGAGTGCGTGGTTGAGATCGAGCCCATGGTAATGGAACTGCGCGACGGCTGGTCCCAGATGCTGGCCAAGCACGAGGCCGAGAACCCGGTGGGGCAGCCCGCCGCCGCGCCCGCCGAGGGTGAAAGCGCCGGCTCAACGCTGTTCCGTTCCGCCTAAAACTTCGCCCCGATCCGCCGATCAGGACCTGGTAACGTTTGCCATGCGCCTGCTCGACACACTCGAAGCCCTCTTGTCCGAAGAACGCGGCGCCCTGGAACGGGGCGACCTCGACGCGCTGCTGACACAGATCCTGCCGCGCAAAGAACCCTTGCTGAAAGCGTTCCTGCGCGAACGGGGCCACTGGGCGCAATTGCGCACGGAAGACCCGGAAATCGACCGAAGGCTGACGAACATCCAGCGGCAACAGATCGCCAATGCCGAAGCCCTGGCCGCCCTGCGCCGCACCAATCGCACCGAGCTGGCGTCCACCTTTCACGGCGCTCAGAAGGCCTCGGGCGTGCGCCGCGCGTACGGTACGCCCACCCACGCGCCCGTGGGCAAGCACCCCGTTTTCACGGCTTAGACAGACGCCAAAAAACGCGCCCGCCGGGTACGGCGAACGCGTCGGAAAGTGTGATCTGTGCCTGGCCTGTGCCAGCTAAGCCACGGCGGCGAGTTGGGAAAACTCGTCCACGCCCATGACCTTGTCCACGTCCAGCACGCTGCGCACGACGTCGCCGTGCTTGGCCATGCCGAGCAGGCCTGCGAAGGCGGCGGCCACGCCCATGTCCGGAGGGGGCTCAAAGTCCTTGGTTTCCAGCGTGAACACGTCTTCCACGCGCTCCACCAGAAAGCCGATTTCGGTCTGCTTGGAGCCGTCGCTGGAGGAAACTTCCAGTACAATGATGCAGGTGCGTTCGTCTTCTTCGTCGCTGGCAATCCCGAGCTTGGCCCCGAGGCTGACTACCGGAATCACCTTGCCGCGCAGGTTGATGACGCCCCGCACGTAACCGGGCATCTGCGGCAGGGCGGTGATGGCCTGCAGGCGGATGATCTCGCGCACTTTCAGGACGTTCACCGCGTAGGATTGTCCATTGAGGCGGAAGCTCAAAAATTTGCCCATCCGGCCTTTATCCAGCTCGGCGGCGGTGGTGGAAGCGATGGTTTCTTCGTTCACCTGGGTCATCGTGGTCACAATTCAGGTTGGCGGGCAGCCGCCGGGTGCGGACAATGCCTGCCTCGTTAGTTCGGCCCAAACGCCCGCAGAGAAAGCAAAAACCCAGGCTCCACCGGGTTTTGCAGAAGAATTTTACCAATCAGAAGCAGACTGAATCATGCTTCTGACTCCAGGGCCTTGCCGCCGGGAATCGCCGCAAAGGCCATTAGCGCCAGCAGATTGATCCCCGGGACAACGACCAGCATCGCCCACAGCGGCGCCCAGCCCGCGTCTTTCAGCCGGCGCGTAGCCAACAAAATCCAGAACCCCGAGGCGAAGATGGCCCCGATGAGGCAGAGGAAAATGACGAGTGGCAGGTTCGAGCCGTGGTCGTCGTGGGCTTCTTCGGCCACTGCAGGCTCCGCCACACTTGCCGCCGCCGTTTCTGAAACTGCGTCCACAGCGTCGGTGGCCGCCTCTTCGGTCGTTTCCGTCTCGGCGGTGGCAGTTTCGGTGACTTCGCTTGGTTCGTTCTCCGCGGTTGCCGCCCCCTCCTCGGTGGAAACATCCGTGGAAGCGTCCGCCGTGGCAGACTCCGCTTCGGCGGCGACTTCCTCCGTGGTGGTGGCTTCAGCTTCCTTGTGCCCACCGGCCAACAAGGACGGCACACCGTGCTCCACGCTCCACCATGAAAACGCCATGAAGGCGGCCGTGGCGACCAAAACAGCCATGACCAGGGCCAGGTATTCGCCCGCCGGAGCTGGGCGCTGCGCATTGAACCAGCGATCGAGCATGCGGGCATCAAAAGCATCCAACCCCGGCAGCGCAACAAGGATTGCCTCCGTAGCGCTCGCCTGGCATCGATGACAAAGCTGTTCTGGTAGGGGAATCCCCCGAGGGCCCTTGAGGGATCGAACCTATTCTCTCCAGTCCCGTTTTCCGGTATACTACCTGGCTACACTTGGATCCGCCCGTTATGAAGCTCCTTACCACCACTCTCTCTGTTCTGGCGCTCTCCCTCTCCGCGCAGACCGTCCTGGCCCAAAACGACGCGCCGGAGGACAAAGGCATGCCTTTCTCAAAGGCAACCGTCACCAAAGTTGTCAACGACGTCAAAATCGTCGACGCCGAGGATTTGAAGCAGGTTCCGGCCGTCGTGGACAAGACCTTCGAAGCGCCCGACCTGATGGCCACCGCCAACCGCTCGCGGGCCGAACTGCTGGCCCCCGACGGCACCGTCACCCGTGTGGGCTCCAACACGATTTTCTCGTTCGATCCAGAGCAGCGCGTGATCGATCTAAAGACGGGCAGCTTGCTCTTTCATTCGCCAAAGGGTCTGGGTGGCGGGACCATCCGCACCAGTGAGGCGAGCGCTTCGGTGCTGGGCACCACCATCGCCATCGCCGCTACCAGCAACGGCGGCTTCAAGCTGGTCGTGCTCGAAGGCGTCGCCCAAATCATCTACGAGGATGGCACCGTCGACGTGCTCGACGCCGGACAAGTGGCCTTCGTCACCCCGGGCGAAAACGTGCGCTCGCCTATCCTGACCATCGACCTGGAAGAGCTCGTGGCCTCCTCGCTGCTGCTGAATGGCTTTGACACCCCGCTGGCTTCGCTGGCCGAAATCAACGACCAGGCCCGCCGTCAGTCACGGCGCATTCTCGGCCCCTCCAACCTGCTGATCGGCGACGCGCCCGAGGGCGACCAATTCCAGATAATCGAGGTTCCCGAGGAGTTTGTCGTGATTGTCGACGAGCAGGCCCGCGAACAACAGTTTGATCTGCCGGACGCACCTCCCGAGGGCGACGGCAGTTTTCCGACGATCGGCCCGGACTTCAACGCCGCGCTGGCCGTTCAGAGCTTCATCGATCTGGGGCTGACGCTGGCGCAGGCGGAGGTTGTGATCAGTTGGCTCGATACCACGCCGGAACTCGCTTATGCGCAGGGGCTGTCCTTGCCAAACCTGCAGTTCCTCTCCGGCGTCGCTGACGAGCCCATCTTCGAGACGCTGTTCGGCGCAACGCTCGTGCCCGACGAGATCGACGCGCTCGCCGCGCTCAACGAGGGCAGCGGCGTTACCTTCGACGAGCTCATGCTGCTCACTACCTACGCGGACGCGACCGTGCGCAGCCTCTTCGACCTGGGCAACGCCGAACTGGCCATCCTGCTGGCCCGCGCGGAGCTCTCCGAAGACAACCTGCAAGCCCTGCTCGGCAGCGGCGACGAGTTGATCCTGGCCGCCGCGCAACTTCAACTGGCGACGCAGGTACCCACCCGCTCGGTCAACGAGCCGCGCATCCTCGAGGCACTCTTCAACATCGGCGACGGTGTGATCAACGAGCAGCTCATCCAGGCCGGGCAGTTGGGTAACGTGCTGCTGACCGATACGATCATCGTCGGCGACACGCTGAGTGACAGCCAGGTGTTCAACCGCCAGGAGCTCATCAACAACGATTACAACGGCTTTGTCATCGCGCTGCTGGGCGAAGTCGGCGGGCGCACCGACATCACCGACAACATCCTCGCGTTTCTCGAGGCCGAGGACCCGGATGGCCTCGGCGCAACCCTGCCCGACTTCCTCGGCCTCAACGGCGGGCTGCTGGGCACCCGTGACTTTGACGAAACAGGCGACTTCTTTGGCTTCACCCCTGACGACGTGGTCGCCTTCATCGGCAACGACGTGGGTATCAACACCAACAACCTCGACGTGGCCACTTACGTAGTGCAGGAAAACGGCGCACCCAGCGGCACGATTCAAGGCAACATCTTCGCCATCACCGCTTTCGACGATCTGACCTTCAACATCCCGACACAAGCGGAGCCGGGCGTCGACAATCCGGAGGTGTCGGAGACGGTCAACGAGTTAGTTATCGATTCCGGCAACGCGGCTTCGGACACCGTCGTGGCCTTTGGCGCGGGCGACCAGCTGGAGTTCCGCCGCGACAGTCGGGACACCGCCACACCGGTCAGCATTGTGCACGAGGGCAGTCACCTGGCCTTTGGCTCGGGCGCGGACCTGAACGTTATCAACGTGCGCATGACCTCCACGCGCGGCTCGGTTTCGGTCGCGACTCTGGAAAATCTGCTGATCGCCGAAGGCAGCGAAATCACCGTGGGCGACAACGAGAACGTTTACCTCTTTGCCGACAAGACGCTCACTGTCGACCGCTTGAGCTTCAACAACAACCCGCGCGACATCGTGATGAATGCCACCACGATCAATCTGTCTAACGTCGACTTCCCGCTGGTTTCCAACGTCGACTTGCGCTCGCTCAACGGACCCATCGACGGACGGTATCCAAACTTTGGCTCCAGCGCACCGGGGCGGGTCAACTTCATCCTCAACGTCAGCCGCGGAGGCAACCTCATCGAAGACCGCGCCAGCTTTGACCAGTTCGCGGTCGACGAGCTCGGAGGCATCCGCATCGGCACCGTCGACGGCGGTTGAACCAGGCACCCTCTAGGGTGCGTTCAAAGCGCCCGAGGGCATGGGCTGCGGGGTGCGCGTCGGCCCGTCGAGGACCAGCCGGCCATCGGCCTCGATGCGTACGCGGTCGATGTTCACGGTGCGCTCGCCGGAGGGTTTTTCCAAATCCGCGTGCGCGTGATAGACCATGAAGCGCTCCGTCCCGTCGGGCGAATGAACGAAGCAGTTGTGGCCCGGACCCGAGACGCCGATCTCCAGGTTCGCTGCCACGATCGGATTATCCGGGTACTTTGTCCAGGGGCCAAGCGGACCCGATGCGGTGGCATAACCGATGCCGTAAAAAGGTTCGGCGTAGTGGTTTGCTGAATACGTCATGTAATAGGTGCCACCCTCGCGAAAGACAAAGGCCCCTTCGGTGCAGTGCGAGCGGCCTTCTTCGGGCATTTCCCACGGCTGGTCGGCGCGCACGCACTCGATACGCTCGCCAACTGGCTCGCTCAAGTCCTCGCTCAGGCGCACCCCGTAGGTCACCGCCGTCAGCTTGAGCTGTTCGCCGCGCCGGATGCCCACCTCGGTAAAGTACAGGTACGGCGCCCCATCGGTATCGAAGTAAACATGCGCGTCGATGCAGGGGACGTCATAATCAATCCAGGGCGCATGCAGATCCTCGTAAGGACCTTCGGGCTGATCACTCACGGCCAGGCAAAGCCGGAACCCGGGACCTTCCCCACGTTTTCCGCGCGCTGCGCTGTAGGCCAGGTAGTACTTACCGCGGCAGGTGAACAGTTCCGGAGCCCAAAAACTGCGCTCGCCCCAGCTGGCCTCCTGGTGCCGAAAGAGAAACCCGCCGTGCGACCACTTCACCAGGTCCGGCGAAGTCCAGTACTGAAAGCCGCCGCCGCGCGTGGTGCCCGTCAGGTAGTAGGTATCCGCATAACGTACGACAAAAGGGTCACCCATGCGGATGTCGCCGCCCACCGGGTTGACGTAAGCTGGCTCGGTATCCGCGGAGAGGTTCATGCCGAGGCTGAGCATGGCTACGCCTGCGAAGAGCCCGAAGGAAAAAGCACTTAAAAGTCCAGGCATGCCGGGAGGCTTTCACGCGCACCCGTGCATAGGCAAGCGAAGGCTTTCGGCGGACGGACCACGAATCTTGATAAAAAGAATGCGGTTGTCTCGGCGGGTACGAAGGATTCAAGTGCGCCAATGCCCGACCGCCTCGATCTGCCCGCCGCCCTGGCTTTTGCCGAAGCCGTCGCCCGTGAAGCCGGTGCGCTCCTGGCCGCGCCGACCAAGGAGCTGCTGCAGGTCAACGCGCGCGACGCCCACGACGTCAAGATGCAGGCCGATGTCGAATCCGAGCGGCTGATCCGCACGCGCTTCGCCGAGGGAACGGCGCAGGTGCCGGCGCTGCCGGTCATCGGCGAGGAAGCCGGCGGCGACGCCACGCTGCTGAATGGCGAGGCACCCTACTGGGTCGTCGATCCGCTTGATGGCACCTTCAACTACCTGCGCGGGCAGCGCCTGTGCTGCGTTTCCATCGGGCTGATGCGCGGACGCGAGCCCCTGCTCGGCGTGGTCCACGACTTTAACAGCGCGGAAACCATCACGGGGCTGGCCACGCAGCAAGGGTCGCTCGCGCTCAATGAAAAAAGTGTCACCCCGGCCTGGGCGGACTCGCTGGCGCAAGCCTGCCTCTGCACGGGCTTCCCCGCCGGCCTTGATCTGACCGACGAAGTGCTCAACGTATTCATCAAGCGGATACAAACCTACAAAAAGATTCGCATGATCGGCTCGGCGGCTCTGGCGGTAGCCTACGTGGCCCTAGGTCGTGCCGACGTTTACTTCGAGCCCTCGATCAACCTCTGGGACATCGCCGGCGGGCTGGCCCTGCTCGGGGCCGGCGGCGGGCATTTTCACCTGACGCCCGTGCCCGGCCACCCGCTGCGCTTTGATTGCTGGGCGCTCGGGCGGGAAGGATGGCTGGCATCGGTGGTGGATACACGATGACCCAATCACGGATTTCCTTGCCGCCAGGCCAGGCGCAGGCCAACCTGGCAGGTGCGATGGAGTCACCCTACCCCCCAGGTCCACCCCAGCACCCTTCAGCGCAGGCATACCGGCAGAGGCCGCGAAACTCGGGCCTGATGCAGGCGGCGATTGTGCTCATGCTGGTCAACGGCATCCTGAATCTGCTGGGAATGCTGGTGGTCGGGGGCGCATTCGTGCTCTTTGGCCCGTCGGACACCAGGTTCGGAAACGACGACAAACCGATGAACGGGACGGAGCTTTTCTATGGCGAACCAGAGAGGGCGCAGAACTTTGGACCCGGACCCCAAATTGACCTTCAGTTCGATGGGCGCGGAAATGTGCCAAGCTTCGCAGAGGGCCTGATTCAGGGAACCATGGTGGTTGTGGCGCTGCTCTCGATCCTCAGCACGGTGATGTATCTTCTGTGCGCGCTGTGGTTGCACGAGCGCCGATTCTATTGGGCTTGCGTGATCATTGCCGCGCTCAGTTGCCTGAGTTTCCCGCTGGGCACGGTCGCCGGCGTGCTCGCGCTGGTGGCCCTCTTTCAGGAGGGCGAGCGCGAGGCCTTCGAGCGCAACCGCTACCGCGCACCCTACGAGCGTCACGCGCGCTACCGGTACCCGCATTGAGTTTTGGATTTTCACAGTCCGAATAATGCAGAGTCGGACGTTAGGATGAAGCATGAGCGAAACGTTCAAGTGGGCGCGACCGAAGCCACCGCCCGACCTGAGGCAAACCCAGACGTTGCTGCATGTCCTCTGCTTAGGCTTCGTGATCTTTGCCGTCTTTCAAGTGTTGGATGTCATCCGGGCGGCAATCCTGCTGGACTTGAGCGATATCGTGATGGCATCCGCCGTGCAAACACCGGACTCCGGAGTAACCGTACAGCTAGTGTCACAGACTCGGCAGCAGCTGTGGCGAGATCTGCTGGGCTCAATTGCCCTGCTTACGGTGGCCGTCATCACCGCCATCAACGTCCGCCAGACCAAGCGGTTTTCCTTATGTGCCGCAGGTGCGTTTCTGGTGATGACGGATTGGCCCCTAGGCTTGGGTTTGGGCTTGGTCGCCGTCTTCGTCTTGCTGACGTCAGAGGTACGCACGTATTTCAGCCATCCGGCACCGTCCGCCGTCGCCCCAACCCAATCGCAATCCCCGTCGCAGCCCTCGGATTGAGCAGGGCAGAATTACGCCACCCTCCGTCTCGCCTTGAGTTGACGTGATGGGCCCCTAGGCTGGAGGTATGTCCGATGAAACGACCACGGTGTCCGAGTTGAAGGCGCGTATCCTGGCCTTTGCCGACGCGCGCGAGTGGCAGCAGTTCCACTCCCCCAAAAATCTTGCCATGGCCCTTTCCGCCGAAACCGGCGAGTTGATGGAGCATTTTTTGTGGATGGACTCCGACGCCTCGCGGGAGTTTGTGCACGACCCGCGCAAGCGTGAGGACATCCTCGATGAGGTGGCCGATATCGTCATCTATGCGCTTGAGTTTGCCAACAGCGCCGGCGTCGATCTGGCCTCCGCCATCGAGCAAAAGATGGCCAAGAATGCCGATAAGTACCCGGTCGAAAAAGCTCGTGGGCGCTCCCTGAAATATACCGAGCTTTAAGCAAACAGGCTGGCCAAGGCCTTGCGCCCAAACTTTGATTTTAACCATGAACGTCCTCGCCGCTGATTTTGTTTGCTACCCGGTGACGGATATGGCGCGCTCCGTCGCCTTTTACCGGGATGTACTCGGACTGACCCAGGGCATGACCTACGAAAGCCAATGGGCCGAGTTTGACCTGCCGCCAACGACCTTCGCCCTGTTTTGCGATCCCAGCGGTCAATACGCGCCACCCACAAAGCGTGGCGGGCTGGTCGCCCTGGCGGTTGAGGACGTGGAGGCCGCGATGGAAGAACTCAAGGCCCAGGGGGTCGAGTTTACGATGCCGCTCATGAACACGCACGTGTGCAAGATGGCCGCCTTTGCCGACCCCGACGGCAACGAGCTATTCTTGCACGCCCGCCACGACGGCACCCGGGGCTAAGTGGAAGAATCGTTGCCAAATTTGCGCACGTACCTGCGCAAGGCTTCAGGCTGTTTCCGAGTCCTCGGGCGAAGGCGTATTTTCCGGGGCCACGTATCCGGATTCCCCGTGCTCGAGCGGCTGCACGGGCAACCCCTTGGCGATCCGGTCTACCCGGACCGCACAGACGATATCGTCAATCTATGCGCTTGAGTTTGCCAACGGCGCCAGCGTCGATCTGGCCTCCGCCATCGAGCAAAAGATAGCCAAAAATGCCGAAAAGTATCCGGTCGAAAAAGCCCGCGGGTGCTCCCTGAAAGCCTGAAAAGCAAATGGCGTATTTCACTTCCGATTATTGAGTTATGAGACGCTTCATGAATACTGGATAATTTTAGGCCTTTACCCAGACTCGGAAACGCACCAGTATCAGAGTGTTTTTTGACGCCTTCCCATTTTCGTGAACTCGCCCCTCTGCCATGAAAACGCTGCAATCCCTTCTAGCTGCGGCACTGGTGTTGCCGCTTCCTGCCTTGGCCCAAGGCGGCTCGCTGACGCCCCCAGGTCCGCCGGCACCACTGTTTAAAACCCTCGACCAAGTCGAGCCCCGTACACCGCTGGTCGTTGGCGCTGCAGGCGTCACGACCGATGCCACCTTCGCCTTTGTCATCAACCAACCCGGCAGTTACTACCTGACCGGGAACCTGACCGTCAGCGCCACCGGTGGCATCCAAATTGCCGCAAGCAGCGTCACCTTGGATTTGAACGGCTATGTCATCACGGGCAGTGGCAGCGCAACCGGGGTCGAAATCGCCAAAGGCGGCGACGCTTTCGTCGTCAAAAATGGGTCGATCGTGGCCTTTGATAATGGACTGCGCGCCACCTTCAGCGAAAACTGAACAGCTGCCGGCGGGCGCGTCTCGGGCGTGGTTGCCCGCAACGTCGCAGTTGGCTTCATCGGCGGCCTTGAAACCGTCTTCGTCGACTGCAAGGCGCTGGACGCTACCGACACCGGCTTCCAGCTACAGTTCGGAAGCCAGTTGGACCGGTGCCTGGCCGGGGACTGTGCCATTGGATTTGCCACTGCGGAGTCTGCCAGCCTGGTAGACTGCGTGGCCGAAGGCGCGACGAGCGTCGGTTTCACTCTGGGCAGCGGCAATACCCTGACACGTTGCCGGGCCCTGTTCGTCAGTGGCACCACGGCCCGGGCCTTCAACGCCTTCGGCAGTGGCACGACGTTGACCCAATGCACCGTCGTCTCCGCAAACTGCCTGGACGCCTTTCGTATCGGCGAGGGCGGCATCGTCCGCGGCTGTTCGGTATCCCAATCAACGCTCACAAGCGACGCCTTCGACCTCGACAGTGCTGCGCAGGCCATCGATTGCTCCGTCTACGAGACGACCGCCGCGCGCGCCTTCACCGCCGCCGACGAGGAACAGGCGGTGCGATTCGTCGGCTGTACCGTGGCCGAGTTCGAGGGGACCGACGCGGTCTTCGACTTCGATTCGGGCGTGCTGATGAAAGACTGCACCGTCTCCTTAAGCAGCGTCCCGAGCGGCTCGGCAATCATTGAAACCGGAGACGAATGCCGCATCACGGGCTGTCTCATTCACGACTGCTCGGGCACGTTCGCGATTCTCGGCAGCACCGGAATGGTTCTGAAAAATTGCAGTGTGATCGACTGCACCCTACCCAGCCCCATTCAGGTTCAGGCCCATTCGCTGGTCGAAGCTTGCGAAGTCCTGCGCTGCTCCGGCAGCGTCAACGACTTTGTCGGTATTCGGGTCACCTCGGACAGTTCCGTGATCAACTGCACCGTCAGCGATGGCAACGCCTCACAAGGCGGTGCCTCCGGCATCAGCGTAGCGTCGAATACGCGAATTTCCGGCTGTTCGGTCAGTGGCCTAGTCTCCGCCTCCTCATGCGTTGGAATTTTAGCCAATGAAGACTGCATTATCACCGAGTGCACCGTTTCGAACATCTCCGGGTCCAACGCGACCGTAGTGGATGGCTTCCTGGCCGGTGAGGGGTCGACCTTCACCCACTGCCACGCCAGCGATGTAGCAGGCGACGGATTCGGCGGGCTCTTCTTTGAGCACGTGGCTCACTGCACGGCCAACCGCAACAGCGGCAATGGTTTCGATTGTATTTCCAACGTTTCGCTCAACCACTGCGGAGCGATCAACAACGGTGCGGCAGGCATCCGCACCCGCTCCGCAGGCACCGCATGTGTTATCGACAGTTGCCGCGTTGCTTCGTCTGGAACGAATTTTGCCTACTCCATCTCCGGCACGAATCACGTGCTCACGCGCAACGTCGCCTACGGTCCGGGGCAGACTTACCTGGTCACCGGCAGCAGTGGCAACCAAGTCAACACCACGACGAGCGCCACCAGCACCAATCCGTGGATCAACTTTATCTTCTAGGTGCTGCCTCCGCTCGGAAAAGCCAGCTGCCGCCTGTTTTCTCGACTATCTAGCTTCGCCGTGACGCGCTTCAACATTCACGCACGTACAACCGTGTGGGCAATTCTCTGGGTCTTGCTCTGTCTAAACCCGGGTTTGCGGGCTACCCAGCCCGGGGGCTCGTCCTTTGACGGGACCGATAACGCAGCCTTCGCAGGCAATCTGGGTTTCATCAGCCTTCAAGCCGATGCCACAAACGGCGTAGCTGTTGGAGCAAACTTCGTCGAGGGCTTCGCTTATTCGGGTAACGTCGGCTGGATCTTCTTCGGCGACGGCAGCCCGAGTAATGGTATTCACTATTCGAATACGAACGGCAGCGACACGGGCGTGAACGTAGTCAACTACACCTCAAACCCGAGCGGCGGTGAGGCCGACCTGCGCGGATTTGCCTTCGGGGCCAACATCGGCTGGATTCAATTCGAGGCCACCGGCGACCCCAGACTCGAGCTGAAGACCGGTACCCTGCGCGGCTTTGCCTACGGGGCAAACGTGGGCTGGATCAACCTTGGCGAGATGGGCCTGACCTTGACGACCCGTTTCATCAAGCCCGAGCCCGACAGCGACGGCGACGGAATGGGCGACGGGTACGAGATCCAAAATTTTGGCAGCCTGAGAGTCTCGAACGGAACGGGTGACTTTGACGGCGATGGGCGCAGCGACGGCTCCGAGTACATCGCCGACACCGACCCGACCGACCCGGTTTCGCGGCTCGAGGTGATCGCCTTCGCGCCGGCTTCACCCGCCGACGGAAGCTTTGACCTGACCTTCACCAGCCAACCGACGCGTTTTTACCAAATCGTAGGTCGGACCGAACTGAACGACCCGTCCGGAATCGACATTGGGGCGGTCATCTGCGCTGAGGGCCTCACGACCCTTCAAAACCTACCCGAGCGCAAGGAAAAGAACTTCTTTTACACCGTCGTTGCCAAACTCCCCCTCGCACCGCCCAGTCACTGAAGACTCAACGACAAAAGGTCCGCTTGGCGCTGCTTCTCGCAAAGCTCAGGCCCCTTCGGCCGCCCGCCACTGGCGTGGGGAGCAGCCGAAGCGGCGTTTGAAGGCGGCGGAGAAAGGGTGCGGGTCCTCGAAGCCACAGGCGCGCGCGATTTCCTGGATTTTCAGGTCCGGGCGTTCGCGCAGCAGCGCGCAGGCGTGCTCAAAACGTAGTTGCTGGTAAACGTGGTACGGGCCCTGACCCAACGCCTCCTGAAAACGCATCTCTAACGCGCGACGCGAAAGCCCTGCCTGCCGCGCCAGTTCCTCGACCGCCGGCGGTTGTGAGAGATCGCTGCGGAACGAAGCCATCATCGAATCCACCAGCCAGTCCCGCTGGCTACCCCGCCGCGTACTGGCTCTGGGCACGAAGTTGGCCCCACTCACCCATCGAGGCTCCGCACATGTCGGCCAATCGCCAGGGTCGCTTTCTAGCAACCTTTGCAACGTGCCCGCCGCTTGAAAGCCAACCGCACCCCAGGGCAATGCGAAGCTCGACAGCGCAATGCTCGCAAAAAGCGCATCCACCGGTGAATCGCCGACACCCATGACCGCCAGATCTTTCGGCACCGCGAGTCCTGCCTCACGAGCGGCCAGGATCCAGTCGCGAGCCAAGCTGTCCGACGCGCAAAAAAGCGAAGCGGGCAAGGCCAGTTGCCGCAGCCACTGGGCACGCAGGTAATCCGCCCCGACGGGCGCATCGATGACATCCAGAGTGGTACCCGCCGCGTAGCCGTCGCGCATCCGCCGCGAGGAAAACTGCCCCCGTACACCCGCAAAGGCGAGCGTGCGGGGCTCGGTAGACAGGAGGAGCTCCGCCGCTTTTTGGCCGATCTCTCGGAAATCGATCCCCACCGAAGGCACCGCGCGAATCTCTGAAATCTGCGAAATGTTGACCGCGGCCACACCGCTGGCGGCCAGGTCCCGCGTCCAGGCATCGCTGACAAAAGCGCCGATCACCCCATCCAGCCGCCCCGCCCGCACCAATTGCAGCAGCGTCGCCTCGAAGCCCGGCCCTAGTGGCGCGAGCCGCCAATTCAAGCGGTTCTCGCGCAGGAAGCGCTCCACGCCGCTGAAAACCTCCAGGCTGCGGCGCGGATCGACGTCCATGGTGATCGCGATGGTGGGCATTTGCGCGAATTTATAAATAAAATTTACGCAAATACGCAAAGACCCAGCAACCCAAAGGCGCTAGAATGTTTTTATCGTAAAGGAACCCGCCAATACTGCCGACTCTTGGGCGTCAGCTCCATCGAGTGGCAGGCGGCTGCTTCCCAGCCAACCTGACCTGACTCAAACGACTCAACGACGTAGCGCACCCTCCGAAGTATGAAAAAAGCACTCATCACCGGCATTACTGGACAAGACGGCTCTTACCTGGCCGAGTTCCTCCTCGACAAGGGTTACGAAGTGCACGGCATTATCCGCCGCGCTTCGACCTTCAACACCAGCCGGATCGATCACCTCTACAACGACCCGCACGTGCACGGCACCAAGCTGTTTCTGCACTACGGCGACCTGGCCGACTCGGTCCAGATGGTGAAGCTGCTCTACGATTTGGAGCCGGACGAAATTTACAACCTCGGTGCACAGAGCCACGTGCGCGTCTCCTTCGACGTGCCGGAGTACACCGGCGACGTGGCCGGGCTGTCGGCGGTGCGTATCCTGGAAGCTATCCGGGAAGCCGGGCTTGTGAAAAAATGCCGCTACTACCAGGCGAGTTCCTCGGAAATGTACGGCAAGGTGATGGAGGTTCCACAGACCGAAACAACGCCTTTCTATCCACGCTCCCCGTACGCCTGCGCGAAAGTTTTCGCCTACTGGCTGACGGTGAATTACCGCGAGTCCTACGACCTGCACGCCAGCAACGGCATCCTCTTCAACCATGAATCGCCCCGCCGCGGTGAAACTTTTGTGACTCGCAAGATCACCCGTGCAGCCACCCGCATCAAGCTCGGCCTGCAAGACAAGCTCTACCTCGGCAACCTCGACGCCAAGCGCGACTGGGGCTACGCCAAGGAGTATGTCGAAGTGATGTGGATGATGCTTCAGCAGGACAAGCCGGACGACTACGTGTGCGCCACCAACGAGACGCACTCGGTGCGCGAGTTTTGCGAAAAGACCTTCGGGCTGCTCGACATGGATTTCGAGGAGTACGTGGAGTATGACAAGCGCTACGAGCGTCCGGCGGAGGTCGATCTGCTCATCGGCAACCCCGAAAAGCTCAAGAAGCAGATCGGCTGGGAGCCGAAGGTCAAATTCGATGAGCTAGTGAAGATCATGGTCGACGCCGACCTGGCGCTGGCCCGCCGCGAGCTCGCCTACAAGGAGTCCGCCGCCGCCGCCAACCTGCCCGCCGTTCATATCGCGTAGCGGCTCCCGTCGGCGTCACGGATCCTCGCAGCGGTACACGCCCGCGCCGTTGACGCGGTGTCCATGTATGGCTTGCCTCACCAGGCATGAGCCGACCGCTGTGCCTGGTGATCGCCGGTCCGAACGGGGCCGGCAAGACGACGTTCGCGCAACAGTTCCTTTTGCGAGAGCGACCGGGCCTGCGCTTTTTCAATGTGGATGAAGTGGCTCGCACGCTTTTTCCATGGGATCCAGACGCGAAAGCGATCGAGGCTGGCCGACTTTTTATTCAGCAGCTCGCGGAAGCCGCCCGCGCCAAACTGCGCGAGGCCCCGCCGGCCTGGCGTGTCGAGCGCTCTTAAGGCAAACCGGGCGTCAAGGCCTAGGACACAACAGCCCGCAGTTTTGGCTTTTGTTGCCGGGAGGCTTTCGGCAAGCTGCGCAACCCTGGACATCACGACACTGCACCATGGACACCTCCGATAAAATTTACGTGGCCGGTCATCGCGGCATGGTTGGCTCGGCCGTCTGCCGCGCCTTGGAGCGGCAAGGCTTCAAAAACGTCATCACCCGCACACGGCACGAACTGAACCTGCTCAGCGAGCCGGCCGTGGCGGAGTTCTATGCCGCGGAAAAGCCCGACGTGGTCATCATTGCGGCAGCCAAGGTGGGCGGCATTCACGCCAACAATACCTACCCGGCGGAGTTCCTCCACGAGAACCTCGCCATCGCCCACAACCTGATTCACCACGGCTACCTCAACCAGGTGAAGCGGCTATTCTTTTTGGGCAGCACCTGCATCTATCCGCGTGAGGCGCCCCAGCCCATCAAGGAGGACTACCTGCTGACCTCGCCCCTGGAAAAGACCAACGAGGCCTACGCCATCGCCAAAATCACCGGACTGAAATTGTGCCAGTACTACCGGGAGCAATACGGCGTAGCCTTTCACTCGGGCATGCCGTGTAATCTGTACGGACCCGGCGACAACTATCACCCCGAGAATTCGCACGTCTTTCCGGCTTTCATTCGGCGCTTCCACGAGGCCAAGGAATCCGGTGCGGACGAGGTCGTCATTTGGGGCACGGGCAAACCCCGGCGCGAGTTTCTGCATTCCGACGACTGTGCCGAAGCCATCCTGCACATGTGCGCGCTCGAGAGCCCACCGGATCTGGTCAACATCGGCTGGGGCGAGGACATCTCCATCCGCGAGCTAGCCGATCTGGTGGCGCAGACCGTCGGTTACTCCGGCAGCATTGGCCACGACTTGTCCAAGCCCGACGGCACAATGCTCAAGCGCACCGACAACGCCTTGATCAAAAGCACCGGCTGGGAGCCGCGCATCGGACTCGAAGAAGGCCTCAAGGACGCCTACGCCGATTTCCTTGCCCAGCGCGAAGCCGGAACCCTCCGCGCCGTGTAGGCACGCTCAAGCAACTTGCCCGAAGCCCCTCAATAGCGCTTCATACCCGGCTCAATCTGCACCGCCCACTGGTCGATGCCGCCCTTTACGTTGGCGGTCTGGTCGAAGCCCTTGGAGCGCAAAAACTGGGTCACCTTGAGGCTGCGTCCGCCGTGATGACAGTGTACCAGAATTGGCCGATCCTTCGGCAACGTGTCCAGCTCAGCGGGCACCTGCTGCATCGGAATCCGCCGCGAGCCCTCGATCGCAACGGTGGCCACTTCATCCGGTTCGCGCACGTCCAGCAACAGGGGCCTAGGCTCGCTTGAGGCGGTAAGCCGTTCGTGAGCTTGCTGAACCGAAATTTCCAGCGGCAAGGGTGGCGGGGATTCGCTCATGGTTGCATGCAAAGGCCACCTTCCACGGGAAGGCAAGCGCCGGAACGCAACACCCCGTTGAATCGTCCCGAGCGGTTACCAGACCTCGTTGTCTTTCAGGGACTCCGGCACGGACTGCTCCAGCAGCAGTGTGTCGTTCTTGTAGATACGAATCCACACGCCATCGAGCTTATCCTCAAAGTCGCGGCGTCCGCCATCGGTCCAGACCATACCGCTTGGCATCTTGATTTCGGCAAGCGTTACGGTGGCGGTCTGAACTTCAATCAGCCCTCTAGGTGAGATGCGCGGTAAGGCCATCTCGCCAGGATGCACGACCGCCTCAATGTCGCGTTTCTTTTTTTCGGCGTTGGGCGGATCGTAGACAACAAACAAGCGGTACTCGACCCGCGCGCCTTCCAGCGGGTGCTCCCGTGCGCTGCGCACCTGGATATCGAAACCCTCGTGGCCCGTTTTGATCTTGAAATCATCGCCGTATGACCGAATAGCCCAGGCCAGGTAGGGATTCTCCACGGTGCCGGCATCCGAGCCGCGCGTGCGTTTGATCTGAGCCTCCAGGGCGCCCTCTGCGGCGAACAGATCTTCGGCAGCCCAGGCTTTGATATACGCCTGATCCTCTTTGGAGAAGGCCGCCACAGCGACGTTGTTCATCGGCTTGCCCTGTTCGTTCAGTAGCGAGATCGCCTTCATCTCGCGGTCGACGTCAGTGAGTTTGGCGAACAACTTTTGCGAGCCATCGGCGCTGGTGAAATCGCGGTAGCCCTGCTTGAGCAGCTTGGCGCGCCGTTCGTCTGCATCGGTGGAGGACTGCGCGCTCAGTGAGGGCGCAATGACAAGGAAGGTAAGCAGGAGGTAGAGGACGGACAGCAGTTTCATGATAAAAAGGTGAAAAGCGGTGCGAAGGTGCGTCAGGAATCGGGCAGGTCGAGGGTCCACATGCCAAAGGTAAGCCGCCTGCCCTCGTTCCAGGAGAGGGCCTTGTACTCGTGCCCGCGTCCCCAGGTGTCGGAATAGACCAGTTCTCTGGTTTCGGGGTGGATGCCGATGATCAGGCGAAGGTGTCCGGGTATGCCCCAAATCACCGGTTGACCGCGTTCGATGGCTTCCTGGATTTCGTCAGCCATGCGACGCCCGTCGCTGAGCGCGTTGAGGCGAAAAGGCGTGCCGTTGCTGATGCGACGCATCGAGTTATAAAGGTCCTCGACGGTGGTTCCATGGTAGTCGGTATCGGCCAGCTTGGCCAGTGAGTGCATGTCCACCGCATAGCCGTAATGCTGCAAGGTGCGCGCCACGGTCGCCGCCGCGCAGTAACCCTTTTCGCCCTGGTCAATCATTGGTACGCCCTCGATGTAGACGAAACCCTCGGGATGCGTTTTGACGGTGGCGGCCATGCGCTCGCCGCGTTCGCGAATGTCCAGCGGGTTTTCAGCCAAACGTCTGAGGTCAACGTAGGAGCCCAGGTCCAAAATCAGATATTCGCCGCGCTCGTAGCGCAGGTCGGCACGCACATCGTTGCACAGGAAAAAGCGCTCCAAGTTCTGGTTCAGGGCGGTGATGCCCACGCCTTCCGGGTCACGTTCAAACAGGCCTTCGGGATAAAAGTACTCCTGCAGGGCTTCCAGGTTCTCCCGGAGTAAGTCGTGCATCGCATCGACACTGTAGCCCGAAGCGCTTCCGTCGGTCTTGTTCCAGAGTTCGATGGTGATGCGGCGCTGGCCCGCGCTGGTGAAGTCCGCCTGCGCTTGAAGCGGCTCGATGCCAAACACGCTGGCGTCCGCCTTGGTGTCTGCCGTGGCGACAAGGCGCTCGGGTTCTTCGACCTCCAGGATGCGGCTTGTGCGATGGTACAGCGGCACCAGCAGGACGCCTTTCCCATCTTCGCTTGCCGCCTCGATGTGCGCCTGAGCCACCTCGGAGGCATCGCCGTACAACAGGCCTCTCACCTTCAGTCGCTCCTGCGGTTCTGAAAAGTAGCTCTGCGCCAACAGGCGTGCTTCGTCCGGCCAGGGCGCCTCGGCAGTCAGCATTTTTTTGAGCAAGGGAAACTGCTCGAGACGTCTTTCGACAGCCTGGAAGCGCTCCGGGTCGCGTTCGGCCAGATTGGGCACCTCGATCAGGACTCGGATGTTTTCGGCCATCGGACGCTCGTATTCCGCCAGCCAGAAACCGCCCTGCCGCTCGAGAATGTTAACCTCGATGCCGGGGCGAAAGTCACCGAGCTTGTTGCTGGCGTCCTGGGGGTCAAAGACCGGCGTCAGCTCCTTGATTTTGAGTGTATCGGGGAGCGCCAGCGGTGCATAGGTTGCTCCGAAAAGACTAGAGCCCCACACGAGAGCCCAAACGAGCCCAACGCAGCCAAGAGCGGATTTAAGGGGCGGTTGCATACCGTGTGATTGAGCAAACCAACGCATCGAGAGTCAGACAAGCGCAATCGCCAGAGGTTCGGCCTCCAAACAGCTTGTTCGTCGGCACCTGCCAGCATGCTTTCGGGGTACCGCATGTTCCCAAGCAGATTCGCCCCGGGGGTCGAGCTGCGCGTTGACGAAGCTGCCCAGGCGCACCAATCTGCGCGCCATGGCTGAACGTTATGTCGTCATCATGGCGGGCGGGCGCGGCGAGCGCTTCTGGCCCCAAAGCCGTTTGAAATGCCCGAAGCACCTCCTGCCCATCGTCGGAGACAAGCCCATGCTGGCCCAGACCATCGAGCGGCTGGAGGGCCTGGTCCCGCCCGAGCGTGTGCTGGTCATCACCAACGCTGAGCAGCGCGCAGCCGTATTGACGGCCTGTCCGATGCTCCCGCCAGGCAACGTGATCGGCGAGCCGGTGGGACGCGACACCGCGCCCTGCGTGGGACTTGCCTCGGTCCTGGTCAAACTGCGTGCGCCCGAAGCCGCCTTTGCCCTGCTGCCGGCCGACGCGGTTATTCACGATGCCGCGAATTTTCGTGCAGTCTTGAGCGCGGCCTTTGCGGCGGCTGAGGCCGAACCGATCCTGGCGACCATTGGCATCCAGCCCGAGTTTCCAGCTACCGGCTACGGCTACCTGCAACGTGGCGACGCGCGCACGCAAGCCGACGGGCGCACCGTTTACACCGTGCAACGCTTTGTGGAAAAGCCCGATCTGGAGACGGCGCAGACCTACCTTGCCTCCGGCGAGTATTACTGGAATGCTGGGATGTTCATCTGGTCCGTCGCGGCGATTCAAAAGGCCCTGGAAAGCCACACGCCAACCCTTCAAGCCGCGCTGACGGAAATCGAACAGGCCCTCGCTGGCGGCGCGGAACTGGAACCCCTCCTCGAAAAGGCTTATCCCGAGTTGGAGAAAATTTCCATCGATTACGCCGTGATGGAAAAAGCGGACAACGTGGTGATGGTCGAGTCGGCCTTCGATTGGGACGACGTGGGTGCCTGGCCGGCCATCGCTCGTCATTATCCCGCTGACGCTTCGGACAACGTGGCCAAGGGCCCCGCCGTCTTTCACGAAGCCCGCGGCAACATCACCGTCAGCGAGCCGGGGCACCTCGTAACCATAGTTGGCGCGAGCGACCTGATCGTGGTGAATACCCCTGACGCGACGCTGGTCTGCCCAAAGGATCAGGCCCAGCAGATCAAGGCGCTGGTCAAAAAGCTCGGCGCAGACGCTGCCACCGAGCACCTGACATAAGGCTTTTCTGAGCGCAGATAAACGCAGATGGACACGGATAAAGAACTCAGCGAGCAATCCGCAGAATCATTCAATGCGCTAAGCGAAAAATAATCGGGGCTGCCTTCAACGTTGCGAATATTCTCGGCTCTGGATTCTTAGAAAAAGTCTACGAAAATGCCCTTCTCATAGAACTGAATTTGCTGGGGCTGCAGGCAAGAAGCAGGTGCCTTTAGACGTCTATTATAAAGAAGCCATCGTTGGTAAATATTACCCCGACATCCTGGTTGATGAATGCGTGCTTCTTGAACTCAAAGCAGTTTCGACTTTAGCACCGATTCATTCGGCACAGCTCCTGAATGCATTAAAGGCCAGTGACTTAAAGCTAGGACTGGTCTTTAATTTTGGTCTCCCAAGAATCGAGTTCAAACGAGTCGTAAACGGTTTGTAGTCGATTCTGAATACCTCAATCATTGCGTTCATCTGCGTTAATTTGCGTCAAACCTGACTCTATAAGTGAATCTGCGCATGACCTATCTGGGGATTGATTACGGCAGTCGACGGATCGGACTGGCCGTAGCTGAAGCGGGCATCGCCTTCCCGATCAGTGCGGCGACTCAGGAGGCCGAGGGCGCGCGGCTTCAGCACATTGCAGTGATTGTCGCACAACGAGAGATCGCTGCCTTGGTGGTCGGCTACCCGCTCCATGAGGACGGCTCCGCCGGCGAAATGGCCGCCGCAGTGGATGCCTTCATCGCCAGACTGGAAGCACGCCTGCAACTTCCGGTGTATCGGCAGGATGAATACGGCAGTTCGCAGGCAGCGGATGCCTCCGGTACGCGCCGCGGGCGCACTTCGCATTCGGTTCAGGCACAAAAGGCCCAGCGCCAAAGCGGCGAGCGCGACTCTCGAGCCGCCGCCGTCATCCTGCAGGACTTTCTCGACACGCAAGGCACCGCCTAAACCTGCCGCATTCAAGGCGGCCTAGCCCGCCCGCGCCGCCGTAAAAAAGAAGAAAAAGCCGAGGCCGCTGGTGAAGATTAAGCAACCGTACACGGAGTGCTCCAGCCAAACTGCGGTCAGCGAGCGGGTCCGCGCATAAGTAATCGAAAAGAGGTAACCCCCGACCAGGCAGCAGGCCAGTGAAACGGCGTTTTGAAAGATCACGTGCAAGAACGCAAAGGTCAGCGTGCTGGCCCAGATCATGGCCGTTTGCGTCGGAAAAATCTCCTTGTAGCGATGAAAGAAAAACGTACGCCAAACGATCTCCTGTGGCAGCGCGCTAAAAATCGGGTACAGGCACATCACAAGGATCCAAATGTCCGGTCGCGCCTTGATGAAGCTCATGAAGAGTTCGTCGGCAAAGCGATCCGGGCGGCTTTCCCAAAGCAGGCTCAGGTGCGGCCACCATTGAAATCGGTCTCCCAGCCAGGCCAGTAAAAAAACGCCCAGCCCGATCGGCACCCCGCGCATGAGCACCCGCCAAAAATCCGACCGCCGCAATGGCTGGAAAAAATCCCGAAAGCGAAACCGGCGGTCCAAAAACAGTAGCAGCACAACCCCAAGCGTGATGAAACCCAGCAAGCGAAGCCCACGCCCCGGTATCACGCCAAAGGTCAGCAAGAGCGGCAGCAGGACAAAAAGAAACGTGCACTCCAGCGTGAGCCAAAGCTGCCGCGTCCGCTGATGCAGCGCCGTACCGACTTTACCGGCATGCGGCACCCACTGAGGCAAAGCATCCGGAGCGACCGGCACCGCCTGAGTTACCTCACTGCTGTCCGCAGTGTCTACACGCTGGGTCATCGGCGATTCGGACACACAGCAACTTGTACGGTTTCAACCCGCTGGCAAACGGCGTCCAGGACTCGCGTGAAGGGGGGTGGCCGTGGCTGGTTAAACCAGCATCAGCGCCGGCGTTTCCAGCACCTCTTTCAGCGCGTTGAGGAACTGCGCCCCGGTCGCGCCATCAACCACGCGGTGATCGCCGGAGAAACCGATGCTCATGCGGTGGCCGATTACGATGTTGTCCTTGGCGTCAACAACCGGGCGCTTGACCGTGGCCCCGACGGACAAAATGCCCGCGTTAGGCGGATTGATGATGCCGTAAAATCGCGTCGTGTTGAACATGCCCAGGTTGGTCACCGTGAAGGTCGAGCCGGTCATCTCGTCGGGCTTGAGCTTGCGGTTGCGGGCCTTGCCGATGAGTTCCTTGGCCTCCATCGAAATTTGGCGCAGCCCCTTGGCGTGGGCGTCTTTCACCACCGGCGTGATCAGGCCGTCATCGATGGCCACGCCGAAAGCCAAATGCACGGCACCATGCTTCTGAATGCTGTCTCCCTGCCAGGATGCGTTGACCGCAGGCACACGCCTGAGCGCGTCCACCGTCGCTTTCAAGATAAAGTCATTAACCGTCAGCTTGAGACCGCCCTGCTCGGGAGGCAGGTCCGCCAGGCTGGTGTTGATGGCCTTGCGCGCGTCGAGCAGGGCTTTGGCGTCGATCTCCGTTTCCAGATAAAAATGCGGGATCTGCGTCTTGGACTCGACCAGTCGACGCGCGATGGCTCCACGCATGTTGGAGACTTTTTGGGCGCCGGTTTCCTGTACCTCCATACCCGGCAGCACAACCGAGGCCGTGTTCGTCGACGGAGCCGAAGCCGTCGATGCGGCTGACTTGGACGACTTGCTGGAGGTGCCAGCAGACGCCGCGGCTTCGATGTCCGCCCGAACGATGCGCCCGCCGGGGCCAGTACCCTTCAGCCCGGTGAAGTCCACCTGCTTTTCGGCGGCGAGTTTACGTGCCAGCGGGGAAATACGGATGCGTTGCCCATTGGATTCGGCGGCGACGGGCTGGGGCTCCTCAGTGGACTCCGCCTCGGTTTCCGGCGCGGCATCGGCTTGGCGCGGCTGGATGGGCGTGGGCTTTTTCGAAGCGCTGCGCTCCTCGCTCTGACCGTTAGCGGAATCCTCCTGCGCGGGCGCCGCCTCCTTTTCGGACGTCGCTTCGGGGGTCGGCTCGGTGGACTGGCTGTCGACCTCGGGCGCGGACTCGCCTTTTTCGCCGACCGCGCACATCGGCGCGCCCACGGGAATCTGCCCGCCCTCATCAACGTACGTTTTGAGCAGGACGCCCTCCACGAAGTTCTCCACCTCCATCGTGGCCTTATCGGTCTCGACTTCGCAAAGCATGTCACCGGAGGCGACCGCATCGCCTTCCTTGACCAGCCATTTGACCAGGGTGCCGACCGACATCGTGTCGCTCAGCTTGGGCATTTCGATAATCTCAGACATGGGAATGAAAAACAGGGAATTCAGAAACCTGCAGTGCGAACACAAACACTGTAGCTACAAGATAGGGCGTAGTTATTTCAGGCGAATTTTCCAGGCAGCGCTTTTGTAAATTTCTCAGGAACGCGGAGCGAAGACTTTCAGGTAAGCAAACGGAGTTATGTTTTCGCAGGCCCACCTTCCGACTTTCTAAAAACTCGCTTCCGCACCGCGTGTTTGCGCGTTTCAAAGAATCTCCATCGCCTTTTTAACCACACGCTGGGCGTCGGGGATTTGAAGCTTCTCCAGCGGCATGGAGTAAATCTGGGGCGCGTCCATCGTGGAGACTCGCAGCAGCGGCGCATCCAGATAATCAAAAGCCTTCTCCTGGATCAGGCCGTTGATGTGCGACCCGATGCCGCAAAACGGCTTGGTCTCCTCCACGTAGATGGCGCGGTTGGTCTTGCGCACGGATTTCAGGATCGCCTCCTCATCGAGCGGGCGGATGGAGCGCAGGTCGACCACCTCGACGCTGATATCGTACTCATCCTCGAGAATCTCGGCAGCCTTGAGGCAGGTCATGGTCGCGCGCCCGTGACAAATCAATGACAGGTCCTTACCCTCTTTTTTCACCTCGGCGACTCCGAGCGGAATGGTGTAGTCCTCTTCGGGCACCTCGCCCTTGTCGTTATAGAGAATGGTGTTCTCCAGCACGAGGACAGGGTCGTTGTCACGGATGGCGGTTTTCAACAGCCCCTTGGCGTCGTAGGCCGTGGAGGGGCAGACCACCTTGATGCCGGGGTGGCTGGCGGCGATCGCCTCGATGGTGTGGGAGTGCGTCGCGCCGACGTTCGTACCCCCGTTGGAAGGACCGCGAAAGACGACCGGGCAAGAAATCAACCCGCCGGACATGTAGCGCACGCTGGCTGCATTGTTGAAAACCTGGTCGAAGGCCACGTACACAAAGCTGAAAAACATGAACTCAACGATCGGGCGAATGCCCAGCATGGATGCGCCGATGGCCAGACCCGAAAAGCCTGCCTCGCTGATCGGCGTGTCGAGGATGCGCTTTTCGCCGTACTTCTTGAGCAGGCCCTGGGTGACCTTGTAGGCACCGTCAAATTGAGCCACCTCTTCACCCATCAGCACGACATTCTCGTCGCGCGCGAGTTCTTCATCGAGGGCCTGATTGACAGCTTCGCGGTATGTAACTTCGGGCATGGGAGCGGGGGCTACAACCGGGCTACAAACAACACGTTGTGGGCCGGGAGCCAGATGAGGTTTTCGGAAAAAAGTTCAGGAAAGGTGATTTCGCGCAAGACGAAGCCATTGGCGTCCTGCCGGGCCAGTCGCGCGTCGATGTAAAAGGTGCCATCGGGGGCCCGGGGCAATTCCGGCGGTAGACTGTCGGCTTTCAGGTAAAAGCGCAGTTCGAAATCGCGCCACTGGGGCGGCAGCAGGTCTGATTTGGCCTCGCGCTGCATGACGATGGTCTGCGTGCGCGGGCGTTGCGCTGTCTCGGAGGTTGCTTTCGACACCTTCGCGTCTGATTTGGCTGCGTCTGTCGCCTCTGCCTCAACGGGTGCCGCCGGCTGCGCCTGAGCCCACAGCCCCAAAGGCACCATCAGCGCCCAGAGGCTAACGGCCGTTAAACAGGCTCGGCACACAAACTTCACCTTGAGCCTCATTCGAAAATGATGGTGCCGCGACTGGGCGTTTCTTCGGTGCGATTGTCTTCCTCCCAGTAAATGTCCTCGAGGATGGACTCCGGCGGGGGAAAGGGGCTCTGGTCGGCGAATTCCGCAGCGGCGTCGGCTTCACTCCGCGCGCTTTTGTCGATGGCCTCCACCTTGTCATCATCGAGATGGCCTTCGTCCTTGAGCTGGGATTCGAAGACGGTCAGCGGATCGCGGGTGCGGCGGTACTCCTGAATTTCCTCCTTTTTACGATAGGCCTTGTCCGGGTCCGACATCGAGTGCCCGCGGTAACGGTAAGTGAACATTTCGATTACCATGGGCCGATGCGTCTCGCGGATCTTCTTCATCGCATCATGCGTCTTGGCCCGCACCTCGTAAAGAATGTGTCCGTTGACCGTGTCGCTCTCCATGCCGTAACCGTGCGCCCGCTCGGCTAGGCTGCCCGGATGGGCCGAGGAGCGCTCCTCGCTCGTGCCCATCGAGTAACCGTTGTTTTCAATGATGAAAAGCGTGGGCAAATCCCATAACGCCGCCAGGTTGAATGCCTCGTGAACCGCGCCCTGATTGACCGCGCCGTCACCCATGAAGGTGAGGCAGCAACCAGACAACCCCTTGTACTTCAGCGCGAAAGCCAGGCCGGTACCCAACGGAACCTGTCCGCCGACAATGCCATGCCCGCCCCAGAAATTTTTGTCCGGAGCGAAAAAGTGCATCGAGCCGCCCTTGCCCTTGGAACAGCCCGTGTGCTTGCCGGTGAGCTCGGCCATGCACTCGTTCATACTCATACCCACGGCCAGCGCGTGGCCGTGGTCGCGGTAGGCTGTGATGACGTGGTCGTTCTCCTGCATGAGGGAGGTCGTGCCGACAGCCAGAGCCTCTTGGCCGATGTACAGGTGCAAAAAGCCCCCGATTTTGCCTTGTTGGTAAACGCGGATGCAGCGCTCCTCAAAACGCCGGATGCGCACCATGTCCGTGTACAGGCGAACCTTATCCTCGGCGCTCAGGCTGGCGTTGGCTTCGTGCGCCACGAGCGCCTCGATGTCGGCATCCGCCGTCGGAAACGGCGTCTGAATGGTGTTTTCCGCCTCAACGGCGGCAGATTTCTTGGCCACGGTTCGAAATTGCTAGCAGGTAGGTCGGAGGCGTAGCCCACGGCGGCGGGCACTTAGCTCAGCCTGGCAAGGTGACTGTCTCAGATACGTTCTTCAACTGTAATCTTGAGTTTGTGGCCCGGCGCACAGTCCGCGCGCAGGGCGGTAAAACCGTCCCGATGCGCGTCGTACAGTGGCCAGAGCAACTGGCTGTCGGTTTCCGGTATCTTGAGCCCCGCGACGGCTTCACGTGAATGAAATGCCAGCGGACCCTCCTCGATCGCTGGCGGCAACGCAGGGAGTGGCACCTTGCAGTCAAAAAGGAACATCAGCCAGTGACCGGCTCCCTCGTAGCTCTTCTCCGAGACCATGCCAAACAGGTGCAGGTCGTCTGCGGCGATCGTCAAACTGGCCTCCTCCCAAACCTCACGCACGGCACACTCAAAGGGTGACTCCCCCGTGCCCATTTCGAGCTTACCGCCAATCGGGCTCCAGCAACCGAGGTTGGGTGCCTTGGTGCGTTGGATTAGCAGCAGTTCGCCGGCGGCGTTTTTAAGAAAGATGAGGGTGCTGATGCGGAAGGGCAGTGCGGCGGACATAAAGACAGACTTTTCGATGAAGGTGCCCGTGGACCAGGCCCAAACAATCAGAAACGCAAATGGATGATTCGCAACGGCTGTGATGGGTGCTGGTGGAATGTTCGAAAAAAGGATTGATCCATCTCTTTGCGACTTCTATCCGAGATAAATGGTCTCTGGTACAAACCCCGCCCGAGGACTGTCCCTTGGTTTGCTGTGCGCCATTTCAGTCCTGGCCACTCCCCTACACGCCCAGCCTGCTGCAACAGTACCCACCGTTGAGGTGACCGACATCGACTTCGACACCGAAGACCTGCCGATCTTCGAAGAAGACGTCTACCGAGTCGGCGTTGAATTTGCCTTTGGCAGCAACCCGAAGCCGGACGCGCCCAACGAACGGTGGATCGATAAGGTCGACGTCACTTTGATCATCGCTTTCGTGAACGAGCGTTCGCAGTCCATCCAGGCCTACTCATCGACCGCCCGCCTGGTCGCGGTCGAAGCCGATGAAGAGGAACGCATCTTCTTTTACCTGCCCCAGGAAATCCTCGAGCGCGACCGTATCTCCGGCGACCCCTACGCCTATCTGGTGGAGTTTAAAGTAGACGGTGATGACATCGCGCGCCCCGGCGGCGACCCGTACGACAACCAGTCCGCCCAGACCACGGTAGAGAATTTCAAGTCGGCCATTCGGGATTCACTCGCAGACAACGCGGGCATTCTGATGACGCAGCAAGAAATTGACCCTTCCCGCTTGATCCCCATACACCGCGAGGCACCGACATTCGTGCCTGATTCGCGTCCCTGAGTTCCCCCTCAGGGTTTCCCGCTTCCCTATCGCAATATCCCTTTTTTCCTTGCCAAAGCCTTTCTCGACGGGAAAGGCTGTAGCCGCTTTACCCGCCAATGAGTGCCCCGAAATCCTTGATTATCAATTGCGGATCGACTCATGTCTCCGCTGCCGTGTTCGACCAGCGCGGCTCCGGCCTGGTTCTTGAAGATTTTGCCTCCGTCGAGCTGGATTACGATCCCTCGCACGAAGCCGAATGGCTGGGCGCGGTGACCGCCGCCATTGGAAACCTGACCTCGCGCGGAAAGTTTCGCGGGCCCGGTACCCTCATCGCCCCCGGCTACTTGCTGCTGACCAAAATCATCAAGGTGCCTCACGTGGATGCCTCCCGACGGGCGCAAATCATCGCCTACGAGGCGCAAAACAACATCCCTTACCCGCTGAACGAAGTGGTCTGGGACCATCAGGTAATCGCCGACGACGGTGTCGAAGCCGAGGTGGTGCTCATCGCGCTGAAATCCGACCAGGCGGAAAACTTCTGTAACCGCGTGGCGAACGCGGGGATCAACCCACAATCGATTCAGGCGGCTTCGTTGCTAGACTACAACGCGTTCCGCTACAACGGCGAAGCCGACGATACGCTCCTGATCAACATTGGCGCGCGCTCGTCCAACCTGATGTTTGTCAACGATCAGGGCTTCCACGTGCGCAACATCAACCTGGGCGGCAACACCCTGACCCAGAACATCGCAGACAATCTCGGCAGCCCCTTCGTTCAGGCCGAGAACGTCAAAACAGCTTTCTTCTCCGGCGAAACCAGCTACAGCGACGACGATGCCGCCGGGAAAACCCTGCGCAACAACGCCGAGACCTTTCTGAAACGCCTCAACCAGGAGGTGACGCGCAGTATCGTCGACTATCGCCGTCGCAAAGGAGCCAAGCCGCCCTCGCGCATCCTCCTGACTGGACGTGGCTCGCTGTTGCCGGGCCTGCCTGAATTCCTCATCGAAAAGCAGAAGGTCGAGGTCGAGTTTTTCAATCCGCTGGCCAACGTCGAAATCGGCGGCTCCTGCAACGAGGAAGCCGCCAACGAGTGCATCTACCAGCTTTCCGAAGTGGTCGGCGCCGCCGTGCAGCCCAGCCTGGGCGAGGACGCGGTCGGTGCGAATCTGCTGCCGCCCGTCTTCGAACAGCAACGCCGCTTCCGCAAACAAAAGCCGTTTCTGGTGCTGGCCGCCGCAGCAGCCGCCGTGGCGCCGATTCCGCTTTGGCTCTACCTTTCCGAGGCCGCCACGGTCTACGAGGAAAAGGTCGCTCCGCTGGAAGCGCGCGCGTCCACGCTGCAATCAACCACCGTTCAACTCAACGACTTGAAGGCGGAAGCCGAGGTCCTCGCCGTCAGTATCGACAACCTCAAGGGCCTCGCCGAAACGAAGTACAACTGGATTGAGTTTCTGAGCGATCTGCAGAGCAAACTACGGGAAGCCGACGACGTCTGGCTGGACCGTCTTGAGGTCAAGCGTGTGGCCGAAGAGCGCCCGCGGCGGACGCCGCAAGTGCTGGCTCAGCCAAGTGACGGACCCGTCGAGCTCTCGTCGACACCGCAAGCACCTCAGGAAGCCATCGAGCTGAGCATGGCCGGGCGTCTGCTCATTCGCGGCTTCTCTGGCGATGACGCGTTGCTGCCGATGTCCGACAAGGTTGCCGAGCGTATTCAGGATCTGCTGGATTCTTTCGAGGCCTCGCCCTACGTCGTCGACATCGATGATTTTAAGTTCGACGAAAACCCCCGTCTGGTGACTTTCGAATTCACCTTGAAGGTCAACCCGCAAAAACCCCTTTAAGCGCAACATGCCTTTCCTGAAGGAAAATCCCATTTTCTCCGCGATCCTTGGCCTGTGCGCCCTCATCTTTGTGGGGGGCGTGGTGCTGGTTGTCATGGCCTGGATGGATGCTGGCGAAGCCGAGGAACGCTTGGAAAACGCGCGCAGCCAAGTGAACAGCGCCCGCGTGGCCGAGGTTGCGCCCACGCCCGAAAACGTTGAAAGCGCCCAGGCCAACATCGCCGAACTCAAAGCTGACGAAACCCGCCTGTTCGAAACCATCGCCGCCCAAGGCGCGCTGGACGAAGCTCCGGACAATCTGCGTGGGGCAGTGCTGGTGGGCAGCCTGACCCGCCTGCCGGTGCGCATGCGCCAACTCGCCCGCGACACCGCGCCCGAGCGCGTCGAAATCGGCTTCCCAGACGATTTTCAATTCGGCTTCGACCGCTACATCGGCACCTCCTGGCCGCCATCGGGCATCCAGTCGGGTTCTCCGGAAGAGCGTGAGCTGATCGAGAACCTTTTCCTGCAGCAGCAGGTGGTGGAATACCTCTGCCGCACCCTCTTCGAATCCACGCCCGACAGCTGGCCCGAAGACGATGTCGACTTCGACCCGAACAATTTTGAGGCCTTCCCGCTGCAGCTGACCAGCCTGCGTCGCGAAAGCGCCATCCCGAACACCGGCACGGGCGGACGCCGCTCGAACCGCGACCAGCGCGGCCTCTTCGAGATCGAACCCGCTATATCCGCCGAAACCGATCGCATTGGCACCGTCGGCTTCCAGATCGAGTTTGAGTCCTACTCCCGCACTCTGCGCGATTTCCTGATTGAACTGGGCACCTACCAGCTGCCGCTGGTCGTCCGCTCGGTCGAGGTTGAGCCGGCTTCCGGAGGCAACCGTGGCCGCACCGCCGATATCGACTTCAGCGAGGACTTTCTGGAGAGCGACTCGGACGACGACGTGGAGGAGGTTTTTGAACCCGTGGTGGAAACCAACACCTCCGTCTTTCGCGTGACTGTTGAATACATCGAACTGAAGGAGCCCCTCACCGACAACTCCGAGATTGTCGAAGTAGCCGCGAATCCCTAACCAGCCTGCAAGCCGCGCTCGAAAACCCGTTGCAACCCCTTTCATGAACCAGTTCTACGACAAGATTCTCTTCCTCCTGGCGCTAGTGCTGCTTGGTTCTGCCATCGCGCTGGGCATGCTTCAGATGGGGCAGCTGGACCGCTCCGCCGACCCCGCCGTCAGCGCGCCGCCCAGTGGCGACACCTACGCCGAAGTCACCGCCGACATCACCCTCGCCCCCACCCCCGAGTGGACACGTCTGCAGCCGCCGGAAGACACCCCTCTGGAATTCTACGACCTGTTTACCCCGCCCAAGATTTTCTGGGACGCCAACACGAAGCAGTTCGTGTTTCTGCCGCCCAACCCGCGCCCCGTGCGCTTCCCGATTCCCTTTGGCGCGCGCCTGGTTGCCTTCGATGAGCTGCCCTACCGCATCCAGTTTAAGAGCTACCTCGGGCGCTTGAAGAGCGTCGACGGCGAACTGCCCAACGCGCAGCTGATCTTTGAGGTTATTCCCGAACCGAATGCACAACCAATCACGGTGACCGGATATCCGGACGAGACCGAGAAATTCGAGCCTTACGGTTTTCGTGTGCTCTCTGGCCGCGAAGAAATGGTTGAGGTCATGGACCGTGAGCAAGACAGCATGGAGTTTTCTCGCAAAGGCTTTGTAACCATCTTCGATGAGCAGCTGGGCGAAGAAGTTGAGTTGAACACGCGCGAAGAGCGCATCGCCACCGGCGACTACCTGCTGACGTTCGAGCAAAACGTACGGCCCTTCGAAAAATTCGAACTCACAGAAGCTGGCCAGTCGTTCGGCTTCATGCAGGAGGCGCAGACCTGGGAAGAAACCGAGGTCAGCTACGAACTCCTGCAACTGGATTTTGATGGTCAGCGCGCGGAGGTGCTCAAAGCCGACCCCCGCCTGGACGCCGTCGAAACCGACCGCTGGCCCGATGGGCAGGAACCGCTTCAACAGTGGCTAGTGGTCGATAATTCGCCGCGCCAGCGCACCGCCGCCCCCAGCACCGAAGGTGCCGCCACGCCCTCGGACGCCTCGAACGACGAAGAGGTAAACATCAACTTTTTCTAACGCATATTCTGCTGTTTTTTCTTTGGATTGCTTGCAATCAAACCCCTGAAACGCCGCCCCGGTCCGCTGGGACGCCTTATCCAAACTCGAAATCTATTCATGAAACGATTCCCCTTGTGTAACGCCCTCCGGGTCCTGGCAGTGTGTCTGCTGACGGGACTGGTTGGCGGATTGTCCCTCGCACCCTTGCCGGCAGCCGCCCAGTCTTCGGCCGAAGCTCGCAGCGAGCTCCTCGGTCGTGCCATGGAGGCGCGTCTGCAGGGAGATTTTGCCCAGGCCAACAGCCTGCTGGAAGAGTTGATTCGTCTGGACCCGGGCAACACCGCCGTTCAGACGCTTTTTGAAAAGAATAAGACCGACCTCGAGCGCAGCCAAAGCGGTCAGCCGACCGTCCTCGGACAAGCGCCCGATGTGGGTGGACCATCAACCGGCGGCGTACAGGCTTCCGATTCGTCCATCGAGGGCCTGCTCAACCGCGCGACATCTGTGGTTGCCGACGCCGAAGCCGCTGCCGAACAGGCCTTGGAGGACGCCGAACAGCTCGCAGAGGCCGAGCAATTTGCCGCCGCGGGCAACGTGCTCCGTGGCGCGCTCGTAAACATCCCTGCCTCGCCCGGCACCACCGACGTGCGTGAAGAGTTGATCGACATGCTCGGCGACGTCAGCGAAGCCCAGATTGTCATGGCGCTGGAATCCAACGACCCGGGCGCCGCTGACCTGGTCCTCGCGGATTATGTGCAGGTCGCCGGCAATGATGACTTTTCCCGTGACGCGCGCGCCGCCATCCGCGGCCATCGCAACAATCCATTCAACTACGGCCTCGAGGATTTGGCTCCGGAATTTGCCGCCAGACAAGCGCGCGTGGAACAAGCTCTGGTTGAAGGCCGCGCCCGCTACCTGATGGGCGACCTGGTTGGTGCCCGCAGCGACTTCAATCTGGCCAGCAAGCTCGACCCGAACAACGTCGAGGCGAAGGCGTTCTTGGTGCGCATCGCCGAAGACCTCGCTGACGCATCTTATAACGACCGCGTCCGCACCCGCGAGGAACTGCTTGAAGCTGTGAACAAGGGTTGGACCCCGCCCGGTATTTACACGCGCCAGGAAGGACCCGGGGACGCTGAAGAAGTCGGCATTATCAGACAAGTTCGAGAGCAATTGGCGAATACCTTGATTCCTTTTGTTCGCTTCACCGACGTGCCCCTCGACCGCGCCATGGAGACGCTCGCAGAGGCTTCCACGCGCTACAGCCCGATTACTGACGAGCAGGGCAATCGGCTCGGCCTGAACATCGTCCTGTTTGCCCGAGGTCGCCCGATCCCGAATGTAAGTGTCACGCTCAATCAGCAGGAGTCGCTCGACACGATCCTCGAGCTGGTCACCAGTACCGTTGAGTGGGAATACACCATTGGGGGTGATGGGGTCATTCGCGTTCAACCAGCCGCTGGGGGTTCCGGAGCCGGCGGACGCTTGCGCACCGAATTTTATGACATCACCGCTCAGATGCTGATCCGCATGGGCGTGGATACCGGCACCGGCGGGGGTGGCGGCGGAGGCGGTGGCGTCTTCGATCCCTTCGCGGCAGGCGGGGGCGGCGGAGACCCGTTTGGCGGCAGCGGCGGCGGCGGCGACCAAAATGCGCAGCGTGGCGAGCAGATTCGCACCTTCTTCGAAAACGCGGGCGTAGACTTTCAAGGCACCACCGGTGCGCGCCTCGCCTTCACCGGTAACCAAATCATCGTTACGCATAGCGCGCAGGCGCATGAACAGATCCGCGATATTCTGCGGCGCTTCGTCACGATTGAGATGGTTGAAATTGAATCCAAATTCATCGAGGTCGAAGAAGGCGTGCTTGAGGAGCTCGGCTTCAATTGGAACGTCAACAACGGTGCCAACAACGTCTACCGCACGTTTGACGGACCGAGCGTTGTTTCAGAGGGCTCTGATATTGCGGGCCTGCCCACCCCAGTTGGCAATATACGCTCACTTTCGTCCGCATTCGCGACCGCCAGCTCGACCCTCGGCAACGGTAATGTCACGCAAACGACCTTTGATACTGCAACTGTCTTCGATCCGGTCACCGGTATAGCTTCCACCAATACCACTTCGGTCACGGATAATACCCCAATTATCAATCAGGCTCCGACGTTTCCGGGCGCCCTTAATCTTGCGGCCGATACAATCAGTTCGGCTAACGTTTTTGGCGTTGTCGACGACTGGAATGTAAACCTCGTCATCACTGCGCTTGAGCAGCAGGCAGGCACCGACCTGATGAGCGCACCGCGCCTGACGGTGTTGTCCGGCAAGACGGCGGAAATCGTGGTTGCTCAAGAACTGCGCTATCCGGAATCTTACGGAGACATTGAAGCGGAAGTCAGCCAGGCTGGCGGCGGCACACTTTTAGGTGGAGGCGGCACGAGTGTGGCCATCACCGCGGGTACGCCGCAGGACTTCACCACCCGTCGCATCGGGGTGGAGATGAACGTTCAGCCGCAGGTCGAAGGTGGTGACCGCATCTCCCTGCGGATCGAGCCGACCGTCACCGAATTTGAAGGCTTCGTTGAATACGGCGGCCAAAGCATCGCAATCTCAGGCACCACCACGGTCACGGTACCCTCCGGGTTCTTTCAGCCTATTTTCTCGGTGCGCCAGATTCGCACGGAAGTCACCATTTTTGACGGAGCCACCGTCATCATGGGGGGTCTGACTCGCGAAGAGGTATCGCGTGTGGAAGACAAAGTGCCGATTCTCGGTGACATACCCGGGCTGGGTCGGCTCTTCCGCTCGGAGGGCGAGTCCTCCTTGAAGACCAACCTGATGATCTTCGTGACCGCGCGACTGATTTCGCCCGGTGGAGCGCCGCTCAACGAAGACACCGAGGTCCGCAATCAGGTCTTCAAGCCCTCGACCATCCTGACCCCGGGAGGCCCGATCACGCGCACGCTCGACCTCGGGGGCAGTTCCGGGGAATAGGCTCAGCGCCATGCATGCTTTCAAAAGGCTCCGCTCACGGCGGGGCCTTTTTTGTTTCAGGCCCTTGGCTACAAGTCGTTAGAAACAACCTCTTTGTGGGGGACGGGGTCTTTAGCGAAACCGGGTGCATACGACTATTAGGGATGGACCTCGCAATCCGCCACGCGAACGGCGGCGGAGAGGTTCAGATGCTGCGCCACGGCCATGAATGCTGAAAACCTTGCTACCTTCGAATCCGCGCTCAATCGGCTTGCTTCAGAAATCGTGCTGGCCGCTCCCAAGACCGATGAGGGGCTCCTGCCGGCTTACTCACTGTTGAGTGACCTGGCTGACTCCTGCATCGAGGACGACATCCTGACCGATTCGGTCACACGTGCGCGCAAAGTTCTGGATGGCCTGCTCGACAACGCCTCCCCCTGGACCGAGGCCACCATTGCCTACGTTTCGGAGTTCGCCACCTGGGCTCAAGCCTCCCTGTCCGCGCTCAAAGCCGGACGCCCGCTCGAGCTTTTTACAAGTTTTGAAGATTTTACCGCCGCCTCCAGCAGCCAGGGAGGTTCCGCTTCAACCAGCACCCCGGACTCCGACGCGAGCCCGGACGCGGCGTCCGCCAAGGCGAAAATCGCCGAGGAACTCGACGTGCTGCTCAACCTGAATCTGGAAGCGGATCGCGAGTTGTTAGGGGAATTTCAAACCGAGGCCTTGGAGCACCTCGAAGCCATCGAACAGGCCACGCTCGTCATCGAGAACGAACCCGAGGACGCCGACAGCATGTCCGCGCTTTTTCGGGCCTTTCACACGATCAAAGGTGTTGCTGGCTTTCTGAACCTAGGACCCATTCAGGGGCTGGCCCACGAGGTGGAATCGCTGCTCGACCACGCCCGCAACGGCAAGTTCGTTCTCGATTCCAATCTCATCAACCTGATTTTGGAGGCGCGGGATACCCTCCAGCAGCAGGTCGATCAAATCAGTCTGGCCTTGGACAAGGACCTCCTGCCGGCCGAGGTGATCCCGGTATCCGATCTGGTCTGGAGGGTGCAGCGCGCCTCCGAAGCCGCCTTGGCGGGCGAGCCGTTTGAGGTCGGCGGCCTCGCATCCGAGGAAACACCGGATGCCACAGCCACCAGTGCTACGAAGGGCTTTTTCGATCAGCAGCCGCAGTCCCTCGACGAGCCGGTTGAGGATTTTCCACGCAACGGCCAGCCCGGCGAATTCGGCGGCAACACGGCGGTGGCCATGCCGGAAGTCCACGAAGCGGTCGCCGCCGAAGCCAAGGCCGAGCCCGGCAGCCCCGGCGCAGCCAACGCAGGCGCGACCAGCGCCGCCGAGCGGGCCACCGTTCGCGTCAACACGCTCAAGCTGGACAATCTGATGGATATGGTGGGCGAGTTGGTCATAGTGCAGAGCCAGCTGGCTGAAAGTGCCCGCGAGGAAGCGCTGGAGAACACCCCGATGCAGCGCAACCTGAGCCAACTGCACCGCATCACCAAGGAGTTACAGCACACCTCGATGGCCCTGCGCATGGTGCCGATCAAGCCCACTTTCCAGAAGACCAGCCGGCTGGTGCGCGACCTGGCCCGCAAGTGCGACAAGAAGATTCACCTGATCCTCGAAGGCGAGGATACCGAACTTGACCGCACGGTGGTCGAGCAGATCGGCGATCCGCTCGTGCACATGGTCCGCAACGCGATCGACCACGGCATCGAATCGCCCGAAGATCGCGTGAAGGCAAAGAAAAAGCCCGAGGGCTCCGTGAAGCTTTCAGCCTATCATCTGGGCAGCAATATCGTCATTGAGCTCTCCGACGATGGACGCGGCATGGATCGTGAAAAAATCCTGGCCAAGGCCCGCGAGCGGGGTCTGTGCGGCGAAAAAGACACCTTTACCGACGCCGAGGTCTTCCAGTTCATTTTCATGGCGGGCTTCTCGACCGCCGCTCAGGTCACGGACGTGTCCGGGCGCGGCGTGGGCATGGACGTGGTCCGCAAAAACATCGAGCGCTTGCGCGGCACCGTGGAAATTGAATCGCTCCTGGGCAAGGGCTCGGTCTTCAAGGTCAAGCTGCCGCTGACCATGGCCATCATCGACGGTCTGGTTGTACGCGTGGGCCAGGACAAGTTCATCCTGCCAACGACTTCCGTGAAGGCAGCCCTACGTGCGACACCCGATCAGCTGGCCACCATCCAGGGTCGTGCCGAGGTCCTCGACCTGCGGGGCAAGACGGTCCCCATCGTTCGCCTGCACGAGCGCTTCTGCATCGAGACGGAGATTCAGAAACTCACCGATGGTATCATCGTCATTACCGAACACTTTGGAAAGCCTTACGGTCTGCTTGTGGACGAGATGGTCAGCAAGCAGGAGGTCGTCATCAAGAGTCTCGGCAATCTGATGCAAGGCCTCGAAGGCATCGCCGGTGGCGCGATTCTGGGCGACGGCACCATCGCCCTGATCCTGGATCCCTCCACCCTGTTCAGCTTCAACGGCAGCTAACACAGACTGTTTCCGCTGGGAGCCGAGGCGAACCCGGCAGCCCCAACAGGCCTTGACGCCCGCAGTCAGCCGGGTGATGCTACACGGCTTTCCTCCACCAAGTATACAGCAACATTGCTTGCTTAGACCCCCTCATGAGCCGGGAGCCCGAAGAAACCAAACGCGATTCTGGAAACGTCGCCGCAGCCGGAACAAGCACCCCGCCGCCGTCGGGTTCGGAAATTGTGCGCGGAGCCGTCCCCAAGGACGACGATCGCAATCTGGTGGCCATCGAGAAGGACTTCGATTTCGAGGACCGTGTCTGGTTTTACTGGTCGAAATACCGTACCTGGGTCCTGGCCACGCTGGTCGGCCTGTTTCTGGCTGTGCTCTTCGTGACGGGCTACGCCGCCTGGCAGGCCTCACGCCAGACCGCGCTCCAGGAAGATTTCCAACAAGCCACGACCATTGAGCAAAAGATCGAATTCGCCAGCAACCACACTGGCGCGCCTCTGGCTGGAGCCGCCCTGCTCGAAGTGGCCCACTCGGCCTATGCCGAAAACAATTACGAAAGCGCGGCCCAGCACTACGCTGACGCAAAAGCCTCGCTGACGGACACACGCTTGCTCGGCGTGGCCCGTCTGGGCGAAGCCGTCTCGCAAATCAAGCTTGGCGATACCGAAGCCGGCCGAGCCAACCTCGAAACCATCTTTCGCGATCCCTCCCTGCTCAATTCCGTTCGGCATGAGGCCGGGCACCATCTGGCGGCGCTCTATATGGGCGAGGGCAACTTCGTGCAGGCACGTTCCACCCTTTCGAGCATTCGCGACATCGGCATCATCCCCAACGCGCCCTGGAAGCAGCAGGCCACTGCCCTGCTGCAACAGCATCCCGACCTGGCCACCATCGAAGCGGCCGAAGCCGCCACCCGAGCCCACGCCAACGCCCCGGCAACTTCGACGCCCACCACCACAGTTGAAGAGACCGCCCCAACCGCGGCCGCCATTCTCGAAGCCGCCGAAGTTGTGGAAGAAACCGTCGAAGATGTGACCGGCTTGCTCGATTCGGATGCCGACACGCCGCCCCCAGCACAACCACAGCCGGCGGAGTAAGGCCTTCTAGGTCAGGCCCGCGGCCCGTCGCAGCCCCGTTGCCAGCGCCTGCGTGTTGCGTTCGGCGTTGAAACGTTCCTCGACCCACGCACGCGCTTCCGCCCGCCAGCGCTCCGCCAGGGCATCATCTGTGGCAAGGCGCTGCAAAATTTCGACCCAGGCGGGCGCATGCGCCTCCTCCGAAAGCGGGAGCACCTGCCCGCGCCGGCCATCCTCGATCGCCTCGGTCGTGCCAGCGATCGGCGTGGTGATCACGGGCAAGCCATGCGCCATGGCTTCGGGAATCACGTTGGGCAAACCGTCGCGGTCGCCGTTCGGGGCGATGCGGCCGGTAAACAAAAACAAGTCGGCCCAGACAAATTCCTCCTGCGCGCGCGGGCCAGGCAAAGCGCCCAGCAAGGCGACTCTTGCCTTCAAGCCCAGGTAGCCGACCATACGTTCGAGTTCGGCACGCAACGGTCCACCCCCCACGATGCGCGCCTCAAAAGGCACCTCGGCTTCCAGTAACGCCCGGTAGATCCAGAGCTGACGCCGGTACCCTTTTTTATTCACAAGACGACCCACGCTCAGCAGGCGCAGCGGTTCACGCGGACGCCGTAACGGCTTGAGCGGAGGAAACGCGTTCAGGCCTCTGCGCGAGAGCAGCAGGCGCTCATCGCGGGCACCACGGCGGCGCAGTTCATCCCTGGCGGAACTGGTGCTGGTGTGCACGAGTGCCGCGTGACGCAGTTTCTCCGGCAAAAGCCAGTCCCCTCCATGGCGGAACACGTCGTAGGCATGTGCGCCGAAGCTGTAAGGGCGCTGCGTCAGCCGACCGAGAAGCCAGGCTGCCGTGGCTGGCATCGTCGCCCAGGCCCCGTGAAAAAGCGCCGGGGGCTTTTGTTGAAAACGGCCGGCCTGCACGATGGCATAGGCCAGCCCCATGGCCGTCTCGGAAAAGTTGAGCGTGTCCGGCAAGGGGCGCGACCAGACCTGCTCCAGCGTGCGCGCCAGGGTGGCCGGTCGACGCAGGGCCCAGTAGGGCAGCTTCCACAGCAGCTCCAGCAAACGCAGCCGGGAAAAACGACGCACGCGCTGGCCTTCCCACTGCGCTTGCCCGCCCCACAGGCTGTGGATTTCCAGGGTGAGCCCTTGGGCCAGCAGACCGCGCAAGTCCCGTTGCAGGAAGGTTTCCGTCGGTTTCGGAAACGTTGTGCACAAAAAAACGATGGTCGTGCCGTTCGCTGCCTTCGAAGCCTGCGCCGGTGGTGGTTCCCGTTGCGTGTCGCTCACCAGAGTGGTTGATCAAAGACTAGGCAGACGTTGGCCCCGCCGAAACCCGAGCTGTTGCTGATCAGCGGCCAGGGGGCGCGCGCTTCGGTCGTGCGCGGCACCTGCAGGCCCGCGCCCTCCGGGTCGATTTCGGAGATGTGAGCGGAGCCGGGCGTCAGCGATTCGTTACCGGCAGCGATGCACAGACCCGCTTCCAATATACTCGCCAGCGAGAGCCCGTGGCCGGTCAGCGCCTTGGTGCTGCTGATGGCCGGGCTGGAGCCATTCGTGCCGAAGACCTGCTTGAGCGCTTTCATCTCCGAGGCGTCTCCGATGGGCGTAGAAGCGGCGTGCGCGTTGACGTAACGGATCTCTGCGGGCTCGATGCCAGCAGACTTCAGGGCCAGCCGCATCGCGCGGACCAGGCCGTCGCCTTCCGGGTGCGAGATGGCCACGCTGTGTCCGTCCGAAGCCTGCGCCCATCCGCGAAAGTGTGCATAGCAGGGCGCGCCCCGCTCCCTGGCAAGATCGGCGGACTCGAGGATGAGCACCACCGCGCCACCGGTGCCGACAAAGCCATCGCGCGCCTTATCAAAGGGACGCGAGGCGGTGTCCGGATCCCGAGAGGGCGAGAGTGCGCGCATGCCCGCGAAAGGCAAAATGGTGTTCACATGCCAGTCCTCACCGCCGACCACGATCATGCGGTCCTGCCGTCCGGTGGCGACTTCGTCGAAAGCAAAGCCCAGGGCGTGGCCGCTGCTGGCGCAAGCCGAGGCAAATCCGCAGGAGGAGCCCGTCACCTTGTACAGCGCCACCAGGTTGAAGCTGAGGGTACCAGGTACCGAGTTGACGATCCCCATCGGCGAGCAGCGCATGATGCCCTGCTCATGCATGCGGTTGATCTGATGGTTCATCATCATGGTCGAGCCGCTCGAGGCGGTGAACATGCCCGTGGCCGGATCGTTGGCGATCGCCTCGCGGGTCAGTTCGGCTTCCTCCAGGGCCTGCTCGATCGCGCAGTAGCCGTATAGGACGTGCGGGGCCATGCCGCGCAGCACGTCGCGACGCACCCGGTAACGGGACGGATAGGTCCAGTCCTCCGAGTCGATGGAGTCCGTATCGAAATCCTTGATCGTCCCGGCCAGCTTTACGGGCGAATCCATATTGACCATCCCCGGGTGCTCGGCGATGCCGTGCCGCAACGAGCGCAAGCTCTCGGTCACACTGGCCCGGTCGTTGCCGATGCTCGTGATGAATCCCAGGCCGGTAACGACCACATCCTTCATTGCACTGGTTTTCTCAGCGCCGAGGGGAGGGAGGCAAGCTCAAGGTCGTTCAGGAAACGCCCCTTCCGAACCTCATGCAAAGCCGGGCCTCACGCCGGGTGGCTGCCGTTGGTGCCGGGCGTGCCACAGGGGGTGGTGCCGTTTTCGGAAGGCTTGCTCGCGTAATCGAAGGTCAAAACCAGCTCCTCGATGGTGGCCACTTTTTCGATGCCACACACGATGTTGCCCTGATAGGTCGCGGCGGGGTGGCGCACGGCACGCTGCTTGACGTTGAGCGTGAGGATATCGCCCGGACCACAGATGCGACTGCAGCGTAGGCCCTCGGCGGACTTGAAGTATACCTTCGTGCTGTCCACCGACTCATCGAGGATCTTGCCCGGGTCGTGCAAGAGGTGCAGTACGGCGAGCTGCCCGACGGCTTCCATCATGATGGATGCGGGAAAGACCGGCTGGTGCTTGAAATGCCCCTCCAGGAAAAACTCGTCGCCGGCGATTTTGTAGGTGCCCTTGGCCTCTTCGGCGCGCAGGGACGCATCCTGCAGGAAAAGAAAGGGATGGCCCTGCGGCAGCGTTTCGACGATCTCGCCCACGTCGAGATTGACCGCCTTTTCCGGCGCCGGGAGCCCCTTGAGCTTCGCGTCGATGAAGGCCTGGGCGTCGCCCACGGTGCGCAGATCTTTCAGCTCATCGTTTTCGATGGTGATGTCCAGCGTCTGCTCGATCAACATGACTACCTCGACCATGGTCAACGAGTCGATCCCGAGGTCCTCCAAAAAGCGCAGGTTGGGCCCACCTTCCTTCAGGCGTGGGCGCACCTCGGGCTCGAGGTAGCGCTCAATGATGCCCATGATGATAGTCGGCACCAATTCCGCACGGCCTTCCCGGCGAAACGCGAGCGCGGCATCTATGGTTTCCGGGGGACAGCGTTTAAGCTGGTCGCGCAGGTCGCCTTCTTCTTCCTCCGAGACTTTTCGTGGCTGCGGCGAAACTTCCATAAAACTCCAGAATGTGGCGGGCGCGGATCGCCCTGTAAACTCATTTTTGCCCTCAGTTCCTGCTTTGCGCGCAGGCATGAGCTTGCCAGTGCTCTAGAAACGTTATGTTCTTGCGTCGTCAAAAGGATTATGGAGCTTGGCCGCTTTGGCAATTCCATTTTCCTGATTCATCCTCAGGCCTGCTCCCTGCCCGTTCCCCCGTAACATTCGTTTCAATACATGAGCTGTAAAATCACTCTCATTGGTGCCGGTTCCGTCGTTTTTGCCAAAACGCTCATCGGCGATCTGCTGCAAAAGCCCGGTACCGACAGTGCGCACATCTGCCTGATGGATATCGACCCTTCGCGCCTGGAAGTGGCCGAGTCCGTCACCAAAAAGATGATCGATGCGCTGGGTGTACCGGCCACCTGCTCGGCCACGCTCAACCAGCGCGAGGCGGTTCGCTACGCCAACTACGTCATCTGCACCATTCAGGTGGGCGGCTACAAGCCCTCGACGGTGCGCGATTTCGAGATTCCGAAAAAGTACGGGCTGCGTCAGACCATCGCCGATACCCTGGGCGTGGGTGGCGTTTTTCGCGGGCTGCGGACGATCCCGGTCATCGTCCAGATCGCCGAGGATATCGCCAACCTGGCCGCGCCGGACTGCCTGCTGCTGAATTACACCAACCCGATGTGTATGAACTGTTGGGCCGTCGAAGAAGCCGTCGGCATCCCGCACGTGGGGCTGTGCCACTCGGTGTTTGGCACGGCCCGCCAACTGGCCAGCTACATCAACATCCCGATCGAAGAGATCAACTACCGTGTGGCCGGCATCAACCACATGGCCTTCTTCCTCCAATACGAGCACAAGGGCCAGGACCTCTACCCGCTGCTGTTCAAGCTGCTCGAAGACAAGGAATTTACGCGCGACAAGGTGCGCTTCGAAATGATGAAGCGCCTGGGCTACTTCGTGACCGAATCCAGCGAACACCAGAGCGAGTACGTGCCGCACTTCATCCACTTTGGCGAGGAGCTCATCGAGCAGTTCGACATTCCCCTCGACGAGTATCCACGCCGCTGCGAGGCCATCATGGCCAACTGGAAGGAAACCGAGAAAGAAATCATCGGCGGCAAGGGCCGCATCTCGATCCGCCCGCCCTCGCACGAGTACGGCTCCTTCATCATCCATTCGATGGAAACCGGCGTCGAACGCGTGGTCTACGGCAACGTACCCAACCGCGGCATCATCGAAAACCTCCCGCAGGACTGTAACGTGGAAGTGCCCTGCCTGGTCGACCGCAATGGCCTGCAGCCGGTCACCGTTGGCGAGTTGCCCCCGCAACTCTCAGGCATCTGCGAGTCCAACATCAATGTGCAGCGTCTAACGGTTCAGGCGGCCCTCACCGGCAAGCGCGAGCACGTCTATCACGCGGTCATGCTGGACCCGCACACCGCCGCCTCTCTGCCCCTCGACAAGATTTGGGCCATGTGCGACGACCTGATCGCCGCCCACCAAAAGGATGGCTTCCTCGAGGAATTCGAGCCCACCATCAAAAACACGGGCCGTGCCTACGTTGGCACCGGCGACCGCGCCATCGCCCGCCTCGAACCCGCCAGCGAGTTCGCCCTAGCCAAAGGCGAAACCACCGAGTTGAAGCTGCAGGTTGAAAACCCGGCCAAAACCGCGGCACGTTTCAAGCTTTCGGTCGAGCCGCGCTCCGATGCGATCCGCGTGAAGGGCAAACGCGTCTTCAGCCTGAAAATCGAGCCCGGCAAAAAAGCCACCGAAACGGTCATCCTCGTCAACGACGCAGAGGCACCCGAAAAGAGCTTTGTGGATCTCGTCTCTTCCAGCGAAAACGTCCTCGCCGTCGGAACCAATCTCATCGCCCGCTCACGCATTCCGGGCAGCAAAGGCAGCTTCCAGATGGAACTGGGGGGCTTCACCGCCGTCGAAGGCACGCTTTCGCACGACGCGAAGAAGCTCTCCCTCAAGCTGAAGGTGCACGACTCCGACATCCGCCGTGACGAAGGCGCGCTCTGGCGTCAGCCCTCGATGATCGAACTCTTCGTGGCCGATGAAGGCTCGGGGCGGCCTGCGCAATTTTTCGTGGCCCCGGCCGCCAACGGCAAGGATGGCGCTCAGGTCCTGGCCCAGGGCGGCAAAGCCATTCGCGGTGCCAAGGTCACCCAGAAAACCACCGAAATGTACTACGAGGTGGAAGTCGAAGCCACCAAGAAGGCGCTCGGTCTGAAGGAAACGAAGGAAGGCTTTCTTTTCGATCTGATCGCGAACCTGGGAGCCCTTGGAGACGCGCATTCCGGAGGACGTACTGCCCTGAATCGCCACATGAATTCCAACGAGACCACGGCCCACTACTCCGCGGTCGAAAAAGCGGGCTAACGGGCAAGGTAGCCAGACGCACCATTCTTGAGTGGCTGCTAAGGGCGCGTGTTGCTCAAACAGGCCACGCCTTGCCTGACGCTTCCATCGCCAAAAAAAGCGCACGCCCCCTGCTGAGGACGTGCGCTTGAAAGCCGTACTGGCTGTCGGCGATTACCTGACAGGCAAACGTATGTGACTAGGCAGCCTTGCGTGCACGCAGGCGGCGACGTACCACGACACCGGCCAGAGCGACGACGCCAAAGATGGCGGCGTAGGTACTGGGCTCCGGAACGTCCGAGATGGTGAAGTCCAGCGTGTAAGCGGACAGCTGAGGACCGGTCTGCTGGATGTTGAAGGTGTAGGCACCTTCCCCCAGCGGAGCCGTGAAGCCCGTGCCACCCTGAGGAGCGCCGGCGAGGGTCTCCAGAAAATTGATGGTAGCGGGCGTGGCCGTGTTGTTGATGTGCGCACCGCCGATGAAATCATTGATGGTGCCGCCAGCGGGAACCACGCTGGTCGTGCCCTCGTCAATGTGGGCAAAGGCCGTGTTGGCGACCGGGTCCGGCGTGGACGAGCCACCCGAGAAGGTTTCGTAGCTAACCACGCGGATATCGGTCAGAAACTGGCCCGGGCCCACGTCGAAGGTGAAGTAATCGCGCACGTCCGCGCCACCGCTAGCGGTGACGGTACCGATGACGCGATTCACGCCCGCCTCAAAGGCGACGCTGGTCGGTGCAGCCGCGTTGCTGGAGAAGTCCGCGAGATCGACGCCTTCTTCAAAGGTGGCGACAATTTGTCCGTGGAGGGAGCCGGCACACAAAAGTCCGGCGGTGGTGATCGTAAGAATGGATGTTAGACGCATGTATGAGGGTGTACTTGGTTGTTCAGGATTCAGAGGAGCAGCAGCGCGTCTTGGGTGATTACACATGTAAGCATCCATGCGGACAAGACCTATTCGGCGCGTTACGTAAACTTCACACTCGGGGGAAGCCCTAGCACATCAGACAAGTCCCCTCTGCGCTGCGGCCTTGCTGCAATACAGTTGCGTTTTGATTTGCGTCATCGGGTCCCCCAAACAACCATTTTTAGATGCAAAACAAGCTCGTAATCGCGTTGGGTGTCGTTGCGATCGCGGCGCTCATCGCGGGCTTTCTGTTCGATGGTCGCGGTGCACAATCGGACGCCGGGTTAGCCCGATCGGGCGATCGTCTTTCGGTAGTTGCGTCCAACAGCCTCGTCGGGGACTGGGTCCAACAAGTGGCAGGTGAACACGTCAACCTGACCGTGTTGATCGGGCCGGACGCCAGCCCGCACCACATCGAGTTAAGACCCAGCCAAATTCACGCGCTCGCCAAAGCGGATCTGGTGCTCTCTATCGGCAGCGGCTTGGAGCCCTGGCTGGCGCGCGCTTACAAAGGTGCCGGTAGCGAGGCGTCATTCGTCGAGCTGAGCGAAGGCCTTCCCATGCTCACCCGCGCGGGTTCCTCCGATGACTGGATCGCTCGCCCCGGCATGGCGGTCGCCGGTGATCTGCCCGCGTGCTGTGCCCCCAAATACGCGGACCTGCTCCCGCAAGCCGCCGCCATCACCGTGGCTCGCGACGATACGCCCCGCGCGGCAGTTTCCGTCCTTGTCGACGCTCCAGCCAAGGCAGCCTGCGCCGACTGCGGCCCTAGCGAAGGCACCGGGCTCGTCGCACATACGCACGACACGCACAGCGGCATCGATCCCCACGTCTGGATGGATGTCTCCCTGACGCGCCAAATGGTGGTGGCGCTGACCGATGCCCTCATTTTCGCCGACGAATCGAAAACCGAAGCTTTTGAAGCCGGACAAAACCGCTACCTCGCCGAGCTTACCGAGCTCGAGCAGTGGATGTTCCGCACCTGCCAAACGATCCCGGACGCAAACCGCCGCCTGCTGACACAGCACGAAAACATGCGCTACTTTGCCCATCGCTACGGCTTCGCCTTGTCCGGTAGTCTGCTCGGTTCCCTCAGCACGACCGAGACGGGACCTTCCGCCCTGGCCATGACACGGCTGCTCAAGCGTATTCAGGCGCAGCAGATTCAGGCCGTCTTTGCGGAAAACATCATGAACACGGAACTGGCCGAGCAGGTGGCCCGCGAGGCCGATCTGCCCGAACCGCCGCGGCTCATCACCGGTGCCCTCAGCCGGCCCGGCACTCCGGGCGACACCTACGTGGGCATGATGCGCCATAACACCCGCACGATTGTCGACGCCCTCAAGTAATCCCCCGCAGCTTGGCTGGCTGCCCTATGTGGCCCGGCATAACCCCTCCCCACCGGGCGGGGTGCACGCCTTTCGAGCGGAACAGCTGTGCGTCGCCTACCCCCGCCAACCCAGCCGCGCACTGCATGAGGTGACCCTCGCTTTCGACCAGGGCGGCTGCATCGCGCTGGTGGGGCCGAACGGCGCGGGTAAGAGCACGCTGCTCAAGGCGCTGGCCGGCGTGTTGCCGATTGGTTCAGGCAAGCTGGAGGTCTTCGGCCAGCCACCGGGAACGCGACCCCTGTGGACGGCTTACCTGGCCCAGCGCTCGGAGATCGACTGGCGCTTTCCGATCAACGTCGAGCGCCTGGTGTTGTCCGGTGCCTACGGACGCCATGGCTGGTTGCATCGACCCGGAGCCGAGGACCGCGCGCGCACCCACGAGGCGTTAAACCAGCTCGGCCTTTTCGCCTTGCGCCACCGGCAGGTGGGCGAGCTCTCCGGAGGCCAGCAGCAGCGTGTTTTGCTGGCGCGCACCCTGGTGCAAAACGCCGCGCTGCTGCTTTTGGACGAGCCGCTGAACGCCGTCGATGTCCAGACGCGCCGTATGGTTGACCAGTGTCTCGAACGCCTGCGGCAGGAAGGACGCACCGTTGTCATCGCTACCCACGATCTCGGTCGAGCCGAAGCCGACTTCGACCACGCCGTCTATCTGGCCGAGGGACGCCTTGTGCAGACGCCGCCGGGCGCGCCCGATCCCTGCCACGGCCATCATCATGTCAACAACCCCGCGAGCGTTCAGCAGATTCGTTAGCATGCTGGAATTGTTTGCGGAACCCTTCCTGCAGCGGGCCACGCTGGCGTTGATACTGGCGGGCGTAGGCAGTGCGGTGGTGGGCTCGTTTGTGGTCCTGCGACGGATGGCCTTTATGGGCGGCGCCCTCACCCACACTATTTTGCCCGGCGTCGTCTTGGCCTACGCCCTGAATTTCAGCCTGTACCTGGGCGCGTTTGTGGCCGCCCTGCTGACGGCGGTCGGCGTCAACGTGCTGGCTTCGCGGGGAGACCTGCGCGAGGACACCGCCATCGGGGTGATGCTCTCGGGCATGTTTGCGCTGGGTGTCTTCCTGATGGCCATCGTCGACTCGTTTGCCGACTTTACCGGTATTTTGTTTGGCAACATCCTGGCCGTCGCGCCGGCGGACCTTTGGCTGATCGGCGCCATCACGCTGTTCGTCTTGTTGGCCATCGCCATATTTTACAAGGAACTGGAGCTTTCGACCGTCGACCCCGGCTACTGCGCGTTGATCGGTGCCCGTCCGGGCCTGATGCGCGCGCTCATTCTCCTGCTGACGGCGGCCAGCGTGGTCTCCGCGCTGAAACTGATGGGCGCACTGCTGACCACCGCCCTGCTCATCATACCCGCCGCAACAGCCAGCCTCTTTGGGCGCTCGCTGGCCAGGGTGCTGGTGCTCGCCGCGAGCTTTTCCATCGCCGGCTCCATGGGCGGGCTCGGCCTGTCGGTGGTCTGGGATTTTCCCACCGGCGCCTGCGTCGTGCTGGTGCTCGCGGGGTGCTTCATCCTGGGCTGGCTGGTAACGCAGCTCAGGCGCGCGGCCTCCACGCAGCGCGTGCCGCACGGCAGCTGAAACACCCGGCCATAAAAAAACTCCGACGGGCTGTAGACCGCCGGAGTTTTTCAGAAAGTCAGGGCAAAAACGGGCCCGGTCTTTAGCTGCGCATGAAGGCGGGCGTCGGGTGAAACCCGTTGCCGTTACGCGGATGAGCCGGCTCGGGGCGCGGAGCCTCGGCGGTTTCTTCTGCAAATTCGCCGTAGAGGAAAATTTCGGCGCGCTTGAGCTTGAAGCCTTCGGGCAGATCCGGCAGTTGAACGCTCACGTCCTGATCCTTGAGTTGGAACACACGGTCGGTGCGCTCGCAAACAATCAGCGGCGCCTGCTTGTTGCCGTTGGGCAGGCAGTAACGCGGGGCCTGGCCAGGAAGCTCGACAACTTCGAGTTCTCCCTGTTCGACCATGCCCTTGATGTTGCGGTAAACGGTGGCGATGCCGAGGTTGGGCACCTGGGCGCTCGCAAGCTCCAAAACTTCTTTCGGGCTGAGCGGACGGTTGCCATGGGCAAAGGCAAATTTGATCGCCTTACGCTGGCGGGTATCACGTTGTTCTTTCACGGGTTTTTAGGGGTGGGTTGCAACGACTGCCTCATCTAAGCGACCCAAGGGAGGTCGGACAGAAGCCGCGGGGGTTCGTCTCGGGGCGGAAAAACTGTCGTGGGGTTTCTGACAGATGCATACCAGAGCCACTCCTGCAGCATTGGTAATCTTAACGTATTGTCGCTTCTCAGCAAGCAAACCTGAGCCTTTTCACCAAGATAAGGGCCTATGTACGGGATTCCCCTATCAATTAAGGGTCAATAACTTGTAAATTTATCACTAGAAAGAGACAAAAGGCGGGCTTCCGTAGTCCCTGAATCGCATCCGGAAACGCGAAATCGGCTCCCTGGCAAAGCCAAGCGCACGCTTGCCCCTGCGGTGCAAAGGCCCTTTGTTCATCCAATCGCGTGCCCGAGCCTCTTTCCGCAACGACCGAACTTTGGACTGCGCCAGATGAGCGCCGGTTCCCATTAATGCGCTGGCGGCCGCCCTCAGGCGAACCAACGCAATTCCGAGTCGTCGCCATCCACGGACTCGGTGGCTGGGGCGGTGACTTTGAGCCGCTCGCCCAACGCCTGGCTACGCTAGGAGGCGAAACCTGGGCGCTCAACCTGCGGGGACAGGGCTGCGACCCAATCCGGCGGCTGCGTGGTCATTTCAATTCGGTGCAGCAGTGGCTGGACGATGTGGAAGCGTTCACCCGGCACGTGCACGCATGCGGTCCGGAAACCCCGCTGCTTCTGGTTGGCGAAAGCCTGGGGGCCTCCGTCCTGACGGTGACCGCCGCTCAGCCGCAAAGCGTGCTGGCTCAGGCCAACGGCATCCTGCTGCTGGCCCCGGTGCCCTACGTGAAGCTCAATCTCAACCCGCGGCAGTTGCGGCTGACCCAGTTGCTGATCGATCTGTTTCCCAGGTTGCGGCTCCGTCCGGGCATGTTCACCCGCAAGCGCAAAAATTCGGAGCAGCAGATCGAACCCGTCTGTCGCCAAGAGGACCACCGCAAGCGCATGGAAAATGCGCCGCACCGGCTTCAGCGCTTCTCGCTACGCTTTCTGGGCAACGTGTGGAAACTGGTGGAGGCCACGCCTGCCGCCGCCCAGCAGCTACAGATTCCGCTGCTGCAACTGTGCGCGGGACGCGACCTCTTCATCAACGAGGTGGACAGCCGCCGTTTTTTCGAAAGCTGGGGCACGCCGCAACGTGAGTTTCGCTGCTGGCCCGAAGCCTGCCACCTCTTGCTCTACGACCCGTTGACCGAGGACGTGCTGCAGCACATCACCGCGTGGGTGCAGACGCGCATCCGAACGCCACAACGTGCCTAGGCCTCCCGCAACCATCGAAAGCAACGGCACGTAGCACTCCCCGGGGCCCACTGCGCCTTTCTTACGAACTCGTCCTAAAAGGGTCCGCTACCTCTGGCCGACAGCGCGCCTTCGACCGGCGCTGCTTCGATTTCCGCCGCCAGCTCCCGACCGATGGGGGCAAAGGCGTCCGGGTCGGAATACTCTTGGAGCAGCTCGCCACGATAATAGATGCCGAACCATTTTCCGCGAATGCGCTCCCGGCGTGATTTCTGGTCGATTTCGGAAACCGGGAAACCATCCACGTAGCGGGTTTTCACCCGCTCAAACAAGTACTCGCGCAGAACGACTGCCTCGGTTCGCTGCTCCCAGCGCCCGCCATCCTTTAATTCCGGGATGAAGAAGATACCCATCTGGCGCTCGCGTTCGTAAGGTCCGACGAGACGGTACTGCTCGACCGAGTGCAGTTCGGTATCGACCACGTAACGCACCTCGATGTCGCGCATGGTGTGAAACGTGTTGTTGCGCAGGGAAAACGGGTACGTGACAAAGAGCAGATCGCGGCGCTTGCCGGCTTCCCGGTCGCGGTTAAAGCGCAGTTCCCGCTGGATGATGCGCCGGTTGTGCCAGTCGCGAATGATCTGGCGCGAGCCCTCGGAAAAATGAGCGAGCGAAGCGGTGACGAGGTTCCTCGGATTGTTCTGAAGAAACAAACGAACGCTTTGGTTCTTCGGCGAATAATCATGGATCCGCGCCTGGATGACCTCGCCATCGGGACTGGTCAGCGAGAGCCATGCGCTGGATAAATTTGGGCTGGCCGCTTCCGGAGTCGTAACCGGTGCCAGTGCGGGCGGCGTCTCGGGCAAGGTTTCTACCTCATCCACCAACGCACCCTGCAGGCAGATGCCTGACAGCATGACCAGACCGATGGTGATGATCCTGAACATAATCAGATTCTACTGAATTCGTGGTGGGAAGACAAGCGCGGCAGGCGGAGGGAAAACCGCGCACATGTAAAGATATCACCTGTCTGGCCAAAACGGACGGGCCCAAGGCAAAAGCTTTTGAGCAGACGAACTCACTCGACAGGAAACGCCACCGATGGGTTCCGGGCCGTGCGTGTGAAAAAGTCTGAATCCTGCCTGCCTCCCGCGTTCTTTGTTGTGGAAAAAATGCGTGAAGAGCCCGCAAGTGCGTTGCATGTCAGCTGGATCGGGAGATACGGACACACGTCACTACCGTGTTAAGCTCCAAATACAGATATCCGATGTAGGATACGGAATCCTTCCGTTCTCAATCACCGGCACCGTTCGTTTTCTTGATGCGCGACCTCGATAAGCAGACCCCGGAAATTTTTAATCAAGGTGCCGAAGCCCTGCTGGGCCACCCCGAAGTACAGGTCGCCCTGGGCGAGAACATGCTGGCGACGTTTATCCTGGACGCTGACATGAACGTGGTGGCGGCCAATCACAACCTGCTCACCGAACGCGGGCTGCCCATGCTTAACGAGTTGGCGCCGCTACAGCCGGGCGACTTGCTGGGGTGCCGCTTTGCAGACCTGTCCAGCTTTGGCTGTGGCAATGACGCGCACTGCAACAGCTGCGAGTTGAAAACCTCCATCCTCGCAGCTCTGGAGGCGGATACAGGCCGTGCGACCATGCGCTTTTGCGCCCTGGACTCTAAGCGCGATGCCCCGCTGCGGATCACCACACGCGCGTTCACGGCTCAGGGTGCCAGGTACGTGGTCGTGGTTGTTCAGGACGTCAGTGCCGAGTACCGCCGTCACGAGCTCGAACACATCTTTTTCCACGACCTGAAAAACATCGTCAGCGTTCTGCGCAACGTCGACCACCTGACCCAGGTCTACGAATCCGATCCATCCGAACTGAAGTACTTCATTCAGCGGCAGGCCATCCTGCTGGAGGAGGAAATCGCGACCCAGCAGATGCTCTCACACATCGAGCGGCCCGAATTTTCGGCCAATCAGGAAACCGTCGACATGGGCCGGATCGCCAGCGACGCCCTGGCCACTGTAGCCGCCTACCCCGAGGCCACGACGAAGGTACTCAACCTTACGCCGAGCATTACCCCAGTCATCACGCGGAGTGACCTGGTCATTTTACGTCGCATCCTCATCAACCTGATAAAAAACGCCATCGAAGCCAGCGAGAACGCTGCCGAGATTCGCGTCACCTACGGCTACGAAGACCAATGGGTGGAGCTGCGCGTCAACAATCCCGAGCGCATTGCGACTGACGATATGCTCAACATTTTCCAGCGTTACCATTCGACCAAAGGCCGTTATCGAGGCCTGGGCTGCTGGAGCGCCAAGCTCTACGCCGAGCAATACCTGGACGGCTCGCTGACCTTCACCTCCTCTGAACACGAAGGCACCACCTTCATCCTGCGCGTACCGGTCACCAGAACAGGGACCACCCGTGCACCGATGGCGGTCGGCACCGACTAGCCCAAAGCCGTGGCCAGGGTCGCCTCCAGCGACTCGTCGCCCTGATGGCGCCAGAGTTGCGCGTAGCGCCCGTTGTTGGCGATCAGCTCCGCGTGCGTACCTTGCTCAAGGATTTGCCCACGCTCGAGCACGACAATGCAGTCGGCTTTACGAACGGTGGACAAACGGTGGGCGATGACCAGCACCGTGCGCTCGCGCATCAGGTTTTCCAGTGCGGCCTGAATCTGGCGCTCGGTGATGGTGTCCACGCTTGCAGTGGCTTCGTCCAAGATAACCATGGGCGGATTTTTCAGCAGGACCCGCGCGATGGTCAGACGCTGCTTTTCTCCCTGGGACAGGCGGATGCCCTTTTCGCCGATGTTGGTGTGCAGGCCCTCAGGCAGGCGGTCAACAAAGTCCAGCGCACAGGCACTTTCCAGAGCGATTCGCAGCTGTGCCTCGGTGGCGTCCTCGCGGGCCAAGCGCAGGTTATCCTCGACGCTCCCCTCGAAGAGAAAGGGGTCCTGAGCCACGTGCCCAACCGCGTCATGCAGGTCTGCCAGCGACACCTCGCGAATATCGAGGCCGTTGAGCAGGACCTGCCCGCCCGTGGCGTCGTAAGCGCGCATAGCCAGATTCGCGACGGTGCTCTTGCCGGCTCCGGTGTGACCGACTAAGGCCGTGACCCTGCCCGGCTGCAGGTGCAAGTTGAAGTTTTCCAAAACCTCAGGCCGGCCCGGATAGGCAAAGGCGGCGTCACGAAATTCCACGCCCAGCGGCCCGGCGGGGATGGGTTTCGGGCTGGGCGGGTCGACCACCGTTTCCGTGGCGTCGAGAATTTCAAAGACGCGCTCGCCGGAGGCTTTGCCCTGGCCGATCAGGTGATTGAGGCCATGCAGCATCCCGATGGGCTGATACAGCATGGTAGCCAGAAAAAAGAATGCAAACAGCTCCGGAAACCCAAAATCGCTGTTGCCGTCCAGAATCATCCAGCCGCCTAGCCCGATCACTGCCACCATGCCCAGGTTGGTGATGAAGGTTGTACCCGGACTGTAGACCGACCACCGGTACATGCCCTTGAGGGTGCGCTCCTTCAGCAGGTTCGCGCGCTCTCGGAAACGCCGCGATTCGCGGTCCTGCAGGGCAAAGGTCTGGATGAGCCGGTTGGCCTGGATATCCTCGACGAGCAGGCTGTTCAAGTCCCCCGAGGCTTCGCGCACTTTTTTCCAAACGCGCCGCGAGCCTTTCGAATAAATCACCCCGTAGATCAGCAGCAGCGGCACGGGCAAAAACACGATGGCCGCCAGCATGGGTGCCTGCCAAAACAGAACACCGGTCACGCCCACCAGCATCAGCAGCGCCCGCGAGCCTTGCTCCGTGCCGTCAAGCAAAGCGCGCTCTACGTTGTTGACGTCGTCGATCACGCGGGAGGAAATCTCGCCGCTCTTGCGCGCATCGTAAAAGGAGATGGGCAGGCGCAGCAGCTTGGCGTGCAGGTCCGAGCGCATGTCCATCAACACGCGCTGCTCCAAGGTGTTGTTCACGCGGATGCGCAGCCCGTCAAAAAGCTGGCTGGCGGCGTACAGTCCGACCAGCAGGCCGACGCCCGCCAGCAAGCTGTTCAGTCCGCTGGCCGCCTCGACACCTTCGAGTATCCACTTCACGCTCAGCGGGACCAGGATCGCAAATGCCGTGGAGAGCGCGGCCAGAAGCAGGGTCAGGGCAAACAGCCAGCGGTATTTGAAGAGGTAACTCGAGACGCGCCAAATCGTGCCCATGCTTGAGCTTTCGCTCGCCGCACCGATACGTCAACCGTTGGTAAGGCTTCAAGGTCCGCACTTGACTCGCGGAAGCCAAGAGCGTTTATGTTTTAAATAATGTTGTACACCGACTGTTTGAGCAGCCTGCTTCTGGGCTTGCTGGAAAAGCTGCTCCCCTAGGGGAGTGGAAAGATGCGGTGTGGCCGGGCGCGGCCCTCAAAACAATACGCCTCCCGATGCATCCATGGCCCACTGTGCCCGGATTTTCGAATGCCGCCCACAAGGCGACTCCACTTGGCTTGCCCGCTCACCAACGTGGGAAATTTCGCTTCGTTCTGGCAAGCTGTTGATCACAATTTGAGCAGCGTCTCCGCGACGCCCTTAGCCCATGAACGCCCAATTATTGAAAAAATACCGCCCGCGCCCGGTGGTCAATTTACCCGACCGGCAATGGCCCAACCGCACGCTCCAGCAAGCGCCCTACTGGTGCAGCGTCGATCTGCGCGACGGTAACCAGGCGCTGCCCATTCCCATGACCGTCGACGAAAAGCTCGAGCTGTTCGACCTGCTCGTGGCCATCGGCTTCAAGGAAATCGAGATCGGCTTCCCCTCGGCCAGCGAGACAGAATTTCGCTTCTGCCGACGCCTGATTGAGGAGGGCCGCATCCCGCCCGACGTGCACGTGCAGATCCTTACCCAGGCGCGCGAGCACCTCATCCGCCGCAGCTTTGAGGCCATCGAGGGTGCGCACACGGCCATTGTTCACCTCTACAACTCGACCAGCGCACTGCAGCGCGTGGTCACCTTTGGCGGTGCCAGTCGTGCGGATATTCAAAAGATCGCCACCGACGGCACCCAGCTGGTCCGCGAGCTGGTGCCCACGGTCCCGAACACCCGCGTGCGCTTTCAATATTCGCCCGAGAGCTTTTCCGACACCGAGCCGGAGTTTGCCCTGCAGGTCTGCGAGGCAGTTATGGACGCCTGGTTCAACGACGCTGCCGCGCCCGCCAATCCGGAATCCCCCGCCGACGATCGCATCATTTTGAATCTGCCGGCCACCGTTGAGTACCACACGCCCAACGTGCACGCCGATCAGATCGAGTGGTTCTGCCGCCACCTCTCCCGGCGCGCGCAGGCCATCATCTCCCTGCACACGCACAACGACCGCGGCACCGGTATCGCGGCGACGGAGCTGGGCTTGCTCGCTGGCGCCGACCGCGTCGAGGGCACCCTCTTTGGCAACGGCGAGCGCACCGGCAACCTCGACATCGTGATCGTCGCCTTGAACTTTTTCAGCCAGGGCATCGACCCTGGCCTAAACTTCCAAAACCTCGATCGCATTCGCGAGATTTATGAACGCACGACGCGGATGGATGTCCACGCACGCTGGCCCTATTCGGGTGAGCTCGTCTTCACGGCCTTCTCGGGCTCGCATCAGGACGCCATCAAAAAAGGAATGGACCGGGCGAAGGCCAACGGCTCGGGCCTTGGTTCCGGCGCTGGTAATGCGGACGGCTCGGGCGAGGGAGGTGGGCTCTGGGAAGTTCCCTACCTGACGATCGATCCGTGCGACCTCGGGCGCACTTACGAGGCGATCGTTCGCATCAACTCCCAAAGTGGCAAGGGGGGCGTCGCCTACGTGCTCGAACGCGATTACGGTTGGGACCTGCCGAAAACGATGGCACCGGAGGTCGGCGCGGACGTCTGGAATTTTGCCGACGCCCAGAGCCGCGAACTCACCTCCGCCGAGGTGTTGACCTTCTTCCAGGAGGACTTCGTCAACCGTGCGGAGCCCCTAGCCCTGATCGACCACCAGCTCGAAGTCGGCCACCCGCCCGACAAGGTCACCGCCTGCCGCGCGCAGATCCGCCACAACGGTACCGAGGCGACGATCGAAGGCACCGGCAACGGACCGATCAACGCCTTCGTCCACGCGCTCGAAAATTTTGGCCTGAAAGACTTTAAGCTGACCGACTACCGTAGCCACGCCATCGGCCAGGGCTCGGCCGTCGACAGCGCGGCCTACATCCAGATCGAACGCCTCAGCGATGGCCGGAAAGTCTGGGGAGCCGGTCGCGATCCGTCCATCGAGCAGGCCGGATTGAAAGCCCTCGTCTCGGCCTGGAACCGCGCGCGCTGAACAGAAAGACAACCCATGTAGAATAGCTAAACCACACTGGAAGCATGAAACCTGAGAATTGTTTTGCCGCAGAGAAGCACACCAGGCGCAAAGCAGATTATGTGATTTCCAGGACCTTCTGAATGGCTCCTGATACGCCCCTACTGGTGAACGCTTCCTTTTGTGATGTCTGCGCTTATTAGCAGCTCTGAAATAATACCCATAGACGTATCCAAACTCGCCTGCGATTGATATTTAGGACAAGCACTATCAAAAGCTCATCAACCATGTTCTCTCAGGAAAAGGTCCCTCTGCGCTCGCTCAAGATTGTCGCGTATGTGTTTCTAGTAGTGGGCTGGCTGTGTGTGGCGGATTTTTTCATTTCGTTATTTTTCGGTCATCTCAGCATCAACTTGGGCGTTTTAAACATCCTGATCGGTGAAGGCCTTCTTAATTTCAGCTCCCGCTGCCGCATGTGGGCGCTCGTCTTTCTTTGGTTTGGATTGGTCACAGCCCTTGTTGTGATCGGAATTGCCCTGCTGGGAGTTGACGAACCGCAATTGCATATCTTTGGCCAAAAGGTAGCCGATCTGCATTTGTGGCAGCTCGCTCTTATTGGAGCCGGGCTTTGGCTGATTTGTTTCTGGCAGTACCGAGTGCTCACCCACCCAGGAATTCGCGCTCGATTCAAAGAAGCGCAGGGTACCAACTTACTGGCACCAGATCCAAAACCTGGTTCTGCGTCTTGAGTTTTTGTGCGGCTACGCTGCCAAAGTTCCCGCGGCTGCCGGGGCAAACTCCCTCCTTGTCCACTTTGTGTTCTTTGTGGTTAATGGGTGATTCATGAGTCTCGATGGCAAACGCATTCTCCTGGGCGTAACCGGCTCCATCGCCGCCTACAAGGCAGCCGACATCACGTCCGAACTCGGCAAGCGCGGGGCCACGGTCCATGTCGTCATGACGCGCGAAGCCACCGAGTTCATCACGCCGCTGACCCTGCAGGTGCTTTCGAAAAACCCGGTCGCCTGGGATCTCTGGAAGGAGCACGAGGGCTGGCAGCCCGGCCACATCGAGCTGGCCGACAACGCCGACCTCGTCCTCGTTGCCCCGGCCACCGCGCACATCCTGGCCTGCTTCGCCCAGGGGCTGGCCCCGGACCTGCTCACCTCTATCTACCTGGCCACGCCCGCCCCGGTGATGGTCGCCCCCGCCATGAACGGAAAGATGCTCGCGCACCCGGCCACCCAGCAAAACCTCCAAACCCTGCAGGCGCTTGGCGTGCGTTTTGTCGAGCCCGCCGAGGGCATGCTCGCCTGCGGCTACGAGGGCAAGGGCAAGCTCGCCTTTGTCCCCGACATCCTCGAAGCCGTCGAAGCCTTCTTTGCCTGAGTACAACCGCCCACGCTGAGCGATCGCCATGAAGCCGCTGCACACCCTGGCTGTCTTTTTTGTCCTGTTTATCATCGCTGCCGGCCTTTCGCTGCCGTTGCAGGCGCAGTTTTTGCCTTCGCCAGCGCAGCAAAGCGAAACGTCCAGCCCGGATAGCACCGGTGATCAAACCTCCGAAGACGCCACCACCGACGGCCCGAACCTGAAACAAAAGGCGTCCGACCTGGGCAGCGAACTGGTCGAAGTCGTCACCGAGCGCAACGACATCTGGCAGTTTGGCGCGCTCTTCGGCTGTATCTTCGTTGGCATGCTGCTGGCCAAAATCGTCGGCCTGCTCCTGAGCAAGCTCGCCGGCAAGGGCGACCTGTGCGACCGCTCCGTGCGCCAGATGCTGCTCAAGGCGCTCAGCCAGAGCCTCGTCTTGCTGGGTCTGGTGATCGGTTTGCGCATCGGGGCGCTCTTTATTGAGATGACCCCGACGGTCGAGTCGTTTTACTTCCTGATCGTCGAGATTTTGCTGGTCATCGCCATCGCGCTGATGGCCTTCCGTTTCGTCGACATCCCGGTAGAGCTGCTGCGACGCCGCGCTGAGGACTCCGAGTCGGGCTTTGGCAAGATGCTCGTGCCGTTGATCCGCTCCAGCCTGCGGGCGGCGATCATCATTTTTGCCCTGCTGGAGCTGGTCGAGGCCGTCAGCGACGAAAGCCTGACCAGCATCATCGCCGGTCTGGGCATCGGCGGTTTGGCCCTGGCCTTCGCCGCGCAGGACATGCTGAAGAACTTCTTCGGCTCGGTCATGCTCTTCACGGATCGCCCCTTCGACATGGGCGACCGCATCATCTTTGGCGACCACGACGGCACCATCGAATCCGTAGGCGTGCGCTCCACGCGCATCCGCCGCCTCGACGGCCACCTCGTCACCGTGCCCAACGGCATTCTTGCCAACGAGGCGATCCACAACGTCGCCAAGCGCCCTTTCATCCGACGCCTCCTCAACGTGACGGTCACCTACGACACCACTCCCGAGAAAATCGAAGAGGGCAAAAAAATCATCCTCGACCTGCTCAAGCAGCCTGAAGTCAACGAGGGCGACATGGTGCCGCGCGTCTACTTCAACGACTTCAAAGCCGCCTCACTCAATATCTTCGTCATTTACTGGTACCACCCGCCCAAGTACTGGGACTACATGCAGCACGCCGACGCCTTCAATACCGGCTTGTTGCGCGAGTTCAACGCGGCGGGTATCGACTTTGCCTTCCCGACCCAGACCCTCCACCTGCCGGAGTTGGAAGCCTTTCTGGCCGACGAGGAAGCCCGCGCCCTCAGGAACGGCTCCGCCTCCGGCGGCGGCTCTTCAGACTCAAAGTCGGGCGGCGAAAAGTCCTCGTCCGCTCCGCCCGCCGAGGAAGAACATACCGGCGACGCCGCGGACAAGTAAGCGCCTCCGCGTCTTCAACAGGGAACGCTGCCCTTCAAGGCACCGGCTCGACGATCTCGATCTTGAAGTCGTCAAAACGTGTGTCGCGCTCCCAGCACATGTACATGCCGAAGTAGCCGCCCGGCGGCAGCGTCTGCGCCCAGGCCTCGCCAATCAGTTGCCCGTCCAGCGTCCAGCGCACCATTTTGGTGACCACGTCGACTTCGATCTTCACGTCGACCCATTCGTTCATCCGGACCTTGTCGCGGTAAAGCACGTGGTCGCCAAAGAGGATTCCGCGCGTGTACAGGTCGGTCGTGGTCACGTCCGACTGCGGCAACTGATTCATAAAGCCGAAATCGATCTCCGTCACGCCGTTGGCGTCCGCGCCCAACAGGTAATGCACGGGGTCGTTGTCTTTTTTCAGCTGACGAAAAGTGATGGTGTACTGAATCGCCTCAGCCGGGATTTCCACGTCGGCCAGAATCCGGTAAGGCACGCCATCGTTGTCGTTACAAGCGGAGCGCCCGCCCTGAATCATCACGCCTTCGTTGGGGTGGCGTACGTAAAAGGCCTGCGTCCAGCGCCCCTCGTAAACATAGTCCCAGCACAGGCGCCACTTTTTCAGCGGGTAACCGTCGTAGAGCGAACGGTCGACGTACTGCTTGAAAGTGGCATTAAGGATTTTTTCCGGTTCGTAGGAAGCCTCCGTTTCGAAGTCGTCCTCGAAGATTACGCGCGTGCGCGTCTCCAAGGCCGCTGCCGCCTCGCCTTCCGGTGCGGCTTCCTCGGCAGACAGGTCGTCCGCACCCGTGAACAGCACTGCACATAAACTCAATTGTATCCACTTTTTCATGACGCTTTGGTTTGGGTAAAGGCCGGCAGCTTGACGATCTTGCCACCGCCCAGGGCCGACTCGTGCGCGCACAGGCCCACACAGGTCCAGTTGGCTGATTGCACGGCGTTTGGAAAGGGCTCGCGCTCGTCGATCAGCGCGCGAATAAACTCATGGGCCAGGTGCGGGTGCGAGCCGCCGTGGCCGGCCCCCTGCGTGAAGCTCAGGTGGGTTTGCTTGCCCAGATCGTAAACACCCTTCGTGGTAAACGGGCGGATGGCCTTCGGCAGGCGTGTTGCAAAGTCCGGCACCGTGACCTTGCGCGGGATTCTCGGCTCGGGCTTCTTGGCGGTGTGGACGACGTGCGGCTCGCCCTCGATCAGGGTCCACTCAAAGGATTGCTCCGAGCCGTAGACATCGATGCTCTCGCGGTACTGGCGCGCCGTATCAAAAAGCGAGCGGATGATCCGCGCCGAGAGATCCGAGTCCTTGAGCTTAAGGTGCGCCGTCTCCACCGCGAAAGAGGAGCCATAGTGCTTGACCAGTTCCTTGCGGATGCTGCCTGAGCCGAAGCAGCTGACGTACTCGGCCTCGGCTCGGGCCAGCGCCAGCAGGGGGCCCACACAATGCGTGGCGTACCACATCGGCGGCAGCCCGGGCCAGTAGTCCGGCCAACCATCCATGTCCTGCTGGTGGCTCGCCTGAAGAAACTGCAGCCGGCCCAGTTTCCCCTTCCGGTACAAATCCTCGATGTACAGGTACTCTCGGGAGTAGACCACCGTTTCCATCATCATGTACTTCAGACCGGTGCGGGCGCACAGCTGCACAATCTTGCGGCAATCGGCGATGGAGGTGGCCATCGGCACCGTGCAGGCCACGTGCTTGCCCGCCCGGAGCGCCACCAGTGACTGCTCGGCGTGATCCGGAATGGGCGTGTTGATGTGCACGGCCTCGATCTCCGGGTCCTGCACCATCTCGGCATAACTCGTAAAGGCCTTCGGAATGTCAAAGGCCTCCTGAATCGCCTTCAGCTTCTTCGGATCACGCTGGCAAACCGCCACCAGATTTGCCTGCGGGTGCGCTTGATAAATGGGGATAAACTCTGCGCCGAAACCCAGTCCGGCGATCGCAACGTTGATCTTTCGGGGCATTGTAAGCAGGGGGAGGTTAAAGCAACGACTTGCATCCTGAATGAAGGGCGGCGCCCACCGCAACGCTTCTTTAGCGCGCAGACTTTGTGGACAGATAATGAACGCCCGCGTCGGCAGGGGCACTGTCGGGCGGTTGATAAAAATTGCCGCATCAGCTATGTCCCTGACTGACCCATGAAATTCACACCGGAAAAGCCGCCCATCACCGGAGAGTCACTCGACACCCTCGGGGCTCGACTCGGCGAGTGGGGCGAGAAACCCTTCCGTGCGAAACAAATCCTGGAGTGGCTCTACAAAAAGCGCATCCCCACCGCCGCCGCGATGACCAACCTGCCCGAGGCGCTGCGGCATTGCCTGGCCGAACACTTCGACTTCGAGCCACTGAAGCTGGTCCTCAACAAACGCTCCAGCGACGTGACCGACAAGCTGCTCTTGCAACTACGCGACGGCGCGCTGATCGAGACCGTCATCATCCGCGCCCCGCAGGATGGCGTGGGCCAGGAGCGTTCGCGCAAGACCATTTGCATCTCCACCCAGGTCGGCTGTGCTTACGGCTGCAAGTTTTGCGCCTCGGGCCTGGCCGGCTGGAAGCGCGACCTCTCCGCCGGTGAGATCGTCGCGCAGTTGCTCGCCGTCTGCGCTCTGGAGGACGCGCGCACGCCCCGCGCCAAAGCCGAGTTGGCCTCCTTCGACAACATCGTCGTCATGGGCATGGGCGAGCCGCTTGCCAATTACAACGCTCTGTTGCGCGCACTGACCATTGTGAATGCCGACTGGGGGCTGCGCTTCGGCGCGCGCCGCATCACCATCTCTACCTCGGGGGTCGTGCCAAAAATCTACCAACTCGCCGAAGAGCCGATAGGCTTTCGCCTCGCGCTCTCGCTGCACGGAGCCACCAACGAGGTGCGCGAACAAATCATGCCGGTCAACAAGCGCTGGCCGCTGGAGGCCCTCCTGCCCGCCGCCCGCGCCTTTGCCGAAAAGCACGGTCGGATGCTCACACTCGAGTTCATTCTTATCGAGGACATCAATGACGCACTCGAACAGGCCCGAGCCCTCTCGGAAATCGCCCGCGACCTGCACGCGCACGTCAACCTGATCCCCTATAACACCGTTAACGGGCTCGAGTGGAAGCGGCCCTCGCTCAAGCGCCAGCAAACCTTCGCGAGTATTCTCAAGGAGCGCGGGGTCTCGGTCACGCTGCGCCGCGAAAAAGGCCACGATATCGACGCCGCCTGTGGCCAGCTGCGCCTGCAGCACGAGCCCGCTAGCGCTTGAAAGCCCGCCAGATTGCCTTTGACAGCCCCGCCGCCGCGGCGTTTGCTTATAGATTCCGGGCCAACACCCCGCCGCGCGAAAACACGTGGCGTTGGCCATTGGATTAACGGGCTGTAGCGCAGTCTGGTTAGCGCACTACACTGGGGGTGTAGGGGTCGGAGGTTCGAATCCTCTCAGCCCGACCAATCCGCTCGTAGCCAAACGTCCATCGACGCTGATGTTGGGCTTGCGGCTTACTCGTTGTTTTCCGCGTCGGCGCCGCCAATCTCAAAGGTCTCCAGATAGCGCAGCAGGGGCGAGTTGGTCGAGAGCACGGCCGTGGTTTGCCCGCCCAGCGCGCTGCGGTAAGTTTCCAGACTCTTCAAAAACCCGTAAAACTCCGCGGCCTCCGGCGAGCGATTGTAGGCGTCGGCGTAAATTTTGGTCGCCTTTGCATCGGCTTCGCCCTCGATGATCTGCACCTGCTTGTAGGCCTCGGACTCAATGGAGCGCACCTCACGCTCCATGTTGCCCAGGATGCGCGCCGCCTCGCCCTCCCCTTCGGAACGAAAGCGCTCGGCAATTTGCTTCCGCTCAGAGATCATGCGGGCAAATATGTTGTTCTCGACGCTCTGGTTGTAGTTGATGCGCTTGAAGCGGACGTCCAACAGTTCGATGCCAAACTCGGCCAGCTTCGGCTTCGCGGCGTTGTAAATCTGCAACTCGATGGCCGGACGTCCGAACTCGATCTGCTCCAACTTGGCGCTCTCACCCAAAATTTCGGTGATCTCACCGCTCTCGGTCGGCTCGCGATCCTTCGTCGTGCGGATGATCTCAATGAGATTGTGGCTGGCCACGGCGTTGCGCGTTTCGCCACCCAGAATATCGTCCAGGCGCGAGCGTGCGCTGCGTTCATCGCGTAAACGCTCAAAAAACACACTGGCGTCGGCGATGCGCCAGCGCGCGAAGGTATCGACGATGATGAAAAGCTTGTCGCGGGTGGGCATCTCGGTCGAGCGCCCGTCCCACTCCAGCGCGCGTTTCTCCAGGCGGTTCGCCGTCTGAATAAAGGGCACTTTCAACTGCAGGCCCGCTTCCGTGACCGGATCGCCCACGCGCCGGCCAAACTCGGTCAGGATGACCTGCTCGGTTTCGTGCACTCTGTACAACGAAGCCCCCAAAACGATGGCGGCGATAATGAGCCCAACCAGGCCCAGGATGAGAATGGCACCTTTCATCGGCGACCTCCTTCCTGGCTAGTCGGTGCACCGATCTGCATCAAGGGCAGCACCCCGTTGGTGTCCGGATCGACCAGGATGCGCCGCTCGATGGTTGGCAGCACCTCAGCCATTGTCTCGAGAAACAGACGCTGGCGCGTGACCTCGGCAGCGCTCTGGTACGCGACAAACACATCGCTAAAGCGCTTGGCGTCACCCTCGGCCTCGTTGATGCGGCGCGTGGCCTGCCCCTCGGCTTCGGCGATACGGCGGTCGGCTTCGCCGCGGGCTCGCGGGACGGCGCGGTTGTAGCGCCCGCGCGCTTCGTTGATGAGGCGCTCGCGCTCCTGCTGGGCCTGATTCACCTCGTTGAAAGACGCCTGCACCGGGCGCGGCGGCGTCACGTTTTTCAGCTGCACCTGGTCAATTTTGAGCCCCAGGCTGTAGCGGCTGTTCACCGCTTCCAGCTTCAAAAGCACTACGTTTTCGATGTCCTGGCGACCCACGGTGAGCACCTCGTCAACCAGGCGATCGCCCACCACCTCGCGCATCACCGACTCCGAAACGTCCCGCAGGGTATCGTCCGGATTACGCACCTTAAAGAGGTATGCCACCGGGTCGTCGACGCGGTACTGCACGACCCACTCGACCGTCACCGCATTGCGGTCGCCGGTGATCATCGACTTTTCCTCCTCGCGTTCGGCCGGGGTGGACACCTGATACGGGTTGGTGGCGTCCGGCGTGCCAAAGCCAAATTCCATTTTCAACTGGCGGCGCACCGGCACAATCTCGTGCGAGTCGATCCCGTACGGCAGCTTAAACTGCAGGCCCGGATCGCTGGTCTTCACATACTTGCCAAAGCGCGTGACCACACCCACCGAATCCTGCGGGATGGTGTAGGGGATCGTGATCACCCCGGTCAGCACCACCACCGCGATGAAGCCATACAGGTACACCCGCGGCATGAAGAGCCAGTTGGGCACCTCGGTCGGCTCCCCGGTTACCGGGTTTCGAACAATACGTCTGTCTGCCATAAGTGCTTACCCTAGGCCCCCTGGCCCCCGCCTCAAAGACAATTCGCACACCGTCTCAAGCGGTTCGCCTCGGGCCTGCGTATCCAAACAATGCGTACGCCGCGTGTCTGGGGCAGCCAAGCCGCTGCGAAAACAGGCGGGCGCTGCCATAAGGGTTCGTGCTCGTGCCTCCCTCCAAAAAATCTTCGACTCCACACATGCAACTTCCCTTCAACGATATTCTGACTTCGGCCCTCACGCCCGTGACCCTTATCTCCGGCGTGGGCCTGCTGCTGCTGAGCATGACCAACCGCTACACGCACACCACCGCGCGGCTGCGCAGTCTGATGGCCGACTACCGGAAGGAACCCAGCCAATCACTCCGGTGCGAGGTGGACATCACGCTGCGTCGCTGCTGCCTGCTGCGCAACTGCGTTATCTCCATGATGAACGGACTTATCTGCAGCGCGGCCATCGTTGCTCTGACCGTGCTGGAAGGCTTTACCGGGGGCTCCACCCCGGAGCTCAAATCGATTTTGCTCGTGGGCGCCTGCCTCTTTTTGCTCGCCGCCACGGTGCTCTTCGTCATCGACATGGTGCTTTCGCTCAAGGCCCTGCGCCTGGAGTACGCGGAACTTCCGAGCACCTCCTGAGGCAGCCGCACTCAGAAACTGACCCGCGCCGGCAGGCTGGTGCGCAAGACCGACTCGTGGCCGTAGCGATACAAAAAGGCCTTACGTACGGCTTCGATATTGCCGTTGGCCTCCGGGGTATCGGGGTGCAGGATCACCAACACGCGGCTGATCAGGCGGTTGGGTTTCCCGTCACGGCTGTCCTGTCGCATCCATTGCCCGTAGGCGTCGTAAACGGTCAGCCCCGCCGGGAAACGTGGCGAGACCTCCTCATCCAAAAACGCCTGCCACTCCTTGAGGGTCAACTCGTCCAGCGGCGCACCACTTTCGTCGACCCGGGCCAGCCCGAAGTACAGCGAGGTTTCCAGCCAGTCGACCCCGGGCACCGTTTCAGAATAGCCTGGCAGCGTCCGCGACTCCGAACTCGAGGAGTTGCAGCCACCCAGCACGAGCACAGCCAGTAAACCCAGGCTGGGCCCGAGCATGCGTCGAAACCACCGCTTTGGAAAAATCATCACGCACATCAGCGAGCACCATCCGTGCCTTCGGCTTCGACTTCGATAAGGCCCAGTTCCCGCAAAAACGCCGCCTCGCGCGCCCGGATGCGCGCCCACTCGGCCATGGTCTGCACGTTGTGGTCGCCTTCGTAGCCAAACAGCTGCAGGCCCGCCCGCGACTCGCTCAAGGCCTGCCCATGGGCAAAGGGGATGGTTCGGTCCTGCTGCCCATGCGTGATCAACACCGGCATCGTGGTCTCCTGAATCGCCGCCGCGTTGTCATAGGCATCGGCCACAAACACCGGCGGGATGCCAAACTTCCAGAGCATCGCCGCCATCGAGCGAAACGGCGAATTCAGAATGACGGCGAACGGCTCCGTTTCCCGGGCCAGGTCCAGCGCAACCGCCGCCCCCACGGACTGCCCGTGCAGTACAATCTTTTCTGGGTCCACGCGCGGGTCGGCCAGCAACCGTTCGTGAAACGCGCGCATATCCCGGCGGATGTTCGCTTTTGACGGGTTTCCGCCGGAGCGACCGTACCCCCGATACTCCGGCAGTAGCACGTTAAAACCCTGCGCGTGATACGCCTGCACGAGAGGCATGCACTGCTCGATGAGCGTGGCGTTACCGTGGAAAAAGATGACCGTCGGGCGCGGCGCCGCTGGCTCCTTCGACGGTAGCGGTAAAAACCAGGCCTCCACCTGCGCATTCTCCTCAATCGCGTGCCACCACTGTTCGGCGGCGACCGGCGGCTCGCCGTCGCTCGCCCCTCCGAGAGCCCCCACCCACAAAAACTTCCGCTGAAGCGAGCAGCCCAGCAGCGCGTAACAAACGTAAACAAGCGTCAATAAAACGCCGATCCGTCGCAAACGTCGCAGCCAAAAGGCACGCCCCGTGGGAACCGCAAGCACAGCGCACATCAATCAATACTTATCACATGCGCCTACCCGCGCACGCGCAAAGGTCACTGCTGTATCAAAACAACCGCCCATTTACCTGATGATGCCAGTTTTTACGTAAATCTCGGCTTAGCTTCGCGCCGTTGCTCAAGTTTCCAGCGCAACCTCGGATTGTATATAATCAGCGGAAAAACCTCGCGAGCCAACCAAGGCTCCAGTCGCCCGCTCTCGGATTGCATGCACCTGGGCCCTCCAAACACCGGTTTCCGCCGGTGTTTCATCAAAGCTGTCGCCAGTTTCCTCGGCGTCCTGCTGCTGCCTGCGCTGGCCCGGGCCTCACTTCCGGAGAACTCGAGCGAACACGCCCCAACAGACCCGGGCCTTGAGCAGGCGCAGCCCGAACTCAAACAGGTCCTGCTGCTGCACAGTTACCACAACGGGTTGAGCTGGACCGACGAGGTGACCCAGGGTGTTCTGGAAGCCTTTAGCCAGCGCACGGATTGCGACGTCGATATCGTCCACTTCGACACCAAGCGCTTCCCGCTCGAACCGGTCAACCACCTCTTCCTCGAACTCATTCGCGAGCGCTACGGCCACGGTCGCACCGATGTCGTCATCGCCTGCGACAATCACGCACTCGAATGGCTCAACCAGCACGCGAACGCTGTGCTCCCGGGCGTTCCGATCGTTTTTTGCGGCATCAACGACTACGACCCGGCCATCCACGCCGCCCTCAGCCAGGTTACCGGCGTGACCGAGGACCCCTTTCTGCTGGAGACCTACACCCTCATCCGGCGGCTGCAGCCTGACCTCAAGCGGCTGGTCGTGGTCAGCGACCAGACGCCGACGGGACTGCTCGCGCTCGAGCGCATACGCAGAGAAATCGGCGAGGCTGTGTGGGACCTCGATCTCGAAGTCTGGCAGGACGTCTCCCTCGACGTTCTAAAATCGCGTCTGGCCCACCTCGACCCGGAGACCGACGCCGTCTTTCTGGGCGTATTCACCCAGGACACGCACGGCAACTGGCTCGATTACGAGGAAGCCGCTGAGCAGATTACCGCTGCCGCCACCGCACCCGTCTACGGCATGTGGAAGTTTTACATGAACCACGGCGTGGTCGGCGGCTATTTGATTTCTTCACAACAGCACGGCGCGCAGGCCGCTGGGCTGGCGCTGTCAATCCTCGACGGTACATCCGCGGCCACGATCCCCGTCGCCCGAGCCAAACTGCCAGCGCCCACCCTCGATTACAGCGCGCTCGAACGCTATGGCCTCGATCTCAGCCACCTCTCGGAACAGCCCATCCTGCTCAATCCGCCCGATTCCTGGTTTCGCGAGAATCGCCTGCTCGTAATCGCGGTCCTCACGCTGATGGTGCTGGAGGCCCTTCTCATCGGCGGGCTGGTGTATGTCTGGCTGCGCGGACGCCGGCAGGCCGCACGGCAACGGCGTGAATTTGGCATGCACGTCCCGGGGCTGCTCTTTGAGTACGAGTACGTCCCGTCCACCGACCAGGTGAAGGTTCACTACATCAGCGATGGCACGCGCAAGCTCTTCGGCGCAGCCCCCGAAGAGGTCATGCAAGACTCCGAGGGAATCTTCCGCAGCGTGCATCCGGACGATACCGAACGCGTCCGCACGGCCATCCGGGACAACTCGCTCGACCTTAAACCCCGGCGGCAACGCTACCGCACCTGCCCGGCACCGGACACGATCCTCTGGGTCGAAACCTACGCCACCCCCGAACGCCGGACCGATGGGACCATTATCTGGCACGGCTTCATCGCCGACGTCACCGAAGCCGTGGAGGCCCAGCAAGAGCTTCAGTCCGCCAATGAGCGTTTTCTGATCGCCACCGCCGCCGCCAACTGCGGCATCTGGGAATACGATCTGAAGGCCAAGCACCTCAACTGGGACGACCGGATGTTCGATCTTTACGGCGTCGCCAAAGCCACCTTCAACCATTCCTTCGACGACTGGTCCGCCCGCGTCCATCCAGACGATCTGCAAACCACCATCGATCTGTTCGATCAGGCCGTCGCTTCGGACACTCACTACGAAACGGAGTTTCGCATCCGCCGGCACGATGGCCAGCAGCGCATCATTAAAGCCCACGGCAAACGCGTCCAGAGCCAGGACGGTAAGACCGCCAAGTTCATCGGCCTGAATTACGACGTAACTGCTCAGCGCGCGGACGAGCGCACCAACCGTACGTTGGCTTCCATCGTCGAAAACAGCCATGACGCCATCCTGATCAAGGACCTCGACTGCCGCGTCATCGCCACGAACCGTGCCTTTGCCCGGCTGACCGGCCAGCCGTCCATCGAAGCAATTATCGGCAAAACCGAAACCGAGATCCTCGGCCTGGAAACCGACAGCGAACGCGCGCGGAACCTGCACCTGGACGAACGCACCGCCCAGCAACTGCCAGCGGGCGAGTCAATCTCCCGGCAGGACACTTTCACCCGGCCCGATGGCAAGGATATCCACCTCCTCATTCGCAAGTTTCCCATCTTCGACGCGCAGGAGAAACGCATCGGCACCGGCACCATCTCCGCCGACGTGACCCTGCTCGCCGCTCGCTCGCAAGAACTCGAAGCCAGCAACGCCCAGCTGGAAAAGGCCATCGCCCACGCCAACCAGATGGCCCTTCAAGCCGGGGCCGCCGATCAGGCCAAGAGCGCATTTCTGGCCACCATGAGCCACGAGATCCGCACCCCGCTCAACTCCATCGTCGGGCTGGCCGAAGTCCTGACCTCAACCCCGCTCAACCTCGAGCAAATCGACTACCTGCGCACCATCCGCGCCTCCAGCGACATCCTGCTCTCCCTGATCAACGACATCCTGGACTACTCCAAAATCGAAGCCGGCAGCATGCACCTTGAGCACATCTCCTTCGAGCTGTGTCCCGTGGTCGACGAATGCGTGCAGATCCTCGCCGCGCGCGCCCACCGCAAAGGCATCCGTCTGGCTGTCAGCATGAGCCCAGAGACTCCCGGGCATGTCCGCGGCGATCCGGTCCGCTTGCGCCAGATCCTGCTCAACCTGCTTTCCAACGCCATCAAGTTCACCGAAGCAGGCGAGGTGCGCCTGTCCCTGCAGGGTCGACGCACCGGCTACAACGACGCCGAACTTGTTTTCAGCGTCCGCGATACCGGCATCGGCATGAGCGCGGAGGTCATGGGCAACCTCTTTCAACCCTTCCAACAAGGCGATGCCACCGTGACCCGGCGCTTCGGCGGTACGGGCCTGGGACTGGTCATTTCAAAACGTCTGGCCCAACAGATGAAGGGCGACATCTCCGTGGAGAGCACAAAGGGACTCGGCAGCTGCTTTACGGCACGCGTGCGGCTCCCGCTGGGCGAGCAGAACACCGCCCTCTACGAAACGATCCCCGGCCCGCGATTCCGGGGCAAACGCATCGTAATCCTGACCGATGACGAAGCCGACTCCGCCCACTTTGCCGGTCTGGCCGAAGCCTGGGGCATGGAAGCCACCATCCAATGGAGCGAAGGCATTGACGTCGCCCAGCTGCAGGCCCTCACCGACTCCACCCAGCCGGATCTCTTCCTCGTCTTCTGTCCCTGTGTGCAAGACCTGGCTGAGTCTATCGAAGCCAACGCCCCCCAGGCGCTGCCACCGCTCTTGCTCATCGAGTCCCCGTCCCAACTGACCGGCAGCCAGACCCTGGCTAACGAACAGGGATACGTCATCCCGGGACCTGTCGGCACGCACTCACTCAAAGACCTGATTATACAACTTTTGCGTGAAAATTTCGTCGAACGTCCGATAGAAATAGCCGGTCACAGCCATGCGGAACCAAAGAAAGAAGGCAGGCCCATGACTGAATTTGAAGCCTTGGCCGAGCGCCTTCCCCTGCGAATCCTGACCGCCGAGGACAGCCCCGCGAACCAGAAAGTGATCAAAGTAATGCTGTCCAAGTTCGGCTATACGATCGACTGTGTCAGCGACGGCAAGCAGGCCGTCGAAGCTGTTCAGTCGGAGGCCTACCATTTGATACTGATGGATATACAGATGCCGGTCATGGATGGCCTAACCGCCTCCACCGAGATATTGAACAACGACGCAGCCAACGTGCGGACTCCAAAGATCGTTGCCCTGACCGCATCGGTCACCCCCAGCATTCAGAATGACTGCAAAAAAATCGGGATCGTGGACTACCTCTCCAAGCCCGTGCGCCCGCATGAAATCGCCGAATGCATCGAGCGGGTGTTTGCCGAAAAACCCGTCCCCAAGGTCGGCACGCGCTTCTGATTCAGGCCAGCGCGCCTACGGCGCCGCGCGGTCTTTTTCGTAGTCGGCCAGCAGGTCGATGCGCACCTTGTGCCGCCCGCCTTCAAAAGAGGCGTTTAACCAGGTTGCGACGATCTGCAGGGTCTCGTCCGCGTCGATCGTGCGGGCACCGATTGAAATACAGTTGGCGTCGTTGTGCTCGCGCGCCTTCTCCGCCGTAAACTGGCTCCAGCAAACCGCGCAGCGGATGCCCTTTACTTTATTGGCCGCGATCGCCTCGCCGTTGCCGCTGCCCCCAAACACAATCGCCAGATCCGCCTCGCCCTTGACAACGGCTTCTGCCGCGGGAATCACGAAGCGCGGGTAGTCCGAACGTTCGGCGCTGTAAGCCCCGCAGTCCTTGACTGGATAGCCTTTACCTTCGAGAAACGATTTCACCGCTTCCTTGTGGCCGAAACCGGCATGATCGGTGCCGAGCGCGATGGTGGGCAAAGCGGTTTGGGTCATGCTCGGTCAGTCAATGCGTGCACGCGTACGGCGCAACGTAAATCGCGCCACCGGGCGGCCCCCACGGTCTAGATAAGGCCCAACTGCATCTTGCCCTCTTCCGAAATCATCTCCTGGTTCCACGGGGGATCCCAAACCAGATTGACCTCCGCCTCGGACACGCCGGGCACCGAGAGCACGCGCTGCCGCGCATCGTCCGCGATGACCGGGCCCATGCCGCAACCGGGCGCCGTCAGCGTCATATCCACGTTGACCTTATAGCGATGGTTCGCGGCGTCCTCGGCCTGCACATCCAAATTGTAGATGAGTCCAAGATCGACGATGTTGACGGGAATCTCCGGATCGAACACCTGCTTCAGCGCATCCCACAACTTGTCATCCGTAGGTGGCCCCGAGGCAGCTTCTGAGGCGGTATTTTGCGGCGCGGCTTCTTCCGGCACGGCTTCGCCCAAGGCATCCGCATCTTTCCCGGCGATGCGAAACATGCCGTGCTGAAAAAGCACCGTAAAGTTGCCGCCAAGGCGATGCGTAATGGTGACTTCGGCATCCTTGGGCAAGTTCATCAGACGCCCTTCAGGAATGACTGAAGCCTCCACATCACGGGTGAGGGTTCGTTGATTGTCCGCGCTCATGTTAGCACTATACCCGGGTTTGCCGGACTTTCACGCCAAATCACCGCGAGGCCGTTTCCAACGGCGTTGTCGCCGCCGACGGGTTCAGTTTTATCGCCGCCAGGATGGGCCCGGCACCGCGCTCCTGCACGATCACCGCGTATGCCCGCTGCGCATCGAGCTTCGAGGCCTGCACGAAAAACACCTGACCCCCCTCATCGATTTTTCCGAGCGAACGCCAATCCGTCACCACGTTGTGCTCCGTCAACGTACGGCCCCGATTCTCGCCACGTGGCACCTGAGTTTTGGCCTCGGGCAGGTACTCCACCAAAAAAACTTCCGCATCATCCGCCCGCACGACATCGATCGAAAAACCCTCCTCGCCACGTTCCACCGCCATCAGCGTTTCCTGCGGACGCCCCTGGCGCAGACTCTCCGCGATGATCTGCAGGACATCCGTCCGGCGCGAGCCGACCGTTTCCAGACGGCCATCCACCACGGCTTGCGGCGTGTACAACCCGCGCAGGTTCATCCGTTGCGCGTACGCGCGCTGACGTTCCGTCGCCGTGCTGGAAGAATACGGGTCCTTCCAACCCAGATAATCCCAGTAATCCACGTGGTGCGAGAGCGCCAAAATGCCGGGCTTTTGCGCCAGCTCTCCGAGCAGCCGGTCGGCCGGCGGGCATGAGCTGCAGCCCTGCGAAGTGAATAGCTCGATCACCACGACGGCATCGGCATCCCCCACCTCCGACAGTGGCTGCAGCGCGGGCTCCGGCTCGTTGCTGCTCAAGGCAAAGGCCGCCAGACCCGCCGTTGCCACCGCCATGAATCCAACGCTCCCTAGCCAGCTCAATTTACGCATGCATATGGGAGCCGAAGCCACGCCAGCGTATTCCCTAACAAAAAACGAGCTCCCCGGTTTGGAGAGCCCGCCTCTTGAGCAGAGTGATGGAGGGAACAAAAAATCGCTCAGCTGACGTGCGCGCGGAACTTGTCCTGCACCAGCCCACGCAACACTTCGCGCAGCGTCTCGTCGCTGATCTTTTCGACAATCTCTTCGAAGAAACCAAAGACCATCAATTCGTAGGCCACGCGCTTCGGGATGCCGCGCGAATACAGATAAAACATCTCGTTCGGATCCAACTGGCCCGAAGTGGCCCCGTGCGAGCACTTCACGTCGTTCGCTTCAATCTCAAGGCCGGGCAACGAGTTGGCTTCCGCCGTCGGCTCCAGCAGGAGGTTGCGGTTGGTTTGATAGGCGTCGGTCTGTTGCGCATCTTTTTCGACTTTGATCAGACCCGAAAAGATCGTGTGCGCCTGGTCCATCAGCGCGTTCTTGTACAGCAGATCGCTCACGGCGTTAGGCGCCTCGTGAATCTGCAGCGTGCGCTGGTCAAACTCCTGCTCACCGTCGGCAACCGTCAGTCCGTACATTTTAACGTGCGCACCCGGCTCGGCGATGCGGATCTGATTTTCAAAGCGCGCCTGCTTGCCGCCTAAGTTAACCGAGACGGTTTTCACGTTGGCGTCACGGTCGGCCACAATCCCATCCGTTTGAAAGGAGAGCGTCTGCCGGCTCCAGTTTTGCACGACCTTGCGGAAAACCTGAGAGCCCGGCCCGGCGTGCACATCGCCAACGCCACAAACCAGTGCCGGTGCTTGCGCATCGAGACAGCCGTAAAAGTCCACCAGGTCGACTGACGTGTTGTCCTCGGCCACAATCAGGGTGTGGGGGAAGAGCGCAACCTGTGACGAAACCGCCCAATGCAGCACCGTGATCGGCTTTGGAACCTCTACACCCTTGGGAATGTACAACACCGTGCCGGCGTTGAAGTAAGCCTCGTGCAGTGCCTCGAATTTTTCCGAACCAAGGCGCGTACGCTCAGCCATAAAGTACTTTTCGAGTATCTCAGGATGTGCGCGCAGGGCTGTATCCAGAGGCTCGAGAATAACGCCCTTGGCCGCGAGTTCATCCGGCAGAGGCGTCTGCGAAATCAGGTGCCCGTCCGCAAACACGAGCGCCCCTGAAATTTCTTTCAGCGGCTCGGAGAGCTCCAGCACCCGTGCGCGCTCGGCTTCCGACGGCGGGGCTGATGGCACATGGTAACCTTCCAGCTTCACGTTGCGCACACTTGCGTAACGCCAAGGCTGCTCCTTGCCCTTGGGCATGGGCAACTGCTCAAAGCGCTGCCAGGCCGACCGCTTACGCTCAACTGCCCAGGGCGGCAGGTCGGACCCTTCGAGCGATGCGTGAAAGGAGGCGGCATCGAGCAGGTCGGCACCGCTGTTGAGGACAGTTAATTCGGACATGTTTAGGCTACTGTGGTTGAATCTCTCGGATGCGGGTTCGCGGCTCAGCCCACCGAGCCTTCCATCTCCAGTTCGATCAACCGCTTGAGCTCCACCGAATACTCCATCGGAAACTCGCGCACCAAATCGTTGATAAAGCCGTTCACCGCTAGACTCATCGCCTCGTCCTCAGGCAGTCCGCGCTGCTGCATGTAAAAGATCTGCTCCGCGCTGACTTTCGACACGCTCGCCTCGTGTTGCACCGAGTTGCCGTTGCCACGCACGGTGATGGCTGGATAGGTGTCGGTGCGGCTGTTGGTGTTGATCAGCAGCGCGTCGCACTCGGTGTTATTTTTGCAGCCCTTCAGGTGCTTCGGAATGTGCACCATGCCGCGGTAGGTGGAACGCCCTTCGCCGATGCTGATCGACTTCGAGATGATGTTCGAGGTCGTGTCGTCGGCGGCGTGGATCATTTTAGCCCCCGTGTCCTGGTGCTGAAAGTCGTTGGCCAGCGCGATCGAGAGCACCTCGCCGCGCGCGCCCCGGCCCTTCAAAACCACCCCCGGATACTTCATCGTCAAACGTGAGCCGATGTTACAATCAATCCAGCGCACTTCAGCATCCTCTTCGGCCATTCCGCGCTTGGTGACAAGGTTGTACACATTCTCGGACCAGTTCTGCACAGTGATGTACTGAATCTTCGCCCCCTTGAGCGCGACCAGCTCAACCACCGCCGAGTGCAGGGTGCTGGTCTCGAACTTAGGTGCGGTGCAGCCTTCCATGTAAGTCACCTCGCTGCCTTCGTCGGCGATGATCAGCGTACGCTCAAACTGACCGAAGTTCTCCGCGTTGATGCGGAAGTACGCCTGCAGCGGCTGCGCCACCTTCACGCCCGGAGGCACGTAAATGAAACTGCCCCCGGAGAACACGGCGCTGTTCAAAGCCGAGAACTTGTTGTCGCCCGTCGGGATGACTTTGCCAAAGTACTTTTCGAAAATCTCGCGGTGTTCCTTCAGACCCTCGGTTGGGCCCACAAAGATCACGCCGAGTTTTTCCATATCTTCTTTCATCCGCGAGTAGGCCGCCTCGCTATCGAACTGCGCTTCCACGCCGGCCAGAAACTTGCGCTCCTGCTCCGGAATGCCCAGACGCTCAAAAGTGCGCTTCACCTCGTCGGGCACCTCGTCCCAAGACCGGCTCGGGCGTTGCCCCTTGGCCAGGTAGTAGCGGATTTTTTCGAAGATGATGTTTTCGAGATCCTTCGAGGCCCAGTGGGTGGGCATCGGCTTGCTTTCGAAAACGCGCAGCGCCTTCTTCCGAAACTCGCGAATCCATTCGTCCTCACCCTTGGCGTCGACGATGTAGTCGATGGTCTGCTCGGTCAGGCCGGTGCCAGCATCGTAGGCGTACTCGGTCTCGTAGTGAAAATCGCCGATGCTGCGATCGAAATCCAATTGCGGTGCCTCGGTTTCAGCTTGTGTGGTCATTATAAAATTCTCCGGTTCGGGCGGCTGCCTGTTGTATCAGTGCAAAAAAGTTTGTTCGTCGGCGGATAACAAAAATCAGACGGCGGCCAGCTCGTTTTTGACCCACTCATAGCCCTTCGACTCGAGTTCCAGGGCCAGGCCCTTGTCGCCGCTGCGGACAATCTTCCCGCCGTACATCACGTGCACCACGTCGGGCTGGATGTAATTGAGCAGGCGCTGATAGTGCGTGATGATAAGGAAACCGCGTTCGGCTGAACGCATCTTGTTCACGCCTTCGGCCACCACCTTCAGTGCATCGATGTCCAAACCGCTGTCGGTCTCGTCCATCACGACATATTTCGGCTCGAGCATCATCATCTGCAAAATCTCGCAGCGCTTCTTCTCACCACCAGAGAAACCGTCGTTGACCGAGCGGGCGGTAAACGAGCGGTCGATCTTCAACTCGTCCATCTTGGCGTAAAGCTCCTTGTAGTAGGCGGGGGCGTCGAAGCTGGCTCCTTCTGGCAGCCGCGCTCGCACCGCCGCACGAATGAAATTCGCGATGCTCACCCCCGGAAGTTCGCTTGGGTACTGGAAAGCCAAAAACAGCCCGGCACGCGCAATTTCATCAGGCTCCATGCCTAGGATGTTTTCGCCATCGAGCAGCACTTCGCCGCCGGTCACCTCGTAATCCTCGTGGCCCGCCAGTGCCTTCGCCAGGGTGCTCTTGCCGGTGCCGTTCGGGCCCATAATGGCGTGCACCTCGCCCTTCGGAACGGTCAGGTCAAGTCCCTTGAGGATCGGCTTTTCTTCGATTTGAACTTCAAGATTTTTAATTTCCAAAGTGCTCATGTCGGCGGTGTGTGGTCGGTCAGTCGTGGTTGAATGCAGGAAAATTAAAAGATGCCTAGCTGCCGGAGTTGCCCGGTACCTCGTCTTCACGGTGCCCGCGAAACGACAGCTCAAACGTATTTGCTTCATAGCCGGGGGGCAGGATGTCGCGCAGGCGCTGTGAAAAGTCCTCGGGCAAATCGATGTCATACACCCGCCCCGAGTCCTCGTCGTGAAAATGGGCGTGCTTGCTTAGATTCGGACAGAAACGCGAAGGCTGCCGGTCCACGTTGACCGGTCGCACCAAACCGCACTGCACCAGCGTTTCCAAGCAGTTGTAGACCGTGGCCAGCGAAATGGAGGGCATCTCCTCGCGGGCCCGGCTGTAGACCTCGTCCGCGGTCGGGTGGTCACGTTTATCGAGCAAAACCGCAAACACATGCTCACGCTGCCGGGTAGAACGCATGCCCAAGCGCTCCAGAGCGTGGTCAAGGGCGTCTTTTGCCTGAGGTGCGAGCGTCATTTGGAATGATTCTAACGTTGTGATGGGCGAATGCAAGCTGCGCTGAGACTTAATTTCATTCTTTTTATCAATAATCACCTGACATAAGACCCGCTTTTGAGCGTTTTCCAGTTCGGTGATTTGATTTTCATGTTTTTTCGTTCGCTTATGGACCATGACCCAAATGCCCGAAAATCCCTCCAGTCAACCCGGCGGCTGGGAACGCGCTTGGCAGGGTGGCCGCACGCCCTGGGACCACGGTGCGGCCGCCCCGCCCCTGCTCGAATACCTCCAGACCCACCCACCGCTGACGGGCCGGATTCTCGTGCCGGGTTGCGGCGCCGGTCACGAGGTACGCGCCTTGGCTCAAGCCGCCGGCGACCAGGCCGAGGTCACCGGGCTCGACCTGGCCCCTACCGCCATCGCACGCGCCCGCGCCTTCCCAGCCGTGAGCAGCGAATCCTACCACCTGGGCGACCTGCTCGCATTGCCCGCATCGTTTCAAGGCGCCTTTGACTGGATCTTCGAGCACACCTGCCTCTGCGCGCTCGAACCGGCGTCGCGCCCCGCCTACGCCGAAGCGGTCAGCACCGCCCTCAAGCCCGGCGGGCGCCTCCTGGCCATTTTTTTCATCGACGTGGGCGAACGCGACAGCGACGGCCCGCCTTTCCCTATTTCCAACGCGCATATCGACGCGTTGCTCGGCGAGCACTTCGAGACCCGTGCGCACTGGCGTCCAAAGGCCGTTTTTGACTCCCGGAAGGACGGCATCGAAGATATGCGCATCCTGCAAAAGTCGGGCCGGACGTAAAAAATCTGCCAAAAACCCGCGAAAGCAGCGGGCGTTTCGACCGATACACGCACGCAGGTACGGCTCACACAATCCGTGCCCGCCTGCTTCCAGTGGGCCCCACGTACACTTGGAAAGTCGAACGATGCACCACCCACCTTCCGGTCACTCCGTCCCCTGGGCCATCCTGGGGCACCGCCTGCTGCTCATCCTGCTCATTGCCCTGGTCTGGTCGCTGGCCGCCCGCGCCAATCCCGACCAGACCGACCTGCAGGCCGCCCTCGATCAGCGCGTCGAGCTCGAGATGCACCAGAGCCTGCTGGTCGCCGTCACCCAAAAAGGCCAACGCTCCTTTTTAACCGCCGGACAGTTGCCCAACACTGGCCAGGCACCCACCCCGGAAACGCTCTTTCACCTGGGGTCGGTCGGTAAGCCCTTCACCGCCATCCTCACGCTGACCAGCCCGCTGGACCTGAAGGCCCCGGTCACCCAATACCTGCCCGAGGGCATCCAGGTGCGCACAATCAAGGACAAGCCGGCGCCCTCCGTGGGCTCCGTGGCCATCCACATCGCTGGCTTCCCGCGCATCCCGCCCGATTTCGACTTTTCCAGCCCTGACCGCGGCTACGAATCCTGGGACCGCGCGCGCCTGTTTGAGTACATGTCCTCCGACGCCTTCGCCATGCGCCACTTCGCCCACTCAACCGCGCCGGAGGGCTTTCGTTTTGAGTATTCAGATCTTGGATACGGCTTGCTGGGCACCATCGTTGAAGAGGTCAACCAGGCCAAGTTCGAGACCCTTTTCAAGCAGCGCGTGGTCGGTCCGCTGGGGCTAAAAAACACTTTCGTGGCCGTGCCACCTTCTCGAATGAGCGACCTGGCACCCGGCTTTCGCGGGGTTGACCCGGCACCGTCTTTCAGCACCCCCCAGCTCCCGGGCATCGGCACCGGCGTCTCCAACGCCAATGACCTGCTCACGGTTTTGGAAGCGGCCATGCTGCAGAAGAAAACCCCGCTGGCGCGCGTCTTCGCGGCCATGATGAAACCCCGCGAGCCCACGCCCAACGAATCCACCTTCGCCGGCTACGGCTGGCAGATCAGCACAACCAAAGACGGCAAGGACGTACTCATCTGGCAGAGCGGTATGGCTGGCGGACACGCTGCCTTCATCGGCTTCAGCCCCATCCAGCAAAAAGGCGTGGTCGTGCTCTCCGGCACCGCCCGGCCGGTCGAGGCCATCGGCTTTCACGCGCTGGCCCCGTCACAGTTTGAGCTGCCCGCCTTCGGTCCCTTCGTCAATGTCGACCGGCGTCAGTTGGCCCGGCTCGCCGGCACCTACCGCATCCGGCCCGGACGCGAGTTGCAGGTCATTCCCGAAGGCGGCCACCTCTACGTGCGCATGAGCGACGGCACCCGCGAACGCATTTACGCCAAAGCCAGCGACACCTTCGTTTTTTCCGAGGGCGATTCCCGCTTGCAGTTTGAGGGCGCGGAGTCCGGCAAGGCCCGCGAATTGGTAATCGCTTCGCAACAGGAGCGCTTGCGCGCCCGTAGAGTGGGCACAAATTGACGGCGCTGGGGTTTTGTAAAAAAAGTCTGATGCTTTTTTACATTCCGTGAGTTATTCCCAAAATCGCTTACAGGTATACTCCGATATCAATATCGAATCATATTTAACTCGTTTGCGAATAGGCACTTCCCGGCAGATGTATGATTTTGTAAAAAAATTGTGAAGATGTGAATAACAAACGAAAAAGCATTGTCAGTCTCGTTTTGGGTGCTACGGTCTTCGCCATTCCTCCCTCTCATCAGGTCACCTTGCCAAACGAATTTCTCCTATGGGAGATGGGGTAGAATAATACACGATCAAGTAGAATAGGCGGACAGCAATTTGGGGTGCTGTCCGCCTTTTTTTTACTCCAGAGCGACGTGCCCGCTTAATGGAAGCTTTATGTTTCCGTTGTACGCGTCAGACTTAGGTTACGCATGTCCAAATCTCCGACGCCGTCTGTTTCAGAGTCCGGCCAGCCTGCCCCATCGGTGCCGGCAGCTGTGCGCAAGAACACGATCGGCTCGGCGGCACCTTTTCAGTCCTCACGCGGTGATGCCCTTCGCCGCATTCGCGAAGCTCCGCCGGGGACGGTCCTGCTGATCGATTTCGACGAAACCCTGATGCTGACCAATTCCACGCAGACCTATGTCCGCGCCGCCCGTCCCTATCTGTTCTCAGCGATTTTCTTTGGCATCCTGGAGAAGCTCAAGCCCTGGCGCATCATCCCGACCCCGGGCGACCGCTGGCAGCTCATGCGCGACTGGGTGCGCATGCTCGCGGTGTGCTTTTGCTTTCCCTGGACGCTCCAGCTGTGGAAGCGCAAGGCCAAGCAGATCGCCGACGAATGGGGCAATCGGCCCCTCATCGAGGCCTTGCGCCAGCGTCCGGATTGCCGGCTGGTCATCACCTCCTATGGCTGGCGGGCCTTGCTGCGGCCCATCCTCCGCGAGATGGACCTGCCACCCTACGAGCTGGATTCCTGCCGCTTGCGCCATTACCGCCACGACCGTTTGCGCGGCAAGCCTGTGCGGCTGCGCGAATTGGTCGGCGACGAAGCCCTGAAGCAGGCGCTGCTCATCACCGACTCTCCGGATGACCTCGACCTGGCCGCCGAGGTCGGCCACACCTGCCTGCTGCAATGGGATCCGCCCTCCAGCGCCCCCATCTTTTCGCACTACGTGCCCTTCCTCTACTCCGTAAAGGCTAAATACGGCAACTGGGGCCACATCCGCTCGGTCATCCTGGCCGACGAGTTCCCGCTGCTGGTGCTCTGCCTGAGTTGGCTGGCGCAGTTCCCCCTGCTCCACGCGGCCGGCGTCTTCCTGTTGGTGCTCTCATACTGGATTATCTACGAGCTCGGTTACATGGAGAACGACTACACGGCCGAAAAGAAGGAAAAGAACCCCAATCTTTCCGACAACTACACGAACAACCGGGACCGCATCAGCTTCGTCGAGCCGTGGTTCTGGGGTGTTCTGCTGGCCATCCCCGCCCTGCTTCTGATCGAGCTCGCCAAGCCGACGGTGGGCGGCCCGTGGGGCTACGACGTCCTGCCGGACTGGCCCGTGAGGGTCGGCGGCGTTCTGGAGTCCAGCACCCTCTGGCTCAAGCTGCTGCAGTGGAGCGCGCTGCTGTTTTTCGTCTGGGGCATTTTTTGGGTCTACAACCGCATCGACAAGTTTTCGCGCACCTGGCTGTACCTGCCGATGCAGTTCACCAAAAACTTCGGCTTCGCACTGGTCACCCCGCTAAGTTTCTTCGGTTACCTGGTCTTTGCGGTGCACGGGCTCGCGCGCTGGGTGACGTACTTCATCTACCGCTTCGGGCGCGAAACCTATCCCGGCACCAGCTGGTTCCAGCGCATACGCTTTTTCCTGCTCTTGTCCTTCGCGGCGATGGCGCTGTTTTTGCCCACCGGCGTGGAATCCGTGCTGACCTGGCAGGCGCTCGTCATCACCGCCTGGCTGGGCCTGCGCGCGCGGCCCTTCCTCTGGGAGTCCCTGCGGGGCATCCGCCGCGTCTCCCGCGACACCTGGTCGCTCAAGAAGAAGGAAAGCTAGGGTCCGAGCCGCTCGATCCGCCAACCGGGCTCCGTGCCCGCGTGTAGCGTGTATTGAAAGCGGTCATGCAGGCGACTCGTGCGGCCCTGCCAAAACTCAAACAACCGCGGCACCACCCGGAAGCCGCCCCAGTGGTCCGGCAGGGGAATCTGTCCATCGGAAAACTTGCGCTTGGCCTCCTCGAATTTCTGCTCCAGCAGCGCCCTTGTCTTGATAACCTGGCTCTGCGGCGAGGCCCAGGCCCCCAGGCGGCTGGCCAGCGGGCGCTTCAAAAAATAGGCCAGCGACTGGGCGGTGGAGATCTTTTCCGCGCGCCCGAGCACCTTCACCTGTCGCTCCAGCGCCAGCCACGGGAACAGCAGCGCGACCTCCGGATTCTCGCCGATTTCGCGCGCCTTCGTGCCGTTGTAGTTCGTATAAAAGACAAAGCCCTCGTCGAGGTCCTTGAGCAGCACCGTGCGGGCGTTGGGACATCCGGCGGCGTCGGCAGTACAGAGCGTCATGGCGTTAGGCTCGATCAGGCCAGCCTTCTGGGCCTGCGCAAACCATCGCTTGAACTGCGCAAAGGGGTCTGCCTCGAGATCCTTGCGGGCAAGCCCGCCTTGCGTGTAGTCGCGGCGTAGATTTTCCAGCTGCGCGGCAGGCTCCGGGGCGTTGTCGGTGTTGACGGCCATGCTCAAACGTTGCGCAGGCTGCGCAGGCAATCAAGCCCGGCCAGCGCAACCGCTTATCAGGCACCCAGAATGAGTGAGCCCTTGGTCGACCAGTAATGGGCTTCCTGTTCCTCGGTGTCGAAGGCGTTCAGATCCAGCTGGTAGCCATGTACCGCTCGGCTGAATTGCAGCGCCTCCAAGGCCAGCGCCTTGGGCACCTGTCCATCCAGGCAGCGCAAATTGACGAAAGTTGGCGCAAGCCGCGTAGGGCTGAGGCTGGGCAACGTCCCGCACAACTGGCTGTAAAACCGCGCGGTTTGTTCAACCACCCCGGTGCTCGCCCCTGCCAGAAAACCGACTTCGCACAACGCGGGAAAGAGGTCGACGGCCTGCACGTTTTCAAAAAGCCAGAGTGCGTTCGCGTCCGCCGCAGCTGCCTCCATGTACGCCAGCAAGACACCCCCGGTTGCGTGGACCGCTGCGCGTGAGCGGATCACGCAGTTTTCCAGCGCCCACAACTTGTCGACCGGGGCCCGCCAGGCCTGCACCCCGCACGTGAGGTTTTGCGTCTCGGCACAAAAGCCCTCGGATGCCAAGAAGGCATGAGCGTCAAAGGTTAGAGGATGGGCAGACACGATGCGGCCCAGCTTAGGCGGCGGCAGGTTCAGGGCCACCTGAAAACGCGCCCCGTCAGGCGCCTCAGCTGTCAGTCTACCAGCCTCTAAAGTCCAACTTCTGTACTCGGCTGAAGCTAATTTCCAAGTTCTGAGAACTCAATATGTGTAACCCAGAGTGTCCCTGCGCTTAGAGGCGTCGGAAGGACGGTTTTCCGTCCAGTACCACGAGAAAATGGTTTCCTCGCGGAAGGCTTCGGTTTTGGGGTGCCCCGCGCGGTCGTCGGAAAAGTATTCGATGCGCCAGGGAAAAGCGGACTCAAACCTCCAGGTCAAGGTGCGTTGCTCGTCCGGAATACGCACCGTGTAAGTCAGCAGGTCGTCGCCCATCGGCGTGAGCGCACCGTTGGCCGCAAGCGGCGTCACGTCCCGGTGGGCCACGCGTGAATTGAACAGCCCACGGGCCATTTTGAAATTGCCGGAGGGCAGCTGCTGCGGATCGAGGCGGATGAGCGTCCAGATGGCATCCTCGGGCACCACATCCTCCAGCGTGACGTCGGCATCGCCCTCCGTTTCAAAGTAGGAAAACGTGCGCAGGCGGTAGCCTTCGTCGGTGCGGTTCATCTGCGAAAAGGTCTGACCGCACCAATCCTGAACGGAGTGCGTCACTTTCAGCGGCAGCGGGTGCGCTTCCAGGTCCGTCGGCGCAAAAATAGACTTCATCACGTTGTAGCGATAGAGGCCCGTGTTGAAGGCGCGCATCAGATTGAGCTTGAGCACGGGTATCGGCGTTGGGTTTTGGGCGTTGGGATCGTCGGCTTTAACCTGGGCCCGCGGATTGAAGGGCTCAGTCACATAGACCAGGGTCAGGTCGCCGTCGTGCGCATCACCGTAACGCGACTGGACCAGGCGGAAGCGGCTGATCTCCGCTCCCTGATGAAACCAGTACTGTTCAAAGGCCTGGGTATCTTCTGGGCCGGAAATCGTGAGCGTGCCGTCGGCGGATTGCGCGCGGCTGCACCCGGTGAGCTCAAAGAGCAGGACCCCGGCGAAGAGGGAGACGCCCAGGGCCGTGAAAATTCGATGGGAGCATTTCATTTGCAAAAATACCCGAACTACAAATCGGGTAAAGGCCCGAGGGCATTTTGTCATTTCTGGCCAGCAACGGGCAGGCCTCAGCGCAGTTGCTTTTGCCAGCTTTCGACGCGCGCATCCGGGTCGACAGGTGCCTGCTTGGCGGTTTTGCAGCCGCAGTCGCCACCACAGCCGCCTTTTTGCCTGGTGCGGCTGGCTCCCCACAAGCGCCAGGCGAACCAGCCCACCGTCAACGCAACGATCCCGTACACAATGACGTGCTGCAACTGCTCAGACATGGCAAGAGACTACGCCAGAATCAGCTGAAGCCAAGCATTCGTCCGCCTTGGTAGACCAGCAGCGCGGCCAGGTAAGCAAAGGCGCTCATGTAGCCCAGCTGAAACAGCGGCCACTTCCAGGAGTTGGTCTCGCGCTTTACGATGGCCACGGTGGCCATGCACTGCAGGGCAAAGATGAAAAAGACCAGAATACTCAGGCTGGTTAGCGGGGTGTACACGGGCGAGCCATCGGCGCGGGTCTGCAAGCGCAGGGTGTCGATCAACGGAACGTGGCCGGTTTCGTCAGCCTCGGCGGCTTCCTCATCCAGGCCGTAGGTGATCGCCAAGGTGCTGACGAACACCTCGCGCGCGGCGAAGGAGGCCAGCACACCGATGCCGATCTGCCAGTCGTACCCAAGCGGCGCGATGACAGGCTCAATCGTTTTGCCCAGACGCCCGGCAAAGCTGTGCTCGGTGGCCTGTTGTGCGGTCCATACGGGCGCACCTTCCGCAGGTTCCGGAGGCTGCGGATAGGTGCTGGCGGCCCAGATCAAAATGGACAGCCCCAGGATGATTGTGCCGGCCTTGCGCAGAAAGACCCAGCCGCGGTCGACAGTTTCCATCAGCACCGTCCGCAGCGAAGGCAAGCGGTACGGAGGCAGCTCCATCAGGGGGCTTTCCTGACCGCCCTTAAGCAGCGTGCGCCGAAAAACAAGCGCCATGGCGAACGCGCCGAAGGTTCCGATAAAATAAGCTGCCAACAGAACGCCGGCCTGGGCCCAGGCACCCGCCGAAGTCCCGATCAGCACCGGGATCATCACGAAGTAGACCGGCAGGCGGGCCGTGCAACTCATGAACGGGGCTACCAAAATCGTGGCCATGCGCTCGCGCGAAGAGGCGATGGTACGGGTGGCCATGATGCCAGGGATCGCGCAGGCGTATGAACTCAAGAGTGGCAAAAAGGCACGCCCGCTCAAACCCACCCGGCCCATCAACCGGTCCAGAAGGAAAGCCGCGCGGGACATGTAGCCACTGCCTTCGAGCACCCCCAAAAAGAAAAACAGCAGCAGGATTTGCGGCAGAAAGATCACCACGCCACCCACGCCCGCGACAATTCCATCGACCAGCAGACCCTGCAACGGTCCCTCCGGCAGAACGGAGCCCAGCTGCGCGCCAGCCCAACCAAAGGCCGCGTCGATCCAGTCCATCGGCGTGGCTGCAAAACTGAAAATCGTCCAGAAGACCGTCGCCAGGATGGTCAGCAGCACCCCGAAGCCAATGATGGGATGTAGCAGGACGCGGTCGACGCGCTCGGTAAAGGAGGGGCCGGCCGGTTCGCGCGTGCGGACGTGCGTTTCCAGCAGTTTGCTGATGCGATCGTAGCGGGCGACTACCGTTTGCTCGCGCCAACCGGGCATCTCCTCGTCGAGGCGGCGCGTCCAGTGTGCTCCGAGCTCGCGCGCCGCGCAGGGTGCTTCACGTGTGCCAGGGCAGGGTCCGGAGCAGAGCCCCTCGGTCAGGTGGAGGTAGGCCTCGGCTCGGGACTGAGGCTGCGTGTAAGTGCCTTCGTCACGCAACTGTTTGGCAATCGTGCCCAGGGCCTCTCCGTAGAGTCCGTTGAGAGCAATCCGTTGATCGGCAATCGGCAGCGAACCGCGGCTCAACTCAAGCCGCAACTCGGTGAGGCCGACGCCGTTGACCGCTTCGGTGCTGATAATCGTGGTGCCCAGTTCGCGGGCCAGGCCTTTGGTGTCGATGGCAACGTCGTCGGCCTTGGCAATGTCCATCATGTTGAGCACGAGCACGACCGGCAGGCCCAGCTCGAGCACCTGCGTGGCGAGGTAGAGGTGCCGCTCGAGGTTGCTGGCGTCGAGCACGCAGACGATCCCGTCCAGCAGCGGCGTATCCTTGCGCCGACCCATCAGGACATCCTGCATGACGGCCTCATCCAGCGAACGCGCGGATAGGCTGTAGGCTCCGGGCAGGTCGATCAGCCGAATCGGCTGGCCGTGCTGCGACGTGAGAAAGCCCTCCTTGCGCTCTACGGTGACCCCCGGATAGTTGCCCACCTTTTGGCGCAGTCCGGTGAGCTTGTTAAACAGGGTGGTCTTGCCGCTGTTGGGATTGCCCACCACGGCGAAGGTGCGGACCCTGCTCCGGGCGGCGGCGGCGGGTTTCGCGGCCTCCTGCGTGGTCGGCTCGGTGACGGACATGCGTGCTGAAACTTGTGGAACGGACCCGAGCGCGTGTTCAGGCCTCCAAAGGATTGACCGTTACCTGCGAGGCGTCCTTGCGGCGCAACGACAGGCAAAAGCCGCGCACACGCACCTCCAGCGGGTCGCCCAGCGGGGCAAAGCGCAGCAGTTCAATCCGCGTACCAGGCAACAGGCCCATCTCGCGCAGGCGCAAGGAGGCAGGATCTTTTGATTCGAGGGAGGCCACGGTCGCCAGCTGACCGGGCTTGAGTTGGGACAAGAGTAGGGTGGCTTCCATGTATACGATGGGGAGCCTGATAAAAACTTCAGTTGAGACCGGTTTTCAACGAAAAAGCACCTTCTTTACGGCTCTGGAAATGCTGGCGCCGGATGCGCCTCTTTAGGCGGCGGGCGGGGCAAAGGCGCGTATCCGTGCTTCCAGCGCGGGGTAGGTATTGACCAGCGCCTCGAGGTCGGCCATCGCGAAATCGGCGTACTCAAAGGCCGGCGTGACCGAGATCGAAAACAGGCTGTAGCCGAGCGAAGCGTGTGCAGGGCTGGGCCGGGTGCCCTGCCAGGCGTTTGGCGGCACGACCGTGTGCAAGTGCTGCCCGGCGGTGAAGTCGTGGCCCAGCAGAATGGTTTCGGACGTGCCGTCGGGCAGGATACGGAATTGCTCGGCCGGATCGCCCATCACGAAGACGTACCGCTCCTCGCCCTGCAGGTGATGCAGCGCGGAAAAACTCTCCGTCGTCACCAGAAAATCGATGGCCGAGGCCAGCGGGCGTTCCTGCGCGTAACCCGCCGGCAGGGCCGCCTGCGGCACGTTGTGAAAACTGCGGTACACAACCCGGAAAAAACCGCCTTCGTCGGGCAGGGGCTGGAGTTTGAGTTGCTCAATTAATTCGTTGGCAGTCAGCATGTTATCGGGTGCTTTGGCGGCGCTATCGGGGGAAACCTTGAGAATTTTGTATCGCGTGGACGCTGCAGGAAAAGTGCCGTAAGCTTGTAATGTCCCCACTCGAAACACCCCACCCGCTCGCCGCATGACCCCCACCCTCACCACCTATTTCACCCGACGCTCCGAAGCCGCCCACCTGTTCCTGGGTTACCTAGCCCTGCTCACCGCTTGCTTTCTGCTGCCGGTGCTGGCAAAGGCCGAAATTGAGCGCCGCGGCGCGGAGACCCCTCAGCTCGCCGAAGGCAGCAAGGCCGCAACCAGCCCGGAAGCTAACCTGCGGCCGTAGCCCGTAGGACGCGCACGGGCGCTCGCAACCAAATATACGCGCCACGCGGCGGCTTGCGCAAAGCGGGCGGCTCGGATTGGCTGGGGAGATGGAGCCGCGCTGTTTACCCCCATTAAAAGAGATTTACCCCTACCTGCTCGCCCACAGTGAGCCAGAGCCTGAAATCTTTCGCCGTCTGCACGACGAGACGCAGCCCATCCCGCAGCGCGGCATGCAAATCGGCTGGGACCAAGGACTTTTTCTGGGGATGCTCGTCAAGCTGATGAACGCGCGGCGGGTGCTGGAGATCGGCACCTTTACTGGGTACAGCGCGCTGGCGATGGCCCGGGCGCTCCCGCCTGAGGGCAAGCTGGTGGCCTGCGACGTGTCGGAAGAATGGACCGCCATTGCAAGCCGGTACTGGGCCGAAGCCGGAGTGGACGACCACATCGTACTGCGCCTTGGGCCTGCGCAAGAAACCCTACGACAGATGCGCGCCAGCGGTGAGCCGGCCTTTGACCTGGCCTTTATCGACGCGGACAAGCCCGCCTACCCCGAGTATTTCGAGGCCTGCCTCGACCTCGTTCGACCGGGCGGGGCGATTCTCGCCGACAACACCTTGCAGGGCGGACGTATCCACCAAACCGACGATACACGAGGCTCCGTCGAGGTGATGCGCGCCTTTAACCGCCGGTTGCAGGCAGAACCACGGGTGGAAACCGTGGTCCTGCCGCTGGGCGACGGCGTCACCCTTTGCCGGGTGCGCGAGCAATACTGCAGCCCATCAGCCCGATCAGTTGGTGTCGCTTAGGAGCGCAACCGGATCGATGGTCTGGCCTTCGGGCATGTTGGCACCCTCAAAGACGAGCACCAGAATCGTCGCCGGAGGCAGGCCCCGCTCATCGGCGCCGACAAACTGATTGATTTTGAGTTCGCCGTCGAAGGTGCCGCCGCCCGAAGTGACGCCTTCGCCAAAGGAGACGTCGTAGCTGTAGAGATTGTGGGCGGTGTGATCGCCGCTCATGCGGTAGCCGGTAAAGGACTGCGCCTGAGTGAAGGGGAGCTTCAGGGTCATCGGGGTGAAGCCCGCGTCGCCTTCGTTAGGGAAGTTCGGAATTTTGCGTGAGATCAGAAACAGCGTCAGGCGGTCGTCCTTGCGCGAAGCGTAGGCGGCCACCATCGGTGCGTCGTCCACGGCCTGGCGGCGCTTGAACCCGGCCAGGTCCGCGGTCGGGACAGACTCGGTCTCGATGCGCAGAATGTCGCCGGTGCCGACCTTGTTAAAGATCTCCAGCACCTCCCAGCAGGGATAGGCATGGCCACCGTGGTACCACTCGGCGTGAGACTTCCAGCGGTCGCCTTCGCCATAGGTGAAAAAGTTCTGAATCTTGTGCCCGTAATAAGCGCGGATGAGGAAGGAATCGAGCGTGGCGACGCCGCCGGTCAGGCTCTTCATGGCTTCCTCCTGCTCCTGGGCTTGCTGCGGGGTGACCCGGGCGTTGTTGAGGCCGTTCAGCGCGTAGCCCGGACCGGCTTCGTAGGTGCCCGGGAACTGCTGGCCCCCGTGCGCGGCACTGGCTTCCTCCACGAGGGAAAGCAAGTAGCGGGCTGCCGGTTCGGCGGTCTGGTTGACCTGAGCAAGAATGTTGAAATAGCTGGCGGGGGTGGTTGAAGCCGGGCCTTCGCCCTCGTCCCAGCCACCGTTGTAGGCGGCGTGCATGATGTGCGCGGAGCTGGGCGTGGTGGAGGCTGCTTGCTCGGAAAAGTTCTGGTGACGCCAGCCGCCGATCATGAACTCGAACTTGTCGTCGAGTTCGGCCGTCCAGTACGGGCTCGAACGCATGACATCGCGCACGTGCTCCTGAAAGAGGCCGTACACCTTGCCTCGTTGCACATTTTGACCGGTGGCGGCGTCGGGCATGGCCTCGAACACCCAGGGGTTGAAGAGCCAGTTCCAGGTTTCGTTGCCGATCTCGAACCAGATTTCCTCAAACTCGTCGGTCCAGGGTTTCGCCTGTCCCTGCGCGAAGCGCTTGTGGGCCCAGGGTTTGGCCTCGGGCGTGTCGCTGGCTGGATCGTAGGGTGCAGCGATGTATTCGACAAAGCCCAGCCACTCCTCCGGTGTCATGTGAAACTCGATTTGCAGCCAGGGGATGACGTCGGCCTTGCGCATCATCTTAAACTGCTGGGGCAGCGTATTGGTCTTGGAGATATTCTCGATGACGCCGCCGGGATTGGTGAATTGCTCCATCGAATAGGTGGTCGTGCGTGTCTTGATGGGCCCGTGCGTGCGCAGGCTGATCATGCCCGACCGGGAGATCCGCTCGTAATCGCGTGCGAAGTAATCGAGAAACTCGGTATCGCCCTGATAGATTCTGTAGTTGTCGATTGAATACGTGCCGGGACCGCTCATCGTGAGAATCATCTGCGAGGCCTGGCTGGAATCCGGTACGCTCGGGACCGAGAAGTTCGCCTGGTACTTGGCCCACTCGCCCGTCGGCGCAAAATCGATCGGCGCGACCTTCTGGCTGTGGATACCCGAAAGCAAGAAGGTAACCTTGGGCGTGCCGGGGCCGTCGTACTTCATCCAGAATTCCACGACGTAGGGTGTATCCGGCATGAGCACTTCGTACCAGTTCTGGGCGGAACCGGCATGGTTGTAAATCGACAGGCCGTGTTCGGTGCCCTCGCCCAGCTTGATGTCGAGGTAGGTCTCGCCCGGATCTTCCACGGGGGTGTCACTGTCATGCTGGACGAGTTTCCAGGTTTTGTTCGGATCCTCATCCGGATAGAAGTTCACGAGGCCCGGTAGCGTGTCCCGGTTGTGACGGTTGGCGCCCCACACGCGGTTGCTGTGGTATTTTTTTCGGGAGCCATCGTAAAACTTCTTGGCCACGAAAATCATGTCGCCCTTGCGAATATTCTCATCCTCGCTGGCGGCCTTGCCTTCGAGCTGCATGTACTCGCCGCGGTGGTTTTCCGGGTCGTAGTCGGAATAACGAATGGCGTAACCGGCCAGATCGTCGGCTGCGGATGCCTCCCAGGTCAGCTTGAGCGAGCCGTCTTCCTGAATCTCACCGGTCAGGTTGGTCGGTGCAGCCGGCGGCGTGGAGTCGCTTGTGTTGCGCTGGGCTTTGAACGGCTTGGTGGCACTGCCCTGCCCGCCGACGACATCCGGACGCATAAAGGAAACGTGGTTGGACGGCTCGGAGACGTTGCCCGCCGTGTCGACCGCCTGCACCGCAAAGTAATACGGCACATCCGGTCGGGTGATGCCTGCCCATTTCCAGACAAACTCCGTCTTGCCTGCGGACACGAGGCGGTTGGTGTTGCCGCGCCAGTCACTGGCCGCGAAGCCGCCTTCGGCGATCCGGTCCCGACGGACGATGGTCATCTTGCCATCGACGATGCGGTAGACCCGCACCTCGGCTCCATCGAGAAAGCCTTCGCGGTAGGTATCGAAGCCGCTGATGTTATTGGCGTGGATGCGGTCTTCGCTGTCGCGCGTGGCGAAGTAGCGGTTGCGAAAGTTCACCGGCTCGAAGGCACCGCCGTTTTTCAACAGCGTGTTCCCAAAGGAGCCAATCGTGGCGGTGAAGGCGGGCACGTCCTCGTTCACCACGTCGGTGGTCACGACGAAGTGCGCGGGCTTGTTGAAATCCGCGCCAGCAGTCGGGGTTTGGGCAGTCATCAGAAGCGGGGCAAATGCGGCGGCCAAAATGGCCGGCGCAACGGCAGTGCACACAGGGAATTGTTTCATAAGTAAGCGTGGGTCAGCTAAAACAGAAAGCAATCGGGGGAATCCTTCAAGGCTGCATATTGCAGTCCGCTCGCCGGGCGTAAGGTTCCCGTTGGCACCTACGAAAAAGCGAAAGTTTTTCAGGCCAGAGCTTTGACGTTGGCGGGACAGCCGGAAGCTTCAAAAGTGAGCCAATCATGGCCGAAAAGACACCCGCGGCGATCCTGCTGAATCCCTTCCAGCGTGCCCGCATTTACGGCCAGACCGAGCTGGAAGCGATTTACGAGCGCTGCAACGTTCTCGTTGAGGCGGCACCCGAAGAAGTCCACGCGCCCAAATGGGCGGATGCGCTGCGCCGGGTTGAGGTGGTCTGGTCAGGCTGGGGCGGACTGAAACTAACATCCGAGGTGTTGGAGCGTTTGCCCGCCCTGCGGCTGTATCTGTACAGCGCCGGCACGGTCAAGTCGCACGTGACCGAGGCGACCTGGGAACGCGGGGTGCGCGTGTGCGGCGCCTGGGCCGCCAACGCGGTACCGGTGGCCGAGTTCGCCTTCGCACAGGTCATTTTATGCCTGAAGCACGCCTGGCAATTTGCGGCCGCATACACGCAGGCCCGTCGCGGGATCGCGCTGGAGTCGCCCGGGCACCTAGGCGCTTTCGGGACAACGGTGGGCCTGATTTCGTTGGGGCAGATCGGCCAGCGCCTGGCGGAGCGGCTCAAGTCACTTGATGTCGAGGTGATTGCCTACGACCCCTACGTCTCCCGTGAAGCCATGGCCGCCCTCGGCCTGCGAAAGGTGGAGTCGATGCTGGAAATTTTTCAGCGCAGCGAGGTGGTCAGCCTGCACACGCCCTGGCTGCCCGAAACCGAAGGCCTGCTGCGCCGCGAACATTTTCAGGCGATGAAGCCGGGCGCGGCCTTTATCAACACGGCCCGTGGCGCGGTGGTCGACGAGCCTGCGCTGATCGAAGTGCTGCAAGCGCGGCCCGACTTGTTTGCCTGTCTGGACGTCACCTGGCCCGAGCCCCCCGCGCCGGATTCGCCATTGTGGGCGCTGCCGAACATCTTCCTGACGCCGCATCTGGCCGGCGCACAGGCTGGGGAATGCCGGCGGATGTGTCGGTACATGATCGAGGAATTTGATCGCTGGCGCGCGGGCGAAACGCTCCAGCATGAAATCACCCGCGAGCGGCTGCCGCTGCTGGGCTAGGACTGCGCCATGCAAACCGGAGCCAGCGCAGGCAAACCGCGTATCGGGATTGTGGGTACGGGCGCGATCGGCGGGTTTTACGGTGCCATGCTGGCCCGCGCCGGGCAGGACGTGCACTTTCTTTGCCGCGGTGATTACGAAGCTGTTCGCCAGCACGGGCTGCGGGTCACACGTATCGACACCGAGGACTTCACCCTGCCGCAGGTGCAGGCATACAATGCCGCGCAGGAGATCGGTAGGTGCGACCTGGTCATCGTGACCCTCAAGGCAACCTCCAATGCTGCATTGCCCGTCATTCTCCAGCCGCTGGTTGGCCCGGAGACAACGCTGCTCACCCTGCAAAATGGCATGGGCAACGTGGAGTTTCTCTCACAACTTTACCCGGACAATCCGGTGATGGGCGGTCTGTGCTTTGTCTGCGTCAACCGGACCTCGCCTGGCGTATTCGAAAATACGATACCGAAGTCCGGCTACGTGGTGTTGGGCGCGCACCGGCACGCTTCGCTACGCGATACGGAGGCTGTGGCCGCGTTGTTTTGCGCGGCGGAAGTAAACGCACGCGCACGCCCCTCACTCGATGAAGCGCTCTGGCGCAAGCTCTGTTGGAATGTGCCCTTCAACGGCCTGTGCATCGCCGGCGGCGGGGTCACCACGGATATCATCATGGCCAGCGAACGCCTAAAGTACCTCGCCCGCTGGTTGATGGAGGATCTACGCGACGCGGCGGCCCGCCACGGCCACACCATCGAAGACGCCTTTCTGCAAAAGCAGTTCGATGCCACCGCCGTGATGGGTGCCTACCGTCCCTCCAGCCTGATTGATTTTTTGGAGAAACGCCCGGTCGAGGTGGAGGCGATCTTCGGCGTCCCGCTCAGGCGCGGACTCGAGGCCGGAGCCGCCTTGCCGCACCTGCGGACGCTTTATCCGGTACTCAGGGCGCGCTGCGGCTGAGGTATCCGAAATTCAGATACGCTTGGTGCCAAGTGACACCTGCGACCTGAGTCAACGACGCGGCCAGACACACTTAGCTTTCGGTGAACCAGGGCGTTTGCGCATGCCAATCCAGCAGGCGCGCCTCCAGCTCGGCCCGCACTCCGGCGAACTCCGGATCCTCCGCGCAATTGTTCATCTGGTACGGGTCGCTTTTCAGATCGTACAAGACGGGCGTCTTGGCCTCGGGTAGCGGCCCTTCACCCACCCCGCCCTCCACATCCTTGTAGCCAAAAAGCGTATCCAAGGTACGGATACCAATGTTGTTCGGGTTTTCGATGAAGGCGGCGTCCCGGTCCAGCGTTGCCTGTTCGCAACGCAAAACCGGGGCCAGGCTCTGGCCAGTCATGTGCGCGGGGATATCCGTCCCGGCGAAATCCAAAAAGGTCGGGGCCAAATCCAGCAGCGATCCGATCTGCTGCTCGCACACCGCCCCGGCTTCAACACTCGGACCTCGCGCAATGAGCGGCACCCGAATCGACTCCTCAAAGAGAACACCTTTGTTGACGCGGTGGTGGCTGCCCAACATGTCGCCGTGGTCCGAGGCGAAGACAACCAGGGTGTTCTCGTCCAGCCCAAGGCGCGCCAGGTTGTCCATCAACTTGCCCAGGGTGTCATCCACCCAGGTGGTCAAGCCGTAGTAAAGCGCGATCATGGTTTGCAGATCGAAGTCCTCGGGCAGTTCAAGCGTGTGCGGCTCCAGGTGGTCGTAAAAGAGGAAGTCCCAGAGATAGATCCGGAACATATTGATGTCATCGTACAGCCCGTTTTTGCCAAAGCAGTTGGGCCGCAACTCGACCTCTTCGCGCGCGTACATCGTGCGGTATGTTTCCGGGGCATCGGCCAGGGGCATGTGGGGCGGCGAAATGTTGTAGTACAAGAAAAAGGGCTTATCGGTGGGGCGCCCATGCTCCAGGAAGTCGCCCACGCGCTCGGCTTCCCAGTCGACGGAGTAGCCATCAACCAGAAATTCCTCGCCGCCGTTTTCGGTAAAACGCTGCCCGGTGTGGCGATGGTGCACCCGGGGAATCAGGCTGTAATCGAAGCCGATATCCGCCGGACGGCTGTGTACGTGCCATTTGCCGATGACCCCGGTGTGATAGCCGGCAGCCTGCAGCCCCTCTGGCAGCGTTTGCGCGCGCAAAAAAGGCCGGCCCGGAAAGGGATGCTCCGGCATCGTTTTTTTCTTACCTTCCCCTTCCTGAAAGTTGGTCAGCAGACCGGTACAGGTCCGCGCCGGCTGCCCTGAAAGGATGAGGGAGCGCGCGGGCATGCAGATAGGGCTGTTGCTGATGCCATGGGCGAAGCGGCTGCCCTCGCGGGCCAGCCGATCCATGTGAGGCGTCCGGACGACCGGGTGTCCGTAGCAGCCAACTTCGTGGGCACGCAACTGGTCACAGAGGACCAGGATAATATTGGGGTGATCGCTTTGATTGGCTGGGGTAGTCATCGTTGTGAGTAGCAACGGTGTTCAAAAGCAGTTGGGCCTTTAGCGCACGTTTGCGCGGCCCAGGTGCCTGATACAGGCAAAAAGAAGGCGGGCTGCCTACCCCTAAACAGCCCGCCATTGATTTCTACTTTATCTCGTTGCTTGTTACCCCATCTCCTTTTTACGGGAGAAGATCAAAAAGCGATAATCAAAGCATAGACTGGCGTCCTATGGTGTCAATGCGTTCTTCACGAAAAAGTCAGAAACTATCAAAATCTTTCAAAAACGCGCAAATGAGGGCGCATTCCCAAAACCGAATCACCCGTTTTTGAACTGCCCAAGACTGCTTCCCGCACTTTACGAGGCACAGATGCAGTCGATGGATTCAGGAACATTCGGCGATGAACCGGTACGCATCGTTGACCTGCGGGTTTAAAGAATGTTTCTTTCGCAAAAGCCTTTGCCCTATGCCCGACCCGAAGTCCTGCGTGATTTGCGACCAGCCGGCGACCGTTTTCGTTTCTTTCGTTCGGCAGGGAGTTTTGACCAAGACGGCGTACTGCCAGCACCACGCCGAGCAGGAAGGCGTTTTGGACGACCACGCCTACAATCTGCTGCCACAAGATGCGGGTGCCACGGTCGAGCCGCTGGACAGTTCGCCCAAATGTCCGGGCTGCGGTTGCAGCCAGCGCGACTTCGAACGCAGCGGCCGGGTGGGCTGCGCCCTGTGCTACGAGAGCTTTGCGGATGCCATCCAGCCCATGCTGCGGCGTATGCACCGCGACGAAAAGCATCTGGGAAAGGTGCCCTCGCAGCGACTCTCCTCCGATCTGCTTCAACAGCGCATGGCCAAGGCCAAAGAGGAGCTCGAGGAAGCCGTGCGCGACGAGCATTACGAAGCGGCGGCACGGCTGCGTGACGAAATCAACGACATGCAAAGTCAGTTGACCCGCATGGAGAGCTCGACTGCGCAAAACTAGGGCATTGGCCACATGTGCCGCGCCTTTTGCCGTGGAGCGCGCGTTGCAAGCATGGCAGTTGAGACTGCTTTCCTAAACAGGCCAACCTATCGCGAGTTATCGCCGGTTGGCGTGAGGGAGTCCCCTTAGACAGACTTCAGGATTTCCCGCAAATCGCGTATCTTGCTGGTTCAGCGAGAATAACGACTCGCATTCGGGACTCATACGCGCGAACTTGTGAACTAGTTTTGCGCTTACAACGTTGGCAAAAAAGCCGACCTATACGGTAGCAAAGCGTTCCTAACCGCGCCCCAAAGTTATGATAGAGGCATTCTTTTGGCTCATTCTGTCCGCCACGATTATCGCTCCTGGCGGCTTTGGCTTGTTCCTGCTGACCAAGCCAAGCACCAGCCTGGCGGCGCAGTATATGGACTTTTGCCAGCGGCGGACCTACACCCCGCTCAAGGACGAGCATTTTTCGGGGAAGCTGCCGCGTATCATCGCCCTGCTAAAAACCGGAGGACTGCTGCTGGTCGCCATCAGCGCGACGATTTTTTGCTTGGTGCTCAATGCTGGGTGAGGTATAAGGGAAACACTGAGATGCGGATTCGGTAGCCCCCTACTGATTCTAAGTTATCAGTCCTTTCCTAGACTTCCTCACCTTGTATTCACCAATCGATGTCCTCTCTGCTGCCCGTATTTATTCAGGCATGTTGGGTCGCCGTGGCGCTGCTGCCGCTCACCTTTGGCCTGTTTCTGCTTTTTACTTCCAGTGAACGACTTCTGGAGCGTTTTACCTCCGTTGTTTACGGTTTGACCGGCCATGCCGGCGATTACCGCGAGGTGCGTACCGGCAAACGCGTATTGACTTACCTGCGCTCCGCTGGAGCCGTGGCGCTGATCTTCGGGGTATCCGTGATGGGCTACCTTGTCACGACAACAGGCTAGTCAGCGCAGTCATTGCCTTCAGCGTTCAGCCTGAGCTGCACTCAGGTGCTTTCCGTGCCTGCGGACACATCCGGCTTGACGGGGAGGCTTTCGCGCACCTTCAGGTAGGCGAGAATGTCCTGCGCCTGCTTCTTGGTGGACGCTTTGAGGTCGCGCCAAACCAGTTTGCCGTCCTCGAACAGAAAAGCCTGCCTTGAGGGGAAGCGTCCGCGCGAAGGCACCCCAAAGGCTTTGACGACTTTGCCTTCCGGGTCGGCGATCAGGTCGAAAGTCAGCTTGTACTTTTCGTGGAAGGCCTTTTGTGCGGCTACCGAATCCATGCTCACGCCGTAGACCGCTACCCCGGCTTCCTTGAGTTCGGCGTAGGCATCACGTAGGGAGCAAGCTTGGGCAGTGCAGCCGGGAGTATTCGCCTTGGGGTAGAAATAGACCAGGACGAGGCCCTCGCTGGCGAGCTGCTCGGAAAGCGCGATTTCCTTGCCCTCCTGATTCTGCGGTTGGAGTTCCTTGGGCGCGAGCACACCCACTTCAAGCGGATCGGAGGCAAAAGCGGACATACACAACAGGCTGGAGAGTACAGATCAAAAACCCTTTTTCATACTGCAAAGGGTGACCTCCCCACGTCTGCCTGCAACTGCGATGTGCAAAAAAGCGCGCATCAGCGACGGTTGGTCTGGACGTATGGACGCCGAACGCGATATGGCGAACCTTCTCAAAAATTCAGTCTCCCCCGCCCCTGCACGTCGCTGGCTTGCTACGCGCCTGCCTGGGATCCATGCAAATCCCTTAACTTCTAAATACGTTATGCTCAGAATAGGAATCATTGGCTGTGGCGGCTTCGCCGGCCTCCATGGCAAGGCCATCGCCGAGATGGCCGATGCCAGCGTCGTGGCGCTTTGCGACGTGAACGAAGACATCACCCGCGGCTTTGCGGAGCGCAATTTGCAGGCGCAGGATTCCGCGGTAGAAGTCTTCCACTTCACCTCGACCAAGGAATTTTTTGCCGAAGGCAATCTGGACGCCGCGGTCATCACCTCGCCGCACACGATGCACTTTCAGCACGCGTGCGAGGCGCTCGAGGCCGGTTGCCACGTGCTGGTGGAAAAGCCCATGGTGACGGACTCCGCCCAGGCGCGCGAGCTGAAGGAGCGCGTCGACCAGGCGGGTAAGATTCTGGTCATCGGGTACAATACCGCGTGCTCGCCCGAGTTTACCTTTATCCGCGAAGCCATCCGCGACCAGCGCTACGGACCGCTGGAGATGGTGACCGGCTTTCTCTCGCAGAACTGGAAAAAGGCCACCGTGGGCAAGTGGCGGCAAGACCCGGCGCTCTCCGGCGGCGGGCAGGCCTACGACAGCGGCGCGCACCTTTTCAACAGCCTGGTCTGGTCGGTCGAGTCGCCCATCGAAGAGGTGTGCTCCCAGATCGACTTCATGGACACGGCCGTGGACATCAACAGCGTGACCAACATCAAGTTTCAAAACGGCGTGCTGGCCGCCATCACCGTCAGCGGTAACTCCAACAGCACCGCCGGCTACACCGCCTTCATCTTTGAAGATGGCATCATCGAGACCGATGGCTGGTTCAGCGGCTGGATCAAAATCCAGCACAAGAACAAGCCGGTGAAGTACCCGCACATCCCCTACGAGCCACTCACCCCGATGCAGAATTTTGTGCGCTCCATCCAGGGCCAGGACACCCCGCGGACCGGCCCGATCAACGGCGTGCACCAGGCCGAACTGATGGACGCCGTCTACGCCTCGGCCAAGTTGGGCCGCCCCGTTAAGGCCAGCGAAATCAAGGAAGGAAAGGTGACGGCGTGACCTTGGAACCCAAAGCTCATACCCGCACCGGCGATTTCGCCATCGGCTTTCGCCGCGGCGGCTCCGACTGGCAGCAAAACGCCCAAACGCTGATCCGCTTCGCTCTGGATGAAGGCTTTGGCTGCATCGACTGGCCGGGCGACGCCTTTGACGAAGCCCAGCAGGCCGTGGACGGCGGGCTGCGGATCGGCTCCGTCGACCTGCCCGGCGCCTGGGGCGACTACCACAGTGCCGATGCCGGCAAACGCGCCGAGATGCTCGAGACGTTTTCTGTGCACGTGGAGCGCTGGGCCAAGTTCGGCCCGATGAACCACTTCGCGGTGATGTTTCCCGAAGACCAGTCCAAGCCGCGCCCCGAGAACTTCAAACACATGGTGGCCTTTTGGAAAGAGGCCGCGCCCGTTCTGGAAAAGCACCAGGGCAAGCTCGTGATCGAGGGCTGGCCGGGTAATCAGTCGCTATGCTGCACACCCGAAAGCCTGCAGGCGTTTTTCGATGCGGTGCCCTCGCAGGCGCTGGGGGTGAATTACGATCCCTCTCACCTGATCCGGATGGGTATCGAGCCCATGCGCTTCCTTGAGCAATTTAAGGAGCGAGTGTTTCACTGCCACGGCAAGGACGCCCGCGTATACGCCGAGCGCCTCTACCAGGCCGGCTGGGAAACCAAGGCCGACCACACCGAGGGCTTCGGCTTTGGGGGCATCGCCTGGCGTTACACCATCCCGGGACACGGCACCACAGACTGGGTTGGCACCTTCGAAGTGTTAAAGGCGGCGGGCTACTCGGGCTGCATCAGCATTGAACTGGAGGACCAGTACTTCAACGATACCGAAGCTGGCGAAAAAGCCGGCCTGCGCCACTCCCGCGACTTCCTAAAGGGTTGCTAGGCAGAGGCTGTTTCATTTCACCACACAAAAAGACGGCGCCGTTTCCCCGCGACGCCGTCTTTTTGCAATTTCAGCGTTGGTTCCGCCGGACGATGAAGGCGGAGACGCTGCGGTAACCGTCACCGCCTGACTGTGCGGGCGGTGACTGTCCCTTTTTTCATTTCCCCCAAAACACGATAAGTAGAGACCTCGGCGGACAGCGTCACAAGCGTTGCTGTGTTGGGTCGATGGGTGCCGGGTCGTCGGTTGATGGTTCTTCTGATCGATACTACTGACAGGCCTCGCATTCGCCGCCATTTATCATGGCGTCGAGACGACATTGCTGCTGCGGGTCAGCCTGGTTTTTCTCCTCGATAGTTGCCGCCGGTGCGGCTGTTTCTTGACTCAAAGTGGCGGACTCCGCCGCAGTGGGCAGCCCCTCGGCCAGGACAGCCTTGACCTCGACCGTGCCGGCACGTCCCCGCACCTCTTTCTTCACGCTGACGGTGGCCTTCTCGATATTGGAAGCCCCGAGTGTGCGCAGGTAGTAGGTGGTCTTCAGGCCCTTGCGCCAGGCCGCGCGGTACATGTGTGAAAGCGTCTTCAGGTCTGGCGAGCCCAGGAAGAGATTCACCGATTGGGCCTGGTCGATCCACTTCTGGCGGCGCGCAGCCGCGTCGATGAACCAATCGTACTGGATGCCAAAAGCGGTCACATAGCGCTCGCGCAGGTCGAGCGGAATTTCCGAGATGCTGGCGAGTTCGCCGTCGAAGTACTTCAGCTTTTCGAGCATCTGCTCACTCCAGAGGTCACGCGCCTTGAGGTCGCGCACGAGTTGGGCATTGAGCACCACGAACTCCCCGGAGAGGTTGCTCTTGACGTAGATGTTTTTGTAAGCGGGCTCGATGCAGGGGGTGGTCCCCATGATGTTGGAGATGGTCGCCGTCGGCGCGATAGCCAACACGTTGCTGTTGCGCATGCCCTGCCGAGCGATTTTTTCGCGTAGTGGCTGCCAGTCGAGCCGGCCACCCCGGGGCACGTCCACCGCCTCACCGCGTTCTTCACCCAACAGATCGAGCGTGTCCTGCGGCAGGAGCCCGCGATCCCACTTCGAGCCTTTGTAGGTTTCGTAGGTGCCTTTTTCGGCAGCGATGTCGCTGGAGGCCTCGTAAGCGTAGTACGCGATGGCCTCCATGAACTCGTCGTTGAACTCGACGGCCTCGGGCGAAGCGAAGGAGATGCCGCGCTTGTAAAGGGCGTTCTGCAGGCCCATCACGCCAAGGCCGATCGGTCGGTGGCGCTTGTTGGAGCGCTCGGCGGCTTCGGTCGGGTAGTAATTGATGTCGATGACGCGGTCGAGCGCACGCACGGCGATCTGAACGGTCTCGCGCAGCTTTTCCAGGTCGAGGTTGCCATCGGCATCGAGGTGCGTGTCGAGCACGACTGAGCCGAGGTTGCAGACAGCGGTTTCCGCCTCGCTGGTGTTGAGCGTGATCTCGGTGCAGAGATTCGAACTGTGGATGACCCCCGCGTGGTCCTGCGGGCTGCGCACATTGCAGGCATCCTTGAAGGTGATCCACGGGTGGCCCGTCTCGAAGAGCATGGAGAGCATGCGCTTCCACAGGTCGATGGCGGGTATCTGCTTGCCCCAGATTTTACCTTCGGCGGCGCGGCGCTCGTACTCAAGGTAACGCTCCTCGAAGGCCCGTCCGTAAAGCTCGTGCAGATCGGCGGTTTCGCTGCTGCGGAAGAGGGTCCAGTCTTCGCGCGCCTCCATCCGCTTCATAAAGAGGTCGGGGATCCAATTCGCCGTATTCATATCGTGGGTACGGCGGCGATCGTCACCGGTGTTGCGGCGCAGCTCGAGGAAATCGTAGATGTCGTTGTGCCAGGTTTCGAGGTAGGCGCAGCCGGAGCCCCGACGCTTGCCCCCCTGGTTAACGGCAACGAGCTGGTCGTTGTGCAGCTTGAGGAAGGGGATGACGCCCTGGCTCTCGCCGTTGGTGCCCTTGATGTAGCTGCCGGTGCCGCGCACCGAGGTCCAAGAGCCACCCAGACCGCCAGCCCACTTGGAGAGCATGGCGTTCTCGGCGATGCCGCGCTGCATGATGCTCTCCAGGCTGTCGTCGACCTTGTACAGGTAGCAGGACGAAAGCTGGGAGTGCAGCGTGCCGGAGTTGAAGAGAGTCGGCGTGGACGAGCAGAAGCGGCGGCTCTTGTAGAGCTTGTAAAGACGAATGGCCCAGTCCTCCTTGTCCTCGGCCTCGCCATGGAAAAGGCCCATGGCCACGCGCATGAAGAAGATTTGCGGCGTTTCCAGTCGGCGCGCAGGCTTTTGCGTCTTATCCACGATCAGGTAACGATCGTACAGCGTCTGTATCCCCAGGTAATCGAAATCGAGATCGGCGGAGGGGTCAAGTGCATCGGCCAGGGCGGCCAGATTGTAAGTGGCGACCTTATCGGAGAGCCGCTCCAGCTCGATGCCGCGGAAGATGTAAGTGCGGAAGTAATCCTGGTGGGCGCGCTTGAGCCCCTCGAGGCCATCGCGCTCGATGCTCCAGTCGAGCACCTCCTCGTAGACGTAGGTCAGCAGGATGCGTCCGGCGAATTTAGTGAAGTCGGCGTCGCGCTCGATGAGGGTCTTCGCGTTGAGGATAAGCGTGCGCTTGAGCTCCTCGCGCGTCATCTCGGGGTAAAGCGAGCGACGCAGTTCGGCCTCGATTTCGTCACGGCTCAGGCAGAGGTCCAGGCCAATCAGGGCAAAGTCCATCCGCTTGCGCAGCTCGGAGCCGTCCCAGAGAAAGGTGTTGCCGTCGTCGTCACGGACGGTTAGCAGCGCGTCCTGGCGTACGTCGTCGAGATCGACCTGGGCTTCGGCGTCGCGTAGACGCGAACGATGCGCGCGGTAAAGGATGTAAGTCTCGGCCACCTTGAAGAAGCCGGCGCGCATCAATTCCTCTTGAACGAGGTCCTGCACGTCCTCGATGTTGATGAAGGCCTGGCCCATCGAGCGGACACGCTCGGTCACGGCGGTGGCCACATCGACGGCGGCACTGGAGTCGAGTTTGAGCGAGAGAAACGCCTTGCGCACGGCGATCTCGACCTTGTTCGGATCCCACGGCACGACCATGCCGTTGCGTCGGATCAGGCGCACGGTAACCGGTCCTCCCGTGTGGGCGCGGGTCGAGGCCCGTTCGCGCGTGGGCTCGCCATCGCCCGCGTCCTCGCCGTGCACCGCGAGCTCGTAGCCACGTCGCGCAACCAGGCTGCGGGCAATGTCGTAGGCGTCGTGACTAATGAGCGAGTTTTCAATGATCAGGTTGATTTGCTGCGGCGAAAACCGGCGGCCCGGATTCTTCTCCCAACCGGTGGCGATGTTTTCAAAGACTTCCCGCGCGACCGTGGCGACCAGCCGCCGATTGCGCTCGGTGTCAATCTTATCGCGCTGTTGGCGCGCGATCAACAAGTCGGTCAAGGCATGGCCGACAATCTCGGCAATTTCGCTAACGTCGATTGGGAGGCCCTCAAACTCCGCGTCTGCAGTGTCTGCGTCTACGGCCGGCGTCTGCGCGCCATTTCCGTTACCGTTTGGGTGGTGTGGCGTGGTTTCCTGAACGACCCCACGCCAGTCAAAGCGGGGCTTTTGGTCGTGCGGAGTGGCGATGGCGCGCTTGAGCGCGAGGTCTTCGTCGATGTGTTGTGGTGAGCGCAAGGGACGTCGGTTGTTTTGAAAAATGAGAAGTTAGAAAGTAGAAGGCAGAATCCTGGAGCCGGAATCTGGAAGCTGCCTGGGGATGAAGTTCGGAAGTGAGCGAAACTAAGACATCAGCTTTGTGGGCGCAGCGCGCGTATCGAGAATGCAAAAACAGTATCGATGCGGATGCCGTGTGTCCTTCGCGCCTTCTTCGTACCCTCCGTGATTAATTTGTTAGACCTGCTTACAGGTCGTCGTCGGAACCGACCTGAAGAGCACCGGATTTCTGATACTCGGTGACGCGGCCCTCGAAGAAGTTTTGCTCCTTCTGGATGTCCATCATCTCCGCCAGCCACGGGAAGGGATTGCGCACACCGGGATTGAGCAGCGGCAGGTTGACCCCTTCGAGGCGGCGGTCGGCGATGTAGTCGATGTAGGTCTTGAACTCGTCGGCGGAGAGGCCCACGGCGTTGAGCGGCAGGCAGTCGTCGATAAACTCTTTTTCGAGGGCGACAGCTTCGCGCATCAGCTCGACCAGTTCGGAGCGGAAGTCCTCGGTCCACACGTCCGGGTTCTCGTCGACCAGGTCCATGAAAAGGTTGCGGAAGAGCTCGATGTGGTTGGACTCGTCGCGCAGGGTGTAGCGGAACATCTGCCCGATGCCCGGAAACTTGTTCTGGCGGTAGAGTGAGAGCACCATCCCAAAGAGACCGTAAAACTGCGTGCCCTCCATGCATTGACCAAAGAGGAAGATGTTTTTGGCCAGCTTCTGCTTGTTTTCGGTGAGAGTGAGGTCCAGTTCGCGGCGCAAATCGCGCGAGTTGGAGACCAGGAAGTTGTTCTTACGGTCGATCGTGGGGATGTCCTCAAACATGGCCTCGCACTCGTGCGGGTTGAGGCCCAGCGAGGCGATCATGTAGACGAGGCTGTCGGCGTGGATGTTTTCCTCGTGGGCATGGCGACCCAATACAAGCTTGAGCTCGGGCGCGGTGATGAGCTCGCGCACTACGTGCAGAATGTTGTCGCCGACGATGCCTTCAGCCGCCGAAAAGTAGCCGATCGCCATCTTGATGATCCAGCGCTCGATGTCGGAAATCGCCCCGGAGGTGTCACGCCACTGCTCGACATCCTTTTGCATGGGGATGTCCTCCGGCTCCCAGTGGTTGGCCTTCATGTTTTTGTACAGCGTGTAGGCCCAGGCGTACTTCAGCGGGAGGATGTTGAAGTACATCGTGTCGCGCCCGTTGATGACGCGCTTGGCCGAGAAGGCCGCTTCCGCCTTCTGCCGATCGAGAGTAAACTGCTTATCCCCAAAGGTGTAGGTGGTTGTTTCCATTACGAATGCTAATACCTATTGTTACGATTGTCTGCGATTTGTAACGCGGTGAATCCAGTCCAAGTGACGCCTCCAAGAAAGTCGCCGAAGGTCTTTGGGCGATTGGATGCGAGTCAGAATCAGTGCGGTGAACAGTTCTGAGCGTAAATCTCAGTGGCGTTTGTGTAAAACCTAAATGTAGTGTTTTTCAAAAAAATTTAGCCCATATTTAGTGGACTTCAGCGCAAAATCATAAAGCTCTCCCATTCAGCAAGAAATGAAAAAGCATTCTCGATGCGTGGCGCGTGGGCCCGAACACCGGTGTTTTCGGTAGAGTGGCCAAGCCGGCGGACCTTGGGTTGGAGGCTGCTTCGTGACGTCGATTCGGGCAATTTTAACTTATTTTTCTTATTCGCCTTATTTGCACTTATTCACATCCGTCTCAGATGGCCTGTGAATGAAACGTTTGACCGAGCCGCAACTTTGACCGGCACTGTGGGTTTGACTCAGTAGCTTTCACCCTTGCTCGTGGCTGTCTGGCTGCGTTCCCGCCCGGGCTTGAAGCTTGGCGTCGCAGACTGTTGCAGCCAAACTGCTTCCAGAGTCACCGCCGCTGTTTTTTGCTGTTTGTTATGCCTACCGAGTCCGCCGAGCCGTACGATGAAGACGTCCGCCTGATGCTGGCGGTAGGGGCGGGTGACGACGCGGCACTGCGCACGCTTGTTGAGAAATGGCAGGGGCCGCTGATCAATTTTTTCTTTCGCTCGATCCGCTCGCGCGAGCAGGCCGAAGACCTCACACAGGTTGTTTTTGTGCGCCTGTACCGGGCGGCACCGGGCTACCGTCCCACGGCAAAGTTCACGACCTACCTTTTCCAGATCGCGCGGCGGCTGCTGATCAACGAGTATCGCCGCCAGCAGCGCAAACCCCTGGACACCGTCGACCCGGCGGACCTGGGCGGCTCGGTCGAAGGGCGCGACGCGCTGGGCCAGCTGGAAATCGAGGAGGCTTTCGAACAGGCCCTGCAAACCCTGCCGGAAAATCAGCGCACGGCGATTTTGCTGCTCAAGCAGCAGGAGCTCAGCTACGAGGAAATCGCCGACTCGATGGATGCCTCCGTCAGCGCCGTGAAGACCTGGATCTTTCGCGCGCGGCAAAGCCTGCGCGAAGCCTTGAAGGAGTTTGCCCGATGAGAGGCTTGGGCGTAACTTTCGCGTCTTTAGCGGTGTTTTACCGACGGATCCAATTATAATCAGCATGCCCGACGCACGTTCAGAAACCTTTCCCCCCGAGCCTTCCGATGCCCTCGATGCGCGGATTGACGCGCTGCTGCAGGCTCAGCCGGTGAAGGCGGACACGACTCAGACCCAGGCGACGCTAGCGCGAATTCAGGCGGAAGCCGGTAATCAGGAAGAGGCTGTGGAACCCGCCATTGAAGGGCTGCTGGAGGCGCGTCCACTGCGCCCAAAAGACGATTTCACGCAAAAGACTCTGGCCCGCATTGCCGAAGAAACCAAGGGGGATGTTTTGCAGGATGCCCCGGCGCGACGCGAAGATGTGCAAAAGGTCGTTGGCTTTCCTGCCTGGGTGGTCGCGGTCAGTACGATGGCTGCCGGCCTGTTGATCGGCATGGTCGCCTTTGTCTGGCTGTTTTTCGGGATCAACCCGGCGCTGCAGAAAGCAGGCACCCCGGATGGCATGGCCGCAGTTGATCCGGACACCGCGACACCCGCCCCCGAAGGAGGGCTAGTGGCCGGTACCGCCAATATGGCGACCCAGACCTACGCCGCGGACGATCCCTTGCTGTCGGCGGAGATGGGCGAGCTGATGGTATTGCAGGATGATCTGTTCACCATCGCCATGCTGCTGGACGACACCGACCTGCAGGGGCTGGACCCCTCGATCCTTCAATGAGACTTTTCAGCCGAAACCAATGGACATTTCAGGTGCGCGGGGGAATCGTTCGCGCTGGTTTTCTGGCGATCGCTTTCAGCCTGAGCCCGATCGGCGATGCCGCGAACGCTGATGCGCAGCCCAAGAGCGAGACGGCCTCCGACGCACGACTGGAGCCAGATTCGGTGCCCAAACCCCTGCGGCCGCGCGTAGTACGCGAAAGGCCGCCGCCACGTTTGCCCGATGACCGCGAACTCGCCCTGATGGAGCATTTGATCGATCTCGAGCCTGACAAGCTGCGGCGTCTGATCGGCTTCCTGCAGCACGTCGAGCAGATGAGCCCTGAGGAAAAGGAACAGCTCAAGGGCCGCATCGAGCAGATGCGCACCACTTTCAAGAAGATCGGTGAGGACGACCGTCGCTGGTTGCGCGTCTACATTGCCAGCCGCAGCGTCGAAGAGCGCCGGGAGCACTTTGCCGCCTTGCGAGAGCTATCACCCGACGCGCGTGCGGCGTACCTGCAGCAGCAGCTCGACGAGATCCGCGCCTCGGGTGTCACCTACGAGGAGTTGCGCGCGCTGGCCAAGGCAAACTTTGAGCTGCGTGGCGGGCGTCCGCAGGCAGGCGAGGGTTCGTCCCCGTCCCTTGAGGATGGCGAGGCCGCGACCGTTAATCCGGAACGACGCCAGCGTTTTTTGGAGCGCATGCGCGAACGGCAGGAACGCCGAAGACCCAGCGGACTTGAACCACCTCCGGAAGAAGCCACGGAGCCCAGCGAAGCGGCTGCCGAGTAGTTTTAGTGTTGCTCTCGGCCAGTGCTGAAAAGGCCGAGAGCCACGTAAGTACTTCAAGCAGGCCCTGTAGATGGGTGCAGCTGCGCGCTTGTTGACACGAATTTGACGGGCGGCGGAGGAAATGCCTGCCATTCGCAGGGTTTTCACCTGAGTGAGTAAATTCGCCGAAATCGGCAGCGATATACAATGCACGCACCACCTGAGGCATATCAGGTTTCGGGAAACCACCCCGACCTGCCAACACCAACTCCCTGACGATTTTCCCCGTCCGCAGCGCGGCGACCGCAACTTTCACGAATTTTGGGCGTTGTGCCCAAAAATAGGAGTACGGCAACCAGAGTAGCGTAGCATAGCAAACCGAAGTAGCGAGACCGGCCTTCCCGCCCAAGGGAACCGGTCATATTAGGACCACCTTCCTGCCCCGGAGGGTGGTTCTTTTTTGCAATCGCACGGCTGGTGCGTTGAAGGTGATCCAATGGCCCAACGACGCATCCTGTTTCTCTGCACGGGCAATTACTTTCGCAGCCGCTTTGCCGAGGGTCTTTTCAATCACCTGGCGCAGGCGCGCGGTTTGGACTGGTCGGCCTTCTCGCGCGGCCTGTCAGTTGAAATGGCTCCGGAACGCCCTCACCTCTCACCGTTCACGCGCAATGCGCTGATGCGGCGTGGCATCCCGCTGCGCCTCTGTGGCGAGCGCAAGGTGGCGGCTTCGCCGGCGGACTGGGCGGCGGCTGAACGCGTCATCGCCCTGAAGGAGTTGGAGCACCGTCCGCTGATGCGGATGAAATTCCCGCAGTTCGAATCGCAGACGGAATTCTGGCACGTCGACGATGTCGACTTTTCCCCGGCCAGCGAAAGCCTGAAGCTGATCGAGCGCCTCGTCGAAGGGCTCGTCACAACGCTGGAAGTCCAGCAGAACGCCGCCCGCGACAGCAGCAGTAGCAGTATTTAACGAGGCGGCGCGTTTAGCCAGCGTTGGCGCTGGCGGCGTCGGCGGCCGGAGTGGTAGTGGCGGCGGTTTCGGGCGTCAGCGATGCGCCAACCTCCTCCAGGGCTTTTTCCAGTAGAGGGTCGCCGGGATGACCGTTGAAAAGCACCTTTCCTTCGGGCGTCACCAAGATCATGCGTGGCAGGGTTTCGATGCGCAGGTCGCGGGAGAAGGGGCGGGATTCGGGTTCCACGAGCCAGGCAAACTCGATGCCTTCGGACTCATAGGTGCCTTTGGCGTCTTCGAGGTTTTCGGTGTTCATGCCAGCGACCACCACACCTTGGGGCGCGAGCACATCGGCGCGTTCCTTCAACTCGGGCAGCAGGGCCAGGCAGGGCGCGCACCAAGAAGCCCAAAAATCTAAAAGCACGGCCTTTTGACCCTCGGCCAACTGCGCCAGTGAGGTCGTTTCGCCAGCCACGTTGAGCAGTTCGATTTCCATCGGCAGGCGGTAGGTCTTGAGCATTTCCTGCAGGCGATGGTCGTTGATCCACTGAACAAGGAGCGGTGCCATGTCCGGCGCCAGCCAAAAGGCCTGCTTGGCGTGCGTTTCAAAGGCTTCGGCATTCTCTTCAAGCTGCGCCTTGCGGGCGCGTAGCAGGTGGCCCATGCCGTCCCATTCGTTTTGGGTAGCAAAGACGAAGCTGTCCTCCGGGGTAAAGGATTCGTCGACGGCGTCGTAGGCCTCGACGATGCCATCGAAGGAGCCTTCCCCGCGCAGGGTGCGCAGCGCCTGGGCTTCAAAGAGGTTGATCGCGTTCAAGCCGGCCTCGCGCCCGGTCTGCAGCGTAGCCTCGTCCAGCACGTCGGCGACCAGCAGTTCGTTGAAGGCGGCCGAAAGCGCCTCCGCGGAGGGTTTGGTCTCCTGGGCCCAAAGGCTCAGTGAGGAGGCCACCGAAAAAAGTGCGGCCAGAAGCAATTTGAAGGGCGAAAACATGTGAAAGCGCTGTCGGAAGTTGTTCTGCATAAACGTGAGTATAGCAGATAAACCTGACAGTTCCTTCAAAAAATGCCCGTCGAGGCGATCGGGGCGAATCCGGATTCGCCCTTGACCCACTGACGGGACCAACCGAAAAGACCCCGCATGAAACCCGCAAAGATTACGCATTCTCATTGGCTGCAGTGGGCACGGGCCACGGCTTTGTTCACAGCCCTGACTCTCTGGGCGGCCAACCCGCTGCTGGCGGCAGACGACTCCGAACACGAACACTCAGGTGAGGCGCACGCCGACCATGAAGGTCACGATCACGCGGAAACCGACGCCAGCGAAAAAAAGAATCCCAAGCCGCGGCGCATCAGCACCACCTCGGACCCGATCGAAGTGACCGGGGACACCGCGGCGGTTGATCGCGTGGCAGCGATCACGCCAGAGGATCTAGGCTTTTTCATCGCGCAGTTGGGCCTGCGCGGTCGCGGCGAAGGCTACGACCCGGAAGCACGCCAAGCCTTCGGCCTGGGCGTGGCCAAGCTCATCACCAACGCCGAGCCCAGCCCGGAGACCGTCGGCTTTTTAGTCGCCCAGCAAATCGGCCTGAACCGCCTGCAGCTGACCGAAGAAGAAGTTGTCGCCTTGGGCATAGGCATCGATAAAGGCATGGAAGCCGGTATTGACGGTCGCGAGGAAGCCATCGCCCTGTCACAACGCATTCAAGGCTACCTGCGTGCGCGCGAGCAGAACCTGCAACAGGAGCGCCTTGAGCGCATCGAAGCGGCCGCGGCGGCCCGTTCCCTTTCCGAAGATATGCAGCAAGAAATTATTAACGACTGGAAGGAGCGCGACCCGATGAAGGTCGTGCTCGAAACGACCAAAGGAGACATCACCCTGGAGCTCATGCCCGCACGGGCACCTCTGGCGGTGGCCAACTTTGTGACCCACATCGAACAGGATTATTACGACGGCGTCATTTTTCACCGCGTGATCGACGGCTTCATGATTCAGGGCGGCGACCCTCAGGGTACCGGCACCGGCGGCGAGTCCGTTTGGGGCAAGCCGTTTCCGGACGAGGTTCACGACGATCTGAAGTTCGATGAGAAGTACCTCCTGGCCATGGCCAACGCAGGACCCGTCACCAACGGCAGCCAGTTCTTCATCACGGTCTCCGAGCCGAGCCATCTGCACCGCCGCCACACCATTTTTGGCAAGGTCGTGGAAGGCAAGAAGGTTGTCGACACCATCGCCAAGGTACAGGTCGGCCCCGGCGACAAGCCCGTTGAGGACGTGGTCATCAACGACGCCAAGGTACTCTAAGGACCCCCCTTCAGGTCTTAGGCTTTAACCAGCCGGGGCGCCCTCCGCGGGCCCCCCGGTTTTTTGTGCGGCAAACACGTTGTCTTCCTTGCCGCGCCCCCAGATGACGCGCGCGCCGTTGTGAAACGTCACGTACTGGAAGACCCAGTTGGTCAGCACCGAGAGGCGGTTGCGAAAACCGACCAAAAACATCAGATGGATGACTAGCCAGAGCAGCCAGGCAAAGAAGCCCGTGAACTTGAGCTTGCCGACTTCAGCCACCGCCTTGGAGCGACCGATGGTGGCCATGCTGCCCTTGTCGAAATAGGTGAAGGCGGTGCGTTCGCCTTTGCCGGGGACAAAATTGCCCTCGATTTCCGACTCGATAATTTTGGCCACGTGCTTACCGGTCTGCAAGGCCCCCTGCGCCACGCCCGGGACGATCTTGCCGTTGGGATCCGTCAGGTGGAGGAGATCGCCCAGGGCAAAAACCTCCGGATAACCCGGCAGGCTGCAATCGGGCGCGGTCTTGAGCCTGCCCGCGCGATCCTGCTCCACCGGGAGTGAGCGAATGACCTTCGCCACCTCGACTCCCGCCGTCCAGATGATGCAGCCGGCACGGATGAGGCCATCTTCACCCAGGTCGATTTCGTTTTCGCGAATGTCTTCGACGCTGGTACCGAGCTTGAGTTCAACGCCAAGGCGCTTCAGCTGCTTGGCCGCGCTGGCGGAGGATTTGTCGTCAAAGCCTTTCAACACACGCTCGTTGCGGTCGATCAGGACGACACGCACGCGCTCCTTGGCGATGTAGTTGAAGTCATCGCGCAGGACGCTGCGGGCAAGTTCGACGGTGGCCCCAGCGAGCTCGACGCCGGTGGGCCCCGCGCCTACGAAAACGATGGTCAGCAGCTTGGCACGTTCCTCGGGGTCCTCGGTGATCTCGGCCCGCTCCAGCGCATTGAGGATAAAATTTCGGATGCGCAGGGCATCGTTGAGGCTTTTCAGCCCGGGGGCGAACTGCGCCCAGTGCTCGTTGCCGAAGTAGGTGGTACGCGCCCCCAGGGCGAGCACGAGGTAGTCGTACTCGAGCGGTGCGTCGGTTTCCAGATGGACAATACGGCGCTCCACATCGATGGCCTGCACCGTGTCCATCACGATGGTAGTATTTTCCTTGCCCGAGAGGATGGAGCGGATCGGCTGGGCGATGTCGGGCGCGGACAAGCCGGCGGTCGCCACCTGGTACAATAGCGGCTGAAACAGGTGGTGGTTGCGGCGGTCCACCAGCGTCAGCTCGATGTTGCGCGTGTCGAGAT
>JBHJGM010000001.1:0-166993 GCA_050331815.1 Opitutales bacterium | reverse complement strand
CCGCATAAGCTTACCCAACTTCAACACGAGCTGATGCGGCATGGCATCTTTTCGCCGGAGGACGTGAAAGCCTTTGCGAATGTCTGGTATTCCGTGAAGCGCGACCACTCCGTTACGGACAATCGCCAGATGAACGCCATTTTGGATAACGTCGTCTGCCGGTGGGGAGAATGTCCCGAAGAGGAACGTGAAGACGTGCGAGGGAAACTGAGCGCTTTTCGCAACCTCTACGCCTTCCTCTCGCAGATCATTCCCTACCAAGACAGCGAGTTGGAGAAGTTTTATACCTTTGTGCGCCACCTTCTACTGAAGTTGCCACCTCCGAACACCGGAGAAACTTTCATGTTGGATGATGAGGTTGCCCTGAAATACTACCGCATCCAGCAGATGACGGATGGCTCCATCGACCTCCGCCACGGGGAGGCCGATCCACTGAAAGGGCCCACGGATGTCGGAACTGGGATGGTGCGCGAAGACCCGGTGCCCCTCTCCACCCTCGTGCAAAAACTCAACGAGCGTTTTGGGACAGACTTCACCGAAGCCGATCAGCTTTTCTTCGACCAGATCCGCGCCACGGCGGAGGAAGACGAGAAGATCGTCGAGGCCGCCAAGGCCAACAACCTAACCAACTTCTCAGCCTTCCTAGAGCGTATGCTGGACGATCTCTTCATCGAACGCATGGAGGGTAATGAAGAGATTTTCTCTCGGGTGATGACCGACAAGTCTTTTCGAACGGCAGCCCATGAACACCTTGCCCACGAAATCTTCCTGCGTGTGCGCGGGAAGGAGTACATAAGAGAGTTTGAAGCTTGAGGTCTTTTAACTCTCTTGCATTTCGCGCCCATCCCGCACCCCGCCTTGGACGGCTGTTAACCACTGCGTGCTGTTAATCTCAGAAAGTGAGAATTTCGCGGCGGAGGAGTGGGGAAGCGGTCTGGACGGGTGGGTGTCCAAGGCGTGGACCATGCTGGAGGCGCGAAACGGAGAGCAGCGGGTGAACGCCGGGGCATGCCGGAAGTCGGCGTCGGGCAAAGACTTGTGCAAACGAGCCGAAAATTCTCAGAAAAGCCGCTCCGTCAACCAACGCAGGCGCGCCAGTTAGCGGTGGGGAGGATTGGCTGCCCGAGATGGACAGTTCTCGAACTTTTCTCTGTTTTTCAGAACTGAGAAACAGCGTTAATCAATCGTGCATTGAGAAAAACCGGCGGAGAGGATGGGATTCGAACCCACGGTAGCGGCGCAAACCACTACACCGGTTTAGCAAACCAGCGCTTTCGACCACTCAGCCACCTCTCCAGGGTCGAATAAATCTTCAGCGACAGACCACAAAAGTGGTTATCGGCGTAAGTGAACAGGCTTGTAGGGGCGCTGACGGTTGTCAATCCCGGGCTGGCCCCGCCGCTGCACTGGTCGGGCCGTTGCCGGACTCCAAGGCAGCTTTGCTCAGGCGCTTCCTGCAGACACTACCGCAGGCTTTCCCAAGGCTTCGACGGCGGTTGGTTGAGATTGAAAAAAGTGCGTGTAAGGCGGCGGGAAATTCGCTAAGTCCCTCAACATGAATGCGGAGGTGGCGCGCAGACCCGGACGGGAGCGCATTTTTCAGTTCTCGGTCTTTGAGGAAAACAAGGTCGGGCGGTTGAACGATTTTTTGCTGAACCTGGCCCATACGGGTATCCACGTGATGGCGATTTGCCTGGTCGATACGACCGACTGCACTATCACGCGGATTGTGGTGGACTACCCGGAGCGGTTGCAGAACGTGCTGCACGAACACGCGATCGCCTTCACCAAGAGCGAGGTGGTGGCCGTGGAAATTGCCACCGAGGAACAGATCAAAGACGTGACCTGCGCGCTGACTCAGGCCGAGATCAACATTTACACGATTTACCCGTTTTTGATGCGGCCCAACGGGCGCACCGGGCTGGTCCTGCGCGTGGAGGACAACGACCTGGCCCAGACGGTTTTGCAGCGTGCGGGCATCAAGGTGCTGACCCAGCACGACGTGGCCCGGTAGCGCGGCCAAATGACCCCGGCGACCCTAGGCAAGCGCGTGGCCGCACTGGAAAAGTTACCGGCAGGACTGAGGCTGGTTGCGAATCCGTCTGGTAGCGAGGGCGTGTTTCTTGAGCTGGGCTCGGGAGCTTCCAGCGGGACGACCGCATCCTTTGGAGTTGCAAAGTGCGCGCGCTGGCTGGCTTTGGCGCGCGGCGGTGACCCGTACTGGCAGGGGCCCGATTTTGGCGAGGATATGAGCAAGGTACCCCAGGAGACACAGTTCCTGCTTTGGGAGCGCACCGATGGCCTTTTTGGGATATGCCTGCCGCTGATTGCTGGAGATACACGCGTCGTGTTGGAAGGTTCCAGTGGCGGCTTGCGGCTGCGTTATGGAGGCGCCTTGTCTGTCTTGCCGCTAAATACACCCAGGCGCCGCGTCGCATATGTGGTAACCGGAACCGAACCCTATGCACTGATTGATTCGGCGATGCGGGCGGTGCAAGCCCTGCTCGGGACTTTTCGCCTGCGTGAAGAAAAGACCGAGCCGGAAATGCTCGACTACCTTGGCTGGGGTACCTGGGACGCGTTCAAGCAGTCCATCGACGCCAAACGGCTCGCCCGGGCCCTGCGTTCGTTTCATGAGGCCGGCATCCGGCTTGGGTTCGTGCTCCTGGACGATGGCTGGCAGGATGTGTCTGGCGATTACCTGAACGATTTTGCGGTTAACGCGAAAAAGTTTCCCAAAGGACTCAAGCACAGTATCGCGCAGGCGAAAGCGAAGTACGGGGTGCGGCTGTTCGGCTGCTGGTTTGCCTTTGAAGGCTATTGGGCCGGGCTGAACCCGCGAGGTCCGCTGGCCAAGCGCTTTCGTACCGTAAGCAATACCAACGTGATACGCCCCTGGCTAAAGCCGCCGCCAAAGCAGGCGCTCCATCTTGTGCATCCGGACGAGGTGCACCGGTTTTACGCGGAGTTCCTGCGCCTCCTTTCCAGCGAGGGGGTCGATCTGGTGAAAGTTGACGGGCAGTCGGCGCTGGAATTGTTCACGGTCGGCACGCTGGGCCGGGTGTCGACCATGCGCAGCTTTCAGGAGGGCCTGCAGGGGGCAGCGGCGGTGCACATGCGCGGCAATCTGCTGCACTGCATGTGCAACGGCTCCGATGTGCTTTACCACCTCAAGCACTCGAGCCTGTGGCGGAATTCGCAGGACTATTTTCCCGGGCACGAGGTTGCGGTACAGCAGCGGCACGTCGTCCAAAATGCCTATAACAATGTGTGGCTGCGTTCGGTGGCCTGGCCGGATTGGGATTTCTTTCAATCGCACCGGCCGGAGGGCACTTTCCACGCGGCGGCGCGAGCGATATCGGGCGGGCCTGTTTACTTCGACGATGAAACCGGCAAGGCCGACGCCGTCCTGCTGAACCGTCTGACAACCAGCGACGGCAGACTGTTGCGGTGTCGCGAGCCGGCCTGGGTCGCGCCCGATTGCCTTTTTGTGGACGTGCGCAAGGCACATAGACTGTTGCGCGTGGTAAACCGCAATCGCGTGGGCGGGCTGGTCGGCGTTTTCCACTGCCGCGAGGGCGCTGAAGTGATCAAAGAGCGGGTTCGCCTGTTGTCCGGGCTCGATCTGAAAGGCAAACGCTGCGCGGTCTATTCGGCGCGGTCTGCTGCGGTGGAGGCGCTCACGCCGCGGTCTAAAAAGATATTCGAACTGCAGCCGATGCAGTGGGACCTGTTGACCGTGGTGCCGATTCAAGACGGGCTCGCGCCCTTGGGGCTATTGGAAAAGCTTAACAGCGGTGCAGGCATCCTCTCTTGGCGACGGCTGGCTCCCGGTGCGTGGGCCGGACTTTTTCGCGACGGCGGCCGGCTGGGCTTTTTCTGCGAAAAAGAAGTTTCTGCGATTCACATCAACGGACGGCTGCATCGGGGTGCGAAAGTCACTGATAGTGGGCTTCTTGTAGTGGAATCACCCAATGGAGACCCGGTGGAGATCACGGTAAAAGTCACCGGGGATTAACTGAGGCTCGGTCTTGATTAATCCGAGGTTGATGGTATTTTCTGATAAATCATCAACAGGCCCGCTCATCATATTGGCCTCGGACGGTGTGCCTCCAGTGCACGCCGCACCCTACCCCTCCCGATAGTTATCGGGACAACCCACAACTGCTCGGCGCAGGATTCATCCATGCGCATGAGCAGTACAAACCTCCCCACTCAAGCGCAGGCGCGTAACCCCGGCGTCTACATGTGTTCACACAGTTGTTTCACTGCATCCCAATTCTGGGATTGCTTGATAGTGTGCAAAAACTAAGCTCCGAAGAGCGCGTGTAAATTGCATGTTGAACCTGCTGAGGATTAGGCGCTTGCATCGAACTGAGAACCAAATTTCAGTTCGCGACATAACCAACCTATAACCCATTCTGAACTATGGCACGCAACCGCATGTTGACTGAAGCCCGGCTGCTGGAGGCTGCGCGTGCAATCATTGCTGAAAGCGGTTTCAGCAAGCTTGGTGTAAACAGTGCCGCGGCCCGGGCGGGCTACGACAAGGTACTTATCTACCGCTACTTCGGTGGATACGATGGCTTGCTGGAACGACTGGCCCAATCGGAAGACTTCTTCCCGCATCCAGCTGAGGTTCTTCCTCGCGAGGACCCGGGCAATCCACTGGAACTGGTGCGCGAGTTCGTGCGTCGCATGGACGAGACGATGCGTACCCGGCCGTTGACTCAGGCGCTTGCGCGATGGGAGTCGGCAGCGGACAACGCACTCTGCTCGGCCTACCGTGACGCGCGCAAACGGCTGCGCCAGGCACTGGAAACCGCGCTGAGTCCGGATGCTGCCAGCGGTTTATTGCTGGAACTCGTCCTGCGACGTCTGGAACGTTCCTCGTTCCAAGCCGCGGGAGTGTTGACGGGCTTTTCCGAGCTCGACGACATGTTGCGGTTCAGCTTCACCGCCCCCGAACTGCCCGAGGAAAAACCCGTGGAAGCCACGCCCGAGCGGATGGCCGCCGAGCGCGCCGCCATGGAGATGGCTCAGCAAAAAGCCGCCTCGACCCGCGAGACCACACCGGCCACACCTGCCCGTCAGACGCAGCCAGGTGGCTCCTCCGCCAAGGAAGCTGCTGACCTGCCCGAAAACCTGCTTTAGGCGGACGACCCGCCTCTGGTTGTCAACGCCGCGCAGACGGTGTTGGTGGCGTCGGTTCAAATATCGCAGGTCTTCGAGTGCTAGCGTTGTGATCAACGCGTGCAAGCTGGGGCGCCCAGGGCCTGGCTGACAATTCGACTGCACACATGGGAGCCTGTCTGGAAGCTGCGCACGGCGCGTTAATTCTGCTCGGCCCAGGGTTTGCAGTACTCGCGTGTTCCCGCGAGCTCCCAGACAGGCTCCAGGGTATGTTCGAAACACGCCCTATTTTGTCTGGAAACTGGACACGCGGTTTGCGCTTCAGCGAGCGGAAGCGTTTGATGAATGCTTCCGAGGATGACTGTGGCTGTGAACAAAGCGTTGGAGTGCATCCGTCTGCGCGGGGTGCGGCAAAACAACTTGAAGGGGTTCGATCTGGATATCCCCCTGGGAAAATTGATCGTGGTCACCGGCTTGAGCGGCACGGGTAAATCCTCGCTTGTGTTCGATACATTGCACGCCGAGGGCCAGCGGCGTTACGTCGAAACCTTCAGCCCTTACACCCGGCAGTTCATGGAGATGCTGGACCGGCCCGTGGTGGACAGCATCGAGAACATCCGCCCGTCGATCGCCATCGAGCAGACCAACACGGTCAAGACCTCGCGCTCGACGGTCGGGACGATGACGGAGTTGTGCGACTTTTTCAAAGTGTGGTTCTGCCACGTAGCCCAGCTGCACGATCCGGAAAGCGGGGTGGTTGTCGACGATGACAACCCGGAGTCGATCTGGAAGAAAGCCCTGGAGACGTTTCGGGGGCAAGACGTCACCATCGCCTTTGGCATCGAAAAACCGGCCAAGCTCGACTGGGACACCGTGCTTGAATCGCTGAAGGCCCAGGGATTCGCCCGCGCCTACTTCGATGGCAAACTGCAGCGAATCGAAGCGTTGAAACTCGACGCTAAAGCAACCGGCACGCTCGAGGTCGTCCAGGACCGACTGCGACTCGAGCCCGACCAGCGCAACCGGTTTCTGGAAGCGGCCACCTCGGCGTTGCATTTCGGCAAGGGTGAGTTGCGGCTGCTTCAGAGTGACGGCACCTCCCAGGCGCGTTATTCGGAGGGACTGCACTCGCCGGAAAGCGGGCGTCGCTTCAAGCCCGCCCAACCCGCTCTGTTTTCCTTCAACTCACCGGTCGGCGCGTGTGAACGCTGCCGGGGTTTCGGGCGCGTCATCGAGATCGACCCGCGTCTGGTGGTGCCGGACCAGAACCTCTCGCTGGAAGACGGTGCCATCAAGGCGTTTCAGGGCGAGGTCTACAGCGAAAGCTTGCGCGATCTGGCCCGGAGCGCGCGACAACACGAAGTCCGCCTGGACGTGCCCTGGAAGGACCTGACCCAGGAGGAACGCGACTTTGTCTGGTATGGGGAAAGTGGATACGTCGACGATGCCCAGGAGTGGCAGCACAAGTGGTACGGCGTGAAGCGCTTTTTCGACTGGCTCGAAGGCAACACCTACAAGATGCACGTGCGGGTGTTTCTCTCGAAATTTCGCGCCTACACGCGTTGCCCCGCCTGCAACGGCGCGCGGCTGAAGCCCGATGCGCTGAACTGGAAATGGCGCGGGCACACACTCCCCGAGCTATACCAGTTGCCCGTGGCAAAGCTGTTGGCGCAGATCGAAGAGCATCACGCCGAAACCGGTGAGCGGCAGGTCGACGTGGCGGCGGACGGTATTCTGACGCGGCTGCGCTATCTGGAGGAGGTCGGGCTGGGCTACCTGACGCTAGACCGCGCCTCACGTACACTCTCCGGGGGCGAGGTCGAGCGGGTCAACCTCACCACCTGCCTGGGTACCTCCTTGGTGGATACGCTCTTCGTCCTGGATGAGCCCTCAGTCGGCTTGCACCCGCGCGACATCGACCGCCTAGTCGGCATTCTGCGGCAGCTCACCGATCGCGGGAACACCGTGGTCGTGGTGGAGCATGACGAGGCGGTCATGCGCGCAGCGGACTGGATGATTGAGTTGGGCCCGGAGCCCGGAAGCGCGGGCGGGCACATTACGTTTAACGGCGCGCTGACCTCGCTACCCGCGGATGGCAGCAGCATCACCGCGGATTACCTGCTGGGTAAGCGCGTCATCGAAACCCCGGCAGAGCGTCGTGAGGTGGCCTTGCCCCTATTGCCAGCAAAAAAGGGGGCGCGCAAACCGCGTAAGCCCGCGCCCGCGCTACATCTGCGCGGGGTCAGCCTGCACAACCTCCAGAACCTGAGCGTAACCGTGCCGCTGAACCGCCTGGTCTGCCTGAGCGGGGTGTCCGGCTCGGGCAAGTCGACCCTGCTGAACAACGTGCTGTATCAGGGATTTCTGGACAAATCCGGACGGTCGGCAGAGGAGCCCGCGCGTATCGAAAAATTTGAGACGGACGCGCCTTTTTCCGAGGTGGTGCTCGTGGACCAGAGCCCGGTCAGCCGCACGCCGCGCTCAAATCCGGTGCTCTTCGTCGATGCCTGGGACGAGATTCGAAACCTCTTCGCGCGCACGGGAGCGGCGGGCGAATCCGGATTAACGGCCGGGCACTTCTCCTTCAACGCGGGCCAGGGGCGGTGCGACCACTGCCAGGGCCTAGGCTATGAAAAGATCGAGATGCAATTTCTCTCGGACTTGTACGTGCCCTGCCCGGTCTGCGAGGGCAAGCGCTTCAAGCCGGAGGTGCTGGCCGTGCAGTGGAACGGCAAGAGCGTGGCGGAAGTTTTACAGATGGATGTGCGCACGGCGCAGGCGTTTTTCGCCGACGAGCCGCGGATCGTTCATCGGCTGGGCTCGCTGGAGGCGGTCGGGCTGGGCTATCTGCAACTGGGCCAGCCATTGAACACGCTCAGCGGCGGCGAGTCTCAGCGACTCAAGCTGGTGCGGTACCTATCGAAGATTGGCGACGATCAAGACCCTGCACTGATTCTTCTCGATGAACCTACGACTGGTCTCCACCGCCATGATGTGAAGCGGCTAATCGGTGTGTTGCAGGCTTTGGTCGAAAAAGGCCACAGCGTGGTCGTGATCGAGCATAACCTCGACGTTTTGAAGGCGGCGGACTGGATTCTGGAACTGGGCCCCGGCGCTGGCGCGGAAGGCGGCCAAATCGTGGCGGCAGGACCGCCCGAGCACATCGCGAAGACCCGCACGGAGACCGCCAGGTTTTTACGGGAGGCTCTCGCGGAGACGCGTATCGACAAGTTGGATACCCAAGTTCCTTTTGAGAAAAACGGGCCTGAGGATTTACTGATGGCAGCCGAAGGCGTGTTGGACTTCGATACCGAGGCCAACGGCCATGGCGCTGTCCCTGCGCGCTCGAGCCTAGTCCTGCGCGGCGGTCGCGAGCACAACCTGCGCGATGTGTCGGTGGAGATCCCGCACCGCGAGATCACCGTGGTGACGGGTGTTTCCGGCTCGGGCAAATCGACGCTGGCGTTCGATATCGTCTTTGCCGAGGGACAGCGGCGCTTCATGGAGTCGATGTCGGCCTATGCGCGGCAATTTGTAGAGCAGCTGCGTCGCCCGGATATCGATGAGCTGACGGGCATTGCGCCCACGGTGGCCATCGAGCAGCGCGTCACGCGCGGGAGCCGCAAGTCGACCGTGGCGACCATCACAGAGGTCGCGCAATACCTGCGGTTGTTGTTTGCCCGGGCCGGTGTGCAGCACTCGCCTTCATCGGGTCATGCGGTCGTTTCTCAAACACCCGGCGCTTTGAAAAAGCGACTGAAGTCGCTCCTCGAAACGCACGGCTCGCTCAAGCACCTGTATCTGTGCGCGCCCCTGATCCGCGGGCGCAAAGGACATCATGAACCACTGGCAAACTGGGCGCGGGAGCGTGGCTACACGCTGATGCGCATCGACGGCACGCTGCTTGAGTTGGAAAACTTTCAGAAGCTCGACCGTTACCGAGAGCACGACATCGAGTTGGTGGTGGCCAACCTGGGCACGCAGGGCGATGGCTTGAACGAACGCGAACGCGGCCAACGCCTGGAAGAGGCCCTGCGCCTGGGCAAAGGCAGCGCGTTTTTGCTCAAGCCCGATGGTACCATCCCGGCCTGGCTCTCGACGCGGCAGACCGATCCGGTGACCGGCGAGGCCTTTCCCGAACTCGATCCTAAACACTTTTCGTGGAATTCGTCGCGGGGCTGGTGTCCGGTCTGCCGGGGGCACGGGCGGCTGCTGCGCTGGATGCGTGAGGACGAAAACTTTTTGGAGTTGCCCCGTCGTTTTGAAGACGGCCAGCTTTGCCCCAGTTGTCAGGGCACCCGGCTGAACGAGATCAGTCGGCACGTGCGTCTGTATCAGAAAAATGGGGACAGCTTCTCCCTGCCCGAGCTGCTGGCGTCGACGCCCAAGGAACTCGTCAAGCGTCTGCGGGCGCTGAAGCTGGACGCGCGGGGTAAGCGGATTTTGCAGGAGCTGCTGCCCGAGGTGGAGGAGCGCTTGCGGTTCATGGATGCGGTCGGGCTGGGCTATCTCACGCTGGACCGGGCAACCATCACCCTCAGTGGCGGCGAGTCGCAGCGCATCCGGCTGGCGGCGCAACTCGGCTCCAATCTCTCGGGGGTGCTCTATGTACTGGACGAACCGTCGATCGGCCTGCATGCGCGCGACAATGCGCGCCTGATCGACTCGCTGAAAGCTTTGCGCGCAAAGGGTAACACGCTGCTGGTAGTTGAACACGACGAGGATACGATGCGGGCGGCCGACCGGATCATCGATTTGGGGCCGGAAGCGGGCGTGCACGGCGGACAGATTCTAGCAAATGTGCCGCCGGACCAACTCACGCACAACGGGCACGCGGACTCGCTGACCAGCCGCTATTTAAAGGAAGGCATTCGCCACCCCTGGCGCGGCGCGTATCGGGAATTACCCGCCGCGTGGTCACCGCGCTCACGCAAACAGGAGCCGGATTGGCTGGTGCTGCGCGAACCGAGTCTGCGTACGCTGAAGGGTGACGATCTGCGGTTGCCTTTAGGCTGCCTCGTCGTTTTTTGCGGAATTTCCGGGGCGGGTAAGTCCACGCTGATGCGCGACCTGCTTAAGCCCGCGGTTCACTACGCGGCCAAGAACGACCTGCCCAAACTGACCGGCAAAACCGTATCCGAAAAAGGGATACTGACAGCGGAAGGCATCCTCGACGTCGAGCGCACGGCCTTCAAGGACCTGCACAACGGGCACGTTTTCCGCAACGTGATCGAAGTCGACCAGGAGCCGATCGGGAAAACGCCACGCTCGACACCGGCCACTTACATCGGCGCCTTCGACACAATTCGCCAGTTTTTCGCCACGCTGCTCGAGGCGCGAATGCGGGGCTTTAGCGCCGGTCACTTTTCCTTCAACACAAAGGGCGGTCGCTGCGAAACCTGCAAAGGCGCCGGGCGCATCAAGCTGGAGATGAGCTTCATGCCCGATACGTACGTCGACTGCGACGACTGCGGCGGGACACGTTACGGTCCGGAACTGCGGGAGATTCTGTGGAAGGAGAAGAGCATCGCAGATGTGCTCGCCATGTCCTTCGAAGAGGCGGCGGACTTTTTCAGCTTCCACCGACAATTGAAGGCGCTGATGGAGTTGATGGTGGAGACGGGCTTGGGCTACCTCACGCTGGGCCAAAGCTCACCCACCCTCTCCGGCGGCGAGGCGCAGCGACTCAAGCTGGTGAGCGAGCTGGCCCGCGGACTGCCCACCTTTAAGGACGCCGCCCGCGGAACCGCGCCCCGAAACCTGTACCTGCTGGAGGAACCCACCATCGGGCTGCACCTGGCCGATTGCGAGAAACTGATCGCGTTGTTACAGCGCCTTGTCGATCAGGGGCACACCGTGATTGTCATTGAGCATCACCTGGATGTGATTCGTGAGGCAGATTACGTGGTGGAGATGGGTCCAGAGGGCGGTGACAAAGGAGGAGAAATCCTCTATCAGGGGGCCCTGGCTGGCCTGAAAAAGGCCAAAGGCAGCCGTACCGCGCCGTTCTTACCATAGACAGAAAGATGGGGTCAGACCTCATACGAATTCTTCATTGATTGTGAGGTCTCAAGTGAACCGGGTAGCGCAAGTTGCGCGGGTGCGTATTGAGAACGGGCTCTCGGAACGCGGAATCGGGCAAAAAGAATGGCCGGTTCCATAGTTGGAGACCGGCCATCTAACCCTAACCCTAAAAGTTTATAGCTTTACTTTTACGGAAAATGAATATCGCGCAAGTCAAAACGGGAGATGGCTCGCAAGAATCCCAACAAATTGATGCAGAAGGTATAAAGTGGTACTTCAATGGGCGAAAAGTAGTTTGCCCGCTTTACCGATTGACTTGGCGATGAGGGCAACGTAGCACCGGGCTTCGGCTAACATTGAATCACCTTGCCTAATAGTAGGCAGTCCGATCAGGAGCTATTCTTCTATGACAACCATTGTCGATATACGCGCGCGCGAGATTTTGGATTCTCGCGGTAATCCGACCATCGAGGTCGACGTAGAAACCGAAAGCGAGGTCATCGGCCGGGCGGCCGTGCCCAGTGGCGCGAGCACCGGTGAAAACGAGGCCCTGGAAATGCGCGATGGCGCGCTGCCGGCCAGCGCCTTTCCCAAAGGCTCGAGCGCGCGCAAACGCTACCTTGGCAAGGGGGTGACCAAAGCGGTTGAAAATGTGAACGAGCTGCTGGCCCCAGCGCTGATCGGCATGGATGCGCTGGACCAGGTGGGTATCGACCAGGCGATGATCAAGCTCGATGGCACCAAGAACAAAAAGAAGGTCGGTGCGAACGCGATTTTGGGGGTTTCTCTAGCGACGGCACACGCAGCGGCCGACACGCTCGGGGTGCCGCTGTACAAATATCTGGGCGGGCCCAACGCCAAGGTGCTGCCCGTGCCGATGATGAACATCATGAATGGCGGTGCCCACTCGGACGCGCCGATCGACATTCAGGAGTTCATGGTGATGCCCAAGGGGGCTAAGAGCTTCCGCGAAGCACTGCAGATGGGCGCGGAGATTTTCCACGCGCTGAAAAAAGTGTTGAAGGCGCGCAAGCTCTCAACGGCGGTCGGTGACGAAGGCGGTTTTGCACCAGTGCTCGAAAGCAACGAAGCCGCGCTGGATGTCATCACGAAGGCGGTTAAGGAAGCCGGCTACAAGATGGGCAAAGAAATTTTCCTGGCGCTGGACGTGGCCAGCAGCGAATTCTGGGACGCCAAGAAAAAGAAGTACATCTTCAGCAAGAGCGACGGCTCGGAGCGCAGCCCCAAGGAGATGGTCGAGTTTCTGGCCGAGCTTTGCGACAAGTACCCGATCATCTCGATCGAGGACGGCTGTGCCGAAAACGACTGGGACGGCTGGAAACAGTTGACCGACGCCATCGGCGATCGCGTGCAGCTGGTGGGCGACGATCTCTTTGTAACCAACGTCAGCTTTTTGAAGAAGGGCATCGACCTGGGTGTGGGCAATTCGATCCTGGTCAAGGTGAACCAGATCGGCTCGTTGACCGAGACACTCGATGCGGTTGAAATGGCCAAGGAAGCCAGCTACACGGCGGTGATTTCGCACCGCTCCGGCGAGACCGAAGACACGACAATCTCGGACATTTCGGTGGCGACAAACGCGGGCCAGATCAAAACGGGCTCGCTCTGCCGGACCGACCGCGTGGCCAAGTACAACCAGCTTCTGCGCATCGAAGAGGAACTGGGTAAGTCCGCGATTTACGGCGGCAAGATGAAGTAGCACTTTCGCAAGAAGAGCATTTTGGCGGGCCTTCACTTAGGGCCCGCTTTTTTTGGGGAGGCAAATCGCGTATTGAAGACTTGAAACTAGCCGCGTAGTTGAAATTTGGAGACGAACCCACGCGGACGGTGCGAGATTAGGTTCCGTTCCGCCGTTAAAATACTGTTCCCAATCCGCCGCACGTACTTCATAGCCTAGAAGCGACGCGCGCTTGGGCGCCTGAAAATCGATTTCGCAGATGACGCAACACCAGATTGGCAAGGAGCCGGAATGGTTCACGCAGGAGGCTTTTTGGGAGGTCTTCTACGATTCGATGTTTTCACCCCTGCGTTTTGATCAGGCACCTGATGAGGTCGAGTCCATCGTTCAGCTGCTGGAGTTGGAAGCGGGGGCGAGCGTCTGCGATTTCTGCTGCGGGCCCGGGCGGCACGCCGTGGCTTTTGCCCAGCAGGGCTTCGTGACCACCGGGGTCGACCGCACGCCCTACCTGCTCAACCGGGCCCGAGAGCACGCCGAAAGCACGGGCGTATCAGTTGACTGGATACAGCAGGACCTGCGCGCGTACGACGGTTTGGATCGGTTCGACGCGGCGACCAACCTGTACAGCTCGTTCGGTTATTTTGAGTCGGAGGCAGAGAACCTGCAGGCAGCATGCAACATCCGGGCGAGCCTGAAGCCGGGCGGCAAGTTTCTCATCGAGCTGACGCCCAAGGAGTGGATCGCCCAGCACTGGCTGGAAGCCTCGGCGCATCCCCAAGGCAAGGATTCGCTGGTGTTCGAGTTTCGGCAGATCCTGGAGGACTGGACCAAACTGCGCGGCACCTGGACGCTCCTGAAAGATGGCAAGGCTCGCAGTTTTCAAATCGCGCACTGGCTTTACAGCGGGGCGGAGTTGCGCCGTCTGCTGTACGACGCGGGCTTCAGCGCGGTGATTCTGGCCGGAGACTTTGACGGCGAACCCTACGGCATCGACAGCGCTCGGCTGGTGGCCATCGCGCAGAAATAGCCGGCGGCTCGCTTCAACTTTCTTCGGCAGCTTCGGCTTTCACCCGCCGGCTTTCCTCCCACCACTGGCGCAGGAGAAACCACTTCGAAGTGATAGGGTGGCCCGCCCGTTGGTTGGCGAGCCCGATTTGAAAGGCGAGGTCCCATTGCTTGAAGAGCGTGCGCCAGCCATGCCAGACGCTGTGCCGCGGGTCGTAAATGGCCGTGACTTCGGAAGTCACGCCGTTGAGCTCGATGATGCGCAGATCGCGGCCCTCGCGCAACGCCGCTTCGTCGAGCACCATGATATCGAAGCGGCCGAAGCCGAAACCCTCAAAGCTACGGGCGATCCGGTCGATGGCGGCTTCCAATTGGGGCGTGCACAGATGCCCGCCGTCGAGAAAAACCGCACCTCGACTGTGCGTTCCGACGTGGGTCAGCGTCACGGTTTCACCGCTGGCAGGGATGTCGTCGAGGCGTGCTTCGTGACTGGCGAGGTAGTGCGGTGCCATGGCCAGGAGCGTGTCGTCGGCCAGGATAAGTTGCTCCAGGGTGTGTGTGCCATCGCCGTCGACGGTGGGCAGACGCTTGTCGGTGATTCCGAGGATGTGTCCGGTGGGCGCATCGGGCAGGCGGTAATAAAAAATGCCGTACTCGTGCCCAGTAAGATAGGCCTGAGCGATGATATCTTCCCTGGCGTCGAGCAGCGCCCCGCGCGCTTCGGATTCGTTAGTGACTTTGACCACGCCCAGCCCGCGTTCGCCCCGGTCGGGCTTCAGGATAATGGGCCAATCAAGCTGGTGCTTTTCGCGAAAACGATTCAGCGCCTCCAGACGGGCTTCAACGGAATCGGCGAGCGGCAGGTGCGTCCAAGGCGGCAGCGCTTCACCCGCGCCCTGCAAGCCTTGCAGAATCTGAATCTTGGATTCGCCGATCATGCCGCTTTGCGGGAGTGCAGGGTTGCAGGCGGTGAAAGCGGTGAGCGATTTGTATTTGAATCCCAGATACCAAATGTAGGCGAAGATGGGCGTGTAAAACAGGCGCAGCGGCCAGTATTCCCAGCGCGTCCAGCGGCGCAGGCGTCCGCGCAGCAGGCGGCGTCCCCTCCAGGAAAAAAGCGGCAGTACCAGCCGCAGCGTTGTCATCAAAACGATGACGAAACCAAAGATGAATAGCAGCGCGTAGCTTTCGAAACCTTCGAATATGCGCAGAAACCAGTTGCCCGCGTAGTAGGCGGCACCGGCCAGGAGTGGCGTCCAGATGGCGGCGGCCAGCGCGAAGTAGGCGAAGAAGCGCGGGATTGGCACCCGCAGCAGGCCCGCCGTGAAAAAGATCGGCACGCGACTGCCTGGCACGAAGCGGCTGCCGAAAATCAACAGGGCCCCTCGTCGTCGAAACCAGCGCGCGTTGCGCTCGATGTCGCGCTCGGAAATCATCCACTTGAAGGGCTTGTGCCGCAGGGCGCGCCTTCCCAACACCCGCCCCACCATGTACAGCAGAAAATCCCCGACCATGATGCCGAAGAAGCAGGCCACCACCGCCGGAAAAAACGGCACGACCCCTCGGGCGGCGAGGATCCCTGCCCCGATACAGGTAAGATCCTCGGTGATTTGCGTGCCCAGAAAAAGCGCCACCAGAAGCAGCACGAGGCCATCGCCGTCGACGGCCCGCATGGAATTCGGCATGGGCTTGCGGGCGGCGGCTCGCAGGTCGTCCGGGAGGTCTGCGCGCAGTTTGGCACTGCCAGCTTCGGCGTCGTGGATGAACGCGCGTATCCATTCGGTCATGACGGCGGGCTCCATCACCGGGTCGAGGTGACCGCCGTCAAAAATGTGCAGCCGGGCCTGCGGAACCAGACGGGCATGCTCGCGCGCGGCGACCACGGGGACAAAGGCATCGTGCGCGCCATGGATAAGCAGCATCGGGCCTTCGTACTTCTGGAGAAACTCGCGAAACGGGCGCTGGTCGGTGTCTCCAAAATTGCGGGCGTAATTGTAGCCGAGGATGGCGTTGTCGAGGTAGCCGAAGTGCGGCGTCCCCTCTCGCAGCAGCCAGAAGAAGGCGGTTTGGGCGCCGTACAAGGCGTGGTTGAGCGTGTAGTCGCCGAGCATCTCCAACTCCTGCACACCGATGGCGGCAATCATGGCCAGGGACTGCACGCGCTCGGGAGCCAGATCGGCAACGTTGAGCAACACGCCGCCGCCCATGCTGTAGCCAACAAAGTGCGCCTGTTCGATGCCCAGGGAATCCAGAAGCGCCAGGGTGTAGCGGGCGTGGGCACGCGTGGCGTAGGATGGAATGTCGAGGCTGCTGCCGCCAAAGCCGGGCATGTCCGGCACGATCAATCGAAAGTCGCCGCGCAGTTCCTCGGTCATGGAATCCAGGGCGGCGGAGGCGACCGGGCTGCCGTGGATGAGCACCACCACCGGGGCGTCCGGCTTTTCTTCCGGGCGCAGGTCGCGGTAAGCGATTTCGACCGGCTGCGCGCGCGCCACCGGACCGTTGCGATCGAAAACGGGCACCTCTACGACCTGCTGACCGTCCCGACGGATCGGCTGGGTTGGGTCGAGCCAGCGATAGAGGTGCGAGGCCAGCAGGAGGATCGCAAAAACCGCCAGAAACCAGAGGCGCAGCCGCTTCATTTTCGGAAGCGGGCAGGCTCAGCGAGCACCGGCTGGCACGGGTACTCGCAGCGGCAACGTCGAGACTACCTCGGGGCAAAAGACCGGGTGCGCGTGGTTGCGCGGGGCGTACGCGAAGGTGGCCGCGGTCTCGGTCACACGTATTCGGGAAAAGGATACGGTTCTGGCATCGGGACGTTCCATCAGGACGGAAGCCGCGCCATCCGCCGCGCAGTGCTGGCGCAAAAAGTCTAGATGGCAGCGCGTCGGTGCCGCGGCCGGATCCCCCTGGTCCCGAAACAAACGCGCGTGGGTGGTCTGCCGTGCGGCGATGACCTGCTCGGTCGCAAATGAAGAGCCGGTAACTGGCTGGCAGACTGAACCCGTGCCGAGGTGACGCTGCGCGTGCCCGTCCCAAGTTGATAGCGTGGCCTGCGCCGGTTGAACCGCCAGCAGGTGGAAGGGCGCGTAGGGGCTCAGGTCCGTGTTACCAAGGCGTTGCTGGGCTTCGGCAGTCGAGGCGGCATCGGCCAGGTCGAAGAGGAGTTGACCGCGACTGCGCCGGATTGCGGCATCCGGTTCCGCCGACGGGCTTGGGTAATGATTGACGATTCCCAGGGTCAGTCCATGCGCGTTCACCAAAAGCCAGGAACCGCCGGCTTGCGGGTCGACCGGAGCCAGAAAGGCCATGCCGGAGGGATGGCTCAGACGTCGAGGAGGTGCTGCAAGTGCGCGCGACTTGAGCTCGTCGCGGTTGAAGAACAGTTCGTAGCCGTGCGGATCGTACCGCCAGGAAACGGTGCACATGCCAACGCGCTTACGCCTGCTTGGCGGGGGACGGCACCTGACTGTGCTGGTGGCGCAAGGTGGAGGGCGCGACCCCAAAGTCGGAAGTCACGGCAACATCCATCAGGGCGCAGAGGGTCGCGATCAGGGCGTAGTGGTGGACGGTGTGGCTGATGAGAAACTGCAACTCGCGGCGGACGGTGCTCTGGCTCCAGCAATCGCTTTCCTGGGCGGCACCGCTGTCCATTTTGACGCGAACAGGATTCTCAAGATCGTGCGCCTTGAGCACGCCCAGGCGGTCGATGCAGGCTTCGATGGACTGGGCTGCAGCCTCGGGGTCGGTCTCAACGCGGGGGTTGCGCTGGCGCGCATCGTAATCGACGAAGCCTTCGGGCCAGCCGTTCACGAAGTTCAGGGTGTGGTCGAAATTGTGCCGAATATGGCCTCCTACCGAGCTGTTGAAGCAGACCGGGAATTTTCGGTTGTACTGCTCCGAGGAGAGCCGTCGCAGCAGTTGGACACCCTGTTGCAGGATGGCAACGTTGTCGTCGATCAGTGCAATCATGAAGAAATCGTTGGAACGTTTGCACCTGGCCGAGAGGGGCATCATTCGACCGGGCAGCGGCGTTTCGCCATTGGAAAAGATCAGGTAGTTTCTTCCGCGGAGGGAACGGCGGGCACCTCCGTGGCGCCTTCGGCCGAGGGGTTGCCGGCTTTCTTTTGTTCTTCCTCGTAGTTCTTCACCCAGGTTTCCCACGTGGGGTCGGCTTTTTTGATGTAGGCTTCGGGGCCGCCGCGCAACTGTTTGAGGATCTCCGCATTACCGGCAATGTAGAGTTTGCCCTCATGGACGAGAAAGTGTTCGCCGGAGCAGACGTGGGTCATCTCCTTGCCAACCATCACGGCGCAGTAACCGCCGTAGACCGGCGCGTATTTCTCGGGCTTGGCCCGAAAGGCTAGCAGGTTTTCTCGCGAATTGAACTGCCAGACCGCGCCCTGCCATTCGTAGCGGTAAAGCACGTGGCCGGGTTGCGCCTTATTGGCAGTGTGGTAGGCGACCACATCATGACCACCCAGCGCGAGGCGTTCCTTGCCACTGGTTGCTACCGGCTTGAAAGCGTGGGCGGGCAGCGCCAGAAACAACACCGAGGCCAGGGCCAGGCAGACAGATTGGGGACGCAGGACTACGGCCAATGAAACGGACAACTTCATTTGGAAACGCTATGTATTATTCAGGCAGCTAATGGGCTAATTCGTTCAGCCTCAATTGAAAAAGACAGTCGATGCCAGCCCGAGTTGCCGGATTGCGGGTTTATTCCACTGGGCGCAGTCCTGGCCACGCTCGGTCAGGATGGGCAGCGGACGCATGATTCCGCCTGCAAATGGAGGTCGGGCTCGGGTTGGTTTGAAGGAAAAAGCCATTCCAGGCGGGGTCCTCCAGAGCGTTGACAGCCAGCCCGCGCCGGCCCTTACTCGCAGACATGTCCCAGGCAGAACCACCCCGTGAAGACCAAAGCAAGCAACTGCTGACCAAAGTCGGCGTGCTGACCGACACCGCGCTGGCGGTGGTCTTCTTTCTGGTTTTCACCTTCGTGGTGATACCGCCGCACGTGCCCGGTCACGACACGGGCCTGCTCTACCTTTATTCGGCCTACACCTCGTTCTGCCTCTCGATGGTGTTTTGGATGGCGCTGGGCCTGTTTCGTGTGACGCTGGTGGACCACAAAAAGCGCCTGCCAGCCAAATCCGATACCCCCGCCTCGTAAGTTAGCGGCAGGGCTTATCCGCACCATAAGTCAGCTACGCGCCTTCCTGCCAGAAGGCAGCGTCGCGCTTGCGCTTGGCTTTGACAACCCAGTGCCCGACCACAATCGCTCCGGCGTAAAGCAGGCTCAGAGGAATGGCCGCCGCAACCATGGATGCGATGTCCGCTGGGGTCAAAATCGCTGAGACGAGCAGGATCACCAGGACGGCCCAACGCCAGCCCTTGGTGAGTTGCTGGGGAGAGAGAATCCCCAGGTACTGCAGGATGACCAGCAGCAACGGAAACTCGAAAAGCACGCCCATGCCGAAGGTCAGCAGAATGACTCCTGAGTAGTAATCGGAGGCGTTCCAGACCATCCCGAGGTTCATCTCCTGGTTGAGCAACAAGCTGAAGCGCAAGGACAGCGGAAGCACACCGAAGTACGCGAAGGCCGCGCCCAGAAAGAACAGGAGCGTCCCTGCAAGGATGCCGGGAAAGAGGATCTTCTTTTCCTGCGGCGTGAGAGCGGGCACCAGAAAGGAGCCAATGAAAAACAGGATCAGCGGCGAAGCCAAGGCGGCCCCGCCAAAAACGATGATCTGCAAAAGAAGCGTGAAAACCGCGTACGGAGAGAGCGTGTTGAGCTGGGTCCGCAGTTCCTCGGGGGTGTGCACATCGAGCACCTCCATCAGGGGCAATTGCAGTGCCAGTGAGACACTGTCGTAGTAAGCCCCGGCAATCACGCAGCCAAACAGTAGCGCCGCCAGCGAACGGATCAGGACGGTCCGCAGCTCTTCCAAATGTTCGAGCAGGCTCATCTCTCCAGCCACGCGCATCGCCGGATGGACACCGGATTCATCCGTTTCGGGGAGCCGCACTGGTGGTTCCTGGGTCATTCAATACAGTAGCCAAAGCATTGCAGAAACACGGGATGTTTCAAATCGGCGAGAAGCTGGGCGGCGTGGACCCCTTATCCATTGACACTCATCGGCAACCGCGCTTTTCTCCCGCTTCCGTTATACGCGCTGCAAAAGCTGAACACGCGCGCTTTAAAATCCAAAATCACTAACAGAGTAAATCCACCTCTGCGATGCCGAAAAAAACTGCCAAGAAACGCCCCGGCACAAGGGCAAAATCCGCCAAGACGACCCGGAAGGGCGCAGCCAAGCAAAAGTTCCTCTACGCATTTGGCAAGAAGACCGATGGCGACTCCACGATGAAGGAGCTGCTCGGGGGCAAGGGAGCCAACCTGGCCGAGATGGCACGCATCGGCCTGCCAGTACCTCCCGGCTTCACCATCACAACTGAGGTCTGCACCTACTATTACGACAACGGCAAAAAGTACCCGGCCTCGCTCGCCGCCGACATGAAGGCCGCCGTGGGTGAAGTCGAAAAGCAGACCGGCAAAAGCTTTGGCGACAGCGAAGACCCGCTCCTGTTTTCGGTACGCTCCGGCGCGCGCGAGTCAATGCCGGGTATGATGGACACCATTCTCAACCTGGGCCTCAACGACACGACCGTGCAGGGTCTGGCCCGCAAGACCGGCAACAGCCGCTTTGCCTACGATTGCTACCGCCGCTTTATCCAGATGTATGGCGACGTGGTGATGGGCGTGCAGCCACGCACCGAGAACGAACACGAGCCTTTTGACGACGTCATGTCCAAGCTCAAGGATGAGTGTGGCGTTGAAGAGGATATGGACCTGTCCGAAGCGGACCTGAAGGAACTCATCAAGCGCTACAAGACCCTCATCAAGCAGCGCACGAAACAAAGCTTTCCACAGGACGCCTACGAGCAGTTGTGGGGCGCCGTCGGCGCGGTCTTCTCCTCCTGGCAAAACGAGCGCGCCATCATCTACCGCCAGAAGTACAGCATCCCCGCCGCCTGGGGCACCGCGGTCAACGTGCAGGCAATGGTCTTCGGCAACATGGGTGAGTCGTCAGCCACGGGCGTCGCCTTCACCCGCGACCCAGCCAACGGCGAGAAGATTTTCTACGGCGAATATCTGATCAATGCCCAGGGTGAGGACGTGGTGGCCGGCGTGCGCACCCCCAAGCCTATCGCCCACCTCAAAAAGGACATGCCCAAATCTTACGATGAACTTGAAAAGGTCCGTGCACGCTTGGAGAAGCACTTCAAGGATATGCAGGACTTTGAGTTCACCATTGAGGACACGAAGCTGTACATGCTCCAGACGCGCAACGGCAAGCGCACCGGCCTGGCCGCCGTGCGCATCGCCTCGGAGATGGTCGACGAAAAGCTGATCAACGAAAAGACGGCAGTAGGCCGCATTCCGGCCGACTCGATTTCCTCACTGCTGGTGCCGGTCTTCGACGAGAAGGCGCGCAAGCAGGCCAAGGTGATCGCCACCGGCCTGCCCGCGGGTCCAGGGGCTGCCTCCGGCCAGATCGTTTTCTCAGCCAGCGCCGCCGAGCGTCTCGAGCACGAAGGACAGAAATCCATTCTCTGCCGGGTGGAAACCTCGCCGGAAGACCTGCGCGGGATGATCGCCGCCGAGGGGATTTTGACTTCGCGCGGGGGCGTCAGCTCGCACGCTGCGCTGGTGGCCCGTCAGATGGGCAAGGTCTGCGTCTGCGGTGCCTCGGATGTGCAGATCGACTACGAGCAGCATTTCCTGGCCGCCGGCGATCAGATCCTGCGCGAGGGCGATTACATCTCAATCGACGGCACCACCGGAGAAATCTTCGCCGGTCACGTCGAGACCGCGCCTTCCGAGGTCAACCAGGTGCTCAACGGCAAGCTTAAGGCCAGCAAGAGCTACACCTACCAGATCTTCGACACGATCATGAGCTGGGCGGACAAGTACCGTAAGATGAAGGTGCGCACCAACGCCGACACGCCTGAGCAGTCGGCCAACGCCGTGCGCCTGGGTGCCGAAGGCATCGGCCTGTGCCGCACCGAGCACATGTTCTTTGAAGGCGACCGCATCGACTCAATGCGCCAGATGATCCTGGCCCGCGACAAATCCGAGCGTCTGGCCGCCCTGAAGAAGTTGCTGCCGTTGCAGCGCAAGGATTTTGCCGGGCTGTTCAAAGCGATGGAAGGTCGCCCGGTCACGATTCGCCTTTTGGACCCGCCCCTGCACGAATTCTTGCCGCACGACGACGCCGCGCGTCGCGCGATCGCAGAAAAGATCGGCATCCCGCCCGAAGTCATCACCGAGCGTGTGAAACAACTGCACGAGCAAAACCCGATGCTGGGCCACCGTGGTTGCCGCCTCGGTATCAGCTATCCGGAAGTCACCGAGATGCAGTGTCGGGCCATCTTTGAAGCCGCCGCTCAATGCCTCAAAGCCAAGAAGCCGATTCCGGTGCTGCCGGAGGTGATGATCCCGCTGGTCGGCTTCAAGCAGGAACTCGCGCTGCAAGCCGAGGTAGTGCGCCGCGTGGCCGACGAAGTCATGGAGGCCAAGGACGTGAAGATCGATTACCTGGTCGGTACCATGATCGAAATTCCGCGCGCCGCCCTGCGGGCTGCTGAGATTGCCGAGGTGGCCGAGTTCTTCAGCTTCGGCACGAACGACCTGACCCAGACCACGCTCGGCATGAGCCGCGATGACGTGGGCTCGTTCCTGCCGCGCTACAAGGAGCTGGATATACTCCCGCAAAATCCGTTCGCGCAGCTCGACCAAGCTGGCGTTGGCCAACTGGTGGAGATGGGCGTTGAGCGGGGACGCTCGGGCAAGCCCAAGCTGAAAATCGGCATTTGCGGCGAACACGGCGGCGATCCGGCTTCGGTGGGTTTCTTCAACACCATCGGCATGGACTACGTGAGCTGCTCGCCGCCTCGGGTACCGGTTGCCCGACTGGCCGCCGCGCAAGCTGCACTCAAGGCCAAGTAGGCCTGCGTACTGATTCATCCTTTTCCAAACGCCTTCCGCACGCGGGAGGCGTTTTTTTATTTCGCGGTTGGGAATACCGGCTCGGTGGATTCGCTCTCATCCAAAACGAACCAACCTGCTACTATGAACGTTAAATCCGTTTCCTCGTTTGCCGCCCTCGTGGTGGCCCTCATCCTCGGCACCAGCCTGAGCCTTCAATCCGGAGCCGCCAGCGCGACGCCGGTCAGCGAATCCAAAGTTAACCGCCCGACCCTTTTTGTGGTGGAAGCCAGTGCAGACTGGTGCTCAACCTGTAAAGTCATCGCCGCGGACCTGAAGAAGACCAAGGCCGACTTTGCCGACGCCTCGGTCATTTACTTTCAGATGGATTTAACCGACCAAGCCACCAAGGCCAACAGCCGCAAACTGGCCAAGCTGCTTGGGCTGAATCCGTCCATCGTCGACGTCGATCAGCGCAGTCAGGTCTTCATCGTCGACGGCCAAACCAACAAAATCATGGAAACGATTCGCGGCAAGCAATCGCCCGATGTCTACGCCCAGGCGATACAAAAGCACTTGGATGGGCTGAAGGTATCCATGCTCTAAACTACGAGCGACACACTTTTCTACGCCAAAGGTATTACTTTCCTCAGAGAGAACAGCAGCGTCATAAGTCAGGAAGTATACCGGGCCCCCGCCAATAGGCGGGGGCTCATTTTGTGCAGGCGGATGGCCACGCCAGCTTTGTTGCTTTGACGCCGTGACGCAGACAAGGCATGTTGTACAGTTAACCAACATCAAGCAAAGGCCCTCTCATCAGTTCCAGCCACAAGAAGAAGAGCCCCGGGATGCTCGAAACCGCCGACCTGTCGCCCCGGGTCGAACGGGCGCTGCTGGTTGGTATCGAGATGCGCGACTCCAATCCCGGCGAAGCGCAAAGCCTGTTGGATGAATTGGCCGAGCTGGTGCAAAATCTGCACATCGGCGTGGTCGCCCAGGTAATGGCCAAGGTGCGCGAGCCAAGCCCGCGCTTTTTCCTAGGCAAAGGGAAGGCCGAGGAAGTACTTATGCAGGCCCGCTCGCAGGAAGCCGACTGCCTGGTTTTTGATTTTGAGCTCAGTCCCGCCCAGCAGCGCAACTGGGAAAAAGAAAGCGGGGTGACCGTGATCGATCGCCAGGAAGTGATTCTGGATATTTTTGGGGATCGCGCGCAGACGCGTGAAGCCGTCCTGCAGGTCGAGCTGGCGCGGATGGAATACGCCCTGCCTCGTCTGCGCGGCGCCTGGAGCCACCTTTCACGGCAGCGCGGCGGCGGCGTCACCCAGCGCGGCGAGGGTGAGAAGCAAATCCAACTCGACCGGCGCATGATGCGCGACCGCATTGCCCGGCTCAAAAAAGAACTGGAAACGGTGCGCCAACACCGCTCGGTGCAGCGGCAAAAGCGCCTGCGCGTACCGGTGCCGACGGCAGCGCTGGTCGGTTACACCAATGCCGGCAAATCCTCGCTGCTGAACGCACTGACCGGTGCCAGCGTTCAGGCCGAGGATAAGCTCTTCGCCACGCTGGACCCCACCTCAAGACGCGCTGACTTGCCATCGGGCCAGACAATTGTCCTGACCGACACCGTGGGTTTTGTGCGCAATCTGCCGCACAACCTGGTCGACGCCTTCAAGGCCACGTTGGAGGAGGCGCTTGTCGCGGATTTTCTGATACACGTTGTGGATGTTTCCAATCCGGAAGCCGAGGCGCACCTGGCCACAACCCAGAGCGTGCTCAAAGAACTGGGCGCAGGCGAGCGCCCCACCCTGCTGGCGTTGAACAAGCTCGATCTGCTCGAAGATCCGCACCCGCTGGAATTACTGCGGGCCTGCCATCCGAATACTTACGCCGTAAGTGCGCACACCGGCGAAGGGCTGGAGGCGCTGAAAGACGCCCTGGATGCCTGTCTGCGTGAACTGCTCAAGCCGACCGCGCTGCTGATTCCGCACGACCGCTACGATCTGGTAAATCGCCTGCATCAGGCCGGAGCCGTGCAGTTTGAAAAACCGCTGGACGCGGGCGTTTACATCGAAGGCCGTCTGCCACAACGTCTCGTGGGGCCGATGAAGCCCTTCGCGCTGAATGGGCGTCGACCGGTAGGCGCGTTTGAGAGCCCCAACGGAACCCACGACTAGGGCAGCCGGCGGCTTGCTTTCGAAGACAAAGCCCACAGGCTTGGGCGGCTGAGCGTTTCCGGCTCAACCAGCTGACCCATGAACGATGACACCAAGGCGCGCCTGAAAGAGGCCCTTCGCGAGCCCAACATCCGGCTGTTTATCCTGTTTCGGATTTTGTATGTGGCGCGGTTTTATTATCCCATTTACACCATTTTGTTTTTGGACATGGGCCTAACCCTGGAGCAGTTTTCGCTGCTCAACGCGGTCTGGGCGGTGACCATCGTCTTGTGCGAGGTACCTTCGGGAGCGCTGGCCGATGTGATCGGACGTAAGCGGCTGGTGGTGGCAGCCTCGGCGCTGATGGTGCTGGAGATGGCGGTGCTCGTCTTTGTGCCGCTGGGCAACGTGGAGCTGGTCTTTGCCGCGGTGGCGATCAACCGCGTGCTCAGCGGCATCTCCGAGGCCCTGGCCAGTGGTGCCGATCAGGCCCTGGCCTACGACACGCTGACCGAAAAAGGCCTCGACGATCTGTGGCCACGGGTCCTCGAAAAAGCCATGCGCTACCAGGGCGCGGCCATGGTGGTAGCCATGCTGGTCGGGGCGGCAAGCTACGATCTGGCCGTAGTCAACTGGGTGGTCGCCGCGTTGGGGTTCAGCACGGAGTTGACGCGGGAAACCGTGCTGCGTTTCCCGATAGCGCTGAACCTCATCACCGCGGTTATCCTGCTTGGCATCACCCCGCGCCTGCGCGAACCCAACGTGGACGGCGATGACAACGAGAACGGCGAGCCCGGCGCGAAGAAGCTCTCGGGCGCATTCGGCCAGGTCTTTCAGACGGGCAAGTGGATCCTTTCGATGCCCTTCGTGCTGTTCATCATTCTGGCGTTCATGGTGTTCGACAGCACCGCGCGGATGTTCGCCACGCTCAGCAGCGAGTACTTCCGGCTGATTGAAATCCCGGTCGCCTACTTTGGCTTTATCGGAGTAGCGATGGTGCTGCTGACCCTGCTGGCACCGACCCAGGGACGTTTCATGGTCGAGCGCTTCAGCATTGGGCCCAACTTCGGCACCCTGTTCGTTATCGGTTTGACCGGCTTTGTGGGCTGCGTTTTTGCCATTCCGTACGTGGGGCTCATCTTCGCGATGATCGTCTTTTACCTGATGACGCTGAGCGAATTTTTCGCGAGCCACTACCTGAACCGCTCGACCGCCTCCAGCCGCCGGGCTACCGTGCTCAGCTTCAAGGGCCTGGCCGGCAACATCGCCTACGGCACGGTTGGGCTTGTTTACGCGGGCGTCAGCGGGGCCGTAAAGACCGACTCGATGGACGAGTCTGAAGTCTTTGCCAAGGCGCTGCCAAGCCTGCCCATCTGGTTTGTCTTGACCAGCCTGCTGCTGGCGGGCGCCGGGTACTTTCTGCTCAAGCGCCAAAGTGAACGCGACGCCTGCGTCCACAAACCCGAAGATGCCGATAGCGAGGGGAAGGCACCTGAAGGCGCCACGGCCTAGCGTGCGCTCGACCCTCACTTTGCGTTGGTTGTTCACGTAGCTGGTGGCATGCTATACCCATGACGACGCCACCTCGGGAGCCCGCATTGTCCGCTCAGGAACCGATACTGAATCCTGCCTCGCTGGGGGCTTGCCTCACAATCGCCTCCATCGAATTACTGCGCCACGGCACTGAATTTCTTGTGCGCATCCGCAGCACCGATGGCGCGGAATCGGTCACCGTGCCGAACTCAGGCCAGCTGAAATTGTGTTACCCGATCTTTCTGGAGCGTGTGGCCCCGTTCTTTATCGGCGAGGATGCCTGCAATCTCGAAGCCTTGCTGGAGCGTCTTTACCGCGACAAGAGTAACTACAAGTTTCAGGGACTGGCCTGGTGGATTTGCGTCGCGGCCGTCGAGATGGGGCTGCTAGACCTGCTGGGCAGGGTAACCGGAAAAGCCATCGGAGAGCTTTTTGGCGGTGTGCGGCGGCGGGATATCCCGCTGTATGTCGCCAGCCACGAGCGCGGCAACTCGCCCGAAGCCGAGCTCGATCACCTGCGCGCCCTGGTCGGGGCAACAGGCTGCCGCGCCTTGAAGTTTCGCGTGGGCGGACGCATGAGCGCAAACACGGAAAACCCCGCCGGCCGGAGCGAGGCCCTCATTCCTCTCGTACGCGAAGCCTTTGGACCTGAGATGACGCTCTACGCCGACGCCAACAGTTCCTTCGACGTCGCACACGCCGTGCGGCTGGGACGCCTCATGGAAGCGCACGACTATGCCTTTTTCGAGGAGCCCTGCCCATTCGACCACCTGTGGGAGACGCGCCAGGTTACCCAAGCACTGGAGTTGCCCATCGCCGGGGGCGAACAGGAAGTCAGCCTACGGCGTTTCCAGTGGCTCATCGAAAACCGTGGTGTCGACGTGGTACAGCCGGACCTGCACTACTTTGGCGGCTACGTGCGCTGCACACGGGTGGCGCGCCTGGCTCAAGCCGCGGGCATGCCCTGCACGGTGCACATGTCCGGCTGGGGCCTCGGCTATCTCAATGCCCTGCACTTCGCCTCTTACATTGAAAACCCCGGACCGTATCAGGAATTCAAAGGCGAAAGCACGATCCCCATGGAGATAAGCGGCTCGGACCTGAAGTGCCGTGACGGTTCAGTGCGGGTGCCGACAGGTCCGGGCTTCGGGGTTCAAATCGACCCGGCGTATGTGGCAAAGGCGCAGCCCGTAACTTCACTCAACTAGCCGGTGCCTCAACCGAAGGCCTCAGCAGCTTCTCCGGTAAAAATATCACTGCACGCCACGCTCGCATGACCAAAGACGCCGTCGAGTTCCTGAGCTGAGCGCAGAAAGCCAGTTCAGGCGATCAGGCCGACGGGCTTGAAGGCGTGGTCGGGTAGAACCGTTTTCAGGTTCGGATTGCCGAGGTGCTCCTGAATGACCTCGCCGATCACGTCGCGAAAATCGGTGGTGTGCAGCAGGTCGCGGCCCTGGTTGAGCTGCTCTTTGGCCAGCCCGGGCCATTGCGTCAATACCGGTGAGCTTTGTTGCGCCCGCACCTTGGGAATGTTGCCGCCAATGGCGAACATGCAATTACCCCAGCCATGGTCCGTGCCGCCGGTACCGTTTTCGGCGGCGGTGCGACCAAAGTCACTCAGGGTCAGCACCAGCACATCATTCATCCTTGAGCCGAGATCCTTGTGAAAGGCGGCCAGACCTTCGGCAAGCGTCTGACAGTTGTTGCCAAACGAGCCATCGACGCCGCCCTGATCGTTGTGGGTATCCCAGCCCCCGAGGGTCAGCTCAACGACTTCCAGGCCGATGTCGCCTTTAATCATGCGGGCCACGTTTTGCAGGCCGCGACCAAACGGATCATTCGGGTATTCGGCAGCCGGCGTGTATTTCTGGTTCGCCACCGATTGCAGGTGCTTCATGCCGTCGAGGGTGGCCCCGGCGGTTTGCGCCAGCAGTGTCTCGGCGTCGATGCGGTTGCGGCGTTCGGAGGGCTCGTGTGTGCAGTAGGCATCTTCCAGGGCGGCTCGCAACGCATCCGGGCGGATGCCTTTTTTGGTTTGCGGGATGGCGAGATCGGTCAGGCCCTTGACGGCAATGGCCTCGGCTTTGCCGTGAAGGATGCGCGGCAGGTTGTCGCCGATGGAGAGCGCGCGGATGGGCCCGCGACCGGTCGAAGTCAGCAGGTGCCGGTTGAGCCAGCCATCGGAGCTGACGGTGTTGCCGATAATGCCGGTTTCCCAGGTGTCCTGCTCCTCGAAATGCGAGCGGGTGTTGTGCGCGTAGCCAACGGCGTGCAGCGCGGTCGCCTCGCCCGATTTCAAAAGCGGGGCCAAGGCCTGAGCGCGCGGATGCAGGCCGAAGAAGCCGTCGAGATCGATGGCACCCTGCGATTTGCCGGGCTCGGCAATGGCGATCGAGTGACGTAGATTGTAATAATCCGGGTCATTGAAAGGGACCACCAGATTGAGCCCGTCGGTCCCCCCGCGCAGAAAGACGATCACGAGCGTTTTGCCTGCGTTGACGGGTTGCCCGTTGGCGTTGGCCTGGGCGAGCAAACCGGTCAACGGAGCCACTCCGCTGTACGCGAGCAGTGCGCCGGTGGATTTCAGAAAATAGCGTCGGGTCAGTTCCATGGCGGGCCTTCGGTTCGTGATGAAACAAAAATGTCTGGCTTAGCGAAAATTGCTTTCAGGCATCATCCCAACCAGTTGCGTCACCTCGTGAATGCGCTCGGTCGAGCGGGTCTGCGAGGTGTTGAGCGCCTCGAGGGCGGCGTTGACGGACCGCTCGCGCAAGGGGTAGCCGGTCAAGCGCTGGCTAACCAACTGAAGCATATCCTTCTGCGCCGCGGGCGTCGGCGCTTCCATGGCCTTTCGCCAACCGGGGGGGGTGAGCCGTAGCAGCGTCCATTTGCTGCGGGTGACGAAACGCCAGCGCTGCATCAAGGCGTTGGAAGAGGCGTAGGCCGCATCGTCTTCGGGCAGGCCGTCGGGAGTGGCATGCTCAAAAAGGCCCGTGCCGGTATTTTGCATGAAACCGCGCAAAACATGCTCGTAGTTGTATTCGGAGCTCACGCGGTACAACCGCAGGCCGTACTCGAGGGGCTTGGCCAGCCGCGGGTCGGTACGCGCGGCCCAAAAATCGGGATGCTCGGCCAAGGCCAGCAACAAGGCACCGATGTCGCCCCCGGTTTCCAGATAAACGCGGGCCAGGTCCGCCACCGCATCTTCGGGCGCCGGTGTGCGGATGTAGTGCTCGGTCAGTTTGGTTGAAATGAAGCGCGCGGTGTAGGGTGCCCCGGCGAGGGTTTCCAGAATCAGGCGAATACGCTCGAAACGCTCCTGCGCGTCGCTTGCCTCAAAGCGCAGCCCAACCACCTCCTGACCCTCCGGCTCGTTCAGTTCCGGATCGAAATGAAAGCGTGGCTCGATTTCGTTGTGCAGGTCGGGGTTGAGGGCGGCCTGCTCGTTATAGGTCCAGCCGGTCAGCAGTCCGGCGAGTCGGGTGACGTCTTCCTGTGCGTAGCCGTTGTCGACGCCAAAGGTGTGCAGTTCGAGCACCTCGCGTGCGTAGTTTTCGTTCAGCCGCCCCTTAAAGCTGCGCTGCTGATCCAGGTAGTGCAGCATGGCCGGGCTGGTTGCCGAGGTCCAAAGCAGATCGCCAAAGCGTGTGATGCCGGCCTTGGCAAAGGCTTGGTGCTCCTGCATCTTGCGGTGCGCCTCGGTTTTGCGAATCCAGGTGGAAAAGTGGTTTTGGGTGAAGTGCAGGAATCGCGCGCGCACCGGGTTGGGGTCGGCGGTAAATTCAGCCAGCGCCCGCATTTGCACGTAGTTGACCCGTCCCGGGTCTCGGAAGCGCAGTTCGTTGTAGGTACGCACGTTTGCAACCGCAGGATTGACGGGCGACTCCTCAATGCGTTCCCGCAGCCAGGCGCGCTCCCCCGCAACGAGCAGGCGTGCCAGTTCACCGGGCTCGGGGCCGAAGCCAAAGCGATTGAGCAGGTGCACCGCCCGCGCGTAGGGCCCGGGCTGCTCGGGCGCATGCTCAAGCAGGGTGAACGAGTAGGGCTTAGTGCGGGTTTCGTTGCCAGCGGCGTCACGCGCAAGCAACGCCCAGCGATGTTCCCCGGGCGGTAGATTGAACACCGGCAAGGGAATGGCGAACAAGCCTTCCCCATTGGGAGGCTCCAGCTTCAGGTCCAGCTTTTCGCCGTTGAGCAACAGGTCGACGGACGCGATGCGGTCATCATCCCAGAGGCGGGCCACGACCACATCCGCCTCGTGGACCGTGTGATAGTCCTGCGGATAAGCGATTTCGATGCCCGGCGCAGTCTTATCGGGCGTCTCGGACACTTCGCTCAGGACCAGCGAACGCAGAAAGAAATTTCGGTCTCCTTTCTCGTGTTCGTACAGGTCGTTGATGAAGGCCACGCGGATGAACTTTGAGCCGGGCTTGAAGTCGTAGGCACCGGCGGAGCGATCGGCCCAGCCGCCCCAATACTTGTGCCGGTCGCCCAGGAAAGTCTCTCCGTCGTCGTCGATGACGGAAACGCGGATTTCAACCGGACCCCGAAAATGGTGTGCGGTCGCATCGGGTATCACCTGAAAATGGCCTTCGAGCGTGTCCGGCAGGCGTAGATCGAGCGCAGCGTTGCTGTACAGCGCCGCGACCCGCTCGTGCGCGTGGTTGGGTACCGGTTCGAGATGCTGATAGGTGAAATCGCTCCAGCCGGGCCCGGTGACCGGGAACCGGTGCCGGCGCGGGACGGCCGCAGGCTCGACCTCGCCGACCGCGATGACCGATTGCGTTGGCGTGGAGACGGGCGGCAGGCCGTTGCCAAAATCCGCAACCAGGCGCAGCGTGTTCGCCCCCGATTGAAGTGCGCTGCGGTTCAGGGCGTATTTGGGCGCAAACGACTGCTGTACATCGATCACGCGGTCGTTGAGAAAAAGTGCGACGGTGGGTGCCTCGCCAGTTTGACCGGGCGGACGCAGTGCCAGGGCCTCGAATTTGAACGCGCCGCCGATGAACCGTCCATGCAGCGGCTCGGCAAACGCGACTTTCGGCTCGCCGAGCGGGATCTCCAACACGCTGCGGGCGGCGGCGTTTTCCTTACCGGCTGCAAGCAAAGGCTCGACCGCCAAAAGCTCAAAGTGGTCGAGAAAGAGGTTCCGGTCGTTTTCTCCCGCCGCGAAATCGTTCATGAACCGCAGGGCCACGATCCTTGAACCTTGCTTCAGGTGCACGGGGGCACCGATAGGAATGCGGTGCAGGTCGGTCCGCACCAGGCGGCCCTGAGAAAACTCGTTTTCGTCGTCGTGAACGCGCAGGTGCACGCTGGGCAGCGCGCCCGCGCCTTCGTGCCCGGCCACCCGCGCGATCATCTGGTAGTGGCCGTCTTGAGGGACGTCCAGTGGCAGCAGCCAGGAAGGATTACCGCTGTTCATCTGGTTTACCTTGCCACCGGAGGCACCCCCAAAATTGTTCGCCCGGGGCTGGCGTCGACCGTAGCCGCGTGGACGCTCCTCCAAGGGCAGGTCGATGGCCTCGGTTTCACCCGCAATCAAATCACCGGGGCGTACACGCAAGGCACCTACCAGAACCGACTCGCTCGAGCGGATGGACCCATCCGCGAAGTGCGCCTCGGCCCGAAGTTGCTGCGGGCCCGCATGGATACGATCCACCTCAAGTTCAAACGCATAGCGAAGCAGCCGCTCACCCTCGCGGTGAAGGGGCTCGGCTTGCTCTGTGATCAACCGATCGCCCGCAAAGAGTTGCAGCCGTCGAACCTCTGTTTTGGCAGCGGTCAGCGGTTTGGGGATCTCGACCCCGACCGTAATCGTGCCCCATATGAGGGCGCCGTTGATCGGCGTGGTGATGCGGGGCTGTCCGCCCGACAAGATGGAAACCGGTGTGTCCGCTTCGACCGTGACGGCCAGTTCCTGCCAACCCATCCGCAAGGTCGTGTCGCCCGTAACGCCCGTTTGCACGCGAAAATAGCCCACCGACTTGCCTTTGAGCACCTCCGCAGGGCCATCCACAGCAAGAACTTGCGGATTATCGGAGCGAATTGGGAACGTCCGCCGAGATTCCGCGAGTTCCTCCAAGCTGATAGGCAGGACGAGCACGCGATTGGCCGGCAGCGTGACGTTATCGACGAAGAAGGCAGGCTCAGTCTGGGTCGTAGCAGTGGCGACGCTGCTCAAAGCAGTCAGCAAGGCAGACTCCAAAGGCAGCGCCTTCAGCGAGGACACCAGCAGGAGACTTGCACCAAGACACGCGAACGAGAAAAGCCGACACATGGAAACGAAGGATGTATAATAAGTAACAGCTACGGGAGCAGGGGGTTCCCTCAGATCAGGCTCCAGTTATCGGATTTCCGCGCTGCATTTGAATGGCGTGCCGCCTGCTTTCAGGTGGCACCTGTTGACCGGATCACTGTCGTTTACACCTAACTAAATTCCCCCGCCATGACCGAGATTCCTATCATTGACCTCAGCCCCTTCACCTCCGGAGACGAAGCCGCCCGGCAAGCCGCCTCGGCCGAAATCGACCGCGCCGCGCGCGAGGTTGGCTTCATGTACCTCAAAAATTACGACGTACCGCCCGAAGTGCTCGAAACCATGAAGGCCACGGGCCGGCAGTTTTTCAGCCGATCAACCGAGGAAAAAATACGCAACGCCTACAATCAGGAAGACAATTTTGGCTACGGCGGCATGGGCAGCGAAGCGCTCGACCCCAGCAAGCCCCGCGACTTGAAGGAGACCTTCACCATGCGCGATGCCACCAGCCACCAGAACAAGATAGCGCTGTGGCCCGACGCGGATTTTCGGGACGTGGCAGTGGATTTCTTTGAGCGTTGCCGGGGTATCTGTGCCCACGTGATGGAGGGCTTTGCCCGCTCGCTGAAACTGCCGCACGACTTTTTTGTCGATAAGCACACGGGCCTCACCCAGACGTTGCGCCTGCTGCACTACCCGCCCGCCAAGGCCACCGCCGAGGAACAACTGGGCGCGGGCGCCCACACCGATTATGGCTCCTGCACGCTGGTTTTTCAGGACGACTCAGGGGGTCTCGAGGTGCAGGGTCTCGACGGCCAGTGGGTGCCGGCACCTCCGATCGAGGGCACCGTAGTGGTCAACACCGGCGACCTGCTGGCGCGCTGGACCAACGACGTTTACAAATCCACGCCACACCGCGTCAAAGTGCGTCCCGAAGGTGCCGCAAACGGTCGGCTTTCGGTGGCCTTTTTCAACGACCCGGATCCGGAGGTCATGGTCGAAGTGCTCGATAGCTGCACCAGCGCGGACAACCCAGCCAAATACCCGCCAATCACCGCGCACGACCACATCCTGGAGCGCATCGCTGCCAGCAACGCTTGAGGGGACCGGCGTGCACGCTGCTGGGCGCGGCATTCTTGCAAAAAGCCGCCGGATAGCGCTAAGGTACTGCTTCCCCTAATTCGCCTCCATGCCCATTCGCCTGACCCGTTGGCGCAAGCGTCTGCTTGGCGCACTCGTCGTCATGTCCGTCCTTTACGTGGCGGGCGGTTTCTTGCTCACGCCCTCGCTGATTCGGTGGTTCATCCTCCCGCTCGTCAACGAGCAGCTCAACGGCGAGGTGCAAATCGAGTCGATCGCGATCAATCCGCTTCGCTTGTCGGGCACCCTGGAAGGACTCCAGGTGGTCGATACCGCAGGCGCCGTGGTGCTTTCCGCGGACCGTGCCTACGCAAATCTGCAAATCAGCTCGCTGTTTCAATTCAGTTGGAACGCCTACAAGATCGAACTGGTGAAGCCGGAGGTATTCGCAGTCCTCGACGCCGAGGGCGACTTGAACCTGCTCGGGCTGGTCAAGGAATCGGAAGAGCCCAAGCCCGACCAGCCCATAACCGTACCGCCGGCGAAGATCGGGACCTTCACGATTACCGATGCGGGTCTGCACTTTCGTGATGAACGCTTTGCTGACGCCTTCACCCAATCAATCAGCCCCCTCACCCTCTCCATTGAGGCCTTCGATACCCATCCCGAGAATGATAACCCCTATCACGTGGTCGCCTCGGCGGCCAGTGGTGAACGCATCGAGTGGACCGGTACCCTGCGCTTCGATCCGCTCAGTTCGGAAGGAACGCTATCGGTGAGCGGATTCAGCCCGGTCTTTTACAGCCCCCTTTACCAGCGGCTCCTGCCCTTTGTAATCGACGGAGGTACCGCCGCCTTTGAGACCACCTACGCCTTTGCCCCGCTAAACGACCCACCACTGTTGCGCGCGGATGTACAAACCGCCAGCCTGACCGGGTTGAGCTTGCGCGAACGCGGTGCCCGCACGCCGTTTTTCACCGAGGGCGCCATCGAAATCGAAAACGCCGAGGCGGACCTGTACGCGGCGACGGTGGGGGCGGCTTCCCTGAAAGTCTCTGACGGCTACCTGCGCATCGAACGCCGCCGCAATGGCCGCGTTCCGTTGTTGCAAATGGTCGAAGCCTTCATGGCTCCATCGGGCGACACCAAAAAGTTTGCTTTCAAAGCGGCCGCCGATGCCGAAGTCCGCACGCAGGATGCGGAGCCGGCAACCGACGTCAGCGCGGACCCAACCACGCCCGATCTCGAGGCGCTGGACCTGCGCGAACCGGTCAACGTGGCCATCGACCAGCTGCAAAATCTGGCGACCCTGCCCTGGCTGGCCTACCTCGATCATCTCGAATTGCAGAGTCAGCGGATCGAGATTCTCGACCGCGTGCCGGCGACCCCCGCACGCATCGACATGGAGTTGGCTTCCTTTGTCGCCTCGGGCATCGAAACCGCACCCGAAGCCGACATCCAATTCGAGTTGAACTACCGCCTGGGGCGGGAAGGACAACTGCGCGCCCAGGGCGACGTGCGGCCTTTTCAGCAGGAAGTCGACTACACCTTCACCGCTACGGATATACCAATGGGGCTGGTCGAGCCCTACGTCACCACACTGCTGAAGGTGTCGATGCAAGGCGGCTGGATCGATGCCTCGGGCGACACCACCGTGCGCCCCGGAGAGACCTTGCCACTGGTCACCAGCACCACCCATCTGCAGGTGCGGGACTTCAGCCTGAGTGAGCAGATTGAAGAATCGGAACTCCTTGGGTTTGACCAAATCCGCGTGCGCGATCTGATCGCGACTTCCGAACCGCTGGAAGCGCGTATCGCGCGCATCGAGGTGGACGGCGCGCGGGCCACCGTGGTGCGCCAGGAAGATGGCGCGCTGCTGGTCACGCAGTTACCCAGGTTTACCCGCGAGGACTTTTCCGAGGAAACCGACCCGGACAACCTCTCGCCACAAGCAACTTCTCAAGCCCAGGGGCTGCAGATCATCACGCATGCCCTGCTGGATATTTTTCAGCAGTGGGAGTCCTTCGACGCGCCGGTTAACCTGACCCTCGATCGCCTGATCGTGCGCGACGCCGCAGCCACGCTCGACGATCGGTCCGCCGCGGCGAAAGCAACCGTCACCCAGGTGCAGGCGGACGTGCGCAACTTGACCACGGTCAAATCTCAGCGCGCGCCCTTCGACATCCGCGGCATCATCAACGAGGACGCGGTCTTCACGGTACAGGGCGAAATCAGCCCCCTCAAGCAGGACCGCTACACGCAGGTAGAGGCCACTCTAGAGCCGCTTGAGCTGATGCCCTTCACCGGCTATGCCGGGCAGTTCGTAGGCTTCGAACTGGATACGGGCGCGGCCTCGGCCAAGCTCAATTACCGGCTCAACCAGAGCATCCTCGAGGGTGACAACCATCTGGAGATCGACCAGCTGCGCTTCGGCGAGCCCACCGACAGCCCGGACGCCATCAAGCTGCCCGTCAAGCTCGGGGTGGCCCTGCTTAAGGACAGTCGGGGAAAAATTGTATTGGATGTGCCGATACGCGGGGATCTGAGCGACCCGAACTTCAGTCTTGGTCCGGTCATCGCGCAGGCTTTCAAAGCGATCCTGACCCGGGTGGTCAGCAGCCCGTTCAAGTTTTTAGGTGGCATCGTGGGCGGTGAGGCCGAGGACATGGAGGATCTGGGCCAGTTGCTCTTTTTGCCCGGTGAGTCGGCGGTGACGCAAAAGGCGGTCAAGAAGCTGGGAGTGCTGTCAAAAGCGCTCAAACAGCGACCCGAGTTGAATCTCGTCGTGCTTCCGGAAATCAACGTCGAGCAGGACCGCGCGGGCCTGCGTAAGGCGCTGCTGCGTGAGCACTTTATCAACCTCAAGCGCGAACGCCTTGAGGCTGAGGGGAAGGCGCCAGGGAACGTCAAGCTGAGTGTCGACGAATATGACGACGCTGTGCGCGCGGCCTACCAGCGCTTGTTCGTGAACGTGGACACAAGCGGCGACCCGGTATTTCTGGACCGCCTCGACACTCCAAACGAACCAACACAACCTGCGCCTAAAAACTTGCCCGAACCCGAGGCGCAGCCAGTCACGCCCCCACCAGCCGCCGAAGCGAAGAATACCGAAGTGACCGAACCCGAGGCGGATTCGCGTGCGGAGGCTTTGCAAATCAGCGAGGCCCTGGACGAGGAAACACGGCCTTTCCGGGGGCGGCGAGCCGGGCCGCGCTTTTCTCCGGGCATCCGTCGTCCGTCACGCGGTAGCGAAGCCGCGCCCGCCGACTCCCAACCAAGCGCGCACGAAAGCGCTGTCAGCGAATCCGGGCAAGCCAGCGCGGATGCTGCTCCACCGACTCCTGCGGATCAAGAACCGCAGTCCAGTGCACCCGAACCTTCCGCCACGGCCAGCGGCACCGATGAGAGTCCCGACTCACTCCCGACGGAACCCGTGCCACTGCCGCCTTTGGACCAAATGGAGGCAGCGCTTCTGGAGGCCGTACCCGTGAGCGATGAGGACCTGCGTGCCCTGGCCGCCTCACGGGCGAACGCGGTCGCACGGCGCTTCGTCGAGAGCGGCCAGATTGACGAGGCCCGCATTCGCGTTCGTCTACCGAAAGCAGACGCACCGCTCTCCGAGGACGGGCAGTCCCGCGTCCAATTTTCGTTGGAGTAGCCTCTTCAGCCAAGGGATGAAACGCTGCTTCGACCCGGAGAAACGGTCACAGCGTCCTAAAACTCATAGGCCAGCATAGCGAATCAGGACTCCAAAAAGCGGCAAGAATTTTTGAAAAAACTCGTCCTGCAAAAGAAGTCATCACCAGATACTAAATTCTGCCCAAGCCCAGAGCAGTACGGCGGCGAGAAGAATCATCCCGTAGACCCAATCGCGGGCCTTAATCCATCTTGGTCTCAAATATCGTCTGCCCGCAGTTTGCAACTCAACACGATAGGCTCGCTTCTCAAATTCGCTCACCGCCCTTCGAGCGCGTAATACCTCGCCGACATTGCAGAAGGGCCAAAGCTTTTCAGCATTCGGATAGGCCTGAGTTATGAAAGCACCAGGACTACAAAAGTCAGAAGCCAGGAAAAGCCTTATTCGCTCAAAAAATTTCCAGCCCTGTTCATCTAGCTCAATGTAGTGATCATCGATATCATCGTAGAAGTACCAGAGAACATCTACGATATCCCTAGCTGATGCATCACGAGTGCTAAAGTATACTTGCTCGATTGCATCATGAAAAGCGAAGGCGGTTAGTTGGTCGGGTTTGAAATTCCACCACGTGCCCCAAGAGACTTCTGCGTGTATCCGCGTCAATACAGTTGTAGCTCGCACGTTTACGTTTCATTGGATGGCCAGTGTCTGGTTGTTCAATCAAACACCACGGTCTTGTTGCCATAGACGAGGATGCGATGCTCAAGGTGCCAGCGCACGGCCTGAGCGAGGACGGTTTTTTCTAGATCGCGGCCGCGGCGGATCAAATCGGACACGCCATGGCGATGCGTAACGCGGCTGACGTCCTGCTGAATGATGGGGCCCTCGTCCAGGACTTCAGTGGCGTAGTGGGCCGTCGCTCCAATCAGCTTCACGCCGCGCTCAAAGGCCTGATGGTACGGCTTGCCTCCAGCGAACGCGGGCAGAAAGGAGTGGTGGATGTTGATGACCGGGAAGCCTGCTTTGAGCAGAAACCGGTCGGAGAGTATCTGCATGTAGCGCGCGAGTATGAGCAGTTCGCAGCCTGCTTCTTGAAGAATTTTCAGCTGGGCATCTTCGGCATCGTACTTGGTGGTCCGACTCACAGGCACGTGATGAAAAGGCAGCCCGTAGCTTTTTTCGGTGACGCCGCGCAGGGTCTCGTGATTGGAAATGACGGCCACGACGTTACCCGGCAACTCGCCGGCCTGGAAGCGCAGCAGAATATCGTGAAAGCAGTGGTCGTATTTTGATACCGCGATCCCGACTTTGAGTGGCTGGCTGACTCGCGCGATGCGCACGCGCATCTGCAATTCCTGCTGGGCCATCTCGGAAAAAGCCTGCCCCTCCGCGTCGAGATCGGCGCTGGGGTGTCCCCATTCGATCCGCTGAAAAAAGACTCCTGCCTGCGCGTCGGTGTGCTGATCGGCGTGCAGGATGTTGCCACCGCGCTCAAAGATCCATCCGCTGGTGCGCGCGACCAGGCCGGGGCGGTCAGGGCCGTCCAGCAGGGCTACCAGGGTATCGGGGGAGGGTTGACGCGTCTTAGTCATGAACAGCAAAAGGTGTGTCTGCAGCCAACTTAGGAAGTACAGAGCCGCCTGCACGGAGGAAAGGGAAAATCGACCGCGCGCAAAAGTTTGGGCCCCGCTAGCCGACTTAAGAGATGACGTCCTGCGCCGGTCGTTCGACGGCTCGGGCGATAGCGGACGTAGAACGCTACCGATACCAACGCTTTGCTCAATCGCCCGCGGAGGGGTCCATCGCCCTGACGCAGATCGCACTTGAAACCTGCAAACGCCCGCTTTGGGCGGACCCGCCATGGCCATTACCAACAGCAGCACTCGCCCACCGATGGGCACCACCCAAAAGAAGAAAGTCGGCTTTTGGGAGTCGCAAAAACTCGCCAAGCAAAAGGCGTACGAAAAGCAGGCTCGCACGAAGAGGATCAAGACGAGCGACCTGGCCGTTTTCACGCAGCAGCTGGCCGCCATGCTGGAAGCCGGCCTGCCCCTGGTCACCACGCTGGAGGCCCTGCAGGACCAAACCGAAAACCCCGTTTTCAAAATCGTCTTGCGGGAAGTACGCCTGGACATCGCCTCGGGTACCTCCTTTTCGGACGCCTGCCGCAAATTTCCGAACGCCTTTCCAAATCTATTTGTCTCGATGGTCGAAGCCGGTGAGGCCTCAGGCGCGCTCGCCGAAATTATGGCCAAGGTGGCCGGTTACTTCGAAGAGTCGGTCAAGCTGGCCAAGAAGGTCAAAAGCGCCATGACCTACCCGGTGGTGGTGATTTCGATCGCGGTCATTCTGGTGACCGTGCTGCTGATTTTCGTGATTCCGGTTTTTGAAGGCATGTTCAAAGACTTTGGCTCCGAACTGCCCAAGCCCACGCAATTCCTGATCGATGTGTCGAACTTTCTCGGACCGCAGCTGGGGGTTGTTTACATCATGATCGGCATGGTGGTCGGCTTCTTTGGCTGGCGTAAATTCACTAAAACGCCCAAGGGCCGGCGCATCAAATGTCAGATGATTTCGCATGTACCGATTCTCGGTAATCTCTCGCGCAAAATCTGCATCTCACGCTTTTGCCGCACCTACGCCTCGCTGATTCGCTCCGGTGTGCCTATCCTGCGTGCCTTGGAGATCTGCGCCCGCGCATCGAACAACACCTACATTGAGGACGCCGTGGAGGAGATCATTCGCGAAATTTCGCAGGGCGGCCAGCTCTCGGAAATCGTGGCGATGAATCCCTATTTTCCGCCCATCGTGAAGCACATGTCCAAGGCCGGTGAGCAAACCGGTAACGTCGATGGCATGATGAACAAGATCGCCGACTTTTTTGACGAGGAGATCAACAATATTGTCTCCTCCCTGACCTCGCTCATGGAGCCGATTCTGATCGTGGTGCTCGGTGTGGTCGTCGGTGGCATCGTGATGGCGATGTTCCTGCCGATCTTCAAGATGGGCAACGTGGTCGCCGGCAACTAGCCGACCGGTCGCCAGATCCAACGCTTTTTCAGCCGGCCTTCCGCTCCCTGCGGAGGGCCGGTTTTTTTACGGCGAGGGTGCCTAGAAGTAGTTTTCAGATTCGTACTCGATAGCCCAGGGGTTGAACCCCTCAGGTTTGGCAGCAGAACCCAGCAGGGCTCCATACACGTATAAGCCCAGCCACACGCCCTGCATAGAGCCTTTTTCGTATTCCGGCACGTCCATCTCCACGATCATCTCGTTGTTCAGATTGTCCTGAATCACCGTGGAACTGAACTGGCGGTAAATGTTGGCCACACGTTCGACGGTGCCGCGGCCCGAGTAAAAACGGCGCTTCTCCCGATTCACCGCAACCATGACCAGAACCGGTTCCTGCCGGCGCAGGTCCTCGTTGACTCGGGCCGCGCCGGTCAGGGTAATCGTATCCATGTCGCGGTAGCTGTGGTAGGTCGAGGACAACGCATGATCCTTGCGGTTACGCTCGAGGCGAAAATCCAGGTGGAAGGCGAGGCTCTTGAGCAAGTCCCAGCGCTTGATGTAGTCGACCGTGGGCGCGTCGAAGGCACTGAGCGGCACACTGCGGACGCTGCCGCCACTTTTGGGAATGAGCTTCACCTGCTCTCCGCGCAGCGAGACCAGTTCCGCCATGAGGTGCCGATTTTCCGCACCCCACAACCGGTGCCGCTTGTTCAAATGCGTGGACACCAGGTGCATTTCCTCACCATCCTCATAGGTCATGAACGTCCAAGGGTCGGCTTCAAAGTGTTCGTCGACGAAAGTGAGCTCAACGCCGTCTTGGACCTTCCCAAACTTCGGGTACGCCACCTGAAAGGGCTCGGGCCAGACTTTGGTCAATATAACGTCAATGGCCGCCTCCGCAGCGTCGCCCGTGTCCGCCTCGTCGTCATCTGGATCGGCCTCGTCGTCTTCGTCAGGCTCTTCGCTGAAGGCCATGGCTTCGTCCACAGTGCGGTCAAGCACGACCATGCGGGCATCCAGCCGAAAGATGCCCTCTTCCAATGCCTGGACATTGGTTCTGGAGGAGTTCGGTAGGCTGCTGCGATGAATCACAAAGGTCGGGTAACCCGGCGGCAGGAGGATCAGGCAGGTTTCTCCAGGAACCATCCGCGGCAGCACCAACTGGTACCGTGCGTCCATCTGTGCGCGCAAGCGTGGCGACTGGCTCAGCAGGCTAGAGTTGCTGAGGTCGAGGGACAGGTCGCCCGTGCTCCTGAGGCGCCAGCGGTCAAACAGCATCACCTGGACGCGTACATCCTCGAGGATGATGGGGCAGTTGTTGGTCACACGTATGATGCCACTGGTGAAGCGACTGCCCACCACATGCAGGTTGTCCCAGGCATCGAAAAGCGAACGGCTCCTCCCGTCCATCTCCGTCTGCGGGCCCAGGCTCGGGCGCAGCCCCTCGTAGCTCCAGGGCTCCACCGTAATTTCGAACATGTTTGCCTTGTCGAAAGCTTCGATCGCGTCCGGAAGCAGGCGCTGGCGGGTGGCGTCGTCCCAGTAGGTAAAGGGAATCGTGTACACCTCTTGATTGTCCTGGCGCATGAAGTTCATGTTGCCATCGGGGTCCCAGCCCATGATCTGGCCGCGAATCGTCTCCCCGTCCTTGTTGACGAAATCCGTGAAATCCTCGGCATGCAGTGCCGAGACCCTGACCAACCCCAGAAGGCCGAACGTTAAGCAAAACAGACAAAAAGGCAGTTGGGACATCCTTGGCACAGCGTCCCATTTTGGACGCTTTGGCTCAAGCGGTTTCTGGCCGGCGTGCGGTGCCTGGACGCCGGCGATGAAAAACTTGCCCCGCGTAACGGCGACGGGCATTCTCCGGCAATTTTACACATTCCGTTCCGAACCGCCCTCCCGGCCCCGGAGGACGCCTCAAGATGCCCAAGCGCGACGACATCCACTCCATCCTCATTGTAGGCTCCGGCCCCATTATCATCGGCCAGGCCTGCGAGTTCGATTACTCCGGCACGCAAGCCTGCAAGGCCCTGCGCGAGGAGGGCTACCGGGTCATCCTAGTCAACTCCAACCCGGCCACCATCATGACCGACCCGGAGTTTGCCGACGTCACCTACATCGAGCCGCTGACCGTCGGCACCCTTGAGAAAATCATCGCCCGCGAAAAGCCCGACGCGCTGCTGCCCACCCTCGGTGGGCAGACCGGCCTGAATCTCTCGCGCGCGCTGGCGCGGCAAGGCATCCTCGACAAACACGGCGTAGAGCTGATCGGGGCGAAGCTGGAAGCCATCGAAAAAGGCGAGGACCGCGAGCTGTTTCGCCAGTGCATGATCAAAATCGGGCTGGACATCCCCGAGTCGCACACCGTCCACACCCTTGATGAAGCCCGCCGGGCGGCCGAGTCCATCAACCGCTACCCCCTTATCATCCGGCCCTCCTATACGCTGGGCGGAACCGGCGGCGGCATCGCCTTCAACCGCGAGGAATTCGAGGAGATGGTCGGCAACGGCCTGGATGCCTCGCCCGTCACCGAAGTGCTCGTCGAGGAAGGTCTGCTGGGCTGGAAAGAGTACGAGATGGAGGTCATGCGCGACCACAAGGATCAGTGCGTGGTCATCTGCTCCATCGAAAACTTCGACCCCATGGGCGTGCACACCGGCGACTCGATCACCATCGCCCCCTCGATGACGCTGACCGACAAGGAGTACCAGCTCATGCGCGATGCCTCCTTTGCGGTCATCCGCGAAATCGGCGTGGAAACCGGCGGCAGCAACATCCAGTTCGCCATCGACCCGAAGACCGGACGCATGATCGTCATCGAGATGAATCCGCGCGTCTCGCGCAGTTCGGCCCTCGCCTCCAAGGCAACCGGTTTTCCCATCGCGAAAATCGCGGCCAAACTCGCCGTTGGCTATGCGCTGGACGAGCTGCCCAACGACATTACCCGCGAGACGCCCGCCAGCTTCGAACCGACCATCGACTACGTCGTCACCAAGATTCCGCGCTTCACCTTTGAGAAATTCGCCGGAGCCGACGCCACGCTGACCAGCTCAATGAAGTCCGTGGGCGAGGCCATGGCCATCGGGCGCACTTTTAAGGAGTCCTTCCAGAAAGCGCTGCGCTCTTTGGAAATCGGCGCGCGTGGGCTGGGCGGCGGCGGCAAGTGGGGCGAGTTCGATTTGACCGATCGCGATGCCATTAAAATCGGCCTCTCGCGGCCCACCGCCGAACGCGTCTTCTACATCCGCCACGCTTTCCACGCGGGTTTCACCGTGGAGGAGATTCACGACTCCACCTACATCGACCCGTGGTTTCTGCACCAGCTCATGCAACTGGCCGAGCACGAGCGCCGGCTCAGCGGGATGCGCATGGATGACCTCAGTGCGGCAGACCTGCGCGAAGCCAAGGAAGCCGGCTTCTCAGATGTTCAACTCGCCCACCTGCTCGACACCAAGATTCGCAATATCAAAAAAGCCCGCGCGGACGCCGGCATCGATACCGTCTTTCGCCTGGTGGATACCTGCGCGGCTGAATTTAAAGCCCACACGCCGTACTATTATTCCTCGTACGGTGCGGAAAATGAAATCGTCCACAGCGACAAGGAAAAGATCATGATCCTTGGCGGCGGGCCAAACCGCATCGGCCAGGGCATCGAGTTCGACTACTGCTGCGTCCACGCCTCCTTCGCTCTGCGTGCACAAGGCTACGAGACCGTCATGGTCAACTCCAACCCAGAGACGGTCTCCACCGACTACGACACCTCCGACCGCCTCTACTTCGAGCCCCTCACGCTTGAAGACGTGCTGGAAATTTACCACCAGGAAGGCTGCTCGGGGGCCATCGTGCAGTTTGGCGGGCAGACCCCGCTCAACCTGGCCACCCAGCTCAAGCAAAATGGCGTGAACATCATCGGCACGCCGCCGGAGCAGATCGACGCCGCCGAGGACCGCGAGCAATTCAAGCAGATCCTCGATCGCATCGGCCTGAAGCAGCCCAACAACGCCACGGCCACCTCGATGGAGAAGGCCTACGAACTGGCCGGTCAAATCGGCTTTCCGCTGCTGTTGCGTCCCTCGTTCGTGCTCGGCGGGCGCGGCATGTTCATTGTTTACGAGATGGAGGATATGCGCCGCGTGCTGCGCGATGCCTTCGACGCCGCCCCCGGCAAACCTGTTTTGCTGGACAAATTCCTCGAAGATGCGCGCGAAATCGATGTCGACGCCATCAGCGACGGCGAGAGTTGCGTCATCGGCGGCATGCTCGAGCACATCGAGTACGCGGGGGTGCACTCCGGCGACGCCGCCATGGTCCTGCCGCCGCGATCCATCGCCGACAACATCCTGACCGAGATCCGCGAGGCCACCCACGCCCTCGCGCGCGAGTTGGGCGTCATCGGGCTGATGAACGTGCAGTACGCCGTGCACAAAGGGCAGCTCTACGTGCTGGAGGTCAACCCACGCGCCTCGCGAACCATACCCTTCACCTCCAAGGCCATCGGAGTGCCGCTGGCCAAACTCGCCGCGCGGTGCATGGCCGGTGAAAAGCTGCGTGACCTCGGCTTTACCGAGGAAGTCGTCCCGCCCTTCAACGCGGTCAAGGAATCGGTCTTCCCGTTCGTGCGTTTCCGCGGGGCCACCGTGGCCCTGACCCCGGAGATGCGCTCCACCGGCGAGGTCATGGGGCTGGACACACACTACGGGACCGCCTTCGCCAAAACCCAGATGGCGGCCCAACCACCCCTGCCCACCAGCGGCAACGTCTTTTTATCGGTAAAGGATCACGACAAGGACGTGGCCGTGGCCATTGCCCGCAAGCTGATCGATTTTGGTTTTTCGATTTGTTCCACTTCCGGCACGGCACGGCACCTGGCCGAGAACGGCGTCGAGGCGCGACGGCTCTTCAAACTTTCCGAGGGGCGACCCAACGTGATCGACCTGATCAAAAACGGCGAGATCGCCATGGTCATCAATACGCCCGCCGGCATGAACCCCCGCCTCGACGAGAACCGCATCCGCTCTGAGGCCATTCTGCGTGGCGTCTGCATCGTAACCACCATCATGGGTGCGCATGCCGCCATCGAAGGCATCCAGGCCATGCACGAGCGCACGCTCGAGGTCAAAAGCCTGCAGGAGTACGCAGCCATGGCGCAGCAGGGGTCGGGCACCACCGCCTGAAGCTGTAACCGGTTAAGCTGCCAACACCCTGCGCGCTGCTCAGTCGGCAGACGTCCTTGGCACAAAAAACCGGCTGCAACCCATGAAGGTCGCAGCCGGTGATGAGGTCTAGACAAGCAAACGTAAATCTATTTGCGCAGACGGCGACGCAGGACCGCCAGACCCAGCGCTAGCCCGCCGAAAATGGCTGCGTAGGTCGAGGGTTCCGGCACTTCGGTTTGGAAACGGAAGTCGTCGTAGCTCACCACATTGGTAGCTCCACCGTTGGATTGCTGCACGAGGAACAACTGGAAAAACGTGCCTTCGCCCGCGATGTAATCATGGACGGCGGAAAGAACGTCATCATCCGGGTCGTTGGCAAAATCGTAAACAACGGTGCCACTGAAATTACCTGCACTCGAACCGACAAAACCCCCGTTGAACACATTGTTGAACCCGAAGCCGTTCACGTTCGTGTTGATGATGAGGAAGTTATTGATGAAATTGGCGGTGGGGTGATCCGCTGCGAGACTGGAATAGTCCCACGCCAGCTCCGTAAACAGATTAAAGTTTTCCAGGAAGGGATCGTCACGCGCGATGGTACCCGTGGTTAGCGCATTCTGAAAACCGCCGGTGCCGACCACACGCAGTTCCAAATCAGGATCAGAGGTGTCCGAATCGACGATGGTGGAGGTGGCGGCAGCATCGCTCCAGATATTGGTAACGTCGAAATCCGAGAAGATAAACTGGCCGTGAGCCAGGGAAGCGCCGACCACAAGACTGGTCGCGCTGAGCAACAAGGTAACTTTCATTGGGATGACTGTTTAGGATGAACGAAGTAGGGGTTGTTAGGGTACGCGTATAATGCACCTATGCCCCGCGTACCGTCAAGGGAATTCATTATAGGTATTCAGCTTTTCCCTGATAAAGCACTCTCAACTCCCCTGAGAATGACATCTTGTTCGTCTGCATTCTATCTGCCAAAGAAAGGCATCCATCTGCAGCGAATTGTTCAGGCGTAAACTCTCCCTAGGCGTTCAAAAACAACAGGTTGGGCGACTACCTGTAAGGAGCCCGCGCGGGAGACAACCCGATCAGTTCGAGCGAACCTTCAGCCTCAGGAAAGCCGCCGCGGCGTCCGTCGCATTCACCTGCACGCGGTGACGCTCGAAGGCCGCATTCGGAGGCACCGAGGCGTCCGAATCGTAGAGCACATTCCAGCTGGGTGTGGCAGGATTTGCGGTCCATTCGGCGAGCACACTCAAGTCCGATTGAAAGGCGTTGCGATAAAAACGCATGCTCAACGCACCATCGCTGAAAGCCTGCCGGAAGTTGCGTGCAAGTGTCGGCTCGTGGCGGTCCAGGCCCAGCGCGTACTTCATCAGATTCGGCGGCGCGCCGGCGCCGGGTCCGGAGAGGTCGGCCAGCACCTGCTCCTGCGGCGTAAAATGGAGTTTTTGCCAGGCCGCATAAGATTCGGGCGCACCACGGGTGTTCACCTGCAGCTTCATCGCATCCAGATAGGCGGGGCCGCCCCCGTTGGACTTGGCCAGGGTCAGGCGCACCTGACGGGTTCCCGGTAAGAGCAGGCAGGTTTCGTCAAACGCGGTCAGCGAGGCCACGCTAGCCAGCGGCAGCGTTTCGGAGGCGAGGGGCAGCCCATCCGTGTCGAGCTGCTCCAGCACCGCCTCGGCTCCCCCGCCCTCGTAGGTGCCCGACCAGCGCAACAGATAGCGTTCGCTGTCGAGCCCGGTCGGGTGAAACGGGAAGTCGAGCAGGCGGATTGTCTGGGTGGCCGCAGCGTTGCCCGCACCCAGTTGCAGGCGGCTTTGCGGGCCGTTGTTTACAATGGCGGCACCGTTGTTCAAGCTCCAAGCCGCGTCGTTGGAGAAATCGGGATTTTCCAGCAGATTCAGGCTGAACGGCTCGATGCAGGCCGAACCCGATAGAAAGCCGAGGTAGCCCAGGAAATCGTCCACGGCGGCCATGGCGCAGACGACCTCGCTTTCGCGACCGGAAAAAGCCAGCGGAAACGCGTGGAAGGCCCCCTCAACCAGGAAAAACCAAGCGGTGTTTCCATTGGCCTGCAAACGCTGGTGACTCTGGACCGATTGGTCGGAATCGACCACGGGATCTTTCGAGCCGTGCATCAGAAGCGTTGGCGGGTGCCCCTCGCCGATGTAGTACAGCGGCGACAAACGCCAGGCACCGTTGATTGAGGTATCCTCCGGGTCGGGCGGCACGGTGGGCGCGGAACCGCTGACCGGGAAGAAGGGCTTGGTAGCGTTGTTGAAGAACAGCCAGGGCAGGTCCGGGATGTCCATGATGGGGTTGAGCAGAATGACCGCATCTGGCAGGGCGCTGACTGTGAGATCATCTGCCGGGTCGTCGAAGCCGTCGATCAGGGCCAGACAGCCAGCCAGGTGACCACCCGCGGATTCGCCCACCACAGCCACGCGATGCGGATTGATGCCGAGGCTGGCCGCCTCCTGGCGCACCCAGCGGATCGCTGAGCGCACATCGCTCAATGTCGTGAACAACGTTGGTTCCGGCAGGGCGCTCAGACGGTACTCGATGGTGATCGCAACCAGCCCGCGCCGTGCGAAATAGTTGGCGTCTGAATCGTGGTTGGCGGGCACCCCGGCGGTCCACCCGCCCCCGTGCACGTAGATCACCGCGGAACGTGCGTCGCTGGGCTGCCAGTCTTGGGGCAGGTACACATACGCGCGCAAATCCTTTTCGGGCGTCGATTTGTAGGTGTGCACCACCGGCATGGTGGTCGGGTCGCTGGTCAGCTCAAACAGACTGATCGTTTCCTGACCGGTCCCGGCCTTCAGGTTCCCCGAGCCGAGGCTGGCAAGAGTCGCCAGGACGCTGGCAAGGAGCAGCCGGGCGCACCGAATCTGGGGGCGAAGAAGACGCATGAAGTTTTCGATGGCAAAGGTTAGGTTGAGCGGCAACGCGTTTTTACCGTTTCCAATCGAACATGAGCGCGAGGATGTTTCATCCCCGCCAACGAGACGCCCAGGCTTTCGAATCAAAGGCGCTCCAGGCCCGCAGCGGCTCTTCTCGGTAGCGCGCCGCCTCTGCGCCTGTGTCCGTGGCGATATCCAGCAAGTTGCCCGCGCGCGCAAAGGCTGTCAACGCGGCTTCCCCTGGCTCCGGCGCCCGTTGAGCGGAGGTGGTTGCCTGGGTGCCGAAGTCCGTGCTCGAACGGCGTTTGGCCAGCGCCTGAAACGGCACCTCGGGTGTGGGCAGCTTGGCAAATTCGAAGATCGCGCCAAGGGTTTCAGGGTCTGCGGTCAGGGAGTCGAAGGCCGCGATGCGGTAGGCCTTGGCCGGCAACTGCGCCATCGGAATTGCCAGCGATAGGTACCATTGCAGCGCGAAGCTCAGCACCGGATCATTGTCCTTGCCGGCGTCTTGCAGCGCTTGGGCCAGGCGCGGCCAGGCTCTGAGAAAGCGGCGGTCTTGCAGCAGGTGCGGCAGCGCAAAACTCTGGAGCGCCAGCTGCGGATTGCTCAGCCAGCCAAGGGTCTGCCAACTACGCAGGACCGGCATGGGCTTGCGCACAATGAGGAGGATACGCACGTGCGGCCATTTGGCGTTCAGCCGTCCCAGGAGGAAATTCCAGCGCACTTCTTTGATGAGACGCCCGCGGAAAATACAGCTGCGATTGTCACGGTCGACCCAGCGTCCGCGAATGCGCCCTGCCAGCACGCGGGCGAGGAAGGCCTCCAGCAGCGGGTCGTCGCTGTCCGCCTCGCTGTAGGGATAGTAGCCGAGGCGCGCGCTTTGCTTCACGTAACGCGGGAATAGCGGCTCGAAGATGGAACGCCAGCCGCTGCCCTGTTGCAGCACCCCACCCAGCCAGGTGGTCCCGCTGCGTGGCACGCCCGTCAGAACCACGGCATCCTCAGGCGCGCCGAAATCGACATAGGCCAGGTTGCGCAGGACCCGGCCCGATTTGTGACAAAGTTCAACCGGGTTCATCCGGCAACGTTACTAAGCGAAGCCTCAGCACCGGCAGGCACGCGGGTGTGGTCGAGTTCGAAGACGATGTTTTCGTAGCTGAGGTGGGCGTCGTACTCGTAGCGCTCAAGCGCTTTGAAGAGCTCGCGCCAGGATCCATGCACCTCAACGTACAGATCGTGCACCATGTTGAGCCAGGCGGTATCGGCGGCGAAAATGGCTTGGTCGGAGCCCTCGACGTCGATTTTGACCAGCGTGCGCAACTCCGGAGCGTGGCGGCGCTCAAGCAGCTCCGGCAGACCGATCGCCTGAATCGGACCTTGCGGATCGGGCACCACTTGAAAGCCCCACTTTTCCTTGGAATCGTCCGCGATACGCAGACGGGTCGACTCTGACCAGACGCCCGCCTGCACGCAGTCAATGTTCGGGTATGCCGCAGTGTTCTTTTGCAGCATGGCGAAGTTTCCGTCCTCGGGCTCGATGGCGACGATTTTCAACTCGGGGTAATGCCGGGCGAAGAAGATAGCGGCCATGCCGATGTTGGCTCCGGCGTCGATCATGAACTCGGGAGCTTGGCTGGGCAGGCGGTACTCGCGCTTGAGAAAGATACAGTACAGCAGCGTGGCGTCGGAGGTCTTCCCCCGCAGATGCAACGGTGCCTTGAAGCCGCGCGGACGGATCTTCCACTCGCCGGCAAAGTGGCGGGCCAGGATCAGTTTGAACGAGCCCCACGGACCCAGTTGGCCCAAGCCGTACAGAGCGTAGAAACAAGAAAGCGCGAAAAAGCGGGTGCCAGACATGGAGGCGATGGAGTTGCCACTGAGAAAATCTCAAATCGACCGGGACTTGAAAAGCCTCAATGCGAAGTGGCTGAGATTCCTGCCTTCAGATCCTTCGGCTCGGGCAGTTCGCGCGCGATGGTGTCCTTCGGCGTCGGACCCGCCCGGTGCAGGCGCATGGCCAGGGAAAACGTTTTGGAGCGCACCGGGGCCCGCAGCTTCAAAAATCCGGGCAGCCCCCAAAGCAGTTCTCCATGCGCGCGAAACCACGCGCCGACGTAGCCCGGGCGGTTAAACACCTCCTTGCAGTTCCAGAGAAAGGCGCGGGCCAGGTGCTTGAAGGCCGCCGGGAACGGCGCGTTGGTGAGCGGAAAGAGAATCTGGTTGCGATACAGCAGCCGCAGGCTCAGCGAGAGGTCGCGCTTGTCGGAGATGAAATGGTCGATGGGTGAAGTACAGGCCATTGCCACGAGATACCCGGCGTCGTACAGGCGGATGCAATAGTCGCGCTCCTCGCCCCAATGCCGCAGCGAACCACGGTAGCCCTCCAGCTCTAGAAAGACCGAACGCCGGTGCGCGTGGGCGGTACCCACAAACGTAAACGCGACGTACTCGACCCCGTCGTCCGGGCAACCGGTCAGCACCTCCGGGCCCACCTTGACATTGACGTAAGGCAGCGCCAGCGCAGCCACGCGGGGGTCCTCGAAATAAGCCAGCGCCTTGCGGATGGTGCCGGGGTCGGTGTATACGGCGTCGTCGTCGATGGAGAAGATGAAGGGGGCGCTGGCCGCCCGCGCGGCCTCGTTACGGCTTTCGACAAGCCCCGCACTGGTTTCGTGACGGATGACACGCACCTGCGGAAACTCCTTGCGGACCATCGGTGTGGTATCATCGCTGGAGCCGTCATCGACGACGATCACCTCCAGCGCCACATCCTGGGCGAAGACCGACGTCAAAGCCCCGCGCAATTCCGGCGCGCGGTCCTTGGTGGTGATGACAACGGTGGCGTCCATGGATAAAGCGTGAAGATGCCCGGAAAGCGGCGGGAGCATGTCAAGGCGCTCCGACCGGCGAAAGCTTAAAGTGCCTGAGTCCGCTGGCCCGCTGCCTGCTCTGAGCCGCCGAACCCTTGACCCGGTACCCCGCATCCGCAGAGACTGCCGGCTTCCCATTCATGGCGACTACCTTTCAAAGCTTTCTGCAATCCGGTTTCGGACGCATCGATCACGACCTGGAGTTTTTAACTGGAGCCGCCGCTGAGTTGTTTCGCGAGTTGGGTCAGGAGCCGGTCTCCCGCCTCTTCAGCCGCGAGGCGCAGGAAACCACTCGCAAGCTGCCGGCCGGCGGTGCCCAGGGCCTCTCGATTTACTTCCAGCTCCTCAACCTCGTTGAAGAAACCGCCGCCCAGGCAACCCAGAAGCAGCGTGAATCCGAGCTGGGTCCAGCCGCCGAGCCGGGCATGTGGGCCTCCTATCTCAAAAAAGCCCGGGACCGCGACGTCACGCCCGACCGGCTGCTGCGCATTCTGAAAAACCTGGTGGTTGAGCCGGTTTTGACCGCCCACCCGACCGAAGCCAAGCGCTGGAGCGTGTTGGAGCAGCATCGCGAGTTGTTTCGGTTGTTTGTGCAGCGCGACGAGGGCCGGGGACCAAGCGAGCGCGAGCGCTTCGACTTTCGCGACGGCATCAAGGCCGCTCTGGAGCGACTCTGGCGCACCGGCGAAATTTTCGGGGAAAAGCCCGACCTGGCCTCCGAACGGCAGAACGCGCTGTACTACCTCACCGAGATTTTTCCCCGTGTGCTCCAGCGCCTGGACAACCGCTTTGCGCACGCCTGGCAGGAAGCCGGCTACGACCCCGAGCTGCTCGACAACGAAACGGACTTTCCCTCCATCAGCTTTGGCACCTGGATCGGCGGCGACCGCGACGGACACCCCCTGGTCACGCCCCAGGTAACCGCCGAGACCCTGCAACTCTTCCGCCAGGAAGCGGTGCGCGTGCTGGATCGGCACTTGCAGGAGCTGCGGTCGGCACTGTGTTTGTCACGCCAGGTGCAGACGCCCTCCAAGCTGTTTCAGGAGTGGATCGCCTCGCTGGCTGAAGCCGCCGGAAGGTCTCCGGACGAAGCCCGCGCGGCGGATGAGCCCTGGCGGCACTTTGTCACGCTGCTGCGTCTGCGGCTGCCGGGCCACGGAGCGCCCAGGCCCTACCACGACGCCCTTGAGTTGAAGGAGGACCTGCGCTTTTTGAGGCGTTCACTGGAGCAGATCGGTGCGGGCAGGATTGCCCGGCAAAGCGTGGTCCCGGTGCTGCGGCTGGTCGGGGTTTTTGGCTTTCATCTGGCTTCGCTTGATCTGCGCCAGAACAGCGCCTTTCACGACCAAGCCCTGGGGGAGTTGCTCAAAGCCGGAGGCATTGCCGACGGCGCCAGCTACCCCGAATGGCCGGAGACCCGGCGCCTGGAGTTTCTCAACCGCGAGTTGCGCTCACCGCGGCCTTTTTCGACCGAACCGGCCGAGGCTGGCGAGTACGCCCGCCTGGCCGTGGGCGCGTTTCAAGTCGCGGCGGAGCACCTGCACACCTGCGGGCCCGATGGCCTGGGCAGCCTCATTGTCAGCATGACCCGCAGCCTCTCGGACCTGCTAGGCGTGTATCTGCTGGCGCGCGAGGCGGGCCTGACGGGCGTGGTCGACGGTAACGTGGCCTGTCGACTGCCGGTCATGCCGCTGTTGGAAACGCTCGACGATCTCGAAAACGGTCCGGGTATCCTCAACGCCTTTTTTGAGCACCCCGCTGCGCGCGCCAGCCGTGAGCTGGCCCGCTCTAGTTGCGAGCGGCCTGACGGGCGCTCCATGCAACAGGTGATGATCGGCTACAGCGACAGTTGCAAGGACGGCGGCATCCTGGCCAGTCAGTGGCGCATCCATCAGGCGCAGGGAGCGCTCAAAGACGTGGCTGCGGAACATGGCGAGTCCCTGCTCTTCTTTCACGGGCGTGGCGGGACGATCTCGCGCGGGGCCGGCCCCACCCACCGCTTTTTGGAAGCGCTGCCGCCCCACGCGCTGGAGTCCGGCATCCGGGTCACCGAGCAGGGCGAAGTCATCGCGCAAAAGTTTAATAACCTGCGCACGGCCACCTACCACCTCGAGTTGATGCAGGCCGGCTCTTTCGGGACCGAGGCCCTGGAGCGCAACCACGCCTTGTCCCCGGCCATTGCCGAGTCGATGGAACAGCTCAGCCAGCGCAGCCGGGAGGTCTACACCGGGCTGCTCGGGGCCGAGGGCTTCATCGACTTTTTTCGCCAGTCCACGCCGATCGACGCGCTGGAGATGAGCCGCATCGGCTCGCGTCCGGCCCGCCGCACAGGCAAGCCCAGCCTGGAGGATCTGCGCGCCATCCCCTGGGTCTTCGGCTGGAACCAGGCCCGTTTTTATCTGCCGGGCTGGTTTGGCGTGGGCACCGCGCTGGAGCAGCTCCGCACCGACTCACCGAAGCTCTACGCTACCTTCCAAAAGCAGTGGGAGAAGACCCCCTTCGTCCGCTACGTGCTGTACAACGTGGAGTCCAACCTGGTCAGCGCCAACCCGGAGATCTTTCAGAAATACGCGGGTATGGTCGGGCCGGCGGCCCTTCGCAAGCGCTTCCTGCAACCGATTCTGGACGAGTATGCCCGCACCCGCGAAGCCCTCGACACCCTCAACCAGCGCCCGCTCGAAGCACGCCGCCCGCGTTTTGTGAAAACCCTGCAGGCCCGCGATCCCGGTTTGCGCATCCTGCACGCCGAACAGATCCGTCTGCTCAAAAGCTGGCGCAAGCAGATTGAGACCAACGGCCACAACGGCACCCAGCCCGATCCTGAACTCGTCCGTGATCTGCTCCTGACGGTGAACGCCATCGCCAGCGGCTTACGCACCACCGGCTAAAGATAATTTGCAACCACCGCTGACGCGCCAGGTAGGCGTTCCGTGCAGAACCCGGCCAGGTCGAAAAACAGCGGTGCCGCAAAGCTGAGCGATTCCTCGCCCAGGTCGAAACGCAGCGAGTGGCAGTGCAGACCCTGGCGACGAAGCGGGAGACTGGCTGCGTGCCGTTCGGTCCAACCGTGCTCGATGAAGTCGAGGTAGAGAGTTTCGTCCGGCCCATAGAGTTTGTCCCCCACGACAGGGTAGCCGAGTACCTGCGCGTGCACGCGTATCTGGTGTTTGCGACCGGTTTCAGGTCTGACTTCGGCGAGGGTAAACCCATTCGTCGCGTGGAGCGGCACAAAGTGGGTTAGCGCGTTTTGAAAGCCATGTCCGCTGCCCCAGGTCTGCTTGATGTGGACGGGGCTCTTGCGGTCGGGTCCCAGCGGCAGGTCGATGGTCTCAGGGCCGCCCAGTTCACCCTCCAGCAAGACGAGGTAGTGTTTTTTCACCGCGCGTTTTTCCAGGGCCATCTGCAGGCGGCGGGCCGCCGGGCGCTGCTTGGCCAAGAGCACGAGGCCGCTGGTTTCGCGGTCCAGGCGTGCGATCAGGTGCAGCGTCTCCAGTCCGGTGTAGGCGCGCAACGCGCCGACCAGGCTGGAGGTCGGCCCGTGCTTGGAAGGATGGCAGACCAGCCAGGGCGGCTTGTTGACCGCGATGATGGCGTCATCCTCCTGAACGATCCAGGCGGGGAGCGTCTCCAAGTCGACCCGGTCTGGCTCGCTTTGCCAGGTGGGATACAGACGCCAGTCGGGGACGCTCATCGCTGGGCGCGCCACTTACCAATGGCAGCCTTGGCCGCCGCGGCGGCCCAAACACGCGGTAATTTTGTCGAGCCAAAAGCAAGGAGGCGGTTGCTCCAGCCGTTGACGACCAGCTTCCGGCCCCGGGCCAGCGCATCAAGGCTCTGCTGAGCCACTTTTTCGGAGGTCATCCCGGAGCCGCCCTGGGGGGGCGGGGTTTCAAAACCGGCGGCGCGGAAAAAATTCGTCTTGGTGGGCCCGGGGCAGACACACAGCACCTGAATGCCTCGTGGGGCCAGGTCGTAGCTCAGGGCCAAGCTCCAATTCATCAGGAACGCCTTCGAGGAGGCATAGGTAGCCAGATAGGGACATGGCTGAAACGAAGCCGTGGAGGCCACGTTGACGATGGCTCCACCGCGTTTGTAAAGGAGTGGTAAAAAAAGACCCGTCAGGTGGACCGGAGCCGATATATTGACGTCGAGCATGTCTAGGTGGCGTTCCAAAACAGGCTCCGGAAAGCGTCCGTACGCGCCGAAGCCGCTGTTGTTGACCAGCAAAATAGGTCCATTATCCGTCTCTTCATCAATGGCTTGCGAAATTCGCTCGAAAGTTTCGGGAATAGCCGCGCGTTCTTGCAAATCACATTGGAAGTGGCAAAGGCGCGCAATGGACTGGGCTAAGGGCGGCTCGGATCGAGAAAGGTTGCCAAGCCACGCCCGGGTATTTATTCTGCTGAACAGCTCGATGAATGCAGCGCCTATTCCAGATGAGCCTCCGGTGATGACCGCTGCCGCGTATTGTTTGATGTCTATGGGCTCCACATCAGTTCCTCGCGCAGCGGTACCCCACTAGTTTTTTGTTCCTCGAAATCAATCCGTAAATAGGACGAAGCATAGATATGAATAATAACGAAGTCATCCTCTCCGGCGTTCACCTCGACCTTACCGAGGCCATGAAGCAAGCAGTCCTTGAAAAAACCGAAAAACTTTTCAAGCACGAGGAGCGGATCATTCGATTGCGAGTGGAACTGGAATACAATCAAAACAAGACGCGCGAAGAAGAATTTATCGCCAAGGGGCACATCGAAATCAACGGGCCGCCGCTGATTGTTTCGGAAGCCACGCGCGACCTGTACAAATCGGTCGACTTGATGGTCGAAAAGCTCGACCGCAAGCTCCGCCGACGTGCGCGGATGTACCGTGTGAAGCGCAAGCAGACCCACGAGGTCGAGCTGCCCGCCTCCCTGCCCAAAGTCGGCGCGGCCTGAGCGGGCAGGCGTCTTCAAAATTTTTAGGACTGCTTTGGCCGGACCCGTCGCAATGGCGGGTCCGGTTTTCTTTTCCCGCGAGGTGCCTTGACCCCTGCCAGGCGCGGCGCACTCTTGGCGCATGAGCGAGAAAAAAGAAATTGCGCCGCTGGCGGCCATCGGCATTGGCGTTGTGTTGGATATGATTGGCGTGGGCGGCTACGTCCTCAGCGGGATGGAAAGCAAGACCGCCTTGATCCCGTCGGTTTTCGGGACGCTGCTTTTAATCTGCGGCTTCCTGGGCACCAATCCGAAGTTTTTGAAGCATGCGATGCATGGCGCAGCGATGGTCGCGCTGTTGGGCATCCTGGCCTGCACCATGGGTCTGGTGATGGGAACGCTCAAAAACGGCTTCGACCCAACGACGCTGCGGTTCTGGTCGCCGTTTAGTACCCTTGTGCTGTGCGCGCTGTTTATGGGGATCGCGATCCGCAGTTTTTCCGCCGCCCGCAAACGCCGCGCCGCTTTGGCCGCAGAAGCTTGAAGCTCACTAATACTGCGTTTGCAAAATGAGGCTTGTCAGTGACGCGCCGTACGGTATTTTAAGAGATTCATTTGTAAGCCCGGTTAGCTCAATTGGATAGAGCGGCTGACTACGGATCAGCAGGTTAGGGGTTCGACTCCCTTACCGGGTACCATCTCGTGCGTCTGCACAACAATCTGCCGTTTGTCGGCGGTCCATGAGCCAGCCAGCGAATCCGCTTAGGGCTGTGCGCAGCTGGTCGAGACGTTGAGTGTGCGGGACCAACGTTTATCCGGAGAATCGGCAGGGCTTGGTTCAAAATGGTTGCGAATCCCGAAACCTGAATATTTATTCGTGTAACAAACCACTGAGAACCGACCATGAAGATGGATTCATCAGCCGAGGGTGCCTCTACCACCAGCCAATGGACTTTTCTGACCAATCACGCCCACGTGCTTATTTGCCTCGCCCAAGACCCTGACCTGCGTCTGCGTGATCTAGCCGACCAAGTCGGCATCACCGAGCGCGCGGTGCAAAAGATTGTGGCCGATCTGGAAGCGGCCGGGGTGATCGAGCGCGAGCGCGAAGGCCGCCGCAACCACTACACCATCGAGCCGACTGTCAAGCTGCGCCACCGAGTGGAAAAGCACTGCAGCGTGGGCGATCTGCTCGCGATGATTCAGCGCTAGTTGTCGGTGTTGCGACGACACGCCACACGGCTGGCCGGGAGGCTTGCAGGGGTTTGCGCGAATCAACGAGATTTTTGAAGAGCCGTTTAGCGACTTGACTCCTTTGGAGCGGCTGGGACTGACAACTTCGCTTCCTTACTTTACCCATATGCGGTGCTCTTTGTTGATTGGATTGCACCCAAGCAACTGAATGATGGCAGATCGACGCCGCCCCGGTGGACACCTGGGATGTGCATCGCCACCATCTCGAGTCTACCCAAGCCCTCTTCGTGGCCGGGTGGCTGGGATGCAGAAGCTGTTGGGCACCTGAGCCAGACCTGACTGAGGACCTTCGGGGAGTGCTTTGAAACTGCGCGAGGCTCGCTCGAACAGGGCTAAAGGACCTCTTTTCGCAGACGCAGGCTGCTGTGCCTGGCGTATTTGCCTTGGCTCACCTGCTGTGCGGGCACAGCGTAACGGATCTCTTTTCACCCCGTAACGCGAAACGACGATGGCCTCGACACACCCCGTAAATCTTCGCTGCGAATACGCCGCCAACCCACTCGGCATCGACGTGGCCCAGCCCCGCCTGTCCTGGCAGCTCAGCGCGACTTTTGGCCGTCGCGGCACCGCGCAAAGCGCTTATCGCCTGCGCGTCTGCCGCACGAAAGCGGCTCTGGAACAGGGCGCTGCCGACCTCTGGGATTCGGGCGAAATTCACAGCGACGACACCGCGCACGTCATTTACGAGGGCAAGGCGCTCGCCAGCGGGGAACGTGCGTGGTGGTGCGTGCAAGTCGTCGACGAAAGCGGCGAAGCCTCAGGCTGGAGCGAAGCGGCTTTTTGGGAAATGGGTCTTTTGGAGCGCTCGGACTGGAAGGGCGAATGGGTCGGCTCGAAAGTGCGCGGCGGACGTTACACCACGGCGCCCGTGCCCCTGTTGCGCAAACCTTTCAAACTGCCGTCAAAACCGAGCAGGGCGCGCTTGTACGCGACCGCCCTCGGTCTGTACGAGTGCTCGCTAAACGGTCAGCGCGTTGGCGAGGATCACTTCACGCCCGGTTGGACCGACTACGACAAGCGCATCTATTACCAGACCTACGACGTGACCAAGCTCCTAAACGAAGGCGAGAACGCCTGGGGCGCACTGCTGGGTGACGGCTGGTGGTGTGGACACGTGGAATGGCGCGGGCGCCAGCGCTGGGGCCAGGTGCCGCGTTTTCTCGGGCAATTGGAAATCGAATGCGCCGACGGCAGCACCCACATCATTCCCACCGATGAGACCTGGCGCTACGCCCTCGGGCCCATCCTCGAGTCGGACATGCTGATGGGCGAAAGCTACGATGCACGGCACGAAATCCAGGGCTGGGACGCCCCGGACTTTGACGAGAGCGACTGGGACCGCGTGAAGCTATTTGAAGACATCGGCGTGCCGCTGATGGCACAAAAAGGGGTAACGGTGCGGCAGCAAAAGGAGTTGGTCCCGATCCGCGATCCCTGGGAGCCGGTAAAAGACGGAGGCAGGCGGCGCATCCTCTTCGACCTGGGGCAGAACATGGTTGGCTGGGTGCGCCTGAAGGTGAAGGGCAAGGCGGGCGCCACCGTGACACTGCGCTATGCCGAAGTCCTCGAGCACAACACCGAAGGCCTGCCTTACTACGACAACCTGCGCACCGCCAAGGCTACAGACTATTACACCCTCAAAGGCGATCCCGCGGGCGAAGTCTACGAGCCGCGCTTCACCTTTCACGGATTCCGGTACGTGGAGTTGTACTTTCGCGGCGGGGTCGACAACCTCGAAACACTGATCGAGCCGCCTTCACGCGACACCATCACCGGCATCGTCCTTCACTCGGACACGCCATTGACGGGAGAATTTTTCTGCTCAAACCCGCTGCTCAATCAGCTTCAAAGCAACATCGAATGGGGCCAGCGAGGCAACTTTCTGGAAGTCCCTACGGATTGCCCGCAACGCGACGAGCGACTGGGCTGGACCGGAGACGCGCAGATATTCATCCGCACCGCCGCTTTCAACATGGACGTGGCGGGCTTCTTTACCAAATGGGCCGAGGACGTGGCCGACTCGCAGGGGGCAAACGGACAGATCCCCCCGGTGGTGCCCAATACGGGCCTGGGCCTGTCCGAAGGCGGCCCCGGCTGGGCCGACGCCTGTATCATATGTCCTTGGACCCTTTATCTGTGTTACGGCGACACCACCATCCTTGAGCGTCACTGGTCTGTCTTTAAGGCGTACATGGGCTTTTTGGAAAGCACCCACCGCGATCATGTGCGTTGTTTTCCGGGTTACGATGGCTGGGCGGGCTTCGGTGACTGGCTGAACATCGACGACCACACGCCTAAGGAGATCGTCGGCACGGCCTTCTTTGCCTACGTGGCGCGGCTGATGGCGCGTATCGCCCGCATTCTCGACAAACCCAGCGAGCGCACACATTACGCCGAGCTTTTTGAAAAGGTGCGTGAGGCCTTTCAGCGGCACTTCCTGACGGACAGCGGGGACGTCGTCTCAAAATCGCAGACGGCCTACATCCTGGCGCTGCACTTCGACCTCGTGGACGAAACCAAGCGGGCACAAACCGCGGCCTACCTGGTGGAATCGATCCGCCAGCGCAAGCTACACCTGTCCGCCGGATTTCTTGGCAGCCCGTACCTGAACCATGTGCTGACGGCCAACGGGCATCATGACCTGGCCGGCGAGTTGATGCTCCAGGAAAGCTGGCCCAGCTGGCTCTATGCGGTGACCAAGGGCGCCACCACCATCTGGGAGCGCTGGGACGGCTGGACGCACGACAAGGGCTTCCAGAGCGATAAAATGAATTCCTTCAATCACTATGCCTACGGTGCCATTGGGGCCTGGCTGTACCAGGTAGTGGCCGGTCTGGAAATCGACCCGGAACTGCCCGCCTACAAGCACGCCCTGGTGCACCCGCGTCCTGCCGCGAAGCTGACGCAGGCCCGGGCCTCACTCGATACGATGCACGGGCGGCTCTCGGTGGATTGGTCGCTGCGCGAAGCCGATGGCACCTTCGACTGCAGCTTGAGCGTGCCGCCCAACACGACCGCAACCGTCACGCTACCCGCGGCACCCGAGGCTACGGTCAGCGAATCGGGAAAGGCGCTGGAATCCGCCGAAGGCATCCAACGCATTGAACGCACCAACGACTCGGCCCTGGACACAGCCGCGATCCGCTTTGTCGCCAAGAGCGGCGATTACCGCTTTTCGGTCAACGAAGCAGGTCTGTGAAGGGTTTGGCTATACTGCCCACTCGAAAGAGGTGACGTGCTCAATCTCCTCGAGGGTGGTCACGCCCAGCAGCGCTTTTTTGAGACCGTCGTAGCGTAGCGGGCGGTAGCCCCCGCGCTTGGCCGCCTGGGTCAGTTCATGGCTCGGACGATTGGCTCCGATCAAGGCGCGCATTTCCTCGGTTACGATGGCGAGTTCGTGCAGGGCCACGCGCCCGCTGTAGCCGCTCTTGCGGCAGGTGTTGCAGCCGCGGCCGACATAAAGCGACATCTCCTTGCCTTCGGCATCGTGGAAATAACGTGAGAGCACGTCATCGCCCACCCGGTAGCTTTCCTTGCACCTATCGCAGATGCGCGCGGCTAGCCGCTGGGCCAACACCGCCTGAATCGCCGGGGCGACCATGTGGGGCTCGATGCCGATCTCGACCAGACGCAAGACGGCCTGAATCGCGTTGTTGGTGTGCAGCGTGGCAAACACGAGGTGGCCGGTCAGCGCCGCTTCGCAGGCGATTTTGGCGGTTTCCAGGTCGCGAATCTCCCCCACGAGAATGACGTCGGGGTCCTGCCGAAGCATGGAGCGCAAAAGATCGGCAAAACTCAGGTCGATGCTGGAATTTACCTGCGACTGCGACAGCCCATCCATTTTCATCTCCACCGGATCTTCGATGGTAACGATGTTGGTGGTGGCGTTTTTGATTTCCTGGAGAGCGGCGTAAAGCGTGGTGGTCTTGCCGGAGCCGGTCGGGCCGGTCACAAATATGATGCCGTTGGGGCTGCGGATCGTCTCACGGAAGGGGTCGAGAACCGTCCGCGAGATCAGCATCTTGTCCAGGTTGAGCAGCTCGGCCTTGTTGGCTGAGGCGAGGATGCGGATGACGGTCTTCTCCCCGTGGACGGTCGGGATGATCGAAACGCGAAAGTCCGCCGTGCGTGGACCCACCGGCATGCTGAAGCGCCCGTCGTGCGGCAGGCGCGACTCGGCGATGTTCAAGTCGCTGACGATTTTGATGCGGCAGATGATCGCCTTGTGCAGCGTTTTGGAAAAACGCAGCATCTCGCGCATGCGGCCATCGACGCGAAAGCGCACGACAGTTTCGTCCGCCCGCGGCTCAATGTGAATATCCGAGGCGCGCTCACGCATGGCAAAGTAGATCAGCGCGTCGACGACGCGGATGAGCGACTTCGACTCGGACAGCTCCATGATCTCCTCGTTGGAGAACTGGTTGAGCAGCAGCTTGCCCGATTCGGACAGCTCGGAAAGGATGGCGGTGACGTCCTTGTCGGAGGAATAATAGACCTCGATGGAGTCACGCACCTCCGTGGGCAGGGCGAAAACCGGGCTGACCGGCATGCCGGAGATGCCTTCGAGACGGCGCAGCAGAGCAGTGTCCTCGGGAGTGGAAACCGCCACGGTCAGCACGTCGTTGATCACGTACAGCGGCAAGGCCTGGGCTTTGCGGGCGATTTGCACCGGCAGCTTGCCGAGGGCCTCGTTGGTGACGACGGTCTTGAGCAGATCAACATAGGCGCAGTTGACCGAGTCGCCCCAGATACGGCAGACCTCGGTGTGGTTGAGAACATCTTCCACCACCAGGGCCTCCGCCATCTCGAGGGTGCCGCGCCCGTGTTTGCGTTCCAGCATCTCGAACTGGTTCTCGGGGATGTAATCCTTCTCCTCGCGCAGCTTGAGCGCGAAGGCCTCGTTCGGGGCCCGCTGGCTGTCTGTCTCAGTCGTCGACACGTTTTTTCTTCTTTTTGGCGTTCTTGGCGAAGAGTCCCTTGATCTCGGACTGGTCGACGATCTCGCGACCCACATCGGCGGCGACGCGCTCGACCTCGAGTTCCTTCATCATTTCCTCGAGCGAGTAGCGCACGACGCGGGCCTTGACCGTGTCCGAGGTTGGAAAAGGCGCGCTCGATCCCTCTGCTTCCGGCATGCCCTCGTTACTATTCGCAGTAATCATGGAGGGTTTCGCGCAGCAGATTGGCCAGTTCCTCGCGAGGTACATCCTTGCGAATGAAATTGATCGCGCCACTTTCGGCGCATTCCTCAACGGTCTCACGCGAGGCCATTGAGGTAAGCATAATAACCAGGGCGGTGGGATCGGTTTCGTTGATCTTACGCAGGGCCGACACTCCGTCCATGATGGGCATGGATACGTCCATCAGGACCAGTTCCGGCTTGTGTTCGGCGTAGGCGTCCACGCCCGCCGCACCGTTTTCAGCCTCAAAAAATTGCTGGATGCCAAGAGATTTGAGCACAAGCTTGACGTAGAGGCGTACGTGCTGCTCGTCGTCGACGATCAGTGCTGAGTTAGGGGCTACCATGCGCGTTGTTCCCAAAGAGGTTTTATGCCCCTGACATCGGATAATACCGATTAAGTTTACAATTTTCTTCCAAATGCATGCAGTTGCGCCGTAGCGCCCGGGCTCAACGGGGAGCTTGTTTGGACTGAGTTTCGGCCTGCCGTGACACCCAAATGTAACCTCCTGCGCTGCAATTTGCGTTGCACGCGGACGCCAAAATTGGCGGATTTGTAGACGTGGAAGGCTTTTCGACCAGCCTGAAACTGCCGGATATCTGGCAGCAACAGGCCGCCCGCCACTTGAAGGAGGGGAAAGATGTGGTCGTGCACGCGCCTACGGGTGCGGGCAAGACGTTCATCTTTGAGATGCTCGTCAGCTCCGGCGAGTTGCGCGGCCAGGCTGTCTACACCGTTCCGACCCGGGCTCTGGCCAACGACAAGCTCTTTGAATGGCGCAGCCGCGGCTGGGATGTGGGCATCGCGACCGGCGATCTGGCCGAAAACATCGAGGCGCCGGTCATCGTGGCCACCCTGGAGACCCAAAAGGGCCGCCTGTTACGCGGGGAGGGGCCAGACCTGCTGGTCATCGATGAGTATCAGATGTTAGGCGACACGGTACGTGGGGGCAACTACGAGCTGGCCGTGGCGATGGCTCCCGCACCTACCCAACTATTGCTGTTGAGCGGCAGCGTGGCCAACCCCGAGCGCGCGGTCAATTGGCTCAAGCGCATCGGGCGGGACGCTGTTTTGGTCGACCATGCCGAGCGCCCGGTCCCCCAGGAAGAGATTTTTGCCGAAGCGCTGCGCCAGAAGATACCCGCCGGGGTGCGGGGGTTTTGGCCGCGCCTGGTGGCTCAGGCGTTACAGGCCGGGTTGGGACCGGTGTTGCTGTTCGCCCCGCGGCGCAACGCAGCGGAGTCGTTGGCGCGTCAACTGGCGGGTGCCCTGCCCCACCCGGATCCACTCGTGCTCACGCCTGAGCAGCATGCGCTGGCCGGAGACGATTTGACGCGGCTATTGCGCAATCGGGTGGCCTGTCACCACAGCGGGTTGAGCTATCACCAGCGCGCGGGACTGATTGAACCGCTCGCCAAGGCGGGCCAATTGCAGGTCGTGGTGGCGACCACCGGATTGGCCGCGGGGATCAACTTTTGCATGCGCTCGGTTATCGTGACCGACCGCGAATACCAGCGCGGCTCGCAAAAGGTATTGGTGCGCCCCGACGAACTGCTGCAGATGTACGGGCGAGCCGGACGCCGCGGCATGGACGACATCGGTTATGTGCTGGTGGCCCCGGGCAAGCCGCGCTTGAACGAAGCGCGTCCGCTCAAACTCAAGCGCGTCGACCACCTGGACTGGCCGAGTTACCTGGCGGTTATGCGTGGAGCCACGCGGGCGGGGCGCTCCCCGCTGGAGGCCGCCCAGCGACTCAACAGCCGGCTGTTTTCCACGCATCCGCCCGAGCTAGGCTTTGGCAGGATTGACCAGGTTGAAGGGATACACCCGGAGAAGCCTCAGGAGGTCCACCCCGGTTACAACCGCCTGCAGGAAATGTACAACTCCAAGGGCGAGTGGGAGCGTCTGCGCCCGCGCACCAAGGTTCGGCTCAGGGGCGCCCTCATTTTTGCGAACGAGCGCTGGCAGAGCGCGCTTTCGCTGCCCCAGTCGCTGAAGACCATAGAGATTGGCAACCTTTGCCGGCTGAAGCAGGGCCGTCGCAAAATTTATGGGCGCGAGGTCGCCGTCGCCACGCTCAGCGAGGACCCCAAGCGCGGAGAAGTGCTGCTGGTCAAGTGGCTGCTGAAAGCGCTGCGCGAGCGCGCGCAGGCGCGCAGGGAGGACGCCCGGGCGTATCGGCGCGGTTGCAGCCTGGAGGATCTCGAGCACCACATCCTGCCGTTGATGCCAGAGTTGGCCAGTGGTGGAACGGTGGCAGCCTTCGAGGAAAAAAACGGCCTGTTCTCGGTCCGGCTGGATTACTCGGAGGCCTGGGTGCTGGCGCGCGTCGATGGACTGGGCCAAGCGTTGATCAACCCGCCCAAACGTGAAACCGAGCTGGCGCCCTTTCCCAGCTTCGCGGAGATCGCGGGCAACACCACGCTCTTTGCGGGTCGCGCGGCGGCGGAGAATTGGCGCTACCTGGGTCTGATCGATGCCAAGGGCTTGCCGACCCGCCGGGGCGAAGTCTTTTCATTTTTCAACCACGGCGAAGGTCTGGCCATCGCGGCGGCGCTGGAGGATGTCACTTACCCCATCGATGAACTGGCCTGGGACCTGGCCAACCTGCGCGCCGGGCACCGCTTTCAGGATTACGAGAACGCCTCCGGACGCCTCGCCAGCGTCTGCCGGATGACTTACCGCGGGGCGACGATGCCGGGCTATCTGGCACACGGGGTGCCCAGCGAGTACGGCAACGGCGCTTCGGAAATTTTGCGATTGATTCGAGACAACCCCACCACGCGTAACCAACTGGTGACCGAAAGCCTCAGGGCTGGTGACATCGAGCGCGCCTTTTTGGAATGGCGCAGCTTGCTGCACCACATCGCCGCCGCGCCCGAACTGCAGTGGGAGCGCTGGAGCGAGTTGCAAGCCGAAGCACAGGCGCACGTCGGCTCGCTGGGACGCAGCAGCGGGCTGGACCGGCTGCCCGAACTGACCCTGGCTCAGCGCATACGCTATCAGCCACGGCACACCCGCCTGGGCTCAAACGCACGGTAGCCAAAAGCGGAAGGTGGCTCCCGCGCTTTCCTCAGAGGCTTCGGCCAGCTCGACGTCACCGCGGTGGCTTTTAAGGATGCGCTTCACGAGGGCGAGACCCAGGCCAGTGCCTTCCTTGCGCGAGGTCAAAAAGCTCTCGAAAATCCGCTCCCGCAAGTGCGCGGGCACGCCGGGGCCGGTGTCACGCACGCTGACTAGGCCCACCGCTTTTTCGGGTTCACCCCGCTGTCCGCGGTCCACGGCAATCTCGATTTTACCGCCTTCCGGCATGGCCTGCACCGCGTTGAGGATAAGGTTGAGCAGGGCCTGCTGAATCTGGCCCTTGTTGCCTTCGACAATGATGGGTTGCGGGAACGGCTCGAAGCTGAGTTCGACCTTGGATTGTTCCAGCTTAAGGCGGACCAGGCGCAGGGTTTCCTCAATGGCCTGGCACAGCGACCAGCGCGTGTGCAGGCCCGAACTCGAGCGCCCAAAGCTGAGTACCCTGTCGACGATTTCCTCCAGCTGAGCGAGTTTTTCATGTACCACGGCGGCATCGTTGGCGCGCGGGTCCGTGCTTTCGAAATCCAAAGTGATCGAATCAAAGAGCAGCTTGATGACGGTCAGCGGGTTGCGGATCTCGTGAGCGATCTCCGCCGCCAGCAGGCCCAGGGTGGTCAGGCGTTCGTTCTTGCGCAGGCTTTCCTCGCTGGTGAACACGCGCGCATACAGGCGCGAATTCTCGATGGCGACCGCACTCAAACTGGCCAGCGTGGCGAAGACCTGCTTTTCGTCGTTGTTAAAACGGTGCGGGCGGTCGGTGTAGGCGTTGAGCAGTCCGATCACCTGGTTGTCCCAGATAATCGGTGAGGCCAGCAGCGAGACCAGGCCCTCGCGATGGACCAGCTCGGGCAGGTGATTTTCCTCGGTGCGGTTCATGTCGAGCACCTCCACCTGCTTACGTCGCCGCACGGCCACGCCCACCACCGAATCGTCCAGGCTCAGTCCCTCGGTCTGTTCGAGCTCGTCCAGGGAGACGCCCGAGGCCGAGCCCAGTTCCAGCCGGCGCCCGCCCTCGGTCAAGAGGAAGACTGTGCAGAGGCGGCAGCCCATCAGCACGCGCGCCTGTCGGGTGATGGTGCGCAATAGACTGGGCAGGTCGCGGCGCGTGACCAGTTCCTGGCCGCTGCGGATCAGCGACTGCAACTGATTGGCTCGCACCTCCAGTTGGCGCACCTGCCAGATGCGGTTGACCGCACGCGTGGCCTCGCCGGTGAGCAGGGTCAAGACCTTCAGTTCCTGCTGCCCGAAAGCGTTGGGCAAGTCGCTGTCGACGTTGACCACTCCGATGCAAAGGCGCTCGCTCTCCTCGCCGATCGCCCGATGGCTGTCGATGAGCATGGGGACAGCCATTTCCGAGCGTACGCTCTCCTTCAAACAAAGGTAACGTGGCTCGTTGCGCACATCGGGTACCAGCATAGGCTCTCCATGCAGGGCCACCCAGCCGGTGACCCCCACGCCAAGAGGCAGTTGCAGCTCTTGGGAATCCGGCGGCAGGCCGCGGTAGGTCTCGATCTCAAGCCGGTTGGTGTCCGGATTGATCAGCGAAATGCTGGCGCTGGAGGCTTCCAGGATTTGCAGCACCTCATCGAGGATCCACTGCAGGGCCTCGCGGGCGTCGTTAGTTTGGCCGACCAACCGGCTGATACGGTAGAGCGCGTCGACGACGGTCGCTTCGTCGAGGCCTACGGTCTTCATAATGACTCAGCGTGACACGTTGAAACCGGCTTGGGGAGCGAAATCGAGCCGTGGATTGTGATGCTTCCTAAACTTCGGCCTCGGCCCTCAGGTGCTGCCGCTTTGGGGGGCTTCGTCGGCCACCACTTTGGTCAGGGCATCGCGCAGGGCGACCAGGCTGTTGGCCTCGGTACCACGTCCGTTGGTGCTGGTACCACCGTTGCGTGCGCTGATCTTTTCGATGTAAAAAGTGTCCAGGGCCACATCTCGCTCGGTGGAGATGCGGGCAAAGGTGATGCCGTAGCCGTGGTCGAAAATGGTACGGGCCAGGCGATAAAGCAGACCCAGGTGGTCCGTGGCAGTGATCTCGATGATCGTGCGCCGCAACGACAACTCGTGATAGACATCGACCGTGGCCGGCAGGGGGGCCTGCAGCGTTTCGTTGCGCGTGAGGTAGGCGGGCTTTGCGGCGCGATGGGCCTGCTCGGTGATTTCGGGCAACAGGTCGACGTTGCGCAGCAGGCTTTGGTCGACGCGGTCGCGGAAAATCTCGCGGGCGTCGCGGTTTTGCACCGGGCCGCCACCGGGCTCGATGACGTAAAAAGTGTCGATGGTGATGTGGTCTGTGCGCGAGATGGCCTTGGTGCTGAGGATGTTCAGCCCGGCCACGGTGAATGCGCCGGCGAGCTTGTAGAAAAGCCCGGCGCGGTCCCACGTGACGACGTTGACCACAGTCATGCTTTCGTCGAGATCGTCGCGCCAGTCGATGACCGGCTCGAGCGAGCCAATGGACTGCGATTCGGAAATCTGCGTGAGCAGCTGATGGATCATCTTGAGGTGTAGCTCGATGTCCTCAGCCGTGTTGTGCAGGAAGTAGCGCTCGGGCAGCAGGCTGAAATGTGCCTCGACTTCCTCACGGGTCACCCCCGGCACTTCCTTTGTCAGGAATTCCTGATACAGCATCTGGCGCTTTTCTTTCTGCTCGGAGGCCACTTCGCCAGCGGATTGGAGGCGGGCGAAGGTGCGGTCGTATAAAATCATGTGCAACGAATCTTTATAGCCGTTCCACAGACCGTCGGCCGTGCCGCAGGCGTCGCAGTAGGTCAGCGCATAGAGGTAGCGCAGATTCTCCGCGTTGCCGACAAACCGGGCAAATGCCTCGGCGGTGCGTGGATCGTCGAGATCATGGCGTTGCCAGAATCGTGCCATATCCAGATGGTGGCGGATCAGGAACACGATGCGCTCACGATCCTCAGGGTCGAGACGGAGCCGCTCCAGGATCGGCCCGGCGATTTTGACCCCGGCTTCCTGGTGTCCCTCCACCCCCTGCGACTTGCCCAGATCGTGCAGCAGCAGCACGAGATAGAGTAAAGGAGGGTTTTCGGTTTCACGAAGGTGCTTTCCGTAATGCTTGGGGCGCTCGTTCTCCCCGGCAAAGACCTCATCGAGCACGCGGATTGTCTTAAGCGTATGAATGTCAGCCGTGTAGCGATGGTAATACTCATGCTGGACCAGGCAGGTGAGGTCGTCGAATTCCGGCATGAAGCGCCCCAAAACACCCAGTTCATGCATCAGACTGAGCGGGGTGAAGACTTCGCCCGGGTGCGACAATATACCCAGAAACGACCGTATGGCGCCGGTGCTGTTGCGGATGCGCGGGGTGAGCAAATTCAAGGAGCGGCGCACCAGCGACTGCAATTCCAGCCCGAGGGTGCAGCCGAATTGTTGCTGGTAGCGAAAAAGGCGCACCAGGCGAAGCGGATCCTCTCGAAAGATATCATCGCTTTGGGTGGTGAGTTCGCCACGGGTCAGGACAAAGCCATCGAGGTACTTGCGCGGGACGGGACGACGCGCTTCCAGGGCGGCGCGAAAGGAGATGGTTTTCTTGCCGGGCAGGCCGATGATGGCCAGACGCTGTTCAACGATGGAGCTGATGTGGAAGATATTGCGTGCGTGCGAGTAATAGTGCCGCATGAACGCTTCAACGCGCCGAAAAACATCCTCCTGGTCGTAGCCGAGTTGGGCGGCTATGCGTGGTTGCTTTTCCAGGTCGAGCAGGTCGGTCGCCCGCGCGCTTTGAAAGTGCAGCTCGTTGCGCACTCTCAACAGAAAATCATACGCCGTCTCCAGAGCGGATTGTTCATTTTTGCTCAGGTACTTTTTTTCGACGAGGTCTTCAAGGGTACCTTTGCCCAGGCGAATGAGCGCCATCCAGATAATGTTCTGATAATCGCGCAGACCGCCGACCCCGTATTTGATGTCGGGCTCCTGCAGGTAGACGGTGTTGCCATACTTCTCGCGACGCAGTGCCTGGTCTTCGAGCCGGGCGGAGACATAAGCAGCCATGTCCTCCTGGCGCAGGCGGCGCTTGAACTTGCGCGTGAACGAATCGAAGAGTCCGCCAGAGCCGCAGATGAGGCGGCTTTCGAGCAAGGCGTTGCGGGATTGTATCTCGTCGTGAGACTCATCCAGGGTTTCCCGGATGGTGCGCGAGCTGTGGCCGACTTTCAGCCGCAGATCCCACAGCGGGTAGAGGATGGCGTTGGAGAGGGCTTCCTGCAGCTTGTTGAAGCGGTCGTTGTGCCGAAGATTTGGATACAGAAACATCAGATCGATGTCGCTGAAAGGGCTGAGCTCGCAACGCCCGTAACCGCCGAGGGCCAAGAGGCTCACCTCGGGGAGATCGCTGCCGAATTGCTTGCGCGCCGCCTCCATGGCATCCTCGAAGAGGCGCTCGATCAGCACATCCATCACGAGGGTTCGGGCCAAACAGACGCGACGGCCCGAGTCACCCTTACGATGATAGCGCAGCATCATCTCGTTTTCGAGACGCAGGTAATCGCGCAGCTGCGGTAAACGCTTGGACTGCGAATCCGCGGCTTCGAAATCCAGACGGGAATCCGCGTGCTGCCGCAAACGGCGCATTAGCGGTTCCTGACGCGTAGCAAGAGCCATAAAGTGGGTTTTGAGTTAGGGGTGTTGGAGCATGTTTGCCAACCAACCCATCTAGCAAGCTAATCGATCGGCCCGGCGGAGCAAGTGGTCCGAGAACGGGAGGCGGCGCAACCGGCTTTAGTTTTGACAATATCGGGCCTCAAAGGTGTGCTTACCGGCTTTTTCAAAGGGCCCATGAGCGAAATCCCAAAGGCGTATGATCCCTCAACCGTTGAGGTGCGCACCTACGAAGCGTGGGAGGCCGCGGGCTGTTTCGAGGCTGAAGTCGATCCCGCAAAAGAGCCCTTTTGCATCGTCATACCTCCGCCGAACGTCACCGGTGTGCTGCACATGGGGCACCTGCTGGACGAGACGCTGCAGGACTTGCTGATCCGCCGCGCGCGCCAGGAGGGCAAGAGTGCCTTGTGGATGCCCGGCACGGACCACGCCGGCATCGCCACGCAAACGCGCATCGAGAAGGAATTGCGCAAGGAGGGCAAAAGCCGCCACGACCTGGGGCGCGAGGGCTTTGTGGAAGCTGCCTGCAAGTGGCGCGACGCGCATGGCGGGATGATCCTCAAGCAGTTGCGCCGCCTGGGTGCCTCCTGCGACTGGCGGCGTTCGGTCCATACGCTGGACCCCGGCTACAGCCGCGCGGTGCTGACCGCTTTCGTCAAGCTGTATGAGCGCGGCTACATTTATCGCGGCAAGGCAATGATCAACTGGTGCCCGGTTTCGATGACCGCCCTCTCCAACGAGGAGGTCATCATGAAGCCGCAGCGTGGCAAACTCTACAAGATGCGGTATGAACTGGTAGAAACACCGGGGCAGTATCTGGAGATTTCGACCACCCGCCCGGAAACGCTCATGGGCGATACGGCGGTGGCAGTGCATCTGGAAGACGATCGCTACAAGCACCTGATCGGCGCGCACTGCTGGCGACCCTTTCCCCGTGCGCAGATCCCGATCATCGGCGACCGCTACATTGATCGCGAATTCGGGACCGGAGTTTTGAAAGTCACGCCAGCGCATGACAAGGCCGACTGGGAGATCGGACAGCGCCATGATCTGCCGGTCATCGACGTGCTCAATCCCGACGGCACGTTGAACGAACTGGCGGGGGCCGCGTTCGCCGGGATGGATCGCTTCAAAGCGCGCAAGGTCGCCGCGCAAAAGCTCGAAGAGATGGGCCTGCTCGTTGGAAGCGAGGACTACGAAAATGCGGTTGGGTTCTCCGAGCGAGCGGACGTGCCGATCGAACCGCGCCTGTCCGAGCAGTGGTTCATGCGCTTCCCCAAAACGGAGGAAGCCATCCGCGTGGTGAAAGATGGCGTCATCCGCTTTTACCCAAAACACCTGGAGAAGACCTATTTTCACTGGCTGGAGAACATCCACGACTGGTGCATTTCGCGGCAGTTATGGTGGGGTCACCGAATCCCGGTCTGGTACAAAAAGGGCGCGGACCGCTCCGATCCAGCCAACCAGCATGTCTCGGTCGATGGCCCACCCGACCCGGAAAACTGGGAGCAGGAGGCAGACGTGCTCGACACCTGGGCCTCCTCCTGGCTTTGGCCCTTTGCCACCTTTGGCTGGCCCGACGCCGAGGAAAAACAGCAGCGCGAACTCGATTACTGGTACCCGACGAGCGTCCTGGTGACCGGCCCGGACATCATCTTTTTCTGGGTGATGCGCATGATCATCGCCGGGCTGGAGTTCATGGGCCCGGAGAAACAGTCGCTGACTAGCGAGGAACTGCCCAAGCGCATTCCGTTCAAGCGCGTCTTTTTCCACGGGCTGATCCGCGACGAGAAGGGCCGCAAGATGTCGAAAAGCCTGGGCAACTCGCCGGATGTGCTCGAGCTCATCGATCAGTACGGAGCCGATGGGTTGCGCTTCGGCGTGCTGGCGTGTTCGCCGCAGGGGCAGGACATCCTCTTCAAGGAGGAGCGGGTACAACTGGGCCGCAACTTTTGCAACAAACTCTGGAACGCCTGCCGTTTCCGCCAGATGAGCGGCGAGATCGCCGACAACCGTTCCTTGGAGGCCATTATCGCCCGCCTGCAACCAACTTTGTTCGACGTTGACGATCACGCCCTGCTTGCGCGGCTCATCGAGACCCAGGATGCCTTTGTCGAGCAGTTCGAGAACTTCGAGTTCCACGCGATCACGAAGACTTTCTATGATTTGTTTTGGGCGGATTTTTGCGACTGGTACGTCGAAGTATCCAAGGCGAAGCTGGCGGACCCGATGCTGAAACAAAACTGCCTGGCGCTGCAGGACCTTGTCCTGCGACAGGTGCTGCTCTGGCTGCACCCGCTCACGCCGTTTATCACGGAGGAGCTCGCGCATCGGCTCGGCTACGTGGCCGAGGGGAGCTTCATTCAGGACATGAATCCGGGCGACGGCGCGTCGTTGAAAGCGGCCCTGGAAGAAGCGGGGCTATCGGTCGATAGCGGGGCGGCGGAAGAGTCGGCGGCGCTGAAAGACCTTGTTTCGCGCGCACGGGCCTTGAAGGCGCAGTACAATCTGGCGGCCAAGCGCGACGTTACGCTGCTGATTCTGGCGGACGCCTCCCAGCAGCCTCGCCTGGAGAAGAATCGTGACAAGCTCCTGCGTCTGATCGGTGCCGAGGCAATCGAGCCGATCGACGAAACGCGGGATCTGCCCGGGGCGGTCACGGCGCTGGGCACCCTTTATTTAGACCTCGCCAGCGCCATCGATACGGATGCCGAAAAAGCCCGGCTCGAGCGCGAGTTGGCGAAGCTGGACAAGGGAATCCAGTCCGGCAACGCGAAGCTGGGCAACGAGAAGTTTTTGACCAAGGCTCCGCCCGAGGTCGTCGCTCAGGCGCGGGCCTCGTTGGAAGAATTGCAAGGCAAGCGCGCGGAGGTGGCGCGGCTGCTCAATGCGCTAACGACAGCCTAGCCAATTAAGCGAAGCGTACTTCGCGAATCATCAAACCGGTGACATACAGGCTGCCCTGGCTCATTAGTGGCTGTTATGTTGCCTAACACCAAAAATAAAAATGCTTGCTCAATGTGTCAGAATCTGCCATAAAACTGTCACATATGGTGAGGTGGATTTAGCCAAGCCAAACTGACTGTGTCGCTGATTCCATGAGCATTACGTTTGAAGTAATCCAGGAGGTCGAAGGAAGTTATGTCGCTGCATGTTACAGTGAGAACATCTTTCTCGACGGACAAAACCTTCAGGAACTGCACGACAATATTTCCGCCGCACTCGATCGGAAATTCGAAGGCCGCCGCAAGCCATCTCCAGGCGATGTCCGGCTGATGATGTATCGCGAGTAGGCGCAGTCGCCGACTAACCAAACCCGCGCTGTGCCCCTACTCCAGCCGAGTCACCCGCAGCTGCAGAAAGCGATTAGCCGGTGAGGCCAGCGCTACCGCATCCGTTACGGCATAGGTCGTGTGATTGCGCAAGTGTTCGTGTACCGTAACCGTTGCCGAAAGATTTTCCCAGGAGCCGTTGCCTGACTTTCGGGCGATGACGGTTGGCGTGTCGTTCAGCGCATCAAATGCCAGCACCTCATAGAGGATGTCGTAACGTCCTGGTTCGGGAATGCCAAATGGAAGCGTCACGTAGAGCACCGGCTGGTTGTTATCGATGCCTTCGCCGGGCAGCAACCCCACATCCAGGCCTGTAGCGCTTCCGCCGATAGCGTACTCGAGGCCGGCATCGACACCATCCAACTCCATGTCGGCGGTAAAATCCGCACTGGTGCCGGACATGCCTTCCAGCGCCGCCCACTCCTCAAAACCACCAACAAGGAAGGTGGAGGTTTGAAACGTGAGCGTATAGATACCCGTGGCGGTGAAGCCCCACAAAAAATGATCGTGGCCGCTGGCAGGAAGGTACAGGCGGTCCGAGCCATCGAGGCCATCAAACGTGGCCATGGCATCGCGAAATTCGAACATCGGGGAGAAGAGAATCCCGTAGAGAGCGAATTGACCGCCAGGCGGCATTTGCGCATCGATGAGATCAATCGCCATCCATTTGTCATCTACGTTGGCGCTTGCCTCGGGTAAGCCCGGGTTCCAGTCGGCACGTATAGCGGTTTCGGAAGCGGTGATGTAAGTATTGACCCCGAGGAAAATCTGTCCGGGGACCGGATCTCTAGGCAATTCCCAGTACGTTTGCCCGTCGGACAGACCCAGAAAGTCGAAGCCCGCACCTTCAAAAGAGCTGAAAAACGTACGACGGGTCGTAGGGTTGGCGTAGGGATGGAAAGACTCGGGATCCAAAGGGATGACATCCATGAGGTTGCTGTCGTCTTCCACGGCATCGAGCGCAAAGGCCGCCGCTGTGGCGGGGCCGACGAAGGAAGCATCCACGTGCTGGTTGTCCAGGCGCGTCGAGCCAGGTGGGTCGACCTCCACGCCGATGTGCATGGTTGCAGGTGGTCCGCTGTACCAGAAGCTTTCGCCCTGCAAAAGCGCACCGCCAGCCATCCAGGCGAGCGCGAAACCAATGGAGTGACTCAGGTGCATAAGCTTGACTACGGTTGGCGCATTGTGGGTTGAGCGAAGTTATCGCCGGACTCGATGCGCGCGCGCAATACATCCTGCGGGATGTTTTCCACGTGGCCATCCGCGAAAAGGTAGTTGGCATCATCGCCGTGGCGGTCCGGTTGGATATCGCGCAAGACGGCTCCCCAACTGAACCAGGAGCGCGAGTGCGCGTGATCCTGGCTTCTGCTCACGGCGGAATCCGCGCCGCCGCCGTAGTTGTCAGCGCGTGGAAAAGCCAGGAAGGTCTCACTGGGCGCAGCCATATTCACTAACAGTGAATAGTCTTCCACGATGAACTCCAGTTCGCCGGTGGCCGGGTTCGCGGCGTAGTCAATCCGGGGCACAAAGACGAATTCGTTGAGGACGTAGCTGGTGCCGTTGTTCTCAACAATCTCGTCGGCTCTGGGATCGGCGGGGCAGACCCGGATTTCGTCGACATCCTCAAGATAGGGTGCGAGCGAAAAGATCCAGGACTGCTCGGCACCACTGCTTGAGAATGTGCTGCCGTGCGACGTGCGCGGCAGCCGCCCTCCGTGGTCCTGCGCGTAAAGCTGCATGGCCTGACCAATCTGACGGAGATTGGAGGCACATTTCGCTTCGTGCGCATAGGCCACGAGGGCGGAATACCCCACAAAGCCCAAGGAGGCGAGCAGGCCCACGATCCCGACCACGCTCAGTAGCTCGATGATGGTGAATGCCGGGTGGGATCGCAAAGTGCGGCTCCTCAGGCGTGAGTTCAGGTGCCTAGGCCGCGCGACGCTTGCGCGCCCAAACGGCAAGACCCAAGGCAAACGCTCCGGCGATGACGGCGTAGGTCGAAGGCTCGGGCACAACCTGGAAGATCGCGGTGCCAGAACCTGTAATCGCGCCATCTTCTTCGTGCATGCCATCGACGGTGAACTCGATTTCGTAGGTACCAATTTCGGTAAAGGTAAGGTTGAAATGCTGGTGGTGCTGGACCTCCAGGTCGGGATCGGCTTCGAAGAAGTCGGTGCCGTCAATGCCGTCGGCGGACGTCATCAGAAAATTAGGGCCGGGCACGGCAGAATCAAACACGGAAAACTCGCCGCCATCGGGGCCGTTGACCGAGGTGAGCGAGATGACCAAGGGGCCAGTCCACAGATTATCTTCGGCGGTCTGCTCGGGCTCTTCTTCCTCCTCGCCCTCTTCTTCGCCATGGTGGCCGCCCAAGACGCCTTCGATATCAAAACCGAGGAAGGGCAGGCCCGCGGTGAACGCAGCCGGGATGATAAAGACATTTTCGCCAACCGCGGCACCGGTCGGAGTGGTGTTGACCGGGCCATCATTTTGGACCAGCGAAGTGGAAGTTTGCGGTAGGACCAGCTTGACCGCATCAAGGTCCATTTCCTGTTCTTCGGAGGAGGTGACACCATTTAGGGTGTATTCTTCGCTACCTTCGCCGAACAGGTAAACCAGTTCGAACATACCTGCTCCTTCGTCGTACTCCACGGCGATATCGCCATGGCCGGAAGTGTAATTAACCAGGCCGAAAAGGCTGGCGGATGTGAGTGAAAATCCCGCTACAGCAGCGGTGAATCGTAAGGGGGTGAACATTCAAACGTTGAAAGAGAACGAGATTCGCTAGTCAATAACTATTGCGAATTTTTTGCGTTAACGAAGCGCACATTAACTTCATCCACCGATGCCGGCGCTTTCCAGGCGCGCGGCATTCTCACGCTCGCAGGTTTGCTCGCGCAGGCATTGGGCGGTGATCGATTCCTCGGTGCGCAAGAGCCCTGCCACATCGCCGGTGTAGACCACTTCCCCACCCGCACTGCCACCGCCGGGACCGAGCTCGACGACCCAATCGGCGGTGCGAATCACATCGAGATCGTGCTCGATGATGATGATGGTGTTGCCCGCTTCGCGAAGTTGGAAGAGCAGGTTGATCAGCTTTTGGACGTCGTCGAAGTGCAGGCCCGTGGTCGGTTCGTCGAGGATGTACAAAGTCTGGCCCTGCTGGCGACGGGAAAGTTCGAGCGACAACTTGATGCGTTGGGCCTCACCGCCGGACAACGTGTTGGCGGCCTGCCCCAGTTTGAGGTAACTCAAGCCGACCGCGTCGAGGGTCTGCAACTTTTCGAGGATCTTTGGCTGGTTACGAAAAAATGCGAGCGCCTCCTCCACGGTGAGATCGAGTACCTCGGCAATATTCAGGCCCTTAAAACGCACTTCGAGGGTTTCGCGGTTGTAGCGCTGGCCGTGGCAACTGGGGCACTCGGTAAAGACATCGCCGAGGAACTGCATGTCCAGCTTGACCGCGCCGTCGCCCTGGCAGCGTTCGCAGCGGCCGCCGCGCACGTTGAAGGAGAAACGGTTGGGCTTGTATCCACGAACCTTGGACAGCGGGCAATTTGCGTAAAGCGTGCGCAGCAGATCGAACAGTTTTACATAGGTTGCCGGGTTGGAGCGCGGGCTGCGGCCGATGGGTTCCTGATCGACGATCACACAGACCTTGAACGCGTCGAGCCCCTGGATGCCGTCGTGTGCGCCGGGTATGCGCTTGGCCTTGTTGAGCTTGAAGGCGGCCGCTTCGGCCAGGATGTCATTTACGAGAGTACTTTTGCCCGAGCCGGAAACCCCGCAGACCACCGTCAGGCAACCCAGCGGGAAGGAGACGTCGACCTTCTTGAGGTTGTTCTCGCGCGCGCCCAGCACGGTCATCCAACCGCGGTCAGGCGAACGCTCCACGTAATCGCGCTCGATGCGTTTGGTGCCGGCCAGGTAAGGGCCCGTCCTCGATTTGGGGCTGCGCGCGCAAGCTTCGGGCGTACCTGTAAAGACCAGAGTGCCGCCCTGCGTACCCGCGCCGGGGCCCAGCTCGAGCAGGTGATCGGCGGCGCGCATCGTCTCTTCGTCGTGCTCGACAACGATGACGGTGTTCCCGCGGTCGCGCAGGTCGCGCATGGTGTGGACGAGGCGGCGGGTATCGATGGGGTGCAGGCCGATGCTCGGCTCATCGAGCACGTAGAGGACGCCAGTCAGGCCGAGACCCAGCTGTGAGGCCAAGCGCACGCGCTGGGCTTCGCCGCCACTGAGGGTGCTGTATTGGCGGTCGATGGAGAGGTAGCCGATGCCGACCTCGTTGAGAAAGTGGAGCCGCTGCTGCAACCCGCGCAGCGCATCCATGACTGGCGCGTAACGCTCGGGTTCGTGCATGAGCCCGGCGATGAAATCCAGACCGCGTTCAACCGGCTGCCCCAGGAAATCCGCGATGGAGCGGCCACCCACCCGTACGTTGAGCGCGCGAGGGTTGAAGCGTTGCCCCTGGCAGTCGGGACAGATCGAACTGATCTGGTAGGCGGTCAATCGTGCCTTGAGGCCGTCGCTGCTGGTTTCGCGGCGGGTTTGCTCGAGGTCAGCGATGACCCCCGCAAAGGGCATGGTTTCGGGCTTGGTGTTGCCCGGTCGGAGCTTGAAGGAGAATTGCCGTTCGCCCGCACCGTGGAGGATCTGCTGGCGGATATCTTCGGCGAGATCTTCCCAGGGTGCGTTGGCATCGAAGGGCAGTTGCTCGGCCAATTGTTTGAGCAAGGCATTGCGCTTGATGATCATCGCCTTGGAGCCCAGCCGCCAGGGCTTGATCGCGCCGTTTTTGACCGACTTGGAAACATCCGGGACAATCAAGTCTTCGTTGAACTGGAGGGTGCGTCCCAGACCACCACAGGTAGCGCAGGCACCTTCGGGATGATTGTAGGAGAAGTGACGGGTTGTCAGCGGCTCGTACACGGTGCCGCACTTGGCGCAGGAAAGGCTTTGGCTGAGCACAACCTCCTTCCACGTTCCGTCCTTTTGCTCAAATAGCGCCAGGGCCTGATCGCCGCCTTCGCGCATGGCCAACTCGAGGGAATCGGCCAGCCGGCTGCGCTGGTCGGGCTGGACGACCAGGCGGTCGACCACGATATCGAGGGAGACCTGCGAGACGCCGGATGGGATCACCTCGTCATCATCGATCAGGCGGATTTCGCCGTTGACCCGCAAGCGGGTGAACCCGCGCTGACGCAGGCGGGGCAACTCCTCGCGGGCCAGGGCCGGTTTGCTCTCAAGGTAGGGAGCCAGCAGCATGAGGCGCGTGCCCTCAGGCTCGGTAAAGACACGGTCGATGCAGTCGTCCAGCGAGCGCCGCTCAATACGTCCGCCGTCGAGGGGGCAAAACTGCTCGCCTCCAAGCGACCAGACTAACCGGGCGTAGTCGGCGATTTCGGTAACCGTGCCCACAGTACTGCGCGGGTTGCCACCGCCGGTGCGCTGCTCGATGGCGATGACCGGCGAGAGCCCGTGGATAAAGTCGACGTCGGGACGCTTGATCTGGTCAAGGACCTGCCGCGCGCGCGTCGAGAGGCTGTCCATGTAGATGCGGTAGCCTTCGGCGTAAAGGGTGTCGAAAGCTAGCGAGGACTTGCCCGAACCCGAAACGCCGGTGACCACGATCAACTGCCCGCGCGGCAGGCGCAGTTCGAGGTCCTTTAAGTTGTGCTCACGCGCTCCCTTGATGTGAATGTGCGTGGCGTTGCCCCCAACGTCCATTGGTAAAAGTTAAGCCTGCCGGGGCGGCCGCGCAAAGTCTTTTCCCGATGACCTGTGCGGCAAAGCGTCCTTGCGTTCATGCGTGCACGCTCCTACTGCATCGGCATGGCTGAGACGAAACCGATTTTGTACGTTAAGGAACATTGCCCGTGGTGCGCGGCGGCGCGCGATTACTTCGCCGAGGTCGGGCTGGAAGTTGAGGAGCGCGAGGTGCGCAACAACGCCGCCTTCATGGAAGAGTTGCAGCGCGTGAGCGGGCAAACCTACACGCCCACGCTCAAGTACGGCGACTTTATGGTAAAGGATTTTTCGGTGGAGGAGTTTCAGGCGGCGGTCGACGCGGCGCCGGATGTGAAAAAAGAACTTGGCCTGGGCTGAGCCTTCGCAGCGCCTTTTTTTCAAACACAGACCGGCGGAAACGACATCCATGGCCGACGACGGCACAGCGGCAAATAACGGCAACGACAATGGGGGCGACTCCATGCTGGGGCTCGCCTTGGGCCCGGTGCAAGCCCGCCTGCTTCGCTACGCGGTTACCGGGCTGGCCATCGTGGTGGTCGCGGCGGTGCTGCTGCTGTGCTTCATCGTTTTGAGGGAGTTTGTCGTTACCTTTAGCAGCGTGATCTGGCCGCTGGCGGTGGCCGGCATCCTGGCCATGCTGCTGCGACCGGTGGTCGAGCTCGCGCACGTGCGGCTCAAGCTGCCGCGCGTGGCGGCGATCCTGTTGCTTTATGTGCTGGTTGTGCTGATCGCCGGAGCCATTACCTATTTTCTGCTGGCTTTCGTGTTGGAGCAGATCGCGGGCTTCGTGGAACGCCTGCCCGCCATCACCAAGACGGCCTTTGAGCGCATCGAAGCAACCTTCCCGCAGGTCATCGAACTGCTGGAGCGCTACATGGGCGCAGACTCGGTGAAAGCGCTGCGGGAAAATGTGGTGGAATGGCTCAAGTCCCAGGCGGGCAATGTGGGCCAGGCGGTCAGAAACTCGGGCCAGGGCATGGCACGGTTGTTTGCCAACATCACGGCGGCGGCCGTCGTGCCGGTTTACCTATATTTCTTTTTGGAGACGCGCCACGACCTGTTTGAGGACGTGAACCAGCAACTGGACTTCATCGACGATGAGCCGCGGGAGGATCTGGTCTTCCTGATGCACGAATTCGTGAACATCATGGTCACGTTTTTCCGCGGACAGATTCTGATCGCCCTGATCATGGGCTTGATGTTCGGCCTCGGTTATCAGCTGGCCGGGCTGAAGTTTGGCTTCTTCATCGGTTTTGCGACCGGCTTTTTGAACATCATCCCGTACCTGGGCTCCATTATTGGACTGGTCTCGGCTGTGCCGCTGGCTTACCTGCAGGAAGGGGGCGGATGGCCACTGGTAGGCTTCGTCCTGGCCGTGTTTGCCGTTGTTCAAACCATCGAGGGCTACCTGCTCACTCCGAGAATCATGGGCAACCGGACGGGGCTGCATCCGGTTGTGATCATCGTAGCGATCTTTTTCTGGGGACAGGCGCTGGGCGGCATTTTGGGCATGATCCTGGCCATACCGCTGACGGCTTTCTTCGTGGTCTTCTGGCGGCTGCTGCGACGCAAGTACCTGAAACAATTCAAAAGCAACCCGGACACAAAGCCGTCTTCCGACGAAGACGCCCAAACCAAAGCCGCCGCGACCAGCTGAAGACTGTGTGCGCGACAGGGTGGGCGAAGGCGTGCAATCGCGTGGCGTGAGCAACACGCTGACCCGAATCAGGCCATGTTGTCGATGATGGCGTCGCCGAAAGCAGAGCACTTCACCTCATTGGCACCGTCGATCTGCCGAGCCAGGTCGTAGGTGACGATTTTCTTAGCGATGGAACCCTCGATGCCCTTGATGACGAGGTCGGCGGCTTCGTTCCAGCCGAGGTAGCGGAACATCATCTCGCCCGAGAGGATAACCGAGCCGGGGTTGACCTTGTCCTGGCCGGTGTACTTGGGCGCGGTGCCGTGGGTGGCCTCGAAAATGGCGTGCCCGGTTTCGTAATTGATGTTGCCCCCGGGGGCGATGCCGATGCCGCCGACCTGCGCGGCGAGCGCATCGGACAGGTAGTCGCCGTTCAAGTTAAGAGTGGCGATGACGTCGTACTCGGCCGGACGGGTCAGGATCTGCTGGAGCATGGCGTCGGCGATGACGTCCTTGACGATCAAGCCACTTGGCAGCTTGACCCAGGGACCACCGTCGAGCAGTTCCCCGCCGAAGTCTTTCATTGCCACTTCGTAGCCCCAGTCGCGGAAGGCACCCTCGGTGAACTTCATGATGTTGCCTTTGTGGACGAGCGTCACGCTGTCGCGGCCCTGGTCGAGGGCGTACTGGATGGCCGAGCGAACGAGGCGGCCCGTGCCTTCGATGGAGACGGGCTTCAGGCCGATGCCGCAGGTGCTCGGGAAGCGCACCTTTTTATAGAGTGCGGGAAACTCTTTTTCGAGAAAGCCCTTGAGCTTGGCCACATCGTCGGTGCCCTCCTGAAACTCGATACCGGCGTAAATGTCTTCGGTGTTTTCGCGGAAGATGACCATATTGGTCAGCTCGGGCTTTTTGAGCGGGCTGGAGACGCCTTTGAAGTAGCGCACCGGGCGCTGGCAGACGTAGAGGTCGAGCTCCTGACGCAGCGCCACGTTGAGGGAACGGATACCGCCACCGACGGGGGTGGTCAGCGGGCCTTTGATGCCCACGCGGTACTCGCGGAAGGCGTCGAGGGTTTCCGTGGGCAGCCAGCTGTCGAACTTGTTAAACGCCTTTTCGCCAGCGTAGACCTCGAACCAGGAGATCTTTTTCTGTCCCCCGTAGGCCTTTTCCACGGCGGCGTCGAATACGCGTACAGAAGCCGCCCAGATGTCCGGGCCAATGCCGTCACCTTCGATGAAGGGGATGATGGGGTTGTCCGGGACGATGGGCTGGGCAAGCGCGCTGGCGTCGGCGGTAATTTTTTCTCCAGCGGGAGGGTTCAGTGTCTGTGTCATGGCAAAAGAGTTGGGTTTTAAAAAAAGGGAAAAGCAAGGTCTTCAGAAAGGCATTACTTGGAAATCTGAGCACAAAAGCGTGCCAGGCGTTCCAGACCTTTCTCAATGATGGCGTCGCTGACCGCGTAGCTCAGGCGAATGTATTCACCCGCGCCAAAGCCTTCACCGGCCACCACCGCGACCAGCTCTTCATCGAGCAAGCGGGAGGAAAAGTCGTTCGCGCTTAGACCCAGCGCACTGATCTTGGGAAAAAGGTAAAAAGCCCCCTGCGCACGCGGGCACTCGATCCCGTCGACGGCATTCAATCCATCGAGCAGGCGAAGGCGACGCTGATCAAAAACGGTGAGCATCTCGGTCACCGCGGCACGCGCCTTGTCGGGATGCTGCATGGCGGCCAGCGCCCCATACTGGGCAAAGGTTGTGGCGTTCGAGCTGGTCTGGCTTTGCAGCGAGGCTACCGCTTTGGCGATGGCTGGAGCCGCCACCAAGGTGCCCAGTCGCCAGCCGGTCATCGAAAAGGTTTTACTGAAGCCGGAGACAGTAATGACTTTATCCGCCGCTTCCGGGCTGAAGGAGGCCGGGCTCGCATGGGTCATGCCGTCGTAAAGCAGATACTCGTAGATCTCGTCGGACATGATGTAAATGTCCGCCGCGAGCGCGACTTCGGTGAGCGCCTGCAATTCCTCGGGTGTGTAAACGGCCCCTGTCGGGTTGGACGGGCTGTTCAAAATGACCATCCGCGTGCGCGGTGTGATCGCTGCCTTCAGTTGGTCGGGCGAGATTTTAAAGCCTGCTTCCGCGCCCGCGAAAATCGTGGTTGGGGTAGCGCCCGCCAGCTTTACCATCTCCGGGTAGCTGACCCAGTAAGGCGCGGGCACGATAACTTCGTCGCCGGGTCCGCAGGTGGCGAGGATGGCCAGGTAGCAGGAATACTTGCCGCCGGGGCTCACCACGACCTGCGTACTTGCGACGCCGGTGAGTCCATTCTCGTGGACGTATTTTTCGGCGATGGCCGCGCGCAACGCGGGCAACCCCGGCGCCGGGGCGTACTTGGTCTGGCCTTCCTGCAACGCCTTGGCGCAGGCCTCCTTAATGAACTCCGGCGTGTCGAAATCCGGCTCGCCCGCACCGAAGCCGGCAACGTCTTTACCCTCGGCCTTGAGCGCCTTGGCCCGGGCATCCACGGCGAGCGTGGGAGAAGGCGAAACGTTCCGGGCCCAGGGGGAAAGCGGGGATGCAGCGAGAGTGGACATGGCAGGCCGACGCGCCGGGGATTCACAAAAAGACCCGCGCGCGTCATCGCAGGGTTCAAAAACGAAATAGCTGCCAATTTAAAAAATTGGCAACTATTTTTCGCTGACTGCCCGCGCGAGGCAGGCAGCAAGAATACAGGAATTAATTCCTCCCCGGCAGGCAGCTGGCCCGCGAGCAGTTACTTCTTCCTGGACTTAGTTTTGGTCGCGGTGGAAGTGCGGCGCGTGGCCCGCGCAACGGTCTTCTTCTTGGCTACCTTTTTCTTGGCAACCTTCTTTTTAGCCGCTTTCTTCGCCACCTTTTTCTTGGCGACTTTCTTCTTCACGGCTTTTTTGACCGCCTTTTTCTTGGTCGCGGGACGGGCTACGGTCTTGCGAGCTGCCTTCTTGGCAGTCTTCTTCTTCGCCGGAGCCTTCTTTTTGGCGACCTTCTTTTTGGCGACCTTTTTCTTCTTGGCTGTTTTTGTGGCCATAGGACTGCTTTGTATGCTTTTGGTTAGTGCGTTCGAGGGCTCCTCCGGAAGGTCCTCCAGCGCGGCGCGCAGCAATTCCCCAACGCTGGCACCTTTGCTTTTGGCCTGCCGCAGCAGCTCGTTCTTCAAATCCGACGGGAGCCGGACCGAAATTTGTCGATGGTTGCGCGGGTTGTTCGCGAACCGGGAGAAATTGTAGCGAGTGATCGCGTGGCGCACCACCAGGCTCAGCGAGGGGGCGCCAGCAGAACTTTGCACGCGGCGAAGCTTAGCCAGGAGCTCGTCCCGCAGATCGAAAGTGAGCGGTGAAGTCGCCGAGTCGTCGTTTGCTGCCATATGAGCCTCTCCGTTTTTTGCCTGCCTTGGGCCGGTTTGCCAAAGGCCTTTGCCTCACGTCATGGATTTTTAGATACAAGCGCTCGCGGCTGGCAACCCCCAAATGTCACCTGTAGCCACTTTTTGAATACTCCCTTAGTTTCCGCAGGTGTATCGATTACGCAGATACGCCCACAGAAACTATTTCGAAGCGAGCGCCCGGGGCTTAAGTGTTTTTTTGGAGCAAAGCGTATCCAAAGCGCTTATGCCCCTCGCGCACCTGGCGCGGGCACGCCTTACAGCCGCTCGAACAAATCGGTGGAGGGCACCGACAGCGGCTGGCTCAAGGCGGCGGGCTCAAAGACTGTATCCGGAAGCAGGATACCCACCGCCGCGGCGTCCACTTCGAAGCGTGTCTTCTCGCGAGACTGCTCGTCGAGCAGGTCGATCTTGCGCACGATGTACTGGCCGTTCACCTCCTGGAAGCTGCGCACCTTGAAGCTTTTGATCGCCACGCCGTTGGCGTCCACGGTCTCCGCGCGCAGTAGCACGTTGTGGTCGGCAAAGAGCGAAAGTCGGACCCCATCCACACCGGCAGGGCGCGTGTCGAGTTGCTCGGCACCCGGGCGCAAATAAAAGACGTAGGCAGGCCGGTTGGCGATGCGGTCACGGCCGATGTAGGTCGCCTCCTTCCAATGCGAAAAAGGCATCGCCAGGTCGAAAGGCGTGAAGGTGATGCCGGGCAGCAACGGCGTGTGCATGCGCTCCCCACTGAGTGCTTCCGGCTCGTCCGCATCGCGCGTCACCCAAAACGAAGCCTGCTCACCAGATTGCAGCAAGAAGCGGTTGGGCGCACCCGCGGACACGCCTTCCTCGATATGGACGCGGATCAGCGGGTCGAAAACTTTCCAGGTGCCCCACATACGCCCGCGAAACGACTGCGCATCGCCACGGCGCGGACGGTGTTCCAATTGAAAACGAAAGCTGAAATCGCCGCTAAGCCGCTGCTGCCTGAATTCTTCCAAGGCTTCGCGCGCCGCCGCTTCATCCAGGTTGGGCAGGAAGCGATCCGTATCAGGCTGACCAGGACGCTGCGCGTACACGGACGTGCCGAGCCCAACTGTTAACAAACAGAAAAAAAGCGTCCAGATATTCAGCCGCGTCCCTCGCATGGTAAGCTAGACTGTCAGGTGGGGACGCAGGTTCCGAAAACGCGGTGCCCAATCACTCCGCCGCTGGCAGCGCCGGCGACTCGGTGAGGTCTGTGGTAGGCGCAGTTTCGACGGCCGCTTCGATAGTTTCAGCCACGTCTTCGGAGGAGGCACCAGCAGGCGTGTCTTCCGTGGCGGCCGCGTCCTGCAAGTCGGGCAAATCGAGCGAATCTAGCGCATCTTCAAAAGCGCCCGAAACCTCCGGGGCGAAGTCACCGGGTTCCTGAGTGGCGTTCACCGTGGGTGTCATGGAAGAAGCCTCGGTGGTGTCAGCTTCGTCGGCCTTTGGATCAACCACGCCCGTAACGCCAGTGGGCAGGTCTTTCAATTCGGGACGCGAGGTATCGGTGCCGAGGTACAGAAGATGGAGCGCGTAGGCCAAAACAAAGAAGATGACCGCCGCCGTGACGGTGGCGCGAATCAACACATTGCTGGTGGCTCCTCCAAAAGCGGATTCCGCCGCGCCGCCACCCAGCGCCGAGCCGAGCCCGGCGTTGCTGCTGGCGCGCTGCATCAAAATCACGATGACCATGAATGCGCAGACCAGGATCAGCCCGAGGGTCAACAGCGCAGTAAGTATGGTGAGAAAGACTTCCATCCGTGAATCTCCGGAAATAAGCAAACCTCAACAAGTACCCTGCCCATGCGAACGTATCAAGCCGGAAATCAGCACCAGGAATCCATTCTCAGGAACGCACACCGAGGTGCTCAAGGATGCGCTCCAGGTCTTCGTTGCCGCGATACTCGATGACCAGGCGGCCTTTGCGGGCCGTGTGCTTGAGCGTGACCTTCGTTTTCAGGGTGGAGCCTATGCGTTTCTCCAAATCGCGCAGGACGACCTGCTCGCTTTCGGAAAGCCCGTTTGAGCCATTGGCCGCGCCTCGTCCGGCACCCCGCTCGGCTTTCATTTTGCGGACCCAGTCCTCGGTCTGGCGCACGCTAAGGCCATCCTCCACGATACGCTGGGCAAGCAGGTGGCGCTGCGCTTCGTCTTCAAGCCCCAGCAGCACCTTGGCATGGCCGGCGGAGAGCAGCCCCCGGGCGACGAAACCCTGGGTCTGCCGATCGAGGTTGAGCAAGCGCAGCGAATTGGCCACCGAGGCCCGCGGGCGTCCCACCCGTTCCGCCACCGCCTCTTGCGTGAGGTCGAAATCGCGCATGAGGCTGGCCAGCCCGAGCGACTCTTCGATGGGGTTGAGCTGTTCGCGCTGAAGATTTTCGATTAGCGAGATGACCGCCGCCGAGGCGTCCGTGGCCTCGATGATGCGGGCCGAAATCTTGGCAAGTCCCAGGTGCTGGTGCGCCCGCCAGCGCCGCTCACCCGCGATGAGCTGGTAGCCGCCCTCGAACTCGCGCACGACAATCGGCTGCAACTGCCCTTCCGAGCGTATGCTTTCCGCCAGCTCGGCAACTTTCTCCAGGGAGATTTCGCGCCGTGGCTGGTAGGGGCTTTTGGAAATTTGTTCGACCGGGATCTCGCGATACGGCAGCACGCCGTTGGAACCGGTGTCCGGCTGCACCGCAGGTGCGTCGGCGGGTTGCGGCTCCTTGAGGATCGGCGGCTTCGCGCCTTTGGCTGCTTTGGGCGCGGTTTTTTTGGATTTTGCGGCCGGCTTGCGGGTGGCGGATTTCCGGGGGGCAGTTTCCGTTTCGGCGGGGGCTGCCGTTTGGCTGGCGCCACCTGAGATGATGCTGCCCAGCCCGCGGCCAAGGCGTTTCTTTTGGGTCGCCATGAAGGTGTCAGCTAGCTGTCGGGGTTGTCTTGAGGAATGAAAAGGGTACGGCCCACGTGCAACTTCGAGGGGTCGGCGATACGGTTGGCGTTTTGGATGTAGCGCACGGTACTGTTAAAACGCTGCGCCAGAGCCGATAGCGTGTCGCCGGACTGGACGGTGTATTCGACCCCGGACCGCGGAAAATCGTCGTCGAACTCAAAGGCCCGTCCTGGGTTGGTCGCCCGAGCGGCTTGGGCGACGGTACTCGTGCTCAGGGTGGAATCGACCTTGGCGGCCAGGGCGTTCATCTGCCGACTGACCTCGGCCACCAATGCGGCCTTCAGTTTTTCGTCGGCAGCTTCCCATTGCTGGCGTAACTGCCCGTTGCCAGGACCGGTCACGAGCACTTGATTGAGGGCAGCGTTCACTTCGCTCTGGTACTGGCGCAGTTCCTGAATGTTGCCGCGCAGCGTGCGGTTCTCGGCTTGCAGTTGCTCGATGATGAGCTGCAGTTGCTTGACCTGCCGGTCGAGGCGCTGGACGTCCTGAGCCAGCCCTGCCACCGATTCCGAGCTCTGCGCGCTCACCCACAGGGTGCTGCCCAACAACCATCCCAAAAGCAAAATCCAAGGTCGTGCGTTCATGTCAAATATCCGGCAGCCCCGCGCCTGCGTCGCCGTTGTCCCCGGAAGTCATCTTCCGAAATCGTGGCCGGAAGTCAAAGGCGAAGCGTGCGTGCTCAGCGCGCCTCGATCAGGGGCGGAGCCACGCGTTTTAACAATCGTGTCCCGGCAGGGATCGGGAAGCCACGCAGGAAATCCGGGGCTGGGAGCAACTTGCCTCCGGGTCTTTGCAAATGCTCTATCAAAAGCGTGCCGGCAGCCGTGCCGACCGCCAAACATTCCTCGCGCAGACCGAGGACAACGCCCGGTTCAGCTTCGTTTTGCGCCAGAAAGCGTGCGCCACGCACCTTGATGCGCCGATCGGTTTCGACCTCGATAAAGCAGCCGGGCCAAGGGTCCAGACCGCGGACGCGGCAGGCCAGCGCTTGGGCACCATGGCCGTAATCCAGCGCACCGTCCTCGCGAGTGAGCTTGCGACAGTAAGTCGCCTCGGCCTCGACCTGCGGCTGAAAGCGGGCAGCGCCGGCCAGCAAGTCAGCGAGGTTGCGTTCCACCAAAGGGACCGCGCAGGCGGCCAGTTTCTCGCGCACGGAGCCCCCCGTATCGCTGTCTGTGATCCAGACCCGTTCGATGTCGCAAACCGCACCGGCGTCCATCTTCGGGACGATGCGCATCAGGCTGACACCGGTTTGATTTTCGCCGGTGGCCACCGCCGTTTCGACCGGTGAGGCCCCGCGCAGCTTCGGCAGGATGCTGGCGTGCAGGTTCACGATTTCTTTTCGCGCGACAGCCAGCAGGTTCTTTTTCAGGATATGGCCGTAGGCCATGACGAGGATTACGTCGACCTCGACCTGTTGCAGCCAGGTGACGGTGGCGTCGTCGGGTTTTTCCGGGCGCAGCAAATCCAGCTTGTGCGCCAGCGCCGCAGCTGCGATGGCATTCGCTTGCAGCTTGCGCCCACGTCCACTGGGCCGAGCGGGCTGAGAAATGACCCCGGCCAGTCGAATGTCTCCTGCCGCGTGGAGCTGGGCGAGCCGTTCAAACACAGGCAAGCCGATCGGGTCGGCTCCCATGAATACCACCGTCGAGCTCACAATTTAGGGAATCGCGGGAACGCCTGCCTCAGGGAAGTTCCTGCCGGGGCAGACCCGCCGACTTCAACCACGCTTCGACCGCCGGCAGGAGCGCCTCGGTGAACGCCTCGCTGCTGTCAGGTCGGGGCAGGCCCTCCAGCAGTCCCCACCACTCCACGAGTTCGCAATCGTCACCGGGCTCCAGACATTCGAGGGGGCCGAGCGCTTCGACCTCGATCATGAAATCGCAGCAGTAGGTTTCGAAAACGCATCCACGATCCGGATACGTCGCGCCCACCTCGTAAGGCGCGTATTTGACGAAGGTACCGCCCGGCTGCCAATAGGCGGACCAGCCCAGGTAAGCGGTCAGGCCGAGCTTTTGCGAAACGTCGGCGTGCGGCGTATCGACGCCGATAAAGTCGCGGTCAAAGTTCCAGCAGGGGTGCGTCAGGTCGGTGTAGGTCCAGGGCACGAGGCTGTAATTTGGCAGCAGATCGGTCTCGTGATCGCCCTTGGGCAAAAGCGGGATGACCGCATATCCGCCCTTTTTCATAACGCTGAGGCTCCAGGGCGCACACTCGACGGGCCAGAGGTTCTGGTTTTCGAGGTTGTGCGTGAGCTTGAAGGTGCGCTCGTCGATCACTTCAACTTCGATGCGTTTTTGCATGCGCGTGAACTCGTCCGGATTGCCGGTGATGTTCAGGCCGTTGCCTGAGGTGAGCGGCTCAACTTCGATCGGGAAGTTGTCCAGCTCGTAGGTGCGGTCGGGGTCCTCCGGCGAGTGCCACAGCCGGTGCCCGCCGCGCAGTTGCCACTCATCTTCGCCCGAGCGCCCGAGGCTTTCCTTGACGTTGCAAAAGAGGTTGGGGCCTTCGCCGAGGGTCAGGGAGAGAATGCGCGGGCCAACCTCGCGCGGGACGACCAGGCGGGCGACCCCGGTGTCGAGCTGCAGTGATGACCAGCCGTGATAACCAACCTCAGAAATGATGGGCTTACTCATAAGCGATAACGTCAGGGGAAAATTAATACAAAGCTAGCCGTAGGCTCACCGTCCAGATGCTTCAAGCATGGACTGGCCGCGGCCGGCGAGTTCAGTCCGCTTCGGACGGAGCGGCCTCGCCACGCGCAGCGCCCTTGCCCACCCACGGGCGCTGCTTCGGGTCGACCTTGGGCTTGCCCACCAGTTCTAGGCGCACCGGACAGCCACTAAGTTCAAAGGCCGACTGCAGGCCCGATTCGAGGTAGCGCTCGTAGGCGGCGTCGAGCTTTTCCTTGGCGTTGCAAAAGAGCCGGATGCGCAGCGGGCGGTTGCCGACCTGGGTACCGTAGTAGGCCTTGAAACGCTTGCCGCTGACGACACGGGGTGGCCGGCGTTCAAAGAGCTGGCTCAAGACTTTGTTGAGCTGCGAAGTGGACAACTTTTGCTGGCTGAGCGCATAAACCTCGCGGGCAGTTTCCAGGGTTTCCCGAATGGCGATACCCTCCTGCGCGGACGCAAAAAGCACCGGCGACTCCGGCAGGAAAAACAACTCCTTGCGCACGGCATCGACGAATTTTCGCTCGAAGTCTTTGAGGTTCTTGTAGCCCGGCAGTGGCTCGCGCCGAAACGTTTCCACGGCCAGGTCCCATTTGTTGACAACAATGATCAGACAGGCGCCACCCTCAAGGATTTCACCGGCCAGCTTTTTGTCCTGACGGGTGACCCCGTCCATCGCGTCCAGAAGCAGGAAGACCACGTCGGCTCCGGTGATCGCGCGGTGGCTGCGCAAGCCGGAAAAATACTCCACCGGCGAGTTCACCTTGGCCCGCGCGCGCAGACCTGCCGTATCCACCAGGCGAAACGGCCAGGGGGCCACCCCGTCCTCAGCCTGATAGTCCAAGTCCACCTGCAGGCTGTCGCGGGTGGTACCCGGCACGTCGCTGACAATGGCGCGTCGCTCGTTCAAAAGGCGGTTGACCATCGAGCTCTTGCCTACGTTGGGTCGCCCGGCCAGGCACAGCTTGATGCGGTGGGTGGCATCGGGGCTTTTAAGTTCATCGACAGGTGCTTTGGGCTTTGGACCGAGCAAGGCACGCAAGCGCTGATCGAGCACATCAAAGTTACGGCCATGCTCGGCGGACACACCCACTGGCTCGCCGAAACCCAGCGCATGAAATTCGCTGATGCGATCCTCGTGCCGGTCCTGGTCGATTTTATTGACGACCAAAATGACGTCTTTGTGATACGTGCGCAGTCGCTCGGTCAGCTCCTGGTCCAAGGCGGTCAAGCCTTCCATGCCATCGACAACGAACAACAAGGCGTGCGCCGCCTGAATTGCGAAATCCACCTGCTCCTCGGTGGCGGCGTGGATTTCGGCGGTCGTCATTTTGGGCACGATACCAATACCGCCAGTGTCCATCAGCGTGAAGTCGCCCTCGCCCACCTCAGCCGAAACGATGTCGCGTGTGATGCCGGCCTCATCATGCACGATCGCCACACGCCGACCAACGAGCCGGTTGAAGAGCCGACTCTTGCCAACATTGGGCCGTCCCACAATGGCTACACTGCGCTCAGGATTCATGACTTGGAGAGTGCATCGAGGAAGGGATTCAATACCTGTACTTCGCCGTATTGCTGGCCATGGTTGAGGTCTTTTGAATATACGAGTGGGGCCCCGAGGCGTACCGCAACTGCGAGTATAGCAGCATCCCAATAATTCAACTGATGCTGCTTCGATACCGTAATAGACTCTAGCACCAAATGAGAATCGACCGCCACGCATGGAAAGCAGGCAAAATACTCGACGGCCTCTATGGCTTCTTCAGTAGACAGAGGGGTCTGAAGTTTTCTGGAAACCACCACAAAAAACTCCTGCAACACCTGCGACGATAGACCGAATTGCTTATCGGCAATCAATTTTCTGGCAGCCGCCGGTTTGGCGTGGGATGCATCTGAAGAATCTGCTGCGTAGACTCGTACGTTCGTATCAAGGAAGCACTCAACGCTCATCTAGATCGGCTCGCTCCCAGGTTCGGTCACTACCTGCACTCAACCGCTGCGCTGAGCGATCGAGCAATTCCAAAACGGCCCCGCGCGCTTGCGCTGATCGATCCTCGGCAGCAGTAGCGACCAGTTCCAATTGCCTGGCGGCGAAGTCGTCAACCGATAGCCCATTTCGAGCGGCGGCCACCTCGAGCCGTTCCAAAATGGCCTCATCCAGTTTAACGGAAACCGTCTTCATGGTCGGATCTTCCCAAGCGAGGCGGGCCAAGTCAACGCACCGGAGCACCGGCAAAGTGCCTCAGGCACCTTGGTTGCGCTGGGCGAGCGGTCCTTCAGGAAACCAGTACTTGCGCTTGTTGAGCCGGTAGGTCTGCCGTTTGAGTCCGAACTCCCCAAACACCTCAATGATGGCAGCGTCAGTGATTGAATCGGGCAAACCAAAGAAAAGCAGACCCTTGGTCTTATGCTCCAGGGCAAGAATGCGCAGGTCACCAGCCACCGTCTCCGGTTGCGCGAGGTCCCAGCCATAGATGTCGGCCATGGCAAAACGCTGGATGCCGTTGCGGGTCACGCGCGTGAGGGCGTCCTCGTAGATGGAGATGGTGTGCCGCCGTCGACGCCGCAACCACTCCAGGGCGATGGCTCCAAGTGCCCCGAGCAGAAACGCTATCGAGACCATCTGCACATTCAGGACCGGCTGCCCGCGCAGCAACCAGTCGAAAGCCAGCAGCGTCAGCAGCAAGCCCAGGGTGAGCAGCGGAAAGGTCAGCGAGACGAGCCAGCAGTTGGCCACCACGGGCCGCCCCGACATGATGCGCCCCAGTTCGACAAATTCACGCGGCTCGCGCCACGTGATCAGCGGCTTTTCCCAAAAGGCCATTGCGTACGACCCGATCCACTCAGGCGGGTGCCGCGAGCACCTCACCGGGATTGGCCTGACGGGCACGCCTGTCCAGATAGCGGCCCAGCCGATCGGAGGCTTCAAGCAGGTTGTCGTAACTCATCGAAAAACTCGCCCGCACAAAGCCCTCGCCGCTCGGACCAAAGGCCGTGCCTGGCACCAGCGCGACCTTCGCGGATTCGAGCAGGTCCTGCGCGAACTCAAGCGAGCCCAGCCCGGTCGAGGAAATATCCGGGAAGGTGTAGAAAGTCCCTTTGGGCAGGTGGCAACTCAGGCCCAGTTCGTTGAAACGCCTTACGATGAACTGCCGGCGGCGGTCGTACTGCTCCTTCATGCGCGCGACTGACTCGGAGCCGTTGACCAGGGCTTCGCGCGCGGCCTCCTGGCTGATGATGGAGGCGCACATCATGCAGTATTGGTGCACCTTCATCATGGCCTCAGTCAGTTCCGCTGGAGCGCAGGCGTAGCCGATACGCCAGCCCGTCATAGCAAACGCTTTGGAAAAGCCATGCAGGAAGATGGTGCGCTCGCGCATGCCCGGAAAGGTCGCGATAGAGACGTGTTCGCCCTCAAAGGTCAGCTCTGCGTAAATCTCGTCCGAGAGGACCACGAGGTCTTTCTCAACGGCAAACTTCGCGATTCGCTCGAGTCGTTCGCGGTCGACTACACCGCCGGTCGGGTTGGTCGGAAAGTTCAGGATGAGGGCCTTGCAGCCGGGCTCCCAGACGTTGATGAGCGCATCGGGATCAAGCGCGAACTGGTCCTCGCTTTTCGTCGCTACGCCGATGGGTATGCCGTGGCACAGCTTAATGCTCGGCATGTAGGAAACGTAGCTCGGCTCGTGATAAAGAACTTTGTCGCCCGGATTGATGACCGCCCGCAGCGCGATGTCCATGGCCTCGGAAACACCGACGGCGACGAGGATCTCGCTGTCCGGGTGGTAGCTCAGCCCGAAGGTGCGCTCGACGTAGGCGTTGATGGCCGTGCGCAGCGAAAGCAGACCGCGGTTGTCCGTGTAGGTCGTGCGACCCTGCTCCAATGCGTAGATCGCCGCCTCACGAATGTGCCAGGGAGTCACAAAGTCGGGTTCGCCGATGCCCAGAGAAACGGCGTCCTTCATCTGCGAGACGATGGCGAAAAAGTCGCGAATGCCAGAGCGGGGAAGCCCCGCCACGTGCCCGGCCACAAAACGCTGCGCTGTCGTGCTCATGATGGTTTCAGTAAACACTCAATTAAGCACAGATCGGCCAAAACGCACAGGGGAAAATCCAGGGGGCAGACTTTGCTTCACCACAGAGAAACAGAGGTCGCACAGAGCGTAGCAAGCGATGCTCAGCTGGATTTTCGAGATTCGCACCACACATTAGGGCGCCCTCACTGCCGATTCTGCGGCTCGGTGGTGAAAGGTTGATCCAGATCAGGCGCTGACGGGGGGCATGCCCTCGGCGGATTGCTTGGCCTCGAGCAAGTGGCCCTGCTCCTTGTAGGCGCGAAGCATGAAATGGGTCGCGGTGGCTTCCACACCTTCGATCGTGGCCAGCTTTTCAAACACGAAGGAGGCCACCCGGCGCAGGTTGTCGGCGTTGACGATCACCAGTAGATCGTAAGCGCCACTCATCAGGTAGCAGCTCTCGACGCGGTCGAAGCGACTGATGCGCTCGGCGATGCGGTCAAAGCCGCCTTCACGCTCGGGGCGGATGCGCAGCTCGATGACGGCGCGCACGCGTTCCTCCGGCTGGTAGTCGGGATTGAGAACCGGACGCCAGCCCAGCAGGATTTTCTCGGCATGGAGCTTGTCCAGTGCGCGCTGCACCTCATCCTCGGAAAGACCCAGCACCTGCCCCATCTGTGCGGTGGTCAGCGCTTCGCCTTCCAGCAATAGTTTCAAGACTTCGTTCATTTCTGGATAATCTGTTTACGTGCTCAGTACCGGGTGTTGGGCACCGCGTGATTCGCGTTTTGAAATCGGTGTCTGGTGCGTAGCGCGCATTTGGCAGTGAGCGTTTAAAAAATTGATTTTCGCAGTCTGTACCAAGGCCTCAGCGCGACGCACTTCTACTGGAAGTAACCTCGCTGCTTTTCGGAGATGGACAGACCGACCTGCTCCATGACGATCAACATGTCTTCCCACACCTTGCGCTTTTCGGTGTTGGATTGATTGCGCAGGAGATAGCTGGGGTGGTAGGTCGGCACCAGGGGCGTGCCTTCAAAATCGAGGACCGTTCCACGAACCTTGCCCATCGTGCGCGAGGGATCCTCGCCCAAAAAGCCCGATACCGCTGTGTTACCCAGCGCAACAATCAGCTTGGGCTGCACGATGGCGAGCTGAGCGCGGATGTAGGGCAGGCAGTAGGCCATTTCCACGGCGGTGGGCGGGCGATTGCCGAAGGCTTTGCCCGTCTCCGGGCGCCAATTCATAATGTTGCCGATGTAGACCGCCTCACGCGAGAGGCCCATCGCGCCGATGATCTTGGTCAGTAACTGACCTGCCGGTCCAACAAAAGGCTCGCCCCGTATCTCCTCCTCCTGTCCGGGCGCTTCCCCGCAAAAGAAGATGTCGGCTTCCAGGCTCCCCACGCCGAAGACCACCTGGCAATGCGGCTTTTTGTGCTCGTGACAGACAGGGTCGGTCAAGACCCGCTCGCGCAGCCACTCCCAACGTTCGCGTTTGTCGCCAGCAGGCAGGTCAAACGCCGGCGGCTCGGGAATGGGCGCGATGCCCGGAGGCGTCCCGGATTTCTTGGCGGCCACGGGCGCACGTTTTTTCGGGCGCTTTTTGGCAGGCGTTGCCGCAGCGTCCTCGTTGGAAAGATAATCCAGCAAGAGGGAACCACTTTCCCCAACAGCTTCAGCAGGCGCCGTTTCACGGTCCGTGTTTGCTTCGGGCTTGCGTCGCTTCGGGACGGTCGCGGTTTTCTCACGCGTTTCGCTGGCGACGCTCGCGACGCCTTCGATTGCGGCCTCCGTGCTTAACGAATCCAGGGCGGCCCAAGTCGCATCGCTCAGATAAATACCCTGCACGCCCTCAGACTTCAGCCTGCGAAGTTCCGCGGCGACCGCCTGCAATCCCGTACTGTCCGAACCTTCCGGCTTCATCCCTCAAGACGACTATAGGCGGAATCCGTACGCTGGCCCAAGCCGATTTTCTCGATGTACTTGGCCAACAGATCGAACTCGACATTGATGGCATCGCCCGCGGTGCGCTCGCGTAAATTCGTCACCTCGAGCGTATGCGGAATCAGCCAGACGGCAAAGCCCGTGGCGTCGACCTCGGCCACGGTCAGCGAAATTCCGTCCAAGGCCACGGAGCCCTTATAGATGACCCAGCGTAAAAACTCTTCGGGCGGCTCCACGCGCAGATAGACGTTCTTGCCGCGCGTCTCAAAGTCTGAAATACAGCCAAGCGCATCGACATGGCCGCTGACAAAGTGACCACCCAGACGGCCGTTGGCCGGCAAGCTCCGCTCAAGGTTCACGAGCGCGCCTGACTTCAACTGCTGAAAGCTGGTCAGGCGCACGGATTCTTCCAGCAAGTCGAAACGTACGCTGCGCTCGCTCAATTCAACGACCGTCAGACAGCAGCCGTTGACCGCCAATGAATCGCCAATCGCCAAATCGGCCGTGACCGTATGCGCGCCGATCACCAGTTCATATGCTGCCTGCTGTTCCTCGAAGCGCTCGACGGTGCCGGCCTCCTCCACAATCCCCGTAAACATAACTGCGACTGTTCAACGTCGACGCATGTTTGTCCACCGTCTTCGCGCGTACCTTATGACATGTGGGAACCCCAACGACAAAAACATGCGCCAAACAAAAATTGCGGCCTGAGCTTCGAAATCACGGATGGATACCCATCAGCAGCCATCACACTCTAAAAATTCGTGGCCATCCGTGGTCCTCAATGAATCGGTAAAAAATTCTCCCTGCAGGCGCGGGCTTTGCTGAAGCATACCACAATGACCGTTCGGTGGTCTTGTGAACGTGTGCCTACGGATTCAGGGATGTAACCAGTTTGCTATGAATTACGTTCCCGTGTGAATCACCACGAATTGAAACCCTTTGCATCAAACGAGCCTTCAGATATCCCGACCCACCCGACAATTGGACAGCCAGACGAGAGAGCCTCATTTCATCTTCACCGAGATAACCTTGGTCTCGTTCTGGCGCTTCACGAGCAGCACCACCTCGTCTTTGCCGCTGCGCTTGATGGCACGCTCCAGGCGCTGCACAGCGTCGGTAAAGCTGATGACCTCCTCGCCGTCGATGCGCTGAATCCAATCCCTTGGCTGCAGCCCCACGTTGGCCGCCGGGCTGTTCGGGCGAACGAAGCGCACGATCACCCCTCGAAAATCCAGGCTGTATTCGCGCAGGTTGATGGCGTCATCGCCCGTGAATTCGCGCACGGTGAAACCGGCATCCTCGTAGTACTTGCGGCGGGCTTCGCGGCGCAGCAAAGGCGTTGAAATCAACTCGACATCGACGTCCATCGCCTCCTCGCCACGGCGCACCGTGAAGGTTACGGACTCGCCGACCTCGCGCATGGCGATACGCATCGTAAGATCGCGCACATTCACGCTGTCGGGACTGAATTTCGGCAAGGGTTCGCCGTCGAGGGCCACCAGGATGTCACGCCCCTGCAAGCCCGCCTGGTCCGCCGGACCGTCGATGAAGACATCACTGATCACGAGTGCGCCCTGGTCTTCCAACCCCAGAAATTTTTGCACCTCGCGGCTGAGCGGCTGCATGCCGACCAAGCCCGTAAAGGGGCGTTCCTTCTCAAGCGCTTCCAGATTTTCCAGCGGTGCGAAGCGGTGGACCTCCTCGGCCAGCAAAAAAGTAAAACCCTCCAGTAGTGACTTCATCGAGACCTTGGTTTCCTGGCCGTTGAGTTCGACTTGAAAGGGCTTGGAGGGCGGCTCGCCGGCCCAGCCGACAAACGCCCCGTCCAGATTGAAGACAGGCCCGCCCGGGATGGCGACGTTCGCATCACTGAGCCCGACTTCCCAGGGCAGGCGCTGCACATCGCTGAACAACCCGGTTAGCAGGTAGGGCCGAAAGTCGAAATCCTTGGGCCGAATGCCGATCCCCCAGACCTGTTCGCCCAGGCGCGGACGCGCGGTCGGGTAGTCAAGGATCGGACGAAAACCTTCGGGCAAGCCGCCATCGATTTTCAGGTAATTCCAACCCGAGACAGGGTGCGGACCCAGAAACTCCGCCGTCAGCCCATCGCCGCTTTCACCCAGGCGAAACACGCGGATGTCGCGAATGTTATCCGGAGGGATCCAGTCGGGAATGGCCTCGTCCTGCAAAATAACCAGCCCGGTGTCATCCAGGACCAGCCCGACCCGGGTGATGGGCGCGCGTTCGATCTCCAGTTCAACAACGAACTCTACCGCGACGACCGAGCCGATGCGTTCTTCAAAAACAGCCTCGAAGCCCTCGGGGAGACTCGCACCCTGTTGCGCCCGTAGGCTCGTGAAAGTGCATGCCGCGCAACAAATGAGCAGGGCAGGTAAAAGAGGTGGGTGCAAAGTCATGGCAAAAAGATCTTTCACTTGGAATGGGGCGCAATCAAGACCCGGGCTTGAGCACACGCAGTTGCACCTGACCGCGGCGGGTGACTTCAAACAGCATGCGTCTGGGTTCCGCCGCGTAGGCTTCGTGCAGCGCGGAAAGATCCTGCAGGCTGCGCAAGGGCTTCTGGTTCACAGCGGTGATCACATCGCCCGGCTCAAGATCGGCTTTTTGCGCGGGGAAGGCACGCTGCACCCCGATCACCTCCACACCCCAGGGCGCGTTCAAGCGTTGCTCACGTAGGGCCGGACGCGACAACGCCCGCACCGCCAGCCCCCACTCCGCAAAGGCGGTTTCCTCGCCAAGGCGGCTTTCGAGCGTTTCCGTGGCCATGCGTCGGATGCGCCGACTACCCGAGCGCAAAATCTCCAGGGTGATCTCCTGGCCGACGCCCACCGAGGCCACCCGCTGCATGATCGCCGGCAGTTGCTCGGGGAAACGCCCATCGACCTGCGCACCGTTGACCGCCAGCAGAATATCTCCGGGCAGCAGGCCCGCGGCATCTCCGGGTGAGTCCGGATCGACGCTCTGAATGACCGCGCCCTGCGAGACCTGGCCGCCAAAGTAGCTCTCCAGATCGCGCAGTGCGCCAAGCTGGATACCGATGTAGCTACGCTCGACCTTACCCTCGGAGATCAGACGATTGTACACGCGCTCGGCCACGTTCGATGGCACGGCAAAGCCCAGGTTATTCGCCCCCAGGTAAGCCCGGGTGTTGATCCCGATGACGCGTCCATTACCCGCGACGAGCGGTCCACCGCTGTTGCCAGGGTTGATGGCCGCATCGGTCTGCAGCCAGGTGTTGTAATTGCCGGTTTCGAAGCCCCGCCCGATGTTGCGCCCTTCAAAGAAACGCTCCGTGTTAGAAAGAATGCCGCGGGTGATTGTCCGGGTCAGGCCGTTGGGCGTGCCCACCGCGTAAACGGTTTTGCCCGGGGTCAGTTCCGAAGAGTCTCCGAAACGTGCATAGCTGAATTTCAGGTTGCGCTTGCGCAGCTCGTCGCGGTCGAGCTGTACCACCGCCAGATCCGTCCAGTGGTCCCAGCCGACGAAATTCGCTGGCACAACCTCGAGATTGGCCAGGGTAACGCGGATACGTTTGGCGTAGGGGTTTACCACGTGCGCATTGGTCAGAATGTAGCCCTCGGGACTCATGATCACGCCCGAGCCAACCCCGCGACTTAATCGCATCGCGCCGCTTTCGTAGGTTGCCTCCCACACGTCCAGCCGCACCACCGAGTCGCGCAGGTTGTCGAAGCCCCGCGCGCCAGTGCGCCCCTGGGTGTCCCGCACATCGCCGGAACCTCCCGAGGTGGTTTCGCAACCGGTACCAACGCTCGCCAGCAGCCCGGCAAGCAGGATGAGAAGGATTGACCCAAACCGCCCACGGCGGAATTCTCTGAGGTTTTTCTCGATGGCCACTGACTGCACGGACTACGACTTTTCCCGGATTGAACCACACTGGCAATCCTTCTGGCAGGAGAATCGGACGCTTGCCGCCGAGGCTGAGTCCGACAAGCCCACTTATTACACGCTGGGGATGTTTGCCTATCCCTCGGGCGCGGGCCTGCACATTGGCCACCCGGCCAACTACGTACCCGTCGACGCCGTGGCGCGTTTCAAGCGTGCGCAGGGCTACAACGTGCTCAATCCGACCGGCTGGGACGCCTTTGGCCTGCCCACCGAGCAGTACGCCGTCAAAAACAACGTTCACCCACGCCAGGCCACCGAAAAAAATGTAGCGCGCTTCACCCAGCAACTGCGCTGGCTAGGTCTGGTCTTCGACTGGGATCGGGAGGTCAACACAACCGACCCGAAGTACTTCCGCTGGACGCAGTGGATCTTTTTGCAGCTGTTCAAGCAGGGGCTGGCCTTTGTCGATGAGCGCCCCGTGTGGTATTGCCCGGCGCTGGGCACCGTTTTGGCCAACGAGGAAGTCGTCGACGGCGTTTCCGAAGTCGGCAAGCACCCGGTCGAGCGGCGGGCCCTGCGCCAGTGGGTGCTGCGCATCACCGCCTACGCCGAAAAACTGCTGCACGGCCTCGACGACCTGAACTGGCCTGAGTCGACCAAAACCCTCCAGCGTAACTGGATCGGCCGCAGCGAGGGTGCCGAGGTCGTCTTTGCGATCGACGGACATCCCGAAAACCTGACCGTCTTCACTACTCGGCCAGACACGCTCTTTGGTGCCACCTACATGGTGCTCGCGCCGGAACACCCGCTCGTGGCCAAATTGACCACCCAGGAACACCACGAAGCCGTCCAGACCTACATCAAGGCCTCCGCCAGCAAGTCCGACCTCGACCGCACCGACCTGGCCAAGGAGAAATCCGGCGTGCCCACCGGGGCGTTCGCCATCAACCCGGTCAACGGCGCGAAGATCCCCATCTGGGTCGCCGACTACGTACTGATGTCTTACGGCACCGGAGCGATCATGGCCGTGCCCGCGCACGATGATCGCGATTACGAATTCGCCCAGACCTTCAGCCTGCCGATCGTGCAGGTCATCCAGCGCTCGGACCATCCCGACACCCCTCTGCCCTTTTCCGATACGGGCACGATGGTCAACTCGGGTGTCTACGACGGATTGCCGTCCACCGAGGCCAAACAGCAAATCACCGAAAAGCTCGCCCAGAGCGGTCAGGGACAAGCCACCGTCAACTACAAGCTACGCGACTGGCTCTTTTCGCGTCAACGCTACTGGGGCGAGCCCTTCCCGGTGGTCTGGGTCGACGAGGCTGCCTTCACCCAGCTGAAGTCGCTGCCGGATTCGCCGCTGCAGGCCTTGCTGCCGCCGGAACCCGTTGTCTTTGTGGACGACGGCAGCCCGCGCTATGCCTTGCCGATGCCCCCGGAGCAGCTGCCGCTGACCCTCCCCGAACTCGAAACCTACGAGCCCATCGGCACCGGCGAAAGCCCCCTGGCGCGCGCCGAGGACTGGCTCAACATCCACTTCGACCTCGCTACCGGTCGCTCCCTGCCCGCCACAGAAACCCCACCGCAGGACGGCCACTGGGTGCGGGCCAAGCGCGAGACCAACACCATGCCGCAGTGGGCGGGCTCGTGCTGGTATTACCTGCGCTACATGGACCCACACAACGACCAGGCCTTTTGCGGCAGCCAAGCGGAAAAGCACTGGAAGGGCGGGCCCGACATCTACATCGGCGGTGCCGAGCACGCCGTTCTCCACCTGTTGTACGCGCGCTTTTGGCACCAGGTGCTGTACGACGGCGGCCACGTCTCGCAGCCCGAGCCCTTCAAGCGCCTGCACCATCAGGGGATCATCCTGGCCGAAGACGGCGAGAAGATGTCGAAATCTCTCGGCAATGTTGTCAACCCCGAGACCGTCAGCGCGCAACACGGCACGGACGCCCTGCGCCTGTACCTCATGTTCCTCGGCCCGCTCGAAGCGATGAAGCCGTGGTCCACGAAGGGCATCGAAGGCGTTTCGCGGTTTTTGCGCCGCGTCTGGCGGCAGTTCATCGGCGAAGACGGCCAGCCCAACCCGAAGATTTCCGATGGAGCCCACGAGCCCGAGGAACTCCTGCGCGCCCTGAACCAGACAATTCAGAAAGTCACCGACGATTACGAGAATCTGCGCTTCAACACGGTGGTCTCCCAGTTGATGACCCTCTCCAACACGTTCGCCAAAGCAGATGGCTACACTCCAGCCACCGGTCGCATGCTTTTACAGCTGCTGGCGCCGCTTGCCCCGCACATCACGGAAGAACTCTGGCAGCGCACCGGTAACCAGTCTTCCATCGTCGATGCACCCTGGCCAGTTGCGGACGAAACACTGCTAATCGAGGCCACCGTCAAGCTGATCTTCCAAATCAACGGAAAGACCCGCGGGCACGCCGAAGTCCCCGCCGAGGCCGACCAGGCTGCCGCCCTGGCTGCGGCTCAGGGTGACCCGAAAATCGCCGCGCATCTCGACGGCAAGCAGATCATCAAGGTCATCTTCGTGCCTGGACGCATCCTCAACCTGGTGGTGAAGTAAACAACGCTTCGACCGATGGACCGGCCTATGCGTCTGCGCCTTCATAGCATTTTCTGTCTCACCTGCCTGTCAGTCTTCGCCGCCGGCAGTCTGCCGGGTGAAGTCATGAAGCCCGGGGCCATCTTTGTCGAAAGCGTCCGCGGAGATCTCTCGGCCAAGGTGGACGGTGAGAGCCAGGATGTGCTCAAGCACACGCGCTTTGCCGGCCAGGAAGTTTCCTTTCGCGTTGGCGATGTCCCCGGCAGCTTTGCTACCGTCGTCCTCTCCAACGGCCTGAGCCTGCACGTGGGCACCGACGCGCGCTTCACCATCGAGGAGCTGATCCAGGTACCCTTCGAGCCTTCACCGGAGGACAAAGACATCGAGCCCACAGCCTCCAAGCTGCGCATGTCGGTCGAGCGCGGCAGCGTGGCTTTCGTCCATCGTGAACGTGGCAAGCGCCCCTTCTCCACCATGGAAATTCGCACGCCCGACGGCGTCCTCACGGCCGACATCCGCAACCTGTTCATCCGCGTCAACGGCCCCACCACGATGGAGGCTTTTCTCATCACCGGCAGCGCCCGCTACCGCCCGCACGGGGCGGACGCCGGCCCAACGCTGCTGACGCGCCAGTACCTGAAGACCGACCTCGACGACCCGCGCGGCTACCAACTGCGCGACTACACCGAGCAAGAACTCGACGAAATCGCCCCGCCCCTCTTGATGGCGCAGCGCTCGTCCCGGCGCGTCGTTTTTGAGACCACCGGCGAGGGCAAGGACTGGCAGCCGGTGCCGCTCGTGGTCCTGCCGAAGGATTTCTTCGAGACGATTGAAGAGTAAGACTTGCACTTATGGCTGACGCTCGTTCGCGCTTTCTGCCGGCAGATTTCGACCCCACGCGTCCGGTTGCTATCATCGCAGGGCAGCGCCGTTACCCCATTCTAACCTGCGTGCGGCTGCGCGCCGCCGGTATCCCGGTCCGGCTGATCGCTTTCGAGGGCGAGACCGAGGAAACCCTCTGGAACGATTTCGACGCAGCGCATCGAGTACGCATCAAGGTCGGTCAAGTGGGTCACCTGCTCAAGGCACTGCGGAAGCTCGAGGTTGGGTACGCGATCATGGCCGGCCAGATCACGCCGCGTCGCCTCTTCAAGGGGCTGCATCCCGACCTCAAGGCGATCCGCATGCTGGCCGCGCTCAAGCAGCGTAACGCTGAAACCATCTTCGGAGCACTCGCCAACGAGATTCAGAAACGCGATGTGCGCCTGCTTGACGCGCGCGCTTGCCTCGACGATCAGCTGGCTTCCGAAGGCGTCATGGTGCGCGGCAAACGCCTGCCCGATGCCGAGTCGCTGAGCTTCGGTCAGCAGGTTGCCCGCGAGTGTGCCCGGCTTGACATCGGCCAGGGGGTGGTGGTCGCCCGAGGGACGGTTCTGGCCGTCGAGGCCTTCGAAGGGACCGATACCATGCTGGAACGTGCCGGCACCTTTGGCGCTCGCGACGCCCTTTTTGTGAAGACAGTCAAGCCCGCGCAGGATTACCGTTTCGATGTGCCGGTCTTCGGCCTGAAAACCCTGGAAACCATGAGACAAGCCGGCCTACGCGCCGCCGCCCTCCATGCCGGTCAGGTCATCCTCCTGGACAAGCCTGAGGTGCTCACCGCCGCCAAAAACGCCGGCATCACTCTCCTAGGCTTCAGTTAGAAAATACCGCGCCATAGGTCGCGCACAATCAGTGATCCGCGCAGAGAGAAGCGTACCCCTGTACGCCAAGAAAAAAGCCGTCCCGCAGCGTCACTCACATCTCCCGACAGCCCGACAACACGACATCTAGACCCAACGGACCATCCGACTTCCCGACAAAAAAACGAACTCCCCACCTGTGCCGTCCGAAACACTGTTCTCTTACCTCGGTTGGTAAGGTGGGTGCCCGTTGCGAAGCTTTTGCCTTCCGGTTTACGGCATGGCAGCCACTCCAGCGTTCAAGCTCCCGGTTTAAAAAACATAAGGAGAGGAACGGCGTTTTGTGCCACGAACACTGCAGGGAGTTCGTTAGACAAAATCTATCGGCAGCGGCCCGTGTTTGCAAACCCCAGAAGCGCCTTTGAAAAGACTGTAAGCCGCGCGCAGGTCAGCCCCACTTTTTACCGTCAAATGGAGTGTCGTCATCCGGATCGTCGTCGGGTTCACCGCCATCGGTTTCGAATCCAAAAGGATCTTCGGCCTCTTCCGGAATGGCGTCCGTCGCCCCCGGGTCCATGAAACGCACGAGGACTTCCTGCAGGTTCGCCAGAAAGACATAGCCCATGTATCCGCGCTGCTCGAGAGTGGCGAGATTCTGCAAATCGACTTCGCCACGCTCGAGCACCTCGTCAGGCACTCCGCGCAGCAGCGTCCGCCGCAGGCGCAGACGCACCGCCGAAGACGCGCGCAAAATGGCCTCACCCTCTTCCAGCCGAATAACCAGTTGTCCCTGACCGTTGTCGCTTTCACGAAAGACAGCCTCCAGCCGCGAGCAGTCTTCCTGCATCTCCTCGATCAGGCTCGACTCCAAAACGGCATCCAGTTCGGCGTCACCGCTGGTGTAATTGGCGTTCAAGGCAAGTTCGTCGCCCATCGAGCGCACGACCGAGGCCACCAGATCGTTCAAGGGAGCCAGCAGTGTCGGACTGCAGGGAATGGTCAGATTATTCATCGCCACGTTCGATTCGGCTACTGAGCTGCCATTGGTGCAGTTGATGAACGAAATGCTCAGCCCGCTCGCGCGCGCCAGTCCAGAGCACCGAGCGTCCCTCGTGATGCACTTCGAGCATGTGCTTGCGTGCCCGTTCCTGCGTGTATCCGAACACTTTGCGAAAAACCATCACAACGTAAGACATTAGGTTGACCGGATCGTTGAGCACGACCACCTGCCAGGGAGGCTCCACGGCATCCAGGGTGGCAGTGGTGGTTTCGGGCGTGCCTTCAAATTCGTTACCACCGGTCAACATCGGAGCCGGCAGCGCGGGCAGCGTGCGCGTGCGTTTAGGATCAGGCATTCCGTCTACATTAGTACTTCGATCCAAACCGTCTTGGCCTTAAAACGCAATCGGCGCTTGAGAAAAGTGAGCCCCCGCCAGACGCTAATAAATGCGTGAACGTGACGCCAAGCAACCCGACAGAAACCCCGGACCCGCCCGGGGCGTCTTTCGCATTCCGACCGTCTGGGTGGTCATGGCCATCGTTACCTATGCAGTGTTGCACACACTGTACGTGCTTTCCTTCAGCGACTGAGATTGCACACTCAAACCGACGCGGAGAGCACTTTCAGATTCGCAATCGTGATGCCTGAGAGCATCGCCCCGGTAATACCCAGGAAGCCCTGGTCAGTACCAATCAGATGCACATTCGCTGCCGAAGTCTCGCCGCGGCGCGATTTTTCGGGCGCGCCATAGACGGCTCCACCGAGGTGCCCGGTGAATTTTTCAATGGTGCGGGGGGTGAACATGTCGGTGGTCACGGTGGCCGACTCGAGTCGCGCGGTGTCGACAGGCGGGAGAAACTTTCGGGCCTTTGCCTGCAGCTGTGCGAACCAGACTTTTTTGGCAGCCTGATAGTCCGTTTCTGGCAGGGACGTCCAGCGGGGGTGGCTTGCCAGCGCGGTGATGCGAAACACGCCTTCCCCGAGCTTTCGTTCCTCGCTGTAGGCGTAATTGTTGGGAATGCAGATCACCCCGCTGCGAGGGTCGACCAGATCGTTCGGACGCTCATAGTGAAAACGCTCCGAGTCGTTAAAAAAGACGATGGTGTCCTCCCAGCCGAATGCCGCCGGTTGCTCCGAAAAAATCGTGATTGTCTCAACGAACGAGAGCCGCCCGACCTGTGTTTCGTCCGTCGGCGCGCCGCTTCCCGATGAACCGGCGTCATCGGCCGAGAAATTAAGCAATCGCTCGGTCTCCACCTTGCCGATTGAGGACAGCACCTGCCCAGCGCGGACGGTCTCCCCTGTGTCCAATGCGACAGTCACGCCTTCGGTATCCGGGGTGAGTTGCCGTACGCCGCACTTCATCCGGCGCTCGCCCCCAACTTCCTTAAACCGTTTGGTCAGCAGCCGTACAATGCGCCGCACCCCCTCAAAAGGCCGCGCGAAGCCTTCAAAAAAGAGCGCCTTGAACAGAATGCAAAACTGCGGCCAGTCCAAATCATGCTCACGGGCGCTGCCGTAGTACATGAGCGGCACCAGCAGCAGATCGATCAGGACGCGGTCACTCAGATGAGCGGCCATGACGGCGCGCGCGGAGACTGCCTCCACGTCGAGCGCGGTTTCGTCCGTTTCGCGGACAGCCTGGGCCAGCGCGCGAAAGCCATCGATCTGCTTTGGAAAGGCGCGCGCCACCTCGCTTTCCAACATGGCAAAATCATTGGAGAAACAGAGGTCGCAGCCCGGAATCGCCATTCGCGAGCCTCGCTGCTGCGCCAGGTCCAGGTCGTCCCAGTTCAGCCGCAGCTGCCGCAGCAGCTTGGTCAGGGGGCGCCCGCGTTCGCGGGCCGGCGCAAAATTCGTCAACGCGTGCAGCCCGACGTCGTACTTGCGTCCGTCGAAGCTGTAGAAGCTGTTGAGCCCACCCGCCGCATTGTGACGCTCAAGAATGAGCGTTCGCTGGTCGAACATGGCCAGCCGAATCCCGGCCGCCAGCCCAGACATACCCGCCCCGATAATGACGCAGTCGTAGCGCTCGCCGTCGGTCCGGGACAAGGTCAGTGGATGGAACGGACGCCGACTCTAGCGCGCCGCGGTCGACTCAAACTTTGGCAGGAGGTAGTCCGCGCAGCTTTCCAGAGTGGCTAATTGCGGGTAGTCCGGCTCAGGCACTTCGATGCCGTGCTCTTTGCGCAGGGCCATCACAATGTCGAGAAAGTCCATCGAATCCAGGTCGAGCTGGTCACGCAGACGCACCGCCGGGTCGACCTTCATCGCCTCCACCTCGGGGTAAATGTCCGCGATGATATTGAGGATAATTTCCTTAACGCGTTCTCTGTTCATAGTCCTTTGCAACTGGGTCCAAGGGCCGCAATCGGGCGACCCGCACAGGTGCTTTATACCTGAAAGTCAATTTGTTGCGGCTTCGTCAAAGCGCCTGACGAGCAAAACCGAATTCGTCCCGAGCATCCCGAATGAATTATTCAGGATAACGTCCAGACGACCGGCTTCCCGGGGCTGATTGACGACTAGGCTGGGAAATTCGCAGGCCGGGTCAAGCTTTTCGACGTTGATGGTTGGGTGCACCATTTTATCGGCAAAGGAGGGCAGATTCCCCGCCAGTTCGAGCGCGCCGGCCGCCCCCATGCAGTGCCCGATGAAGCTCTTGGTGTTGTTCACCCAGGGCTGGGCCCCGTTGTCGAAGACGGTGCGCACGGCCTGGATTTCCTGCGGGTCCCCCTGGGGCGTCGAGGTGGCGTGCGTGTTGACCAGGTCGACATCCTCCAGCTTCAGGCCGGCCCGTGCGATGGCCCGCTGCATACACTGCGCCTGCCGCTCTGGGTTGGGCAGGACCGCGTCGGTCGCATCCGAGTTCATGGCCCAACCGATGATTTCACCGTGTATTTTCGCGCCGCGGGCTTGGGCATCGCTCAAGCGCTCCAGCGTATACAGGCACCCGCCTTCGCTCACGACAATGCCGTTGCGCGTGGCGTCGAAGGGACGGCTCGCCTGGTTGACGTCCTCGTGCTCGCCGAGGGCCCCCTGGCTCTTGAAACCCGCGAAAATCCCAAAGGTGTGGATGCTTTCGCTGACGCCCCCGGCAATCGCCAGGTCGCACTCACCGAGCATCAGCATCTGCACCGCCTGAATGAGGCCCGCGTTACCCGCCGCGCAAGCGGCCCCGATGGTGTAATGCGGCCCGGTGATCTTGAGGTTCAGCGTGATCTCACCTGCGGGGTTGTTGGCGATGGTGCGCGGATTGTGGTGGTGATTCCAGTACTTCACCTCGTTGTCGAACTGCCCGAGGTTGAAAACTTCGTTCTCGGTCTCGACGTTGCCGTGCTCGGTGATGCCCACGTACACCCCCACTCGCGAGGTGTCCACGCGCTCCCAGTCGATGCCGGCGTCGGCGATAGCCTCACGGGCGCAGTAGATGGCGATGGAGCCCGCGCGCGTGCCATTGCGCACCTCTTTGCGCTTCTGGTAGCGCATGGTGTCAAAGTCGCAGACGCCCGCCGGCAGATCGCCCATGTGACGGATCGGGATGCGCTGCAGCTGCGCCTTGCCCGCCAGCAAATTCTCCCGGAACTCCCCCAGTGAATTTCCGTTTGGCGCGGTCAGGCCGATGCCTGTCAAAACCACACGCTCCCTCATCACCCCGTTTGCTGACATTACAAGTGTCTCAAAAATCTGATTGGCTAGTGAGCCGAGGCGCGCCTGTCAAACTTCGCGCGTGCCCCGGTAGTGTCCTAATTTGATTTTCCGACGCTCACGTCTGCGAGGCGATGAATGCCTTTACCGCTCTGTCAGGGGAGTCAACCGGAGGCCGGTGCAGAATCACGGCATACTGGCTTTGACCGCTTTCATCCTCCCAGGTCCATGCGTAACACCGAGAGGCTTCGTGGTGGCCTTCGAGGTCGAAAGTCTCGACTTGGCCCTGCCACGCGACTTGCTGGCCCAGAAGCTCAAGCACCCGGTTGCTACGGACGTGGGTGGCCTTTGCCTGTTCCATCGTCTCGATAGCGTCCTTTAGTCGCTCTGCGTCTGTCACCTTTCGATCATTTCCACAAGGTCCGCAACAGTCCAGACCGAAGTGGCTACACCCAACTCCATAGCCGGGGTGCAACGGATCGACTTGTGGACTCGGCAAAAGTTGTAGTAGGCGAAGCTCAAGGCGACTGCGGCCTTGAAGTTCTCAAGCTTTTTGCTAAAGGCGTTTGTCAGGCGCGTGAGTCTGCGGCAGTGCATTCGTAGAGTGTGATTCTGCTTCTCGATATGGCTGGTGCAGATACGCTTTTCGTGTGGGTTACCAATGATCTTCTCTGACCGAGCAGAAACGATATTGGGTGGGCTATACTTGCGAGCGGCCTCGACATCCGATTGCGAGAATGTCTTTACGATCTGCCCATAATCGACGCCGACACCGAAAGCAGTCTCGACGGCTGACTTGTATTGGCCCATCGCGTCACTCGAAAGCTGGATGCGGTTGCACATCCGGGTGGAGAGGTCGCCGATAAACAGGTTAGTAGTCGTGTAGTCGCGCTTGCCGACCGCATAGCAGGGGATCGCCTTCGACCGTGGGTCGAGCGCGATATAGGTCCATACATCACCCTTGTAGGCTTCGCCTTCTTGGACGCGCTTCTGCTTCTTCCCGATGAAGCCCCAAATCTCATCGACCTGAATCTCGGAGCAGTCGAGGTCGCGCATCTTGTCGTCAAGGACCGCCGCACAACCTTCCCCCATTCGAGTACCTAGCCTCATGATCGTGTCGCGGTGTATCCCGGTCATCCGCTCAATGGAGCGTATCGAAGAGCCCTCGCAGAGAGCGGAAACCACTTGGGACTTCTTTTCGGCCGGGAGCTTGTTTGCCATAATGCTTGCAGGATAGATTTGACATTGCTTGCAAAGCAAGCATAGTTTTCTCCAATGAGCAAGAATTCTGAAGACAGTATGCAGTCAAAGGGCGGAAAAGCGCGGGCGAAGAAATTATCTCCAGAACAGCGCAGGGCAATAGCTGAGAAAGCAGCTGCAACCCGGTGGGGTACTCCCAAAGCAACCCACGAAGCGGATATTGAAATAGGAGACATGAAGATTCCCTGTGCCGTGTTGGAGGATGGGACGCGAATCCTTTCCCAGAGCGGCTTCTTAAGGGCTCTCGGACGTTCGGAGCGACCTGCGGGCGGCGTCTTCGAAGAAACCCTTAGAATTATCAGCGCAAACAACCTTAAACCTTTCATAAGCCGTGATTTAGCGGTTTCGATGAACCCGATTGAATACATCCCCAAAGCGGGTGGCAAAGCTCTCGGTTTTCGCGCTGATCTACTGCCTCAGGTTTGTGAAGTCTATCTAGCCGCACGCCAAGCGATTCCTCTACACCACACGCAACGGCGTCTGGCAGAGGCAGCTGAGCTCATCATGCGGGGCCTGGCCCGGCTGGGCATCACAGCCCTTATCGATGAAGCTACAGGGTATCAATATGACAGGGCCCGAAACGCCCTGGCCAACATCCTTGAAAAATTCATCGCTAAGGAGCTACGCGCGTGGACCAAAACTTTCCCAGCCGACTTTTACGAAGAGATTTTCCGATTGAACGGCTGGAAATTCGATCCCAGCAGTGTGGCTAGACCTGGAGTCATTGGAACTTGGACCAACGACATAGTTTACAAGCGACTTGCGCCCGGTGTCCTTGACGAGCTTAGAGCCAAGACTCCACGAACGCCTGCGGGAAACCGGAAGCATCGATATTTTCAGTGGCTGTCCGGCGATGTAGGACATCCCAAGCTGCTGGCGCACATAGAAGGGTTAAGGATGCTCATGAAGGTTTCCGAGAGCTGGGAGGAGTTTAGGGAGCGACTGGACAAGTTCTACCCGATGATTGAAACAACTGAGCTTGGCTTCGAGGTCGAGATAAGAAAATAGCGGGGGTGGCAAAGTGCTGCGCCTTTCTCTACAGCTCGGTCGCATCGGGTTCAAGCCCCGGCACCTCCACGCACCCCGTAAAGATGATCGTCCTGTCCAACAGGCCTCTCAAGTCAAATTAGGACACTACCCGTGCCCCCGCAAAGCTTGCCTGACGCGCACGCAGGTAACTACGCTCAGCTCTTACCTTCGGATTTTTTCATGAAAGTACTCGTTATCGGCGGAGCCGGCTACATCGGCAGCCACTGCGTGCGGCAACTTAAAGCTGCCGGCCATGTGCCGCTCGTGTTGGACAACCTGGTCTACGGTCATCGCGGCGCGGTCGACGCGGACGTGCCTTTTTTCAACGGAGATCTCGGCGATCCTGACATCGTGCGCCCGATCCTGCGCGAGCAACAGGTCGATATCGTGATGCACTTCGCTGCCTTCGCCTACGTGGGCGAGTCCGTGCAAAAGCCGCTCAAGTATTACCAGAACAACCTCTGTGCCACGATTTCCCTGCTCGAGTCGATGCTCGCCGAGGGCGTCAAGAAATTCGTCTTCTCCTCGACCTGCGCCACCTACGGTGTGCCTGCGTCGCTGCCCATCGTCGAGGATATGCCGCAAAAGCCCATCAACCCCTACGGCCAGACCAAGCTCGACGTGGAAAACGTTCTGAAGGCCCTGGCCCACAGCGACCAGTTGTCCTTTGCCGCCTTTCGTTATTTCAACGCCGCCGGGGCCTCGGTCGATGGCAGCATCGGTGAGCACCACGACCCGGAAACCCACCTCATCCCCCTCATCATCGACGCAGCCACCGGTCGCCGGGAGAACATCAAGATCTTCGGCACCGACTACGACACCGATGATGGTACCTGCCTGCGCGATTACGTGCACGTGGACGATCTCTCCCGCGCCCACATCGCGATTTTCGACCGCCTGGAAACCCCGGGCACCCAGTTTTTCTGCAATTTGGGCACCGGACGGCCCTACTCCGTGCGCGAGGTGATCGCCGCGGTGAAAAAGGTTTCCGGCAAGACGGTACCGGTCGTGGAAGCGCCGCGCCGCCCTGGCGATCCCCCCGCCCTCTACGCGGACAATACCCGCGCTCGCACCGAATTGAATTGGGAGATTCAGTTTCCCGACATCGAGTCCATCGTTGAAACAGCCTGGCGCTGGCACGATGCACACCCCCGGGGCTTCATCGACCAAATCCCTCAAGCGCGGTAGCTATGCAGGACCAGCAACGGGCTCGTCGCTCTGGCCCGTAAGCCTACCAGCGTTAGTTTTAGCAGGCGTGACGGCTGAGCCATAATACCTGTTTTACCGAAAATTTCGGTAATTTCTGAAAGTTATGCTAAGCTTCGCGATGACAACGACACCGTACACGCGTATGTCGACAACCGCCGAACGATTTTCCGGCCGCGTCAGCGAATGGATCTCGTGGGCGGAAAATGTGCTGTATTTCATTGTGGCCGCATTTTTGGGCGTTGCTGCTTTCATTCTGCTGGGGGCCACCGCGGTCGGATTTGTGGAGTATGCTGCAAAGGGTGCCTTTGCCGCAGCTGTACTCCATGCCTTGGAAGACCTGCTGTTGGTTGTCATGCTGGTGGAAGTAACGCACACCGTGGGCATCTCGCTCAAACGGCGCGTACTGGTCTGCGAGCCATTTTTGATCGTCGGCATTGTTGCGGCAGTCCGGCGCATCCTGGTCATCACGGCCGAGCAGGTTACGCCCTCCGAGGCAAAACAGGTCGAATTCAATATGGCCATGCTCGAGCTGGGCATCGTCACCGTCATGATTTTAGCTCTGGTAGCCGGCATTTTCATGCTGCGGCGCGCACAACGAAGCAATTCCAGCTCGCCAACCTCCGAGCAGACCGAAAACCGGTCTATGATTTAATAACTTTTGCATGTTTTTCTCTGCATTTCTTTCATGCGCACGCGCTGTCTGCAGGTAAGGCGTCAAAAAGCCAGATATCATCGCATATGACATTTACTGCTATCAGCACTTTTTGACACACCCGTAGATGTTACGGTTCTCACAGAGGCGAAGCGTATAGGCTGAACCGGTGGCCGACATCAGTCTCTGGCCCGTAATTTGTAATGACACTAGTCTAACTCGTTAGCTTGAGGGTGTCAGCGACATTGTCCCCGGCTTGTCGATGTCTACCGCAGTTGAAACCTCGCGACTGTTTTATCCAGTCCAAACTACGCTCCAAGTAACAGGCGGTAGGTAGAGGCTGTACGCGTAACGCACCTGTCGACATTCGGATATCCTTCGACCGCTCAACAAAAACCGGGCCCTCGGTTGAGGACCCGGTTGTAAGAAAAACGTTTGGGCGTGCAGCCCGAAGCGATTCGTTTTTCGGGCTAGATGGCCGAGTCGCCCTTCTCATCCGTGCGGATGCGAATGGCTTCCTCGATGTTTATGACGAAGATCTTTCCGTCACCAATCTTACCGGTCTTCGCCGCCTTGGCGACGGCCTCGTAGACTTTCGCCACGGTTTCGTCCGGCACGGCGATGTCGACCATCACCTTCGGCAGAAAGTCCACAGTGTACTCGCTGCCGCGGTAGATTTCGGTGTGGCCTTTTTGGCGGCCGAAACCCTTCACTTCAGTGACGGTCATCCCTTCGATGCCGATTTCGGAGAGGGCTTCCTTCACCTCCTCCAGCTTGAAGGGCTTAATAATCGCTTTAACCAGTTTCATTGAGAATTCCTTTGTTTCGGAGTGTTGAGCTCTGTGGTTGGTGAATCAAGTACCAATCAGTGTTGCTTGATTCGCGGCGATTAGTGGGAGGTGGTGGCCTGGAAGTCCGGGTAGGCTTCCTGACCGTGTTCACCCACGTCCAGCCCTTGGGCTTCCTCGTCTTCGTCGACGCGCAGACCCATGATAGCTTTCACAGCAATCGCCAAGATCAGACCCGCGGCCAGGGCGAGCGCTGAGATGGAGAGCGTACCAATAATCTGCCAGACAAAGTCCTTGCCGGTACCAAAGATACCGACCGCGACGGTGCCCCAGATACCGCAGACCCCGTGAACGGAAATCGCGCCGACCGGGTCGTCGATCTTGGCTTTGTCAAAGCCGATGATGGAAAAGACCACGATCACACCGGCAATGGCACCGACGATAACCGCGCTCCAGGGCCCCATCGAATCTGCACCTGCTGTAATGCCGACCAAACCGGCGAGAATACCGTTCAGCGCCATCGAAATATCTGGCTTACGCACCAGACCCCAGGCAACGACGATGCTGGCGAGACCGCCGGCAGCTGCAGCGAGCGCCGTTGTCACAAAGACCTTGGAAACGTCTTCAGGATCAGCCGACAGCACCGAGCCGCCGTTAAAGCCAAACCAACCGAAAAACAGCAAGAAGACGCCGACGGCACCCAGCGGCATCGAGTGACCGAGGATCGGCTTGATTTTACCATCGGCAGTGTACTTGCCCTTGCGCGGTCCAAGCACGAGTACCACACCTAGCGCTGCAAACCCGCCAAAGGCGTGCACCAGCGAAGAACCGGCGAAATCATGGAACCCGTTGTCGCTAAGCCAGCCACCACCCCATTGCCACGAACCGGTGATCGGATAGATAAAGGCCACCAGAATGGTCGCGATGAGCATAAAACTCGGCAGCTTGATACGCTCGGCAACGGCACCGGACACGATCGTCGCGGCCGTGGCGGCGAACATCGCCTGGAAGATAAAGTCCGCCCAGCCAGTCATACAAAGTGCGGTTCCGCCGTAGGAAAAGTCGGTATCACCGTAATCAGCTTCCAGAAGGGGGCTGCCCACGGCGAAGAAGTCGTTGAACTCCCCTGGGTACATTGCATTGAAACCGTACGCAGCGTACGCCAGCAGACCCATGCAAATGATAAACACGTTCTTAAAGAGGATGTTGACCGCATTTTTCTGCTGGGTGAAGCCGGTTTCGAGCGTGGCAAAACCAAGGTGCATCAGGAACACCAGAGCAGCCGCGATGACTGTCCACAGCGTACTGATGGTGAAAAAGTCGAAGGTTTCGCCGTACTTAGCTTTCAGTTCCAGGTAGGCTTCGTCGGGCTCAGCCGGCACGAAATCTTCCGCTGCTTCCAGGGCGTCTCCAGCGGCCTCCGCCAGGTCATCCGCAGTTTCCTCCGCCTGGTCGGCGAGTTCATCCGCAGACGGCTGCGCGAAGGCTGGCGTCCAGGTGCCCAGCAGCATGCACAGGGCTGCCAGCAGCATCCAAAGTTTTGGGAGTTTAGCTATCATAACTAGTTTTGTTAGGTTGGGAGTTCTTCTAAATTAAATGGAGAATCCGTTACGTCCGTGTTGAACGCAGCCTTTGAGCAGCCAGCATGCCAAGGAGCCTAAAGCCACCCTCGGCTTTGCATGCAGCTACCTGCTTCAATACCCAGCCCGGCGTTTTCAAGGCGCCCTAACTGCCTGCCCCTGAACAAGCTCCAAGCACTGTCAAAGTGCATGACCACCCAGCCAGAGCTGGCTTCCTTACGGCTTTCTCAGCTTATCAAACGTTTTTAAGCTAAGCTCGAATAGAGCCTGTCGCCGGCCTGCGCGATACCTCCCTGCACGTGGTTACGCGCTCACAGTGTTCCCTATCCTAGGCGCTTGGCTAAAAATGACCAATGGTTAGCCGCGCGGTGCCGGCGCCTTTCAAAGTCCCGGATCTCTCACGCACTTGAAAATGCATCCGCAATCCGTTAGTCTTCAAAATGTCGGGAGGAAACAGCAGGGAATGTCGGTAACCATTGAGATACCAAGTGAAGTCCCAGTGATGACTTTGCCGAACACTTGCTTGTTTCCGCACGCCATCCTGCCGCTGTACATTTTCGAGCCGCGTTACCGCACAATGCTCGAACACGTGTTGGAGTCCGACCGGCTCTTCGCCGTGGCCGGGATGAACCTCAAGGAAGCGGAGGCCTCGGGCCGGTTCGAGCCGTCCTACGAGGTGGCGACCGTCGGGATGGTCCGCCACTGCCGAAAAAATGCAGACGAAACCTCGCACCTGGTGCTGCAAGGCCTGGCCCGTATCCGTTTCAAGCGCATCATCAGCGAAGAGCCTTACCGCCTGACCGAAATCGAGCCTCTGTCGACTGAGCCAGGTGCCGACGACGAAAAGCTGAAATCGCTGCGCAGCTCGCTCACGCGGCTGATCAGCCAAAACCGAAAGCTAGGCGGCCAAATTCCTCAGGAGCTCGTTGAATTCCTCACCCAGGTCCGCGATCCGGAGATCTTTTTGGATATTGCCGCGTTTACTCTGTGCCCAGACCATCAACAGAAGCAGATGCTGCTGGAGCAACTCAACGTGGCGCGCCGCTACGAGCGCTACCTGGAGCTATTGCGCCGTGAAAACGAGCGCCTGATCATCGACAAAAAGCTCAAGGGCGGTCTCGACGACGACGGCATCCTCAAAAATTAAGGCACTGTTCGCTCCGACCAGTTAGGCAGCAGCGGGCTGATTACTCTGAAGGCGGCGACACTCAGACTCGCTAGCGGCACTGGTTATTGCGACGGGTTGCCGCAATCGCGTTGCAGAAACCTGCCTGGGCCGGTTGAACTTTCAGCGCTTACCGAAAACACTGACAACAACATGGAACACATCCTTAAACGCGAATGCTTTTTGCCGCTGCCTTTAGAAGAAGTTTTTTCCTTCTTCGCGGACGCCGGAAACCTGGAGCGCATCACGCCGAAGAACCTGCACTTCAAAATCCTGACGCCTCAGCCCATCAAGATGCGCGAGGGAACGCTCATTGATTACAAGCTCCGTATCAACGGCTTTCCCGCCCGATGGCGCACGCTGATTAGCAGCTGGGAACCACCCTATGCCTTTACAGATGAACAGCTGAAGGGTCCGTACAAGCAGTGGATTCACCGGCACACATTCGAGGCGCGCGAGGGCGGCACGCTCATGACGGACCATGTCCGCTACAAGCTACCGTTTTATCCTTTGGGGCAGATTGCCTATCCCTTCGTAAAATGGCAGGTCGAGGGAATCTTCACGCACCGCAATCAGGTCATACCCGAAGCTTTGGGTATCGAAAACAGCGATGCGGTAACACCCGAAACCGCTGCCACCAGCGCCTGAACCGCGCATCAGTTAATTACTTTTAGCAACGGCTTTTAGCGCCCCATCGCCTTTTGGATGGAGTCGATGGCGGTGTGGGCCAGCGGCATGCCTTTGAGGTTTGTCCGCACTACAAAGGGATCCGCGGTTCCACCCCGAACGAGTTTCAGCGAGAAAAAGGCCTGGTTGTTGGCAGACATTGCCTGCTTCGGCTCGATAGCCACCAGCTCGTTCAGGGCATAAGTCTCGCGCCGACTTCCAAACAGTCCCTGATTCTCCATCTCTACCCGGTCACGGAACACCCGCACCCGGGCCACTCCAAACAAGAGGGTCGCCAAGCCCAGTGTGACAGCGACGAAAACCAGTGCGAATAGCCCGAAAAACCACGGAATCTTTTCCAGCACGGCCGCCGTGATGATTGCCGTTGGGAAGGCCAAAAAAAGAAAGAGCGTAAGAAAAAGCCCGAAAGACTTTTTGAAGCGGAACTCGTAAAGCTTGCCGATGCCGGGCTCCCCGCTGATGCGTACCCCTGACTTTTTCAAGGCGGTCTCCGCATCGAGTGCGGCCGCTGGCGTTGTCTGCGGTGATACGGCCGCCGCCCTGCCGCCCGCGCGCACTATCGCCTGCGTCAGTTGAGGGTCGCTGTGCGGCGTACGGAAGACAGGTACCGCGAACGTAGCCTTGTAATCAATACCCGGGGTGTCCGCGGTGACCTCCAGCTTCCAGGAAATGTCTGCGTCATTTTCGCCCGGAGTGCGGGTGGGAAGCGTGTCGTAGGGAATGTCGAGAAAAACCGGCAGAGCGGTTCGGTGAGGGTCGTCCATCAGCCCCTCCTCCACAATCGTCTGCTCGGTTTCCCACAGCACCACCTCGTGCCGCTTACGGTGCTTACCGGTGCCCGTATAATAGAAATGGATATTTTTCAGCTTCACGCGAAAGCCCTCTTTCGTGTGAACTTTGCTTGGCACAACGACCAGTCCCGCCAACGGTCCTCCCAAGGTGCCGGGCAACTCGGTCATCTCAAAAACGGAATTCCCGTACTTGCGCCAGCGTGCAATCTGGTACACCGCCGTGACGAGCAGCCCAATACCCACCACAGGAAAGATCAGAAAAACATAGACGAAAGCCGGTTTTGCTTCGTCGCTGGTGAAGATTCCGATCACCACGCTCCACGAAATCAGATTCCAAAAAATCGCGATGCCGCCCAGGGCCAATGCGCCGGTCAAACCGCTGCTGTTATTGATGCGCCCGTCCGCCCATTTGGAGTTCCAAAGCCAGGGCTCATTCGGGTGCCGCTTAATCAATGTGCGCGTGCGCCCACCAGCTTTCAGTGTCCACATGCCAACGGCCACGACGCTGAGGCCCACGCCGATAAAGACCGACGAAATCAAAATTCCCTCCAGCAAGCCCGAAGCAGCTTCATCCTCCAGTGAGCTTTGCAGGGCGAAGCAGCCGGCCAGTGCGAAAACCCCGCCAAAAACAATCATCAGGACCGCACCAATTATGGACACGCCCGAGCCGATGGCCCCGCTGACCTGACCTCCGGCGAAGCTGATGTTCATTGCCACGTTGGCCCCCGGCTAGTCGCTAACCGATGAGGCCACCGCCTCAGAAGTCTGTGCGTCGCCGGACACGGCAAGGCTGACTTCATCCACGCCCGCTTGTTTCAAAGCGTCCATCGCGGCCACCACCACGTTCTGCGTCACCAACGAATTCGCACGCAGAGTGTATTCGGCCTTCTGGCCGGTTTCCGTCCGCAAGTAGACGGCGTACTTGGCCAAAGCCTCGGCGGGATCCTTCGCCAGAGGCGGTACCGGTACCCCTTCGATGAACCAGGGGCCTTCCAGCGGAATATCCACTGTTAAATGACTCGGCACCGCCGGCACGGGACTGACGGCGCGCGCCATGTCACCCTCCTCCGCTTCGTAGTCGCACCACTCTTCGAGGTATTCCTCGGTCATTTCCCAGGCCTGCCAGGCGGCTTCCGGGCTGTATTGAGCAGCCCCGGGCATGTTGGCCTCGGGATTCGTAAAGGAGTGCACCGTGTCGCCAAAGCTGATGAAGGTCCAGTCGGCCCCGGCCTCGCGTAGCTCGTCCTTGAAGGCGGCCTCTTCCTCGTCGGGGACGTACGGGTCGGTATCGCCGTGCATGGCAACCACCTTGGCCTTAAACTCGGAAGTAGCTTCCGCGTCGACCGGCTTGAGGGCCCCGTGAAATGAAATGACGCCCTGAATATCCGCGCCGGTCCGCGCCAGCTCCAGCACGGTCGCCCCGCCGAAGCAGAAGCCGAAAGCGGCGATGCGCTCCGGATCAACCGACTCATGCGTCTGAAGCAACTCCAGCGCCTGACGGATGCGGGCGCGAAATTCGTCGGGCTTCGCGTAAATCCCGCCCGCGGCCTGACCGGCTTCCTGCGGATTTTTGGGGCGCACGTCGACGCCGTACATGTCGACCACCAAAACCACGAAACCTTCCTCGGCCCAATTCGCACCCATGTCGTAGAAATACTCTCGCGGGCCCATCCAGTTCGGCACGATGAGCAGGCCGGGCTGTGTGCCCTCACGCTCGACAGTACACCAGCGGCTTTCCATCTGCACGCCCGCTACTTCGTAGCGAACCGGTTCTTGCATCACAGGCCCAGCGCCCAGCACAACGGAGGCACCCAGCAAACTCAACGCGGTGATGCCAAAAAAGGTCGTTCGGAAATATGCCATGCGAAATGCATACTCGCTTCGTCACGCCAACGGCAAGCACACGCCGCCGCACTTGGGCGGATAGTTTTTCAGGGACATCTCGCGAAACCCGCGTTTGCCCGGACGGTCCCAAGCACCATACCCTGCATGCGATATAATATGCCGACTTTGCAAAAACTCGCGGCCCTGGTCGCAGCCTGCCTGATTCCCCTGCCGGTACTGGGGACGGAGGCGTTGCCGGTTTTTCACGTTCGGGATTTTGGAGCGATCCCGGATGACGCCCAGGACGACACCGAGGCCATCCGTCAAGCCCTGCGTGCCGCCGAGAAAAAAGGCGGCGAGGTCATCCTGGAAGCCGGCACCTATCTCTGCGCGCCGCAGAAAGCGCGCGAGACCGCCATCTTCAAAATCCGCTCCAGCAACCTGCTGTGGCGCGGAGCCGGGCGGGACCAAACCATTCTGTCCTGCCACGTTTATGGACTGAACGATCCCGATGACTTTTTCGTGGAGAGGGGTACCTTTCGCCATGTCGTGCAGCCCGTGGCCGATTGGGACAGCGGCCGTACGTTTGCCCACCGCGGGCATGGCATCGTTTTCGAGCCCAAAAGCGGGCGCGGCACCCTTGAAAACGTCACCCTGCGCGACTTCCGCCTGACCGGCAACGCGACGCCCGTCGACAACGACGCCTGGTGGAGCAAGCGCGACCGTGTCTTTTTCTGGGACATTTCCCACAAGGGGATCAGTGTGGGGTGGGACGGTGTCGCCCTGAAAAACGTCCGACTCGAAAACCTCGAAGTTGATCATTTCCGCGGGGAGTTGATCTACAAGGGCGGCAACGACCCCTGCGATGTCACGATCGCAAACTGCCGGGTGCACGCGACGCCCTCCTCCGCCATCTCCGGACCTGCGGGGATCATCCGTAACAACGAGATCTTCGACTACTTCAACGCCGCCATAGAAACCAACCTGACCGGCTCCCAGACCCTCGTCATCGAAAACAACCGCATCGACGCCAGACGCAACTACCCGGACTGGGCACCCAAAAACGGCTTCTCCGTACACAACCGACCCAACCCACCCGACGACGGCGTGCGCATCACCGGCAACGAGATCCGCGGCGTCGCGCGCTGGCACGTCTTTTCGTTCGGACTTTCCAACGCCACGATCACCGGCAACGCGTTCCACGATTCAACAGGGCCGGCACTGGCCCTGCGCCTGTTCGGTCACAAGCCCTGGGGCCTGCGCGGCCATGGCGAAAACCTCCGCATCGAAAACAACACTTTTCATTGGACCGGCAGCCCCGGCCAGCCGGCCATCCACCTGCACGCCGGCGGCGCAGACATCACCGCCACCTTCACCGGTAACACTCTTGAGGGCACCCCCAGCCTGTACCTGGCCTACGACTTCGCCAACCCCGAGCAAGACACCCTCACCTTCGACGACTCCAACACCGGTACAGGCCAACACGGCCGCATCGGCACCTTTTGGAAGTAAGGGCACAAATCATAAAACGCCAATCAAGCTCACGTTGATCAAGCGTAGAGTTGTTGCGGCACCATCGCCTCGGGGGGCTCACCTGCTTTGAGGCGCCAACCTTGTGCTCCGGGTTTCGCAGAAAGAAAACCCTGAAAGTCCGTACCGCTGAACCACGCGCCGACGTTGTCATCACAGGCCACGCCGGGTTGCAACTCGCCGCCTGTGAACAGTTCCGCAGTGCGCGGGCGCCGCAGTCCTTCGCTGTCGAAATGCGGGCAAAATCCACCAGGCAGCCATCCCAGCGCGGCGATCGCGTCCAACTCCAGCCGCATCGAGTCGGTGACGCAGGTCTCGAACCAGCAGCACCCGCCCGCGCTCGAGCCGCCCAGAACAGCCCCGCTTTCCCAGCGCTGTTTCAACGCGGCATCCAGCCCGTACTCGCGCCAAAGGGTGACCAGATTGCGCGTATTGCCCCCGCCAACATAAAACACATCGCAGCTCGCGACCCTCTCCGCAGTTTCCTCGGGCAAGCCCGCTTGCGGGAAAAACCTCAGCACCTCCCCCGCGACGCCAAGCCCGGCGCAGGCGCTCAGAAAGGTGGCCGCGTAGGCAGGCTCGTCGCCGGAGGCCGTCCCGATGAAGCAGGCGCGCGGATGCGCCTTGCCCGATAGTTCGAGCATCTTGCAAAAAAGCGCCACGTGTTCGGGCAGCGTGAACCCGCCGCCGCCAATCGCCAGGATGTGGCCAGGCGTTGCCATGATTCAGACGAGTTCCAAAGTCCGCTCGTCTGCCTTGAGGCGACGGTAGTAGCAGCCGTGGCGGGCAACGCCTGCGGCGTCCTTTGTGTGGCAAGCGCCCTTGCCTTTGAGGCGCACGCGGTACAGCAGCGAGTTCTGCTCGCAGTTCACGCGCACCTCGACCAGCTCGAGATAATCCCCGCTGGTCTTGCCCTTGATCCAGAGCTCGTTGCGGCTGCTCGACCAAAACGTGGCCATGCCCTCTTTCAGGGCGGTTTCCAGCGCCAGCTCGTTCGCGTACGCCACAATCAGCACGTCGCCTGAGTCGGCATCCTGCACGACAACCGGCAACAAATCCTGTCCGCAAGCCGCCACCTTCTGCAATTTCGTGAAGTCCAGCTGCAGCTTCGAACCTTCTTCCAGTTCCTTTGACATCCTTTTGGGTTACACCGTACAGGCCCCTCACGACAAGCCTCCGCGACCGGCTGCGCGCCTGCGGCAGGCAGATTGCCCGAAATAAAGCGCGCTGCCGGAAACTCGCTCAAGCAATGAAGCGAAGTTTTTCTTTCCTTGAATCGCTCGGCGGGTAGTCTGCTCACAACATGCAAGGATTCTGTGCCCAGCGCAACCGAGCCAGATTTTTCCCAACCGTTTTACCATGTCGACAACCACCGCCGATCTCCCCCTCGAAGTCCTCAATAACGCCGCCGCCGAAGCCCGCGGACTTTCCATCGATGCGGTGAAAAAAGCCGGCATCGGCCACCTCGGCCTTCCGCTGGGATGCGCCGAAATCGGGGCGGTGCTCTGGGGGGCTTTCCTCAGCTACAACCCGGCCCGCCCGGACTGGATCAACCGGGACCGCTTTGTCCTCTCGGCCGGTCACGGTTCGATGTTCCTCTACGGCTGGCTGCACCTGGCCGGTTACGACCTGCCCATGGAGCAGGTGAAAAATTTCCGCCAGTTGCACAGCACGACACCCGGGCACCCGGAGTTCGGTGAAACCCCCGGCGTAGAAGCCACCACCGGTCCGCTTGGCCAGGGCACGGGCAATCTGGTGGGCATGGCGGTCGCCGCCAAGATGGCCGAAGCGCTCTTCAACACCTCCGAGCACACAATCCTCGATCACGTGATCGTCGGGCTCGCTGGCGACGGCTGCCTGCAGGAAGGCATTTCGAACGAAGCCGCCTCGTTTGCCGGGCACAACGGCTTGGACAACCTCATCATGATTTTCGACGACAACGGCATCACCCTCGACGCCGCTGCCGAGAAAACCCAAAGCGAGGACCAGGCTGCACGTTACGAAGCCATGGGCTGGGAAACCAAGGCGGTGGACGGGCACGACATGGTGGCGACCCTCGAAGCGCTCGAGTGGGCCCGCTCGCGCAAGGGCAACGGCAAGCCCAAACTGATCCTGGCCAACACCCTGGCCGGCAAGGGCATCGCCGAGGTTGAAGGCACCAGCAAGGCCCACGGCGAAGGCGGCCAGAAATTTGCCGACACCGCCCGTAAGTCACTGGGCCTTCCGGAGGATCTTTTTTACGTCAGCGCGGAGACCTATCAGTTCTTCGCTGAGCACAAGGCACAGATGGAAGCCGCCCACGCGGAGTGGGAAAAAACCTACTCGGCCTGGCGCGCGGCCAATCCCGAAAAGGCAGCCATCCTCGACAAGGGCATCGCCGGCGACCACGGCACCGAGGAGGAACTGCTGGCAGCGATTCCCGAGTTTGGCGAAGACTACGCCGACGCCACCCGCGGGGCCGGCGGCAAATGCATCCAGCCGCTCGCCCAGCGCAACCCGCTGCTGCTCTCAGGCTCGGCGGACCTGCATGGCTCCACCAAGAATTACATCAAGGATGTGGGCGACTTCTCCAAGGAGACGCCCACCGGACGCAATCTGTACTTCGGCATCCGTGAGCACGTGATGGGGGCCATGCTCAACGGCTTCGCCTACTACGGCCTGTTCAAAGCCTCGGGGGCGACCTTCTGCGTGTTTTCGGATTACATGCGCCCGGCGGTCCGCCTGGCCGCGCTCTCGCACCTGCCTGTAGTTTACATCTGGACGCATGATTCCGTGGGCGTGGGCGAAGACGGCCCAACCCACCAGCCCGTGGAAACGGTCAGCGCCCTGCGCTGTATCCCGAATCTGGACGTGTACCGCCCGGGCGATCCCGAGGAGACCGCTGCCGCCTTCGCCGCCGCGTTTTCACGCAGCGATGGTCCGACCGGACTCGTCCTGACTCGCCAGAAGGTGCCGACCCTCAGCCAGATTTCTGTTGAGGATCGCCGCGCAGGCGCGCTCAAGGGCGGCTACATCGCTAAAAAGGAAAGCGGCCAGTTGAAGCTGATTTTGATTGCTACCGGCAGTGAACTGCACCTGGCGATGGAAGCTGCGGAAAACCTGGAAAAAGGCGAAGATGAAGGCGGCGCGATCGCCCAGAAAGTCAGTGAAAAGCTGGCACCAGGCGTGCGCGTAGTTTCAATGCCTTGTGTCGAGCGCTTCGAGCGTCAGGATGCCGCCTACAAGGAGGCCGTGCTGCCGCCAGACTGCGCCCGCCGCATCGCCATCGAAGCCGGAGTCTCGCCCCTGTGGTGGAAGTACGTGGGCACGCATGGCAAGGTGCTGGGCATCGACTGCTTTGGCCTCAGCGCGCCCGGTGCGACGGTTATGCAAGAGCTTGGCATGAATTCGAAAGCTGTTGTCGACGCCGCCCTCACCTACCAGGACATCATCTAAGCCGCGCTCCCCGCTCGCGCCGAATGCAGCTCACACAGGCCCGGGCAACATGCCTGCCTCCAAAAAACGCTTTCCCTTGCCGAAACGTTTCAACGCGGCCGTCTCGGAAAAAGCCTACGCGCAATTACGGGCCTGGGCCGAAGAAACAGACCTGGGCAACAACTACGTCCTGACCGTGTTGCTGGAAAACGCGGATGCCCTCGTCGACAAACGAGCGTTCCAGAAAGCGGTCGAACGCCTCAAGCGCGATCACTGTGCCTGATGTGCGTACGCTGTCTGTTGCAATCTTAAGCAGACTGCGGGAAACCCTTTAGCGGAAGCCAGCGGGCGTTAGATCTCCGGAAAGAGTTCGCCCTCCAGGAGGTCGCCTTCCTTGAGTTGGCCGGCTTCAACCAGCGGCTTGGTCACCACGTGTCCGCGTCCGGCGAAAGTCGTCGTCCGGTCGATGTAAATGATGGCATAGCCGTAGCGGTGCTCGTCGGTCAAATTGTCGTTGGCCATGTGCGCGCAGCGCCCGTGGTGGAAGGTGCAATCTCCGGCACGAAGGGGCAGCGTGACGCGCTCATCCCATTGCAACTCCGGACAGAGGTCGAAGAGGCTCCCCGCATCGTGCAGATTTTGCGCGGTCAATTCCGTATAGCGCTGCGACTTGGGGATAAAGGTCATGCAGCCGCGCTCAACCGGCACATCATTCAATGCGACCCAAGCCGAAAGCGGCTGGGCGGAGTTGGCGTGTGGCCAGTAGGGCTGATCCTGATGAAAATGCGTGGGCGCGTTGTTGTGCGGTTTCTTCACCAGCAGGTGGTCGTGCCAGAGACGCAGGGCAATCCCGGCCAACGTGCGCGCCAGGGCGGTGATGTTGGGATGCAGCGTAAGCCCACGCAGCGCCTCGCTCTCGCGCCAGTTGTTAACGAATTGATTGAACACAGCACGCCCGCCGTTGCCGTCAGCTTCGGCACGGGCGTTGATCGTGGTGGCGGCGTCGCGAAAGGTCGCGCACTCCTTCGGCGAAATGACACCCTTCAGACGAACAAAACCGTTTTCACGATAATCGGCAATCTGCTGCGGGGTGAGCGTTTCGGGCGTGGTCTGGTAAACAGATGGCGATTCAAGCGTTGTGGTCATCAGCATGACTCTAGCAAATAATCAGTTAAACTGCTTGCACGGGAAACGGAAAAGCTTGAATGATTCCGTTATTGTGCGCTTGGAGCCTGCCTATACCGTCACCCAGGAAACGGTTGGGCTTTCGGGCCGGCGTCCGGTGCGCGTGCAGCGCGTCGAACTAAACGGACAAACCGTGCGCCCGCACAACCATGCCTACTACGAGGTTTTTCTTGTGCTGGAGGGAAACTGCCACCACTGGACGCCAACCGGCCCACAGCCGTTTTTTGCAGGCAACGTCGCCGTGCTCGCACCGGGCCGAATACACGCAATCGACGCCACTAAGGCAACCGCGGTCAACCTATACTACCTGGCCGAGTGGTTGCTGGACGATCTGCCGTTGCTGTGGAGCGAGTACGGCCTGATCGCGGTCTTTTTGGAACAGGCGCTTTTCCAGCGCTCTGCCTGGCTGGACGTGCCGCAGTTCCAGCTCGATGCGGTAGGCTTGCAGGCGTGCGCCCACGAGTTGCAGGAACTTGAGGCGGAGATAGCCCGAGCCCATCCATCCCCACCCTTCTTGAAAGCAACGCTGACCAAGTGCCTTTGCCGGCTGGCACGATCAGCGGTGCAGGCGCAGCAAGTACGCGCCTTTGGTTTTCGCGAGGAAGTCTGGGCCTACCTGTCCGCAGTCGAAGAAGCCCTTTCAAGAGGCGAGGCCGTGCCCGGCGGCATGCCCGAAGTCACAACCACTCTCAGCCGTGATCACCTGAGCCGACTGGTGCGCGAGGCCACCGGCATGAGCGCGACGGGGTATTTTCAAAAGCGGCGCATCCAGCACGCGGCGGTCCGCCTGCTCAATCCGACGCGGACCGTCACCGAGGTTGCACTCGAGTGCGGGTACGCAGATGCGGCGCACATCAGCCGCTATTTTCGACGCTTCCTGGGGCAGACTCCCTCGGCATACCGCAAGGCCTACGCCCCGACTGGAACGGATACCGGCCCCGAAGTCGTACCAGTGTAACGGATACGCTAGATCCCTTCAGCCACTTCGACCGGGCACAACAACACCGAAAAATGGCAGACGCTCGGACCATTCTCCACACGCAAAAGCACACGGTTGTAGCCCTGCCGTAAGAAAACTTTCCGGAAGCCTTCATCGAGTCGCCAGGGGCTCAAGCCGCTGTCCTGATGCACGACAACGTCATTGAGCCAGATCTTGGCACCGTCGTCAGAAGCCACTGCCAGCAGCACGTCCATCGGCTCTTCCGCATAGACTTCGGTGTACGCGTAGTATACAGAGTTGCCGGTGTGCTCGTACGGAGTGATGCGCACGGAATCACTCTGGAGGAAACGCCAGCGCAGCGCGATCGGCTGACCGTTGTATTCCTTGCCGGCGTAGACCGCGTCAAAATCAATGACGGCCTCGGGCGGGTACGGCTGTTCAAATGTGATGGGCCCACTCTGTTTTTGCCAGGGGCCGATGATGTACCAGCTGTCCAGAAAGAGCCAGCCCTGCCGTGACGAATCGCGGGTGAACCGACGGCCCGGCATCGCATCGCGCTGAATACGCTGCGAGGGCAGCCTCAGCCTGGCGTTGCGGTTTTGCCCGGAGCCCATGTCCGCCCCCGAACCAAAGTCGACTGTGGAGTTGCGCAGGCTGTGCGAGCCCGCGGCTCCGTTGCCTTGGGCTGACTGCAACTGACTCATCTGCAGCAGCGGCTGGGAATAATCGGCAAAGCCGCGGCTGCCTTGCCGCGCGCTGGCCTGTTGCAGCCCCTGGCGCGCAAGGGTCAACTGGCGACCGATCTCTCCGGCACTGGTTCGCTGCTGCACCGTGTTCAGACGGCTTTGGGCCGAGACGCGCATGTTGGTGGCCTCGCCTACGGCCTGCTCCAGACTGGCGTGATAAGCCAGCAGCTGCTCGGACGTCGCGGGCGCATCGTCGGCCAGGGATGCCTCGAGGCGGGGACGCGGCGGGGGTTCACCCGAAACCGCTTCTAGCGCTGCTTCATAATCGCTGTTGTTTACGAGGGCCAGGTCGGCCGCCTGGTGCGCGTTCACATCCGCAAAAATCTGCGCCTCCAACGCCTGCGCGTATGCATACAGGTCGTTGGGACTCATTGCCTCGATGGACTCCGGCTGAAGCTGCTCCAAAGGCGCGCCAGCCTGGAAGAGTTCTTCGTAGGGCGCGGCTCGCAGGGCCTCGGCTTTGCGAGCCAGCGCTTCGGCGCGCTCGGAAAGCTCCGCCAATCGCTCGAGCTTTGCCTCGGGAAGCTGGATTTTCTCAAAGCTCTCGTCCAAAAACGGGTCGAGGTATTCTCCGGGCGCAGGCTGCTTCTCGACAAGTTTGGGCGTGCGGTCTCCCAGCTCTCGGGCGGTCTTAAGCGCGCCTTCGATAAAGCGCTCGAGTTCTGCCGGCACCTCCATCGTGATCATGCCTTCAAGTGTCGCCTCGACGCGTTCATCGCGTCCCTCCTTGAAGGCGACGGCCTCGCTTTCCGCACGCACCGCTTTCAAAAGTTTGGCAGCTTCCTCATTGAGCACTTCCTCAAAGCGATCGGCCAGTTGCAAATCATCCTCGGCCAAAAGCTCCCGCAGCTTGGCCTCCAGATGCCGCTCCATCTCGAGTTTCACTTCTTCAAGTTTGCGTACTTCCTCGCGCAGCTGAGCCTTTTTACGTGCTTCCGTGCGCTCCGCCAGTCGCTCGATTTTATGTGGGTCAAGTTTGCGGCGCTCGCGTGTCCGCTCACGGTCGACCGGGGCCGGCGGCTCCTGAACGTAAGTGTAGGTGTGCTTGCGAAGATCCTCGTTAAAATAAAAAACCGCCAGGCCCACGGCGTTGAAGACAACGGCCAGGCTCAGGCAAATCCAGAAGGACCGGTTGGAGTGGCGACGGCGCTCAGTCATCGTAGCGGGGGTGAAAGGCACGGACCGCAACGTTGTTCAATTCGCGAAACTGCAGGACGCTGAGCACTTCGACCACGCGGTGAAAGGGCGTTGTTTCGTCGGTGTCGAGGCGGATTTGCGTGTCCGGATCTTCGATGGAGATCTGGCGCAGCGCCTCGTGCAAGAGGGTGACGGAGGTCGGCTCGCCCTCGTAGTAGATGGCACCGTCGGCATCCAACCCGATAACCAGCTGCTCGTCATCGGGCTTGACCTCGATGGCCGCCGCCGACTCCGGCAGGGCGATATCGATATCGCGCGGCTTCTTCTTCACCATGGTCGTGACGAGAAAGAAAATCAGCAGCAGAAAGACGCAGTCGATCAACGGGCTCATCGAGAGGTCGAAGTTTTCGTACGGTTCGGGATCCAGTCTCATGATACAACGGACTCAGGGCAGGTCCGGGCGCAGTTGCTTGCCGGGGATCTGAAAGAACGTCTGGTCCTCGTGCTGGAGGCGGACAAAGGTTTTTTCGAAACCCTGAATCTGGCAGATATCCAGGGCATCGATCACGGTCTGCATCTCCAGGTCGCGGTCGGCATCCAGACGCAGCGGAGTCTCGGTACCGCGCTCGGCTTTCAAATCGCGCAGAAACAACGGCAGATTATCGATGGCTCGGTAGGACCAGCGCCCTTCGCGGTCACGGCGATGGGCCACGGAAAACTGATTGTCGGCATCCATGCGAATAATCACTTCTTCGTTTTGGGTCGCACTAGCGGGCACTGCGGCACTCTCGGGCAATTCGACAGGGATCTGCCGCTGAAACTTCTTCAACATCGTGGTCACTAGAAAGAAGATGAGCAGCAGGAAGACACAATCGATGAGCGGCGACATCGCCACCTCGACTTCTTCGGGCTCTTCGGAATCTAAGCGCATGGGACTAACCTCGAAACCTCAGGAAGACGCCGCTGCCGAACCCGGTGTGGTCGACGGCGCAGGGGCTGACCCCAGGGCGGGCGAGGGTGACTGTGCGACCGGCGCGTTGGCGCCGTTGGCATCGTCGACGGGCTGGGCTTCTTCCTTCCATTCCTCAACCTCCTGCAGCGGACGCAGCCAGGCCTGGAAAAGCTCTTCGAGTTCCTCCTCGATCTGATTGCCAAACATCGAGATGCGCTGGCGAAACACATGATAAATGCCGAGCGTGGGAATGGCGATGATGAGACCGACGGCGGTGGTGATGAGCGCCAGGCCAATATCGCCCGCCAGCACACTCGCATCGCCCATCTCACCCACTTCAGCCACGGTGTTAAAAGCGCCAATCATCCCGATGACCGTACCCAGCAGTCCCAGCAGCGGCGAGAGCATCGCAATGACCGCCAGCGGATAGCTCTTCTGATACTGCCGCTTGAGTTCACGCGCGCCGATGTCGCCGGCACCGGTCTGGAGGATTTCGTACGGCGCGCGGTAATGGCGGGCAATGTACAGGGCTACCAGCGCGAGGATGCTCGAATCCTTTTTGCAGATCTCAGCCACGTCGTTGAAGCGGCCCTTGTTCCAGAGCGGCTGAATCTGCTTCACGAGTTTGTTCGGGGCAAAGTTGCGCCCGCGCACGCTGTACAGGCGCTCCAGCGTAAAGGCCGTGGCCAGAACTAGTAGGAAGGCCAGCGCCAGCATGATGATACGGCCCACTGGATCTTCCGGATTGAGTTGAGCCCACCAGTCGACCTCGACGACAATCGCCTCGGGCGCATCGCCGGCGGTGGTAGTTCCGGATGTTGCCTCAACCGCCTGCGTTTCTGCCGGCGACTCCTGCGCGTTGACCGGCAAGAGCCACCCCAGAATGAGGAAAAGTACAAGTCCGGAGAGAAAAATCCAGGCACGCCCGGGTGCGCCCACGGGGCGCGGATTCAGGCGCAACCCGCGTTTGGGATGCGGATGCAATTTCATTTTAAAGACAAGGAAGCACTCGCTTGAGCTTGCCGGGTAAGGTCCGGAACCGGCTCAAAAATGTTCCGCAGAATCTGCCCAGTAACACGTACTTAACCGTCCCGCGTGAGCTGTAGCATCTGGTTCGCGCCACGGAAAAACTCATATTCGAGCGGAACGATGGTGGCGCGGTGGCCTTGGCTCCGAAGTTCTAAGAGCAGCGAATCCAGAAAAACGGGCGCGGTGCCGTCGGGCTGGATCAACGGATAAAGCCGCACCTCACGAGCCACCCGCAGCAGTTCTCCGAGCGCGGCGCGATGAAAGGCTTCGCTGAATTGATATGCGTAGAGCAAGAGAAAGTGACCGCACAGGGCGCAGTCGAAGCTGTCATCCGCGAAGGGTAGTTCGGGCAACGCGCCGGGTACGTAGCGCTGCTGCGCCCGCCCGTGGAGGTAGTCCGACAAAAAGCTTTCAAGCGCGGCACGGCGCAAACGTTCCACCTCGTCAAAGTCTTTGAAAAAACTGAAGACAAAGCCCTCCTCACCACTACGGGCACGCGCGAGGACTTGTGCAATGTCGTGCCGGGCGAGGGCTGCTAGGGCTGTCGGCGAGCGATCATAAAGCGGGTCGACGGCGGTTACCTCCGCGCCCAGGCGCGTAGCCTCCGCGCAAAAGGAGGCGCAGCCGGCGGAGACATCGAGGATGCGCCTCGAATTCAAGTCCGCGTCCGAAAGCTGGAAGAAAGCGCGGTATTCACGGAGGGTTCGCCCGTAAAAGGCGACGGAATCAAGAAAGAGCGATGGTTGCATGAAAGTCTGAATCGGATTGGTAAGGTTGCTACGTGGTGCGGCCGGGCGTGTTCAACGGACACAAAAAAACCGGGTGAAACCCGGCTGGCTCATCTAAGGGCGGAGGTGCTACTCCGCGGGCATCCAGTGCCTAAACTCCATGCCATCGCCATCGCCGGGTATTTTGTTCCCGACGCCACCACGAATTCAGAAAGTGCGCTGGCATTGAAGGCATCGTTGCAACGCAGCGGCTTCAAGCGCGTGAAGCAAGCCTCATTTGCTTGCCGTGCACCCGACGCAGGCGCAAAGACAAACGGATGCCTCCCCCAAACATCCTTATCTTCATGACTGACCAGCAGCGCGGCTGTACCGTGCTGCCCGAAGACCCCACACAAACGCCGGTGCTGGATCGATTCCGCCAGGAGGCGCTCACCTTCGACAGCGCCTATTGCCCCTCGCCGCATTGTTGCCCCTCACGCACGAGCTTTTTCACAGGCCTGTACCCCAGCGAGCATGGCGTCTGGAACAACGTGAAAGTGCCCAACGCCCTGAGCCGCGGACCCGTCGAAGGCACCCGCTATTGGTTCGAAGATTTGCGGGACGCCGGCTATAGCTTGGACTGGGACGGCAAGTGGCATGTGGATACAAAAGCTGCCCCCGCCGACCTCGGCTGGCAGGCCGGCATCAGCACCGCCATCGGTTCCAAGGTCATGGGCATGGACTGGGACAAGTACCGTGACCTGGCCCGGCAACCAGCCGCCACCCCTGAGCGCGAGCCTGGACAGATCGTCCGCCCGGGCTACTCACCGTATCGACATTATGATACAAATGAAAATCCCTTCAACGACGGAGGTATCGTCGATCGCGCGATCGAGGCCATCAAAGCGCGCACCGGCACAGAGACTTCCTGGTGCCAGTACATCGGAACGCTTGGGCCGCACGATCCCTACATTCCGCCGCAACGCTTCCTCGATCTCTACGACCCGGCTGAGATCGATTTGCCGCCCAGCTTTGACGATCGGATGCAAGACAAGCCCGGCTTTTACCGCCGCACGCGCGGCATTTTTGACCAGCTAAGCCAGGACGAGCACCGTGAGGCCATCCGCCATTACCGCGCTTTTTGCAGCTACGAGGACCACTTGTTCGGCAAGGTGCTGGAGGCGCTCGAAGCCAGCGGACAGGCGGATAACACCGTGGTGATTTACATGTCCGACCACGGCGATTACCTCGGCGACCACGGACTGTGGTGCAAGGGCCTGCCCTGCTTTGAAGGGGCCTACCACGTGCCGCTGATCGTGCGCTGGCCCGGAGTCACGGACAGGCCCCGGCGAGAGTCGGCCTTCGTTTCACTCACGGATTTTGCACCGACGTTCCTCGAACTGGCCGGCCTCCACGCCAACCGCGCATTCAGCGGGCAAAGCCTGGTCCCGTTTCTGAAAGGCGAGACTCCCACCCTCTGGCGGGACGCAGTCTTCACCCAGAGCAACGGCAACGAGCTCTACGGCATACAACGCTCCATCCGCACACGCGAGTGGAAGTACGTCTACAACGGCTTCGACTTCGACGAGCTCTACGACCTGCGCAACGATCCGCACGAAACGAAAAACCTCGCGAGCGACCCCGACTACGCGGCTACGGTCCGCGCGCTCTGCCAGCGGCTCTGGCGCTTCGGCGCGGCGCACGGGGAGAACGCGGTCAACGACTACATCATGGTGGGGTTTGCGCCATACGGGCCGGCCGTCGCGTTTGAGGAGGAAGCCGATTGCGGCCAAATTCAGTGAGGCGCTTACGACGCTACAGTTTATTGCTGGCGACAAGTCTCGTAAGCATCCTGCTGCCCGGTTCGCACAGCTTCGCTTCCGAGCGGCTGAATGACTTTGAGACCTGGCACAGCGCTGTCTGGAAGTACTACAAGCGAGACAAGCTCACGCTGAGCCTCTCTGGTGAAGTACGCTTCAACGATGACAGCACTTTCAATTCATTTCGGGGAGCGAAGCAGCACTTTGGCTATGCCGCGACATCGTGGCTGAACCTGGGCTTCAACATCGCCTATCTTGAATTCGCCAGCGAAAGCGCCGGCACACTCAACACCTGGCGCCTGGAGTGGGAGGTCACGCCCTTTTTCAAATCCGAGCGCGGGCTAACCGTCTCGTTTCGCAACCGCCTGGAACTGTTTTTCAACGAAGACGCCGACACCGAACGCTGGCGCTGGCGCGTACGGGTACGCTTCGATCAGAATCTGGACGGTTTCTGGGCCAGCCGCGCCTCCCTCAGCAACGAATTCTTTTACGACTTTGCGCCCGACGATTTTAACCAGAACCGCCTCATCCCGCTGGCGCTGACGTTCCCGCTGAACGCAAACGTCAGCTACACCCCGTATTTGCTGATTCAGTCCACGCTGAGGCAGGACAACTTTGTGCACGATTTCGTGCTGGGCCACACCCTTTCGTTTTAGGCCCTGACCGGCTCGGCCAGGTGCTCCGGCAGCCGGGCGCGAATCGTCGTGCCGAGCCGGGCCATGATGCTGTACAGGCCGAAGTAAGCCCGGTTCAGATAAATGGCGTGTGGCGAGCCGCGCGCATTGTCGATTTTGTCCAGTTCTTTGTCGAGGCGGTTGGACTCCCCAAACTCGTAGATGGCGCGCATGTACTCGGGGTCGCCGAAGTCGAAGGACTCGCTTTGAAATGGGCGCGAGAGCAGGTCTATGGAGCGTTGAAAGACATCTGTCAGCAGCGCGCGCTCGTGCGGCGAATCCGTCGACAGCAGCAGACCAAGCTCTTCCAGCGTTGCTTCAAGCAACGCGGAATCCCCCGCCCGGCCCGGTTGCAGTAACTTGAAATAGGCGAAGTAAAAATCATCGGGCAGCTTCTTTACGCAGCCAAAATCGAGCACGCACAGCTCACCGTCCGGAGTGACCAGAAAGTTGCCCGGATGCGGGTCGGCGTGAAACTCCCGCAGCTCGTGAACCTGAAAGTTGTAAAAATCCCAGATGGCCTGGCCGATGCGGTCACGCAGTTCAGGCTCGGGCTGGGTGTCGGCAAAGCGGTCCAGTTGCAGGCCGTCGATCCAGTCCATCGTGATGATGCGCTCGGCGGACAACTCGGGGTAGTAGCGCGGAAAACGCGTATGCGGCAGGTTGACGGACGCCTCGCTGAGCGCCATCGAACGCTGCAACTCGAGCGTGTAATTGGTTTCTTCAAGCAGCCGTTCCTGCACCTCGCTGAAGAAGTGTCCAAGCTCACTGGAGCGGATGTTGAACAGGCGCGCGGCGAAGGGCTTGAGCAGGCGCAGGTCTGAAAGGAGACTGTCGGCCACGCCTGGGTACTGGACCTTCACCGCGAAGGTTTGGCCTTCCTTAGTTGCCTTGTGCACCTGACCGATCGAGGCCGCGTTGACCGCCTCACGTGTAAAGGTGTCAAAAAGCTCGTGGGGTGCCTTGCCGAAGGCTTTTCGGAAGGTTTGCTGGACCAGCGGGTAGGACAGCGGCGGGGCTGAATACTGGGCCTTACTGAATTCCTTGACGTAGGCCGAGGGCAAAATGTTCTGGTCGATGCTGAGCATCTGCGCGACCTTGAGCGGACCGCCCTTGAGCTTGCTGAAGGTATCAAAGGTATCCTTGGCGTTAGCCTCGTGCAGGCGATCGCGGGCATCATCGGCACCGGCTTGCTTACGCCCGTAGTAGCGGATGTAATTACCGCCGACGCGGGCACCGGTTTTGGCCAGGGCGACGGCGCGACTGACCCGCGTGCTGGGAATGGTACGCTGCGACATATTTTAAGTAGCCCGTAGCGCGGCTTAGGCAGGCTGGTGCGAGCGACCGGCCAAAAAGCGAAAAAGGTCGAACGCCGACTCCAGCGCCTGTCTTTCGATCAAGTCGAAGGCTAGGTTGACCGTCTTCTCAATGAGAGCATCGGTGCGCTCGAAGCCGTGACTATCGTCTTTGATACAAAAATCCAGAACGAACAGGAACTGCTGGTAGAATAGGTACGGATAGGTATCGTTGAGCCGGCCACGCTTGGCGATCTCCTCAGTCTCAACAGCTGCGTTCAACACGGGCGTCAGGTAGTCCTCAAACTGCGACTGCAATCCGTCGAGTCCGCAAGGTACCATCGGTGGCTTGAATCCCGGAAAGCGCAGGAGCACGAAAGAACGCCGTGCGTTCACCTGCTCGACCAGCGAATAGAAGTAAGCGAGTACCTTCTGGCGCGCATTCAGCGACGCCGACTCCGGATCGCTCTCCAGCGAAGCCTGCGCCTCGTGAGCCAGCCTACGCCAGAATGCGTTTTCCACTGTCTTGAACGACGGGAACACCTTGTAAAAGTCGGCCTCGCTCAGGTCCAGCTTTTTGCAAAAGGTATAAACGCTGGCCGGTTCTTTACCCTCTTCGAGCACGTAATCGACGTACGCGTCGATGATGGCTGTTTCCTGTTCGCTGGTCATGCTTGTATGAACGGAACCGGGCCGGGCGGTTCCGTCAAGTGCACCTGCCAGTTTCGCCGCATCGGCTCCACCACGTCCAGCGAGAGGTGGAGCCGAGAATGGGATTCGAACCCACGACCTACGCATTACGAATGCGTCGCTCTACCAACTGAGCTATCTCGGCGTTAAAATATGCACCTTACTCTCGCGGGCTCGGAGCCGCAAGTAAGAACTCCTGACGTACGTTCCACGGGCATCTGCGAGACATCGGGGCAGCGCTAGCTGTGGGAGCTGGGACCCGCTCAGGATTTTGGCTTCTCACGGCCCAGCTTGCGGATGAGGTCAAATTCGTCTTTTTCCACCGGCATCACCGAGAGGCGATTGCCCTTGGCTACCACGCGCATGTCGGCCAGTTCGGGGCGTTCCTTCATCTCCGGAAGCGACACCGTGCGCTTAAATTCCTCGTAAAATTTCACTTCCACGCAAAACCAACGCGGATCTTCCGGGTCGCTTTTCTCGTCGTAGTAATTGGAGTCCGGATCGAAAGCTAACGAATCTGGAAATGGGTTGCTAACGATCTCGGCAATACCCACGCAACCCGGCGGGTCGCAGCGCGAGTGGTAAAAAAGCGCCAGATCGCCTTTTTTCATCTCGTCGCGGATGTAGTTGCGCGCCTGATAGTTGCGCACCCCGTCCCAGTTCTCGGTCTGGTTTGGGCGGTTCTTCAGATCGGTCAGCGAAAAGACGTCGGGCTCGGTCTTTACGAGCCAATATTGTTTGGAACGCGCAGGCATGGGAAAATAGCAAGCTCCTAACGACTAAGTAGTTAGGTAATGCGGAATAGGTACTTTTGCAGACTGTTTTTCAAAGACGAGGCTCCGATTCTAAGTGCAGACGCACCTAAAGTCTTTCCACCACAAGTTAAACCTCCCCGCATGAACTGCAAACGATATGCTCCTGTCAACAGTCTGCTCGTGGTCGACGACGATGCACAGGTGCGGGGCTGCCTGCGCCATGCCCTACGCTCGCTGGGCGTGACCGCGATTTACGAGGCCACCAATGGCTGGGAAGGCGTAGCCGAATACTTTTCCACGAAACCCGACGTGGTCCTGATGGACATTCACATGCCTGAGTTGAACGGGCCCGATGCCGTGCGCGAGTTGCGACGACTCGCCCCGGAAGCACGCGTGGTCATGATGTCGTCCGAGGCGACGCTGCGACGGGTGCGCGAAGCGATCCGGCTCGGTGCCTTTGGATTTCTGCGCAAGGATGTGCCGATGAGCAAGCTCGTGCCAGTGCTGGAGCGGATCCTGAGCACAACGCCCGCGCTTCGCATGGCTGGGCTGTAAGCCCTCCGATCTCGGTGGCAGCCCACTCCAATAACCGGTAGCCGGTGCGTTGCCAATGGATGCTGCGATTAGGTAAAGCGCAGATTCAGCTAAACAGTCTTCATCACGGCACCCCTACACCCATTGAAAACAAGTACCTGAACACGTCTAAGTGACTGTTGTATGGTACTTTAAGTTACATATTTAACAATAGTTGTACTTAGGTGCGCCGGTTTTGAGGCGACAATAATTCTAGGAACTCATGTAGATGCTTCGATCACATCGTTCCCGCTAGCCTATGTCCACGAAGTCCTTCAAACCTGTCGAGAAAGTGCTCATCGTCGACGACGACGAGAGCGTCCGGGTGTATTTGCGCCTGGCGCTCAAGACCCTGGGCATTCGTGAAATCACCGAAGCCAGCAACGGCTGGGAAGGCGTCGCCGAGTATTTCGCCAATGAGCCCGACCTCGTCTTGATGGACATCAACATGCCCGAACTGCAGGGGCCCGAGGCGATTCGCGAATTGCGCAAAATGTTTCCGGACGCCCGCGTCGTGATGGTAAGTTCCGAAGCAACCCAGAAACGCGTCCGCGAAGCTATTCGAAACGGAGTCGTCGGATTTATCCGCAAGGACACCGCCAAAGACGAGTTGCTGAATCTTTTGGCCAGCTTTCTCGAGCCGCCCAAACCCAAGCGCCCGGCTCGCCAGCCCGCTTGACCCCGGCAAGACACCTCGCACCTGCCGAGGCACAACCGTAAGCGCTTTCACTAAGACCGCCGTCCGCGCCCGGCAAGGTCTGCGACCCAGAAGGAATCTTACTCATCACGCCGTTCGCGCCCGGTCGATTCAGGAGCGCTTCTGCGGGTAGAGCAAGACGCGGTCGTGGACGAGTATGATCACATCATCGAGGCCATCTCCGGTCACGTCCGCGATAATCAGCTCGCGAGGCTCCAGATTAGCCCCTGTGCGACCGCTGTAATGCACGTTGCGCTCGAAAACGGTGAAATGCAGGGCGCTTTCCCACGCGGCATCGCCGCTACGGGCCAGGACATCAATCAAGTTGTTTTCGCCGTCGACCAGAATGATATCGGTGACGCCGTCGGCGTTCAGATCGCCCACCTCCGCCCCGTGATAGGTCACGTCCTCCAGGTCGGTCTCGTACGTTTCAAGGCGTTCCAGGCCCCAGGCACCTTTGTTCAAAGGCAGGCTCCAGAATCGCTCGACGCCGAGCACCAGTAGCTCCTCGGTCTGCTGCAGGTATTGAACTTGCAGGGGAGCGATACGCCCGAGCTCAAGGGCGCGCTGATAGCGGAAAACCCCTGTCTCGTCTTGAAAAAGCAGTTGGAGCTCGCCGTTGGGACGGTCGTAAACGGCCAGCTCGGGTTGCCCGTCGGCGTTAAAGTCGCGGTAGATGGGGATGCTGATGAGATCTTCGTCGGAGCGGGTGTTGGCCTGATCGATCAATGTGATCGCGCCCTCGGGAGTGAATTTGAGCACGCGCACCAGACCGGGAGCGGTCAGCAGCATTTCTAGGCCGGGCGCATCGTCGACGTTGGCGAAGCCCACGCTCGCGAAATCCAGGTCTTTCAGGAGGCTTTTGCGCAAGGGTGCCTCCTCGGCGTAGGGCACTAGGTCACCACTGGCATCCAACTGAAGGATCTGCACCGGGTCGCGCGCCACCGTCAGCCAGACCTCGGGCTGCCCGTCTTCGAAGAGGTCGCACAGGCCGATGTCCGAGGGCTGGCGACGCCCTGTGTCCAACTCGGTTTCCGAACGCACCGTAAAGTTTTGCAAGTCACTGTCGAAAAACAGACGCCCCAGGTAATCGTCCCCGTCGCGGCGGAACAAAACGAGCAACTCGGCGGCTTCTCCCTGCACCAGGCTGCCAGCGGCCACGGCCACCAACTCGTCGGCTTCCAGCGCGATGAGCGTGGGAAAATCGAAACGCCCCGAGGCGGCGTAGCGGCTGAAGCCCAACACGGAATCTTCGCTGCTGAAGACAACCACCCAATCGCGGTCAGAGGCCGGATCAAAGCGCCCCGAGGTGACTCCGGAAACGCCTGCCAGCGTCGGGTATGGCACGGGAGCCGCCAACTGACCGGAGGTGCCACGGCGGTAGAGCCAGACTCGCGAACCGCTGCCGTCGGCCTGCAGCACATCTGACTGGCCGTCGCCGTCGAAATCACCGACCGCATACCCCGAGGACTCGCGCGCGTCCGAACCGGCGGCATACACGCGCGGCTGAAGATCCTCGAAGTCATCCAGGCGATCCGCTGGCCGGGTCAGCCGATGCCACTCCACCAGCCCGGTCCGGTTGTTGACCGAAGTGAGGGTGAGCGTGTCCCCCGATTGCGTCACGCGGATACCGGAGTTGGTGAACTCCTGGTCAAAAGCCAGTTCGGGGCCCAGGCTGCCGTCCTCGGCCACCAGTCGCAGGCGCAGCGCACGAGCTTCCTGCGCGAGCACGTAAAACAGGTCGTCGCGGCCATCGGCATCGGCGTCAGCCAGCAGCAGTCCCCGTGGATCCTCGCCGGTGACCGGATAAATCGTCGGCTTGCCCAGGGCCGCCTCGCCGTCGAATTCAAAGACGGCCACGCCATCGGAGGTCAGCATGATGAGGTCCGGCGCACCGTCCTGGTCGAGGTCGGCGACCTGCAAGGTCGAAGACCACGACGAAGCGGTTAGATCATCATAAATAACCTTTTCCTCAAAAGTGCCGTCTTCCGCCTGAAAACGCAGCACCAGAGGCTCCTGCCGACTGGTGTAGATCAGGTCGGTGCGTGCGTCGCCGTTGAGATCCGCCGCCGTGACCGCATACATGGAGACACCGCTGACGATGGAATGCCGTTCAAAGGGCAGGTCGCTCAGTTCAGGGTCCCAGCGGTTGCGCCGCAAGGACTCGGGGCGACGTTGGCGAGGCCGCTCCTCGGAGAGCTGATACAGGATTTCGATTTTGGCCTGATCGTTGTTGAGGACGATGAGATCGTTGCGGCCATCGTTGTCGACATCGGCGGTGGTCAGCCCCCGCGTGCCCCACTCCAGCGGTTGGACTAAGGGTCCGGCCAGACGCACTGGCGGGAGTTCCGCCGAGATCGGTTGCACCGACGCCAGGAAGCCGGCGATACTGGCTAGAAAACCCAAGCGCGTCAGCCCGCTCATTGCTCGAGCCCATCCCGGGGCAGCAAAACGTCGTGAAAGATGTAGCCATCCTCGGTTTCAAACCCGCGACCCACACGGTAATAGGGGAAGTCGCCCGCATCCTCGAACGCCGAGAAGTCCACCGGCATTTCATCGCCTCCGGGCATCGCGGTGAACATGCTGAACATGCTGTCGAAAGTGACTGCGATGTCGTCAAAGCTGGCGTTGAAACCTTCCCGGGGCAAGTGTTCGTCGGCCAGGGTCTGAAACCGCGCGTCGAGCTTGCCGGGGCGGTCGGAAGCCATCTGGGCGATCACGCCTTCGGTGTTTTCCAGCGAGCCGATGACCAGGACCAGCCACTCGTCGCGGATGAACCAGCTGAAGCGCTGCGGCGCCTCTATGTCGGGGCCGGGCACGTAATTGAATTCGGTATCGAGGTAGTTACGCGAGCCGAGCATCTGCGGCGGCACGCCCGAGGCCGCCAGGCCGTTGCTGATGGCCATCTCGATGGTCTGGCGGTCGCGCAGTTCGAAGGCCAGGACCATGTCGAACATGCCAACAGAAAACGGCGAGGTCATATCCAGCACCGGTCCATCCTTTTCCAGATACAGCAGGACGAACTCCTCGCCGAAGCCATCCTGGAAAAGCCGTGGCACGCTGATGCCGGAGACCGCCGCGACCATATCCAGGCCCTGGTCAAACTGCTGGCCACCGTCGGGCATCTGCTCGCGAATCTTCTGGCGCAACACTGTCCAGAGATTGTCGAAATCCAGCCCGAGGTGAAAATAGGTGACCGTGTTTTGCGGTGCGAAGGGGAGCGGCTCGAAGGACAGCTCGGGGAATTTGAGCAGTTCGAAGAGGCCTGTTTTTTCTTCAACCAACAGCCCGGAGACACTACCGGGCAGGCCCGACCGCGTGCCCCAGCCCGCGAAGGCGCTGCTCCAATCATTGACCCCGAGTAACTCCATGACCTCGCCCGGGCGCATTTCTGGCTCGGAGCTGTACTCGTCGCCGTATTCGGCGCGCAGTTCGGCTTCCTTTCGCTCCTCGATAAGGAGGATTTCGTTGAGCATTTTCATGCCGTAATTGGCGTCGAAAAAGAAGAGCATGTCGGTCTCTTCCAGTGCCTCGAGTTGCACCAGCGTGTCGGTGTAGCGAGGGTTGGCGTTCAGCGAGCGAGCGCTATCGGAATCTGCTTCAACGACCCGCTCGACCGCCTCGCGCAGCGAAAGTCCCGGGACGCCGATCACCAGGTGATTTTCGATGACCGCATACCCACCAACCTCGATGCGCTTGTCCTCATCGTCGTCGATGCGCACGGCCAGATTCAGCGTGTAACCCTCGTAGTCGTCCTCGATAAACTCGGTGGTGAAGATGGGGTCGGGATCTGATTCCTGTTCTTCCAGGATGCTGGCCGTAATGGCCTCCCAGCGCTCGTCAAGCGCTTCGGCACTGGTTTCGTCAATCTCGGCAAAGACGAGCATGCCCGCCGGAATCTCCTCGGGCTTCTCTTCGGCCTCCAGTATTTCGAACAGCTCGATGCTCGCGTAAAAGCCCATGGCGGCCTCGCCTTTAGCGCTGTCGAGCACCTCGACAAAGGGCCCCAGCAGCCCAGTCTCCTCGAAATCTGAATAAAGCAGCCCCATGTCTTCTTTGAAATCGGGGTCTTCGGCCAGTTGCTCTTCGAGCGGACGCAAGAACTGACGCAGCTTTTCGAGGTCGACAAGCGTGCCGTAGTGCTGATCGAAGTTCTCGCGCATGCGCGGCACGTCCGGCGCGGCCATGAACATGAAGGTGTCTTGCGGGAAGAAGCGGGCGTAGTCGGCGGCCTCGCCAGGTGCGGGCATGGCCGTGCTGACGGGGGCCGCCAGCGAAAATGCCAGCAACGAGGTGAGGCCTCCGCGGACCAAAGCGGAGGTCGGCAAGTGGATCGAATGCATTATGGTTGCGCTTGAGTTTCGGCCCCGTCCTCAACGGGGGGCCGGTTGTAACGAAAACCGCTGTTGGCGTTGCGCGGATCAAAAGCGAACGCATCGCGGTTTTCGAGGAAGAGCTTGAGCATGTTCGAAGGGATGGCGAAGCCCAAGCCCTCGGCTCCCATGCCGACCACCTTCATGTTGTTCACGCCGACCACTTCGCCCCGCAGGTTGAAGAGTGGACCGCCGGAGTTGCCAGGGCTGATCTCGGTGGTGGTCTGAATGAATAAGCGTCCGCCAATCGGCCGGTTTTTCACCGAGATGATGCCCTCGGAAACACTCCGGTCCAGCCCCAGGGGGCTGCCGATGGCGAAAACCCGCTGCCCCGCCCGCAGGCGTGAGCTCTGCCCGACCGGTGCCACCGAAAAGGAGCGCCCCTCTGTGTCTTCGATTTTGAGCAACGCCAGATCCATGACGGAGTTGGACGCGACGATGCGGACGTTCTCAAAGCGCATGCGTTCAAGCTCTTTGGGCCGCTTCACAAAAACGGTCACGGTAATCTCGTTTTCCCCGGCGATCACGTGGTCGTTGGTGATGACGTAGCCCTCGGCGTCGATGACAAAGCCCGAACCCAGCCCGACCGGCGTTTCCACAAGGACCACCGCCTCGCCCAGGTTGTCGGCGAGTTCCTTGATGCCCTGATCCGCGCCGAAACCGCCCACCTGATACAACTGCGCCTCGACAGCGTCGGAGGTCAGCACCTCGCCGCTGCCATCGAGCACCTCCACTGCCGTCACCACCTCGCGCGGGATGGTCAGTACGGTAAAACCCAGATCGACAATGACACGGTCGGGATGCTCCTTCAGCAAGTCACCCGTAACGCTGCCGCCGCTGCTGAGCAGGATGCGTGAATCGGCGCCAGGGAGATCACCGCTGCCGCAAAAGAAAATGAAACTGAGGGCCGGAATCCAGGACAGGCGGCGAACACTCCGAAAAATCATCATGGCAAATAAATCGGGGAGGCGGCTGACATGAGCCGTAGAGGAAAATAAAAGTCTCTCAATATCAGGCGGGGATGTCAACGCGCTGGACGCCAGATGGCCGGCGTTCCTTCACGTACGGTCCACTGGGAGGGCTCGCGGTTCCAGATGAATCGCCAGGGTTTGCGAATCCATTCCTCGCCCGCGTAGTTGATACCGATCCGCGGTGTAATTTCGACGTCCTTGGCTTCCACCTGTAGGCCGCTGGATTCGATCCACAAGCCCGTTTCCGGCCGCGCGGCGAGAGTGTTGTACCGGCCATCGATGCCCATGGCCCGAGTCAGGCGTCCCGGGCCGAAGCGCCCGCCTGCGCCGCGAATCAGCACCGCCGCCGGAAAATCCTCGGGACCGGCTACGATGTTAAGCAGCCAATGCACCCCGTAGCAAAGGTATACGTACCAGTTTCCGGGCGGGCCGAACATGATGGCGTTGCGCGGCGTTTTGTTTTTGGCGGCATGGCAGGCCAGATCGCCGTTGCCGTCGTAGGCCTCGACTTCAGCGATCGGCCAGCGCTCGACGCGACCGGCATTGTCCGCGTGGCACAGATGCTGGCCCAGGAGCGCGCGGGCCAGATCAACCGTGGGGCTGAGAAAATACTCCGGCGGCAGGACCTTGGATTCAGGCATGAGAAAGCAAAACGGCTAGAGGTCTTTGTTATTGGTATCGAACCAGAGGGTCACCGGACCGTCGTTTTGGGCATCAATGCGCATGTACTCGCCGAAACGCCCCGTTGGCACCGGCCGTTCCAAGAGTGCCTCCAGGGTCTGGGCAAAGCGTAGGTAGAGCGCTTTTGCCTGTTCGGGTTCCGCAGCTCGGTTAAAGGACGGGCGGTAGCCCTTGCGCGTGGTGCCAAAGAGCGTGAACTGGCTGATGACCAGGGCCGATGCCTCAGGGATGTCCAAAAGGGACAGGTTCATGCGTCCCTCGACGTCATCGAAGACGCGCAGCCCGGCAATCTTCTTCGCCAGCCAGTCGCCGGCGGCTTCCGTGTCGCCTTCCTGCACGCCGATAAAAACCAGCAGGCCAGCGTCGATCTGCCCGACCACGCTGCCCTCGACACTTACCTGGGCTGCCCGGACCCGTTGCACCACTGCTCGCATGAAAAAACTACCGTGTGAGCACCAGCAGGATCGCCACCAACAGCAGGCTCGTCCCAACCAGACGCTGGACCAGGATCTTTGGCGTGACGTGCTGCTCAAGGTTGCCGAAAAAGCCGCTGAAGACCGACACCAGCAGGATGCTCCAAAACCCCCGCGCTGAATAGATGATGTTTTGCTCGGTGGCGGTCTCCTGACCGAAACTGCTGATCGACCCACAAAAAATCAGCGCCTGTAGCGCCATGAAGCCAGCCCCCGCCAGAAACCAGCTGACGCTCTTGCGTGGCTGGTCCGTGAGCCCTCCTTTAAAGAACTACACAAACTCAAGCGAGAGCAACGCGTTGTCCACCAACTTCTCGAACAGGAACGGTGCGAGTGCCGTGCTAAACTTAGTAGTGTTGCTGGCCATTTGAAAGTCGGCGGCGGTGAAGGCAAGCGATGCCGCCAGCGCCAGGACAATCGAAATCACGGTCTCCTTTGGGCGCCCCCAGCCTGAAAACCCCAGTAGAAAAACCGCCGCCGCCGAAATGAAGGCGCAAAGCCACAGCAGGGTATCCACCAGCGCCGTACCGAAGAGCGAAACTGCCAGCGCGACGAAGACAATCTTCGTGCCCATGATGGGGGTTTGAATCGATACATCGCCAAAGCGGATGGCCAAAAAGGTGCAGCTTTGTGCGCCAAAAAAGGTGACGCCCGCCATCACCGGATACCCCCACTGACTCCAATCCACTTGCGCCTCCTGTATGAAGAGAAGCAACAGGATTGTCAGCACGGTGAACCCGTTGGTGGCCACGATCAGCCGCATCATCCCGGCTCCCTCGACCAGGGCGCGCTTGGAGCAGACCGCTGACATCGCATACGCCAAGCCCGCCAGCAGCGGCAAGATGTGGTACCACTCGATCGCCATGAAACCTCCAGCAACTCCCGAAGCCCTTGCGGGCGCAAGCGGCAAATCAGCTTGCCTGCCGGAGCCGCGCGGCGACCGCCAGCCCGGAAAGCACCGGCCCCTCCACGCGTGCACCGCCAAACGCGTCGCCAGCCAGGGCGAGTTTTAACTCAGGCACAACGATCCCGCGATCCGGATGCGGCCGGTTCAGCGGCGTGGCGTAACCCCAGCGATGCGCCCGCGCCTCGACCACCGCCGAATCGCCGAAAAACGGCTGGGCGGCATCCAGCAGGGGCGGGATGCGGACATCGTCCGGGCTGTCGTAGTGTTTTTCTGAATACGCATTCGAGGCGTGAATCGTGAGCGCGCCTGGCGCGGGTGAGACGCCTTTCAGGTAATTGTCCGCAACCAGTTCCAGCGGTTCATCCAGGTCGCCCTTGCGCAGGCCGGGCGCCTTCAACGCACTCGGACCGTTTAAGGCAACAAGCAAAGCAAGCGTGCGTTCATAGTGCACCTCCCGAAGAAAGGCTGCATCTGCTTCCGGCAACTTGCCCAGGCTTTCATCTCCCAGCAGCGTTAGCGCTTGCGGCGGGGGCATGGTGAGGATGAGCCAGGTGGCATGGAAGCGCTCACCGGATTCGGTCAAGGCACTCCAGCCAGTTTCACTGTAGGCGACTGACTCCACGCGTGTGCTGCGCCGGACGTCCAGATCCTCGGCCAGAAACTTGGCTGGAGCCGTCATGGCCGGCGTGCCCCGGTAGCGAATCAGCGGCTGCGGGTGGGCCTGCGTAGGCGGCAGGCGATGCCATTCGTCCGCCACACCCGCCTCCAGCCATGCGTCTACAATCGCCTGAAAAGCCGGATCGCGCACCGTGAAAAATTGCGCCCCGTGGTCGAAGGCGACGCCCTCCCCTCTACGGTGCGCCATGCGTCCGCCAAAGCCGCGCCCCTTGTCGAGCAGGCGAACCGTCAGCCCGCCGCGTTGCAGTTCGCGGGCCGTAGTCAGCCCGGCAATGCCAGCACCAACGATCAGCACATCGGTGGGAGAGGTACTCTCGGCAGGCATCATTGTTTGTTGTTGAGCAGATCCGCCAGGGCGGCGTCAATCGTCTTGAAGCGAAACTCGAACCCAGCATCCTGCAAACGCCGAGGCACCACGGGGAAGTCCGCCATCAGCAGTTCTTCGCCCATTTCTCCAAGCACAAGTTTGAGCATGAACTGAGGCACCGGCAACACCGCCGGGCGCTTCAAAGCACGGCCCATGGCCTGGGCAAACTGCTTCATGCTGACGGGCTCGGGACCGGTAAAGTTGTATGGGCCCTGTGCCGCCTCCACGTCCAGACAGAAGCAGAATGCCGCCACCAAATCATCCAGATGCACCCAGGGAAATCGCTGGTGGCCATGCCCAAGCGGCCCGCCCAGCCCTAGCTTGAAGGGCAGCAGCATTTTTTTGAGCGCGCCATCCTCGCGGCTGAGGACAACACCGATTCGGCCCAGACAACGGCGCACCCCGAGTGCTTCGAGCGGTTCTGAGGCGGCTTCCCAGTCCCGGCAGACTTCAGGCAAGAAGCCCGAACCGGCCGGAGTGGCCTCCGTCAGTATCTCCGTGTGTGGGCCCGGGTCGTAATAACCGACCGCCGAGGCCGAAACAAAAATCGAGGGCCGTTGGGCCAGCTTTTCGACGGTCTTGACGAGCAGCCTGGTCGATTCGATGCGGCTGTCGTAAATGCGCTGCTTGCGTGCCGCGTTCCAGCGCCCGGCGGCGATGTTTTCGCCCGCCAGGTGGACGATCGCATCGAAGCCTTCCAGAGCGGTTTCATCGATCAGCCCACGCCCGATATCCCAGGTGATGACGTCCGCCGCCTCGCTTCGAGAGATGATGGCCACGTCGTCACCGCGCGCACGCAACGTTTTGACCAGGGCCCGGCCCACCAGACCCGTTCCGCCCGTGATGGCAACCCTCACGCCGAGCGCCGCTCCTTCAGCTTTTCAAACGCCTCCAGTGCGCGTTCACGCCCCGCCTTATGGTCGATGATCGGCCGCGGGTAATCCTTGCCGAGTTCGACGCCCGCCGCCCCCAGTTGGGATTCGCTGGCTTCCCAGGGCTGATGGATGACGCTCTTAGGCAGCTCGGCCAGCTCAGGCACATACTGCCGGATGTAGTCGCCCTGCGGGTCGTAGCGATCGCCCTGCATCATCGGATTGAAGATGCGAAAGTACGGCGCGGCATCGGCTCCGCAGCCGCCCGCCCATTGCCAGCCCTGAGTGTTGTTGGCCAGGTCGGCGTCAACCAGGCAATCCCAGAACCAGCGCGTGCCCTCCTGCCAGGGGAGCAGCAGGTGTTTCACCAGCAGCGAGGCAACGTTCATACGGGTACGGTTGTGCATCCAGCCAACCTGCCACAGCTGACGCATGCCAGCATCCACCAGCGGGTAGCCGGTGCGGCCCTTGCGCCAGGCCTTCAGCAGGTCCTTGTCGTCATCCCAGGGAAAGTGCGCGAACTCGGCGCGCAAGGGCTCATCGGGCGTATCCGGAAAATGATACAATAGGTGGTAGGAAAATTCGCGCCAGCCGATTTCGGCGATGAACTTTTTAATCCCCTTGGCGCGTTCGTCGCCGACCTCGAGCGTGCGCGCGACTACCTGCCGGGGCCCCAACTGGCCATGCGCCAGATAGGGCGACAAGCGCGAAGATCCATCAATGTCCGGGCGGTTACGGGCGTCGCCGTAGTCCATCACCGCCTCTTTCAGGAAGGCCTGCAGGCGATCCTCGGCGCCTTGCAGGGACGGGTCCCAAAATTCTGCCAGGCCCTGGCCCCAGTTTTCCTTAGGCAGCAGGTCCAAGTCGCTGATGTCCTTGGAATCTGGATACGGCTTGGGCGAGCCTAAGCCGCCCAGGTCGACAGTGATGGGTGCGGGGTACTCGGTGGAGGAGGCTTCCTTCCAAAACGGCGTAAAAACCTGAAAGGGCTTGCCGCTTTTATTTTCCACAGTGTGCGGCTCGTACAGCAAGTGACTGTTGAAGCTACGGGCATCCAGGCCATCGTCGGTCAGCGCCTTTTTAATACCGCCGTCACGCTCGCGAATCGCGGGCTCGTAGCGACGGTTCCAATACACCGCTTCAGCACCCGTTTCCTCAACCAGCGCCCGCAGACACTCAAGTGACACCCCCTGCCGGACGACGAGCGTCATCTGCTGAGCTTTCAGCGCGTCGCCCAAGCTTTGCAGGGCATGGTGGGTCCACCAGCGCGCTGCCGCTCCCAAGGGCCAGTTTCCTTCTTCTTCGGGTGCCCAGATGTAGACCGGCAGGATGGGTTCACCGCGTTCAACCGCGGCTGCCAAGGCGGCATTGTCGTCGATGCGTAAATCACGTCGGAACCAGACGAGCGTCGGTCCGGCTCCATTTTTGTTGTTAGGCATGGCTGCGGATTGAAAGAGGCGTGCCACGCGCGATTTTTTGTTTGGCAACGCACCCAAAAAACACGCATCCAGCTGCCGGCAAATCGTTTACAAATTCGGGCCCACTATTGAATACCGAGCGCACACCTTGCTTCACAGGATGCAAGAGGCCCTTGCGCCATGCAAGTTGCATCATTTGCGGATCCAAGAAAAAGGCGGACGACGCTTTTGCGTTGCCCGCCTGCAAAGTAAATAAAGGCTGCGTCAACTCAGGCAGTGGCCGTGGCCATCTCTTCGCGGGCGCGTTCGGCCAGAGCGGTCGAGATGTAGCGCTCGCCCGCCGAGCAGGCGATGGTGACGATTTTCTTGCCGGCAGCTTCCGGGCGTTTGGCAACCTGAATGGCGGCCCAGATGTTCGCTCCGGTGGAGATGCCGCCGCAGATGGCGTCGGATAGGGCTACGTCCTGCGAGGTTTTGAAAGCGTCCTCGTTGGTCACCTTAATGACCTCGTCCACAATCTCAGTGTTGAGGTTACGCGGGATGAAACCGGCCCCGATACCCTGAATTTTGTGCGGACCGGGCTGACCTCCGGAGATGACCGGGCTGTCGACCGGCTCAACGGCCACCGTGTGCAGCGCCTTGCGGGACTTGATCACCTCAGAAACGCCGGTAATCGTACCTCCGGTGCCCACGCCGGAAACAAAGAAGTCGATGTCGCCCTTAAGGTCGGACCAGATTTCCTCGGCAGTGGTGGCGCGGTGCACGGCCGGGTTGGCCGGATTCTCAAACTGCTGCGGCATGAAGCCGAGCTCCTTGAACTCGTCGAGGATTTCCTGGGCGCGGGCAATCGCTCCGCTCATGCCTTTGGGTCCGGGGGTGAGAATGATTTCAGCCCCAAGCATTTTCAGCAGAATACGTCGCTCCAGCGACATGGTTTCCGGCATGGTCAGAATGCAGCGGTAGCCGCGGGCGGCGCAGACAAAAGCAAGGGCGATGCCGGTGTTACCGGAGGTCGGCTCGATCACGACGCTGTCGGCTTTTAATTTGCCGTCTTTTTCGGCGGCGTCGATCATGGCGTAGCCGATGCGGTCCTTGACGCTGGAGAGCGGGTTGAAGAACTCACACTTGACGTAGATGTCGGCTTCGAGCCCGGCGGCAGCGCGGTTGAGCTTGATCAGTGGCGTGCGCCCAACGGATTCAACAATGTTTTGGTAGAGTGCCATTTGTAGCTCCTGGCAAAGGGTGGATATACTTTGGTTTCTTGGTAAAGTTAGTCATTAAAACAAATTTTACGTTCTGTGACAAGTTAAAGTGGACGCCCATGATACCTTTTTTTCAACCATGTGCGGAGCGCTCCTCGTTGACCCCGCCAGGTATTTGAGCTGTTTCTAGAACTCATGAGTACGAGACTAACCGGCGCACGCGCCCTGCATTGGCTACGGGTCACCGCCCTGAGTGAGGGGGTGTCCTACCTGCTGCTGCTCTTCCTGGCGATGCCCTTGAAATACGGCGCAGGCTGGGATCTGGGCGTACGAGTGGTCGGCATGGTGCATGGGCTGCTTTTCATCGCGCTGTGTGGGGTGCTCATCTGGGCGAAACGAACCAGCCCCTTGACCTGGCCGCTGGGCTGGCTGGTTTTTTTCGCTTCGCTAGTGCCCTTTGGTGCCTTCTGGGCCGACTGCCGACTGAAGGCGTTTGCGGCGGCGCAGGCGAATGCGCAAGGCGGCGCTCCGGCATCTCCAATGCAAGAAGCGCTCTCCAAAGCCTGAAGGAACCGAGCTGATGCATCCAACCATTTGCACGTTGCTTCGAGTTTGCCTGGGCCTGTTTCTGATGACTGGCTGCGGTGAGCAAAGCGACCCGCGCCAGCCGGACCTTGCACCGGACGACCTCGATTTCCCGACCCTGGCTCGCGACTACCCGCTGCTGTGGCCCCTGCAGGTCAAGCTGCTCGAGCCACATGCTATCCACACGTCAAGTGGACGCCACATTCGCGATGTAGCAGCGGGTGAAATCATGGGCCTGGCCGAGGTGTATCCCGATGTGCTGGTGCTGCTGGATTATCAGACGTCGCGCGCATTCAACTGCCCTCCGAACAAGACCGACATCGTGGAGCGCGCGCGGCTGATCCTGCTCGCTGGCGTGCCCACGGACGGAAGAGTGACCCGGGCTTTGAACGAGCGCGTGGTTCGTTTCGATGGCGCGATGGAACGCAAGCTTGTGCAGGCCCCCTTACGCGGCGCAAAGGCCATCTTGTTGGTGCATGCGGACGCCACGCGCAGCGAGGACTTCTCGGCCATCCAGCAACTTTTGGGCGTCTACCCCAGATGGAAGGAAACGTACCCGGCCTTTGAGCTGCTGTACGTCGGCCACGAACCCCGGCAGGTGCTGCACGAAAACGTTACGCGCAATCTGGAAATGCCCTGGCTGATTGCCAACGACAGGTCGAATGCCCACGATGCGGTGGTTCTGTCTCATGACGCCATTTCGTTGCCGGCTTTGATCCTGGTGAGCGAGCAAGGCGAGACGTTGGCTACCTCGGTCCCCTGGAACGGCGATCCCCTTCCTGTTGCAGATGCGATCGAGCTGATGGACCGCGAACTCGACCGGTTTTTTGCCGTCAAAAACTGACCGCGCCCACTCGCGGAGGCGGAATTTCTGCTACACGGTAATCTTCGAACGCACGATGACCCTCTCCTCCTTCGCTTTTGCAAAAATACTCCCGCTGCCGGATTCCGTGATCCGCCTGCTCGCCGCCACCACCGCCTTGCTGATGACCGCCGCCGTGCTAAAAGCCAAGGAACCGCCGAAGGACGTCGACGATCACTACGTGTCACCGGCCCCGAAGGAACTGCCCAAGCCCAAGGCCAAAACATCCAACGTGCTGGTCAGCGCGGACGGCCTCAAGGACAGCACCGGGCAGGTCTGCTTTGCACTGTTCAGCCTTGAGGGCGATTTCCCCAAGGTACCTTTCCGACGCGGAGTGGCACCGGCCAAGGATAAAAAAGGCCACGTGCTCTTCACCAACATCCCCCACGGGACGTACGCCCTGGCGGTCTTTCACGACCGCAACAAAAACTTTAAACTCGATACAAACTTCGTCGGGGTACCGACCGAGCGTTACGGATTTTCCAACAACGCCCGGGGCACTTTTGGCCCGCCCGAGTGGAAGGCCGTTAAATTCACCCTGGACGCCGAACTGGCCTCGCAGACGGTGACCGTAAAATAAACGGCGACATGACAGGGCATTCGGTGGTGATCGCCGGTGGCGGCGCGGCGGGCTTCTTTGCCGCCATACATTGCGCGCGGGAAAATCCCGATTGCACGGTCACCATCCTGGAGCGCGGCCCGAAGGTTTTGGGGAAGGTGCTCATCTCCGGGGGCGGGCGTTGCAACGTCACGCATCATTGCTTCGACCCGCGCGAGCTCGTGAAAGCCTACCCGCGCGGTGCCCGGGAATTGCTTGGGCCCTTCCATCACTTTCAGCCCGAGGACACGGTGCGGTTTTTCGAGGAGCGCGGCGTGCCCCTGAAAACTGAGGAAGACGGCCGGATGTTTCCGACCACGGATTCCTCGGCCACCATCGCCGACTGCCTCAAGGACGCCGCCCAGGCGGCGGGAGTCACGGTCAAAACAAACCTCGGCGTGGTCGAGGCGATCGAGCGCAGCTCCAGTGGGTTTTTGTTGAGCTTAACCGACGGCAGCTCGATCCACGCGGATAAGCTGCTGCTGGCCACCGGGGGCAACCGCGCCTCAAAGGGTCTGTCCATCGCCAGGGAGTTGGGCCACACCATCACCCCGCCGGTGCCATCGCTGTTTACCTTTGTCGTCAAGGACAAGCGCCTGAAGGGCCTGGCCGGTCTATCCGTGCCGAAAGCCGAGGCACGTGTCGAGGATGCGAGCCTGTGCGAGCGCGGGCCGCTGCTTGTCACTCACTGGGGCCTGAGCGGGCCGGCGGTGCTGCGCCTGTCGGCCTGGGGAGCGCGCGAGTTGGCCGAGCGCCGCTACCAGTTTGACGTGAAGATCAACTGGCTGGGCCAGGACACCCAAAAACAGGTCTCGCAGAAAATCGAGGCGATCAAGCGGACCAATCCTAGGAAGCGTGTCGCCAACGGGCCGGCCCCCGAACTGCCGCAGCGGCTCTGGTCGCGCCTGGTGGAATCCGCCGGTATCGAAGAATCCCGGCCCTGGGCCACGCTTTCGCGCGAGCAGCACGGGGCGCTCTGCCGGCAGGTCAGCGACTGCGGATTCACCGTCTCGTCCAAGAGCAACTACAAGGAGGAATTCACCACCTGTGGCGGCGTGGCCCTGAAGGAAATCGACTTTCGCACGATGCAGAGCCGCCTCTGCCGGAATTTATATCTGGCGGGCGAAGTGCTTGACATCGATGCAATCACCGGCGGCTTTAATTTTCAGGCGGCCTGGACTACCGGCTATCTGGCCGGACGAGCCATGGCGCAGCCCTGACGCACCGACGCTGCCAGACAGTCATTGAATGAATTTCGTTTTCTTCGTCCAGGGCGAGGGCCGTGGCCACCTGACCCAGGCCATCAGCTTGCAGCAGATGCTCGAGCAGGCCGGCCACACGGTTTCGCGGGTGTGCGTGGGTCTGCCTCACAACCGGGAGCTTCCAGAATTTGCTTTGCGGGCCTTCGCCGGGCGCCTGCAAACGTACCGGGCCCCCGCCTTGAGCTTCTGCAGAGGCCGGGGCCTGACCCACGCAAAAACCACGGCGCGATTTCTGCGCGACCTGCCAGCCCTGCACCGTGGTTTTCGGGACGTGGGTGCCTGCTTGCGCGAATACCGGCCCGACCGCATCCTCAACTTCTTCGAGCCGGTGGCCGGGAGCTGGTTTCAACTGCACACCGCCCCGGCGCCGGTTTTCAGCCTGGGCCACCAGTTTTTGCTGCAGCATCCGGACTTCGTCCTACCACCGGGCAACTGGGTTGAGCGGCGCTCGACCCTGGGACTGATCGAACTGGTGGGCGGGCGCACCCAGCGCATCGCGCTTTCGTTTCGCCCGCTGCCGCCGACCCAGCACAAAGGCATCGAGGTGCTCCCGCCCTTGCTGCGGGCGGATGCGCGCCGTTGCACAACCACGCGGGAGGGTCCGGTGGTCGCCTACCTGCTCAATCCTGGCTACGTGCGCGATTTGGAGCGAGCCAGCGGCGACTTCCCGCAGATGCGGGTGCGCTGCTTTTCGGGGTTCGAAAATCAGTCCCTGAAACCGCAGGCGCACAACGTCACCCGCGAGCGCATCCACGGCAGGCGCTACTTGGAGGCCCTGGCCGAGTCCAGCGCGCTGATTTCGACGGCCGGCTTCGAGGCGGTTTGCGAAGCCGCCTACCTGGGCAAGCCCACTATTTTGATGCCTGTCGAAGGGCATTTCGAGCAGCGCGCCAACGCTCTGGACGCCACCCGGGCCGGTCTCGCGCACTGGCAAAACGTGGGGCAGCTCGATCTGGGCGCGCTCGAACTGCGGCCCGATGCGCAAATCACCGCGCGGTTTCGCCAATGGTGCGACGAGGCGCCAGCGCGCTACCTCGACATACTCACCGGTACAAAAGCGAACGAGCTCACCGAAACCGGTGAGCCCGTCCTGTTTTCCTGACTGTCGCAGAGTGGCTGTCCACACTCTGCATTTTGCTGATTCCTGAACAAAAAGCTTTTGTCCGGGCGGCTTGTTACTCGCCCTGGCCCAGGGAATAGCCACGCTCGCCATCAAAGGTGCACAGGTGCTCGGTCTTAATGAAGTCGAGCCCGGCTTCGTCGATACGCTGCAAAAGGCTGACGATCTGCCGATGCCGGATGCTGCCGTCCTTGAGTTCGCTGACGAAGCGGCAACGCCAGTGGTCGGTGCAAAAGGTGCGCGGATTGCCCTGAGGCCAGACCTTCACGCCACGATTGGTGATCATCTTGAGTACCAAACCATCGCCGGCAATCGCGTTGAGCTTGGCGGCCAGCGCATCGGGGGCGCGGCTTTCGCAGTTCCAATCGAGAAAGACATCCACACCGACGGTTTCCTTGTATGGGCGCGGTGCTTCGGATGCCGGTTTTTCCTGAGGTTCGATGGGGCGCAAGCCACGCAGGCCGCGCGAGAGCTGCATTTGTAGCGGGCCCTTGCCCAAGCGTTCGATCACGGCATCGGCAAAGCCCTGCGTACCCACAGCGGGAAGCTCACCGGAGGAACTCGAGTGCAAATCGACAGTGTGCAGCCCGTCTTCCAACGTGCGCAGCCAGGCCTTTTCAACGACCTCGGCCACGTCATCCTGCCCCACGTAGCTCAAAAGCATGATGGCTGCCTGCAGGATGCCGGACGGGTTGGCCTTATCCTGGCCTGCGATGTCGGGAGCCGAGCCGTGCACCGCTTCAAACATGGCGAAGCCTTCGCCAAGATTGGCCGAACCGCCGAGACCCACGGACCCGGTCAGCTGGGCGGCCACGTCGGAAAGGATATCGCCGTAAAGGTTGGGCGCGACGATGACATCGAAGCGCTCGGGCTGGTCGGCCAACAAAGCGGTTCCGATGTCGATGATGTAACGCTGCCGCCGGACGTCGTCATAGGTGGCCCCGATCTCGTCAAAGACTTTATAGAAAAGGCCGTCGGTGAGCTTCATGATGTTATCTTTGATGAAGCAGGCGACGTCGGTGCGGCCTTGGGAGCGCGCATAGTCAAATGCGAAGCGACACAAACGTTCGGAGCCCGGCTGCGTGATAAGCTTCAAACACTGGGTGACTTCCGCGGTCTGGCGGTGCTCGATCCCGGCGTAAGTGTCTTCTTCATTCTCGCGAATGATAACCAGGTCCATGCCCGGGTGTTTGGTGGCGACCGCTGGCGCATAAGCCCGGCAGGGGCGTACGTTGGCGAAGAGCCCAAAGGTTTTGCGTAAGGAAACGTTCAGGCTCTTGTAACCTCCGCCGGAAGGCGTCGTAATCGGAGCCTTGAGCAGCAAGCCGGTTTCGTTGAGCGCCTCCCAACTCTCTGGGGAAATGCCCGACGAATGACCCGCGCGGTACACGGACTCGCCAATATCGATCGGGCGAAGGTCGAGACGAGCGCCCGCCTCTCCCAGAATCCGCAAGGTGGCCGAGAGGATCTCCGGGCCAATTCCATCACCGGCGGCAACCGCCACCTCGGGGGCCGCGCGGCCCGAGCCATTACGCGCAAGTCGCTGCGTCATGCTGTCGAATTGTTCTTGAATCAGTTGTGTCATGGCAAAAGATAGAGGCAGTCTTCGCGACATACAATTCGCGAATTTATTTTCGTGTCAATCGGCAAAACAAAACGAATGCAGTTTTTTTTGCACACGATGGATGCCGCCGATGTACCCAGAGCACCCGCCACCCTACGCTCCAATTCGGCGCAGTATAAAGAGGCGTCAGTCCGCGTTGAGCAACTCGGAGAAGTTGACCCCGCGCATGTTGCCGGTTTTCAGGAACTGCTGGTGCATGGCGAAGGCGCACTGGAGCGTTTCCGGGGTGTGACCGTCGAGGGTGGTGGCGTAGTAGGCGCGCAGTTCCTCGCGGAAGTCCGGATGAGCGCAATTGCTCACAATCGCCTCCGCCCGCTCGTGCGGTGCCTTGCCGCGCAGGTCGGCAACGCCCTGCTCGGTGATGATCACATTGACCGAGTGCTCACTGTGGTCGATGTGCGAGACATGCGGCACAATCGGTGAAATCGCCCCTTTTTTCGCCAGAGACGGGCAGGTGAAAATGGAAATGTAGGCATTGCGGGTAAAGTCGCCCGAGCCGCCAATGCCGTTCATCATGCTGCGGCCCATCACGTGGGTCGAATTGACGTTGCCGAAGACATCGACCTCGAGGGCTGTATTCACGGTTATGATACCGAGGCGGCGCACAATCTCGGGATTGTTCGAAATCTCCTGCGGCCGCAAAAGTATGCGGTCCTTGAAAAAGCCAATGTTGTCGTAGATGCGCTTGAGTACTTCCTGCGAGACGGTGATCGAGGTGCCGCTGGCAAAACGGATGCGCTCCTGCTCCATCAGCGCGACCACGGAATCCTGAATCACCTCTGAGTACATCTGAAAGGCGGGGATGTCCGGGTGCGCGCCCATGGCCCCCAGCACGGCGTTGGCCACGTTGCCCACGCCCGATTGAATCGGCAGAAACTCCTTGGGAACGCGTCCCGCGCGGATCTCACCGGCCAAAAAACGCGCCACGTTGTCGCCTATTTGCAGGGTTACAGCGTCGGGGTCGTTAAAAGCCCCGGTCTCGTCTTCCTCATTGGTGCGGACGATCCCAACAATTTTTTCGGGCGATACTTTGATCACCTCGCGCCCGATGGCGTCGTCGGCGCGGTAGATGGGAATCTCGCGCCGCAGCGGCGGATTGGCCGGCTCATAAATATCGTGCAGCCCACGCAGCCGGCTCGGGTGAAATTCGTTGAGCTCGACCAGAATCTTTGAGGCGGTCGAACAAAAGGTGGGGGTCGCCCCAACGGAGGTGGTCAAAACGATTTCGCCCTGCTCGGTCACGTCGCAGGCCTCGACAATCGCCCAGTCCAGGTTGCCGAGAAACCCGTAGCGCACGTACTGCGGCAGCAGCGACAGGTGCATGTCGAAAAAGCGCGTGTCGCCACGGTTGATGCTCGCACGCATGTCCTTGTTGGACTGATACGGAGTGCGCCAGCCAACCGCATTCGCGCGGGCCAGTTCGCCATCAAGCGAGTCCCCGGTGGACGCACCGGTTACGACGTTGACCTTGTAGGCTCGCTCGGCGGCATGCTCCGCGCGCGCCCGGGCCGCGATGGCCTTGGGAATCACCTTGGCCGCTCCGGCGGGTGTGAAGCCTGAGAAGCCGATGGTCTGTCCGTTTTGGATGAGGGCGGCAGCCTCATCAGCCGTCATCTCTGCGAATGTCTGCGTCATTTTTGAAAGTCTTTGCGGCGGGACTGAAGTCAGTCTTCAGACGGATGTTCTTCTAAACGATTCCTGAGCAAACCTGCGGCAGTGTCGCGGTGGCGGCTCAAAAAAACAGGGTCATCGTCTGAAAACCGAACTGACATCCCTAAACCAGAAAACTCAATAATCGTGGCGGGCGTTTTCCCATTATCGGTCGTCAGGAGCAATTCCATGCCCTGCAACTGCCAGGTTCCGCTCTCGTAGTCCTTAATCGAATCTCGAGTTAGATGTCCTTTCTTAAACGAGTTATTGGCCTCAAGCAGAAGCACCATCATCGACTTATCCGGCAGGATACCTGAACTATATACAGCTGGCAGATTAGTGCTGTTCAGAGCAACGGCCTCCGTCGCTTCTGTAGAGGTTTGTTGTGCGATATCATCAGCTTTTTTGAAAAGAGGACCAACCGCTTCAGACTTCGCCAGTAATCTTTCTAAGTTTCCGAGGTCTGCAAAAACCGTCCAACCTTCAGTAGTTTTGTAACAAGTCAGGGCCCTCATTTTCTGCAGATTGGTTTCACCCTCTGGAAGAAACCCTACCATTGCCCACGGCTCATCAATGCCGACGTATACAGGCGCATTAGCTTCAAGCAGAAACCCAAGGCCATCGTTAGAATTCGTCTCGACGAGTAACTTGCGATAAAAAGCAAGCATATCCGGCGGCCAATGACTCGTCAGCAGCGTTGAAGCAGCATCATAGTCTTTATCTTGCCAAGCTGCTTGCATCGCTAAGGCCAAAGTCACTAAAGGTTTTGATTCGGGCTTATCCAAGGTCTCAGGCAGAGGCGCAGGCCCCCCGCGAATCTGCATAAATGTCCCGAGTAATTCTGAAGTCAGAAAATCCGGTGACGTCGTCTCTTCAACATGTCTTAAAGAAGCGAGTATCTTCCACTGTCCTTCACGTTTTTGCAGCAGCAAGGGTATACGTTTATTGCCGTCGCTGGTAAGCATGGCATAGGCGTCGCGTTGGCCGACGTAAGTAAAAAACCGGGTATCGCGAATCCTCGGTAGGTACCAGCGCACGTCCTCATTCTCAAAATAGTCGGTCAGTATTTCGACAGGCCATTGAGGAACCATTAAATTTTGGACGGCTTCGTAGTCACTTAATTGGAGGGATAAGCGTAAAGCTTCAGCGGTTTGAATAATTTGGTCCTGGGCCTCTGAATCAGGATTGGGGGATTTCGATTCAGCATAGCAGTTTGACGCAATGCTTGAAAACACCGCGACACTTAGGACAAAGCTACTCAGCAGGTATTTCGAACAGGACTGTTTCATCGCAAAGTCTTTCAGCCAAAGTAGGCGAGGAAGATGCCGGCGGCGACGGCGGTGCCGATGACCCCGGCCACGTTCGGTCCCATGGCGTGCATCAACAGGAAGTTACTTGGATCGGCGCGTTGCCCCTCGACTTGAGACACGCGGGCGGCCATGGGCACGGCGGAGACTCCAGCCGAGCCGATCAGTGGGTTGATCGGATTGCCCGGCGAGAGCTTGTTCATAAGCTTGGCCATGAGCACGCCGCTGCCGGTGGCGATGCCAAAGGAAACCACCCCCAGCCCGAGGATGCCGATGGTTTCCAGCGTTAGGAAGCGCTCGCCGGTCATGGTCATGCCCACGCTGGCCCCGAGAAAGATGGTGACCGCGTTGATAATTTCGTTCTGCGCGGACCTGGTCAGGCGTTCGGTCACGCCGGACTCCTTCAAAAAGTTGCCTAACATCAGCATGCCGACGAGGGGCGCACTGTCGGGCACCATCAAGATGCACGCCAGGGCGACCATACAGGCAAAGATCAGCTTCTCGACCTTGCCCACCTTGCGCAGCGAGGTCATGCGGATTCGGCGCTCCTTCTCGGTGGTTAGTGCGCGCATGATCGGGGGCTGTAGCAGGGGCACCAGCGCCATGTAACTGTAGGCGGCCACGGCGATTGGTCCCAGCAATTCCGGCGCGAGGCTGTTGGCTAGCAGGATGGAGGTCGGTCCGTCGGCTCCTCCAATGATGGAGACCGCCGCCGCTTCCTGCGAGGTGCGAAAAATAAACAATCCGCCCAGAAATGTCGCGAACACGCCAAACTGCGCCGCCGCGCCCAGCATGAGCATACGCGGGTTGGCGATGAGCGGCCCAAAGTCCGTCAGCGCGCCCACCCCGAGGAAAATCAGGGGCGGGAAAATCTCCAGATCGATGCCCTTCTCAATGTAGTAGAAAAGTCCGCCGCGGCCATCGGGCTGAATGCGCAGCAGTGGGTCATCTTCGGCAATTTGCTGGCCCTCGCGTACGTACAGGTCGACGACAGTGCCAAAGGCCAGGTCGCCGATTTCGATTTCCTCGATGATGCGCTCGCCCTCTTCGCTAAAGGCGTTGGTGGCAATTTCGATGACCACCTCGTCTTTGTCCGAATTGCGCAGCACATCGTTTTCGCGGATATCGATATCGATGATCGTCCCGCTGACCTCTGAAAAAATCTTTTCGCGCGCCGGCTCGGGATCCATCAGCGGCGAGGGCACGTTGGCCAGCAGCGCCCCAAAGGCGATCGGCACCAGCAAAAGCGGCTCGAACTTTTTGGCGATGCCCAAGTAAAAGAGACCGGCCACGATCAACCACATCAGGACATTGTAGATGCTGAGCCGCGCGAAGCCGCTCTCCTGCAGAAATTCAAAAAACTCCGACATCGGGCGCGCTCCTTTGAATCAGCTGATGCGGATGAGGCCCTGTCCCTCTTCGACCGTGTCGCCAGCGGCGGTCAGAATCTCTTCAACCATGCCGGCGGCGGGCGCATTGACGAAGGTGTTCATCTTCATCGCCTCGAGCGTCAGCAGCTGCTGGCCTTCGCTCACCGTGGCCCCTACGGCCACGTCGACCGAAACCACCGTCCCGGAGAGCGGGCTGGGCACGACGCCATCCTCGGCCACTTTGGGTGCCGAGGCGCTGGGAGCAGGTACGGCGCTGGCAGGGGGTGCCATCGACACGCCGCCAGCCAAGCGACTCGATGGCGTTGTCGGCACCGCCGGCTCGTCGAGGAAATCTACCTCAACATCGTAGACTTTGCCTTCAATGGTGATCCGAAGTCGTTTCATGAAAAGAAGTCAGCTTTAGCGCACACGGTGGGAAGAGTGAATGTCTCGGCGGCCCTCAGCGGCCCAGTTACCCCGCGAAGCCGGCGTGATGGAACGGATGGCCACCGGCCGGTTCAGCGCGATTTGCGCCGCCACCGCCGCCAGCGCGATCAGATGCGCGTCCGGGATCGGGTCAACCAGGGGGGCGATTAACAATGGCTCCGGGGCTGAGTCGTACTCGGGGGGCGGCGGCACCTCGGCCAGACGCCGCTTCTCCTGGGCGATGAAAATGCGTCCGACCAGGGACGTAATCAGCCAAAGCGTGCCCAGGATCAGCAGCACGATCCCAAAGCCCAGCAAGACCAGCAAGAGGTCTTCGCCGGTCGAAGCCAGCAGCGCGGCGCTGGATGGAAAATCGGAAGCAGCCATGGATCAAAGAGGGATGTTGCCGTGTTTTTTGGGTGGCCGCGTGACGCGCTTGGACAAGGTGTTGCGCAAGGCCAGCGCAATGGTCGAGCGCGTCTGAGCCGGTTCGATCACGTCGGTGATCATGGCATTGGCCGCCGCCTGGTATGGCGAGGCAAATTTGTCGCGATATTCCTTTTCGAGTTCCTTGCGCCGGGCTTTGGGGTCATCGGCGCCATCGATCTCTTTTTTATAAAGTACACCCACCGCTCCCTCGGGCCCCATCACCGCGATCTCGGCCGTGGGCCAGGCAAAAACAAAGTCGGCGCGCATGTCCGCCGAGCACATGGCCAGGTAAGCGCCCCCGTAGGCCTTGCGCATGATCAGGGTGATTTTCGGCACCGAACAGGAGGCGTAGGCAAAGAGCATCTTCGCCCCGTGCCGGATGATCCCGCCGCGCTCCTGAGCGAGCCCGGGCATGAAACCGGGCACATCGACCAGGGTAACCACCGGGATGTTGTAGATGTTGCAGGAGCGGATGAACCGCGCGCCCTTGTCGGAAGCGTCGATGTCGAGAGTGCCCGCCTTCACCTTGGGCTGGTTTGCGATAATGCCCACAATCACTCCCTCGATGCGGGCAAAACCCGTCACGATGTTGGGCGCGAAACCCGCCATGATCTCGAAGAAGTCGGCGTCGTCGACCAACCGGTAAATCACCTCGTGCACGTCGAAGGGCGTCTTCGAATCCTCCGGCACCAAGTCGTTCATCTTCTCGTCGCGGGAGATGGTCAGGTTCTCGCTCGGATTGTGCGGAGGATCCTGCAGGTTGTTGGGCGGCAGAAAGGACAGAAGCTTCGCGGCCAGTTCGCAGGCATGAGCGTCATCGCTGGCGACCAGGTGCACGTTGCCGCTGACCGTTGAATGCGCCGCGGCGGTGGCGAACTGCTCCAGGGTGGCGTTTTCCCCGGTCGCCGCCTTGATGACGCTGGGCCCGCAGATGAACATGTTCGCGTTGGCCTGCGTCATGATAATGAAGTCCATCAGCGCGGGAGAATAGGCCGCACCCCCCGCGCAGGGACCGGCGATGACCGCCACCTGCGGCACGACCCCGGAGAGGTAGACGTTCTTGAAAAACACCTGGCCGTAGCCCGCGAGCGAGTCCACGCCCTCCTGAATGCGGGCACCTCCGGAGTCGTTGATCCCCACGATGGGAATGCCGGCCTCCGAGGCGTAGTCCATCAGATCGCAAATTTTCTTGGAATGGATGCGCCCCAGCGCGCCGCCGCCAACCGTGAAATCCTGGCTGAAGGCCGCCACCGGGCGTCCCTGGACAAAACCGGTCCCGGTCACCACCCCGTCGCCGGGCATCGAACGCTTCTCCATCCCAAAAGCGTGACAGCCGTGCTCGGCGTGCATGCCAAACTCCTGAAAGGTGCCCGGCTCGAACAGCGCCTCCAGGCGCTCCCGCGCCGAAAGCAGCCCCTTGTCCTTACGTTTGTCGAGCTTGTCCTGGCCTCCACCCAGGCGCGCTTTCTCACGCCGGGCTTCGAGCTCGTTCAGCAGATCTTTGGAAATCGCCATGGTAATGAAGGTTAGATGACAGACCGTGGACCGTTCTCGGAGCACACCCCGGGCCGCCCGCATGGTCCATGCAGTATCGGGTTCAGGCTTTCGGCGTGCAGAATTCTGTCAACACACCATGCGTCGACTTCGGGTGCAGAAAGGCCACGAGCTTGTCAGCCGCCCCCTCGAAGGGCACCTCGTGAATCAAACGCGCGCCCTGATCGGCGGCCTGCTTGAGTTGGCCCTCGATATCGTCGGTGCGAAAGGCCACGTGGTGGATGCCTTCGCCGCGCTTCTCCAGAAACTGGGCGATGGGGCTGTCCTCCGCGGTGGGCTCCAGCAGCTCCAGGTGCGTGCCGCCAACGTCGAAAAACGCCGTGCGCACTTTTTGCGAGGCGACTTCTTCGGTCTTTTCGCACTTCAATCCCAGCACCGTTTCATAGTAGTTGACTGTCTGCTCCAACGAGCGAACGGCGATTCCGAGGTGGTCAATCTTGGTGATCATGACGGTTCAATCAATGAAATTTCAAGCGGATGGCGCAGTGGTAGATATAAGAAATTCTAAAGTCAATACCCGTTCTTGAAAGAATTTTTTAATATGCTTTAAATAACTTATGGACAGTTGCTTAAGCTGAAAAATTACAGGGTTTTCAAGATTTCTTTCGGCTAAATCTTTTAAAGATTGACGATCAAGCTGAGATTAGGAACGCTTTTGGCCAAAATTCGGCCGCCCGGCGGCTTTAGAACCTATTTGACGATGAGCGATTTAGCCTCTCCCCCTCAAACCGGTCAAGGTTTCACCAAGCTGCTCGACGGCTTTCAGGCCCCCACTTACGATGAGTGGAAATCAGCCGCCGAGGCCCTGTTGAAAGGTGCGCCTTTCGAAAAAAAGATGCTCACACCTACCCCCGAGGGCATCACGCTACAGCCCATCTATCGGCGCGAGGATGCCGCGGCCAAAGGTCTGTTGGGAGGTCCGGGCCCCGGCCAGGGCGACTTTCTGAGAGGCACGCAAGCGCTGGGCTACCGGCAGGAAACCTGGGAGGCCGCTCAAGAGATTCCCTGCTCCTCTCCCGAGGCGTTCAACGAGGCCCTTCTTGCCGCGCTCAACCGCGGGCAAAACGCGATCAATCTGCTGCTGGACATCGCGACGCAAAACGGGGTCGATCCGGACGGCGCGCGCGATGGCGAAGTCGGGGCCTGCGGTGTTTCCATCGCAACCGTCGGCGACGTGGCCAAGGCCTTTGAAGGGGTCTACCTAACGGCCGTGCCGCTGCACGTGCAGTGCGGGGCCAGTGCCCTGCCCTTCGCTTCTTTGCTGCATGCCCACCTGAAGTTTTCCGGCGTCGATCCCCAAGCGATGCGTGGCAGTCTCGGCACCGATCCGATCGGCATCCTGGCCCGGGCCGGACGTCTCGAATCCTCGTTGGAGCAGGCGTTTTCCGAGATGGCCTGGCTGATGCAGTACCATCACCAGCACGCGCCGCAGCTACGTGTCGCCGACCCGAGCGGCCTTCCCTACGTCAGTGCGGGGGCCAGTGCGGTGGAGGAACTCGCCTTTACCCTGAGCTCGGCGGTCGAGACCTTTCGTGAGTTGGGCAAGCGCGGCGTGGACATCGCGCAGGCGGCCCCCCTGACGCGCATGACCCTCTCGGTCGGCCCGCAGTTTTTCATGGAGGTAGCCAAATTGCGCGCCGCCCGTCAGCTCTGGCATAAGGTGGTGACGGCGTTTGGCGGCTCCCCGGAAGCAGCCCGTTTGCGCCTGCACGCGCGCACCACCTTTTACAACAAGGCGATCGTCGACCCGTACGTAAACATGCTCCGCTCGACGACCGAGGCCCTGGCGGCCGTGATCGGCGCAGCCGACAGCCTGCATGTGGGCGCTTTCGACGAGATCTTTCGCGTGCCGGATACCTTCTCGCGCCGCATCGCGTTAAACACGCAAATCATTCTGGCTGAGGAATGCGACCTGCGCGCCGTGGTCGATCCCGCTGGCGGCTGCTGGTTCATCGAGGACCTCACCGCCGAAGTCGCTAGCCAGGCCTGGGCGCTCTTCCAGGAGGTCGAAAAACAAGGCGGCATGCTCGAGGCCCTGCAAACGGGTTTCGTCCAGGATCGCATTGCCACCACTGCCGCCGGACGTGAAAAACTGCACGATCAGCGACGCAACGTGCAGATCGGCTGCAACCTCTTCCCGAATCTCAGCGAACCCACGCCCGAGAGCAACCTGCCCGATTACGCCAAGGTGCGCGAACAGCGTGCCCGCGCCGTCAGCGAGTTTCGTGTTTCCGCCGACGTGCAAAGCGACGCCGAGGTGCTCAACCGCCTGTCTGTAATCCCCGGGAAAACCGGTCCAGAGGCTATCAACGCGATGATCGAAGCCGCCGCAGCGGGTGCCTCGGTTGGGGAGATCTGCCGAAGCCTGCGCGGCGAACCCGAAGACAAGGCAACCGTCAGTGCCCTGCCCTTCAAACGCCTTTCGCAAAAATTCGAAGGCCTGCGCCTAGCCGCCCGCTTTTACGCCGAAAAGCACGGACACGGCCCCCGGCTTTACCTGGCCAACCTCGGGCCGCTGCGCCGACACAAGCTACGCGCCGATTTCACCCGGGGCTTTTTTGAGACGGGCGGCTTCGAAGTCCTGTATCCAAAAGGCCAGGACGACCCGCATGTCGCCGCCAAGGAGGCCGCCACTTCCAAAGCCAAAGTGGTCGCCATCTGCTCCACAGACGACGCCTACGTCGAAGCCGTACCCGCTTTCTGCCAGGCGCTCAAGGCCACGCAGCCCGGGGTGAAAATCATCCTGGCGGGTGACCCCGGTGAGCACAAGGACGCCTACCTGTCCGCCGGCCTGGACGACTTCATTTCCATTCGCTCCAACAACTACGATATCGTCCGCAAGTACCTCGAATTCGTCGGCGCGGTTTAATGCAAATCATCCAGATCAATGCGCAGCAAGACGATCACATTTCTATCCGGCGTGCTAGCCAGCCTTGTCTTTGCGACGGTCAGGGCCGGGCCCGTGACCGTGACCTTTGACCCAGCAAGCAGTTCTATTGTAAGCAGGGGGATAGATTCTTGGAGTCAGGCAGGTTTCGTTTTCTCCACACCCAATGGACTGGTACATGCATCCAGCTCTACGAACCCGGGAGTGACGCCATCCCCTGGAGACGCATATGTGCAGTTCTTGAGAGGACCCGTTCAAGCCCCTCTGACTATCACCGAGTTCGCGAGCACCCCTTTCACCCCCTTGAGCGTAGATCTGGCTTGGTATAGTAACGTCCCGTCGGCTATCCGCGACAACGTGGTTTTTGAGGGTTTTCGAGCTGGCGAGCGAGTGACCCAGCAGAGCTTTCCTATCTCTACAATCACTTTTTCCACTTTCTACTTTGACGGATCATTTACGGCGGTAGACGAGGTTCGCGTAGCCCACACGGCCTATTCCATGAACAATTTCGTGGCCCAGACGGTGCCCGAGCCTGGTGCCTTTGCGACAATGCTTGGTCTAGTTGCGGTATGCTTTGCCTTGTGTCGAACGCGCAAAAATCAAGCTGCGAAAGTTGAAATTTCAGATGAAAAATCCTGACTTCACCACCCTTGACTTCGATCCGTTGGAGAACCGCCGCGGTGCCACCACCGAGGCTGCCCTGGCCGACTGGCAGACGCAGGTGCAGCACGAAACCGGGCGCTCGCTGGATGACCTGCTCTACGACACCATGGAGCAGATCCCGGTAAAGCCACTGTATTCGGAAAACGACTACGCGGGCATGGAGCACCTGGATTACTCCGCCGGGCTGCCCCCCTATCTGCGCGGGCCCTACGCCACGATGTACGTCTTCCGCCCCTGGACGGTGCGCCAATACGCGGGCTTTTCCACCGCCGAGGAATCCAACGCCTTTTACCGCCGCAACCTGGCCGCCGGACAGGCCGGGCTTTCCGTGGCCTTCGACCTGGCCACCCACCGCGGCTACGACTCGGACAACCCCCGCGTGGTAGGCGATGTCGGCAAGGCAGGCGTGGCCATCGACTCGGTCGAGGATATGCAGATCCTCTTCGACCAGATCCCGCTGGACCGCGTCTCGGTCTCGATGACCATGAACGGCGCGGTCATCCCGGTGATGGCCTTTTACATCAGCGCGGCACTTGAGCAGGGCGTCAAGCCGGAGCAGCTCGCGGGCACC